>OZ253567.1:0-2167386 GCA_965262905.1 Candidatus Nitrosopumilus sp.
TCTGTTACTGTAACCCTGGATAATACAGCACCAATCATCACATTGACTGGAGCCAACCCACAAACTATTGAGTCGGGTGCAGATTACACAGAACTCGGAGCAACAACTGATGACGGCTCTGTGGTATCCGTTGATTCATCTGCATATAGAAATGTCGTAGGAACATACATCATTACATACACTGCAACTGATGGCACAAACCAAGCAACAGCAACTCGAACTGTAAACGTAGTTGACACCACAGCACCTGTCGCACCAGTAATCACTTTACAAACAACTCTGACAAATGAAAACACCATAACAATTACCGGAACCACAGTTGAAGGTTCCACTGTAACACTGACCCAAAATGACAATGTCTTGACATCCACTGTCACCATTGATTCTGATGGCATTTGGTCCGTTGATGTAACTTTGATACAAGGTGCCAACACCTTTACTGCAACTGCAACTGATCAAGCAGGCAATATCTCTGATGTTTCTAATTCTGTTACTGTAACTCTGGATAATACAGCACCTGATGCACCAGTAATCACTTTACAAACAACTCTGACAAATGAAAATACCATAACAATTACCGGAACCACAGTTGAAGGTTCCACTGTAACACTGACCCAAAATGATATTGCTTTGACACCTACTATCATTACCAGTTCTGATGGCATTTGGTCCGTTGATGTAACTTTGATACAAGGTGACAACACCTTTACTGCAACTGCAACTGATCAAGCAGGCAATATCTCTGATGTTTCTAATTCTGTTACTGTAACTCTGGATAATACAGCACCTGTCGCACCAGTAATCACTTTACAAACAACTCTGACAAATGAAAACACCATAACAATTACCGGAACCACAGTTGAAGGTTCCACTGTAACACTGACCCAAAATGACAATGTCTTGACATCCACTGTCACCATTGATTCTGATGGCATTTGGTCTGTTGATGTAACTTTGATACAAGGTGCCAACACCTTTACTGCAACTGCAACTGATCAAGCAGACAATATCTCTGATGTTTCTAATTCTGTTACTGTAACCCTGGATAATGCAGCACCAATCATCACATTGACTGGAGCCAACCCACAAACTATTGAGTCGGGTGCAGATTACACAGAACTCGGAGCAACAACTGATGACGGCTCTGATGTATCCATTGATTCATCTGCATATAGAAATGTCGTAGGAACATACATCATTACATACACTGCAACTGATGGCACAAACCAAGCAACAGCAACTCGAACTGTAAACGTAGTTGACACCACAGCACCAATCATCACATTGATTGGAGCCAATCCACAAACTATTGAGTCGGGTGCAGATTACACAGAACTCGGAGCAACAACTGATGACGGCTCTGATGTATCCGTTGATTCATCTGCATATAGAAATGTCGTAGGAACATACATCATTACATACACTGCAACTGATGGCACAAACCAAGCAACAGCAACTCGAACTGTAAACGTAGTTGACACCACAGCACCTGTCGCACCAGTAATCACTTTACAAACAACTCTGACAAATGAAAACACCATAACAATTACCGGAACCACAGTTGAAGGTTCCACTGTAACACTGACCCAAAATGACAATGTCTTGACATCCACTGTCACCATTGATTCTGATGGCATTTGGTCCGTTGATGTAACTTTGATACAAGGTGCCAACACCTTTACTGCAACTGCAACTGATCAAGCAGGCAATATCTCTGATGTTTCTAATTCTGTTACTGTAACTCTGGATAATACAGCACATGTCGCACCAGTAATCACTTTACAAACAACTCTGACAAATGAAAACACCATAACAATTACCGGAACCACAGTTGAAGGTTCCACTGTAACACTGATCCAAAATAATATTGCTTTGACACCTACTATCATTACCAGTTCTGATGGCACTTGGTCCGTTGATGTAACTTTGATACAAGGTGCCAACACCTTTACTGCAACTACAACTGATCAAGCAGGCAATATCTCTGATGTTTCTAATTCTGTTACTGTAACCCTGGATAATACAGCACCTGTCGCACCAGTAATCACTTTACAAACAACTCTGACAAATGAAAACACCATAACAATTACCGGAACCACAGTTGAAGGTTCCACTGTAACACTGACCCAAAATGACAATGTCTTGACATCCACTGTCACCATTGATTCTGATGGCATTTGGTCCGTTGATGTAACTTTGATACAAGGTGCCAACACCTTTACTGCAACTGCAACTGATCAAGCAGGCAATATCTCTGATGTTTCTAATTCTGTTACTGTAACCCTGGATAATGCAGCACCAATCATCACATTGACTGGAGCCAACCCACAAACTATTGAGTCGGGTGCAGATTACACAGAACTCGGAGCAACAACTGATGACGGCTCTGATGTATCCATTGATTCATCTGCATATAGAAATGTCGTAGGAACATACATCATTACATACACTGCAACTGATGGCACAAACCAAGCAACAGCAACTCGAACTGTAAACGTAGTTGACACCACAGCACCAATCATCACATTGACTGGAGCCAATCCACAAACTATTGAGTCGGGTGCAGATTACACAGAACTCGGAGCAACAACTGATGACGGCTCTGATGTATCCGTTGATTCATCTGCATATAGAAATGTCGTAGGAACATACATCATTACATACACTGCAACTGATGGCACAAACCAAGCAACAGCAACTCGAACTGTAAACGTAGTTGACACCACAGCACCTGATGCACCAGTAATCACTCCACCTACAACTCTGACAAATGAAAACACCATAACAATTACCGGAACTACAGTTGAAGGTTCCACTGTAACACTGACCCAAAATGACAATGTCTTGACATCCACTGTCACCATTGATTCTGATGGCATTTGGTCCGTTGATGTAACTTTGATACAAGGTGACAACACCTTTACTGCAACTGCAACTGATCAAGCAGGCAATATCTCTGATGTTTCTAATTCTGTTACTGTAACTCTGGATAATACAGCACCTGTCGCACCAGTAATCACTTTACAAACAACTCTGACAAATGAAAACACCATAACAATTACCGGAACCACAGTTGAAGGTTCCACTGTAACACTGACCCAAAATGACAATGTCTTGACATCCACTGTCACCATTGATTCTGATGGCATTTGGTCTGTTGATGTAACTTTGATACAAGGTGCCAACACCTTTACTGCAACTGCAACTGATCAAGCAGACAATATCTCTGATGTTTCTAATTCTGTTACTGTAACCCTGGATAATGCAGCACCAATCATCACATTGACTGGAGCCAACCCACAAACTATTGAGTCGGGTGCAGATTACACAGAACTCGGAGCAACAACTGATGACGGCTCTGTGGTATCCATTGATTCATCTGCATATAGAAATGTCGTAGGAACATACATCATTACATACACTGCAACTGATGGCACAAACCAAGCAACAGCAACTCGAACTGTAAACGTAGTTGACACCACAGCACCAATCATCACATTGACTGGAGCCAATCCACAAACTATTGAGTCGGGTGCAGATTACACAGAACTCGGAGCAACAACTGATGACGGCTCTGTGGTATCCGTTGATTCATCTGCATATAGAAATGTCGTAGGAACATACATCATTACATACACTGCAACTGATGGCACAAACCAAGCAACAGCAACTCGAACTGTAAACGTAGTTGACACCACAGCACCTGTCGCACCAGTAATCACTTTACAAACAACTCTGACAAATGAAAATACCATAACAATTACCGGAACCACAGTTGAAGGTTCCACTGTAATACTGACCCAAAATGACAATGTCTTGACATCCACTGTCACCATTGATTCTGATGGCATTTGGTCCGTTGATGTAACTTTGATACAAGGTGACAACACCTTTACTGCAACTGCAACTGATCAAGCAGGCAATATCTCTGATGTTTCTAATTCTGTTACTGTAACTCTGGATAATACAGCACCTGTCGCACCAGTAATCACTTTACAAACAACTCTGACAAATGAAAACACCATAACAATTACCGGAACCACAGTTGAAGGTTCCACTGTAACACTGACCCAAAATGACAATGTCTTGACATCCACTGTCACCATTGATTCTGATGGCATTTGGTCCGTTGATGTAACTTTGATACAAGGTGACAACACCTTTACTGCAACTGCAACTGATCAAGCAGGCAATATCTCTGATGTTTCTAATTCTGTTACTGTAACTCTGGATAATACAGCACCAATCATCACATTGACTGGAGCCAATCCACAAACTATTGAGTCGGGTGCAGATTACACAGAACTCGGAGCAACAACTGATGACGGCTCTGTGGTATCCATTGATTCATCTGCATATAGAAATGTCGTAGGAACATACATCATTACATACACTGCAACTGATGGCACAAACCAAGCAACAGCAACTCGAACTGTAAACGTAGTTGACACCACAGCACCTGTCGCACCAGTAATCACTTTACAAACAACTCTGACAAATGAAAACACCATAACAATTACCGGAACCACAGTTGAAGGTTCCACTGTAACACTGACCCAAAATGACAATGTCTTGACATCCACTGTCACCATTGATTCTGATGGCATTTGGTCCGTTGATGTAACTTTGATACAAGGGGACAACACCTTTACTGCAACTGCAACTGATCAAGCAGGCAATATCTCTGATGTTTCTAATTCTGTTACTGTAACTCTGGATAATACAGCACCTGTCGCACCAGTAATCACTTTACAAACAACTCTGACAAATGAAAATACCATAACAATTACCGGAACCACAGTTGAAGGTTCCACTGTAACACTGACCCAAAATGACAATGTCTTGACATCCACTGTCACCATTGATTCTGATGGCATTTGGTCCGTTGATGTAACTTTGATACAAGGGGACAACACCTTTACTGCAACTGCAACTGATCAAGCAGGCAATATCTCTGATGTTTCTAATTCTGTTACTGTAACTCTGGATAATACAGCACCTGTCGCACCAGTAATCACTTTACAAACAACTCTGACAAATGAAAATACCATAACAATTACCGGAACCACAGTTGAAGGTTCCACTGTAACACTGACCCAAAATGACAATGTCTTGACATCCACTGTCACCATTGATTCTGATGGCATTTGGTCCGTTGATGTAACTTTGATACAAGGTGCCAACACCTTTACTGCAACTGCAACTGATCAAGCAGGCAATATCTCTGATGTTTCTAATTCTGTTACTGTAACTCTGGATAATACAGCACCTGTCGCACCAGTAATCACTTTACAAACAACTCTGACAAATGAAAACACCATAACAATTACCGGAACCACAGTTGAAGGTTCCACTGTAACACTGACCCAAAATGACAATGTCTTGACATCCACTGTCACCATTGATTCTGATGGCATTTGGTCCGTTGATGTAACTTTGATACAAGGTGCCAACACCTTTACTGCAACTGCAACTGATCAAGCAGGCAATATCTCTGATGTTTCTAATTCTGTTACTGTAACTCTGGATAATACAGCACCTGATGCACCAGTAATCACTTTACAAACAACTCTGACAAATGAAAACACCATAACAATTACCGGAACCACAGTTGAAGGTTCCACTGTAACACTGACCCAAAATAATATTGCTTTGACACCTACTATCATTACCAGTTCTGATGGCACTTGGTCCGTTGATGTAACTTTGATACAAGGTGCCAACACCTTTACTGCAACTACAACTGATCAAGCAGGCAATATCTCTGATGTTTCTAATTCTGTTACTGTAACCCTGGATAATACAGCACCTGTCGCACCAGTAATCACTTTACAAACAACTCTGACAAATGAAAACACCATAACAATTACCGGAACCACAGTTGAAGGTTCCACTGTAACACTGACCCAAAATGACAATGTCTTGACACCTACTATCATTACCAGTTCTGATGGCATTTGGTCAGTTGATGTAACTTTGATACAAGGTGACAACACCTTTACTGCAACTGCAACTGATCAAGCAGGCAATATCTCTGATGTTTCTAATTCTGTTACTGTAACCCTGGATAATACAGCACCAATCATCACATTGACTGGAGCCAACCCACAAACTATTGAGTCGGGTGCAGATTACACAGAACTCGGAGCAACAACTGATGACGGCTCTGTGGTATCCGTTGATTCATCTGCATATAGAAATGTCGTAGGAACATACATCATTACATACACTGCAACTGATGGCACAAACCAAGCAACAGCAACTCGAACTGTAAACGTAGTTGACACCACAGCACCTGTCGCACCAGTAATCACTTTACAAACAACTCTGACAAATGAAAACACCATAACAATTACCGGAACCACAGTTGAAGGTTCCACTGTAACACTGACCCAAAATGACAATGTCTTGACATCCACTGTCACCATTGATTCTGATGGCATTTGGTCCGTTGATGTAACTTTGATACAAGGTGACAACACCTTTACTGCAACTGCAACTGATCAAGCAGGCAATATCTCTGATGTTTCTAATTCTGTTACTGTAACTCTGGATAATACAGCACCTGATGCACCAGTAATCACTCCACCTACAACTCTGACAAATGAAAATACCATAACAATTACCGGAACCACAGTTGAAGGTTCCACTGTAACACTGACCCAAAATGACAATGTCTTGACATCCACTGTCACCATTGATTCTGATGGCATTTGGTCCGTTGATGTAACTTTGATACAAGGTGCCAACACCTTTACTGCAACTGCAACTGATCAAGCAGGCAATATCTCTGATGTTTCTAATTCTGTTACTGTAACTCTGGATAATACAGCACCTGTCGCACCAGTAATCACTTTACAAACAACTCTGACAAATGAAAACACCATAACAATTACCGGAACCACAGTTGAAGGTTCCACTGTAACACTGACCCAAAATGACAATGTCTTGACATCCACTGTCACCATTGATTCTGATGGCATTTGGTCTGTTGATGTAACTTTGATACAAGGTGCCAACACCTTTACTGCAACTACAACTGATCAAGCAGGCAATATCTCTGATGTTTCTAATTCTGTTACTGTAACCCTGGATAATACAGCACCAATCATCACATTGACTGGAGCCAACCCACAAACTATTGAGTCGGGTGCAGATTACACAGAACTCGGAGCAACAACTGATGACGGCTCTGTGGTATCCGTTGATTCATCTGCATATAGAAATGTCGTAGGAACATACATCATTACATACACTGCAACTGATGGCACAAACCAAGCAACAGCAACTCGAACTGTAAACGTAGTTGACACCACAGCACCTGTCGCACCAGTAATCACTTTACAAACAACTCTGACAAATGAAAACACCATAACAATTACCGGAACCACAGTTGAAGGTTCCACTGTAACACTGACCCAAAATGACAATGTCTTGACATCCACTGTCACCATTGATTCTGATGGCATTTGGTCCGTTGATGTAACTTTGATACAAGGTGCCAACACCTTTACTGCAACTGCAACTGATCAAGCAGGCAATATCTCTGATGTTTCTAATTCTGTTACTGTAACTCTGGATAATACAGCACCTGATGCACCAGTAATCACTTTACAAACAACTCTGACAAATGAAAATACCATAACAATTACCGGAACCACAGTTGAAGGTTCCACTGTAACACTGACCCAAAATGATATTGCTTTGACACCTACTATCATTACCAGTTCTGATGGCATTTGGTCCGTTGATGTAACTTTGATACAAGGTGACAACACCTTTACTGCAACTGCAACTGATCAAGCAGGCAATATCTCTGATGTTTCTAATTCTGTTACTGTAACTCTGGATAATACAGCACCTGTCGCACCAGTAATCACTTTACAAACAACTCTGACAAATGAAAACACCATAACAATTACCGGAACCACAGTTGAAGGTTCCACTGTAACACTGACCCAAAATGACAATGTCTTGACATCCACTGTCACCATTGATTCTGATGGCATTTGGTCTGTTGATGTAACTTTGATACAAGGTGCCAACACCTTTACTGCAACTGCAACTGATCAAGCAGACAATATCTCTGATGTTTCTAATTCTGTTACTGTAACCCTGGATAATGCAGCACCAATCATCACATTGACTGGAGCCAACCCACAAACTATTGAGTCGGGTGCAGATTACACAGAACTCGGAGCAACAACTGATGACGGCTCTGATGTATCCATTGATTCATCTGCATATAGAAATGTCGTAGGAACATACATCATTACATACACTGCAACTGATGGCACAAACCAAGCAACAGCAACTCGAACTGTAAACGTAGTTGACACCACAGCACCAATCATCACATTGATTGGAGCCAATCCACAAACTATTGAGTCGGGTGCAGATTACACAGAACTCGGAGCAACAACTGATGACGGCTCTGATGTATCCGTTGATTCATCTGCATATAGAAATGTCGTAGGAACATACATCATTACATACACTGCAACTGATGGCACAAACCAAGCAACAGCAACTCGAACTGTAAACGTAGTTGACACCACAGCACCTGTCGCACCAGTAATCACTTTACAAACAACTCTGACAAATGAAAACACCATAACAATTACCGGAACCACAGTTGAAGGTTCCACTGTAACACTGACCCAAAATGACAATGTCTTGACATCCACTGTCACCATTGATTCTGATGGCATTTGGTCCGTTGATGTAACTTTGATACAAGGTGCCAACACCTTTACTGCAACTGCAACTGATCAAGCAGGCAATATCTCTGATGTTTCTAATTCTGTTACTGTAACTCTGGATAATACAGCACATGTCGCACCAGTAATCACTTTACAAACAACTCTGACAAATGAAAACACCATAACAATTACCGGAACCACAGTTGAAGGTTCCACTGTAACACTGATCCAAAATAATATTGCTTTGACACCTACTATCATTACCAGTTCTGATGGCACTTGGTCCGTTGATGTAACTTTGATACAAGGTGCCAACACCTTTACTGCAACTACAACTGATCAAGCAGGCAATATCTCTGATGTTTCTAATTCTGTTACTGTAACCCTGGATAATACAGCACCTGTCGCACCAGTAATCACTTTACAAACAACTCTGACAAATGAAAACACCATAACAATTACCGGAACCACAGTTGAAGGTTCCACTGTAACACTGACCCAAAATGACAATGTCTTGACATCCACTGTCACCATTGATTCTGATGGCATTTGGTCCGTTGATGTAACTTTGATACAAGGTGCCAACACCTTTACTGCAACTGCAACTGATCAAGCAGGCAATATCTCTGATGTTTCTAATTCTGTTACTGTAACCCTGGATAATGCAGCACCAATCATCACATTGACTGGAGCCAACCCACAAACTATTGAGTCGGGTGCAGATTACACAGAACTCGGAGCAACAACTGATGACGGCTCTGATGTATCCATTGATTCATCTGCATATAGAAATGTCGTAGGAACATACATCATTACATACACTGCAACTGATGGCACAAACCAAGCAACAGCAACTCGAACTGTAAACGTAGTTGACACCACAGCACCAATCATCACATTGACTGGAGCCAATCCACAAACTATTGAGTCGGGTGCAGATTACACAGAACTCGGAGCAACAACTGATGACGGCTCTGTGGTATCCGTTGATTCATCTGCATATAGAAATGTCGTAGGAACATACATCATTACATACACTGCAACTGATGGCACAAACCAAGCAACAGCAACTCGAACTGTAAACGTAGTTGACACCACAGCACCTGATGCACCAGTAATCACTCCACCTACAACTCTGACAAATGAAAACACCATAACAATTACCGGAACTACAGTTGAAGGTTCCACTGTAACACTGACCCAAAATGACAATGTCTTGACATCCACTGTCACCATTGATTCTGATGGCATTTGGTCCGTTGATGTAACTTTGATACAAGGTGACAACACCTTTACTGCAACTGCAACTGATCAAGCAGGCAATATCTCTGATGTTTCTAATTCTGTTACTGTAACTCTGGATAATACAGCACCTGTCGCACCAGTAATCACTTTACAAACAACTCTGACAAATGAAAACACCATAACAATTACCGGAACCACAGTTGAAGGTTCCACTGTAACACTGACCCAAAATGACAATGTCTTGACATCCACTGTCACCATTGATTCTGATGGCATTTGGTCTGTTGATGTAACTTTGATACAAGGTGCCAACACCTTTACTGCAACTGCAACTGATCAAGCAGACAATATCTCTGATGTTTCTAATTCTGTTACTGTAACCCTGGATAATGCAGCACCAATCATCACATTGACTGGAGCCAACCCACAAACTATTGAGTCGGGTGCAGATTACACAGAACTCGGAGCAACAACTGATGACGGCTCTGTGGTATCCATTGATTCATCTGCATATAGAAATGTCGTAGGAACATACATCATTACATACACTGCAACTGATGGCACAAACCAAGCAACAGCAACTCGAACTGTAAACGTAGTTGACACCACAGCACCAATCATCACATTGACTGGAGCCAATCCACAAACTATTGAGTCGGGTGCAGATTACACAGAACTCGGAGCAACAACTGATGACGGCTCTGTGGTATCCGTTGATTCATCTGCATATAGAAATGTCGTAGGAACATACATCATTACATACACTGCAACTGATGGCACAAACCAAGCAACAGCAACTCGAACTGTAAACGTAGTTGACACCACAGCACCTGTCGCACCAGTAATCACTTTACAAACAACTCTGACAAATGAAAATACCATAACAATTACCGGAACCACAGTTGAAGGTTCCACTGTAATACTGACCCAAAATGACAATGTCTTGACATCCACTGTCACCATTGATTCTGATGGCATTTGGTCCGTTGATGTAACTTTGATACAAGGTGACAACACCTTTACTGCAACTGCAACTGATCAAGCAGGCAATATCTCTGATGTTTCTAATTCTGTTACTGTAACTCTGGATAATACAGCACCTGTCGCACCAGTAATCACTTTACAAACAACTCTGACAAATGAAAACACCATAACAATTACCGGAACCACAGTTGAAGGTTCCACTGTAACACTGACCCAAAATGACAATGTCTTGACATCCACTGTCACCATTGATTCTGATGGCATTTGGTCCGTTGATGTAACTTTGATACAAGGTGACAACACCTTTACTGCAACTGCAACTGATCAAGCAGGCAATATCTCTGATGTTTCTAATTCTGTTACTGTAACTCTGGATAATACAGCACCAATCATCACATTGACTGGAGCCAATCCACAAACTATTGAGTCGGGTGCAGATTACACAGAACTCGGAGCAACAACTGATGACGGCTCTGTGGTATCCATTGATTCATCTGCATATAGAAATGTCGTAGGAACATACATCATTACATACACTGCAACTGATGGCACAAACCAAGCAACAGCAACTCGAACTGTAAACGTAGTTGACACCACAGCACCTGTCGCACCAGTAATCACTTTACAAACAACTCTGACAAATGAAAACACCATAACAATTACCGGAACCACAGTTGAAGGTTCCACTGTAACACTGACCCAAAATGACAATGTCTTGACATCCACTGTCACCATTGATTCTGATGGCATTTGGTCCGTTGATGTAACTTTGATACAAGGGGACAACACCTTTACTGCAACTGCAACTGATCAAGCAGGCAATATCTCTGATGTTTCTAATTCTGTTACTGTAACTCTGGATAATACAGCACCTGTCGCACCAGTAATCACTTTACAAACAACTCTGACAAATGAAAATACCATAACAATTACCGGAACCACAGTTGAAGGTTCCACTGTAACACTGACCCAAAATGACAATGTCTTGACATCCACTGTCACCATTGATTCTGATGGCATTTGGTCCGTTGATGTAACTTTGATACAAGGGGACAACACCTTTACTGCAACTGCAACTGATCAAGCAGGCAATATCTCTGATGTTTCTAATTCTGTTACTGTAACTCTGGATAATACAGCACCTGTCGCACCAGTAATCACTTTACAAACAACTCTGACAAATGAAAATACCATAACAATTACCGGAACCACAGTTGAAGGTTCCACTGTAACACTGACCCAAAATGACAATGTCTTGACATCCACTGTCACCATTGATTCTGATGGCATTTGGTCCGTTGATGTAACTTTGATACAAGGTGCCAACACCTTTACTGCAACTGCAACTGATCAAGCAGGCAATATCTCTGATGTTTCTAATTCTGTTACTGTAACTCTGGATAATACAGCACCTGTCGCACCAGTAATCACTTTACAAACAACTCTGACAAATGAAAACACCATAACAATTACCGGAACCACAGTTGAAGGTTCCACTGTAACACTGACCCAAAATGACAATGTCTTGACATCCACTGTCACCATTGATTCTGATGGCATTTGGTCCGTTGATGTAACTTTGATACAAGGTGCCAACACCTTTACTGCAACTGCAACTGATCAAGCAGGCAATATCTCTGATGTTTCTAATTCTGTTACTGTAACTCTGGATAATACAGCACCTGATGCACCAGTAATCACTTTACAAACAACTCTGACAAATGAAAACACCATAACAATTACCGGAACCACAGTTGAAGGTTCCACTGTAACACTGACCCAAAATAATATTGCTTTGACACCTACTATCATTACCAGTTCTGATGGCACTTGGTCCGTTGATGTAACTTTGATACAAGGTGCCAACACCTTTACTGCAACTACAACTGATCAAGCAGGCAATATCTCTGATGTTTCTAATTCTGTTACTGTAACCCTGGATAATACAGCACCTGTCGCACCAGTAATCACTTTACAAACAACTCTGACAAATGAAAACACCATAACAATTACCGGAACCACAGTTGAAGGTTCCACTGTAACACTGACCCAAAATGACAATGTCTTGACACCTACTATCATTACCAGTTCTGATGGCATTTGGTCAGTTGATGTAACTTTGATACAAGGTGACAACACCTTTACTGCAACTGCAACTGATCAAGCAGGCAATATCTCTGATGTTTCTAATTCTGTTACTGTAACCCTGGATAATACAGCACCAATCATCACATTGACTGGAGCCAACCCACAAACTATTGAGTCGGGTGCAGATTACACAGAACTCGGAGCAACAACTGATGACGGCTCTGTGGTATCCGTTGATTCATCTGCATATAGAAATGTCGTAGGAACATACATCATTACATACACTGCAACTGATGGCACAAACCAAGCAACAGCAACTCGAACTGTAAACGTAGTTGACACCACAGCACCTGTCGCACCAGTAATCACTTTACAAACAACTCTGACAAATGAAAACACCATAACAATTACCGGAACCACAGTTGAAGGTTCCACTGTAACACTGACCCAAAATGACAATGTCTTGACATCCACTGTCACCATTGATTCTGATGGCATTTGGTCCGTTGATGTAACTTTGATACAAGGTGACAACACCTTTACTGCAACTGCAACTGATCAAGCAGGCAATATCTCTGATGTTTCTAATTCTGTTACTGTAACTCTGGATAATACAGCACCTGATGCACCAGTAATCACTCCACCTACAACTCTGACAAATGAAAATACCATAACAATTACCGGAACCACAGTTGAAGGTTCCACTGTAACACTGACCCAAAATGACAATGTCTTGACATCCACTGTCACCATTGATTCTGATGGCATTTGGTCCGTTGATGTAACTTTGATACAAGGTGCCAACACCTTTACTGCAACTGCAACTGATCAAGCAGGCAATATCTCTGATGTTTCTAATTCTGTTACTGTAACTCTGGATAATACAGCACCTGTCGCACCAGTAATCACTTTACAAACAACTCTGACAAATGAAAACACCATAACAATTACCGGAACCACAGTTGAAGGTTCCACTGTAACACTGACCCAAAATGACAATGTCTTGACATCCACTGTCACCATTGATTCTGATGGCATTTGGTCCGTTGATGTAACTTTGATACAAGGTGCCAACACCTTTACTGCAACTACAACTGATCAAGCAGGCAATATCTCTGATGTTTCTAATTCTGTTACTGTAACCCTGGATAATACAGCACCAATCATCACATTGACTGGAGCCAACCCACAAACTATTGAGTCGGGTGCAGATTACACAGAACTCGGAGCAACAACTGATGACGGCTC
Source organism: Candidatus Nitrosopumilus sp. (assembly GCA_965262905.1). GTDB lineage: Archaea > Thermoproteota > Nitrososphaeria > Nitrososphaerales > Nitrosopumilaceae > Nitrosopumilus. Next base: position 14,268 of record OZ253567.1, read on the forward strand.
TGTGGTATCCGTTGATTCATCTGCATATAGAAATGTCGTAGGAACATACATCATTACATACACTGCAACTGATGGCACAAACCAAGCAACAGCAACTCGAACTGTAAACGTAGTTGACACCACAGCACCTGTCGCACCAGTAATCACTTTACAAACAACTCTGACAAATGAAAACACCATAACAATTACCGGAACCACAGTTGAAGGTTCCACTGTAACACTGACCCAAAATGACAATGTCTTGACATCCACTGTCACCATTGATTCTGATGGCATTTGGTCCGTTGATGTAACTTTGATACAAGGTGCCAACACCTTTACTGCAACTGCAACTGATCAAGCAGGCAATATCTCTGATGTTTCTAATTCTGTTACTGTAACTCTGGATAATACAGCACCTGATGCACCAGTAATCACTTTACAAACAACTCTGACAAATGAAAATACCATAACAATTACCGGAACCACAGTTGAAGGTTCCACTGTAACACTGACCCAAAATGATATTGCTTTGACACCTACTATCATTACCAGTTCTGATGGCATTTGGTCCGTTGATGTAACTTTGATACAAGGTGACAACACCTTTACTGCAACTGCAACTGATCAAGCAGGCAATATCTCTGATGTTTCTAATTCTGTTACTGTAACTCTGGATAATACAGCACCTGTCGCACCAGTAATCACTTTACAAACAACTCTGACAAATGAAAACACCATAACAATTACCGGAACCACAGTTGAAGGTTCCACTGTAACACTGACCCAAAATGACAATGTCTTGACATCCACTGTCACCATTGATTCTGATGGCATTTGGTCTGTTGATGTAACTTTGATACAAGGTGCCAACACCTTTACTGCAACTGCAACTGATCAAGCAGACAATATCTCTGATGTTTCTAATTCTGTTACTGTAACCCTGGATAATGCAGCACCAATCATCACATTGACTGGAGCCAACCCACAAACTATTGAGTCGGGTGCAGATTACACAGAACTCGGAGCAACAACTGATGACGGCTCTGATGTATCCATTGATTCATCTGCATATAGAAATGTCGTAGGAACATACATCATTACATACACTGCAACTGATGGCACAAACCAAGCAACAGCAACTCGAACTGTAAACGTAGTTGACACCACAGCACCAATCATCACATTGATTGGAGCCAATCCACAAACTATTGAGTCGGGTGCAGATTACACAGAACTCGGAGCAACAACTGATGACGGCTCTGATGTATCCGTTGATTCATCTGCATATAGAAATGTCGTAGGAACATACATCATTACATACACTGCAACTGATGGCACAAACCAAGCAACAGCAACTCGAACTGTAAACGTAGTTGACACCACAGCACCTGTCGCACCAGTAATCACTTTACAAACAACTCTGACAAATGAAAACACCATAACAATTACCGGAACCACAGTTGAAGGTTCCACTGTAACACTGACCCAAAATGACAATGTCTTGACATCCACTGTCACCATTGATTCTGATGGCATTTGGTCCGTTGATGTAACTTTGATACAAGGTGCCAACACCTTTACTGCAACTGCAACTGATCAAGCAGGCAATATCTCTGATGTTTCTAATTCTGTTACTGTAACTCTGGATAATACAGCACATGTCGCACCAGTAATCACTCCACCTACAACTCTGACAAATGAAAACACCATAACAATTACCGGAACCACAGTTGAAGGTTCCACTGTAACACTGATCCAAAATAATATTGCTTTGACACCTACTATCATTACCAGTTCTGATGGCACTTGGTCCGTTGATGTAACTTTGATACAAGGTGCCAACACCTTTACTGCAACTACAACTGATCAAGCAGGCAATATCTCTGATGTTTCTAATTCTGTTACTGTAACCCTGGATAATACAGCACCTGTCGCACCAGTAATCACTTTACAAACAACTCTGACAAATGAAAACACCATAACAATTACCGGAACCACAGTTGAAGGTTCCACTGTAACACTGACCCAAAATGACAATGTCTTGACATCCACTGTCACCATTGATTCTGATGGCATTTGGTCCGTTGATGTAACTTTGATACAAGGTGCCAACACCTTTACTGCAACTGCAACTGATCAAGCAGGCAATATCTCTGATGTTTCTAATTCTGTTACTGTAACCCTGGATAATGCAGCACCAATCATCACATTGACTGGAGCCAACCCACAAACTATTGAGTCGGGTGCAGATTACACAGAACTCGGAGCAACAACTGATGACGGCTCTGATGTATCCATTGATTCATCTGCATATAGAAATGTCGTAGGAACATACATCATTACATACACTGCAACTGATGGCACAAACCAAGCAACAGCAACTCGAACTGTAAACGTAGTTGACACCACAGCACCAATCATCACATTGACTGGAGCCAATCCACAAACTATTGAGTCGGGTGCAGATTACACAGAACTCGGAGCAACAACTGATGACGGCTCTGTGGTATCCGTTGATTCATCTGCATATAGAAATGTCGTAGGAACATACATCATTACATACACTGCAACTGATGGCACAAACCAAGCAACAGCAACTCGAACTGTAAACGTAGTTGACACCACAGCACCTGTCGCACCAGTAATCACTTTACAAACAACTCTGACAAATGAAAATACCATAACAATTACCGGAACCACAGTTGAAGGTTCCACTGTAACACTGACCCAAAATGACAATGTCTTGACATCCACTGTCACCATTGATTCTGATGGCATTTGGTCCGTTGATGTAACTTTGATACAAGGTGCCAACACCTTTACTGCAACTGCAACTGATCAAGCAGGCAATATCTCTGATGTTTCTAATTCTGTTACTGTAACTCTGGATAATACAGCACCTGTCGCACCAGTAATCACTTTACAAACAACTCTGACAAATGAAAACACCATAACAATTACCGGAACCACAGTTGAAGGTTCCACTGTAACACTGACCCAAAATGACAATGTCTTGACATCCACTGTCACCATTGATTCTGATGGCATTTGGTCTGTTGATGTAACTTTGATACAAGGTGCCAACACCTTTACTGCAACTACAACTGATCAAGCAGGCAATATCTCTGATGTTTCTAATTCTGTTACTGTAACCCTGGATAATACAGCACCAATCATCACATTGACTGGAGCCAACCCACAAACTATTGAGTCGGGTGCAGATTACACAGAACTCGGAGCAACAACTGATGACGGCTCTGTGGTATCCGTTGATTCATCTGCATATAGAAATGTCGTAGGAACATACATCATTACATACACTGCAACTGATGGCACAAACCAAGCAACAGCAACTCGAACTGTAAACGTAGTTGACACCACAGCACCAATCATCACATTGACTGGAGCCAATCCACAAACTATTGAGTCGGGTGCAGATTACACAGAACTCGGAGCAACAACTGATGACGGCTCTGTGGTATCCGTTGATTCATCTGCATATAGAAATGTCGTAGGAACATACATCATTACATACACTGCAACTGATGGCACAAACCAAGCAACAGCAACTCGAACTGTAAACGTAGTTGACACCACAGCACCTGTCGCACCAGTAATCACTTTACAAACAACTCTGACAAATGAAAACACCATAACAATTACCGGAACCACAGTTGAAGGTTCCACTGTAACACTGACCCAAAATGACAATGTCTTGACATCCACTGTCACCATTGATTCTGATGGCATTTGGTCCGTTGATGTAACTTTGATACAAGGTGACAACACCTTTACTGCAACTGCAACTGATCAAGCAGGCAATATCTCTGATGTTTCTAATTCTGTTACTGTAACTCTGGATAATACAGCACCTGATGCACCAGTAATCACTCCACCTACAACTCTGACAAATGAAAACACCATAACAATTACCGGAACCACAGTTGAAGGTTCCACTGTAACACTGACCCAAAATGACAATGTCTTGACATCCACTGTCACCATTGATTCTGATGGCATTTGGTCCGTTGATGTAACTTTGATACAAGGTGCCAACACCTTTACTGCAACTGCAACTGATCAAGCAGGCAATATCTCTGATGTTTCTAATTCTGTTACTGTAACTCTGGATAATACAGCACCTGATGCACCAGTAATCACTTTACAAACAACTCTGACAAATGAAAATACCATAACAATTACCGGAACCACAGTTGAAGGTTCCACTGTAACACTGACCCAAAATGACAATGTCTTGACATCCACTGTCACCATTGATTCTGATGGCATTTGGTCCGTTGATGTAACTTTGATACAAGGTGCCAACACCTTTACTGCAACTGCAACTGATCAAGCAGGCAATATCTCTGATGTTTCTAATTCTGTTACTGTAACCTTGGATAATGCAGCACCTGTCGCACCAGTAATCACTTTACAAACAACTCTGACAAATGAAAACACCATAACAATTACCGGAACCACAGTTGAAGGTTCCACTGTAACACTGACCCAAAATGACAATGTCTTGACATCCACTGTCACCATTGATTCTGATGGCATTTGGTCTGTTGATGTAACTTTGATACAAGGTGCCAACACCTTTACTGCAACTGCAACTGATCAAGCAGACAATATCTCTGATGTTTCTAATTCTGTTACTGTAACCCTGGATAATGCAGCACCAATCATCACATTGACTGGAGCCAACCCACAAACTATTGAGTCGGGTGCAGATTACACAGAACTCGGAGCAACAACTGATGACGGCTCTGATGTATCCATTGATTCATCTGCATATAGAAATGTCGTAGGAACATACATCATTACATACACTGCAACTGATGGCACAAACCAAGCAACAGCAACTCGAACTGTAAACGTAGTTGACACCACAGCACCAATCATCACATTGACTGGAGCCAATCCACAAACTATTGAGTCGGGTGCAGATTACACAGAACTCGGAGCAACAACTGATGACGGCTCTGTGGTATCCGTTGATTCATCTGCATATAGAAATGTCGTAGGAACATACATCATTACATACACTGCAACTGATGGCACAAACCAAGCAACAGCAACTCGAACTGTAAACGTAGTTGACACCACAGCACCTGTCGCACCAGTAATCACTTTACAAACAACTCTGACAAATGAAAACACCATAACAATTACCGGAACTACAGTTGAAGGTTCCACTGTAACACTGACCCAAAATGACAATGTCTTGACATCCACTGTCACCATTGATTCTGATGGCATTTGGTCCGTTGATGTAACTTTGATACAAGGTGACAACACCTTTACTGCAACTGCAACTGATCAAGCAGGCAATATCTCTGATGTTTCTAATTCTGTTACTGTAACTCTGGATAATACAGCACCTGTCGCACCAGTAATCACTTTACAAACAACTCTGACAAATGAAAACACCATAACAATTACCGGAACTACAGTTGAAGGTTCCACTGTAACACTGACCCAAAATGACAATGTCTTGACATCCACTGTCACCATTGATTCTGATGGCATTTGGTCCGTTGATGTAACTTTGATACAAGGTGACAACACCTTTACTGCAACTGCAACTGATCAAGCAGGCAATATCTCTGATGTTTCTAATTCTGTTACTGTAACTCTGGATAATACAGCACATGTCGCACCAGTAATCACTTTACAAACAACTCTGACAAATGAAAATACCATAACAATTACCGGAACCACAGTTGAAGGTTCCACTGTAACACTGATCCAAAATAATATTGCTTTGACACCTACTATCATTACCAGTTCTGATGGCATTTGGTCTGTTGATGTAACTTTGATACAAGGTGCCAACACCTTTACTGCAACTACAACTGATCAAGCAGGCAATATCTCTGATGTTTCTAATTCTGTTACTGTAACCCTGGATAATACAGCACCAATCATCACATTGACTGGAGCCAACCCACAAACTATTGAGTCGGGTGCAGATTACACAGAACTCGGAGCAACAACTGATGACGGCTCTGTGGTATCCGTTGATTCATCTGCATATAGAAATGTCGTAGGAACATACATCATTACATACACTGCAACTGATGGCACAAACCAAGCAACAGCAACTCGAACTGTAAACGTAGTTGACACCACAGCACCTGTCGCACCAGTAATCACTTTACAAACAACTCTGACAAATGAAAACACCATAACAATTACCGGAACCACAGTTGAAGGTTCCACTGTAACACTGACCCAAAATGACAATGTCTTGACATCCACTGTCACCATTGATTCTGATGGCATTTGGTCTGTTGATGTAACTTTGATACAAGGTGCCAACACCTTTACTGCAACTACAACTGATCAAGCAGGCAATATCTCTGATGTTTCTAATTCTGTTACTGTAACCCTGGATAATACAGCACCAATCATCACATTGACTGGAGCTAACCCACAAACTATTGAGTCGGGTGCAGATTACACAGAACTCGGAGCAACAACTGATGACGGCTCTGTGGTATCCGTTGATTCATCTGCATATAGAAATGTCGTAGGAACATACATCATTACATACACTGCAACTGATGGCACAAACCAAGCAACAGCAACTCGAACTGTAAACGTAGTTGACACCACAGCACCAATCATCACATTGACTGGAGCTAACCCACAAACTATTGAGTTGGGTGTAGATTACACAGAACTCGGAGCAACAACTGATGACGGCTCTGTGGTATCCATTGATTCATCTGCATATAGAAATGTCGTAGGAACATACATCATTACATACACTGCAACTGATGGCACAAACCAAGCAACAGCAACTCGAACTGTAAACGTAGTTGACACCACAGCACCAATCATCACATTGACTGGAGCCAACCCACAAACTATCGAGTTGGGTGCAAATTACACAGAACTCGGAGCAACAACTGATGACGGCTCTGAGGTATCCATTGATTCATCTGCATATAGAAATGTCGTAGGAACATACATCATTACATACACTGCAACTGATGGCACAAACCAAGCAACAGCAACTCGAACTGTAAACGTAGTTGACACCACAGCACCTGTCGCACCAGTAATCACTTTACAAACTCTGACAAATGAAAACACCATAACAATTACCGGAACCACAGTTGAAGGTTCCACTGTAACACTGACCCAAAATGACAATGTCTTGACATCCACTGTCACCATTGATTCTGATGGCATTTGGTCCGTTGATGTAACTTTGATACAAGGTGCCAACACCTTTACTGCAACTGCAACTGATCAAGCAGGCAATATCTCTGATGTTTCTAATTCTGTTACTGTAACCTTGGATAATGCAGCACCAATCATCACATTGACTGGAGCCAACCCACAAACTATTGAGTTGGGTGTAGATTACACAGAACTCGGAGCAACAACTGATGACGGCTCTGAGGTATCCATTGATTCATCTGCATATAGAAATGTCGTAGGAACATACATCATTACATACACTGCAACTGATGGTGCTGCAGGTAATTCTGCCGCTTTTGTAACTAGAACAGTAAATGTAGTGGATAGCACAGCACCTGCAATCTCAATTACCACTTTACCAGATACTGTAAATACCGACACCATGACAATTGCAGGAACTGCAGAATCTGATAGTGCTATTTCACCTAACAGCAACGGCGATTGGAGTATTTCAAACGTATCACTAGTTGAGGGTGCCAACACCTTTACTGCAACAGCTGTTGATGCAGCAGAAAATACTGCATCTGATTCTGTTATCATGACACTTGTTCCAATTCCTAGTGATTTAAAGAAATCAGGCAGCAACAATGACTGGGCACTAAAGCCAACGTTTGGTAAATCCCACCATTCTCATGCTCAAATCGTACAGGATGGATTCTCCTTTAACAATAATACCATCACCATCACTGATAACTGGCACACTGATTTCCCACTAACAAGCAGTATAATTGGTGAGGATAACGTTGTACAAATAAAGTCATATGCTGTAAATCCATTAAAGTGGATTGTGTTATCTTTAGGTGTTCCTCGAATCGGTGATAGCATACATGCAGAAGCTGATATTCATCTCACACTAAATAGAAACTATACAAATCCTGCAGATTATGACATTACCAATATAACACATAAACAAACAGAAGGATTGATAATTGAAAACAGCACCAGTGCAAGTATAATGCCTGTACAGTGCTCTACTACAGATAATGCAAAACCGTGCTATTTGACTAGTATATTTTTCAGTGTAACTGCACCGCTAAAGCACAATACACTATCGATTATGGCAATGGATGATGACAGGCGTTCTCATACCACTTATATCAACAACGGTGTAGAGTTTACTGGAGAATCACTACTCCCTGCAAACACACATTCCTTTATCGATAAGAAAAGCTCTCAATCTGATGCTGATGCCATTTTACTAACCCAGCAGGACCGACGATACAATATCTGGGAGGACCAGTATGGATACCTATGGAGTAACAATGATGTTGGCAGTTGGTTCCAAATCACAACACCTGAATTTACCCGGCACAATGATGCACCAAATACTGTATTGACTAGGACCCACTCTAGCTTTGCACAACTAATAGAGCAAGAAAGTGATAGAGCCACCCTAATCTTTGACTCTGCAGCACTGTCTGGCGTGCTACCTGATACTTTCTCATATGACTTTGATGATGTATATTCCTCTGCAAGTAAAACTGATGTGCTATCTGAGGAATTATATATAGAATATGAAAAGGCACTTGCAATCATGAATCTTTTGTATCCTACCATTAATGATTATACCTTAGATGAAATACCTTAGATGAAATACCTTAGATGAAATACCTTAGATGAAATACCTTAGATGAAATACCTTAGATGAAATACCTTAGATGAAATACCTTAGATGAAATACCTTAGATGAAATACCTTAGATGAAATACCTTAGATGAAATACCTTAGATGAAATATCTGAATGGCACCAATTATTGTAACCCTTAGATGGTCGTAATCTCACAAAAAATTAGAGGACGTCTTGTAACTGAGACGAGTATGAAAATATGATACCATGCAGATTGAGCTGTTCTGTGAGTTGGCAGAAAAAAACAAGCAATCCAAGAAGTGTTAAAACTGTACTGAGGACTTTTCCTCCTACGGTGAATGGATGAGGCAGAAATGATACGTGAGAAGAGACTATTCTGGTGCAATTGGTTCTACAAAACTTAACGCCGCAGGAGATTTGGCTCAAACTGACTATGAGATATGGGGAATTAGAGGTTTGGGTAATATTAGAAAAGTACACCCAAAGTGATGAAACTCTATTACAATAAACTAATTAATTCCCAAGTATAGTTTTCCCAATTCTGGATGAACAAGCAGTTCTTCAGATTTCCCTTTAAATACGCCCTTACCATTTACCAAAAGATTCTATTATCCTGAAATTAGTTAACCCCATAATTTCTAGACTAAAATCACGATACGTATGGAACAGAGGCCAAGAATCATCGAATTATGCAGAAATTAGATCCAATCAAAGTATCATGGATAATCAGAGCAAAAGGAAGATGGGATGAAAAATGCAGATGTTGCCTCATCCATGAAGATATCAACACGTTGGGTGCAGAAATTGTACTCATAATATCGCAGTACAGGAACAGTTCCAATATTGAAAAAACCAGGATAAGATTTGAGAGAACATATTCTAATTCCATGCGGGCACACTGACTGGAAGCAGTTAGATGATAGAAGGTGGTTCTTGTGTTATCAGGATGACGCATCACGATTCATCATTAATCATGGTGTGTTTGCAAAAGCTACAACAGATAACGCTATTCTGGTTCTCAAAAAAGCAATTGCAAAGCATGGCAGACCCACATCAATTCTAACTGATCACAGTTTCCCAATTTTATGCAAATCAAACAGAATACAAGAAAAAAGGTGCATCACGCTTTGAGCAGGAACTAGTCAGACTAGAGATAAAACACATCATGGCAAGAGTAAATCATCTGCAAACTAATGGAATGATTCCATGGTGAGATTCAAAGAAAGTAGAAATGGTTTGGTACCATCAATGAGCTAGTCCACTGGTATAATCATATAAAGCCACACATGTCACTTGACTGGGACAATCTGGAAACTCTTGCAAAAGCATATGCACGAAAGATGCCAGAGAAAGGAACAAGAGTTATTGATGAGCAAACAGGAGAAGAATACGATGTGGAGTAAGAGGCGAACTGATTTTGGGATACCGCAGACAATAGTCAATACGCTTAATCTTAAAAGTCATGGAGTTTTTCAGTTACAAAATTAATTATTTTGTGTCTGTATTTTGGATAAAAATCATACATGTTTTAATCTTAGATCGAATAAATTCAATTGATATATCATGCGTGGTCTTTCCCATACTTGTTTCAGATCTGGAGTAGATGTGGTAATTATTCATGGTGAGATAATTTGTGAGGGGTGTATTGCTGAAAAAAATGCAAAAAACTAAATCCATACTAATTATAATCAAGAAGAAATGAAACTAGCTGTTTTTTCTCATTGTGCAATTGATACAATAACTATTGATGAAAATAACTATGAGCAAATTGGTGGGGCTGCTTGTTATTCTGGAATAACTGCCAGACAATTCAAGTTTGATGTAGATTTGTACACAAAGTTTGGCCCTGATTTCCCAAAACAATACTTGAATGATGATAAAATTAATCTTGTAAATTCAGAATCCCAAATAAATACAACAAAATTTGCTATTTCAATTACTGGCTCTGATAGAACTCTGAAACTTGAAAATGAATGTGAAAAAATTGATTATTCCCAAAGTGATGCTGATGCTCACATTATAAGTCCTATTTATCATGAGATATCTGATGAGATATTTCAAAAAATTAAGAGTGATTCGAATTTCCTTTTCGTTGATCCTCAGGGATTTTTGAGACGAAAAGATTCTCAAAATAATATTTTCTTGGAAAAAACTAAGCTTGATTTTACTAATGTTGATGCAATAAAGGTTAACCCTGAAGAATCAAGTCAGATAGTCAATGGAACTAATGATGAAATGATGTTAGCATTGCAGAAAAAAGGAATTAAACATGTGTTGTTAACTGATAAAACTAATGTGTCCTTACTGGTAAAAGATAAAATTTATTCTATAATGTTACCAAATCAGAATATTCATGATACAACTGGCATTGGTGATATTTTTTGTACTGCTTTTACTTGTACTATGCTTAAAGAAAAAGACTTTTTGTGGGCACTTTGTTTTGCTGGGGGTGCTGCACAAGCAGCATTAGAATCAAGGAATATGGGTCTGCAAAAAATCCCAAAAAAAGGAACAATTGAAACTAACGCATCATATTTTTACAATTTAGTAAAATTCCGAGATTTATGATTATTTTTTTACAATTAACCCTGAAAGAATACTAAAATAAATCTAATGTCGCAGTACTATTTCTGAGATTCGTAAATAAATTTAAGTAATATTTTGTATTATCAATGTTTATGGATTTTGTAGTTCTTTTGAAGAGGATTATGGATTCAGATGTAAACATTAGACATAGTCTGGTTACCGACAGTGATGGGGTCATTTTAGCTACAAGCCATAGAGAAGGGGTTACAAATTACTTGTCTGCTGAAGAAACTGCTGACTCTTTGAAAAGAGCGTCTGTTGCATGGAAAGGAAGAAATAAATTGATTCCAAAAATTGGACATGGGTTGTATGCTGTTGCCAAATTTGAAAAAATATCGCGAATTACATTCCCGCTTGGGGATAAAAATTTGATTTTTGTCAGCCTTGGTTCAGATGCAGTTAGACAAAATGTTCATGAAGGTGGTGAAAAACAGATTATTGAACATGTTTTGAATATCTTGAGCAAAGATCCTACAAAACAATAATTCTATTTTCTTTATTCATAATTAGACCTCTTGCGTAATTACTGAGAAAATCTAACCCTCTAACTGATTCAATTTCTGATTTTATGGAATCACAACAAACTCTTGCTTCTGCCACATCTTGAAATTAATAATCCCACAAACAATCTCACCAATACCATCATATCGGCATAATTTGTTCCTAAACGTATCACTAATTCTAAATCTCTTGATTTGAGCAATGATACGCTCTACCTTTATTCTAATTTTTGACTGTAACTTGTTCTATTCCTTTTGATGTATGGTTAATGTTTTTCCTTTCTTTTTCTTGTATGATGGAATGCCGATTTGATTTTCAAAGTCTTTTTGAATTCCCAAATATCTGAGATCATAAAATTACAACAACTGTTCTGATAATACTGGATGTTTTGATTTGTATATGGAGTAATCGTGATGACTGCCAAGTGAGTATGTAGATTTGTGTATAATAATTCCATCAAGATTAATTGTGATTTGATTTTGTACTGTATGTTTTCTTTCCTGAATAGTGAGTTTTTCTTTTGCGTATATCTTTTGGTCTAGGGATTGGTTACTCTGTACCATGAATCATTGCAATTAGTTCTGGAAAGAACTGTTGCAGTTCTTGTATAGTTTTGAGTTTTTTAGAGTCTGCATACTTTTTTGCAGGAATTGGGATTGATTGTTTCACTGCAGGCTCTAAATGTCTAATGTCCCTCATTACATTTGATTTGTCCAGATCAAAAATCACTCATAGCATGTCATATGTTGTATACATTTGATAATACATCATCAGAATCCCATCTTTAATGGAATGATCAAATTTGTGTCCTGCACCAAATCCCTCTGTCTCTTTTCTTTGTTGATAGACGCTTTTGTTCTGTAGTTTTTCTTTATTTCTTTGGATAAAAAATCAAACTGTGAAACAGTTAATCCTGTTATGGATGAGGGACTGTTTTGGTTTTTTTACTAATTTGGTATGATTGAACATAAAATGATGTGGTTCTATCTTAGCTTTGGATCTTGTTATGTGGAAATGTTGGGATTGTTATCAAATGGAATCAATTGCACAACTCTATTAGTTAGAATCAGCGATCTTTTTAACTGATTCTATTGAATCGTACCTGGATAAATAAGAATCAGATAATGTGGTCAAGAATATAAGTAGGCAAATTTGCTCAAAATCATGCCACTTAAGCGTGCAAGTAGAGGTCGTACTAAAGGTGGAAAAGGGTCCTCAGGTACAGTGCAATGTACAAACTGCGGACAGACAGTCCCAAAAGACAAGGCAAAAAAAGTCACATCAAAATTAAATTTGGTTGAACATACATTGGCAAAAGAATTACGTGCACAAGGTGCATATATTGCATCACCAACGGTTTTGAAGCATTACTGTATTTCATGTGCAATCCACTTTAAGATTCTAAAAATTAGATCTGCAGATAGTAGAAGAAAACGCGGAAAACTTCGCTAGTATTATCCTTTAAGCTCAAACTTTCGACATTAAAGTAGGTTCAAACATACCCCCCATATGTTAGCCAATAATACACCTGAATGCCGAAACTGATCATTTAGACAACATTTGAAGATCATTTGGGAATGATAATATTCCAAACCAATCTATACAATTCCAAGAAATAACAAATAAGCAATGGAGCATGATGAAACCTCATCTTCCAAAACCGGCTCAAAGACTTGGTGTATTACGAATTAATGTTATTCATAATCCTTATTCTAGACATCATATTTATTGTTGCGTTTCTTTGGTTAAAGAAAAAACCAAAAATTAAAGATGAAACACAAGGTACTGTTAAAATCTAAAATAATTAAAAGTGTTAAAAATCACTATTCAAATCCTTAGAAATCTATGCGATTTGAAAATATTACAGATATAAACTTGAACGTATAGTTTAGAGAAATGGGTTTTTGATTATACCATTTGCCAAAAGAACCACTAATCCTACGCCAGTACTGCCACCAACAATAATCCCTAATAGAACTAAACTATCACCTTTACCCATTTGAAATAATCCAATAGTTTCTAACTTATGAACCTAAGCGTATTGAATATGCTCAAAAGTGATTATCTCAAATCATTCTTTAATATTTTTAGCAGTGTAAATCATTCTTTGTATCAGAGTAATTCCTGCAATTATCACCACTATAATTACAGCATACTCCATAAATCCAATTATCCCAATAATTGCAATTATCAATAATCTTTCAGCTCGTTCGCCAATTCCTATTCCCTGAAGTTTAATGTTAATAATATCTGATTTTGATCTAGCGTAACTTACCAACAAAGACAATGTAATTGCAAGTAATATGAGATATGGTTCAGCATATCCTCCAACTAAAAGCCCTAAAAATATTGCAACTTCAGAAATTTTATCAAACATTGAATCAAGGTACTCGCCTTTTTTTGAAGTCTTTCCAGTATCTCTTGCCACTTGCCCATCCACCATATCAAAGAATCCTGAAACAAGTAACAAAATACCACCAAGAATTAATCCATATTCAATTCCCATTCCATAAACAACTGCTGATACTAGGGCAAATGCCAACCCTACAAAGGTCCAAAAATTTGCAGACAATCCTGTAGATGCAAATACCTTACCTATTTTTTCTAAAGCAGGTCTGAGAGTATCTCGCAAATTATTTAACACGAGTTACACCCAAAATACCATTTAATAAAGTGAACAGGGGTGAAATTGAGATAAAATAGCCTAAAAATTCATCAAATTACAAGATTTTTCAGATTTGGAAGAATAGTTAATTTTGGAATATTATTTAGAATTTTTACTAATTTAGATATAAAAGTTTGAAAAATAAATTAATTATTTCGAGATAGATTAATTGCAATTAAAGTAGAAATAATTTTTGCAGCTAAAGATGCAGTTGCACCATTATCATGGTATGGGTTTAATTCCACAATATCAACTCCTGTAACTTTGGTTTCCTGAAAAGTATGAATCATATCAAATAATTCTCTAGATGTAATGCCATTAGATTCAGGATTACCAACACCAGGTGCATATGCTGGGTCCAATACATCAAGATCAAAACTAGAATATACGGTATCAAATGTAGAAACATGATCTTTTAGAAGACTAGGGCCTTTGCCTTCCAGAATTTGTTTGTAAGTAATGGTTTTAATTTTATTTTCAGTTAGAAATTCTAATTCTTCTTTGACAAAGGCTCTAGCACCAACATGTAAGATATTCTCAGATCCTCTATCTTCAATAATTCTTCTCAAGTAAGATGCATGACTTAGCTTAATGTCAGCAAATTCATCACGTAAATCATAATGTGCATCAAAAACAACATACCCAGTTTCTTTTGGAAAACTAGTATACGTGCCATATGTAATGGAATGCTCACCGCCCAAAATGAACAACTGCCTTTGTTTTGCAACAAGTTCGGTGGTGATTTTTTTTACCATGTCGATCATTTCAGATGCAACTACAGTGTGACGAGTGTTTCCCAAATCCTCAATGTTTACAGTTTCTAAATCAATTCCAAGTTCAGGATGAAATATCTCAATATTATTAAAAGAATCACGAATAGTGTCAGGTCCAAATCTACAACCAGGCTTGTATGAATGAGTAGCATCAAAGGGTATTCCGAATATCGTAGCTACTGGTTCTGAATCGTCATCTGATGAAGTGATTAAGGGATTATTATTCATGTACAGATCAAGGAAACTCATATTTTTTACACCATCAAATTTGGTCTCTTTGAGAGATACTTTGGCAGATTTAAACCAGTGAAAGGCTTTCCTTTAGTTTGGTCTTTAATTTCATTAATAAAATAATCAAATGATAATTCTCGTATATCTCCAGTTTGTCTATCACGAATATTGATGTTTTGAGAGTTTACTTCTTTTTTACCAATTACCAAAATGTATCGAATCCATTCTTTTTCAGCTTCACGGATTCTTTTTCCAATGCTTTCATTTCTATCATCAATGTCAACACGAATATCATTTACAGATATTTTATCAGTTAGGGTTTCTGTAAATGCATTGAATTCTTCTTTGAGTGGAATAATTCTAACTTGTGTTGGGGCTAACCAAAGTGGGAATTGGGGTTTTCGTCCTTCATGTGAATCTTTAGCAGCTTTTTCCAACAAAGCATAGATGATTCTCTCAATTGCACCACTCGGTGAATTGTGTAATATAATTGGATTTTGTTTGATATTATTTTCATCTACAAAATCAATCCCATATCTATTTCCATTTTCTACATCAATTTGGTCAGTTGATAAAGCAGATGCTTTTCCTAGACCGTCAATAAAGTTAAACTCCCATTTCAATACAAAGTAAAAGAATTTCTCTTTCCACATTTCTACTAGTACTGGCCTTCCATGTTTTTTGACTAGTTCCTCAATGGATGATTTGTTCTCATTGTAAAAGTCCTCAGTGAATCGAATTGCCATTTCATAATCGGTTTCATTTATTCCGATCTCTTTGAGAACACTTTGAGAAAGATCAAATCTAATCTTGATTTCATCAATTGCCTGCGACATATCTTTGCAAAATGCATGACAATCAGGCATGGTAAATGCTCTTAATCGCCTTAAACCGACTAATTCCCCTGATTGTTCACGTCTAAAGCTGTAACGAGTCAACTCATAGAGTTTGTATGGTAAATTCTTGTATGATAGTTGATATTGATTGGCCATTAGGAATTGACCAAAACATGCTGCAAATCTCAAAAAGAGTTTTTTGCCATCAGAGTCAATGTTGTATTGTCTTGCAGGAAATCGATTAAAGTAACTAACCATACTTGGATGTTCTGAATCATACATGATTGGAGTTTCAACTTCATAACCACCATATTCTTTGACTCTGTCAGTAACATATCGTTCAATTAATGATTTAATCAAACGACCATTAGGATAAAATCGCATATTTCCAGAATCAGATGCAGGTTCATAGTCGGATATTCCCATCTTCTTCATCAATGCAACATGTGGTGGAGGTTGGTCTACTTTGCGAATTTTTACAGATTCATATTTTGCCAAAATTTCTAATTTTGGATATTTTGTAAAATTAAAATCACCAATGTTAGTCATTGTTCCATCTGGAGAAAGTATTTTCCAAAATGAACGAATTTTAGATTCGCCTTTGAGTGCATCAGAAGTTAATTCTTCATCAGGTTTTGCAGATGCAGAGTCTTTTGTGACAACTTTGGAACTTTCTGCAAGCGGATGTCCCTTTACTTGAATTTTGTAAGACTTTGTCCAACCAAATGGAGAATGAGATACCTCAAGTTCGAATGCACCATCTTTCATCTCTCTAAGTAATTTAATGGCTATTGATGGTTTTGCAAGATTTGAGCTAAGGTGAGCATAAGGGTATAACAATAATTTTTTGCATCCAATTTTTTCCATCGATGCTTTAATCTGAGATATTGCATTTTGTGCTACTGAAGAGTCATCACCATCTTCAATTGCAACAAACACCACTACAAGTTCTTCGAATTTTTGAGTTTGAGGGTTTTCAATATCTTCAGCAGATTGTATTTCTTTTTTTGTAGGCGTGTATTCGATACTATCACAGTGAAGTTGCAATATACGCATGTTTAGAGATGTTAAATTAGGCATAAATATACGATTCTCAAAAATCGCAATACTGTGGAGGGGTTTTTAGAAGATCATTCAGCCCAGAATTACCATTGAAATTTATTCAAAATAACTACAAATAACTCATGCAAGGTAGAAAAGACGAGTACAGGCATCAGGAACTACTCAAAGAAAAGAAAGAATTAGAACAAAACAGACCACCTGGGATTGATGAAATGCGAAGATGGAAGCATGCTATGGGTAAAATTTTACAAGAATTGGAACTATACAACAAGTAGATCCCTTGAGCCACATTTTAGATCTAAATTCAAATGTACTATACTGATAAATAAAAACAGACAATGAACCCATCAGATGTTTTTAGGAAAAGGAATCTATCAAAAGTTAATTTTGAATATGAAGAATTGATTGGCAGAGACTTTTCAGATTCCAACATGAAAGGTGCCAATCTCAAAAATAGAGATATACACAATGCTGATTTGAGTTGTACTGATCTGAGTGAGGCGGATTTGAGTGGTGCAATATTGTTTTATGTAAAAATGCGTGGAGCAGATTTACAACAAACAAATTTGTCTAGTGCAAAATTATGGGATGCAGATTTGTATGGAGCAGATATGAGGGGGGCAGACATCCGAGGAGCAGATTTGTTTTATGCAGATTTACGAAATGCTGATTTGAGTAATGCAAACCTTAGTAGCGTTAATCTTAGACATACAAATTTAGATGGTGCTGTACTAGAATCTACAAATTTTGAAGGAGCCAATTATGATTCTGATACATTGGATACTATTTCAAAAGATACAAAAAACCAATTAAAAAAACAAGGTAAAAGTTGGTAAAATGTAGATTCAGTAATTAGTGAGAATGTCATATTGCAAAAAATACAGTTTCTGTAAAAGACTCTATTCCATATTCACCATCTGTTGATGCAGAGCCAACCATACAACTTAATCGAGTGGAATTATCAAACTTACCTCTTTTAAACGAAATTGTAACAATAACGGTAGATGTAAGAAATCCATCTCTTAACTCATCCC
Organism: Candidatus Nitrosopumilus sp.; assembly: GCA_965262905.1. GTDB lineage: Archaea > Thermoproteota > Nitrososphaeria > Nitrososphaerales > Nitrosopumilaceae > Nitrosopumilus. The sequence goes on from OZ253567.1 coordinate 32,741, forward strand.
TTGATCATGTTGTTAAATTTTATCTTGAAGATGGAATGGGAATTTGTAAATGTTTCCGAGTCATCTGTACAAACTTGTTAATAACAATGCCTACACTTTGTATAGTTACAGAAAACTTTACTGTAAATAATGGAGAAATTTAGACATTTTCAAAACAAATCAAACCTATATTATTGGGAATTAATTATTTTATGGTTGAAATTCCGTTTGGGTCTTTTGCAGAATTTAGTCTAGTTATTGGTGAGACTAGAACGATTCCTACCACTCAATATTGGGAAGTGAATCCAGAATTTTCTCCTTGGAATAATGAATCTGAAATATGCATAAATGGTAAGAGGATAGGTCCTTAATACAGTTTTAACACTTTTTCTGGGATGCTTGTTTTCTCTTTTCTGCCATGTCATAAAACAGCTCAATCTATATGGTATCATATTTTCATATGCTACTCAGTTACAAGACGTCCTCTAATTTTTCGTGAGATTACGACCTTGCACAACATCCTTTCTGACTCGTTATTTGTGGGCTCTATTCCCGGATATTTTAGAAATGTAAACAGGTTTGGTGTTGCTCGTGCAAGTCAGTCTCCAAACTTGCAATTCAAATTCTTGTATACATCTGCAATTGCCATACCAGAAATCACCGACGAGTCATAATGTACATGTGCAACAGATGACCATGAGATTTGTTTTGCATTGTGATATAGTAGACACAATTTCTCATACAGTATGGTTTTTGATTCATCATGGAATACAAACTCGGCATCTCGCAGTATGTGGGACCGGGCACCGTTGAATTGTTTTGAAACGATTGTATGCAACATAACCATGATGTTACGTCTATTCCGACCTGCGGTGTATCCGCACTTGCAGATGCATTGATGTATAATGTTGTTTATGTATTTAGTTTTTGGAATAAATAGAATATCAATTAATCTCTTTGTTAAAATTTTTTGTATCTGTAATGTCTTTGCTACCACATTTTGCACATTTTTTTGGTTTGTGTATCTTTGTGTGATTTACCGACACGACCAATCTTTGCACCTGCCTTCTTTGGAGATGAATTCTTTTTTGTACGGCCTGCCTTTTTTTGACGTGTTGGAATGTTGTTTACAGATGACGGTGAATGTGGATTTTCATAGAATGACAGTTTTCCTGATTTTTTAAAATCATTTCTGTAATGATTGCTTGTGATTTTTTCATATCCTCTATTGTTTATCTTTTATTGATTAGAAATTTGAGCAAATGCCTTTGCATCTCGCAATGTATAATCTCAGGGTTGCCCATAAGAGAGAATCCGAGAATTTAGATCCGTACGATCTAAAATGCTTGATTACGTGGCTAACCTATACTCTTACCTACATTACCAATGTTTCGTTTATAAGGGGGGGGGGGGTGGTGATGTAGATTCATAAATGAAGATACAATTTGCATTATTATCAATTATTTTACTTTCTGCTCTTGCAGTTGTCATTCCAAGTAATGCCAATGCACAAACAAATGATATTACTTTGACTAGTGTGCTTGATGCAAATATCTGCGAGGATAATCCTGATTGTATTAGACCATTAAACTCTGTACACTTTGCAGATGATAAGATCGGCTGGGCTGTAGGAAATGGTAATGGTCTCATACTTTACACCACTAATGGTGGTGACACTTGGATTAAACAGGACAATGTTCTTGATACCAATTTAAAATCTGTACACTTTGTAGATGATAATAACGGCTGGGTCGTAGGTGATAATGGAGTCATACTGCACACTGTTAATGGCGGTACCGCTTGGATTGAGCAAACCAGTGGTGTCACTACTACTTTACATTCTGTACACTTTGTAGATGATAATAACGGCTGGGTCGTAGGTGTTAATGGAGTCATACTGCACACTGTTAATGGCGGTACCACTTGGACTGGGCAAATCAGTAATCTCGATAGTACTTTAAACTCTGTGCACTTTGCAGATAATACGTTCGGCTGGGTCGTAGGAGAAGGCGGAGTCATACTGGACACTGTTAATGGTGGTCAGGCTTGGACTAAACAAATCACTGATGACTCTGACTTTTTAAACTCTGTACATTTTGTTGATCATAACTATGGTTGGGCCATAAGTAGCGGCAATGATGCATCCGCATTTTTTACCGCTAATGGCGGTACCACTTGGACTGAACAAACTATTCCTATTAATGATAAATTAGCAGTTTTATTAAATTCTGTGCACTTTACTAACAGTAACAACGGCTTGATTGTAGGTAGTTACTTTGATTCTGCTGATGAGCCTGGTGTTGGTTTCATACTGTACACCACTAATGGCGGTGCCACTTGGATTGAACAAACCAGCAATGTTCCTAATAATTTACGATCCGTACAGTTTACTGACAGTAACAAAGCCTTGGTCGTAGGTGGCAATGAAAGAGATCAAGCCATACTTCGTCTCACTATACCTCTAGATGCTATTACTTTGACTCCAATGAACTCGATAAATATCTGTGGTGATAATGCTGATTGTGAAAAAAATTTACCACATACAAATCTTCAATCTGTACACTTTACTGACAGTAACAACGGCTGGACCGTAGGTGGTAGTAATGCCATACTACGTACCACTGATGGTGGTAATACTTGGACTGGACAAACCAGTACTAACGGTAATAATTTAAACTCTGTACACTTTCCTAATTCTAACAACGGCTGGGCAGTAGGTACTACTATTTCTGGTTCGGGAGTCATACAACAAACTAATGACGATGTCACTGCTTGGACTGGACAAACCAGTACTAACGGTAATAATTTAAACTCTGTACACTTTCCTAATTCTAACAACGGCTGGGCAGTAGGTCTTAATTATGCTCCCCAACGTGGAGTCATACTGCACACTGTTAATGGGGGTACCGCTTGGACTGAGCAAACCAGTAATGTCAATACTGAATTACGATCTGTACACTTTGTAGATGATAATAACGGCTGGGCCGTAGGTGATAATGGAGTCATACTGCACACTGTTGATGGCGGTACCGCTTGGACTGGACAAACCAGTAGTGTCACTAATAATTTAAGATCTGTACACTTTGTTGATGCTAATAACGGCTGGGTCGTAGGTGTTAATGGAGTCATACTACATACCACTGATGGCGGTATTAAATGGACTAAATATGTCAATGTTGGCTCTGGAACTTTAAACTCTGTACACTTTACTGACAGTAACAACGGTTGGATCGTAGGTGATAACCAACTCATACTATACACAGTTAATGGCGGCAGCACTTGGGTTGACCAAACTCCTAGTACCGGTAGTGGTACTTTAAACTCTGTACACTTTACTGACCGTAACAACGGCTGGGCCGTAGGTAGCAAAGCCAAAATAATTCATATTACTGTTACAGCACCTGACATACCAATAATCACATCACAAACAACTAGAACAAATGAGAATCCCTATACAATTACCGGAACCGCAGTTGAAGGTTCCACTGTAACACTGACCCAAAATAATGGTGATAGTACCTCGACATCTACTGCCACTACCAGTTCTGATGGCACTTGGTCTATTGATGTAACTTTGATACAAGGTGCCAACACCTTTACTGCAACTACAACTACATCTGATCAAGATGGTATTGCCTCTATTCCTTCTAATTCTATTATAGTAACCCTGGATAATACAGCACCTGACGCACCAGTAATCACATCACAAACAACTAGTACAAAGGATAATGCCCGTACAATTACAGGAACCGCAAATGTCGGTTCCACTGTAACACTGACCCAAAATAATGGTGATGATACCTTGACATTTACTGACATTACCAGTTCTACTGGCACTTGGTCTATTGATGTAACTTTGATACAAGGTGCCAACACCTTTACTGCAACTGCAACTGATCAAGCAGGCAATATCTCTATTCCTTCCACTATTATAGTAACCCTGGATAATACAGCACCTGCCGCACCAGTAATCACATCACCAACTAGTACCAATAAGAATACCCTAGCAATTACCGGAACCGCAGAAAATGATTCCACTATAACACTGACCCAAAATGATGATGCCTTGACATCCACTGCCACTACCAGTTCTACTGGCACTTGGTCTGTTAGCGTAACTTTAGAAGAGGGTGAAAACACCTTTACTGCAACTGCAACTGATCAAGCAGGTAATGTCTCTGATATTTCTAATTCTGTTACTATAACCCTTGATACTACAGCACCTGTCGCACCAATAATCACTTCACAAACAGCTAGTACAAAGGTTAGTACCCATACAATTGCAGGAACCGCAGAAATAGATTCCACTATAACACTGACCCAAAATGTCACTCCCTTGGAACCTGTTCCCATTGGTCCTGGTGGCGCTTGGTCTGTTAGCGTAATTTTAGAAGAGGGTGAAAACACCTTTACTGCAACTGCAACTGATCAAGCAGGCAATATCTCTGATATTTCTAATTCTGTTACTATAACCCTTGATACTACAGCACCTGTCGCACCAGTAATCACATCACAAACAGCTAGTACAAATGAAAATACTCTAACAATTACCGGAACCGCAGAAAATGATTCCACTATAACACTGATCCGAAATGATGATGATACCTTGACATCTACTACTACCAGTTCTACTGGCACTTGGTCTGTTAGCGTAACTTTAGAAGAGGGTGAAAACACCATTACTGCAACTGCAACTGATCAAGCAGGCAATACCTCTACTCCTTCCACTTCTGTTACTATAACCCTTGATACTACAGCACCTGACGCACCAGTAATCACATCACAAACAGCTAGTACAAATGAAAATACTCTAACAATTACCGGAACCGCAGAAAATGATTCCACTATAACACTGATCCGAAATGATGATGATACCTTGACATCTACTACTACCAGTTCTACTGGCACTTGGTCTGTTAGCGTAACTTTAGTGGAGGGTACCAACACCATTACTGCAACTGCATCTGATCAAGCAGGCAATACCTCTACTCCTTCCACTTCTGTTACTGTAACCAGGGATACCACAGCACCTGCCGCACCAGTAATCACATCACCAACTAGTACCAATAAGAATACTCTAACAATTACCGGAACCGCAGAAAATGATTCCACTATAACACTGACCCAAAATGACGATCCCTTGGTACCTACTGCCACTACCAGTTCTACTGGCACTTGGTCTGTTAGCGTAACTTTAGTGGAGGGTACCAACACCATTACTGCAACTGCAACTGATCAAGCAGGCAATACCTCTACTGCTTCCACTTCTGTTACTGTAACCCTAGATAGCACAGCACCTGCCGCACCAATAATCACATCACAAACAGCTAGTACAAATGCTGATACCCATACAATTACCGGAACCGCAGAAATAGGTTCCACTGTAACACTGAGACAAAATGTCACTCCCTTGGAACCTGTTACCATTGGTCCTGATGGCGCTTGGTCTATTGAGGTAACTTTGATACAAGGTCCCACCATCTTTACTGCAACTGCATCTGATCAAGCAGGTAATGTCTCTGGCGATTCTAATTCTGTTACTATAACCCGGGATAACACAGCACCTGTCGCACCAGTAATCACATCACAAACAGCTAGTACAACTGAGACTACCCATACAATTACCGGAACCGCAGAAAATGGTTCCACTATAACACTGACCCGAAATGATGATGATGGTGCCTCGACATTTACTGACATTACCAGTTCTACTGGCACTTGGTCTATTGAGGTAACTTTGATACAAGGTGCCAACACCTTTACTGCAACTGCAACTGATCAAGCAGGCAATACCTCTGTTGCTTCTACTCCTGTTACTATAACTCTGAATAATGTAGCACCAGTACAGAGTCAGACTCAACCAATTATGAATTCGCCTCCAACAGGCTTGATTGAACACATTCCAGATAAATCCGCATCCATCAAAGTGTTTGATGGTTCACAATATGTGGACTTTACTGATGGTATAACAATCCACACTGGAACACCAAAATTCAGGGGAACATCTGCTGGTATTGACTCTGTTAAAGTTATGATAGGTGATAGTCAAGTCGGAGGGAATAAAATATCCTCAGATGGTTCATTTATCAAGGGTTGGAAAGGTGATCCTCTAACTGATGGTACATACTCATTAACCGTTAGTGACAACGTCAATCCTGAAACTATCTTATTTACAAGTTACATCATAATTGACGCAAATAGTGATAACAATCCTATAAATGCTCAAATTACCAAAGTGCGTGTTGGCACAGAATATGTGCCCTTTGAACATGGTATGACAATCAACCCTGAAACGTTAAAATTCAGGGGAACATCTGCTGGTATTGACTCTGTTAAAGTTATGATAGGTGATAGTCAAGTCGGTGGAAATAACATACGAGATAATGGTATATTTGCCAAGGGTTGGAAAGGTGATCCTCTAACTGATGGTACATACTCATTAACCGTTAGTGACAACGTCAATCCTGAAACTATCTTATTTACAAGTTACATCAGAATACAAAATCCTGTAAATTAATTCACAAATTGATTCTCATGCAGGATTGGAAATTGGATTTTCAGCCACATATGGTGAAGAGATACAGTTTGTAAATTGCATATTCTAGAAAATACTTGTTTTTGCTAAAAATTTACAATCATTTTCACAAAGAAATATTTTAGAACACACAGATTTAATTTGAATATGTATTTGGTATTTTACAAGAACCATAAATTGAAAAGACTTTTAATCTGAGGTATAAGAAGCAACAGAAATCATCAGTATTAATTCTCTGTGTCATGAAATAAAGTGACAGTTTATCTCAAAATGAGCTTAAAATAAAATCAAGATAATTTTGATTTTTCTCGTAGTGTAATAACTGAACGTAAAATCAAACCAGAGATTCCCAAATTGGATGTAAGAAATTCACTTGCTCTCAAAAGAGATTTTTCTCCACGAAATCCTTCATCATAAATCATTTCTACGGATCCTATATCAGTCTCAACAAAAGATGTGATTAAAGAAAAAATGCCTAATTTTTCATCAGTTTGTTCTGAATAAAGTCGTAATTCTACTTTTGAAATTTTGAATTCATCTTGAATAAAATTTTCAGATGAAAATAAAATTTCAACAGCATCAGGAGTTCTATCTACGCGTTTAGGATCATGTAAATCTACAATATTCATTCTGTATTATTTAGAATTATTCCTAAATAAGTAATAATATCAACACGTGTTACTATCGAAAATAATTTTACATCTAATCTCGCATTATTTTATCAAACACACAACTGGCAGTAAGATCTCCTGTAACATTGACCATAGTTCTAATCATGTCTAAAATTCTATCTACAGAAATTAATAGTAAAATTCCTACTGGCAGAATACCAATGATTACCAGTATGGCAGACATGACAATTACACCAGCTCCAGGTACAGCCAGGGGGTGTCAATGGAATCTCAAAGAGTAGTGACGATTATTACAAGCATAGAATGTATACTTGATTTGATTGAAAAGAGATGTGTCAAAAAAACAGATATCGCCTAATACAAAACAGTATCATCCATATTCACACTAGTTCCAAATGGAATTACAAATTTGGATACCTTGGGATCTATCTTTAGGTTCTCTTCTGCAGTCTTTAGTGTCACAGGTATTGTTGCCATTGAACTAGCTGTTGAAAAAGAGACCGTTTGTGGATTACGGAATTTTAAAAATGTAGACAAAACTGGTCTATTTGCTACAAATTTTAAAATTAACATATACGCCAATAGCATTACTCCAAGAGCAAGTACAACGGTTCCCATGAGATCCCCCCCCCATTCCAGCCATTGATCCGATACCAACTTTTGCCACCATGCCAACAATTAATCCAAATACTACAAATGGTACAATTTTCATTGAAAACATCAGAATCTATATTGTTATTTTTTGAATTGATTCTAACAAGTTTAAAACAGGCTTGGTGGATTTTTTTGGAAGAGTTCCAATTGTCAACCCGACAATCAGGACAAATACCAAAATGCTTTGCATTTGTCCTTCGAGATGTGATGTTATAGGATTTCGTGGAATGATATTGGAAATTGCACTTGGAATATCATCTAATTCAAAACTATCTTTTATTTCTACATCGTCATCTGAAAGATCAAAAGATTCTTTGAGTAAAGTGATATCAAGAATATTTCCAGGGGATATTATTGACACCAAGAATATTGCTACAAGTATTGCAATTGTAGTAATTGAAAAATAAGTTCCAACACCCAATCCAAAAGTTTTTAGTTTTTTTGTTGCTCCTAAAAAAGTAACAGCTACAACAATTGAAGAGAAAATTAATGGAACCATAATTATGTAAATTATACTCAAAAATATGCCTGCAGGAATTGAAAGGCATGATGTAACAAAATCCAGATTGTCATCTTCTGGGTCGATCTCCATATTCCCTCCTAAAATTAACCCTACAGCTAACCCTACAATTAAAAAAATTACAACTTATAGCCACAAATTTTTAAGAATATAATTTTTAAACGTCATTTAGTACATTCTTAAATTTTCAGCATACATCAAAAAGGATTCGATAGTATTATTTACTAAAAAATTAGTTTTTCAAACATGGATCCACATGAATTTCATGGCAAAGATATTCCACACATAAAATTAGATCCAAAAATGACTATAGAAGATTTAGTCAATGTATTTGCAAGTTCAGGATTCAACGGAAGACAGCTTGGAGATGCAGCAAAACTTTATGCAAAAATGATTGAAGAAGATGCAACAATTTGTCTGACAGTTTCAGGTGCAATGACTCCAGTAGGATTTGGTGGAATAATCAAAACGTTGATTGAAAGAGGGTTCGTAGATTGGATCGTTACAACAGGGGCCAATGTATATCATGAAGATCATTTTGCATGGGGACTACCAGTAAAACAAGGAAGTTTTAATGTGGATGACATGAAGTTGTTTGAAAATGAAATTGTCAGAATCAGAGATGTATATATCAAATTTAATGAAACATTAGAAGCTCAAGACCAGTTAATTCAGAAAATGTTCGGAGATAATTTTCCAGATGTGCCATTTACAACTGCAGAATTTTGTAACTTGATGGGGAAACTAAGCAAAGAGAAATCAAAACATCCTGAAAAGAGTTTTGTTACATCAGCATACGATTATGATGTTCCCATATACGTTTCAACAATAAAAGATTCATCTCTAGCTTTGAATTTAGCAGTACACAGATTAGCAGGTAAAACATACAATTTAGATTTTGTAAGGGAGATCATAGAACAAGCTGCTATCGTGTATGATTCTAAAAAATCAGGAATTTTAGAATTAGGTGGCGGAGTACCAAAGAATACGGCTCAACAAACAGGACCACTTTTAGATCAAATTCTAAAAAGGGCAGACGGTGGACAAGATTACATTATTCAAATAACTGATGCGCGTCCAGATACAGGTGGGTTGTCGGGGGCAACACTTCAAGAAGGAAAGAGTTGGGGTAAAGTCCAAGATGCACATAATGGAATGGTCACAGTTTATGCAGATGCCACCATAGCATTCCCCATTCTTGCATTGTATGTTCTGAGCAATCAGAAGAGTAAAAAACCAAAAAGACTATACAAAAAACTAGACAAACTATACAAAAAACTAAGTGACGATTATTTCAAAAATTCTGCCAATAAAATAAATAAACCCAAGAAGAAAAACTAAAACTTGTCATATCGAGCACGTTCAAGATCACGTTCGTCTTTAGATTCTTTCTTGTATTCTTTGTAATGTTCTTTACAAAGAACTGTTTTTTTCCCAGATGAATTTACACGCAACCCTGCATTTTCTACTTTGCTAGTATTTAGAGAACGAGCACCGTCTTGTTCACAGCCCTCAAAATTGCATTTTGCGCCTTTTGATACTATTCCCATATAGAATATCAATCAAGATGCTATTTATACTTGAAAATAATTTTTGAATTTAATTTTATCATTAAGAGCGTAATTCCAAAATTGGTTCATCGTTTATAAGAGGAATATTTTTTTCTAAAATCATGGGTGGAGGAAAGAAACCAACTGGAGGAAATAAAGATAAATCTGCAAATTCCAAAGATACAAAGAAAAAGAAAGACAAGGGAGAAGGTGGACCAAAAAAGGCAGAGATTACAGTTGTGGTAAATGAGCAACAAGCATTAAAAATTATTCAAAATTCCAAAGTTCTCACAGTTCAAGATCTTGCAAGACAGATGGGTGTTAAAATTTCAGCAGCAAATTCATTCTTAAAAGAATCTACAAGTAAAGGGATTGTAAAAAAAGTAGGCGGTTATTCAGGTCATTATTTGTATCAGGCAGTTTCTTCATAAATACAAAGTACATCTCCAGATTTAACATCCTTTAATGCATCAATATTTTCACCAAGTTTTCCTATAGGGGTCATTGTTTTTGTAAATACAGTGTCATTTAGAAAAAAACACAAACTTCCAGTTGAAGGTAAAAATGCAACATCACCTTTTTTGAATTCAGTTCTAGATCTTTCAATTCCAGAATCAACACTTGATTCAAAATACAAGATATTTTTTCCAAGTAAATGTGCATGACCTTCAAGCGGTAAAGATCTCATAATGGATCCAACAGTTCTTGGAGACAAGTGTCGTTTTAGATCACATGAAATTTTTGCTTTTCCACGAATTTCTAAAATTAGTTGTTTTCTGGAGACTGACAATGTACTCAATTTGTACTTTAAAATGATTAGATTATATAACGTTTTAAGGAAATTTTCTTACTTGTCTAAACCTAAGGAATCTGAATTAATTGAAGCTCCACAACCTGAAGAACTTGATGAAGAGGTTGAGGAAAATGCCGGATTAAACAAGGCATTAGATACCTATAGAAAATTAATAGATAGAAAAGATCTTGTCGAACCATTAACTGAAAAAGAACAAAATAATCTTGAAAAAAGAATCAAAGAGATTGAAAATAGGGATGTTGTTGAGAGAATTGAAGAACATGATCCAGTAGAAATTCCTTGTGAGAAAAACAAAATTACAATTGGATCACCAACATTAACAAGATTCGAAAAGGCAAGAATTATGGGAGCAAGAGCATTACAATTATCATTGGGAGCACCACCGTTTATCCCAATTCCAAAATCAGCTAGAATTTCACTAGATATTTCAATGGAAGAATTAGAACAAAGAGTAATCCCAATTACAATTAGACGAGTACTTCCTAACGGAGATTATCAAAACATACCAATTAATTATTTCGAGAAATAATCAGTGACAAATAAAATTTTAAAGAAATTTTCACCATATTTTATAAATTTGATTGTAGGTATTATTGAACATGAACCTATCATCGATAAAACTTAAAAGAACATAAAATTTCTAAATATTGAATAATGTTCATGGAAGAGACAGCTGAACCGAGTGGCCAAGAGCAGACCCAAGAGTCTGAACAGGTCACAATAAAAATAGGAAATTATCCGGTATTGGAATCAGCTATAGAAGTATTATCAATACTAGGAAAGAAAAAAAAAGTGGTTTTACAGTCAAGGGGCAATTCAATACCAAATGCAGTTGCAGTTGCAAATATAATAACTGAGAAAATGCTAAACGGTAATTCTAAAGTTCAAAAAATTAATCTAGATACAGTAGCTGCTGCAGGGATTGGAGACATGACATCGACAATTGAAATTATTTTAATTAAAAACTAATAAACGCTTCCAGGACCTTTAAGAAGCATATTTTCACATTCTTTGCAAACTTGCTCATCAATGTTTGATTCTAAATTGTGATGTATCTCACAAATTAACAAACTTGATTTAATAAAGTTACAAAGTCCAATAAATTTTGAAAGACTGGATGGAGTGTATGCCCTATCTGAAGAAAGACTATCACTTAACTCATCAATCATTATTGAAACTTGTTTTTCTGCCAAAAGTTTTGCAATCAAAGAAGGATCACCTCGTGTACCTCTAATGTAATTACTAATTGCAGCTTGAGTCACCCCCAACATTTTAGAAATTTCATCTTCTCTAATGTTATGATCTTCTGCAAGTTTTTTGGCAAGAATAGCCCGCAATGCAGGAATTAGAGTTTTAGATTCTATTTCGGCAGGAAGTAGCAATACCACTCAAGAATTGGATTAAGGATTTAAAGTTTACAATAAAAAATGGATGAATCGTTCAGTCTCATTAGGCATAGCTATTTTAATTTTAAAATAACATCAAATGTGTTGGAAAAGTTTTCAAATAGTCTTTACAGTGCATTAGAAGAGTCATGCAATGAATGCAAATCAAACTTGATATCACTATCAGGAGGATTAGACAGTTCTATAATTGCATATTTTTTAAAACAAAGGAAACCTAAAGCAATAGCAATAATTGCCGAAGATTTCGTTTCAACGGATCTCACATATTGCCAAATGATTTCAAAAGAAATACAATTACCACTAACAATTTACAATGTTAAAACAGAGCAAATTCTAGAAGCAATAGAAGAAACAATTAAAATTTTAAAAAATTTTAACGATATTGAAATTCGAAATAATGTTGTAATGTATTTAGCAGTTAAATGGGCAAAAGACAACGGGGAAAAATCAATAATTACAGGAGATGGGGCAGATGAATTATTCGCAGGATATAGTTTTTTCATTAATAAATCCGAGGAGGAATTAGAAAAAGAAATCAAGCGAGTGTGCTCAGTAATGCACTTTCCAACACAGGAGATGGGGAAAGTATTGGGAATAACCATAGAATCTCCATTTCTAAATGACAAAGTAATACAACTGGCTGAAAAAATTCCAATTAATCTCAAAGTCAATGAGGAGAAGGGAAAAAGACACGGCAAATGGATTTTACGTAAAACGTTTGAAAAAAATATCCCACACCAAATTGCATGGAGAGAGAAATCGCCAATGCAGGATGGATCAGGAACAGTAGGATTGACAAATCTATTTGATTCAATAGTGGGTGAAGAGCAATTCGTTGAGAAAAAACTTACAGTGGAGAAAACTGATGATGTGGTAATTAGAAGTCGGGAATCTATGTATTACTATGAAATTTTTAAAAAAGTGTATGGAACTCCAGTGGGTTGTAAATCAGAGGAAACATGCCCATATTGCAAATACCATGTTGGGAAATCTAGATTTTGTAGAATGTGTGGAGCATTTCCAATCTAAATATTATTTTTATATTTTCTAGGTTTTTTAAGAAAAATTTTTCTACATCCTGAACAACAAAAATAGACTTTTTTTCCATTATGATCATGAATTAAAGCTAATTCTTCATCAAGTTCTATTCCACATACAGGATCTACTGGCATAAATTTTTCACTCCTAAATTCAATTTATAGTTACACCTATGATGAATTTAATCTTAATTGACAAGGAGATGATTTTTGAGTTTTTTTGTAACAGTTCCAGTTATAATGTAGATGTGTTCAATTTTTAATCCAATTTCAAAGGAATTTCTCAATGAAATTATGGATTTAATTTCTTCAACTGCACCAAAAAATTCTTGTTGTCCAAAACACTTTTCACAAATTAACCATTCATCAATATTTTCACCAATAGTGAAAAGTTTGTATTTTATTTTGTAAATTGGTTCATGCCTGTCATTACAGGAATTCATATTGTTATTTCCTGTAACTGTGATTTTATGAGTCACATCAGAGGTGATTTTTAAAATATGTGCAATGTTAGAAGAAGACAAATTAGTTTGTCCTTTATCGAAAAAATCTTTTACAATTAAACCAATTTCTTTAGTTAATTCAGACATTGCTAAATAATCAGAATCTAATTTTTTATTGGCTAACGCATAACAAAATCAAATTTTATTGTTTATTAAGAAAATCACAAGTCCCAAAATTGAAAATCCGATCAAATTAGGAATGGATTATTTCAATGATTTTTTTTGGAATCACGCCATAGTCAGTATCAGGTTCAGATACGACATACAAAATATCATTATTAATTATTACACTGATTGCAAGTGCACGTTCACGAGATGCCATTGCAAAATTAACAGGTCCCAATTGTTTATCAAACTCTTTTCTCATCTTTACACGTAATGCTAATTCCATGAAGATCATTTCATCATCTTTTTCACTTTCTAAGGGTTTAACATTTTTCTTCATACCGCCAGCTACTAATCGACCCCGTTCATTTATCACACCTGCAAATCTAATTTTAGGATCAATTGTAAATACAGAATCACAAATTTTTGTATAATCATATATTTTTGCAGACAAATTACTATGACTCTAAATTATACTCATTTATTATCTTTATACAGAATTTTGAGGCTGATAATCTAGAAAGTCAATTTCTTTACTAATGCAAGAAATTCATCTTCAGAGAATGGTGGAATTTTCATAATTTCGAGATTTTCTATAACATGTGCATCAGATTTTTGTCCTACCAATGGGGCTAAAACCCCGGGAGTTGAGCGAATAAATTGTAAAGCACGTAAAGATGATTTTAATTCATTAAATTCAGGCATCACTCCAGGAGTAAGTAAACGTCCTTGCATGAATGGTACACTAGTAAATACCCCAATTCCCAATCTAACTGCAGATTCTAAAACAGATACATGCTCATTTCCAAGTGTTTGGTTTTTTGCAAGTAAAGCTTGATCATAGTTCATGTTGTAGGGTAACTGAATAAATCGAAATCCATGATTTTCGCCACCAACTTGTTTTGCCAAATTTACCATATCTTCCAATGAGAGATATTGTGGATTGTCTGACGGAACCCTAAAACACTCCCATGTGGCCATACCATAAAACTTTATTTTTCCTTCTTTTCGTTTTTGTTCATATAATTCAAAAACAGATTTTAGGTTTTTGAGAAATTTTTCTTTGGAGATATCTTTAATTTGTCCTTCAACAGCATTGTGAAGATATATCAGATCAAGACATTCAATGTTAAGATTTTTCAAACTTCTTTCTAATTGATCAGACAAATATGGAACAGTCATACAATGATAGCCTGAGGTTACATCACCTTCTTGGATTATACCTTTTTGAGAATATTCTTCTTTGACATATTCCCAAAAACCCAACTGAACATCAGCATCATTGGTAACATACCCATTTTTTGAACTAATGAAAATTTCATCACGAGTAATTTTACCATCGTCAATTAATTCAGAGATTGCCTTACCAACTGAGCGTTCTGCTTTTTGAGATCTGTAGTTAATTGCAGTATCAACTACATTAATTCCCAACAAAATAGATTTCTTTACGGCATTAGTTACCAGTTGATCTGTTTGTGCATCAGGTTCTCCAAGATAGGTCCCAATACCAACATTGGAGAGAAACAAATTTTCAAACTTTTTGAAATTACCCTCATTTACGCCTGAATTTTTGGCAAATTTTTGAGTTCCATCAAGACTAGCAGAACCAGAAATCATCAGATTATCTCAGAGATCACTAAATTTATGTCAAGTGATACTATTAATTAAAAATCCAATTATAAATAACACGCCAGTAATTCTACTAAACATCAATGTAGATGACATGTATGGTACAAGGTTTTCTATAGAATCATAGTTTTTTTGCAATCCAATACCTGATTTTATCATTAATGGAACACTGAAAAAACTAATCAAAGAAAATATGGGAAACAGATTTGCAGAAACCCCAATAATTATTACCAAGTAAGAAACCAAAGGAAAAATCCAAAATAATTTAGCACCTCTTTTTTTACCAACTGTAATGACTAGAGTTTTTCGTCCCTTTGACTTGTCTGCATCATGATCAGGAAAAGATGCGATAAATAATACTAAAGACGATAACGATCCCACAACAATTCCTGCAAGTATTGATTCAAGTGAAATTTCACCAAATTGAATGAAAAATGTACCGATTACTATCATGGAGCCTTTTACTGCAACAAAGAATTCACCTAATCCAGAATCAACAATCTTAGTAGAGTAAAAATAGATTGATAAAATTGCAAATCCCAAAATTATTGCAATGGTAATTCCATCTGTAAATACAAAGTACCCACCAATAATAGTACCAATAATTAAAAATGCAATTCCTGCACGATAAACAGAGGAGAGTTGTAGTAATCCTTCTGGCAATACACCAGTTCCACCACTCATTTTAGTTCTAGTTGTTTCAGTATCAATTCCACGTTTAAAATCCCAAAAATCATTTAGTAAATCAACACTTGCATGAAGTGCCATTACACCAGCAAAAGTTAATCCTGCATCAAAAATATCAATTGATGAATTTTGCCACCAATTTAATGCCAAGCCAACAGAAACTGCAATTACAGATGCCAAAAGAAATTTCACCCTAATTACTCTAAACCATACAGAAAACATCACAGATATGGTCAGTTTTTCAATATAATATTCAAGAGTTTCAGGCAGAGGTTATTGTTTATATCAAAATTGAAGGAAAAATACTCGTGATTATTGGGAAAATTTCAAAAAATGAAAAAATGATAAGATTTGATAGAGAGATACATTGTACAAATTGTGGAAAACAAGTCCCCGGGGGATTAAAAACAGGAGAAAAATATTATCAATCGCATGAATTTGAAATTGAATTTGAGCAATTTTTAAAAAATTATCTTTGTGGAATATGTAGAGATAGAAAACGAACTCAAAAATAAAATCAAAGTTCTTTATCATCTTCCCATTCTTCTTCTAAATTGACCTTTGATTTTCTCAAAAACATAAAGACTACAACACCAACCATCAAAATACCGGCAATTATAGTTAAGGTATTAAATATTTGAATACATTCACAACTTTAACATCACCATTATCTAATCTCCTCTGCATGTGTTTTTCATCTCAAATTTATTTGCAAAGAATGCATTGCCAATACCCTTTTCTTCTTCTCTCCACTGTATCTCAATTGGATTGAATTCTGGCGTATATATAGTTAAGGCATTAAATATTTGAATATTTTAACAACTTTAACATCACCATTATCCAATCTCTTTTGCATGTGTTTTTCCATCTCAGATTTATTTGCAAAGAATGTATTGGCAATACCCTTTTTTTCTTCTCTCCACTGTATCTCAATTGGATTGAGTTCTGGCGTATACGGTGGAAAATATTTGATTTTTATTTTCTTTTTTGATATTTTGATATGATTTTTTATGGGCTTGCTTTTGTGGTACGATGCATTGTCTGCAAATAATAATAGTTTTTTACCAAATTGTTTCTGCAGTGATTTTATAAAATCAAGAAATGAATCGGTGTTTGATTTGTCATAGAACTTGCAGAAAAACACATCTTTATTTCCCAATGCACCAAAGGATTGAAACTTTTCTCGAGTATAGTTGATTTGAGTTGTTGTGTGTTCTCCTGTAAGATACCATCCACGCTGTATGTTTGGTGCTATCCTGTTTGTTGACTCATCCAGACATAGTGTGGTGTATCCAAGGTTGCTGTACTTTTTAATTGTCCTTTTTGCGTTTTTTTAAAACGGTCCTGCTCCTCTTTTGAGGCTGATTTGTGATGTGTTGGACGTGGTTTTTTAGATGAGAACCCAATTCTGTGGAGTAATTCACGCATTCCTCTTGCAGAGTATAAAGCGTTGTACTTTTTATCCACATGTGTAATTACCATTCTTGTACTCCACATGAATTGATTAAATCCAAATTTTTCTGGACCTGAAATTAGATCATTCCTTAATGATAGTAACTGTTTTTCATTCAAAAAACATCTAGAACCAGTGTATTTTTTACGGTGTGATGCAGTTATTCCCTCTTCATCCATACGATTTAGCCAGTAGCTCAGAGTTGATGGTATGATATCCAAACTAGTACATATTGCAGAATATGAAAGATCTTGCTTTCTTAGTATTGCAGCCTTTAGTCTTATTTTGGCTTTGGCATTTGTTTCTTTTTTGCATATTTTTCTTAAAAAATCTATGCTTGTTCCTTTCATGAATGAGTTACCAGATGATACTCTTGATACTGTGTTTTGATTTGACATGATTTTGTAAGTGTAAACTATGATCTTAGATCTTTTGAATTGAGATAATTGACAATTTGTTCAAAATTTATTTGCCTAAACTATACCTCAGATGTAAGAGGATAGGTTAGCCACAAAATCAAATATTTTAGATCATACGGATCTAAATTCTCGGATTCTCTCTTATGGGCAACCCTGAGATTATACATTGCGAGATGCAAAGGCGTTTGCTCAAATTACTAATCAACAAAAGACAAACTAGATGATATGAAAAAATCACAAGCAATCAATACAGAAATGATTTTAAAAAATCAGGAACTGGCAGGAAAACTGGCATTCTATGAAAATCCACATTCACCGTCATCTGTAAACAACATTCCAACACGTCAAAAAAAGGCAGGCCGTACAAAAGAGAATTGATCTCCAAAGAAGGCAGGTGTAAAGATTGGTCATGTCGGTAAATCACACAAAGATGTACAAACCAAAAAGATGTGCAAAATGTGGTAGTAAAAACATTACAGTTACAAAAACTATAACAAA
The DNA here is from genome assembly GCA_965262905.1 of Candidatus Nitrosopumilus sp. GTDB lineage: Archaea > Thermoproteota > Nitrososphaeria > Nitrososphaerales > Nitrosopumilaceae > Nitrosopumilus. Next base: position 51,162 of record OZ253567.1, read on the forward strand.
GATGAAAATTGATATCCTGGAGACTGAATATACAAACAACATTATACATCACTGCACCTGCAAGTGCGGATACACCACAGGTCGGAATAGACGGAACATCAGTAGGTAAGAACCTTATGACAGTAATCATGTCACTGCAAAAACAAAACTACAGTCTAAATTCAATCAAAGAGATCGTAAACCTGACTGATACATCATTGTGTAAAAAAACAATACAAAATGTTTAGTTTGCAGTCGGTAAAACATTGGAATCGGATGAAAAATTATGGATGAAAAACATTTACAAATCAAAATACTTTGATGAGACAACGTATACAATATACAACAAGCTGGGGATATGTTTGGACATGCATCAGCGATGATGTGGTATTTTATCATGCAGACAAAAGCAGGGCGGCAGCCGTATTGAATTTGTACTTTCCATACTGGGATATTCCCATTACCGTTGATGGTTATACTGCATACAATCGTTTCAAAACAATTCAACGGTGCCCGGTCCCACATATTGCGAGATGCCGAATTTATACAGAATGACAAATCAAAAACTAGGCTGTATGAGAAATTGCGTCTACTATATCACAATGCAAAACAAATCTCATGGTCATCTGTTGCACATGTACATTATAACTCGTCTGTGATTTCTGGTATGGCAATTGCAGGTGTATGCAAGAATTTGAATTGCAAGTTTGGAGACTGACTTGCACGAGCAACACCAAACCTGTTTACATTTCTAAAATATCCGGGAATAGAGCCCACAAATAACGAGTCAGAAAGGATGCTGCACAAGGTCGTAATCTCACGAAAAATTAGACAGCGTCTTGTAACTGAGATGGGTATGAAAATATGATACCATGCAGATTGAGCTGTTTTGTGACATGGCAGAAAAGAGAAAACAAGCGTTCCAAGAAGTGTTAAAACTGTATTGAGGACTTGTTCTCTTACGTTCCGTAATTAGAAAATTATTTATCTTGGTGTTTGACTGTATTTACAGTATGCAATCATTAGAAACTTTTGTAGAGCATACGATTAGACAAGGAAAAAATGAGACCAATAACCTTGATGAACTCCAACAAATTTTAGATGACTTGGACACAAAGGACAAACCCGTATATCTTCAATATGATGTTATTTCAAACACATGAAAGACGTAATAACAGATCCAATTTTTACATCAATTTTAAATGAAAATGATCATACAACTCGTAAGAATCTAATTGAGGAGAAATTAGAAGGCAAGGCGATATGTTATTTTGCAAATCCTGAGCACCCCTATACATCAATCAACAATGATGATGTAATTCCATTTGAAGATTTGTTACGTTCTGTAGGAGGTTACAAAAAAGGCATTTTGATTTTAAATTCTTCTGGAGGTAGTGGTAATGCTACAGAAAAACTACTTTCCATGTGTAGAGAAAGATTCACTGAGAGGTTTACAGTAGTTGTTCCAAACTTTGCAAAAAGTGCAGCAACAATGATGTGTTTGGGTGCATACAACTTTGTTTCCTAATTATTCAATCTAGGCTCAAATTACAACCGAAAAATATATGGATCTCAATTTTTACAACAATTTCGTGCCATAGACTGCAAGTATGATGATCAAAAATATACATCACGTGGGAAATTCTATACTCTGCACCTGGATTCAGAAATAATGAAGGACTGTGTTAAAGAACTAAATGATAATAAAGTTGGAGCACCGTTTGTCTATTCAGATACATGTTTTATGATAACTGCATTGTTTAGAAACACTGTGGGTATTGCATATCGGCAGCTGCAAGGAATAATTAAAGACGTGTTAGGAAAAGAAAAATCTCCAAAATATTCTGCAATTTACAAAAGAATCAACAAGATAAACCTAGAAGATGATAACGGTAAAAGTTGGTTTTCAGATGGCAAAACAAAGACTGAGATAGTGTTTTTGTCAGGTGACAGACAGGTCTCAAGCCAACTAGTCGAGGTGATTGGATGGGTAAAAAATGGGACGTAAAGCGTGGATTTATCAAGATATGGTTGATTCAAAAACTAGGAAAATTTATGCAGTATCAATTACGGATGAGAAATCAGGTGATGCACCAGAGTTTAAGAAATTACTCTCAGAGGCATTGTACAATATTGAGAATTCCATCAATGTTGTTGTACCCACAGATCAATTATTGGTTAGTGCTGATGATACCATATGATTCTAATGACAATTTTGAGCAATGTAAAAAAATGTAATTCCAGTGATTCCCATAAGAAAGAATTTTTCTATAAAAACCAAAGATAACAATGTAAGAAAAGAACAGGGACTGTTGCAACTTGGTAATTGTAAAATGAATTCACAAAACATCGAAATCTTTGATTTAACAGAAGAAAAATCAAAAACAATGAAAGAAAGATATCAGTTATGGCAGACGTTGGATGGTAGAAATTGTATTTTCTACATTTAAGAAAATTTTAGGTGAGGATATATCTGCCAGAGTTTGGTGTAACGTTGTAAGAGAAATAAAATTCTCGCATGATGATATACAATTTGATGATTGATTATACAATACAGTAGGAGATTAAACAAAATTAGACCAGATATTATATTTTGGGAGATTATGTATAGTTGAATTAGGAAACAAAGTTATACAATGGAGAAAACAATACAAGTCACCAAAATGTGAGGAATCCAACACAGTGAGCAAATTCACCAAATTGATCTAAATTCTAATGGATTGTAATTATTACATCCAAGACTGATATCTTGATCATTTCTTTTTTCTAATTTGTTGTGCAATCATTGGCAAAAATGCACCTACATCCGAAACAATTCCCAATGCTTGCCATGTACCTCTATCCATAAGTTTAGTGACAGTTGGTTGGCTGATATCCACAACGATAACTTTGACATTTGCTGGAAGCATATTCCCTGTGGCAATTGAATGCAGCATGGTTGAAATCATAATGACCATGCTTGCACCTTTTAGAACTTTTTTATATTCTCTTTGAGCTTGAGCAACATCAATAATTACATCCGGTAATGGGCCATCATCTCTGATAGATCCTGCTAATACGAATGGTACATTATTTTTGATACATTCATACATTATTCCTTTGGTTAACTTTTTACTTTTCACCATATTTGCAATAGAACCTGCTTTGAACACTGCATTGATTGTATCCATATGGTTCCTATGTCCATGATATGCTAGTGTTGCATCATGAACGTTCATTCCTAATGATGTACCCAATGTAGCATATTCAATATCATGCACAGCTAATGCATTTCCTGCTAATACACCATCAATGTATCCGCGACGAATCAATTCTGATACAGCGTCATCTGCCCCTGTGTGGACAATTGCAGGACCTCCAACAATTACAATTTTTCCACCGTTCTTTTTTGTATTGTAAATATCATCTGCTACCTGTTTTGCAATATGTTGAGTTGGTCTTTCACTAGAGCTTGAATTTCCCATAAATTCAAAAACGTTAACTCCTTCTCTTGGGCGTTCTGGTGGTGTAATTTTGATACCTTTCTCACCTACAATTATTTGATCATTTTTTTTTACATCTCTAACTGGAACACAAAATGCCCTATTTCCTTTTATAACTATACATTTATCCATCATCATATCTTCAACTGGAATCCACTTTCCTTTGTGAAAAACTTGAGTATGGTTATTTGTTGTACTGTAAAAATTATCTGGCATGACATAATTTTTTGGGGATTTTTTCAAAGTGATTTGTTGTTGAATTTTTGATACTGCTCCTAGTCGGTATACTGTCTCTAAAATTTCATCTAGATGTCTTTGATTTTTCCCTGTAATTAATAATCGTACAAATGATTGATCTTTTTTCTTTTTCCCAATTTCTATTTCTTGAACCTGAAATTCTCCTTTTAAATCCATAATTTTATCAAAGATCTTAGTCAAAATTGAAGAGTCAATTAAATGACCCCCCACTTCAATTTCTTGAGAAAATTTACTCATTTAATACATGTAAACTATATCATAACTAAAGCTTACGTTTTTTTTCTGAGCCTAAACAGGCAAGATTACTTTACCATCAAACTTTGGAATATTGTCAGACTGGAATGCTTTTTCCAATATTTCTTTCTGTTCTTTAGTAACCCCCTGAACAATTGTTTTTGAGGAACCTGTTTTATCCACCAGCGCAAGAATATAACCACTATTATCAGTCAGTATAAAACCTGCTGATTCATCAACAAATGCATATAGATTTTCTTCGCCAACAGGTGACCATATGTTGGATTTATTTGCAGCAAGAGCTAATGCGGGCATGGCTTTACCATTTGTTAAAGTGTTGAGATACTCTCTTGCTTCTGCTACTCTCTTTTGACCTAATTTTAAAGCCTGAAAATATTGCATGATTCCAACTAATGTAATTGCTATAACAATTTTACTTCTAAAGATTTGTATATAATCTCAAAACAATACAAAATATGCCTCTGACAAATAATATGATTATCAAATTAAATGAAATCACTACTTTTGTTGAAGATAAATCAAAACTCACAGAATCTGAAATTGATGAAATTAAATTAATTTTCAAAGGACTGGTTGAAAAAAATGAGCGATATGACCTTGATGAAATAGAGTTTTGGTTTGAAAATGAAGGTAATTGGACTACTAGGGAACCTCGAATTCGAATAGTAAATCTTGCAAATTATGTCCAAGACAAATATCAACAAACTGCTCATCTTAGAATCATATCTGATGATGATTGTGGTTGTTGAAATCAAGTCTCTAATTGCTCTAACAATCTACCAACAATTTTAGCATTTTCTGTTCGTTCATCCATTATTTCTTTAATCCGAATATCATTTTTGGTATTATTTAAAATTATTTGAAAATATTCTTCATCTAGATCATTATTTGCTTGTAACCTTTTGATTACTTCAAACAATATCCCTATGACTTGTTTTTGAGCATCAATTAATTCATCTTTTTCAGTTTCCGACATGTTATTTATCCTCAATAATATTTTTAAATAATTTTTTTAATTTTGGATTGGTGATCTCTTTCTTTGCAGATTCATAAAATGATTTTAGTTGTTCTTTAGAATGACCTTCATTTTGATATGTTCTGGCTTGCAGGACCATCTCTAATTTGTCAAGTTGATGTACTATTTGAGATTCAGGAGAATTACTTTCTTGATATTCTTTCCAAATGTTTTGATATTGAGATATTATTGAATTAGGTAAATCTTCTAAAATTTTTAAAAATGCTGTATTTTCAATTTCATTCTTTTTGTCAAAATCTATCTGATCTGGGGTATAATCTCCTATTTTAGTTTCAGCTAAATCATGTAGTAATATCATTTTTATAATTTTTTCAGAATTATAATTTTCTAAATCAGATATTATCATCCCCATTACCGCCATAGAGTATGAATGGTCTGCGACAGATTCGGGTTTTGGTATGGACAATTTATCAATCCACCCTTGTCTATGAATTTTTTTAAGCTTGATTGCAGTTTTGAAAAAATCTAATATCATGACTCATATTTTATCTAGAGTATTCTCCTAATGAATTTTCATATTGTTATATTTCGAATAACATAATAGCAATATTGTATATAGAAAATTATGAAAATTTACACTAAAACTGGTGATGATGGCAATACAGGTTTACAAGGAAATTATAGAATAGGGAAATCCCATCCTCGAATCATTTCATATGGTACCGTAGATGAGGCAAATGCATCTCTAGGGATAGTTTTGGTAAATCCCTTAGATGATGATATATCTACTATTTTGAATAAAATTCAAAATGATTTATTTTTGGTAGGTGCTGATCTTTCAAATCCAAATCTCAATGATGTAAAAAATAGAGTTTCTTTAGAGATGATAGAAAATTTAGAACGACATATTGATAAATTTGAACTAGAATTACCTCAATTAACGAATTTCATATTGCCCGGAGGAGATCCATCTGCCGCACAATTACATTATGTGCGAACTGTTGTGAGGAGATCTGAAACTCTCGTGGTACAATTAACTGAAAAGGACGAAATTAACTCAAATTGTATTAAATATCTAAACCGATTATCTGATCTTCTTTTCGTAATTGCTAGAGTTATTAATATGAGAAAAGGCAAAAAAGATATTCTTTGGAATGGGTAGGATCTCAAAATAGTATTGACAATGAAATGAGAAATATTGATTCTACAAGTTACAATTCACTAGAAACTATAATTTATCATGAATAGAAATCTGCTTTTATTTCTATTTGGAGTTTCTGGAATACTGTATTAATTTATGAGATAATTTGGATCAGAGCACTTTCACTAGTTTTTAGTGCCACCACTTTTGCAGTATCTACAATTGTGACATTTTTTATTTTGGGATTGGCTATTGGTTAGCAGAGAGATTTGGTGACCGGTTAGAAAACCCTCAAGTATTTTGCATTTATTCAAATTATAATTGGTTTTTTTGGAATTTTGCTTTTATCTCTTTTTGGTGCATTACCATCAGTATATCTAACTCTATATCAAATAACATATCCAAATCAAACTATTTTTATTTTTATGCAAATTCTAATGGCTATGACATTAATCACGATTCCTCAACTTTAATGGAACCACTCTGCCATTAATGATGAAAATATATTTTACAGAATTTATAAAAATTGGAAAGATGTTGGAAAATTAGATGCATCAAATAGTATTGGGGCGTTTTTTGGGACACTGGCAACAGGATTTAATCTCAATACTTGGAATACACAATAGTGTTATTGTTACGGCATCCATAAATGTCTGGATGGGTGTAATTGTTCTTTTTTCCAAACAATATGTTTCAAACAATATGTTTCAAACAATATGTTTCAAAAAAATATTTGGGCATTGTTGTAGTGTTACTGGCACCTTTAGTATTTCTATATCCTATTTATGATGTTGAATTGTTGGTGGGGAATATGTTTGTGAGCGTATCTCCATACTTGTCCTATGAATCATTTGAAGATAAAATACATGCTCAAAATGTTTTATTTTATAAAGAAAGTCTTTATCAAAATGTTATGGTTACAGAATTTAGTTCAAAAAAAGCTCTTCGACTTGATGGTAAAGTTTAATGTTTTGAAGATTTCATCACAACACAAGGTTTGATCCTAATGGGTAAAGCTCGTTTGTATTATTTGAGCATAATTATGACAAACCGCAAAATACACTAAACATTGGTTTAGGTTGTGGTACCATCATGTACTCTCTCAAAAAATGTTCAAACCACCACTTGTTGAAATAGATCCTTTTGTAGTTAAAACTAACAAATTTTTTTATGATAAAATTAATCATGAATTAATTATTGATGATGGTAGAAATTGGTTATTAGAAAATAATCAAAAATTTGATTTGATAGTTACAGAACCTTCTAAACCGTGACAAAGTAATGGGTTTTTTTATACTCGGGAGTATTTCCAATTAATATATGATAACCTTTCAGAAAATGGCTTGGTTTCTCAATGGATTCCATCATGGCAATTAGTTATGATGATGTGATGATACTTTACAATACATTCTGTATTCCCTTATCTCTAATATAACATGGAATCTGACGGTATAACACAGCTAATCTTTATTGGAAGTAAAAATGAATTGACAATTCCAGAAAATAGTTTTTATCTGTTTAGTCATAATGATGTTGAAGATACGCCCTACTGTTTTGAATGCTGATGATAGGCCAATATTGGAATCTTCCACTGTATACCGTCTGTATACTTTTTCGGTTTAAATAATATATTTTGATTTTAAAAATTCTTCAATTTTGGAGCGATTAAATGATTGAAACTATCTTTCCTGTTTTAGTCTGATCGTGAATAAATGATAAACTTTAATTCCTCAACATTATTCATTTTTTCTAAGTGCCGAGGTAGCTCAGCCTGGAAGAGCACTCGGCTGAAGACCGGGCTGTCGCTTGTTCAAATCATGCCCTCGGCACCATTTTAATTCAAAAGAAGATTTTTGTATTTAAAATCTCTATGTAGAATCTCAAAAATGTAATTCTTTAGAATTGATAAAATCTTACAATATACTACAATCTTACAATATACTACAATCTTACAATATACTACAATGTAATAATAACAAATCATTCGGGGATAATTTAGTAATTTTCAAAAATTACAATATGGTTGAGTAGATAATATGTTTACAGTAATTGATTTTCATTTTATTCCCTTTTCCTTAAAATAAAGAGAAGGTGAAAAATCCTTTTAGGTTTTCTTTATTTATACATCTACTAAATTATAGAAACTTTTTCCAGATGCTGATTTTTCAGAAATGCATTTGACTGGACCTAATGGAATCTGCTTATTGTTAATATCTTCTCGTAGTTTTTCATTTTTGAATCTATTAACTATGGCTACACGTGTAGTATGGAATTTGTTCATTAGATTTCCATCTATGTCAAACATTTCCTTAGTTGTGATCTTTACCCCTGAGGTAACAACTTCTCCTTGAGTGTAATTAGAGTCTTCTACAAATATAATTGTAAATGATTGTTCTCCAATCTTAGCCAATGATGCACTATTTCCTGTTATTTGATAATCTGCTAATCTTGCTATTTTTCTTCACCTCCAATAGGAACCATTTGGATGAATTGATGATAAAGTGGATTATGAGTAATTTATTGACTCAGATGGCCTATTTGATCGATAAAAAATTACTAACTTGATTCAAAATATATTCTGCATAATCTTTAAAAACCACCCTGCCTCTTGATTTTCGAGATTCATGGCTGAAAAAAAAGTTACAAAGAAAACAGTGAAAAAAACACCTTCAAAAAAAACAACAACTAAAGCAAAAGGTACTAAATCTAAAGCAAAGTCTAAAAAATATAATGATGAGCCTTCTGGAGATGGAGGTATTGTTATAGTAGATGATGATATTGTGATTGATCAAGAAAAAATCAATGAAGAAAGACGTGCATATCTAGAAGAGGCTCGTTCACAAGATGCATCTGACTAGGAATCTTTATCCGATCCGATGACATATACTAATCATGCGTGCGCTTTGTTTGATTACTGTCAAACCTGGAAAAGTAGATTCTGTTGTAGTGATTTTAAAGAAAAAACGTAAAATTATGAAACAGATTATGGTGGTTGCTGGTAGGGCAGATATCAGTGTTCTATTGCAAGGTAATATTGATGAAATTAATAATATGGTGATTGATTTTAAAAAGATCAAAGATATTGTTACAACTGAAACCTTGATTGAAGTGGAGGTTAACATGGGATGGTGAGGGCTATTATTTTAGTTAAATCTCCTAAAAAATTAATTGCCGCAAGATTAAAGAAAATTGCTTCTGTTGTAGACTCATTTCCAACTAGCGGACAATTTGATGCAGTTGCCATAATTGATGTCCAAGAACTAGTTCAGATAAAGGATGTTGCAAACCAAATTCAGAAAATAAGTGGGGTAGATAGAACTGAAACTATGGTTGAAGTGCAATGACGCAATTGATTTAAAGAACTTTATCGTATTAACTATGTGAACATCAAAAAAGTAGGTAATGTAATATTGGCTGTAACTGATATTGATAAATCCCTACAATTTTACCATGAAATCATAGGTCTTCCTATCAAAAATCAAAGAAGATCTTGGGTTGATTTGGGTACTACTGGTGCATTATTGAGTTTACATCCAGCATCGCTAACTGCACAGCATATTGGTAGTTCTATAGAGAATGGAATTACTATTGGTTTTCTTGTTGGCGATGTAAAATCCACTGTTGAAGAATTGAGGTCAAAAGGCATCACAATTCATCGTGATGTTGTTAAAAAAGATGCAGGACTAAATGCTATAATTTTAGATCCTGATGAGTATCTTATCTCCTTATTCGAACCAGTTTTTGATGACAAGGATCAACAATCAGGTGGATATCATGGATTTACACCAGCTTAGATTGTCTTTTCAATTAGAGCAATAATCTTCTCCAAGCCTTTTTCTTTTCTATTTACTGAAACATAGTATGTTACATTATTTTTTTGTAAAATAATGATTGTTATTTTTTGATGTTTTAAAACAACATGTTCCAACTTTCCAATTGCCTCAACTGAATCTTTTCTTAATGAAATTAATGTAGATATTACAAATAATTCATTTTTAAAATTTTCTGATTCTAAAAGTGGTTTGAGATTTGGTTTGATCATTCCAGTTAAAGTTCTACCATAAGCATTTACAATTCCAGCATACCGTATATTGTTAGATATCTCTAAAACTTTTTGACATTGTTTTCTATATTTGATTACTGTATCTTTCCATTTATCTGCAGGAGTTTTTACCATAATCGAACTGTTATTTTTAAATTAATAAAGATGTTGGCTAAATGGAATTTTTAGAACTAGAGTTATTTTCAATTTTTTTCTTTAATTCCAAGTTCTCTTTGATTAGTTTATCATTTTCTGTTTGAAGTGTTTCTATAGAATTTTGTCTAGTGTATGCAGGGTGTCCTGGTGGAATTACAGTGGAAGTCATGGTTAGCAATCCTTTAGCATGTTGTTGATACATGTGTTGAAATCCTTGAAGTTTTTGAGCCATGTTATCTGCATTTCGTAAAAATTGCTCTTTCATGGGATTTTCATGGTTTTTGAACATTGGATTTGATAGCCCTGGTGGTAGTCTTGGAAACTGGAATGCTACATGTGGGATGTTTGGATTTAATCCATAAAGGTCACGAAGGTGGTTTATCATCATATTATCCATTGATTATCATCAATATTTGCTATATTTGTGGCTTACTTTACGCATTTGATATACCCTTAACTTAATTCTCGGGAGTTTTAGCTCAACATGAGCTGATTGCAGATCCTTATAGATTCGTAATTTAGATCGCAGATATACATGGAACAATCAAAAAAGGCCTGTCTAAAATGTAAGAAAAACATTGGAGAAAAAGATCTTCATAAAATTGTGATTTATGTAGTTCAAGAAAAATTTACAGAGCATCACTATGAACATGTGGAATGTCCTGATAATTTTACGGTTTAAAATTTAGTACCATTACCCTTTGAATTCATAAACGTTATAGATTTCTCCAGTAATTCTTGAACGATACTTCCATTCGCCTTCTGACCATACTATTAGTTTGAAATCTTTTTGAAAACTAGGATGTAATCTTTCAAATACATCCTTACCTATCAATATTTGATTCGGTTTTGCCATATTTTGAATTTTAGCTGCAATATTCATTGCAGGACCCATTAAATCTACATGAGAATTTTTAACATCTGCACCATATCTTACAACAATGTTTTGACCAAAATCAACTCCAACCTTTACCATCAAATCTGGATAATCATATTGATTTAGAATTGGATTTATTCCTTTTTGAATAATGGAGATCATTGACTTTGCACAATTCACAGCATTGTTCCTTATGTACATCCCTTCACCCACAAAATAACCGATAACTGCATCTCCTACAAATTTTAAAACATAACCGTGATGTTGTCTAATTACAGCCGCCATTTCTTGAGAAAATGAACTTATGATGATTGCAATTTTTTCGGGAGGCATTTCCAATGTCATCGTGGTAGAACCCACTAAATCTACATAGAGCACAACCATATCTAATTTTGAAAAAACATTTTTTCTTAGAAATGCATCTGATTCATCAATTAATCCAGAATACTCATAGCCTTTTTTTAGAGCAGCCCAAACGCGTTTTTGAGTTTCCAAGATCATCGTTTCAGAATCTAAAGTTTGAATCTGATTTTTACTAAGTAACATATCTACGACATTATTAGATTGGTCATTATTGTCCGAGTCTTGGTTTGTTTCATCTTTAATCATTCAAATCACCTTCTATTCTAGAGGGAAATCTATTCCACATTTTGAACATTTGCCTCTTTTACCCTTGTATCCATCATGGTGATATTCAGTAATATCTGCATCACAATTAACACAACTAATTTTTGAACTTTCCATGCCTATGATACCGTTTTAATCTATTTAGATTTACGGATGAAGGTTTAAGGAGAGCATTTTTTAGATATTTCCTGTGAGATTAGGTTCCAGATCATCTAATGAATTCATTTACATCTTAAATGAAAAGAATGAATCAATTCAAAAATCATACCTCCCCAAAATGATAGATTTTACAAACATGATTGATGTAAAAGTAATGATGGGAGATTCAACCATTACAGATCAAAAAACATTTGATCCCAAACAAATTTCAGATTATTTTCAAAAAATCAATGATTCTCTTAAAGAGTGGTCTGTTCAAAATGTGTCTATTACAAACAATCAGGATGTTAGGAGAATTTTTACAAAATTTGAGATTAATGAAGGGAGTTATTTGATATCTGGACATTTATCTTTACAATTTCATGTGTTGTTGTATTACAAGCCAGATCAAAGAGTAATTGATTGTCAGAAAGAACTAGCAGAAATTGTAGATTTAACTAAAAATGAACAAGAACAACTTTCAGATAACAGTGATCAATTAGTATTAAATAAATTAAAAGAGATGGGATACAAAGATTTTGATCACCAGAAATTATTTGAGGTTTTTTATGAAAATGATGATCTTAGAGAAAAAATATTTACTGAAATTCAAAAAGATGCAGGGGTAGATTTTCAAGAATTGTCTGAAAAAAAGACTAAATTATTTTCAGAACTTGATTCACTTTTAGTAGAAACTTATCAAACATCTCCGGTGTTAATTGATGACCCTAGATTGGTTTCTGGCGAAGAGGGATGTCTACTTTCATTAGATTTAGAATTTATTAAAAACGGTAATCGTGAAGGTGTATTTGATCCTAGAAAAATTCCAGATGCTGTAAAAGAGAATATTCTAAAACGATTAACTGAACTTGAAATAGCTATTTCACCATAATAATACCCAAGTAACAGAAAAATGAGATATTATCTCAAAGGGGGAATTCGGCTACTGGGTATACTTTGAACAAGAATTTTTTACTATTTAGGCATTCCTTATATTTTACACATAAAATTTGACTAAAAATGCAATTTTTGGATAGAAGAAGACAAATACACCAAACCAATAGCATCATTTCCAATGAACCCTACATATGATGACATACTATCTGCTAATGTATCGAGAGGAAATGAAATAAAGAAAACACCTCTGATACATACTCCTACATTTAGTGAGATGACAGGATCCGATGTATATCTAAAAGCAGAATTTAGACAAAAAACTGGTTCATTTAAAATCCGTGGGGCTTATTTTAAAATTAAATCATTATCTGATGAAGGAAAAAAACATGGCGTTGTTGCTGCATCAGCAGGTAACCATGGACAAGGTGTTGCATTTGTATCATCGTTAGAAAAAATTCCATGTACTATTGTAATGCCAAAAAATGCATCTCCTGCAAAAGTAGTTGCAACTAGAGGTTATGGTGCAAATGTAATCTTGGATGGAGTAAACTATGATGAATCATCATCAAGAGCAAAAGAAATCGCAAAAGAAACTGGTGCCACCATGATTCATGCATTTGATGATCCACAAATAATTGCCGCACAAGGAGTAATTGGATTAGAAATACTGGAGGATTTGCCTGATGTAGATGAGATCTATGTGCCAATAGGTGGTGGAGGATTGGCTGCTGGTATTTTAATTGCGATTAAAGAAAAAAACCCGCAAATCAAAGTCATAGGAGTACAATCAAAATCATTCCCATCCATGTATGATTCAGTAAAACAAGGGTCTATCACTTCTAGTGGGGGGGAAAGAACAATAGCTGACGGTATTTCTGTTAAAGTTCCGGGACAATTGACATTTACAATCATCAAAGAACTGATAGATGAAATAGTTCTAGTGGATGATGTTGAAATCACAAAAGCAATGTTCTTGTTAATGGAACGAATGAAGTTTGTAGTAGAACCTGCTGGTGCTTCAAGTTTAGCATATTTGATATCAAAAAAACCAGCAGTAGGAAAGAAAGTTGTAGCCGTTTTAGCTGGTGGAAATGTAGATATGTATCTTTTAGGACAAATTGTAGACAAAGGGTTAGCTGCAATGGGAAGATTGCTCAAAATCTCAGTATTGTTGCCTGATAGACCGGGTGCTTTCAAAGACATTATAGATGAAATATCCCTGGCCAATGCCAATATTATCGAAGTAGTGCATGATAGACTAAGCTCTGATATCAATGCAGGTTCTGCTGGAGTTACATTAAGTTTAGAAACACAAGGAAAAGAACAATCTCAAATGTTAATTGATTCATTAAAAAAGAAGAACATCCAATTCACTTTATTGACCTAGATTACTTGAATTTTTTCTTTGCAAATTTTGAAAGGCCTTGTTTTTTTAATTGATCTGATTCTTTCATAACGGAATCATGTTGATTTGATTTGTGTTGTTTTAATTTCTTTTTTAAATCTGGAAATTGATTTGCAAGTATTTTCATTGCATATATCCCAGCATTACCTGCTTTGTTGACCCCAACTGCAACTACTGGTGAACCAGAAGGCATTTCAGTTATTGATAATAATGAATCTAAACCACCAAATGCAGAAAATTTTTCAGTATCAGTTTTTTTGTGATGTTTGTCATTATAAACTAAGATTGGTACACCGATTACAGGTATTGTAGTGTGTGATGCGATCATTCCAGGTAAATGAGCAGCGCCTCCAGCACCAGCTATGATGATCTTAAATCCCATTTTTTCTGCATGTTTGGCATATTCTGCCAATCTTGCAGGAGTTCTATGTGCCGATACTATTTGATCTTCATGTTTAATTTTATAATCATCCAAAATTTTTGCTGCCTCTTGCATGATTCTACTATCTGAACTAGATCCCATAATAATCCCAACAAGGAGTTTTTTAGAATAAGTCATAATAATAGGAAAATCTAGAGAGTAATTAACAATTCTATTACAAAAATTTAGATATATTTTGTATATCAACATTAGATTTTTTTAATCGAAAAATACTCTTTTGATTATGGGAAAAATTCTAGGGCTTATTGGTGGCGGTCAATTAGGAATGATGATTGCAGAAGCTGCCAAAAAAATGCCTAATGAGATATCTGAAATTATCGTATTAGATCCTACTGAAAATTGTCCTGCGGCACAGGTTGGGGCTACCCAAATTATTGCTGATTTTAAAGATAGTGATGCTATTATTGATTTGGCAACAAAATGTGATATCATTACCTATGAGATTGAATCAGGAGATAGTGACGTTTTAAAATTTGTAGAAGACAAAGCTGAAATTAATCCATCCCCAGACACATTAAAAATAATTCAAGATAAATTTTTACAGAAATCATTTTTACGAGAAAATAATATTCTAGTTTCTGAATTTATTGAAATAAAAAATATTAAAGATGTTAAAACCGGTTTAAAGAAATTTGGAATACCTGCTATGCTAAAAGCACGTAGAGATGCTTATGACGGAAGAGGCAATTTTAAAATTGATTCAGAAGATGATGTTCAAACAGCATATGATTATTTTAAAGGACAACCACTACTTTTAGAAAAATTTGTATCATTTAGAATGGAAGTTTCTGTAATTGCATCAAGAAATACAAAAGGACAAATCAAAACATACCCTCTAGTTGAAAATATTCATAAAGAAAATATTTTGAGAAGAACTATAGCTCCTGCTAGAGTTTCTAAAAATATTTCAGAAAAAGCAGAAGAAATAGCTGAGAAAACAATGTCTGTTCTAAAAGGTGCAGGAATATTTGGAATAGAGATGTTTGTTACTAATGATGAAAGGGTTATAATTAATGAAATTGCTCCAAGAGTCCATAATTCAGGACATCATACATTACAATCTAGTGAAACATCCCAATTTGAACAACATCTAAGAGCAATTCTTGGTTTGGAATTAGGAAGTACCAAATTAAAATACAATTCTGTTATGTACAATATTTTGGGAGATCATGAATTTACAGGAGAATATCTACCCTTGGAGATATCTGAATCTGGAGTCTTTTTGAAAATGTATGGAAAGAAAATTTCAAAACCTTTACGGAAATTGGGTCATGTTAACATCATTGGACAAAACGATGAATCCATTCATGATCTTTTGAATAAACTCCAATCGCTATTACCAAAAACAGTTGTCAAATCTTCCAATTAGATTTATTAATTGATGAAAGAAAATTTGAGCATGGCTTTAACCCCTGCATTAATCATTACTGGAATTGCAATTGCATTATTGGTAGTTTATGGAATGGATGTAGTAATAGGTTACAGTACTGATAATGGAGACGGTTTCATTCCATTTGATCACAAGACCAGAGGTATGGGATTAGGTTTACCTGCATTGATTTTACCAATTATCGCATTTTTCATTTCAAGAAAAGAATCATCAAAAGTACTAGGAATTATGATAATAATCGCAGGTATTTTGATCATTGTTGGCGGTGCCGTTGTTATTGGTAATGCAGATCCTGCAAAAGCAGAAGAATCTGGACGTAATATACTTTCTGAAACAATTCCGTTAATTGTTGCAGGACTAATTCAGACAGGATTAGGTATACTTAAAATTAAAAAATCTTAAACGATTAGCATGACTACTTGTGCAAAATGTGAAAATGATGTAAACAAGGTGTATGATTGTGATCATACTAAATTTGAAGACTATTGTGTTGAATGCTATACGGAATTACATTACTATTTGACAGAAAGTGAAAAATCTTGCTAACTGACAAAGACATTGCAATTTATGCTCTAGGCAAAACCGAAGGAGTTCACTCCATTGCAGAAACTCTTGGGAAAGGACTAGATGATGAAAAATATATTGAGTCTTGGAATAAAACGATGAAATTATTGGGTATTGAAATGCCATTAAAAGATCTTGAAAAAATCTACAATGAATTTGCAAAAAAGATGGAAGATTTTGTAAATTCTGAAAATATAAAACCTAAAAAATCCACAACAAAATAGATGAAAGCCATAATTTTAGCTGGAGGTAGAGGTAAAAGATTAAGACCCATTACAGATTATATTCCAAAACCACTGGTTCCAATTAAAAATATCCCAATCATAGAATGGCAATTAAAATATCTAAAAAAATTTGGAATTGATGAAGTCATCATATGTACAGGATATAAACAAGATATGATTGAAAATTATTTAGACACAAAAAAGATTGGAATTAAAATAAAATATTCTATAGAAAAATCACCTTTGGGGACTGGTGGAGCAATTAAAAAAGCTGCAAAAATGATTAAGAATAATTCATTTTTTGTAATTAATGGGGATACTATCACAAATATTGATTTGAAAAAATTATCAAAAATTGACAACTCTATAGCTGCTGTGGAATTGAGAACCAAGTTTGGGATTTTAGAAACAAAGGATGATAAAATTATTAAATTTAAAGAAAAGAAAGAAATTTCTGATATATGGATGAATGCTGGGATATATTATCTTCAAAAAAAGATTCTCAAAGATTTACCTACTAAAGGCGATATTGAAAAAACTGTTTTTCCAGATTATGCTAAAAAGGGAAAACTTTACCTAGTAAAATTTAAAAATGTAAAATGGTATTCAGTTGATTCATTCAAAGATATGGAAGAATGTTCTTTAGAAGTAGAGAAAATAATAAAATAGAGTTTTGAAATTTATGCACCTGTTCTATGGAGTGTAACCATTACATATGCAACTTCTTCGACAAATGATTCATCTTTGCTAATTGAAGTATATTTTGTAGCGTTATCCCAAAATGCTGGTTTTTCTTTGTGTTTTTCTGAGAATAGTTCTAGACTCATAATTGTCATTATGATCTGATCTGATAATCCTTGACCTCAACCAAAATTAACCAATTACTAAAACAGATACCATTTTACTTAGGTTTCGGCATATTTATTAGACATTTTGCGTAATTAGAAACAAAATCTAACCTTCTAATTGATTCAATTTCTGATTTTATAGCATCACAACAAACTCTTGCTTCTGCCGTATCTTGAAATTAATCATTCCGCATACAATCTCACTAATCACATCATAACGACCCAATCTATTCCTAAATGTATCTGAATTAATTCTGAATTTCTTTATCTTACTTATTGCATGCCTCTACTTTGATTCAGATGGAACATTATAGTTTATTCCACTCTTTTTGAGATATGGTCAACTTTTTTCCCTTTTGTACGGCAAAACACTGATTTGATATATGGTCTTTTTGAATCCCCAAATATCTCAAGTCATAAAATATCATCAAATTTTTAGATAATGCCAGATGTTTAATTTGCGTAATCATTTCTTCGTCCAGGGAAGTAATGGTAGTTTGTGGATTATTTCACCTTTTAGATTTATTGTGATTTGATTTTTGATTGTATGTTTTTTCTTTTTTCCTGAATAATGTGTCTTTCTTTTGTGTTTATCTTTTGGTCTAGGGATTGATTACTCTGTTCCATAAATCATTACAATTAACTCTGGAAAGAATTCTTGCAGTTGCTGTATGTCGTTAATCTTTTTTGAATCTGCATAGAATTTGGATGGGATTGGAATGTCTCACTGCAGGCTAAATATCGAATGTTCCTCATTACATTTGATTTATCAAAATCAAATATCATTCCTAGCATGTCATATGTTGTGTACATTATACAGTATATGAAAAACATTAGAATTCTGTCTTTGATGGAATGATCAAACTTGTGGTCCTGCGCCAATGTCTCTTTGTCTATTTTTGGATAATCTCTTTTGTTCTATAGTTTTGTAATTTTTCTTTATCACTTTGTACAGAGTATCAAATTGTGGAATAGTTAATCTTGTTATGGATAGGAACTGTTTTTGGTTTTTTTGCTAGTTTTGTGTAATTAAACATGAATTGAAAATAATTCAATCGTAGCTTTGGATCTTATGATTAGAAAATGTTGAGATTATACTCAAATTAGACTAATTACACAACTCATCTATTATGTGAGTCCTCTTTGAAATACGGTATTATTGACATTGTATCTTTTTCAAATATTTGTTCAAATATTTGTTCAAATGAACAAACAATATTCACGCCTATAGCCACCAAAATCACTCATTTTTCACCATTCAATGACACTCATTACCATTCATTACCAATAATTATATACCCCTAATACGGCTCCTATAACATGAGTACACAACCTCAAAACAGCGACGCATTTGCAATGTACAAGCAAAATGTTCAGAAATACTTTGAAAATATTTCCAAACTAACACCACAATATTTTCAATCTGCAACAGAATTGCAAAACGAATGTATGAAAACTGCTCAAAAAACAATTAACGCTACAGTCTCAATGCAACATGAATTTGCAAAAAAATCAGGAATCAACACTGAAATTCCAAACTCTGCAAAAACTGCAATCATTGATACAAACAAGCAAGTTGTTCAAGCAAGCACAGTAAACAACCAATTGGTAAAAACTGCCATGGATGCAACTGTTCAAAATTTCAAAACATTTAACGACAATGTTAATGCATTTGCTGAATTAAACAAAAACATTATCCAATCTTGGATAACTCCTTTCGCACAAACAAAATAGTGTGATTGATTTTTCTTTTTTTCTCCTATCTTAGAATAATTTATGAAATTTGATGATCACTCATCAAACCCCACAGTGTGTTAGGTAATTTACCTTTCAAAATTTGTATTTAACTCCGATGGATGATTCATCAGTGCATTATCTAAAGTTAGAAATTCCTCTGTTAGATTGATAACTTCCAACTGATTCACCACTGGATACTGCACACAAGTCTTTAGGGTTAACCCCTGTTTGCTCAGTACTTGTCTTTTTACTTTTCTTCTCACTCCAGACAAAAAAACCAGTAGCTATTACCACACCTATTCCAGATACTGTATACAACACTGTAACCTGAGTGTCATTTTCATTTCCCTTTCCTGGTGCATTTTCTGTAACTAGGAATGACTCTACTCTTCCAGTACTTTCCTGCACATATCCTTCAATGATTATGGTTCCATCATCTTGGGATTCAATTGAGCGTATGGTGTATTCTTCCCCATCTATCTCAAATGGTACAGTAATGTCTCTGTCTTGGCAGACTCCAAGGTATACTGTGCATATTCCCATGGAATAGTTTGTCACAACCTTGCCTGAGAACCCATATTCTATTGTCTCACTCATTTTTGCAGTAGGATCAAACATTGACTCCCATTTGGATAGTGACAAGTCAGTTAGTCCTGTTGTATCTACTAGTTTCATATCTAATATTTTCATTGCATCAGAGTCTGAGAGATATTTTACAATTTCTGGTGATTCTACAAATGCTGAGATTGGTGAGTTGATATCATATGAGCCAAATTCAGTCTCCATTGGAATTTCTCCTAATATCTCAAATCCCCTCCATTGTGCATCAAAGACAGATTCTGAAATAAAATGACCTTTCATGGTTGGTTTTATCGTTATCTTGTATTCTATTGATGCTGATTTTTCATGTGGAATAATGGTAACAGAATATTCACCTGTTACATCAGCGACTGTAACAAATGATTTTTCTTTTAATTGAGAGTTTATCTTTTCAATTAAAACTGCGGCATTCTCTCCATCAATATCAAACAATATTTTTTGTTGAACATCTTCAAATAATTCAGCTAGTCTACTATCTTCTGAATACTGAATTGATACAATTCTTGTAAATGTAAAAACTGGTGAAAACTCTTCAGAGCCTTTAGGGATTACAGCATCTAATTGAACTGCATGTACTGGAACTACAAATGACACCAGTACCAACATTAGAACAATTGATAAATATTTTTCATTCATACCATAAATTGGGTTTTATTCTATAAAACAAGAACAAGAAATTATTTTCTTTGAGAAAACGGTTCTCATTTTTTATACTATTTTCACAATTACACACTCATGCAAAAATACACAATCCTTTCTGGACTATTTCTTGTTGCATTGATGGTTACTTTTTCACAACCAGCATTTGCACAGTATGATGTTCTAGATAAGGGAATATACCAAGGAATGGAAACCTCAAAAGCTAAAGTAGACATTGCAAACAAAGATGGTGCATTAGGTTCTGGCACTCCATACTTTGCAGCAGATGGAGTATTAGGTGCATCACTTCTTTCAGGTGGAATATTTGGAGGAATAGCCACTTTGCTTTTCATTCGAGGTAAAAAAGGAAAATATGCTGCAGTTGGAAGAGGGTAATCCCTCTCTTTTTGTGCGTAAGTTCTCATCGATTATTTAAAGAAATTTTTTTTTCTCACAAATAGGAAAATATAGTATTTCTTAAGTATGATTTTGATGTATTGTATGGTAATGCCAAACCAACTCTCTCAACTATTGTGTATGGATACAATAAGAAATGCAAATAATCATCTCGAGCCAGGACAACGGACTATGCTTGCTTGTGAAAACAAGCATTCCGAATTAAAAATAAAGGCTGCATTGACGATTCTAAAAGATCATGATTATACACTTTGGATTGAACTAAACGAACACAATCTAGCTGAAAATATTATTGGAATCTATTCTGATCCAACAAAACGCCGAATTCTTTTGCAAATGGCTAGTCCTATTTCAAAAGATGAATTGTTTAATCAATGTGGTGCATCACAATCTTCAGCTTATCGAAAGTTCAATGAGTTATTGCAAGATGGTTTTATTTTGCCAGTTGGATACACCAAATCTACAAAACGTGTACGACTATATGACAAAATAATCTCAAAGGCTGAGTTTAGCATTTCTACAAAAATAAGTCAAATCCGACTTCAGGTAAATTTATCGCGTTTGCCAAAACTTCCAATAGAGGGGCCCATATATCAATGACCTCAATGGAGACTCTCCTTGCCCCTTCTTTTGAAAAAAAGTTTTCTGATTTTGTCGGTGATGTAGAAATTACAAAAATCAAAAATTCCGTTTTTGAGCAATATGATATGACACTATTATCTTCAATTAAAGATTTTGAAAAATTCCAATTAATCACTGGACAAGTACTTGGAGATGATGGAACCCCACTGATTAAGAAAACACTCGAGTCTATTTGCTCCCTTGAATCAAAATCTGAACATGTTGTGGAAATTAAAGATGAATCCCTGAAAAATGCAATTCTAACATCTTTTAAAGATGATATTAAAAAACAAATTTTGGATATTGCATTTGATTATCCTTTAACCCTATGGGAAATTGCATCAAGAACAAATATTGAACCTGGAATAATCTCTGAAAATATTTCATATCTAATCTCTCATGGCTTACTTGCAACCAATGATTTACAAGATTCTGAACACAACAAAAAGTATTGTTCAGTAATTGATAATTTTTCAGTAAAAATTGAGGGTGACAAATTTCACATGTATGTTACGATAAATGAAATTACAAATTCTGATCATTAAAGATAATTTCCTAGACTCAGAATCTCCAAAGACCTTATTTTTTGCTCTACTAAATTTAGTTTGAATCTTAATGGTAAAAGTTACTGGGAAAAACGCTTCAAGAAGGAAAACTTGTTGAGGAAGAAGACAAGCTAAAACGAGAAATTGCAGATGTTATCAAAAAAACTTGATGAATCTGCAAAGTCTGAATTTTAATTTTCATAAATGTATGAACCATTATTATCTAAATTCAATGAATGCACATGTTCACTGTGTTCTACCCATAATTCTTTTGCCTTTAATTTTTTAATGCTGTTTAACATAAATTTAGTTAAATGCTGAAACGGAATTTGCTCTGCTCTATACGGAGAATAGTTTTTTCCTATTTTTCATCTTTGATTTTAAATGGTCTTAGATCTATTAGCAATATTTTTCCTTTAGAAATCAAACCCTCAATGTCCAATTCAAATGATTTACAATCATTTTCTATTTCTTCAACATTCTGTAAAGTGAAATGTAGACCCTTGGCTCATCATATTCTTTTGCTTTTGCACAAATAAACTGCAATCCAAGTATTGTTTTTCCACTACCCGGAGGTACTGGATTATTTGGAATATTTTGTTGAATGATTTTTTTAGATGAATACAGATAGTAATTAATAGTTAACCTGTATTATATGGGTCGACCTAGATATGATGAGTCAGAATGAGCCCAACTTGGAAGTGTTTGAGCGTGAACGTGTTGTGTTTCAGAGCATCAGAGATTTTCCTGATTTACATCATAATGCCCTTCTGAAACAAATTGTTCCAAAATTCATGGCAAAAACAACTTTTGAAAAAATAAGAGATTCACTATTGGAAAAAGAGATAATTTCAGTTAAAATCCAAGGTAACATGAAATTTTATATTCCTACTGAAAATTATGAAGAAAAACTACATCATAGGATTGAACACAATACCAATGCAACATTTCATGATTTAAAATTAAAAATAAAAAAATTAGATGCTGACTATTCTCATAAAGATGCTGATGAAAAGATATCTTTGGCAAATACTTTGCTGAGAAATTTAATTCAAGTCGATAATGGATTTACATTATTAGATTCTGTAAAAAATCCTAAAAAGACACTATATCGTGATGAGCATCTTACAATACAGCAATTAATTAATTATGTTTTTAAAGTAATAAGAAAAGACAGAGATTTTGAGATTATTTTCCCCTCCATTATAAGTAATTTGGAAATACTGATGCCTCAAGTTTTGTTGGATAATTGGGATTTCAACTAGTTATTTATTCGGGGTTATTTTATGATGTTCAAATGGGTTTATTGTATACAAAATTTTACATGGATTTTGATGAAGATGAATGGAAACAAATCTCAAATAACCCTATAATTTTTGAATCAATAAAAAAAGATGTTAGTCTAGAAATTGAAGATACATCTCACAAATCATTCAAACTTTTTTTCAAAGAAGGTGGAAAAATTCACATGTTTCGAGTTACTGGAAAGTTTCGTTTAACCTGGGATAATGAGGATTTACTAAACTCTATAAAACAATAATGGGATTTTTTAGTTATTATCATGTCTTTAGAAGATCAAATAAAAATAATCTTGAATAATTTTGAACAGACAACACCTGAAACAACAATTGATGTTTTAAATCAAATAAAACCTCATTTCAAAAGTACATTAATTTCAGAATATTTGCAAGGTAAAATCCAAAAAATACAAGATTCTGATAATGATCAGGAGAAAAAGAAACAATGCAAGGCATTATTGCCATATTTTGATTGGTACTTGCAAGGATTGCAAGATTAATCTAAAAAATTATTAATTTTATCTAATGCTGTTTTAATGGTTACAAGATCTTTCCTTCCTTGAATCATGTCTCCGACCAAATTTACAAAATACTCATTTCCTGTGTTCTCTGCTTTGTGAATATCTGATTCATAACATGTTAGAGATTTTTCTAAAAATTGTTTTTCTTTTTCTAACTCTTTCAAAATTTGTGCATCATGAAGACATGTTTGAATTTTTCCAATAACTTCATTAATTTTAGGAACTGTTTTTCTTGCTTGTTGGTTTAAAATTGAACCAAATGTTGCCCCTGCATCTTTTAACTCTGGACTCTCACTGAGAGTTTTTAATCTATTTTTATAATGATTTAATGATTTGAGAATTATTTCATAACCTCCTTCATCTTTGAGATATATGCCTCCCAACCAAATTTTGTCAGTCATTTATTCTTTGGATTTACATGTGTTATTATAATCTAGTTCTCTATTTCGTGGTTCATATTTTTCTAATTATGGATTTTAAATTGTTTCAAGTGAATAATGGAATTGTATGTAACATTTAAGATTCTGAATGTTCTTTGAGTGTTGGCTCGTTTTTATTAATCAAGTATAATAAAATCCCTGCTAGACCAACTCCCATTCCACTAATACCTACAAACGTACCTGTGTTTTTCAGTAATCTCAAAACTGGATCTGTCTGTCCTAATTCTATTGAATAGAACAATATCAGCCCAAATCCAAACATGGTGATGCCTATAATGGTAATTGCTATGGACATTTTCATATTGAAAGTAATTTTTTCTGTTTAATAAACAACAACAAAATGTATGTCTTGATGAACAGAGTAGGGACTCTTTTAATTAAATCTAAATCCCCTATTGTATGAATATCTCGTTTTTTATTTTAGGATTGCCATGACATTTACACTTTTTGATTTTTCTAGACTTGATTGTGTCTACAATTCATTGGGAATAATTTTAATGGATTTTTTATCTGATCGGCATATTTTTGAATAAATTTAACTTTGTCTTGAGATTGCTTTTATTGTAATATTTGATAGCTTATATTTACTAAATCTTTATTTCTAAATTAGAAATGACAGCCAAAAAAGTTGATTTGCTTGATGTAGTTCAAAAAATCCTCAAATTAGATACTAAGATGAGGTTTGCAGCAATTATTGATCCTAAAGGCAATATCCGTGAGGCCATTATGAAAACAGGAAAAACTAATTTAAAAAATCAAAGGGAAGAAGAACATTTCTGTAAACAAGTTGCTCAGAGACGTACTATGAGAAAAGAGTTTGATAGATCCCTTGGCAAGGTAAGATATGTTCACGTAGAAAGAGAAAAGGTATCTCAAATGGTAATTTACACAAAACGAAACATTGTTTATTTTACAATGGAGCCTGAAATGCCAATTAGTACAAAACTTGTATTAATCACAAAAGTTAAAAAAATAACTGCTAGTCTTTAGACTTTTTTAACAACACTAGTTGTTAGATATCAATGGCAATTCGAAAATATTTTGCTGATTCAAAAATGTTTGAATACGATAAATTTTATCGTGAATGCCTACAAGAAAATAGGCCTTTTGTCAAGGCAAAAATAAACCCTCTACACGGGAATTATCTTATACAAATTGATTTGATGACCTGTGATTATGAATTATCTATTAACATGCAAGAAAAAATTTCTAAACTAATCAAGAATGAAATTAAATATGTGAAATCAAATTTAAAATATACGTTTGAAGGATTTAACATCGACAAAGAATTAGCTTGGTTTGATGGCGTATCCTCAGAACATCTTGATGTTTTTTGTAATTCACTATATGATTTATCTTTAAAATCCAGCCTAGAATCGAATTAAATTTTTTAAAATTTTGTCAATAACTTGAATTTCCTGTTTTCGTTCCTTTATTGTGGATTGATTCCATTCTTTTGCAAATTCCGATTGTTTGTCCATTTTTTCCAACATTTCGATATATTTCACAAGGTGGATTTTGTAGTCATGAAGCATGTCTAGATGCTTGTTGTGATTTTTTTCAGTTGATGTAACCATCCCACTCCTCCTCTTTGATATCTGGAAACATGTCTCTAATTCTTTTCTTATCCTTCTCCATTGCATCTATTCTATTTTCTAAATGACTTTTAATTGCTGGCTCGCTTTCTTGGTTTTTTTCTTTCTGAATGTTTGATATTACTTTGGTAAGGGATTTGTAGTATGAGATATGATTTTTTTTAGACTCTTCTGATGTATCTTCTTTTTTTACATCCATTGTATTTTCTTATATAATTGAAAATAAGTACTTGATGGTACTTTGAATTTATGATTTCATAATCCCGATACGCTTAAGTTAATAATTCATACAGCAAATTCATGGATCTTAATGAAATACTCACAAGAGATTCTCTAAGGGATGAAAATATAGAGTTAAGAAAAAAAATAAAGAGACTTGGATTAAAAATACGGGAATTAGAGAAAAAAGAATGAAAAATGTGTTAATTGATCAAAACTGCAAGTGGTTAGTAAATGAAGATACTAAAAAATATCTGAAAAATTATGATAAAATATTCGTAGTTGGGGTTGATTTGAAACAAAGAGACTATGATGAGACATTGGCAACTTTTTGTAAAGAAAATGATTGTGAGTTACTTACGGCTGATAATCGTGCGTATATTCACTTTTTTAGTGATAAAAAAATTAAAAATATTCAACTATCTGAATTCATTTATGAAGAAAAGGCAGATAGGCCAATCTACCTTGTTAAGATTGTAGACTAGTTTACGTTCTTTGTATCCATATGCGATATTCTCAAATTTGCAAGAACTTCATTAAGAAAATCCTCCTCTGATTGATGTATTATATTGTTCATTATTGATTCCCAACAATCATTTATTTTTCTTATAATTTGTGAATACATTTTGTCTTTTTTAAATGCAGAATAGTATGATAGCAATTTCATTATTCCATCAGTTGATTGAACTATGTGTATTTGGTGAATAATTGATCCTAGTCTTTCATGATGTGATAAATTTTCCTGCTTTACTGTAATTTCAAAATTAGTAATTTCTTCAAATATTATATCTGCTTCTTTATGTAGATGTTTTAGTTGATTATTTACTGATTTTGAGAGATTAATCAGCTCATATTCAATATGTGCCCGACTGTGAACTTTTTTATCAATTTCCCCTGCTTCTACTAGTGAGCTTATCTCTCTGTATACTATTTTCTCATTACCTACTTTTTCTATTACTCTTTTGGCAAGGTCGGTACCTCTAATCTTCCCATTCTCATTTAGTATTCTGATAATTTCTGTTTTGATTATTTCTGAATTTTTATCCATTATTTCTCCTAAAATTTACTTTTGATATTTTACAATCACTGCTTTTTCTCCCATCTCGCTAATCTCTATTACTAATTTTTCTAATATCTCGATTCCTTTCTTTATTGGTTCTTTTTCTAAATTCTTGTATTCTAGTTTTTGTTTGAGTACCATTTTTTCGTTATTTACAAAACTCAATAATGGCACATTTTCTCCCATGTTCAGATTTAGGAAAAAATCAATATATTCTTCAGTTGATTTTATTGCCATGTTTTACCATCTTTAATCTAGTATTTGTTTCAAGTTATTCATATTAGGTTTATTTACAATTTTGATTTAACTTGAATATGGATAGTTGTGATAGGCGTATTCGTGCTTACAAAAATGGAAAAACATTTGATCAATGCAGAGATATGGCAGAATCTATAAACCCTGATTTTAAAAAAATCATTGAAAATAATGGCAAGGTTCTATGGGCTGAGATTTTAGAAAAAGTTGATCATGATGAAATTATTTACAAGTTAAGTTTGAAATATCTTCGTCGAGACGGTTATGATATTGGTAATTATAAAATTCCTAAAGTAAAGAAATTCTAATCTGGATTAACCTTGCAACTACCATCAGCATTTCGTAATTTTTTTGCCATGATATATGGTGTTATCAATAGAATGGGGATTGAAATTGCAATAAAAAATGTTTGTAGTTGAGTTAATGCAATTGATAATGCAATTCCACTTGCAGTTCCAATGAACACTGACAAAAATGATCCTGCACAAGTTGGACATGCGATGAATAACCCTGCTATTGCACCTATACTGCTTGCCCCTCTACCTTTTTTAGAAATTGTATATGCGTTGACTGCAATTGATGCGTTTAATCCTACCAAATATGAAACAATAATTTGCAACACTAAATTAATTGGTATTATATTTAATCCAACATGATCTGTAAGGTATATGATAACTTGTGGCATGTATCCTGGTCCATCACAACATGGTGCAACAAACCCTGACGGGATAGTGGCACCATAATGATATGAAAAGCTAACTTCTGGTTGATACACTAGTGTTCCAGAAACTAGTGAAAAAAATATTCCGTATCCGATAAATGTTGCAACAAAGATTTTTCGAGATTTGGAATTCCATGTCGTTAATGCAATGATTGAAGAAAGATCCTTTCCTTTGTTTTCTACTTTTTCTCTATGATAGCGGTACATTCCAAATGCAATAGCTCCAAATGAAACTATTAGAATAACGTAAAATCCATAGGCAATTCTTTGTATGGTGTCTATGGCACTGGGTGTTATGATCTCAGGATCTTGATATCTGCCATACATGAAAAATAAAATTCCAATAGTTACAAATCCTAAAATAATTAGTTTTTTTCCTTGGTTGGTTCTATTTTGCACAGTCATGATTTTTCTATATGAAATTAAATTCTATCTTAACTAAGTTTAGGCACAAAAATGTAGATGATTGCAATTATTTCTAATCTACCAAAGATCATCAAGAATCCCAAGACGATTTTTGTTGCAGGATCTGTATCAAAATCGATTACTCCTGCAGACAATCCTCCTGTGGTAATTACTCCAGCAGCTTCAAAAAATGCATCTTGGAATGGAACATCTTCTATTGCTGCAAGATGCATTCCTGTGATTGCTGAAATTGTAGGAAATAATGCTAGAATAATGAGTGTAGAAATTACTTCTTTTTTTGTTTGAGTTGATAGTTTTGCACGTTTTGCTTTACTGAGTAATGCCCTGACATCTCTAAGATGAAATATCCTGAATATTTTCAAACCTCCTGCTGTAGAGAATCCACATCCTCCTATGAACATCAAAATTATCAGAATAGTATGTGCTCCTCCATTTAATCCTGCAAGACTTTCTTGTTGCAGTCCTGCAGTTGTACTGGCTGACACTGAATAAAATGCACTCAACATTGGATCTAATCCACTAATCCCCATAAACAAAACAGCTGCACTTCCTAAAATTGCAAAGTATGTCAAAACTTCTTTTCCAAGTTTTGGTGATAGGAATTTTTTTCTTACAAATGCATAATGGAATGTAAATGGCAATGCTCCTAGTATCATTGCACCCATTAAGATAACATGCTCTTGCCATAGTAATCCGTCAAGAATTGTGGATGTGGGTATAAATCCCCCTGTTGAAAGAGTACTCATGGCCAATGAGAAATTATCAATAATATCTCCTTCATTGAAAATATGCAGTAATGATGCAACAATTACAATGTAAATTGAAAAGATAACTGTGATGGTTAAGAAAAGTTCTTTCATATGAAGTGTTCTTCCAGATATGAAACCTCTCATTGATTGTAATTTTGACTCTGGATAAAATGCCGTAATTACCAAATAAATGAAACTCATTCCTCCTACAAGCTGTGTATAGCTGCGGAAGAATGTGAAACTTTGTGTAAGTTCTTCTGGTTCATCAAATAGAGATATTCCACCTGTTGTGAAACCTGCAGCACTTGAAAAAAATGCATTGCTAAATACTTCTATATTTGTTTCATCACTTGGAAATACGTAGAGATATGGAATTGTTCCAAACAATGACAGCAAAAATAGGCTTGCAAACACCAAAATTGATGCCTGTTGTAAATTTAGACTAGATTTTTCACCATAAGAATTCAGAAAGAATCCTGTAACCAGTAAGAGAACAGTTGTAAGATAAATTCCTGTAGCAGTTAATGGGTCTTCTAATAATGTTGCAACAATTGCTGGCACAAGCAACAGTACTCCTGCAAATTGTAACACAAAACCTAGATTTCCTAAAACTGCTTTTACTGGTGGACTCAATAGACGAGGTGCAGTATCTGTAGCATCTCGTATGACATTTGCAATGGTTGATTGAAAAATCATCCCCATCACTTGGTTTTTCTTTGATAGGACAGGGAGTTTTCTAATATTATTATCTCTCATTTTGTGTAATGCATCTTGTAATGTTGATTTTTCACTAATTGTAATTAGGGGAGCACTCATGACCTCTTTCAGTGTTGTAGTTTCTGCGTAAACTGTGACATCACTAACTTTACTTAGAATATCTTCATCTGTAACAATTCCAACAGGGAGATTGTCTTTATCTGTAACAACAATGTCATCTGTTTCGTAATGGCGTAACATTCTGGCAGCTTCTCTAGTTTGTGTATCTAGTCCGAGAATCAATACATCTTTGTCCATGTACTTTGTAACTGACTTGCTAAGAACGTATGATACTGCACGTTCTGGATTAGTTGACATTAAGCTACCTTAGTTGGGGATTTTAAATAATTTGGGGTTACACGTGAGAAGTGATCGTTAAAAAATAATTTACCTATTCGTGATTTTGATCTCAAATTTTGCTATCTTTATAAGCACTGAACAGAAAGTTTATGCGTAATACAATGGAAATTGATCAAGCACAAGAGCCTGATTATGACTCTGTAAAAATTAATTATGTTGGATTTGTAGACCCATACGCTGTTGAAGGTATGGTTGTTCTAAAAGCTGATAATGGTAAGGAATTTCATATGAGGGCATTTTCTGGTGAAGTTGCAAAACACATCTCAAGTTTTGGAGAAACTGAAGGTGAGGCTGCACCATCTATCTACAAGATGATTGAAGAAATTTGTGAACAAAATGAATTGGTACTAGTTAAAGTCAAAATTTATGAAAGTGGTGATGTGTTACGTGCAAATCTATACTTTACAGGCAAGAAAGACCTTGTATTGAGAAATTATCGTGCTTCAGACGCTATGGCATTGGGTGCATTTTACAATATTCCAATTCTCGTTAGGAAAAATCTCCTAAAAGAAAGCATGGAATCTGAATAACATTACTTTTGATTGGAATGATTTTTCTTTTAGTTTATAATTGAGATACTATGAATGAGCAAGAACAGATAATGGATAATCTGCTTAATGTTGATCTTGAGATAATTGATGTGATTAGAGAACCATACCTCAGATAACTTTGTTTCCCAATTAGAAATTTTTGCTTTAATTCAGATCTAAATAAATAAACCGTATAACGTAATCCATAATTTTATTCTATTTCCTATGAATTTCATTATATTTTAACGAAAAAATGAATTAGTAAACAAGGTTCGATGTCAGCGGTGTTAAAATGTTCAAATATTTTATCCTTAACTATATTAGATATATCTCAGGTGAACAGGCAAGTTAGCAGGGTGCTGTTATGTATGGACAAGTATCTGGAACTAAAGTCAATCATCAGTTTTTGTAACTTGATAAAATAGTGTTTCCTTTTTTACCAACAACTTTCAACTGACCTAAATGAATGAAAATTTGAAATGCAGATCTTGAAGGCAATCTATTATTACCACAGGCTTTCTGCTCTATATTTTCAATCCATTTTCTAATAAATGGTTCACCTTTGTTAATTTTTGAAACTTTTAGAGTAGCTTTCTATATTTTAGATATTCGTGAATCTTTTGCATCAAGTGACCCTAAAATAATTCTGTATGGTTTTACGTTAGGTTTTGTTTTTATGAGTACAATTCAATCATTTGGATCATCAATTTTTGTACAAAAATAGTAAAATCCTCTGTTGGGATAACTTCTGGCACTTGCATCTTTGAACTCTTGGTGTAAATTATTAAAATCTTTTTCGTCAGGTTGAATCATGTCTGATTTTGCTTCAAAAGGCTCATTCTTGATAATTGTTTGAATCTCTTGTCCTTTTTCTAAAAAATTCAATGTGTAAAATTTTAAATGATTGTTTTTATATTCTTCAATGATTTTATCAACCCTTAATTCTTCATAAGCAGTTTGAGTATTTCTTTCAAAATTACTTGCAAATGTTTTGAATATTCTTCTTCATTTCTTATTATATAATTTGTCCCTTTCATTTTTCGATACATGAAAAATTTTATTTTTTTATTCTTTAACTGTAAACAACAATCAAGCTTTATAGTTCCATGATATATTAATTGCCAATGGTGGCAATTAGATCGAATAAATATAAAGCATTAATAGCCAAATTTGGCAAAATTTATACCATTTTAGTTCCTTAGTAATGCCATGAAAATATTAGAAAAAGAAGAGAACATACAACTTCCGTTAACTCGATTATTTCCTACTACAAATGCAAAAGTTTTAGACTTTCTTTTAACAAATGAATGATTGCAATACACAGAAGATGAAATTTCTAAACTAACAGTAATCCCATCAAGAACACTACAAAGAAGTATTCAAAATCTTCTTTCAGAGAAAGTAATAAAACGTGAAAAAAAGAATGGACGTATTTATCACTATACTGCCAATCTTTCAGCACCGCGAGTTAGTGGTTTGTTAAGTTACATCAACTCAACAATGATGTCTAGTTTAGGTGAAGCAATGCAAGGAAAATAATTAATTCAATTGATTTATTGTAAGAGGGTTTAGGTTCTCAATAATCTCAGTGTCTCTTCTTTTGTTTTTTTCTACCAACACACAAAACGAGTCAATCAACATGGCACCATATTTTCATATTTCAGTTACAAGACGCCCTCCAAGTTGGTGTGAGATTACTGTGTAATCATTTTCTAACATGTTTGCAGTTGCGGATCTTTATAGAATGTAATTTCTAAATTTTCAAAATGATTCCGGTATTGCTTGTATATTTTTTCATATCCTCTAGTTGATTGTCTTTTGTTGATTAGTAATTTGAGCAAATGCCTTTGCATCTCGCAATGTATAATCTCAGGGTTTGCCCATAAGAGAGAATCCTAGAATTTAGACTCGTATGATTTACAATATTTGATTTTGTGGCTGGTCTATCCTCTTACGGTCAAACAAGGGAAACAGTAATCAGAGTGATGAAAGAATTGCTGAAAAACTAGCTGGATTTATCATAATTCCTGAAAATTACACTCTTGAGAAAAAACAATAAAGAATTATCTTATCTGCAGTAATTCTTAATTCCTCAATATCTGATTTTAAATGTTCAAGATGCCCTTTTATTCCCCCATATTCTTTTATTATGATGGTCTTTTAAAAACATAAAAATTAATTTCAAAATAATTGGTTTTATCTTAATTTGTGCTTGAGTATGTTTAACGAACATAGCTGAATACTTTAGTGGTATTTTATGAATAATTTAACATGGGGAAAACTATTTTCATTAAAGAGATAATTACCATACTAAAAGAGCCAAGACTTTGCCCTACGTGTCAAAAAGAAGATAGATTAGAAAAAGACATAGTTAGAGAAGAAAGGTCCAATGGGAAGACAATTCTATGTTCTAGATGTGAGGCACTAATTGTAATGACAAATCACAATCTCAAAAAAGTAGAACTATCATCAATGAAAGATGATATAATTATGCTAAAAGAACCACACTTGATCAGAAAAGTAGGTTATTGATTAGACTTTCTTCTAATGGGTTTCTTAGTTGTTGATTTCTTTGTTGTGGGTTTTTTAACAGTAAATTTTTTCTTTGATAATCTTTTCCTAGTTTGATTTTCTACACTGTCAGGAGCTAACCGCGTTGATAGTAATCCTTTCTTATCTTCAAGAAGTATAGAAATTATACGAGGCCTAATACACCTTGCGACTTCCCATTCACGTAAATTTGCATTCTTTGATTCTTCTTTAATTATAAGACCTGCCAACCCGTCACTCCAAATATGTCGTCTAGTGTCATAAACTTCAATTATTCTTCCATGTTTAGTGATTTTGATTGCTCCGTGACATCTTTGAATTACATGTTCTGCTACATTTTGATATAGTTTTTCAAGATTGGCCATCACTGTAATAAAATTTCATCATGTGAAAAATCTTTTGATTTTTAGATTAAATGGTAATATATTCAAGATAATATGAGGAAATATGCTGATGATTAATCAACCTTCTAAGCTATAACTGATAGATGATGTGAATTGCCGAATTATGAAGCGTTTTTTATTTAATTAGATTTCACGTTCACTGACATTTACTATCATGGATAGTGGAGAAGATGGTGCTGAAGGATTGTCAATGCTTTCCCAAACATATAACCTGAATGCTATATGTTCTAGGTTCAGTAGATGAGTTGCATAATTAGTCTAATTTGAGTATAATCTCAACATTTTCTAATCATAAGATCCAAAGCTAAGATAGAACAACATCATTTTATGTTCAATCATACCAAATTAGTAAAAAAACTAAAACAGTCCCCCCATCCATAACAGGATTAACTGTTCCACAATTTGATTCCCTGTACAAGGAGATAAAGAAAAATTACAAAACTATAGAACAAAAGAGATTATCCAAAAATAGACAAAGATACATTGGCGCAGGATGCAAATTTGATCATTCCATCAAAGACAGAATTCTAATGTTTTTCATATGCTGTATAATGTACACAACATATGATATGCTAGGAATGATATTTGATAAATCAAATGTAATGAGGGACATTTAATATTTAGAACCTGCAGTGAGACATTCCAATCCCATCCAAACTCTGCAGATTTAAAAAAGATTAACAGCATGCAACAATTCTTTCCGGAATTAATTGCAATGATTCATGGTACTGAACAGCTAATCCCTAGACCAAAAGATTAACGCAAAAGAAAGACACATTATTCAGGAAAAAACATACTGTAAAGAATCAAATCACCATAAATCTTGATGAGATAATAATCCACAAATCTACACACTCACCTGACAGTCATCATGATTACAAAACATACAAATCAAAGCATCCAACATTCTCTGAAAAATTAATGGTATTTTATGACTTTGGATATTTGAGGATTCAAAAAGATTTTCCAAAACAAATCAGCATTTTACTATACAAGAAAAAAAGATGAAAGGAATTGATTAAATCTCAAAAGGAATGGAATAAGATACAGTCAAAAATTAGAATAAAGGTAGAGCATATCATTGCTCAAATCAAGAAATTCAGAATAAATCATGAGGTGTTTAGGAACAAATTATGTCACTATGACATGGTTAGTGAAATTGTATGTGGAATTGTTAATTTCAAGATAAAATGGAAAGAAGAATTCATCCCATGACATCATGGAACGATTAGAAATCAAATCAAGTGAAAGGTCAGATTTTGTCTGTAATTACGCAACTCATCTAATGAAATCACTTGACATATCAAAGTTTCAAGAGATAGACGTCTTACGTAATTATTTCTAAGCATAAATTTTGAAGTATGGTTTTCAAAATTAATTTGAAAATTTGGATTTTTAGGCATAAATTTTATTAAAATACAAAACTTTGTAAAAAATCACTCTAATTACGCAAGAGATCTGATATAGCAACGATAAAATGTTCGTGAACTAAAAATCATCAAAAAATAACAATCTGATTTTTTTACTTAGACAAATACGAACAAACAAACCAAGATACCTTGAAAACAATTCACGAACTTTTGCTTTTCGTTATAGCAAGACATCTTTAGTCACATGGAGCAGATTTGTGGCACTTGTACACCCGAGGCTCACAATAAACAGCTAATTCAAGACATATTTACTAAGAAATTACAAATGTGTCATTATATTGTGATTATTTTTAAGATAGTACAATAACATGAATAAGATAAATAATCAAAAAATCACTTTAAAGACTATCAAAACACTTCTCTTTACTGTATTATCCACTGTAATGATTCTCAGTTTAAGTACAACTACTGCATTTGCAGCATTTGAAGGTTCAACTTGGACAAGTGTCACTCAACATTTCAAATGCAAGTCAAACCTGAATAATATTAATAATTCTTACATCAATCCATGTAGTGACTTTCAATGATCTGCAAACAAATGGAATGGTGTTAGTTCCAGTAATTGGAATCTTAATGAATCCACATCAGGAATCGATATTGGGACTTCAAGTATGGGCACGTCTGGTCCTTGGGCTACCCCAACTACCATTGGATGGCCATATCTGTTTACTGCATGGATTAACTTCAACGATGATTACACATTTGGAAATGGATCTAATCCTTCTGGAGCTGGAGACTACAAATCAATAGCAATCCATGAGATTGGACATCTGTTAAAACTGAATCATCATTCAAGTACTTCATCAGTTATACATGATTCAATTGCATCTAATGTCATAAAAAGAACACTTCAATCACCTGAAATCATTGCAATTCAAGGAATGTATTAGAGATGAAACATATCAAAAAAATTATCATTTCATGTATCATCACAATTATTCCAGTATTGTTTGTAATGGGTGTGATACCTATTACTATGGAGACACATTCAACATTTGCACCATATGAAGTTGAGGAAGTGACTAATCTTTCAGATGTGATTTTGAAGGGAAAAGTGGAATCCAAGACAACATCACTTCAATTAATTGATGGTAAACCTAGTGTGATGACAATCTATGAAATAATACCAACAAGTTTCATAAAAGGTGAAAAAACAGATGATGGGGAAACTGTAACTGTTAAAGTGTTGGGAGGTACATACAACAATATTGTACACTATACGGGACATCCTGAATTAGAAGTAAATGAAATAGTTCTTTTGATGCTTAGTCTTGAACCACATACAATCTATGGAGATGATTACTATATCTCTGGAGTATTAGATGGGTATTACAAATTAAAAGATGGTGAGGCACTAAATTCTAATTTAATGAAGAGCCTGAATGAAGATATGTTGTTAGATAAAATCCAAACACAACTTCGAAAATAATTGAATTTTTCTTTTTTTATAATAAAAAATGGTGATTATCAATTATTCACCACTAACACATAATCAAGCAATAATGAGAAGTATCTATAACGAAGATCAAAAGTTTGTGAACACTTTTGCAGGGTTTCTGAAAATATAATTTACAATATCAAGATTGAACTTTGTTACCCTAAAATATTTAGAGACTGCCTTGTTCATATCTGTAAACATTGCATAATGTATAGATACCAACAGTGCATACTTGCCAATCTTCTGGCATTACTCAATCATGTTTAGATACGGTGATCCCTTTGAAAGTCATATTAGTTTGACATTAGGATTCTTTGCAAGATATTCCTTGACCTTTATTGATTTATGAACTGATGCTCGGTCCAGCATTATTGCAATCTTACCGTATTTCCAGTGTAACTCTTTTAGATATTCTACAAATGTTATACCATTGAATCTATCATTGAATCTATCATTGAATCTATCATTGAATCTATCATTGAATTTATCATAAACTCTAAACAACTGACTATTTCTGTGATGGTGACAATACTACCAGGCTTTCATGATTCCCTGTGTATGAAAAAATTCTCTTGTTAACTTTTGTCCAGTATTTTTTCCTTTTTTTTACATCTCTCACAAAGTTCTCATCTGCCATTACAATGACAAATCCATCATTTTTTAGGCGTGAAATTTTCTTCATAATGCGTCGCTGCAAATATACTTGCACGATTAATATGGTATTTCTGTGAAGTTTTTGCAGACATTCCATACTGGTGCATTATCTTTCTGATGTGAGTTATGTGTAATTTTACTCCAGTAGAATAATCTATTGTTTACTGCAACATTATAGACGTAAACAAAGTTGACATTGCTTTTGAGATGATACCATCCATTCTTTTCTTTGAGATTAATCTGTCTACTGCTTCTTGG
Organism: Candidatus Nitrosopumilus sp.; assembly: GCA_965262905.1. Classification (GTDB taxonomy): domain Archaea; phylum Thermoproteota; class Nitrososphaeria; order Nitrososphaerales; family Nitrosopumilaceae; genus Nitrosopumilus. Next base: position 89,086 of record OZ253567.1, read on the forward strand.
TAGATTGTAGAGACCATCTACTTCAAAACGACCAACCCATTTACGCACCCAGTTTGTGCAATAACATAAATTTTTTGCGACAGTTTGTACGTCTTTACCATTTTTTAAAATCATTAGTACTGCAATCATTCTCATTGCAACATCTGCGTGTTCTTTTCTATATGCTGTTTCAAGTGATTCTAACTTGTTCATGTATTTCATTGTGTAAACTGATCAAAAAATCTTTTATTTTGGGATAATTTAGTTCACGAACTTTATCTCTTTGCTATATAAGAATTTGAATTGCAAGTTTGGAGACTGACTTGCACGAGCAACACCAAACCTGTTTACATTTTTAAAATATCTAGGAATGGAACCCACAAATAATGAGTCAGAAAGGATGTTGCGCAAGGTCGTAATCTCACGAAAAATTAGACAACGTCTTGTAACTGAGATGGGTATGAAAATATTTGGCATACTGATGAGCTGTTTTATGACATGGCAGAAAAGAGGAACAAGCATCCCAGAAGAAGTGTTAAAACTGTATTGAGGACTTATCCTCTTACCACATTACCAATGTTTCGTTTATAAGGGGGGGGGGGGTAGTTGTGTAGATTCATAAATGAAGATACAATTTGCATTATTATCAATTATTTTACTTTCTGCTCTTGCAGTTGTCATTCCAAGTAATGCCAATGCACAAACAAATGATATTACTTTGACTAGTGTGCTTGATACAAATATCTGCGAGGGTAATCTTGATTGTATTAAACAATTAAACTCTGTACACTTTGTAAATGATAAGATCGGCTGGGTCGTAGGAAACAGCGGAGTCATACTGTACACTACTGATGGCGGTACCACTTGGACTGAACAAACCAGTAGTGTCACCACTGCTTTAAACTCTGTACACTTTGCAGATGATAAGATCGGCTGGGTCGTAGGTGATAATGGAGTCATACTGTACACTACTGATGGCGGTACCACTTGGACTGAACAAACCAATAGTGTCACCACTGCTTTAAACTCTGTACACTTTGCAGATGATAAGATCGGCTGGGTCGTAGGAAACAGCGGAGTCATACTGCGCACTGTTGATGGCGGTACTACTTGGACTGAACAAACCAGTACTGTCACTAGTACTTTACAATCTGTACACTTTGCAGATAATACGTTCGGCTGGGTCGTAGGAGAAGACGGAGTCATATTGGACACTGTTAATGGTGGTCAGGCTTGGACTAAACAAATCACTAATGACTCTGACTTTTTAAACTCTGTACATTTTGTTGATCATAACTATGGTTGGGCCATAAGTAGCGGCTCTGATGCATCCATATTTTTTACCGCTAATGGCGGTACCACTTGGACTGAACAAACTATTCCTAATGGTGATAACCTAGAAGTTTTATTAAATTCTGTGCACTTTACTAACAGTAACAACGGCTTGATTGTAGGTAGTTACGTTGATTCTGATGTTGGTTTCATACTGTACACCACTAATGGTGGTGTCACTTGGACTGAACAAACCAGCAATGCCCCTAGTAATTTACGATCCGTACAGTTTACTGACAGTAACAAAGCCTTGGTCGTAGGTGGCAATGGAATTGATCAAGTCATACTTCATCTCACTATGCCTCTAGGTGATACTATTACTTTGACTCCAATGAACTCGATAAATATCTGTGGTGATAATGCTGATTGTGAACAAAATTTATCAGATACACATCTTCAATCTGTACACTTTACTGACCGTAACAACGGCTGGATCGTAGGTGGTAGTAATGCCATACTACAAACTACTGATGGTGGTAATACTTGGACTGGACAAACCAGTACTAACGGTAATAATTTAAACTCTGTACACTTTGCAAATAACAACGGCTGGGCAGTAGGTCGTACTAATTCCGGTCAGGGAGTCATACAACACACTGATGACAATGTCCCTGCTTGGACTGGACAAAATATTCCTAGTGGATTTGTGGGACCAACTCCTTTAAACTCTGTACACTTTGTAGATGATAACAACGGCTGGGCAGTAGGTGTTAATTATGCTCCCCAACGTGGAGTCATACTGTACACTGCTGATGGCGGTGACACTTGGACTGGACAAACCAGTAGTGTCAATACTGAATTACGATCTGTACACTTTGTAAATGATAAGATCGGCTGGGTCGTAGGTGATAATGGAGTCATACTATACACTGATGATGGCGGTACCGCTTGGACTGGACAAACCAGTGGTGTCACTACTACTTTACATTCTGTACACTTTGTAAATGATAAGATCGGCTGGGTCGTAGGTGTTAATGGAGTCATACTACATACCACTGATGGCGGTACCACTTGGACTGAACATGTCGTTATTGGCCCCAATACTTTACACTCTGTACACTTTACTGACAGTAACAACGGTTGGATCGTAGGTACTAACCAACTCATACTATACACAGTTAATGGCGGCAGCACTTGGGTTGACCAAACTCCTAGTACCGGTAGTGGTACTTTAAACTCTGTACACTTTACTGACCGTAACAACGGCTGGGCCGTAGGTGACAAAGCCAACATAATTCATATTACTGTTATACCACCTGCCGCACCAGTAATCACTTCACCTACAACTCTGACAAATGAAAATACCATAACAATTACCGGAACCACAGTTGAAGGTTCCACTGTAACACTGATCCAAAATAATATTGCTTTGACACCTACTACCATTACCAGTTCTGATGGCATTTGGTCCGTTGATGTAACTTTGATACAAGGTGACAACACCTTTACTGCAACTGCAACTGATCAAGCAGGCAATATCTCTGATGTTTCTAATTCTGTTACTGTAACCTGGGATAATACAGCACCTGCCGCACCAGTAATCACTTCACCAACACCTAGTACAAATGCTGATACCCATACAATTGCCGGAACCGCAGAAAATGGTTCCACTGTAACACTGACCCGAAATAGCGTTGCCTTGGTACCTACTGCCACTTCTGATGGCACTTGGTCTATTGATGTAACTTTGATACAAGATGCCAACACCTTTACTGCAACTGCAACTGATCAAGCAGGCAATATCTCTGATGTTTCTAATTCTGTTACTGTAACCCTGGATACCACAGCACCTGCCGCACCAGTAATCACATCACCAGCATCACCAGAAACTAGTACAAATGAGTATACCCATAAAATTACAGGAACCGCAGAAAATGATTCCACTATAACACTGACCCAAAATATCACTGTCTTGGAATCTGTTACCGTTGGTTCTAATGGCATTTGGTCTATTGATGTAACTTTGGGATATGGTACCAACATCTTTACTGCAACTGCAACTGATCAAGCAGGCAATACCTCTAAAGATTCCACTTCTATTATGGTAATTTTCGATGACACACCACCTGCCGCACCAGTAATCAAATCACCAACACCTAGTACAAGTGAGACTGCCCATACAATTGACGGAACCGCAGTTGTCGGTTTCCCATATGTCGATTCCACTGTAACACTGACCCAAAATGGTGCTCCCTTGAAATCTGTTCCCATTGCTTCTGATGGCACTTGGTCTGTTAGCGTAACTTTGCGAGAGGGTGAAAACACCTTTACTGCAACTGCATCTGATCAAGCAGGTAATACCTCTGTTGTTTCTAATTCTGTTACTGTAACCCGGGATACCCCAACACCTGAACCAGCACCTGTCGCACCAGTAATCACTCCACCTACAACTCTGACAAATGGAAATACCATAACAATTACCGGAACCACAGTTGAAGGTTCCACTGTAACACTGACCCAAAATGACAATGTCTTGACATCCACTGTCACCATTGATTCTGATGGCACTTGGTCTGTTGATGTAACTTTGATACAAGGTGCCAACACCTTTACTGCAACTGCAACTGATCAAGCAGGCAATATCTCTGATGTTTCTAATTCTGTTACTGTAACCCTGGATAATACAGCACCAACCATCACATTGACTGGAGCCAATCCACAAACTATTGAGTCGGGTGCAGATTACACAGAACTCGGAGCAACAACTGATGACGGCTCTGTGGTATCCATTGATTCATCTGCATATAGAAATGTCGTAGGAACATACATCATTACATACACTGCAACTGATGGCACAAACCAAGCAACAGCAACTCGAACTGTAAACGTAGTTGACACCACAACACCAACCATCACATTGACTGGAGCCAATCCACAAACTATTGAGTCGGGTGCAGATTACACAGAACTCGGAGCAACAACTGATGACGGCTCTGTGGTATCCATTGATTCATCTGCATATAGAAATGTCGTAGGAACATACATCATTACATACACTGCAACTGATGGCACAAACCAAGCAACAGCAACTCGAACTGTAAACGTAGTTGACACCACAGCACCAACCATCACATTGACTGGAGCCAATCCACAAATTATTGAGTCGGGTGCAGATTACACAGAACTCGGAGCAACAACTGATGACGGCTCTGTGGTATCCATTGATTCATCTGCATATAGAAATGTCGTAGGAACATACATCATTACATACACTGCAACTGATGGCACAAACCAAGCAACAGCAACTCGAACTGTAAACGTAGTTGACACCACAGCACCTGATGCACCAACACCTGATACCACAGCACCTACCGCACCAGTAATCACATCAGAAGCAACTAGTACCAATAAGAAACCCCATACAATTACCGGAACCGCAGAAAATGGTTCCACTGTAACACTGAGACAAAATGTCACTGTCTTGGAATCTGTTACCGTTGGTTCTAATGGCGCTTGGTCTGTTAGCGTAACTTTGGGAGCTGGTACCAACACCTTTACTGCAACTGCATCTGATCAAGCAGGCAATACCTCTAAAGATTCCGCTCCTATTATGGTAATTTTCGATAACTTACCACCTGCCGCACCAATAATCACATCAGAAGCAACTAGTACAACTGAGACTGCCCATACAATTACCGGAACCGTAAATGTCGGTTACCCAGATGTCGATTCCACTGTAACACTGACCCAAAATGGTGCTCCCTTGAAATCTGTTCCCATTGGTTCTAATGGCGCTTGGTCTGTTAGCGTAACTTTAGGATCTGGTACCAACACCTTTACTGCAACTGCATCTGATCAAGCAGGCAATACCTCTGTTCCTTCTACTCCTGTTACTATAACCTTGGATACCACAGCACCTGTTACTTCAGCTGACGGTGTTGCTCACAGTCCGGCACAATCACTACATCAAAATCTACAAACCGAATCCGCATCCATCATCAAAGTGCATGATGGCACTAAATTTGTAGAATTTAGTGATGGTATGACAATCAACTCTGGAACACCAAAATTCCAGGGAACATCAACAGGTATTTCATCTATTCAAATTTTACTAGATGATCGTCAAGTCGGAGGGAATGGTGTAAGAAGTGATGGTACCTTTTTCAAGGTTTGGAAACATGATCCTCTAGCTGATGGTGCATACACAATAACAGTTACTGATAGTATTGGTGATGAACGTAAAAGAATTTTAGAATCATATAGTATCATAATTGACAAAGATGGTGATGGTAATCCAAGTGCTGCAATTACCAAAGTGCGTGTTGGCACAGAATATATGCCCTTTGAACATGGTATGACAATCAACTCTGGAACACCAAAATTCAAGGGAACATCAACAGGTATTTCATCTATTCAAATTTTACTAGGTGATAGTCAAGTCGGAGGGAATAAAATATCCTCAGATGGTTCATTTATCAAGGGTTGGAAAGGTGTTAATCCTCTAGCTGATGGTACATACTCATTAACCGTTAGTGACAACAACAATCCTGAAACTATCTTATTTACAAGTTACATCATAATTGACGCAAATAATGATAAGAATCCTATAAATGCTCAAATTACCAAAGTGCGTGTTGGCTCAGGATATATGCCCTTTGAACATGGTATGACAATCAACCCTGAAACGTTAAAATTCAGGGGAACATCTGCTGGTATTGACTCTGTTAAAGTTATGATAGATGGTAACCAAGTCGGTGGAAATAACATACGAGATAATGGTATATTTGCAAAGGGTTGGAAAGGTGTTCCTCTAGCTGATGGTACATACTCATTAACCGTTACTGACAACGGCAATCCTGAAACTATCTTATTTACAAGTTACATCATAATACAAAATCCTGTAAATTAATTCACAAATTGATTTTCATGCAGGATTGGAAATTGGATTTTCAGCCACATATGGCGAAGAGATACAGTTTGTAAATTGCATATTCTAGAAAATACTTGTTTTTGCTAAAAATTTACAATCATTTTCACAAAGAAATATTTTAGAATTTCAATTGATACGATTGTTTGTAATTTGGTACATCAGGACACTAGTTAAAACGTAAGAGGACATGTCCACAATACAACTCTGTATCTCTTTTAGGATATTTGTTTTCTTTTTCTACCCTAGTAAATTTCCTTGATATCTCCTGAATCTTCAAAACCATTTCTGTATCAATAACTTTGTTTCTTAATTATTCAATCTAGGCTCAAATTACAACCGAAAAATATATGGATCTCAATTTTCACAACAATTTCGTGCCACAGACTGCCAAGTATGATGATCAAAAATATACATCACGTGGGAAATTCTATACTCTACACCTGGATTCAGAAATAATGAATGACGGTGTTAAAGAACTAAATGATAATAAAGTTGGAGTACCGTTTGTCTATTCAGATTACATGTTTTATGGTAACTGTATTGTTTAGAAACACTGTTGGTGTTGCATATCGGCCACCTCTTTTGAAGATAATATGTGGTTTTTTAGATGAGAACCCAATTCTGTAGAGTAATTCACGCATTGCACTTGCAGAGTATAAAGTGTTGTACTTTTTATCCACATGATTAATTACCATTTTACACTCCACATGAATTGATTAAATCCAAATTTTTCTGGACCTGAAATTAGATCATTCCTTAATGATAGTAACTGTTTTTCACTCAAAAAACAACAAGAGGCCGCGTATTTCTTACGATGTGATGCAGTTATTCCCTCTTCATCCATGCGATTTAGCCAGTAGTTGATGGTATGACATCCAAACACATCTCAGAATATGAAATATTTTACTTTCTTTATATTGCAGCCTAGTCTTATTTTGCTTTTTTGCATACTATACTTAAAAAAAAATCGATACTTGTTCCTTTCATGAAATGACTACCAGATGATACCGTTAATGTTGTGTTTTGATTTTGCAAGTGTAAACTATGATCTTTGGGGTTTAAATAATTTATAATTTTTTCAAAATTTATTTGCCTAAACTATAAGATGTGAAATAATTTCTTAAAAAGAGACACGTACACTTTGATCATTATTCTTTAATATCATATCACCTGGATATCAAACCTATGATATTATTAAAGACAAAAATTACTCTATCGTTATTGGTATTACTGATAGTTCCAATAACTGCATATGCATTTACAGTAAATGATAATTTTACTACAACAGATGATGAGAGAGGGAATACAATACCAATATTCACCCCTTGGGAAAATATAAGAACGGAACTAAATCTCAGGTAATCCTCTTTTTAATATAACTTAAAATAACATCATGAATAAAAAATATCTATATCTTTTGGTAATTCCAGTGATTTTGGGGGTGCTGGTGTTTATGCCTATTTTTGAAATATGCGAAAAATAAGAAGATGTGTATACATATGATGAAAATGGGTGGTATTGTTGATGATTATAATGATGATGATCTATGGAACTCAGGTGAGCCGTGTAAGCTGTATTTAGGAAATGATATATGCAGCATAAAGCCAATTATTGACTTGTCTACACGGTGTTAATTTTGGTGTTCTTGGTCTAATTTGGTCTGAGATTCTCCTATTAACAATGAACTTTTCATCATTTTGTTTGACTCTCCTATAACTTTACAGAACCTAATTTTGTTATATGAAACGGCTTTGTAGAAACTAGCTGATTTTAACCCCATTGTGATACATTCGTAAGAGGATAAGTTCTCAATACAATTTCAACACCTCTTCTTGGATACTAATTCTTTTTTTCTGCCATGTCATAAAACAGCTCAATCTGTATGGTATCATATTTTCATACCCATCTCAGTTACAAGACGTTGTCTAATTTTTCGTGAGATTACGACCTTGTGCAACATCCTTTCTGACTCGTTATTTGTGGGCTCCATTCCTGGATATTTTAGAAATGTAAACAGGTTTGGTGTTGCTCGTGCAAGTCAATCTCCAAATTTATAATTCAAATTCTTGTATACATTTGCAATGAATCATAATGTACATGTGCAACAGATGGCCATGAGATTTGTTTTGCATTGTGATATAGTAGACGCAATTTCTCATACAGCATGGTTTTTGATTCATCATGGAATACAAACTCGGCATCTCGCAGTATGTGGGACCGGGCACCGTTGAAGTAAATGTGCAAGCATTGTACAATAATCTATTTTTTAAATTCTAATTTCATAGTATGATCTTGAAAATATTCTTGTATTGAAGTTCTAGTTTTCTTCTCTTGGTATTTGTTCAAAATGGTGGACATGATTTTTTCAATATACTTGTCTAGTTTTTCCTTTCTTTCCTTTGCTATTTTGTAGGGTATGATTCCTAATTTTTGTTGATGATCTATTCTAACGATAACCATGTTAGCCCTGTTAACTTCTTCTTGAATATGTTCTAATAACTCTAAACCTTTTTTTCTAAAACGGACTCCATCATTCATCACAATTGTGGGAATTTGTTTAATGATGTTTAGTTCAGTTTTTTGATTTATTTCAAAAACTGCCATCATTTGTATAAAATTAAATTCACTTTGAGCCGTATTCATTCTCTTATAGAGAATCTTATTTGTGTCAGGTTTAGTTTCAAGATATCCTATCTCTAATAGTCTCTTTATTGCCTGAATTGTAGCTGATTTATCACCTCTAACTTTTCTAACTATGTCATTTGTAGCTCTCCAGTTGGACGTCAAATTAAGTATTTTATCATCATAGATAGTTGTCAAACGATTTGGTTAAGAAAATCGTTAATTAAATCAATTTATTTGATATACTTTCTATGGGTGAACTATGAGAAATACTGAACAAAACCATCACAATAAAGATTCATGTCACTACAAGACAACGTCTAGCAAAACATTGTACAAAAGATCAAAACAATGATGATTTGTATTATCCAAAGATTACCTCAAAAAGAGTTTGTATTGTTAATTGGTATCAGCATTCCATTTTGAATGTCAAACCGCTTTAATCATTCAAAATTAGAACGAATGGTATTCGATATATTCCCAATCTAACCAATTAACACTATTTTGTAGAATGTCTTGGAAATATATTTTTGTAAATCTAGATTGCTTTTCGTTGTAAATCGTTTACTGCTTTAGAGTAACCATGTGTGGAATTTTCTTTTTGTATTGTTTTAGCCTAGAATTGTCTTATCCAGACTATCATCATGGTTATTCGTCTTCCAATGTTCCTCATTACCATTTATTGTATTAGTACTAGATCATAATTTCTCATTGGTGACTTGCATATGAAATTATCTAGTAAATCTTATTATAATTTACAATAATATGATATTTTTCTTGAAATAAATCATGGTAAATTTTAAATAGTTATTTGTTCTATACAAATTGATGTCGTTAGTTATAATATCTGGCGATTAGACCGCGCTACCCCGCAGAACGAAAAAGGCAATCAGGCGTTTAGACGTTTGACCACGAGAGGAAATCTCTCAATGTTCTGCAGTTAGGGGTTTGCGCCTTTTTGTTTACTTTACAAAACACGTTGTAATTTTCAGTAGAATGATAATTGATTTTGAGTATTTTGCTCAAGTAACGATTTCATCTAAACGGTCTTCTTCTTGTGCTCGTTTGATTTCCATGGCAATTCTTCTACCCACACCGAATGTTTGACCATATTGATATTTTGTATATGGACTAGTTGTTGCAACAATTGGATTTCCTGGAACTCTCAATGATACATCATATACGATTAATTCTAAATCTTTTGTAATTACACTTTGTAATGAAAATGGACCAATAATCCCTGGGGCATATTCTTTCTTTACTGCTGCTACAAATTTGTCTCCCATTTTGAATACTTTTTCAAGTAATGATTCTCTGATACTTGCAGGAGTGTGCCCTACTTCGATATTTTGTAAATCAATATCCATTTCTAATTGCTCTTTTGCTGGGAGTGCATTGTAATCATGAATGTTAGTTTGTAATCTTCGCTCAATTCCAATAAAATCAACTTGATTCGAGATTGGAGTATGGAAGAAATTAAAATTCATGTATGTTCCTATTGCTAATTCTTCGATACTTGCTTTTTCAAGATCTTTTTTAGCAATTAATCCTTTCTTGATTTTCTCTTCAGATTTTGTTACATAATCTTTATATGATGAAACTGTAAAGAATGCTCTTTCTAGTGGTCTCTTTTTTTCTTGAACTTTAACAATACATGGCTTGTTAATTCGTTTAGGGTCTTTGAATAATTTTGGGTATTTTATTCTAGCTTTTTCTAAAAGATAGTATTGTCCTTTTTTAGCAGTTCTTTCTTCTGCTTGGAACAATTTTCTATTTCCAAATATTGGAACTTTGAATAAATTCTCAATTGTTTTGTATCCCAAGTATACTGTAAGTGATCTGTGAGGGACAATGATTGTACTGGAATCTCGTAATTCTTTTTGATATTTGGCAGATGCCATGTCTTTGAATTTATCTAAAACTGTAATCTCATCTGCAATGCGTCCAAATCTTTGATAAGGGCCTTCTCGTCCTTTTTGACAAAAGACTCTGGTTTGAAAATCTTCATCTTTGGCACCATCCATTATTTCAAGTGCCGAATGACTACCGAGAATGCCTATTTTGACATCAGAATAACCGTTGACTATTTTCTTAATCTCAGAACTTTTAATCACATTGTGCCTGTATATTGGTATCTAATATAGCTAATTTTTGATTATCCAGATCGATTTGATTAAATAGCTTTTTTTCAATTAGTATTTGATTCAAATCATGTTATACTCTTTTGAACTGCAACTGCTTGGAGCAATTCTTCTTCCTACCATGCTTGTTGCAGGTATAGTCATGTGGTATAAAAGAAGAAAAGCTGATCAAGAATTATCTGATGCTGAAAATCAAAATTGTAAGAGGATAGGTCCTTAATACAGTTTTAATACTTTTTGGAACGCTTGTTTTCTCTTTTCTGCCATGTCATAAAACGGCTCAATCTGTATGGTATCATATTTTCATACCCATCTCAGTTACAAGACGTTGTCTAATTTTTCGTGAGATTACGACCTTGCGCAACATCCTTTCTGACTCGTTATTTGTGGGCTCCATTCCCGGATATTTTAGAAATGCAAACAGGTTTGGTGTTGCTCGTGCAAGTCAGTCTCCAAACTTGCAATTCAAATTCTTGTATACATTTGCAATGAATCATAATGTACATGTGTAACAGATGACCATGAAATTTGTTTTGCATTGTGATATGGTAGACACGATTTCTCATACAGCCTGGTTTTTGATTCATCAACTGATTCAAACTCGGCATCTCGCAGTATGTGGGACCGGGCACCGTTGAATTGTTTTGAAACGGTTGTATGCAACATAACCATCAACGGTAATGGGAATATCCTAGCATGGAAAGTGCAAATCCAATACGGCTGCTGCCCTGCTTTTGTCTGCATGATAAAATACCTCATTATCGCTGATGCATGTCCAGACATATCCCTGCTTGTTGTACATTGTATACGTTGTCTCATCAAATTTCAGATATTTTGATTTGTTAATATTTTTCATCCATAATTCTACATCCGATTCCAATGTTTTACCGACTGCAAACAACGCATTTTGTATTGTTTTTTTACACAATGATGCATCAGTCAGGTTTACTATCTCTTTGATTGAATTTAGACTGTAGTTTTGTTTTTGCAGTGACATGATTACTGTCATAAGGTTCTTACCAATTGATGTTCCGTCTATTCCGACCTGTGGTGTATCCGCACTTGCAGGTGCATTGATGTATAATGTTGTTTATGTATTTAGTCTTTGGAATAAATAGAATATCAATTAATCTCTTTGTTAAAATTTTTGTATCTGTAATGTCTTTGCTACCACATTTTGCACATTTTTTTGGTTTGTGTATCTTTGTGTGATTTACCGACATGACCAATCTTTGCACCTGCCTTCTTTGGAGATGAATTCTTTTTTGTACGGTTTGCCTTTTTTTGACGTGTTGGGATGTTGTTTACAGATGACGATGAATGTGGATTTTCATAGAATGCCAGCTTTCCTGCCTGTTCCTGAATTTTCAAAATCATTTCTGTATTGATTGCTTGTGATTTTTTCATATCCTCTGTCAGCTGGTTGATTATCTTTTGTTGATTAGAACTTTGAGCAAATGCCTTTGCCAGTTCATCTCGCAATATCTTGATCTCAGGGTTGCCCATAAGAGAGAATCTGAGATAATTAAATTTAGATCCGTATGATCTAAAATATTTGATTTCGTGGCTAACCTATACTCTTACTACATTACCAATGTTTCGTTTATAAGGGGGGGGGGGTGGTTATGTAGATTCATAAATGAAGATACAATTTGCATTGTTATCAATTATATTATTTTCAACCCTTATGGTTATCATTCCAGATGATGTCAGTGCACAAACAGATGGTATTATTTTGGAGAGTGTGGATAGTGCAAATATTTGTGGTACTGATTTATGTTCTGATAATTTATTTTCTGTACACTTTGCAGACTCTCTCAACGGCTGGGCTGTAGGCAATTCTGGAACCATACTTTACACTGATGATGGCGGCATGGATTGGACTAAACAAGACAGTGGTGATGATGTCAATGTGGCCTTAAACTCTGTACACTTTGCAGATGATAAGATCGGCTGGGCTGTAGGTGATTCTGGAACCATACTTTACACTGGTAATGGCGGCACAGATTGGACTAAACAAGACAGTGGTGATGACAAGGTGGCCTTAAAATCTGTATACTTTACTGATGTTAATAACGGCTGGGCTGTAGGCGATTCTGGAACCATACTTTACACTAGTAATGGCGGCAAAAAATGGACTGAACAAATCAGTCCTGTCGATGTGGCCTTAGAATCTGTATACTTTGTTAACCCTATGAATGGCAGTGCAGTTGGTGATATTAAAGGAAGAACTGCACCCATAATTTACACTGATAATGGTGGTGTTGAGTGGAAAACTAAAAGCGTTAAAACCGATAGTATATTTGCACAATCTAATGTTAGTCTGAAATCCGTATACTTTACTGATGTTAATAACGGCTGGGCTGTAGGTGATGCTAATAATAAGGCACTCATATTACACACCACTGATGGTGGCATATCTTGGGATGACCAAAGCAAGGATATTGATTTGCCTATGCGTACTGAATTACAATCTGTACACATTGTAGGCTCGAACGGCTTCGCTGTAGGATATAATCTTCGTACTGGTGATGGAATCGTACTACACACTATAGATGATGGCGTTAGTTGGTCTAAATTAGATGTTACCAGTAGACAATTGCATTCTGTACACGTTGTTGATAATAACAAAGCCTTTGCAGTAGGTGATTATAATAGTAGTCAAATACATAGCATCTCTGAACCAATTGCTTCAACCTCTGATACCGCAGCACCTATCGCACCAATTGCTTCAACCTCTGATACCGCAGCACCTATCGCACCAATTGCTTCAACCTCTGATACCGCAGCACCTGCCGCACCAGTAATCACATCACCAGCATCACCAGAAACTAGTACAAATGAGTATGCCCATAAAATTACCGGAACCGCAGAAAATGGTTCCACTATAACACTGACCCAAAATACCACTGTCTTGGAATCTGTTACCGTTGGTTCTAATGGCATTTGGTCTATTGATGTAACTTTGGGATATGGTACCAACATCTTTACTGCAACTGCATCTGATCAAGCAGGCAATACCTCTAAAGATTCCACTTCTATTATGGTAATTTTCGATGACACACCACCTGCCGCACCAGTAATCAAATCACCAACACCTAGTACAACTGAGACTGCCCATACAATTACCGGAACCGCAGTTGTCGGTTTCCCATATGTCGATTCCACTGTAACACTGATCCAAAATAGTGTTGCCTTGGAACCTGTTCCCATTGATTCTAATGGCGCTTGGTCTGTTAGCGTAACTTTGCGAGAGGGTGAAAACACCTTTACTGCAACTGCAACTGATCAAGCAGGCAATATCTCTGATGTTTCTAATTCTGTTACTGTAACCCGGGATACCCCAGCACCAACCATCACATTGACTGGAGCCAACCCACAAACTATTGAGTTGGGTGTAGATTACACAGAACTCGGAGCAACAACTGATGACGGCTCTGATGTATCCATTGATTCATCTGCATATAGAAATGTCGTAGGAACATACATCATTACATACACTGCAACTGATGGCACAAACCAAGCAACAGCAACTCGAACTGTAAACGTAGTTGACACCACAGCACCAATCATCACATTGACTGGAGCCAACCCACAAACTATTGAGTTGGGTGTAGATTACACAGAACTCGGAGCAACAACTGATGACGGCTCTGATGTATCCATTGATTCATCTGCATATAGAAATGTCGTAGGAACATACATCATTACATACACTGCAACTGATGGCACAAACCAAGCAACAGCAACTCGAACTGTAAACGTAGTTGACACCACAGCACCAATCATCACATTGACTGGAGCCAACCCACAAACTATTGAGTTGGGTGTAGATTACACAGAACTCGGAGCAACAACTGATGACGGCTCTGATGTATCCATTGATTCATCTGCATATAGAAATGTCGTAGGAACATACATCATTACATACACTGCAACTGATGGCACAAACCAAGCAACAGCAACTCGAACTGTAAACGTAGTTGACACCACAGCACCAATCATCACATTGACTGGAGCCAACCCACAAACTATTGAGTTGGGTGTAGATTACACAGAACTCGGAGCAACAACTGATGACGGCTCTGATGTATCCATTGATTCATCTGCATATAGAAATGTCGTAGGAACATACATCATTACATACACTGCAACTGATGGCACAAACCAAGCAACAGCAACTCGAACTGTAAACGTAGTTGACACCACAGCACCAATCATCACATTGACTGGAGCCAACCCACAAACTATTGAGTTGGGTGTAGATTACACAGAACTCGGAGCAACAACTGATGACGGCTCTGAGGTATCCATTGATTCATCTGCATATAGAAATGTCGTAGGAACATACATCATTACATACACTGCAACTGATGGCACAAACCAAGCAACAGCAACTCGAACTGTAAACGTAGTTGACACCACAGCACCAATCATCACATTGACTGGAGCCAACCCACAAACTATTGAGTTGGGTGTAGATTACACAGAACTCGGAGCAACAACTGATGACGGCTCTGATGTATCCATTGATTCATCTGCATATAGAAATGTCGTAGGAACATACATCATTACATACACTGCAACTGATGGCACAAACCAAGCAACAGCAACTCGAACTGTAAACGTAGTTGACACCACAGCACCAATCATCACATTGACTGGAGCCAACCCACAAACTATTGAGTTGGGTGTAGATTACACAGAACTCGGAGCAACAACTGATGACGGCTCTGAGGTATCCATTGATTCATCTGCATATAGAAATGTCGTAGGAACATACATCATTACATACACTGCAACTGATGGCACAAACCAAGCAACAGCAACTCGAACTGTAAACGTAGTTGACACTACTGCACCTGAACCAGTACCTGAACCAGTACCTGAACCAGTACCTGAACCAGTACCTGAACCAGTACCTGAACCAGTACCTGAACCAGCACCTGATACCACAGCACCTGATACCACAGCACCTGATACCACAGCACCTGATACCACAGCACCTGATACCACAGCACCTGATACCACAGCACCTGATACCACAGCACCTGATACACCAGTAATCACATCAGAAGCAACTAGTACCAATAAGAAACCCCATACAATTGCCGGAACCGCAGAAAATGATTCCACTATAACACTGACCCGAAATGGCGCTGCCTTGGTACCTACTGCCACTACTAATTCTAATGGCATTTGGTCTATTGATGTAACTTTGGGAGCTGGTGTCAACGTGTTTATTGCAACTGCAACTGATCAAGCAGGCAATACCTCTAAAGATTCCACTGATATTATGGTATTTTTCGATGACATACCACCTGCCGCACCAATAATCACATCAGAAGCAACTAGTACAACTGAGACTGCCCATACAATTACCGGAACCGCAAATGTCGGTTTCCCATATGTCGATTCCACTGTAACACTGACCCAAAATAGTGTTGCCTTGAAATCTGTTCCCATTGGTTCTAATGGCGCTTGGTCTGTTAGCGTAACTTTAGGATCTGGTACCAACATCTTTACTGCAACTGCATCTGATCAAGCAGGCAATACCTCTGTTGTTTCTAATTCTGTTACTATAACTCTGAATAATGCAGCACCTGATGAACCAGTAATGGGTCTGACTCAATCAATTATGAATTCGCCTCCAACAGGCTCGTATGACTTCATTCCAAATAAATCCGCATCCATCAAAGTATATGATGGTTCAAATTATGTGGACTTTACTGATGGTATGACAATCAACTCTGGAACACCAAAATTCAAGGGAACATCAACAGGTATTTCATCTATTCAAATTTTACTAGGTGATAGTCAAGTTGGAGGGAATAAAATATCCTCAGATGGTTCATTTATCAAGGGTTGGAAAGGTGATCCTTTAGCTGATGGTACATACTCATTAACCGTTAGTGACAACAACAATCCTGAAACTATCTTATTTACAAGTTACATCATAATTGACGCAAATCGTGATAATAATCCTATAAATGCTCAAATTACCAAAGTGCGTGTTGACACAGAATATGTGCCCTTTAAACCTGGTATGACAATCCACACTGATACACCAAAATTCAGGGGAACATCCGATGGTATTGACTCTGTTAAAGTTATGATAAATGGTAACCAAGTCGGTGGAAATAACATACGAGATGGTGGTATATTTGCCAAGGGTTGGAAAGGTGATCCTCTAACTGATGGTAAATACTCATTAACCGTTAGTGACAACAACGATCCTGAAACTATCTTATTTACAAGTTACATCAGAATACAAAATCCTACAAGTTAATTCACAAATTGATTTTCATGCAGGATTGGAAATTGGATTTTCAGCCACATATGGTGAAGAGATACAGTTTGTAAATTGCATATTCTAGAAAATACTTGTTTTTGCTAAAAATTTACAATCATTTTCACAAAGAAATATTTTAGAACGCACAGATTTAATTTGAATATGTATCAGTATTTTGCAAGAACAATAAATTGAAAAGACTTTTGATCTGAGGTATGCACCATCAAAGTTTATTGCTATTCTCATACTGTTTGTTTTAAATTACTTTGGAAATTATTTGTAAAAAAGACTAAATATTTTTTAAATCATCCAATATTAAATTTTGTTGGTTTTTATCAAAAAAAGATCGATTAGATTTATTAGAAAATATTGCATTTGTAAAATTACTTGAAACCTTTTCTGGACAAATAATCAGTCACTATGTCACGTGCAAATTCAGCAGGTTCCAAATTGTTTTCCTTTGATATTTTGGATAGTCCTTTGGCTTGATTCTTTGATAGTTTCATAGATATGTTCTGTCTTGCCCTAAAGGAATTTGCCATCTTTTGAATTTCTGAATGTTCTGCTGTACTTTCAAGTTGTTCTAGTGCATCAATGTATCTTTTCTTTTGTGCTACATTGTACTTTGAGATTTTTTGTATCAACTCTATTGCCTTTGACTCTGCTGTTATGACTTTGCAAATCCTAGTTGCATCTTTTTTTGATAGCATCTTTGGAACCATCTGCTTTATGGTATCAGGTACTATTCCAAACCCGATATACTCACGCATTGTTCTTTGATCTATTCCTAGTGCCTTGGCAGCTTCTCTAATGCCCATCTTTTCTGCCAAAAACTGGCATGATGCCACCATTTCTGTCGGACTCATGTCCTTTCTGTGAATGTTTTCAATTATGGAGACAGCCTTTGCATCCTGTATACTGCATGAACTGTTCTTGGATAGTATCAGTACTGGAATGGTCTTTGATCCTAATTTTTTTAATGCTGCCAATCTTCTTTGTCCTGCCATGAGCAGATAAGAGTTGGTTCCATTTCTTTGAACCATTGGCGGATTCTGCAATCCTTCCTGTGCAATTGACTTTGCCAGAGAGTCAATGTCTGTATCATCTAGTGCACGAGCTTGAGCCTCCTCCCAGATTGTGATGTGTTCCATTGGTACCTCTTTTAGTGAGTATGTTATGGGATTTTGGGTTATTTTTGCCATGTTTAGTATTTTCTATAATTATTCATAAATGTTTAGTATGTAGTTTCTTGCAGAAAATTTGTAAGAGTACAGGTTAGCCACAAAATCAAATATTGTAAATCATACGGATCTAAATTCTGGGATTCTCTCTTATGGGCAATCCTGAGATTATACATTAGACCTCTTGCGTAATTAGAGCGATTTTTTACAAAGTTTTGTATTTTAATAAAATTTATGCCTAAAAATCTAAATTTCAAAATTAATTTGGAAAACCATACTTCAAAATTTACGCCTAGAAATAATTTCGCAAGACAACTAATGGTTTGAGCTTAGCTTTAGATCTTGTTGTGAAAGAATTTGGGTAATGTTGTAAAATTAGTCTAATTACGCAAGATGTCTAGTTGATTCACTACAGTCATCTTTTCTGATTCTCCAACGTTTTTTTAAAATGTCAATGGCAATTGTTATCTCGCCGATTAGTTTCTTGAAGGAGTCATTTTCCTTTTGTAGATTCTTGCAGACATTACCGTTTAGTGCACCGTTTAGTGATGCTTTGCCACCTTCTACAAATCGTTCTTTCCACTGATAAAATGTCTGAGAATGGATGTTGTACTTTCTGCACAGTTCAGGCAGTACTGATGTTGAGTGACTCTAGTACGATTCTTGACTTTTTCTGCTGATGTGAATTTACTCTTTACCATGAGGATAAGCCCTCCCAAATTATCTGAAAAGTGTATGTATGCTACTGGTCCTATTCTGGAGGAGGTCCAGACCAGTTCTTCTCTAGAATGGCTAAAGAATGGATTTCATAGAACAAAAATCAGATATGAAAAATATGTGATAACTATCTTGGGTTTGTATATTTGGCATCAATTATGATGTACTGGAGAGTTTTAGGATAAGTTGCTAATACATAAAATACTGTACATTGTAAGATTAATTGTTGAAACTTGTAATTGGAATTACTGGCAGTACTGGTGCAATATATGGAATACGAATACTTGAAATTCTCAAAAAACTAAACATTGAAACACATTTAGTAATTTCTGAATGGGGTGAAAAATGTATTTCCATGGAAACTGAATTTACTCTTGATTATGTAAAATCCCTTGCAACAAATATCTCTGATGAAAAAAATATGTCATCTAGTGTTTCTAGTGGCACACATAGAATTGATGGAATGATTGTTGCACCTTGTAGTATGAAAACATTATCTGCAATTGCAAATGGCTATGATGATACTTTGGTTGCTCGAGCAGCAGGAGTTACAATTAAAGAATCTAGAAAATTAATTTTAATGGTGAGAGAAACTCCTCTTTCTGCAATTCATTTGGAAAATATGTTAAAGCTTGCTAGATTGGGTATTGTTATTTTACCTCCTGTAACTGAATTTTATACAAAACCAAAATCCATTGATGATATTGTAAACCATGGTGTTGGAAAATGTTTAGACCAGTTTGATATAGAGCACAATTTATACCCTCGATGGGGTACTCTCTAAACTACCATTGCCTAAATTTTCTTTAGAAAAAATTGTTAACAATAATCGAAATGATGTTTTTGAAATTTTTTCTAATTTTGAAAATTATCAAAGAATAATTCCACAACATTATCCTTCAGTCCGCGTTCGTTCTATGCGAGGAGATGTATCTGTAGTTGAAGAACATTTGATATTAGGTGATATGGAATTACTAATTATGGCAAAACATATTTCTCAAAAACCAATTTTTCATAAAATGATTGTAATTGGCGGTGATGTAAAGGGAAGTAAAATCGAGCAAGAATTCATCGAACTTGAAAACGGAACCAAAGTCTTAGTGGATGTTGATTTAAAATTTAAAGGAAAAATGAAGATTTCAGTCATGTTTGGAAAAAATAATTTCAAACAAGATTATGATAGAATATTAGATGATTTTGTAAAACTAGCTGAAAACTAGTCTGATTTTACTTTTTTATCTTTAGATGTATCTTTCATCTCTTCTTTGAATTCTTTAAGATCTTTGTCTGCCTCTATTTTTCCTTTTTCAAATTCTCCTTTGGCTTTACCAAATGTTTTTGCTAATTCTGGAATCTTTTTTGCGCCAAAAATCAATACGCCAATTACTACAACTAATACGATGATCTCAGTGGTTCCTAGCATTTACAAAATAATTTCTTATTTCAGATTTAAGTGTTAGACTTTTTTCGGTCTCTACGCTCAATTATGATCATGCCTGCTGCATACAATCCAATCATCGGACCTGCAACAAACATCATTGTTACCCCTGTTCCATCTGGAGTAATTATTGCTCCAAAGATCACTATGATTACTATTGCATATCTGATATTTTTTCTCCAAAAATCAGCATCAACCATTCCTGATGCTGATACTGCATACATTACTAGAGGAAGTTGAAATGAAAAACCAAATGCTAACAAAAATTGCAATACAAATGTTACAAACTCCATCACATTGAGAAAAGTAATTAATCCTGCCCCTTCGCCATATCTATACAAAAAATCTAACATGTATGGAATTACAAAGTTGTAAGAAAATATGCAACCTGCAATAAATAATCCTAATGCTGGCAATGAAATACTTTTACTAACATTGATTTCATTTTCTTTTAATGCTGGTTTGATGAATCCTACTAATTCTTTTATGATTACTGGCATCCCTACAACAACTCCGACAAGTGCTGCAACATATATTTGAGCAAAGAATGCTTGCCCTGGTGCAGTTTGGATCAAATCTACATTTTCTGGAACTAACATAATCCTCATTTGATTTGTAATTTGTGCTGCAATGTTGTGAGTTGGTTCAATTGTTGGATAATACAAAGTGAATTGACTAATTTGAAATGGCTCTGCATGAAACATTAGCAAAAATGCACTAATTCCACCAATGACAATTACAATTCTAACTAGACGTTTTCTTAATTCTTCAAGATGTTGATTAATGCCATCCAATTCAGACATTCGTTTTCTTTAATTCTAAACTATAATAATTATGTAGGAATTGGTAGTAATTTTGCTTCTGGAAGACCTGCTTCTTTGAGTGCTTCAGCAGTAATTCCACCAAATTCTAATGATATGACTGCCTTTACATTGAATTTTGCCTCCATATCTTTTGCCAATTCCGCAATGTCTGTTGCAGAATAGATTTCATCAGATCCTTTTAGGATAATTCTATCTCCTTTCTCCATCTCTTTACCGTTGTATTTTCCTTTAAGGAAATTAGTAATTTTTGGGAGTTCTTTTCTGTCAATGTTGTTGTAAAAATAGCAGATTCCTTTGACTGATTCATAATCATATGCTGTTCCATTTCTATACATGAAAACACCAATAAAATGAGCTTCTACTTCTGGCTCACGTATACATTTGATTTCCCAGTTTAGCAAATTCTTTTCATCATATGCATAACTGCCCAATTCATCAGATGTAATTTTCCAGTATCGCATTCTACCTTTTGCCATTACAAAATATGGTAAATTATTCTGATATAAATTCCATCTCTATGTGACTGGATAATTTTCTGTCTTCTTTTATAGTAAATTCTCATAATTTCTCTGTACCCGATCCACAAAACCCATTATTTCCTGTAGAAATTGATGATTATCCTAAACTCTTTGATTATGTGTTGACTATAGAAGGTTTGATCTATTTTTAAATTTTGAAAAGAAAATACGTTCTTGATAAGGAAATGGTTCTAGATGAATACAACAAACTTTGATTGTTGTATGTTTATTATGCTACTGCTAATCGAAATCCCAAAGAGGTATTTACCTAGCAAGATATTTGCATAACGCTAGATGGTGGAGGGATTTTTGAAAAAGATATGCATTACTCAAAAGAAGATTTAAAAAAATAATTCATTAATCACTGAAAATCCAAATTAGCAATCTGGGCTTGTAGAATTTACACAGAACATGTTAAGGAAAAAATGAATTCAAAGTAACCGGATCTGGGCTGGTGATATCTTAACAACACAAGTCCTCAAACCCAAGTTACCTATTGTATATTTTAAAATAAGTATAAAAGCACAAGATTATTCGGAAGATAGATTAACCTCGATTTTATTTTTTAATTTATAAATGGCAACTTTTCAAGTTCATGTAACTATAGAAAACAAACCTGGAATTAGTGATCCTGAGGGTGAAACTATCCTTAATGATTTGGTTCTCAAAGGAACTCACAAAACAGTTTCAAAAATTAAAACAGCAAAGATGTTAAAATTTACAATTATTGAAAATGATAAACAAACTGCCCATTTAAAAGTGCAGGAAATTTGTGACGATTTGAGAATTTATAATCCAATGGTAAGTGTTGTCACAATTGATGTTTTTGAAAATTAATTCTATTCTGAATTTACGTTATCTACTGTAATCAAAAGTTAGGTTTGTAACAGAGCAGAGTTCAAGTCGTGAGGATGTGGGAATTGATAATGTAAAAATTACTGGTACGCCAAACACACAATCTCAATGTATAGTTTAGGAAAATAAATTTTGAACAAATTATAAATTATCTCAACCCCAAAGATCTAAGATCATAGATTACACTTGCAAAATCAAATCAAAACATTAATGGTATCATCTGGTGACTCATTTCATGAAAGGAGCAAGCATCGATTTTTTCAAGTATAGTATAGACATCTTGCGTAATTAGAAACAAAATCTAACCTTCTAACTGATTCAATTTCTCAATTTATGGTATCACAACAAACTCTTGCTTCCACCGTATCTTGAAATTGACAATTCCACAAACAATGTCACTAATCACATCATAACGACACAATCTGTTCCTAAATGTATCTGAATTAATTCTGAATTTCTTTATCTTACTGATTGCATGCTCTACTTTGATTCTGATTTTTGATTGTAGTTTATTCCACTCTTCCTGAGGTATGGTCAACTTTTTTCCCTTTTGTACGGCAAAACACTGATTTGATCTGGAAAGTCTTTTTGAATCCCCAAATATCCAAGGTCATAAAATATCATCAAATCTTCAGATAATGTTGGATGTCTAATTTTCAATATTGCATAATCATTTCTTCGTCCAGGGGAGTAATGGTGGTTTGTGAATTATTTCACCTTTTAGATTTATTGTGATTTGATTCTTTACAGTATGTCTCTTCTTTTTACCTGAATAGTGTGTCTTTCTTTTGATATGATTTTTTGGTCTATACCTCATAGCAAAAGTCTTTTGAACATTACAAAAACAAATAGTAATGTTTTTTGATCAATAGTTAGAAATAACTTTATACACATCACAAATGACGAGTTACTCCAGGCCTACAAAAAAGAAAAGTACGGCAAGAAAAAGGAAAGATTACACGCAATGTGTATAATTAAGATCAACAACTATACTATTGCTGAAACTGCAAGACAAATGTTTTGTACATATCAATGTGTAAGGAACTGGCGTGGATTCATTTGAAAAATATGGATTGGAGGGTCTGGAGGATCCTCCCTCGTTCTGATCGTCCGCCATTAATCTCACACAAAACATTACAAAAGATAGAGCAGGAATTTAAGAGAATTTCAGATGAAATGACTCCAAAGAAACTGATGCAGTTCATATTTGACTGGACAAACATCACATATCATATTAGTCATGTGTGTCGTTTGATGCACAAATGGAATCTAAAACCAAAGGTTCCACAAAAACTACATGTGCAGCATCCAAGGATACGTGTCGCAAGTGGAATAAACGCATCATTTTACGCATAAAAAAGGCAAAAAAGAAAGGTTTTACCGTATTTATTCAGGACGAGTCTGTATTTGTAGATGATGTACGTCTTGGTAAAAAATATCAGACAGATGTACACCAAAGAATGATTGTACGGTGGAGAGGATCACACCAAAGATTTTTGGTTTATGAGATGATGACAATCAATTTTTAAATTGTATGAAAAATTTAATGCAATTGCATTTAGGGATTATTTGGAAGCAGCTCGTAAAAAATTTGGAAAAATATTTGTTATCGTTGATAGAGCACCACAACACAAAGCAAAGGTTGTAAAAAAATATCTGCGTAAAAACAAAGATGTCAAACTGGCATATCTTCCAAGAGGTTCTCCACATTTGAGTATGATTGAAGAGATTTGGAGACAATGTAAACATGTTAATGTTGAATCAGAATTTTATGAATCAATACATGAGATGAGATATATGGTTATGGAATATTTTAGAACACACAGATTTAATTTGAATATGTATCAGTATTTTGTAAGAACAATAAATTGAAAAGACTTATGATCTGAGGTATAGGAATTGGTTGCTCTGTTCCATGAACCATTACAATTAGCTCAGGAAAGAACTCGTGCAGTTGCTGTGTGTCGTTAATCTTTTTTGAATCTGTATAGATTTTGGATGGGATTGGCATTGATTTTCTTACTGCAGGCTCTAAATATTTGATATTTCTACTCACGTTGCTCTGGTCTAATCCAAACAGATGACCAGTTAAATCATAGGTCAAATACATTCGATAATACACTAGTAGCATCCAACCTGTCCTTTACATCCAAATCAAATGGATTTCCAGTACCAATGTCTCGTTGTCTTTTGCCTTGGGATAGTCTTTGTTTTTCAGTAATACTGTGATTCTTTCTGACATTCTTTAGAATCACATCAAACTAATATCTTGTTACTCCTGTGTATGAAAGAAATGCCTTTGGTTTTTTTGATAATTGTCTGCATGAAAGGAAATGCTTTGAGATATCTTTGGATCTTGTTGTGAAAGAATTTGTGTAATGTTGTAAAATTAGTCTAATTATGCAAGATGTCTAATGTATCTTTTTGATATTGGCACACATGGTGATAGGGAAGCAACAAGTATGGATATGACATCATGTACTATTGTTAGTCATATCACGTTTCAGTTGGTTCTTTTGTTTTAACACAAATAATTATCTAAAACATACCTTATTGTTCTGTTTTGATTTTGAAGCACATCTGGATTAACTGTACAAAATAGGTCTTGTAGATTTACCAGAACCTGATCAACAATTGACGAAAAGAAGAATTCTAAACAATTGTTTCTAAAACTTACATATCATTACCAACAAAATCTGAGCATTTTACATGATATTATCAATTTGATTTTATGATTAATTCGTAAAGAATTTTGATTGCTTGTTCATAGTTACCGTTCAATACTTCATTACAGGACTCTTTAGCAAAGATATCTGCATTTTTTGGTGCAAAGCTATAGTCACACGCATCAAACATTGGTACATCCATTTGAGAATCACCCACTGCAATTTTAAATGAATTTCCCCATTTAAGTCGCCTACTCAATTCCAGTATTGCAGAACCTTTACTCACATTTGTTTTTGAGATGTGATATGAATTCTGGCTTTTATGAACAGTTATTTTTGCATTGGTTGCTTTTTCTGCTTCTTGGATTTGATTCATGGAAACATCAGACTGTAAGAAAATTATTTCTGTGATTCTTTCTTCTTGTTTCATTTCTTCTTTGATTTTGTACTTTTCTTGAAGATAAGTGAGTATTTTGTTAGGTTCAGTTTTGCTACCATGTTCCAAATAACCTTCAGGGGTGAATCCTAAAATTATTCCTCCATTTTCAGCTATGGATGTTTTTTGAATTGGATTATTACGGATGATTTGTGTCAAACTATAAACAGATCTACCTGTAGCAACATAGATCCAAATTCCTTTATCCTCTATCTTCTGAAAAATTAACGGTATTGACGGATGAATTATACTGACATCTCCACGCGTAATTGTACTATCAATATCAAATATTAATCTGCATGTATTATTAGATAACGATTTTTTCATGTTGGTATTTTTTGCTTTAAGATGACCTTTTACAACTTCGACATATTCAACACCACGCATTTTTTCTACAATACACTTTATCTTTTTGAATTTTTTAGAATGTGGTTTTAAATCACTGAAATTTAAAAAAATTTCATTCAGTTTACGGTTTGCAGTAGCAATAACAAATTTCTTCTTTCGTATTTTTTCAAGAACATCATCAAATTCCCCCTTTTTTAAAAATATGAATAGATCAACCATTATAGCATGTACAAATTATAACAATAAAATAAGTTTATTGTCGGTCTATTACAAAATGAATATTTGAAATCCCAGTAGGTTTTTTTGCACTAGTGTGAAGATCCCATAATTCTCGTTCAAATTTTTTCTCATCAACAGAATTTACTAAAGCAGTTGCAGCAACACACCATTGTTCACCATGAATTTTTACATTAGTAGTTTGTGCACGTCTAACATTGGGATATTTTTCCAACAATGCATCACGAATATTTCTACAATCATCATGCTCTTTTTTATTGCATTTCAAAAGTATGTATGCATTTTTTAATTCGTTTTTAGAGGTCTGCATCATTACTCTGTCCACCTGCTGTGCATTGTAAATTTTGAAAAACTAAAATGTAATTTAAATCAATGACTTTTGAATTGTAAATTTTACTTTCCTGCAAGACATTTGCAATCAAGTTTTGCTCGTAATTATAATTAATCATACTTGAATTAATAATATAGTCATTATTCAAACACATTGTTCTAAAACAAACAAGTCATTCTAAGAATCTAGAATGATTGTATTATTTCCCCATATTCTGTGTCGTTGTTTATATAAAATTTACTAGTAAAACCTGATACAACACCATATCTGTTATGATTAATAATGAGTGACATTTTCAATGTTTTTGTATTG
The DNA here is from genome assembly GCA_965262905.1 of Candidatus Nitrosopumilus sp. Lineage (GTDB taxonomy): Archaea > Thermoproteota > Nitrososphaeria > Nitrososphaerales > Nitrosopumilaceae > Nitrosopumilus. The sequence goes on from OZ253567.1 coordinate 116,185, forward strand.
TAACACTTGTTAATAAAAGAATTTTTTGGGAATTATTCTAAATCCAAACATTTGGTAAAACAAACTGGACAAATGTTCAATCAAAAAAAATTCAAGATGATACTACATAATTTGATGATTGATGCTCTGCATCACAACAGGAGATCAAAGAAGATCAGACGGATGATCTATTTTTGGGTGATTAAAGGTAAGAGGATAGGTTAGCCACAAAATCAAATATTCTAAATTATTTTGATTCTCTCAAGATTGCAACACTGAGATTAAGACATTGTGGGGTGAACAGGCAAAGGCATTGGATATGGAGATTCCAAAAGATGCAGTTAAAATATTTAGCAATGACACAATAGACAATGCCACTGGTATCATACAGTCACAATTGGTACAGTCCGATATAGTTTAGGCAAATAAATTTTGAACAAATTATAAATTATCTCAACCCCAAAGATCTAAGATCATAGCTTACACTTACAAAATCAAAACACAACATTAATGGTATCATCTGGTAACTCATTTTATGAAAGGAACAAGCATCGATTTTTTTTAAGTATGCAAAAAACCAAAATAAGACTAGGCTGCAATATAAAGAAAGCAAAATATTTCATATTCTGAGATATGTTTGGATGTCACACCATCAACTACTGGCTAAATCGTATGGATAAAGAGGGAATAACTACATCACACCGTAAGAAATACACGACCTCTTGTTGTTTTTTGAGTGAAAAACAGTTACTATCATTAAGAAGTGATTTGATCTTAGGTCCAGAAAAATTTGAATTTAATCAATTCATGTGGAGTATAAAATGGTAATTACACATGTGGATAAAAAGTACAACGCTTTATACTCTGCAAGTGCAATGCGTGAATTACTCTACAGAATTGGGTTCTCATCTAAAAAATCACACATCATCTTCAAAAGAGGAGTAGAACCATTTTAAAAAAACGAAAAAAGGACAATTAAAAAGTACACCAACCTTGGATGTATCATTACTATGTCTGGATGAATCCACAAACAAAATAACACCAAACATAAAACGTGGATGGGTAACATTAAAGGAGAACATATAGCAAAGAGATAAAGTTCGTGAACTAAATTATCCCAAAACAAAAGATTTTTTGATCAGTTTACACAATGAAATACATGAACAAGTTAGAATCACTTGAAACAGCATACAGAAAAGAACACACAGATGTTGCAATGAGAATGATTGCAGTACTATTGATTCTAAAAAATGGTAAAGACGTACAAACTGTCGCAAAAAATTTATGTTATTGCACAAACTGGGTGCGTAAATGGGTTGGTCGTTTTGAAGTAGATGGTCTCTGCACTCTACCAAGAAGCAGTAGACCAAGATTAATCTCAAAGAAAAGAAGGGATAGTATCATCTCAAAAGCAATGTCAACTTTGTTTACGCCTATAATGTTGCAGTAAACAATAGATTATTCTACTGGAGTAAAATTACACATAACTCACATCAGAAAGATAATGCATCAGTGTGGAATGTCTGCAAAAACTGCACAGAAATACCATATTAATCGTGCAAGCATATCTGCTGTTCGTAGTTGGCAACAACGCATTAAAAAGAGAATTTCACGCCTAAAAAATGATATATTTGTCATTGCAATGACAGATGAGAACTTTGTGAGAGATGTAAAAAAAGGAAAAAACTGGACAAAAGTTTCAAAGAGAATATTTCTTCCATACACAGGGAATCATGAAAGCCTGATAGTATTGTCACCATCACAGAAATAGTCAGTTGTTTAGAGTTTATGATAAATTCAATGATAAATTCAATGATAGATTCAATGGTATAACATTTGTAGAATATCTAAAAGAGTTACACAGGAAATACGACAAGATTGCAATAATGCTGGACCGAGCATCAGTTCACAAATCAATAAAGGTCAAGGAATATCTTGCAAAGAATCCTGATGTCAAACTAATATGGCTTCCAAAGGGATCACCGTATCTAAACATGATTGAGTAATGCCAGAAGATTGGCAAGCATGCACTGTTGGTATTTGCACATCATGCAATGTTTACAGAGATGAACAAGGCAGTCTCTAAATATTTTAGGGTAACAAAATTCAAGCTTGATATTATAAATTATATTTTCAGAAACCCTGCAAAAGTGCTCACAAACTTTTGATCTTCGCTATACATCTGACTGGATGGTCGGCATTCTTCTTACCTTGACAAATTTTGTAATACAAAAAAGTAGAAAAGTATAAAACAATTCACATGAATTCCAACTACTATGAGTATGGCAAAATTGCTGATAGTATTATTTGCAGTAATTTTAGTGACAAATCTTTCAATATCTGCATATTCAGAACATCTCTCACCAAAAAAGCAGTTGGAATTAAGAGTATCACCTGAGGACATACAATGTAAAGAGAATCTGGTGTTAGTGATTAGGGATAATCCAGCTTGTGTCAAAGAATCTACTGCTAATAAAAAGAATTGGAGCATAATTGCAACAGAGTTTGAACCACATGATGATTCAACTGCAAAAAGTACACTGTTAAGCCGAGAGGAGTTGAGAGAACTTACAGAGCATAATCAAATGCAGATATTTGGAAATTTTATCACGCCATTTGATGGGATGAAGCGGCTTCCAAACCCGGGAGGCTACTGGGTTCCAATTATAGACAAGGATGAATTTTCTGAAAAGTTTCTCAATGCGGTAGATGATGAGCTGATAGAGATAACAGAAAAACCCGTACTGAGAAAGACAGTATATCACACCACAGACGGATTTTTAAATATTTCTAGTGATAGCAGACATCTTAATCGATTCAGTGAATCTGTGGGTTATTTGACTACTGATACGGCATATGACCAACAAAGCCAGATAAAATATGTCAATAATTTTATGAACAAAATGGGATTCAAAGTTAATGGCAATGATGTGACATTATCGGAATCTTTTATTGATGGTTGTTTTAAGGTGTGGAGTGGTTATAGTTGTTCAAAATTAAATGAGCCATTTTTAATCAGTATTGATTCCTGGGACAAATACAGTACAGATTACAACTTTAAGGGACAACATGGTAATGTAAAATTTGTCTTTAACAATAAAGCATACTCTACATTCAGTAACTATGGAATAGAAATTAAATTTACCGGATGGTCAAACTATCCTGAAATGATGAGAGAGTCACTTGATGATCTTGAAACAAACAACACCATAATTGATTCAGAAACTGCAAAAGAAAAGGCACTTGAATTTGCAAATGCAAATTATACATCAAGTTGCGATTGGGCTCTATACGAGGATGAAAAGCTAAGATGGGCATACATACAGGTTGTTTCAGGTGTTCCTTTTTATCAAGTTCAATTAGGTTCTTGCTTGCTGTATTATGATAGTGGTGAGCCGAGCGATGTTCAGATACCTTATTTCATGGTGGATGCCTGGGGTGGTGATTTAATCTATATTCAGCATAAAACAATCCGGTGAAATGGCTGCTTTTGAGAATTAGATGGTGGGTAAGAGGATAGGTCCTTAATACAGTTTTAACACTTCTTTTGGGATGCTTGTTCCTCTTTTCTGCCATGTCATAAAACAGCTCATCAGTATGCCAAATATTTTCATACCCATCTCAGTTACAAGACGTTGTCTAATTTTTCGTGAGATTACAACCTTGCGCAACATCCTTTCTGACTCGTTATTTGTGGGCTCCATTCCTGGATATTTTAGAAATGTAAACAGGTTTGGTATTTGCTCGTGCAAGTCAGTCTCCAAACTTACAATTCAAATTCTTGTATACATCTGCAATTGCCATACCAGAAATCACAGACGAGTCATAATGTGCATGTGCAACAGACGATCATGAGATTTGTTTTGCATTGTGATACAGCAGACGCAATTTCTCATACAGCATGGTTTTTGATTTACCATTGGATACAAACTCGGCATCTCGCAGTATGTGGGACCGGGCACCGTTGAATTGTTTTGAAACGGTTGTATGCAGCATAACCATCAACGGTAATGGGAATATCCCAGTATGGAAAGTACAAATCCAATACAGTGCCAGCCCTGCTTTTATCTGCATGATAAAATACCGCATCATTGCTGATGCATGTCCAGACATATCCCATGTATCTTCAAATTGAATTCTTTACATCATTGTTAGTTGATGGAATCTCACAATACATCATAAATGTAAACAGGAATCACCATCTGACATGTGTTGTATAGCGAAAAGCAAAAGTTCGTGAACTGTTTTCAAGGTATCTTGGTTTGTCTGTTCGTATTTAGCTAGGTAAAAAAATCCGATTATTATTTTTTGATGATTTTTAGTTCACGAACTTTTGGTCATCGCTATAGAATGGTCTAGTTGATCATGGATCTTTTTGTGTAATGGTGCTGCCCTGCTAGGTCTAACCATATCCTCATACAGAGATAACGTTCTCACCAAATGTAACACACCAATAAGGAATGATTCTGATAGAATCTTGCTGGGGGGATTTTTATATTCATGTTGCAATGAAATTGTAGAGATCCTTGGCTTTTTCCATTTGAATAATTTGAGAAATGACTCAAAAACTAGAATTAGTTATGTCAAGTCTCAGATATCTTGTTGAGAAAGACACTAACATCAAAAACCTCAAAGTTTCTGCAGAAGAATCTTAGGTTTGATGAATGGTTCACTTTTTGCGGACAATTAAAATAATAGTTTCTAAAATTATAGGCATAATGAGGATATCAGATGTTAGTTCCAGAGCAAAGTATTTACAAACTTTGGAATCCATAATAAATGAAAATCCTGATTTGTTTAATGCCTTGCAATCAGATCAATTCAATTAAATTTCCACAATCCGTTCTCTAAAAAATTCTTCTACATCAGTAATGAGATTGGGTGTATCATCCTCAAATTTGTACATGAGACCCTCAAGTAAATCAAAAACATCTTTCTTTTGCTCTCTAGTGTTAAATGGAAGATCAAAATGTTTCAATCTCAACATAAGTATTGCAATACTCAGAGCGGTTCTTTTGTTGCCATTTTTGAACGGTTGGTAGTATCCTAAACCTACGATCAGAATACTGATTTTCCGAATAATTCTTTCTCGTTTATCTTCAATCCTGTCAACAATTTTGATATTTTCAATAAGATCTTTTAGTTTGTCAGAATCATCAAGGCCAAATTCTTCATTTGAAATTCCACATCTTTGTTTATTAGCTTCAATTACGTGATGTTCTTCTAATACACCGCTAAAGAAACTGGACATGATGATTTTTTGGAAATTATTACTTTTAACATTGGCGGTATAGTTTAGACAAATAAATTTTGAACGAATTATGAATTATTTCAACCCCAAAGATCTAAGATCATAGCTTACACTTGCAAAATCAAATCATCAATGGTATCCTCTGGTAACTCATTTCATGAAAGGAACAAGCATCGATTTTTTTCAAGTATGCAAAAAACCAAAATAAGACTAGGCTGCAATATAAAGAAAGTAAAATATTTCATATTCTGAGATATGTTTGGATGTCACACCATCAACTACTGGCTAAATCGAATGGATAAAGAGGGAATAACTGCATCACACAGTAAGAAATACACGGCCTCTTGTTGTTTTTTGAGTGAAAAACAACTACTATCATTAAGGAATGATCTAATTTCAGGTCCAGAAAAATTCGGATTTAATCAATTCATGTGGACTGTAAAATGGTAATTACACATGTAGATAAAAAATACAACATTATACTCTGCAAGTACAATGCGTGAATTATTCCACAGAATTGGGTTCTTATCTAAAAAACCACACATCATCTTCAAAAGAGGAGTAGAACCGTTTTAAAAAAACGCAAAAAGAACAATTAAAAAATACAGCAACCTTGGATATACCATTACTATGTCTGGATGAATCAACAAATAAAATAGCACCAAACATAAGCGTGGATGGTATCTTACAGAAAATAATATCACCACGCCAATCAATTACACTCGAGAAAAGTTTCAATCCTTTGGTGCATTGGGAAATAAAGGTGTGTTTTTCTGCTGATTCCATGACAAATCAAATACCGATTCATTTCTTGATTTTTTAAAATCACTGCAGAAACAATAATGGTAAAAAGATATTATTATTTGCAGAGGATACATCGTACCACAAAAGCAATCCCATAGAGAAATATATCAAAGCATTAAAAATATAATCAAATATTTTCCACCATACACGCCAGAACTCAATGCAGATACAGTGGAGAGGAGAAAATACCAATGCATTCTTTGCAAATAAATCTGAGATGGAAAAACACATGCAGAGGAGATTTGATAATGGTGATGTTAAAGTTGTGAATATATTCAAATATTTAATGCCTTAACTATAGTTGAAGTAAATTTTTGTGATGCACCTTTGTGACCTGGTATGCCTCTACGTTTTGATTTGCCAGAATCAGAATCCCTATTTTTCTTTGCATCTATATTTTCTCCATTCAAGGGAATTGCTAGATGGAGGAGAATGTGGGTTTTCATAGTAGAATAGCTTTTTTAGTAAATCTTTGTTTGACATTTTCTCTATGATTGATTTGAGTTGTCTTATCTCTTCTTGATTTATGTGTGAAGGTTCGATACATACACTATCTGTAATCAAAAGTTTACTTTTAGAAATAATCCCTTCTGGTTTGTCATCTTTTAATATTACAAGAAAACTGATCTCTTTTTCTTTTAGAATTATTGATGCATCAAGTGCGTTTTTGGTGTAATCAACTGTGATTGCATTTTTTCCATAATGTTTCTCACCTGAGTCATGGCGATCAACTAATTTCTATACATAAGAGTTTACTCGGACTAGATTCAAATTAAATATCTCCAAATGTTTGAAGAATTGTGAAAGTTGGAGTTGTAGTTTTTCCGGGTAGTAATTGTGATCGTGACATGTATCATGTATTGACTGATGTATTCCATCTTGATGCAGAATATTTTTGGCATGAAAAAGGATTACCGGAAAATATTGATGCTGTAATTCTTCCAGGCGGATTTTCTTATGGCGATAGATTAAGAGCCGGTGTAATTGCAGCTCACAGTCCAATCATCAAAGATGTGAAAAAAATTGCTGAAAAAGGAATTCCTGTTTTAGGTGTATGTAATGGATTTCAAATTCTTGTAGAATCTGGATTACTTCCAGGCGTATTGCTCAAAAATATGTCTCTTAATTTTATGTGTGAATGGACTAGTCTAATTGTTGAAAACAACAAAACGCCATTTACAAATCAGTTCAAACTAAATGAGAAAATCCCAATCCCAATTGCTAATGGTGAGGGACGATATTATGTTGATGATGATACAATGAAAGAATTAAAGACGAAAAATCAAATCGTATTTAGATATTCTGAGGTGGTAAATGGCTCTTCAAATAGAATTGCTGGCGTGTGCAATGAGGATGGCAATGTAGTTGGAATGATGCCTCATCCTGAAAGAGCAGTTGAATCAGACATTAATCCCATTGATAACAAACCTTCTTCTCTTATCTTCGAATCACTGTTGACAAAAATGGGTGTTAGCAAATGAGTTTAGAAGAGAGAGAACTAGCTGAGTTAAAATCTAAAATTGGTAGGGATCCTACATCTACTGAGCTACAAATCGTAGCTGCTGAATGGTCTGAGCACTGCTCCTACAAATCATCTAAACGACATTTGAAAATGCTACCTATGGATGGTCCTCTTATAATTAATGAGAAAGGATATGATTCTGGAGTTTTAGATGTAGGTGATGGATATGTAATAACTGCTCACATTGAAAGCCATAACCATCCATCAGCTGTAGAACCATACGGTGGTGCTGCCACTGGGGTTGGTGGAGTAATTCGAGATATCTTATCTGCAGGAACTAGACCTATTGCAATTTTTGATGGGTTGAGATTTGGAGATATCGAAAAAGATTTACAAGCCAGATGGCTATTCAAAAATGCAGTTACTGGAATTGCTGATTATGGAAATTGTTTAGGTATTCCAACTATTGGAGGAGAAGTGGAATTTGATGAATGCTATGAAAACTATGCAATGGTAGATGTTGCTGCATTAGGTTTTGGTAAAAAAGAAAATTTGATTAAAAACCATGTGGAGAAAGATGACATTGTCGTATTGATGGGCGGTTCTACTGGTAGAGATGGTATTGGTGGTTCTCAATTTGCATCTGATTCCTTAGAATCTGAAGATCGTTCTGCTGTTCAAATACCTGACCCATTTATTGAGAAATTAATCATTGAAGCAGTTTTGCAGGCACGAAATGACGGATTAATTCATGCAATGAAGGATCTTGGAGGTGGTGGTTTATCCTGTGCAGTTTCTGAAACTGCTGATGCTATGGATATTGGAATTGAAATGGATGTTGACAAAGTTTACACTAGAGAATCTGATATGAATCCAGATGAAATTATGGTTTCAGAATCTCAGGAAAGAATGTTAATTATTACAAGTAAAATAAAATTCAAAAAACTAAAAGAAATCTGTAACAAATTTCGTATTGGTTGTTCTGTAATTGGTCATGTAAAATTTGATAATAATGTCCATATCAAACAAGGTGAAAACACAGTTGCCAATTTGCCTGCTGATGTTGTAGCCAATGCGACACTACTTGATTTACCATCAAAAGAACCAACTTATTTGAAAACTATTGAAACTGAAAAGAAATTTGAACCAATTTCTGATTACTCTAAACTTATGATGAAATTACTTGCATCTCCAAACATTGCAAGCAAGATTTGGGTGTATGGGCAATATGATCATGAAGTAGGAATTAGAACTGTAGTAAAGCCTGGAACTGATGCATCTGTGTTGAGATTAGATAATGGAAAATACCTTTCTGCAAAAATTGATGGAAATCCAAAACAATGCTACATCAATCCTAGAGAGGGGGCAATTGGTTGCTTTGAGGAGGCATGTAGAAATGTTGTGTGTACTGGGGCTCGACCAATTGGAATGCTTGATCATCTTCAATTTGGTAATCCTACTGATCCTGAAATTTTCTGGACTTTCTTAGAATCCTTAAAGGGTTTGACTGATTTTGCAAAATCATTTGAAATTCCATGTGTTGGAGGCAAAGTGAGCCTATACAATGAGACTCTTGCAGGCTCTATCAAGCCAACTCCTGTAATTGGGGTAATTGGATTAATTGACAAGAAACCCTCTGTTCCTCAGAGAATTATAAAATATGATTGTCTTTTAATTATTGGCGATACCAAAGATGAGCTTGGTGGTTCTGAGTATTTTGAATATATCCACAAATTTGTTGGAGGGAAATGCCCTACAGTCAACTTTGAGGATTCAAAGAAACACATGAAATCTGTTCTTGATATGATTGATAATAATCTCATCAAATCTGCACATGATTGCTCTAAAGGTGGATTGGCAATTGCAGTATCTGAAATTTGTATGACTAATCAAATTGGCTGCAATGTCTCATTGGATAAGATTCCAGGTGAAAAACTAGATATTGATAGAATCTTGTTTTCTGAGAGTCATTCTAGATATCTATTATCCTTTGATAAGAAAAATCTCTCAAAAATTGAAAATATTCTACAAATTAACAAAGTCTCTTTCAAACAAATTGGTCAATTTGGTGGTGAGCAAATTCAATTTACCCATAACTCAAAATTAATAATTGATCTTGATTTGAAAAATACACATGACATCTGGCTACATGCACTTTCAAATTTAGTATTGCACGGCAAAAACCTGTTTAGTTAAAAGGGTGAGAAAGTAAGGAATTTTAAAAATGGCTGAGAAAAAGAAAAAATCAGAAAGAAAACAGAAAGGACAAAAGGCTGCTGAACAAAATCAGCGAATTAAAAAATACAAGAGCGAACAACAAGTAAAGAAAAAAAAGCCTAAGAAATATTAAGAAAAACACATCTGCGTGATATCATTTGATTACGTATAGGAATAGAAAAAAGATGCAAAGCACAACTCTTTTTTCATTTGATGAAAAGAATCCTGATCGTATAAAGTGATCAGCATTTTTATTGCTCAAAGTTAATAATGGATCAGGGGATGGAGTCGTTATCTGATTTATCAGCCGAGTTTTACACTTTTTCTAACCTTTTGATGATATTTCCCTCTGAGGTAACCTAGATGCCTAAAGTAAAGGAAAACTGTGGTGTTGTGGGAATTTACAGTTTAACTGGAAAGAATGTTGTTCCAATGGTCTTTGATGCCTTACGAGCTTTACAACATAGAGGACAAGAAGCTTGGGGATTTGCAGTTCCAAATAAACCTCCGTTTAAAAAAATAGGATTGGTTTCACATTCTTCATCTGAATTTAAAAAAATTGCTAAAGAATATGCCTCTCCATGTGTCATTGGACATGTTAGATATTCTACAATGGGTACTAGTACACTAGAGAATGCCCAACCATTGAAAGTAAAAGATCTCTGCATTGCACATAATGGAACAATTGCAAATGCTCAAGAATTGTCTAATCTAGTTGGAGGGTGTTCATTTACTCCACAAAATGCAAGTGATACTTTGGTTGCAGCCCAAAGACTTGTTTCACTAATTTCTGAAAATGGCGAAATGGGAAAAGCATTATCTATTCTAAAAAATGAGATGGTTGGCTCTTTTTGTTTTACGTTTATCTCTGATGATAATTCAGTTTATGCAGCTAGAGATCCTAAAGGATTTCGTCCAATGGTGTTGGGACATAAGGAATCTGATGACACATACATTGTTACTTCTGAATCTGCTGCAGTTACTGCAGTTGGTGCAACTTTACAAAGAGATATAGTTCCTGGCGAATTAATTAAATTAAGTCAAACTGGTTTGGAGACAGAACTATTCTCAACTGATACTTTTCGTGCACATTGTTCTTTTGAATTTACTTACTTTGCACATCCATCAAGTAACATGGAAGGACGTAACATTTACATCTCTAGAAAAAAAATTGGACAATTTATGGCAAAGAAATTCCCAATCAAAGATGCTGATTTAGTAATTCCAGTACCTGATTCTGCAAGACCAGCAGCGTTAGGTTATGCTCAAGAGCTTGGTGTAACATTTGATGAAGGTTTACTAAAAGACAGATACAGCAAGAAAGGTCCATTGCGAAGTTTTATTGAACCTCACCAAAGTGATAGAGTTGAGATAAATCGATGGATAATTCCAATTAGTGAAATAATCAAAGATAAACATGTGGTGGTAATTGATGATAGTCTAGTTCGAGGCACTAGTTCTAAGGCTATTATCAAGGCACTTCGTCGTGCAGGTGCCAAAAAAATAAGCATGTTGATTACATATCCTCAAATTAACTATCCTTGTTATGCTGGAATTGATTTTCCATCCCAAGAAGAACTTGCTACATTTACTGATGGAAAAACTATGACTAGTGATGAGATTACTGAGATGGTAAGACAAAGTATTGGTGTTGACTTTTTGGGTTACAATACTGCTGAAAATTTAGCAGATGCAGTTGGAATGCCAAAAGATTCAATGTGCTTTACATGTTCTTCAGGAAATTATGATTCATTGGGAATAAAGCCTGATTTTACTAAACGCGATCAAGTCAAAGCAAAAATCTAAAATTTATTTATTTAGAGATTTAATTAAATATGGTTTAAAATATTTCATATTCATGCAAGCAATTTGGAATGATGTAGTAATTGCAGAAAGTGATGAAACAGTCATAGTGGATGGAAATCATTATTTTCCATTTGACTCAATCAAAGAAGAATATTTCAAAAAAGCTGAACTAACTACCGTATGTGGTTGGAAGGGAATGGCAAACTATTACTCTGTAGATGTTAATGGAAAAACAAACAAAGATTGTGCATGGTATTATGCAGAACCAAACGATGCTGCCTCTAAAATCAAAGGAATGGTATCTTTTTGGAATGGTGTTACAGTACAATAATTTTTAGTCTTTTTTTAAGTCATAATCATCATAACATTTAATGAAATCAAAGAATCATTCTTTATCTATTTTTTTATTATATTCGTCAATTTTGAGATTATATTCTTCAATCTCTTTATTTCCAGAATCAACATCTTCAAATAATTCTGGATTCACTTCTTGAGCTTTTTTCATTAGTTTTTTAAATGAATCTGGATCATCTTTTTGAAGATCTAGTAATAGTTTCCCTATTGATTCATCAAGATTACTCATTTCATTATTTCTAGTTTTATCGGCTATTTTTAAATTTCTTTTTAGATGTTGATTTTTTTATCGGCAATTTTGAATGCATTTTTTATAATGGTATCAAATCTTACAATTGAGGCAATCAAACTAGCAAATATCCAAAGTCCTGATAGTTCTAAAAGTATTTGATTTTCAATTGCCTCAATCTATGGTCCAATTATTGTAATTCCGACGATAAATGTGATGATGCTATACTATTTTTTAAAATCATACTTTTTGATTTTAACCAACCCCGAAGATTTTGTAATATACCCTCCAATACTATCAATTCATCCCAATACTCTTCAATACATAATGATACATGCCAAGTAAACAAATGATTAATAATTATCAGTCCTTTTCATATCTGATTCTGTGAAATTCATTCTTTAACCATTCTGGAGAAGAACCATACAAAAAATCTCTCCACAACAAATCTTGTCTTGTTGTAATTGTTTTGATTTACATCACTATACTTTTCATTATTGTTTTTTTGAAATTTCTTTTTGGAATGCATGCAATGATTTTTTCAGATAATCTCTGATGGTACCCAAGTCATAACCCTTGTCTGCATAGACTGGTATGATTTATTGAATTGATTCATCTTGCAGATTTGAGAATTTTTTTCCAAACTCCTTTTTTGTTGCAAATCCTGAGATCTTTTGTGTGCAGTTGATTTTGAACCATATTGTATGGCAAGTTCTGTCCATCTGCATCCAGTTATTACTACAAACGTAATTGCTACAAATATAATTACATTAATTGTTGTTTTGTAATTATTCCTTGGTCTTTCTGTTCTTGCAGGTTTTGGATGATGAGGTCTCATCATGCTCTACTGCTTGTTTGTTATTTCTTGGAATTGCATAACTTGGGTTGGAATATTATCATTCCTAAATCCAGAGGATATTCAAATATTGTCTAAATTATTAGTTTTGGGATCAGTTGGATATCATCTTATGTTAAATTGTTGTTGTGAATCTTGTCAATATGCTGAGACATTAATTCCTTGGTTTCAAATTTTGATTCACAATATGGACATGTACTTTCTTGAGACATGACTCTCTAATCAATATCCATTATTTAACAACATCTGATTAGATTTGAAATCCTTTCCTGTCTAGAATCTTTGATGGTTGCATTGTTCTGCCCTAGCAGTTAAATTCTATCAATATTAGGCATAATTGTTTGAAGTTTCTAACAAGTGGCAAAGTAAAGGATCTTTACAATATTGATGAATCTAGTATTTTGTTCAAATTTTCAGATAGGGTATCTGCTTTTGATGTAAAGTTCAAACAAGACATTCCACGAAAGGGTGAGATTCTTTGTAAATTTGCTGAATTTTGGTTTGGTGAGTTACCTGTATCTAACCATTTCATCAAACGAAAATCTGATACTGAAATAATTGTCAAAAAAATGAAAATGCTACCTATAGAATGTATAGTTCGAGGTTACTTTTATGGAAGTTTAGTTAGCAGATGGAAAAAAGGTGAGGTCATAGTACCTGAAGGGACTGACACTACATTGGCTGCAAAACTTACAGAGCCATTATTTGATCCTACAACAAAATCCAAACATGATACTCCAATAAACAAAGCAAAAGCATTAGAAATGAAACTAGTTTCTGAAGAACAATATGCGTGGTTAGAAAAGACTTCAATTGATATTTACAAAAAGATGGCAAAAATTGCAGATGCTGTTGGTTTTATCTTGGCTGATTTAAAATTAGAATTTGGTTTATTGGATGGTAAAATTACATTGGGTGACTCTATTGGACCTGATGAATATCGTTTATGGCCTAAAGACTCCTTTAAAGTTGGAAAAATACAAGAAGCGTATGACAAACAACTCTTACGGGATTGGTTAATTGCAAACGGATATCAAAAACAGTTTGATGATGAACGTGATGCACGACGAGAACCTATTGCTCCAGAAATACCTGCTGAAATTATTTCCAAAATGACAGAACGCTATGTTACTGCATATGAGAAATTAACTGGCCATTCATTGTAGTGACACTGTCAACTTGATGTTGACTAGACATTAACAGTCAACTCGAATATTATTTTTGAGCCCTTCAAAATTTTGACCTGTAGGGTAACTTGACAACATCTTTTCTAGGATCTGCCTTTTTTTGCTATTTTTCAAAATTTCTAAAACCCCTACAATAATTATTCATTTAATACCATATTTATTGTAGTGCTATTGAAAATATTGAATGCATTACAATATTTATTGTACTGGTATCAATGAATATGATAGCAATCCAAAGTTCATTAAAGTATACAAAAATTAATGCGATTAGACAAAAAAATATGATACTCGGATCTTTTAGATCGCTTTTGAAAGGTAATTCTGTATGTCTACGTTATTAGAAAAGCAAATCAAAGTTAATCGTACTGTTACGACAAGTATTGGACACGCACGTGCAATTGAAGATCCTGCACGAGCAAAAATTGTTGAAATTCTTTACCATCAAGCATTATCAGCTGATCAGATTTGTACTGCCCTAAAAAAGATGGGATACAAAAAAGCACTAACTACGGTTCGTCATCATTTAGAAATTCTAAAAACATCGGGACTAATTGAAATTGCCAGAATTGAAGAATCTCGTGGAGCTATCACAAAATTCTACAGTACATCTACAAAATTGCTAGATTTTCAGATTCCTGAAGATTTTGATTCAACGTATTCTAAAATTATCACTAGCACCTCAACTAAAATTGAAAAAATCCTCAAAGGATTAACACCAAAAACTACAAAATCAAAAGGTAAAAAATCTGAAGAGTATTCTCAATATCTTGTGATGGAGATAATGAATAGAGCAATGACAAATATTCTTGAAAAATCTAGTAAAAAATAACCTGTGAAATTTGAAATGATTAATCATCTAAAACCGATCAACTTAAATTTTGTACTCGGATCAAAAATATGCAAAAAATACACTCAAAATGGAACTGTCATGGGTAATGTTAGAAAAATATCTACAACTGTACGGAAAAGTGAAAACTAATGGATGAGAAAGTTGTAAGACTATTTTCAGAAAAAAACATTGTCTTTATTGCAACTGTGATGAAAGACGGTTCACCACAAGTTTCACCCGTATGGGCAAATTATGAGGATGGTCATATCTTAGTAAATACAGCAGAGGGCAGAATAAAACACAAAAATGTTTTACGTGATCCTCGAGTTGCAATATCTGTTGTATCAAAAGACAATCCTCTTGAGATGACAACCATTCGTGGAACTGTTGATGAATTAATTCCAGACTATGAATACAAACATACAGACAAGCTAACTTTACAATACATGGGTCGTGATCATTATCCGTTCAAACGAGATGATGAAAAAAGAGTTACACTGAAAATAAAACCAAACAAAGTTTTTGTTTTGCCTGAACTAAAAATGAGTGAATAATATACTAAATTTAGAATCTTTCTAAATTTGAATTTAGAAATATAATACATTCAGTAGGGGGTGAATTTAAAAAAGATAGCATAGACAGTTTAACGTCGACGTTTAGTTGCCTTTCTCTTTGGAGCGGCTTTGCGTTTAGAAGCAACTTTACGTTTTGGAGCTGCTTTTCTTTTAACTGCCTTTCTCTTTGGAGCTGCTTTTTGTTTAGCAGCAGTTTTACGTTTTGGAGCTGCTTTTCTTTTAACTGCCTTTCTCTTTGGAGCTGCTTTTTTACCTGCATTCTTCCTTCGAGTTGCTACTGCCTTTCTCTTACGTGATGCTGCTGCTTTTAATGCTTCAGCTGCTTTCTTTGCTGCATTTCTCTTTCGAGTTCTTACTGCTTTCTTTGCTGCTTCGGCTCTTTTGGCTTTAGATACTGCCATGACTTTTTGCGAAAATCATCGGTGATATATGGTAAAAGTCACACATTACTATGCAGTATATAGAAAAATTTGACACTTTTTTTGATTTTTTAAAATTAACGATCAACAATTTGTTAAACAAATAGAAGCTGTATCTGTAGTTGATTGATCTTTTTGTGGACGAATAATTATTTTGTATTGTATTTCTTCATCAAATGGAACATCAAATTGTGTTGTTCTCTCAATTGGTTTACCTGGGTCTAATCCTTCTAAAAACAAATCATTTGCTGAAAATTCTCCAAAAACTGCTTTATGTTTTTGATCCCTATCATCTACAAGGTAGAACTGTCCTCCTGAAATTATGGTTTTTTCATCACTGGTATTTTTTGCAGTAATCCCAATCATTACAAACGTGTTTTCTGGCATATTTCCCTTGTCTCCGTTATGGGTTCCTTCAAATGTTATGACATATTCTACTGGTCCTACTTTTACGGTATTTCCAACACTTGATTCAATGTAATTCACTTCATATTGAGTATACATGATTAATGCAAATCCCATCGAAGCTATAATTGCGCCAATTACAATTATGATTCCAATTCCTCCCAATCTGATTTATCTTGATAATTTTGGTATATAGTTGAAACGGCTATAATCATCACCAGACTTTTTGGTTTATCTTGACATGTAACTTGTTTACTCTTCTTTGTATTGTAGAGTAATCTGGAATGTGAGTTACATGTGATTTTACCATTCCTTGAATTTGTCTAAATGGCAATCCAAAATACACTCAGATCATTCATGAATGATTCAGGATACACAAACTTTTTCCCTTTTTTACCCTTGTTCATTTCATCTAGTGCTTCTTGCCATGAGTCAATAACACCCCATGATTAATTCACCTCTAGTTACGAGGGAATGATTGATTGTTTTCCAGTTTCTGTTCATAAGAGATGAAAATTGTTATGATCTAAGGCTAAATTGGTTCAATAATTTGGATCAGATGGTTAGTTGTGCAATACAGTAGGAATTTAATTTAATTTATATATTACATCTTATATTCTATTTGTATATATGAAGACACATTTTGCATTATTATCAATTATTTTCTTTTCTGCCCTTTTGGTTATTATTCCAGGTAATGTCAGTGCACAAATAGATGATATTGCAACACCACACACTTTGTACTCTATACACTTTGTTGATGATAATATTGGTTGGGCTGGAGGTAATGATGGACTATTAAGTCACACCACTGATGGCGGTGATACTTGGTCGCCACAAGATACAGGTCTTGGTCAAACTAACGATTTGTTTTCTGTATACTTTACTGATAGTACCCACGGCTGGGTTACAAGTGTAAGTGGTAAAGTATCTTACACCACAGATGGTGGTGATACTTGGAAGAATTCACCAGTAGTATTTGGTGATAAAGTCAGTGATATTACATTAAGATCTATACATTTTGCTGATAGTACCCACGGCTGGGCTGTAGGTGATAAAGGCACCGTAATACATACAACTAATGGAGGTGTTTTTAATGATGAATTAGAATCCCAGTCTGTATTATTAACAAAAATAATTGATCCTGATACTAATGATGCTGATAGAAAAATTGCGATATCTAAACTGATTGGTGATTATGTACCACAATCATCTTGGACTGAACAAACTAGTGGTGTAACTGACAAAACATTATTTTCTGTATATTTTATTGATAGTAATAACGGCTGGGCTGTAGGTGAATCTGGAACTATACTTCGCACCGTTAATGGTGGTGCTAGTTGGATTGCACAAACAATTGGTGATAAAGATTTAACCTCTGTATACTTTATTGATAGTAACAACGGATGGGCTGTAGGTGATAGAGGCACCATAATTCATACAACTGATGGTGGGGTTAATTGGAGTCCCATGCAAAGCAGTACGAACACTGATGATTTGACCTCTGTACATTTTACTGATAGTAATAACGGATGGGCTGTAGGTTATCCTGGCACGGTATTACGTACTACTAATGGTGGGGATAATTGGACAACTTTTAATTTTGAAACTAGATCATTTCTGCTTGATGTACACTTTGTAGATTCAAGTAATGGCTGGATTTTAAATGGTAAATCTGAAATAATTGATATCACTAGTTTAGATTTCAACCAGCCACCAACTATCAATGCTGGACTTGATCAGATAGCTAATGGGGTCAACTCACCCCCATCTGCCGATGCTGGACCTGATCAGTTAGTCGAGAGTGGTTCGGGCTCATCAGATATAAGTGGTGCAGCTGCTGAACCTGACCAGACATCTAGTGAAATGAGTGGAATCACCCTTGATGGTAGTGATTCATCTGATCCAGATGGTACAATAGATTCGTATAAATGGACTTTGGTTAGTGGTACTCATTTTGAACTAAAGGGATTTGCTGAAAATGATGCATCCACAACATTTTTTACACCTCCAACAAGTGCACGTGGTGCAACTCTCGTGTTTTCACTTGTTGTAACTGACAATGACGGTGCTACATCTATGCCTGATGAAGTGACCATTAGAGTTACTAGCCATAACGTACAACCAATTGCCCATGCTGGAATTGATCAGTCAGTTGATGAAAATACTTTGGTCACCCTTGATGGTACAGGATCATCTGATCCAGATGGTGACACACTAACCTATTTTTGGACTTTAACTGATTTTCCAGCATTAGATTCTAGTCCGGAGATACCACCGTTATCTGATTCTACTGTAGCATCCCCAACATTTACTGCACCAGAGGTCGTTGGAGGAATCTCTTTAGTATACACATTAACAGTAACAGATAATGCCGAGGCACCAAAATCTCATACAGATACTGTCCGCATTAATATTAATAATGCAGTTGGATCAACATCCGCAGCTGATGATGATGGCGGGGTAACGGGAGCATCAGAAGCATCAGCATCCATCATCAAAGTGTATGATGGTTCAAAATATGTGGACTTTACTAATGATGTAATAATCCAAACTGGAATACCAAAATTCAAGGGAACATCCGATGGTATTAACTCTGTCAAAGTTATGATAGGTGATAGTCAAGTCGGAGGGAATAAAATATCCTCAGATGGTACATTTGTCAAGGGTTGGAAACATGCTCCTTTACCTAATGGTACATACACAATAACAGTTACTGATAATGTTAATTATGATGATATTTTATTTACAGGTATCATCATAATTGACAAAGACGGTGTTGGTAATGCCGGTATTACCGGCACATAGGTAACAAGTGTCCAATTTCAATAGATAACAAAATAACTTTATTTAGATCAAACGCTATCAATTACTCGTTTACTCTATTTTCAAATTTTTTGTGTTGAGATTACTTTTCTTCTCTGGTTTTGTATCTTGGTCTGAATCAATCTAGACTAGGGCTGTTACATACAACTCATTCCAATACATCATGATACTCTGTCAAACAAATCATTTCTAACTAATAATTAATTTCATTCCCTTAAACACTTGCAAACATATTGTACAGCTCAACTTTTAATTCCAATTCTTTTACCATATACTTTCTTTTGTGAGCCATTATACCTCGGAGCAAAAGTCTTTGCAATTTTTTAAAACAAATAGTAATGTTTTTTGATCAGTAGTTTGAAATAACTTTATACACATCACAAATGACGAGTTACTCCACAGGCCTACAAAAAAGAAAAAAATATTCACAAAAAAGAAAGATTACACGCAATGTGTATAATTAAGATCAACAATCACACTATTGCTGAAACTGCAAGACAAATGTTTTGTACATATCAATGTGTAAGGAACTGGCCTGGATTCATCTGAAAAATATGGATTGGAGGATCCCTCCCTCGTTCTGGTCGTCCGCCATTAATTTCACACAAAACATTACAAAAGATAGAGCGTACATTTAAGAGAATTTCAGATGGAATGACTCCAAAGAAACTGATGCAGTTCATATTTTACAGAACACACATCACATATCATATCAGTCATGTGTGTCGTTTGATGCACAAATGGAATCCAAATCCAAAGGTTCCACAAAAACTACATGTACGAGCAGTATCAAATAATGGATGCCGCAAGTGGAATAAACGCATCATTTTACGCATAGAAAAGAAAGGTTTTACCGTATTTATTCAGGACGAGTCAGTATTTGTAGATGATGTACGTCTTGGTAAAAAATATCAGACAGATGTACACCAAAGAATGATTGTACGGTGGAGAGGATCATACCAAAGATTTTTGGAAATGATGACAATTCATTTTTAGATCGTATGAAAAATTTAATGCAATTACATTTATGGATTATTTGGAAGCAGCTCGTAAAAAATTTGGAAAAATATTTGTTATCGCTGATAGAGCACCACAACATAAATGTTGTAAAAAAATATCTGCGTAAAAACAAAGATGTCAAACTGGCATATCTTCCAAGAGGTTCTCCACATTTGAGTATGATTGAAGAGATTTGGAGACAATGTAAACATGTTAATGTTGAAT
The DNA here is from genome assembly GCA_965262905.1 of Candidatus Nitrosopumilus sp. Classification (GTDB taxonomy): domain Archaea; phylum Thermoproteota; class Nitrososphaeria; order Nitrososphaerales; family Nitrosopumilaceae; genus Nitrosopumilus. The sequence goes on from OZ253567.1 coordinate 136,608, forward strand.
CAGAATTTTATGAATCAATACATGAGATGAGATATATGGTTATGGAATATTTTAGAACACACAGATTTAATTTGAATATGTATCAGTATTTTGCAAGAACAATAAATTGAAAAGACTTATGATCTGAGGTATATTTGCAATTGCCATACCAGAAATCACAGACGAGTCATAATGTACATGTGCAACAGATGACCATGAGATTTGTTTTGCATTGTGATACAGCAGACGCAATTTCTCATACAGTATGGTTTTTGATTCATCATGGAATACAAATTCGGCATCTCGCAGTATGTGGGATCGGGCACCGTTGAATTGTTTTGAAACGGTTGTATGCAGCATAACCATCAACGGTAATGGGAATATCCCAGTATGGAAAGTACAAATCCAATACGGCTGCCGCCCTGCTTTTGTCTGCATGATAAAATACCGCATCATTGCTGATACATGTCCAGACATATCCCCAGCTTGTTGTATATTGTATACGTTGTCTCATCAAAGTATTTTGATTTGTAAATGTTTTTCATCCATAATTTTTCATCCATAATTCTACATCAGATTCAATGTTTTACCGACTGCAAACTAAACATTTTGTATTGTTTTTTTACACAATGATGTATCAGTCAGGTTTACTATCTCTTTGATTGAATAGACATCTTGCGTAATTAGAAACAAAATCTAACCTTCTAACTGATTCAATTTCTCAATTTATGGTATCACAACAAACTCTTGCTTCTGCCGTATCTTGAAATTGACAATTCCACAAACAATGTCACTAATCACATCATAACGACACAATCTATTCCTAAATATATCTGAATTAATTCTGAATTTCTTTATCTTACTTATTGCATGCTCTACTTTGATTCAGATGGAACATTGTAGTTTATTCCACTCTTTCTGAGATATGGTCAACTTTTTTCCCTTTTGTACGGCAAAACACTGATTTGATCTGGAAAGTCTTTTTCCACACCCAAATATCCAAGGTCATAAAATATCATCAAATCTTCAGATAATGCTGAATGTTTAATTTGCATAATCATTTCTTCGTCCAGGGGAGTGTGGTGGTTTGTGGATTATTTCATCTTTAGATTTATTGTGATTTGATTCTTTACAGTATGTTTTTGCCTGAATAATGTGTCTTTCTTTTGGTACGATTTTTGGGTCTAGGAATTGGTTGCTCTGTACCATGAACCATTGCAATTAACTCAGGAAAGAACTCGTGCAATTGCTGTATGTCGTTAATCTTTTTTTAATTTGCATATAATTTGGATGGGATTGGGATGTCTCACTGCTGGCTCTAAATATCTGATATTTCTACTCACGTTGTTTTGGTCTAATCCAAACAGATGACCAGTTAAATCATAGGTCAAATACATTCGAGAATACACTAGCAGCATTTACCAACCTATCTTTTACATCCAAATCAAATGGATGTCCAGCACCAATGTCTCGTTGTCTTTTGCCTTTGGATATTCCAGTAATACGGTGATTCTTTCTGACATTCTTTAGAATCACATCAAACTGTTGTCTTGTTATCCCTGTGTATGAAAGAAATGCTTTTGGTTTTTTGATAGTTGTTAACATGAAAGGAAATGCTTTGAGCTTAGCTTTGGATCTTGTTGTGAAAGAATTTGGGTAATGTTGTAAAATTAGTCTAATTACGCAAGAGGTCTATTATTACCTTTGGTTTTTAGTGAAAAATTCTTTCTTATGGGAATCACTGGAATTACATTTTTTTACATTGCTCAAAATTGCCATTAGAATCATATGGTATCATCAGCACTAACCAATAATTGATCTGCAGGTACAACAACATTGACGGAATTCTCAACATTATGCAATGCCTCTGAGAGTAATTTCTTAAACTCTGATGCATCACCTGATTTCTCATCCGTAATTGATACTGCATAAATTTTCCTAGTTTTTGAATCAACCATATATTGATAAATCCACGCTTTATGTCCCATTTTTTACCCATCCAATCACCTCGACTAGTTGGCTTGAGACCTGTGCTGTCACCTGACAAAAACACTATCTCAGTCTTTGTTTTACCATCTGAACTCTCTTTTACCGTTATCATCTTCTAAGTTTATCTTGTTGATTCTTTTATAAATTGCAGAATATTTTGGAGATTTTTCTTTTCCTAACACATCTTTAATTATTCCTTGCAGCTGCCGATATGCAACACCAACAGTGTTTCTAAACAATGCAGTTACCATAAAACATGTAATCTGAATTGACAAACGGTGCTCCAACTTTATTATCATTTAGTTCTTTAACACCGTCATTCATTATTTCTGAATCCAGGTGTAGAGTATAGAATTTCCCACGTGATGTATATTTTTGATCATCATACTTGGCAGTCTGTGACACGAAATTGTTGTAAAAATTAGATCCATATATTTTTCGGTTGTAATTTGAGCCTAGATTGAATAATTAGGAAACAAAGTTGCTTCCACCGTATCTTGAAATTGACAATTCCACAAACAATGTCACTAATCACATCATAACGACACAATCTATTCCTAAATATATCTGAATTAATTCTGAATTTCTTTATCTTACTAATTGGATGCTCTACTTTGATTCAGATGGAACATTGTAGTTTATTCCACTCTTTCTGAGATATGGTCAACTTTTTTCCCTTTTTTCTTTTGTACGGAAAACACTGATTTGATCTGGAAAGTCTTTTTCCACACCCAAATATCCAAGGTCATAAAATATCATCAAATCTTCAGATAATACTGGATGTTTAATTTTCAATATTGCATAATCATTTCTTCGTCCAGGGGAGTAATGGTGGTTTGTGGATTATTTCATCTTTTAGATTTATTGTGATTTGATTTTTGATTGTATGTCTCTTCTTTTTGCCTGAATAGTGAGTTTTTTTCTTTTTTTTATTTTTTGGTCTAGGAATTGGTTGCTCTATACCATCAGTAATCACAATTAACTCAGGAAAGAACTCGTGCAATTGCTGTATGTCGTTAATCTTTTTTTAATTTGCATATAATTTGGATGGGATTGGGATGTCTCACTGCTGGCTCTAAATATCTGATATTTCTACTCACGTTGTTTTGGTCTAATCCAAACAGATGACCAGTTAAATCATAGGTCAAATACATTCGAGAATACACTAGCAGCATTTACCAACCTGTCCTTTACATCCAAATCAAATGGATGTCCAGCACCAATGTCTCGTTGTCTTTTGCCTTTGGATATTCCAGTAATACGGTGATTCTTTCTGACATTCTTTAGAATCACATCAAACTGTTGTCTTGTTATCCCTGTGTATGAAAGAAATGCTTTTGGTTTTTTGATAGTTGTTAACATGAAAGGAAATGCTTTGAGCTTAGCTTTGGATCTTGTTGTGAAAGAATTTGGGTAATGTTGTAAAATTAGTCTAATTACGCAAGAGGTCTTTTGTACTTTTTTCTCTAATTTGAGGGGTTTAGCTTTTACGCACGACCCTAATAGTTTGGGCATGTTTAGCTGGGAGAGCTTGGTGGAATTGGGGTTGGATGTTGGGTATAGGAACAAGTGTTCAACCCCCCATCAAAATGACTGATCTTGAAAATTTGGCATTATGACTAATGATACTAATTTTCAGGGGGGGTTTAACGCTTAGGCACTATTTTACAAATTCAGTAATTTATGACAAATCAATGTGTTGGAAAATATATGATATCTCAAAATCAGTTCATCTTTTACACTGCATGATGTTTCTCTCCTGTATGCTCATCAATAATGGTGCTTCCTTTTTGTGGCATCTTGTGTATGAATGCTTTAGCTAGTGTTTCAAGATTGACCCAGTCAAGTAACATGTGTGGCTTTGTATGGTTGTACTAGTCAACTAACCAATCTATTGTACCAAACCATTTTTGTTTTCTTTGAATCTCACCGTGGAAGCATCCTAACTTTTCGTTTATCTGAGGATGATTTACTCCCTCCCTATACGATTTTTAAACAATGTTTTACCCCCATTTGATATCAACTGATCATTGAAATTATCACATAATTTATTATCAAGTAATTCTGTGGTCTAATGAGCAATACAAATTATGGTTCTTTTAGATGATGTAAATTCTTTGATTAGTAATGGAATTGGCGATTTATCAAGACTAGAACATATCAAAGAAACTCTACAAAACAACAAGGAATTGTATGATTCTAATCGAAAATATCTTGATGAACTATCTGAAAAATATCTTTTTTCAAATCAAAAAACTGTTGACACTCCTAAAGTAGAACCCAATACAATCATCAAAGAAGAATCATCACATGAAACTCTAAAAGACTCTTCTACTGAAATTCCAATTGAAACCACATCTCAAGAGTCGTTTTGTGAGAACTGTGGTGCAAATAAAGGCAAAGAGAGCAATTTTTGTTCTAAATGTGGGGTAGGTGTAAAACCTCAACAAAATACACCACAACAAAGCAATCCTAACAGAATGATTCAAAGACCATATGAATGGAAATCCGAAGGCACGACTCTAGTTCTAGCAATTATACTTGGGATTCTGGGAATGTGTGGGATTGGACATATTTATCTTGGAAACGGCACTCGTGGAATTATTATTATGATTGTAGGGATTGTTTTGTTTGCTATTGCAGCATTTTCATTTGGAATCGGATTGATCATATTTATTCCATTTTTAGTTTGGACAGTACATGATGCTAGAAATAAGTGTAAATTTTATAATGAATATCTAGAAAAAAATCAACGTCCGCCATCATGGTGATATGTTGTATCGTGAAGAGATAAAGTCCGTGAACTAAAAATCATTAATCCTATTTTTTATCAACTTGATAGTCTGTGTGGTGCTAAATAATTATGTCTTGATATTTATCAAACATGGTGAATTTTAATCAAACTCTGTTTTCAAACTTAGAATCTTTTTTTCATGTGATTCTAATATCTCCAATATTTTTGGAATTAACTCTGTTTTTTGTTTCAAATCACTGATACCATTCCTTATTGCAATATTGTCGCTTTTCAGTCCTGCTATATCCCTTTCAACATCATCAAATCTAGCTGATAATGTTTCTATACCTTGTCCGTTAGCGGTTGTTATTTCACTAATGGAATTTATTTTATTATCCAATGAATCTATTTTATTAAAAATTACATTTACCCATTCTGGTTTTTCCATATATTCAATTATCCTTATGATATTAAAATTGTTATGTATCACAATATTTAATAATATCAAAATTCAATTTATCCTGTGAGTGAAAAAGAACGTTTTACAATTTACATAAATTCAGAAGAAAAGGTTTGGCAGCAATCCGAAATTCAATATAATCAAGTTGTAGATATTGCATTTCCTCCACCTCATAAAAGCACTGAGATATTTACGGTTCAATATAGTGTCGGTTCTAAAGATAATCCTAAAGGAACTATGGTAAAAGGACAAAAAGTATCTCTCATCGATAAAATGATCTTTAATGTTGCTAGAACTGATAAATCTTAATCCTGATCTCAAACGCCTCAAAGATGAAGGATATCAATTAGAAGTTTACAAAAACTATCTTCTAATCCATAACATTCCCTATGTTACAAATGAAAAACAAATCAAGTTTGGAATTCTCGTATCAACTTTGAATCTATCCGGCAATCGAACTATTATTCCTGAAACTCATGAAAGTACTTGGATTGGAGATGCTCCGTGTGATCCAGAAGGAAATTTACTGTCTTCCTTAATACTTGCCTCTGCTCTCCGAATTGAGATTGATTCCAAACTAATCATCACTCATTCGTTCTCCCAAAAACCCATAGACAAAAATCATTATAAAGATTATTATGAAAAAATGACATCATACATCTGCATGATAGAAAACAATGCAAAGGCAGTTGATCCTAATGTCACATCTAAAACCTTCTCAGATATCCCATTAGAGGGGGAATCTGTTTTTAACTATTATGATACTTCATCCAGTCGATCAAACATTGTATCTATCAATGAGAAACTAAGACAAGAAAAAATTGCAATTATAGGATTAGGTGGAACTGGTTCATTCATTTTGGATTTGGTTGCTAAAACTCTGGTGAAAGAAATTCATTTATTTGATAATGATGAATTTCTTCAACATAATGCCTTTCGTTGTCCTGGTGCTTTCTCTTTGGAAGAATTACAAAATCATGATGACAAAGTCAATCATTTCACAAAAGTTTATTCTAAACTAAGACAGAATGTAATTCCTCATAATTATGACATTACTGAATCAAATCTATCTGAATTGGATTCTATGAATATGGTTTTCATATCTATCGATGATGGTCTTTCTAGAAAAATAATTGTAAGTTATCTATTAAAAAAGAAGATTTCATTCATTGATGCTGGTATAGGATTAATGTCTAAAAACAATGCAATTACTGGATTGCTTCGAGTTACTACCTGTACTTTTAATAACATTTCTGCCAAAGAGCAACTCCCTTTCAATGATTCAAAAGAAGATGAATATTCAAATAACATTCAGATTGCAGATATGAATGCTTTAAACGGGATCTTGGCAGTTATCAAATGGAAAAAGATATCTGGATTCTACCATGATTTGAAACAAGAATGCAATACTATCTATGATATATTTACAAATGATCTAACAAATGAATATGAAACTAGACAAGATAAAATTTGAATTTGTAACTCACATCCCTAAAGATGTGGAAGATGAAATTCTTTATGTTTCAATCCCTTTCTCTATTGCAATTCATAAATGTGCTTGTGGATGTGGAGAGAAAGTAGTAACTCCCATAACGCCTACTGATTGGATTTTGATTTTTAATGGAGATTCAGTTTCTCTCTATCCCTCAATAGGCAATTGGTCTCTTCCATGTCAATCTCATTATTTTATCACTAAAAATAAAATTAACTGGTGTGGAAGATGGAGTAAATCTAAAATAAAAAAAGGTAGACTGTTAGATAAAAAAATCAAAAAAGAATATTATGACAGATGATGATTAGTATCTCACAAACTGATAATTTACAGATTAAATGACAGCAGCAGACTTGGAAATCATTTCTGTTTTAAAATGTCTTTAACAAAAATCTTACAGTTACAAAAACTATAACAAAGATGATAATTGATATCCTGGAGATTGAATCTACAAACAATGTCATACATCAATGCACCTACAAGTGCGAATACACCGCAGGTCTGAATAGACGGAACATCAGTAGACAAGAACATTATGACCGTAATTCTATCGTTACAAGAACGAAACTGCTGTCTAAATTCAATCAAAGAGATAGTAAACCTGACTGATACATCATTGTGCAAAAAAACAATACAAAATGTTTAGTTTACAGTCGGTAAAACATTGGAATCTGATGTAGAATTATGGATGAAAAATTATGGATGAAAAACATTTACAAATCAAAATACTTTGATGAAACAACGTATACAATATACAACAAGCTGGGGATATGTCTGGACATGTATCAGCGATGATGCGGTATTTTATCATGCAGACAAAAGCAGGGCGGCAGCCGTATTGGATTTGCACTTTCCATACTGGGATATTCCCATTACCGTTGATGGTTATGCTGCATACAACCGTTTCAAAATAATTCAACGGTGCCCGGTCCCACATACTGCGAGATGCCGAGTTTGTATCAGTTGATGAATCGAAAACCATGCTGTATGAGAAATTGTGTCTACTATATCACAATGCAAAATAAATCTCACGGTCATCTGTTGCACATGTACATTATGATTCATTGCAAATGTATACAAGAATTTGAATTGCAAGTTTGGAGACTGACTTGCACGAGCAACACCAAACCTGTTTACATTTCTAAAATATCCGGAATGGAGCCCACAAATAACGAGTCAGAAAGGATGTTGCGTAAGGTTGTAATCTCACGAAAAATTAGACAACACCTTGTAACTGAGATGGGTATGAAAATATGATATCATACAGATTGACTCGTTTTATGACATTGCAGAAAAAAGAAAACAAGCGTTCCAAGAAGAAGTGTTAAAACTGTATTGAGGACCTATCCTCTTACTCATGGTTGACCAATAATAATATATGATCTAATTTTTATAGTATTCTAATGCCAGCTATCCCAAATCATAATGCATTGGATATTATTTTAGAACATTTGGAAATGGCTAATGGTTATGCAGAACAACTCATTGAAAATGATATGCTTGTAGAACATGAAAAAAGTAAACCGATTTTAAATCATATCAGAGATAATACAAAATTAGTTTGGTTACTTGTTGACAAATACATAAATTTAGATGATCCTACGGTTGCACGAGATGTTTTTAGAGCTTATTTGCATATTGATCTTCGTTTAACACGGTTAACAGATAATCCTACTCTCGACAGAGTACAACTTTTTCTTACTGATATTACTTCTTTAAATGATATTTTAAAAAAATGATTTAATTTGGTAACTGGTCAGTTTACTGTATAGATAATTCTACTTGGAAAGTGTAGATATCTGAAAGGTAATCTATATGCTGTTATCTGATTACTTACAGATATATCTTCAGTTAACATTAACAACACCAGTCATCCAAGGATGAACCATGCAAAAGTAAGGATATTCGTCAGACTCATCAAGCGTTACAGAGAATGTACCACCTGCCATAATCAAACTACTATCAAAGTCCCCATCATCACCTTCTGCTGGTGTCCCACTTGTAACTGTGTGAGCTACCGAATCATCATTTGACCAAGTAATTTCTTCACCTGTTGAAACTGAGACATTAAATGGAATATAGCATCCATTTGCATCATCACATCCGGGTGCTGCACCTGATCCTTTTGGAATTAAAATTACATTTTTAAATCCCACGGATTCAGGTGTTGCTTCAACAACTTTTGATTCCATAACTTCTTCAGCAGAAGCTGCTACCGTGAAAGGTTGTGTGTAATCAAAACCGAGAACTTCACGTTTTGTGCTATGTATCATTGTGATGACATATGTTCCTGCTTTAGAATCTTCGGTGATTGATATACTGTTTGAGAATGATATTGTGCCATCATCATCTATTATTGGTTTTTTCTTGTCAATAAGATTCAAAAGAAAATCTCCTCCCGAAGAGCAATAATTTTCTTCAACATAACAAACATTCGAAAAAGCACTTTGATAAAGATTATATTTATCAAGATATTTTACAGCCATTATTACAGTTTCATCCATATCCAATTTATCTCCTCCTAAATCATACTCTATTTTTTCAGGATCAATTGGGTTTATTTTTCCTGTGATTTGTATGACGTCTCCGATAGTATATCTTGACTCTAACGGTTGAATATACATTTCAACATTATCTGGTAGCTTTTGTTTTAATTCATTCATAATGGCCAAGGGATCTGACTTTATATCGCCTGCCAAGTTTACAGTTGTGCTTGATGGTAACTCAAGTTGTTTTAATCTCGATATTTCTAATTTTAATTCAGAGATTTCTTTTTGTAATTCTAAAACTTGAGGATCATTTACCTGAATGACGTTTGATTCAATCAAAAATTCCAATGTTTCTATAAATTCTGAATCGGTTATCCCACCTTCTGCCCAAAATCCGGCCACGTCTTTTATCCATACAGGGATTATGTCAGTTTGGGAATGTGCTATACCAATACCTGAAATTATAAGAACTGATAAGACAAATCCAATTAATATTCTCAACAACAACATGAAAATTCAGACATTATAAGTATTAATCAACAACAAATGGTTTTTAAGATGACTTTGAGATGTGGAGAATAAGTGATTGAACATATTATCTGAGATGGCAAAATACATCTAAAGTGTGGGATACAAGATATAGTCAAGAACAAACCAGACAGTTACAAAAATTACAAATAGTGGGATCCATTTGCGAGTCTTTGAGATTTTATTTGTCCAAAGTAATGCAAATATTGTACATGAGAAAAAACACGCCCAAAATCTAGATAGTGGTTTTTGTAGCTTGTCTTGTTCTGGTGTGATTTCTGGATTAGACACATATCTTGAACAAAATTTAGGAAATTTAAAGAGTACTATTTTTAAATTATTTATCCTGAAATCAGTTTACCTCTTTCATTTCTAGACTAAAATCATGATAAATATGGAATGAATAAAAGAACACATTACTTTTTGATTGGTCATTGGAATTACCATTGTGATTTATCAAGTAATTCTGTGGTCTAATGAGCAATACACATTATGGTTCTTTTAGAATTTGTTTGCAATTGGATGGTTGGCTGCCAAAGCACTTCATCACATATCCCTCCGATACAAAATAGTACATTTCATTATTACCCCACGTCTTGTACAGTAAAGTGGGGGGCATTTTTGTAGCTTGTTGTTTCTCAAGCCTTATTGCTTTAATTCTTTCTGTACTGTCTTTATGATATAGTGTACTGCCAAAACCAGTCCTATCACTTTGAGGAAATTATTCATGTGGATGTACCTCTGGTGTGTCGTATGTGTCAAGAATTTCATCTATTATTTTGATGATATTCAATTTCGATTCAACTCCCATTTTGTGGTTGCATTTTCTACTTTGAGTTTGTTGACACTTATGCTAACGTTGATCTCAAAGTTTTTTGTTGTATGTTTGAACAAAAAATTGCAGATGTTCATTTGATAAACACCACCAAAGTTGCAATCATTGCTAAAACAAAAGCCTTGTTTTTCGATGCCTTGAGTTTAAGAAATTGGGTTTCAAAAAAACTTGGTTTTGTAGTTTTTGTTATAATTTTTGTTGCCATCATATTGTATGATAGTGAATTTTTGATATAAGCTCCGCGTAGAACTGATAAATCATTCATGTTTTAAAATGTCTTTAGCAAAAATCTTGCAGTTTTATCATATTTTTCAGAAACATTATCTATTGCTTCAAGCATTGTTTGTTGGTTGATGTTTTCTTTGTCATCCATCACTACATAGACTCCAACTTTTTGTTTTCCATCTTCAGTAATGATTTTATTAATTACCTGTATTGAATTGCAATAATCGCTTACTTTTTTCTCAAATTTTTCTTTTTCTTTTACACTAAATCCCAAGTACCTTGCAATTTGACTGTTCTTCATTACTACTTTTGCTCCTATTACTAGAATGCCTGGTTGCCTTTTTGGTTCAAACACATCAACAGAAATTCCAGACTGTCCTGCATGTTTTACGAGAATCTGAAAATTATTTTCAGGATTTTTTACTTTATCAAATGACAATCCCTCATGAATTACCCATCTCTCTACATTGTCTCTCATTCTGGCACTCATAGAAAATCTCTCAAACTAGTTCTATATGATTCTAAATGATTACCCTACTGAATTTAGAATGTTTCTAAATTCGAGTTTAGAAATAATGATTTTCTTTACTAGTAAAACAAAGAAAACATTACTAAATGTTAACATTAAAGCCCGAATCCAAACCTGGAACTGTTCCTGCTATCAAAACATTCAAAATTATCCCAATCATCATAAACATAATTCCAATATACAAACAATTTTTTGCTTTATTGGGATCACTTTGTCGTAAAATAAAAAATGCAATTATTCCGCCAATCAATCCAAATAAAATTGGTAAGAGAAACCATGCATTACTTCTTAATTTTTCAGGCTGTGACATTATTTTTTACCTTTATTTTACAATTATAACTTTTTTCTGCAACTGTGTGATTTCAATTTCTACTGTTTCTAGGGGGTCTTCTACTTGATTGCGTCGAATTGAGAACATTTTTGGTTTCTCAAAGTCATCAGTACAATCCGGACATGCATACACTAGTACTCTGTGTTCGTTTGGTGCTTTGGGATTTGACAATCTTGGATAGTACACCAGTCTTGCTCCGCAATCAACACAATATCTGTTGGCCCTTCTAGTTCTGACCAATGTAAATCTCCTGCATCATTCTTAATGTGCGATCACCTATTAGATCCACACTGTCTAATTGTGTAAACCAATTACTAACAACTCATCAATGTTTCTAAACTCGAATTTAGAAATATAATTAATCTTGTATGGCAATCATACCACATGTCTATAAAAATAATGTTTCTAAACTCGAATTTAGAAATATAATTAATCTTGTATGGCAATCATACCCCATGTCTATAAAAATAATGTTTCTAAACTCGAATTTAGAAAGAAGAGCGCCTCCCACCAGACTTGAACTGGTGACCAACCGGTTAACAGCCGGTTGCTCTACCACGCTGAGCTAGGGAGGCACAAATTATGACTTTGGTAAAAGTGATTTAATCCTTGCGACTGTAACTAATCTCTTTTTCAAAAATCACCACATCATCTTACCTGTGGAAAAACTTTGTTTTATGATTTCATTTCAAACACGCATTCGCAAAACAAATCAGCAAATATGATGGTACACTATGATCTGTTTTATTTTATGCATTAGTCAAATTGATATACTCTAACAAGTGGTCTTGGAGAAACAAGACTGGATAATATTTTCTGCAATTAAGAGGATTTGATTCAGAGATCAGTCCATACCCTGAACACAAGAGTTACTGTATCATGTCTTGCAATTCTCACAAAATGTTATCTGATTTGATGATGATTTCTAAAAAGCCATCTTGATTAAAAATCCTGATGTAGTCATCGCAAATGGATATTTCAAGTTATCTTTAAAATCACATCTTACCATAATTGTTCTCTGTCTGCTGCATGATAACTGGAATCAGATTGTCAATTTCATTTGTTGGAAAGTCTTCTTTTAGTAAAATTTTGGCCACACCGATTCTAATCTCTGCTTTTACCTGCTCTTGATTCAACCAGTCAATTTTCAGATTTTTCTTTAGATAGTCTGTAACATCTATTGCAATCTTTCGTGCAACGGTGTCATTTTCTAGATATGCCTTACCCATCATTATGATGTCATAAAACGCAATCTCCTCATCTGTCATTTTTAACTCTTCTTTGCGTTTAGATTCTCCTGTAACATCTACTGCAACTCTTTCAAATTCTGGATACAGTGTATCAAAGTCTTCAAACTTTCCATGGTACTTTGATAGTGTCTTTTCAATTCTTTCCTGGAATGTTTTCTGTTTTGAGATGTTTCCTTTGAGTCGTGCTTTAATGGCATCATCAAGTAATTTGTATGCTAATTCCATCTTGAGATTTTTTTGAGAAATCTGTTTTATCTTTTCCATGTATTCCTTGTTTAGATCAATTTTTTCATCATCATACTTGATATCATATAATTGAATGTTCTTATCAGCATCAATTGCTTCTTCTACTAAATCTCTGATTGCATCTTCTTTTTCAGGTGGTGTATACAGTATGCCTGCAACTGACTTTGACATTATTCTGCGCATTAACTGAAAAAATCTCAAATCATCTTCTACTTCCTGACATGCAGGATGTGGGGTACATACAGCATATGCTTTGGTCAATTCTGCAACATTTTTTATGAATTCTTTTCTGACCTCAACATCATCTAGTATCTCATTTATTGCATCATCAAGGTATGAGCCCTGTCTTCTTTGACTGTATGGTTTTTCTGCCCCAATGTCTACTGTAAAAAAGTTGCATAACTGCAAGTGCTTGTTTTGCATGTACAAGACAATCTCTTCAGTTGGAACCATTGCACCTTTGACATCAGATTCGTTGTATGAGCGAAATGCAGATTTTAGATCATCCGTAATTCCAATGTAATCAATTATCATCCCGTTTGGCTTGTTCTTGTGGACACGGTTTACACGAGATATCGCCTGGATCAAGTTATGGTCCCTTAGGGGTTTATCTACATACATCGTATGAGTTACTGGCGCATCAAATCCTGTAAGATACATGTCACAAACAATCAGCAATTCCAAATCATTATTTTCATCTTTGAATTCCCTTACCAGTTCTTCCATCTCTGATTTTGATTTGTAGTGCTTTGACACTGTCTGCTCACGATTCATTTTTTCTTCTGATGCATCATCTGCAAGTGGTTTTACCAACCCTGAAATTATACAAGTGCATTTTGGAGCACCTGGAATTTTAGAGATCAAATCAGCGTATCGGGCGGCTGCTAATTTTGTTGATACTGCAAGCATTGCCTTTCCTCTGAGAGTTTTTTGTTTTTCTTTAAAGTGATAAACTAAATCTTTTGCAATTACTTCTAGTCTGTTAGGGTCCTCAAGCATTATTTTTAGCTCAGACCATTTTTTTGAAAGAGACTCTGTCACCTCAGGATCCAAGTCTTCTGTAATTTTCTCAAAATCCACACCAATTATTTTGTTTTGTAAATGTAATTGAACCAGTCTGCTTTGGCAGGTGATCTCTACTGTTGCCCTATCTCGTACTGCATCACTGATTCTGTAGGCAGATAGTACATTGCCAAACACATGCGTAGTTGACTTGTCCTCTTTCTCAATTGGCGTGCCTGTAAAGCCTATTTTGAGTGCATTTGGCAGTGCCCTTTGCAGGTTTTGAGCCATGGTTTTGTATTGTGAACGATGTGCCTCGTCAGCTATTATTATGATGTTCCTCCTTTCAGAAATTAACGGATACTTTACCATCCCTTCTTTTTCGTCTTGTGTGGTTTGGAATTTTTGAATTGTAGTGAATATGATTTTTCCAGCAGGAACTGTTAATTTCTCTCTCAAATCAACTATGGAATCGGCCTCCATTATTGCAGTTGCAGGTTTTGGATAAGGAAATCCTGCAACCTCAAAGAAATTACCCAACTGCTCATCTAAATCCTTTCTATCAGTTAGGATGACAAAAGTTGGATTTTCTAATTCTTTAATCTGTGATATTATGTTGACATACAGAATCATTGTAAGTGATTTGCCACTACCTGTAGTGTGCCAGATGACTCCAATTTTGTTATCATCTTTTTGTGGATATACATCAAGAGTTCGTTTTATTGCAGCTTTTACACCAATGTATTGGTGTTGCTGTGCAATTTTTTTAATTGTTTTATTTCCATCTGATTCGTATTCTGTATAATTTTGAATTATTTCCAATAATGTTCCCTTGTTTAGCATTAATTTTTGCATCATTTCTAGTCTGTTTACAACTGTCTTGTCCAAATTATCTGGATCATTCCAGTTTGCAAACCGCTCAAAGGGTGCAGTCATTGTTCCATACCTTGCACGTGTTCTGTCACTAATTATCAAAAATGAGACATAGTTGAATAAACGAGGAATAAATCTTTGATAGTTTGTTACTCCTAGCTGGTTATATGCTGAAACAATATCTGCTGATGAGTTTGTAGGATCTTTGTACTCTAATAGCACCAAAGGCAATCCATTTACAAATAGAATGTGGTCTGTTCGTCTTAATGCGTGTTGTTCTATGTTTAACTGTCTAACTGCCAAAAAGTCATTGTTATCTGAATTCTCAAAATCTATTATCTTTATGGCATAGTGTCTGGTCTGACCCTCTGTTTGGTGTGGCACCTTTATTCCTGCAAGCAGCATTTGCTGGAATTCCCTGTTGTTTTCAATGGTTGTAGATGTAAATGATTTTACCTGATTAATGGCAGATGTATAGATGATTTCAGGCAAATCGGGGTTTAATTGACGAATTTTTGTGCCTAGTCTGTCTAGTAGAAGGACATCATTGTAGTTTTTTCGCTCATCATTAAGATCTGCACCCTCCAATGTCTCATAGCCTAACTCTGAGAATAATTTGTGTGCTGGGAGTTCAACTAGCTCAATCTCGTTTAGTTCTGATGATGTCATGACTGTTTGTTTATTTTATCATAATTTAAGCATGATCTGAAATATCATACTACCGATAACTATTAAGATACTTTTTTCTCAATTTTCAAGAGACGTTTTTCATATTCTGCCAGTCTATCATGAATTTTTTTGATATGATTATTTGTGTACGATGAATTCTGTGATCCTTTATTTGTATATTTAGTGTTTATAGTATGTTTTTCATATTTGGTATGTTTAGATCCTGTAAAAATATTGATTCTTTCAGATACCTTCACAAATTCTTGCATGATTGATTCGGGATATAGAACTGTCTGTTTCTCGTAAGAATCCTTTGGGACATGACCTATCACATGATCTGCAACATCTATTCTACATCCTGAATCAATCATTGTTGATTTAAGCAGATCCCTTAACTCGTGTGATGTAAATTTGTCTGCAGTTAAATATTCTGATTTGTTATGTTTTAGATCGTATCTTGCTACCAGTTTATGGAATCTTCTTGATATCCAGTTTACTGTAATTGGTTTTTTTCTTGTATCTACAAACAATGCATGATTAATTTCTGGATTGTATTGTCTTGTTTTTAGATACTGAATTATTGCTAAAACTGCATCTGCATCAAGAAATCCTGTATGTGCAAACCCAGTCTTTACTCTTACAAGTGAGATTGGCACTGGTGTATTATTTAGATCCCATAATTCTGATTTGTTTGTCCCAAAATGCCTGATGAGATTCTCCCATATCTCAAAATTGAATCTGTCTGTAAATGTTGAACCGTCAAGTCCTCTCTGAAATTTACATAAAAAAACAGCTTTTTCTATTGATTGGATGTCCTTGCCAGAAAGAATTCCACGTAGTTCTTCAAGCGATAGACATTTTTTCACATGATTGTTTCTTTTTATTCTATGTCTGAATGAAAATGGAATCTCTGACTGGTTTTCTTTAAAAAATGATTTTATTGAATACATTGAATTTTTTACAGTCGATTGACTTTTGCTAGATGAGAGTTCAGCCAAATACTCTTTTATCAAAAGAACAAAATCTGTCTTGTTTTGTGTGCTTTCCCTGCTTAGTTCAAGGAGATGATTCACTCCATGTAGTGACACGTTGATTCTGCATTGCTGTATGGTATTTTTGCATATGTTAATTGTTGTGACATATTGGAATTTTTTATCTGCAAGCCAATTGTGAAATGTAAGCAGGCCATACGTGTATGCATTTCTAGTGCCGCCAAGCTGCGATTCATTTTTCATGTTTTCTGTATTGGCGCCGTTTAGTTGTTTTCTCCAGTATATTACAGAATCAATCTGGCAAAAATCACTAAAGGACATTCTTTTAGAATTTAATGATTTTGACATATTTTACATAAAATATTTTTTGATAAAAATTACTATGACAAAAACAAATTATAAAATGAATAATTGTAAGAGGATAAGTCCTTAATACAGTTTTAACACTTCTTCTGGGATGCTTGTTCCTCTTTTCTGCCATGTCATAAAACAACTCAATCTGTATGGCATCATATTTTCATACCCATCTCAGTTACAAGACGTTGTCTAATTTTTCGTGAGATTACGACCTTGCGCAACATCCTTTCTGACTCGTTATTTGTGGGCTCCATTCCTAGATATTTTAGAAATGTAAACAGGTTTGGTGTTGCTCGTGCAAGTCAGTCTCCAAACTTGCAATTCAAATTCTTGTATGTATTTGCAATTGCCATACAAGAAATCACAGATGAATCATAATGTACATGTGCATCAGGTTGCAATGAGATTTGTTTTGCATTGTGATACAGCAGACGCAATTTCTCATACAGCCTGGTTTTTGATTCATCAACTGATTCAAACTCGGCATCTCGCAGTATGTGGGACCAACACCGTTGAATTGTTTTGAAACGGTTGTATGCAGCATAACCATCAACGGTAATTGGAATATCCCAGTATGGAAAGTGCAAATCCAATACGGCTGCTGCCCTGCTTTTGTCTGCATGATAAAATACCTCATTATCGCTGATGCATGTCCAGACATATCCCCAGCTTGTTGTATATCGTATACGTTGTCTCATCAAAGTATTTTGATTTGTTAATATTTTTCATCCATAATTCTACATCAGATTCCAATGTTTTACCGACTGCAAACAACGCATTTTGTATTGTTTTTTTACACAATGATGCATCAGTCAGGTTTACTATCTCTTTGATTGAATTTAGACTGTTGTTTTGTTTTTGTAACGATAAAATTAATGTCATAAGGTTCTTACCAATTGATGTTCCGTCTATTCCGACCTGTGGTGTTGTGATGTATCCACACTTGCAGGTGCATTGATGTATAATGTTGTTTATGTATTTAGTCTTTGGAATAAATAGAATATCAATTAATCTCTTTGTTAAAATTTTTGTATCTGTAATGTCTTTGCTACCACATTTTGCACATTTTTTTGGTTTGTGTATCTTTGTGTGATCAGATTTTCTCGTGTTGGATACACCGACATGACCAATCTTTGCACCTGCCTACTTTGGAGATGAATTCTTTTTTGTACGGTTTGCCTTTTTTTGACGTGTTGGAATGTTGTTTACAGATGCTAATTTTCATAGAATGTCAGTTTTCCTGCCAGTTCCTGAATTTTTAAAATCATTTCTGTAATGATTGCTTGTGATTTTTCATATCCTCTGTCAGCTGGTTGTTTATTTTTTGTAGATTAGAAATTTGAGCAAATGCCTTTGCCAGTTCATCTCGCAATGTATAATCTCAGGGTTGTCCATAAGAGAGAATCCGAGATAATTAAATTTAGATCCGTATGATCTAAAATATTTGATTTTGTGGCTAACCTATACTCTTACGGCTAACCTATCCTCTTACATACGTTGGTGCAGAAGAGATAAAAGATGATGGGGAGCCATTCCAAGATAAAATGAAACGACTAACCATACAGCATGCAAAGTTATCTGATGAATCTGGGAGATTAGATAAAGAAATTCGTAAAAATTTAAAGGAGATTGGATTTGAAATTTAGACAAAAAATAATTTTTGAAAACCTGTTTGAAATTCCAATAAAAAATGGTCTTTTCAAACCAACCAGTGTTAGAGGTTCTGGAATAAAAATGATCAATATGGGGGAGATTTTTGCTATTAATAGGATTTTTGACATACCTATGGAATTAGTCCCATTAACCGATACTGAAAAAGAAAATGCAATTATAGAAAAAAATGATCTAATATTTGCAAGATCATCTTTAGCTGATGGTGCAGGTAAATGTTCTATTTTTCTTGGAAATCAAAAAACTACTTTTGAGTCACATATTATCAGGGTTAGAATTAATCCAAGAATTGCAAATCCAAAGTTTTATTACTATTATTTTAACTCTATGATTGGAAAAAATTTAGTTTATTCAATCACAGAAAAAACTGCAGCATCAGGTATTCGTGGTTCAGATTTAGCTAATCTTCATGTGCCATTTCCTATTAAGCATATTCAAAACAATGTGGTAAGACACCTTGAAATTTTAGATTTATACATCGAAAACCTTCAAAATCAAAACAAAATACTAGAAGAGATGGCACAGGCAATCTTCAAATCATGGTTTCACGACTTGTTTAGCTAATCTTCAAATCATGGTTTGTTGACTTTGATGGAGTTACAGAGTTTGAGGATTCAGAGTTGGGGAAAATTCCTAAAGGGTGGAGTGTGGAAAATATGAGTTATTTAGGCAACATTATTACTGGAAAAACCCCATCAACTAGAGAGAGAAGTAACTTTGGAGTTGATTACCCTTTCATTACAATTCCAGATATGCAAAATTCAATTTGGGTAGTAAAAACTGAAAGAGGTATTTCCGAACATGGTAAAACCAAAATTTATAATCATTTACTTCCAATTAATAGCGTATGCGTTAGTTGTATAGGTACACCGGGATTAATTATTTTGACAACACAAAAATCATTCACTAATCAACAAATCAACTCCATTATTTGTAATGATGAGATCTCACCATTTTTTGTTTATCAGATAATGAAGATACATAAAAATCAGATCATACGTCTTGCTTCAGGTGGAACTGCTGTACCTAATTTAAATAAAGGGGATTTTTCTTTAATTAGAATTATTTTACCATTTATAAAAATAATAAATAATTTTCATAATTTATCATCACCTATTTTTGAAAAAATAAGAAATAACTCTATGAATATAATTTATTTGCAAAAAATCCGTGATACTCTACTTCCAAAACTAATGTCAGGGGAAATCAGAGTGTGAAATAATAACAGCAAATTATCATAAGACCTCTTGCGTAATTAGATTAATTTTACAACATTACCCAAATTCTTTCACAACAAGATCCAAAGCTAAGCTCAAACCATTCCCTTTCATGCTAACATACAAACAACTATCAAAAAAACCAAAGGCATTCCTTTCATACACAGGAATAACAAGACAACAGTTTGATGTGATTCTAAAGAATGTCAAAAAGAATCACCATATTACTGAAAAACAAAGACTATCCAAAGGTAAAAGACAACGAGACATTGGTGCCGGACATCCATTTGATTTGGATGTAAAGGACAGGTTGGTAATGCTACTAGTGTATTATCGAATGTATCTGACCTATGATTTAACTGGTCATCTGTTTGGATTAGACCAGAGCAACGTGAGTAGAAATATCAAATATTTAGAGCCTGCAGTAAGAAAATCAATGCCAATCCCATCCAAATTCTATGCAGATTCAAAAAAGATTAACGACATACAGCAACTGTACGAGTTCTTTCCTGAGTTAATTGTAATTACTGATGGTACAGAGCAACCAATTCCTAGACCAAAAAATCGTACCAAAAGAAAGACACACTATTCAGGCAAAAAGAAGAGACATACTGTAAAGAATCAAATCACAATAAATCTAAAAGGTGAAATAATCCACAAACCACCACACTCCCCTGGACGAAGAAATGATTATGCAATATTGAAAATTAAACATCCAGTATTATCTAAAAATTTGATGACATTTTATGACCTTGGATATTTGGGTGTGGAAAAAGACTTTTCAGATCAAATCAGTGTTTTGCCGTACAAAAGAAAAAAGGGAAAAAAGTTGACCATACCTCAGAAAGAGTGGAATAAACTACAATCAAAAATCAGAATCAAAGTAGAGCATGCAATCAGTAAGATAAAGAAATTCAGAATTAATTCAGATACATTTAGGAACAGATTGTGTCGTTATGATGTGATTAGTGACATTGTTTGTGGAATTGTCAATTTCAAAATACGGTGGAAGCAAGAGTTTGTTGTGATACCATAAATTGAGAAATTGAATCAGTTAGAAGGTTAGATTTTGTTTCTAATTACGCAAGATGTCTATAGAAATAACTCACATCATCTTTTGTAATCTAATAACTATGAATTATTGTCTCAGCCATACAAGTTTTTGTGATCATCTAAATCCAACAAATACGCAATGTATTTCTCATAGTTTATCAGATAAATCAAACTGTGTGATTTTGTCATGTGTTTTCCAAAACAATTTTTGTATCTTCCATGTTTTTTTGTTTCAATATCTGCAGGATTATTTACACATTCAAATTCTATAATAAAATTTTTGTAATTTTTAATTAATTGTGCATTGTATTTGAATTTACGTAATTTTTTATCCATATACCTCAGATCATAAGTCTTTTCAATTTACTGTTCTTACAAAATACTGATACATATTCAAATTAAATCTGTGTGTTCTAAAATATTCCATAACCATATATCTCATCTCATGTATTGATTCATAAAATTCTGATTCAACATTAACATGTTTACATTGTCTCCAAATCTATTCTGTCATACTCAAATGTGGAGAACCTCTTGGAAGATATGCCAGTTTGATATCTTTGTTTTTACGCAGATATTTTTTTACATCATTTGTGTTGTGGTGCTCTATCAACGATAACAAATATTTTTCCAAATTTTTTACGAGCTGCTTCCAAATAATCCCTAAATGCAATTGCATTAAATTTTTCATACGATCTAAAAATTGATTGTCATCATCTCATAAACCAAAAATCTTTGGTGTGATCCTCTCCACCGTACAATCATTCTTTGGTGTACATCTGTCCAATATTTTTTACCAAGACGTACATCATCTACAAATACAGACTCGTCCTGAATAAATACGGTAAAACCTTTCTTTTTTGCCTTTTTTATGCGTAAAATGATGCGTTTATTCCACTTGCGACACGTATCCTTGGATGCTGCTCGCACATGTAGTTTTTGTGGAACCTTTGGTTTTAGATTCCATTTGTGCATCAAACGACACACATGACTGATATGATATGTGATGTTTGTCCAGTCAAATATGAACTGCATCAGTTTCTTTGGAGTCATTCTATCTGAAATTCTCTTAAATTCCTGCTCTATCTTTTGTAATGTTTTGTGTGAGATTAATGGCGGACGACCAGAACGAGGGAGATCCTCCAGACCCTCCAATCCATATTTTTCAAATGAATCCAGGCCAGTTCCTTACACATTGATATGTACAAAACATTTGTCTTGCAGTTTCAGCGATAGTATAGTTGTTGATCTTAATTATACACATTGCGTGTAATCTTTCTTTTTTGTGAATATTTTTTTCTTTTTTGTAGGCCTGGAGTAACTCGTCATTTGTGATGTGTATAAAGTTATTTCTAACTACTGATCAAAAAATGTTACTATTTATTTTGAAAAATTACAAAGACTCACGCTCCGAGGTATAATTGATTTTAAAAATCTATAATTCGATTAAAAATTGGTTTAAATCAAAATATGCAGAATTTATGTCTTCTATAGATTTTGAACCAACAATGACAGCTTTTCCTGAAGCAAAAATCAATACAACAACACTGTGATGCATTCTATGAATCAATCCTGGAAATTGTTCTGGTTCATACATCGATTTTGGAAGAGTTCTTGCCAATTTTTCTATGTCCAGTAGTTTGTTAAAATTAGTATTTGCAACAATGTTTCTTGTTTGAGGTTCAAGTTTGCAAGATTTTACTAATTTATATTCACGTAAAATTTTCATGGCCTTTCTTAATTCCTTGAATGATTGTTCCGGGCTTTTAGTTCCAACTGAGATCATTTTTCCATTTCCAAATATGCTGACTCTTCCAATCATTTTATTATCTTTAACATATCCACAACGATAAAGTTCTAAATTAGAATGTAGATGTTCATATTCATTAAATGATGCAATATCCACTTTTTGATTTAAATCAGCTGTGGAAACAGTATTTGCGATTTTAATTTCTGGTAATAATTTATTTATAATTTGCATTAATGAAGATTGAATTATTGGTATTATATTGATAACTATCAAAAACATGTAATAGGATAGGTTAGCCACAAAATCAAATATTTTAGATCATACGGATCTAAATTTAATTATCTCGGATTCTCTCTTATGGACAACCCTGAGATTATACATTGCGAGATGAACTGGCAAAGGTATTTGCTCAAATTTCTAATCACCAAAAGACAATCAATCAGATGGCAGAGGATATGAAAAATCACAAGCAATCATTACAGAAATGATTTTAAAAATTCAGGAACTGGCAGGAAAACTGACATTCTATGAAAATTAGCATCTGTAAACAACATTCCAACACGTCAAAAAAAGGCAAACCGTACAAAAAAGAATTCATCCTCTCCTTCAAAGAAGGCAGGTGCAAAGATTGGTCATGTCGGTGTATCCAACACGAGAAAATCTGATTACACAAAGATACACAAACCAAAAAAATGTGCAAAATGTGGTAGCAAAGACATTACAGATACAAAAATTTTAACAAAGAGGACAATTGATATTCCACATATTCCAAAAACTAAATACATAAACAACATTATACATCAATGCATCTGCAAGTGTGGATACATCACAACACCGCAGGTCGGAATAGACGGAACATCAATTGGTAAAAATCTTATGACAGTAATTTTATCGTTACAAAAACAAAACAACAGTCTAAATTCAATCAAAGAGATAGTAAACCTGACTGATGCATCATTGTGTAAAAAAACAATACAAAATGCGTTGTTTGCAGTCGGTAAAACATTGGAATCTGATGTAGAATTATGGATGAAAAATATTAACAAATCAAAATACTTTGATGAGACAACGTATACGATGTACAACAAGCTGGGGATATGTCTGGACATGCATCAGCGATAATGAGGTATTTTATCATGCAGACAAAAGCAGGGCAGCAGCCGTATTGGATTTGCACTTTCCATACTGGGATATTCCAATTACCGTTGATGGTTATGCTGCATACAACCGTTTCAAAACAATTCAACGGTGCCCGGTCCCACATACTGCGAGATGCCGAGTTTGAATCAGTTGATGAATCAAAAACCATGCTGTATGAGAAATTGCGTCTGCTGTATCACAATGCAAAACAAATCTCATTGCAACCTGATGCACATGTACATTATGATTCATTGCAAATGTATACAAGAATTTGAATTGCAAGTTTGGAGACAAGCTTGCACGAGCAACACCAAACCTGTTTACATTTCTAAAATATCCAGGAATGGAGCCCACAAATAACGAGTCAGAAAGGATGTTGCGCAAGGTCGTAATCTCACAAAAAATTAGACAATGTCTTGTAACTGAGATGGGTATGAAAATATGATGCCATACAGATTGAGCTGTTTTATGACATGGCAGAAAAGAGGACAAGCATCCCAGAAGAAGTGTTAAAACTGTATTGAGGACCTATCCTCTTACCTCTTGCTATACATACATTTATTTTAACATAAATCGTTATAATTACAAATAAAATAAGAAAAATGTCATACCCTGATTTCCCCTGACATTAGTTTTGGAAGAATTCTATCTCGAATTAGAATTAAAGTTTTAATTTCAGTTTTATTATAAATTATTTTCTGAACTATGATTAAAGTTGTTTTTTTAAAAATACACATAGTGTTTTTATCCGGTATAATTACATTCAAACCTATAACTTTTCCTTTATCTACATGGGGAATGGAGGTTCCTGTGGTATTTTTATTAATATCTTTTTCATGCATTTTGAGAAAATAATGAATATAAATATTAGGAATATCAGTTATTATTTTTTGAGGGATAATTTTTGCTAAAGTTGATCCAATAACCCCACGATGTCCAATTTCAATTCTACCAGAACTTGCACCGTCCATAACCATTATAGATTCAAATTCATTCACAATTACCATTTTATCAGGGTTACAAAACAATGGGCTTTTGCCATTTAAAGTTTCAATTAATATTTGCGGTAAAAAATTTTCTTTAAAACCAATTGAAGTTTTAAAAGGTTTTTTTCCTTTTATGAACTGAATTAATTTTCCCATATTTTCCACACTCCACCCTTTAGGAATTTTCCCCAACTCTGAATCCTCAAACTCTGTAACTCCATCAAAGTCAACAAACCATGATTTGAAGATTGCCTGTGCCATCTCTTCTAGTATTTTGTTTTGATTTTGAAGGTTTTCGATTTTTTTGTATAAACTATAAAGAAATTCAGATATATTTTTTTGTTCATTAATTGGAGGGATTGGAAAAAGTGTATTATTGATGTCTTTTTGTGTTAAAGCTGGTACAACCGAACCAGTAATTTTTGATTGGATTAAATTTTGAAATCTTCTAGATTTAAAAAAATAAAACAAGAATAATGGGATGATCTTATCAGAATTTTTTCTAATTACATGAATATGTGATGCAACGGTGGCCTTACATTTAATATTTTCAATGAATGCTAATTTTCCAATTGTTCCATCTTTTGTCATAAGAATATCTGATTCTTGAAGCATGATTTCTGGAGATTCGTTGTATCTCTCTTCAACTACATGTGCACATTTGTCCCAAGATACTTTGTTATCTATAATTTGTAAACCACCAACAATGAAAGGACCTGAATCTGTATACTCTGAAGTTTTTAGTCCTTTCCACCCTATTCTTCCCTTAATAATTAAATGATCTTGTAATTTGAATACTTCCCAATCTACAGGAATTTTTCCAATCTCTGTATCTTTAAATTCTGAAACCGGTCTAGATTTCAAATCCAATCCCCTTTAAATTTTTACGAATTTCTTTATCTAATCTCCCAGATTCATCAGATAACTTTGCATACTGTATGGTTAGTCGTTTCATTTTATCTTGGAATGGCTCCCCATCATCTTTTATCTCTTCTGCACCAACGTATCTTCCAGGTGTCAAAACAAAATTATTTTTCTCAATCTCTGAAATTTTTACTGCCTTGCAATATCCAGCCATGTCTTTGTACTTTGGATAGCCTTTCTTTCCAACAAATGAGCGATACGTCTCTGTAATCTTTTGAATCTGTTCTTCTGATAATTCATTGTGTGCTCTATCAATGGATGTGAAAATTTTTCTTGCATCAATGAATAGTGTTTCTCCTTTTCTTTTTCTTGTTTTGCCATCATCCTTGTTTTTTGTAACAAACCAAAGACATGCAGGAATTGTTACTGTATAAAATAGGTTGGTTGGCAATGCCACCATGCAATCTATAATATCATCCTCGATAATTTTTTCTCTGATCTTGCCCTCTTTACCACCTGCAGACATTGAACCATTAGCCAACACCAATCCTAGCCTTCCATTTTTTTCATTCAAATGATAAATCATATGTGACATGAATGCATAGTTACCGCCAGGCTTTCCGTCACTTGGTGTTCCATACTTTGCAAACATTGCATCATCTTTGAGTTTGGAATGTCCCCACTCACCCATGTTAAATGGCGGATTTGCAAGGATACGATTTGCTTTTATTTTTTCAAACGGATGATCAGTTAAACAATTATTACGTGTAATGTTTCTGGCCTCAATTCCCCTCATTGTGAGATTCATTTTTGCAATTCTCCAAATGTCGCGTTGAGATTCTACTCCGTAAATCGAAGTTCCTTTTTTGCTTTTATCTTTGTGTGCATCTTGAAACTTTTTACTTTGCACAAACATTCCCCCAGAACCGCAAGTTGGGTCGTAAATGATTCCCTCATATGGCTCTATAATTTCTACCAGTAATTGCACTATTGACTCTGGTGTGAAAAACTCACCGCCCTTTTGACCAATCTTTTTGTGAAAGTTTCTCAAGAAATACTCGTATATTCTTCCAAACGAATCGTTTTCAATCTCATGAGTCGGTATTGTATCAAAGGTTTCAATTAATTGCTGTAAATTATCATTTGAAATGCCAGAACCTGCAAAAACTTTTGGTAATACATTTTCCAAGTCAGGATTGTCGTTTTCAATCTCTTGAATCATCTCATCAATTTTAATTGCCAAATTTTTCTCACTTGATGCCATTTTTGCCAAATCATCCCAGTTATCGCCTTCCTTGAGGTAAAAGACGCCCTTTGCCGTATACTGATCCTTTAGATTTAGCAAATATTTTTGTTCTTTTTCAGTAGAATTTACAATCTCTTTTTGAATTTCTGCTCGTCTTACATCATATCTATTTGAGATAAATTTTAGAAACAGTAAGCCTAATGCAATATCCTTGTATGAAGTTGGAGATACATTTCCTCGTAGCACTTCAGCTGTATCCCAGAGTTTATCCTCTAATGATTTTTCTTTTACTTCTTTTTTTGATTTTGCCACATTTTTCTCCTAAATTATAAAAATCTTTAATTCCATTTTTAGTATAAGTGTTTAAATTTCTAAATCAGTTATTTTTTTATAATTTCTGAAATTTTATTACAATTTTGAGTTGTTCTGAATTAGATGGTAATTGGATTTCCACATGTTCCCTAAACGGAAATTAGTGGTACACGTAAAATTACAGTTCCTCTGGCTAATTTTTCTAGTCTTTGTTGCACTCGTTTAGAATTAAAAGAAGAAATTAAAACAAAAATCAAATTCATAGTTCTTGGAGATATTAAAGAGGATGATGAATGAGAAAAGAAAGTACCAAATAAGTTAGAATTAATTTTCTGTATTATTGTTTCCGTTATTATTATTCAACAGACTTTTTTCAATTGAAATAATATGCGCCTGTTCCTTATTGTAATCTATTCTAAAATTAATTGGAAATGTGTTTTCCACTTGCTGTTCTCCATCTACATTATCAACAATATCCACATCAAATGATTTTGAGATGTCTGAAACTTTGAGAAGGTAACGGACATTATCCATTACGAATCTTTGATCAAACGGATTTTATTTGATTAACTGAATTACGAATTTTTTAGTGATTGATAGTTTCCACAAGATTGGTTATTCCTTTCAAAAATTCATACCCTTCGAAAATACTACCTTCGAAAGCAAAGTTCACATTCCCTTGTTCCAAATCTTGTCCAAATTTTTCTATTTCCAGAGATTGTTCTTTGGTAAATACGACTTTATTGGATTGTAGTATTGCGTGCATGATATACTATCATTTTAGTAATGGGTTATATTTCTTTATTTTGATTTGCAGTAAGAGGATATGTCCTCAATACAGTTTTAACACCTCTTCTTGGAACGCTTGTTTTCTCTTTTCTGCAATGTCATAAAACAGCTTAATCTGTATGGTGTCATATTTTCATACCCATCTCAGTTACAAGATGCTGTCTAATTTTTTGTGAGATTACGGCCATGTAATATTTCTGACTGGTTTGCAGATGTAGATTTTCATAGAATGCCTGCTTTCCTGATTTTTTAAAATCATTTCTGTATTGATTACTTGTAGTTTTTTCACATCATCTAGTTTGTCTTTTGTAGATTATGATTTTGAGCAAACGCCTTTACATCTCACAATGTATAATATCAGGGTGTGACAATCGGAGAGAATCCGAGAATTTAGATCCAAATGATCTAAAATATTTGATTTTATGGCTACCTATCCTCTTACATTTGAATGGTTGTTAAATCTTTATTCTAGGAAAAATCAGGAAATTAGGAGATAAAAATTGGGAAAACTATATTCAAAAGAATTAGATAAAATATCAGAAACATATGAATGGGCAAATCAAACACCTGTTGATAATTTAATTGAGTTTGTAAAAAGATCTGAAAAAACTCCATTATACGTAATCGGTTCTGGGGGTTCCTTTTCTGCTACAACATTTGCTTCATTATTACATCAACATATTGGAATAGTTGCAAAGTGTTTAACTCCATTAGAATTTTTAGAATATGAAAATATAGATAGTAATTGCTCAGTTTTAATTGTGACCGCAAGTGGTAATAACAGAGATATTTTATCTGCATTTGATAAAGCTGTAAAAATCAATCCAAAGAATATTGGTATTGTATGTGCAAGTGTAACTAACAAACTAATTAAAAAAGCGGTCAATATCCCTAACGTGTTAATTCATGGAGTAAAACTTCCTATAGGTAAAGATGGATTTCTTGCAACCAATTCATTGATTGCTACTCTAATCTGGTTATGTAGATCATACATTTCTGCATATTCTCTGTTATACAAAATACCTACTCTAAATGAATTAATATATCTAGGAAAATCAAAAGAAAAATTTGAAGAAGATCTTAAAATAAAACTAAACGATTTTGCTAATAGAGATACAATTGTTTGTCTGTATGATAATTGGGGGAAAACAGCAGCAGTTGATTTAGAATCAAAATTGGTGGAAGCAGGTTTAGTTAATGTTCAACTTGCTGATTATCGTAATTTTGCTCATGGCAGGCACAATTGGCTTGATAAAAATAAAGAAAAAACATGCCTAATTGCACTTGTAAATCCGAACTGCGAACAACTCACAAGTAAGACAATGAAACTAATTCCAGAATATACACCAAAAATCACTCTCTCTACAAATTACGAAGGACCAATTGCAACGATTTCACTTTTGATACAAATATTCTATGTTGTTAAATTTTTTGGAAAGATTAAAGATATTGATCCAGGTAGACCGGGGGTTGCAGACTTTGGTAGAAAGATATACCATTTACCTATACCAAAAAACGTAAGATAGGTTCTCAATACAGTTTTAACACTTCTTGGAACGCTTGTTTTCTCTTTTCTGCAATGTCATAAAACAGCTTAATCAGCATATCAAATATTTTCACATACACCTCAATTACAAGACATCCTCTAATTTTTCGTGAGATTACGATTATGTAATATCTTTCTAACTTGTTATTTACAGATGCTAATTTTCATAGAATGCCTGCTTTCCTGATTTTTTAAAATCATTTTTGTGTTGATTGCTTGTAGTTTTTTCATATCCTCTATTGTTTATCTTTTGTTGATTATGATTTTGAGCAAATGCCTTTGCATCTTGCAATGTATAATCTCAGGGTTGCCCATAAGAGAGAATCCTAGAATTTAGATCCGTATGATTTACAATATTTGATTTTGCGGCTGGTCTATCCTCTTACTTGTAGATCAAAGTAAAAAATTTATTGAACAGTGGTGAAGGTTTAGCATTGTCTCTTAAACCAAAATGTATTGGTTCTGGTTTAATTGCTTTGGATGTAATTTATGACGAAAATCATAAAGAACCTAATTTTCTTGCTGGCGGTTCATGTGGTAATGTTTTAACAATATTGTCATACATGGGATGGGATTCACTTCCAGTTGCACGATTAGGTAAAGATACTGAAGGAAATCGAATTATTGAAGATATGGAAAAATGGAAAGTAAAAACAAAATTTATTGAACAAGAAACAAATTCTAATTCCCCTAGAATCATTGAAAGAATATTTTCTGGAAAAAATCATAAACATCGATTTTCCACTAAATGTGAACATGGAAATTGGCTTCCAAGTAGAAAACCATTTTTATTAAAAACTTTAGAAACAATCCAAAATAAAATTCCTAAATCTAATGTATTTTATTTTGATAGAGCAAGTCCTAGTGCATTGGTTTTAGCTAAAACTCTTAAAGATCAAGGCTCAATTATTTACTTTGAACCTCCAAAGTTTTTACCTGATGATAAAAATTTCATAAAGTATTTACAGATTGCTGATATTGTAAAACATTGTTATGATCAAGGTAAAGAGACTGAAGAATTTGGTATAAAAATTCCATTAGAAATTCAAACAATGGGTGAAAATGGATTACAATATCGTGCTAGAATACTAAAACAAAGATCTTGGAAAAAAATAGATGCATTCCCTGTTTCTAATTTAGTTGATGCTGCAGGCTCTGGTGATTGGCTTTCTGCAGGATTAATTCATGTTTTGTTCCAAAACAAATCAAAATTTGCTCCAACTCAGAAAAAACTTGAGTTTGCTTTACAATTTGGTCAAGCATTAGCATCCCTAAATTGTAATTTTGTTGGAGCAAGGGGATTGATGTATAATCTATCAAAACCAAAATTGTTTTCATTATCTGATAAAGTTATGAAAAATAAAGAAAACCCTCTTTCAATTAATGTGCTTACAAAGAATCTTGAAGTAACACCTCTTGCCAAAAAATGTAAAATCTGTTTGTGTACTATAGCGAAGAGATAAAGTTCGTGCCTAGAAATAATTACACAATACTTTATACTCTGCAAGTACAATGCGTGAATTACTCCACAGAATTGGGTTCTCATCTAAAAAACCACACATCATCTTCAAAAGAGGAGTAGAACCGTTTTAAAAAAACGCAAAAAGGGCAATTAAAAAGTACAGCAACCTTGGATGTAAGAGGATAGATTAACCATGAATCAAATATTTTAGATCATATGGATCTAAATTCTGGGATTCTCTCAGATTTGCAATCCTGAAATCAAGACATTGCGAGATGAACTGGCAAAGGTGTTTGCTCAAATTTCTAATCAACAAAAGACAATCAACTAGAGGATATGAAAACTATAAGCAATCATTACAGAAATTATTTTGAAAAATCAGGAACAAGCATTCAAGAAGAGGTGCTGAAATTGTACTGAGAACTTAATCCTCTTACAAAGAAATGCCTTTGGTTTTTTTGATAATTGTCTGCATGAAAGGAAATGCTTTGAGCTTAGCTTTAGATCTTGTTGTGAAGGAATATTGAGATAATGATCAAACTGACTCAATTACGCAAGAGGTCTAATCCCATTAGAGATATTTCGGATCATCATATGGTACCAATGTTATTTTCAATAATAAAAAATGTAAGTGTCGATGTACTGGCACTTACGGTGATTATCTTTAGGACAATCGCCTTTCAAGTATTATAATGATTATGATGATTATAATTAAAAGTTGCATCCAAGAATACGTGCCGCAAGTGGAATAAACGCATCATTTTACGCATAGAAAAGAAAGGTTTTACCGTATTTATTCAGGACGAGTCAGTATTTGTAGATGATGTACGTCTTGACAAAAAATACTAGACAGATGTACACCAAAGAATGATTGTACGTTGGAGAGGAACACACCAAAGATTTTTGGAAATGATGACAATTAATTTTTAGATCGTATGAAAAATTTAATGCAATTACATTTGTAGATTATTTGGAACCAACTCATGAAAAATATCCGTTATCGTTGATAGGGCATCACAAAGCAAATGTTGTAAAAAAATATCTGCGTAAAAACAAAAATGTCCGACTGGCATATCTTCTGAGATCTCACATTTGAGTATGATAGAATAGATTTGGAGACAGTGCAAACATGAAAATAT
The DNA here is from genome assembly GCA_965262905.1 of Candidatus Nitrosopumilus sp. Classification (GTDB taxonomy): domain Archaea; phylum Thermoproteota; class Nitrososphaeria; order Nitrososphaerales; family Nitrosopumilaceae; genus Nitrosopumilus. The sequence goes on from OZ253567.1 coordinate 168,763, forward strand.
TGAATTAGAATTTTATGAATCAATTCATGAGATATACAGTTATGGAATATTTTAGAACGCACAAATTTAATTTGAATATATATCAGCATTTTGCAAGAACAATAAATTGAAAAGATTTTTGATCTGAGGTATAGATACCCAATCACCTTCATGTTTTGATGCATAGAACTTTGTTTTCTAATTCATTTTTTCGCTAAAATATAACGAAATTCATAGGAAATAGAACAAAAATTAATGGTTCTTGTTATATGATTTATTCATTTAAATCTGAATTAATGCAAAAATTTCTAATTGGGAAACAAAGTTATGCATAGATCACTGAATTCTACCAGAACCATTCAACCATACGTGAATTAATTGATCCTGATTCTAAGATAAAAAATTACAAGAAAATAGTCATATTTCGCAAGACCAATATACTCAATAAGGAGATAAAATATTGGGAAAATTGTGATGAAAGAACTCGATAGATCAAAATATATCGATGTCTATACAGTACGAGAGGAATTTTCAAAATTCAAACTTGCAAATGGGTTGACATACAAACTAAAAATACCTCTAATTGCATTAAAAGAGAACACGCATGAGAAAGGTGATCATTGTTGTACTATTAATGCTAGTACCATAACGGGTGTTTTATATCACGTAGATATGCCTCCTAATTTTGATACTTCTGATCTTCAAACTATTGATTCTACTAGGAAACCTGAAGCAACCAAAAAATTAAGAATCATTCAAAGACATGAGGTTGCAAATATTTATGAAACTGATAATCACTTTATCATTTTGGATGTTAATTTAGAAGAAATTTTTGCTACAAATACGAAAGATCCTGATGGGCATCCTTTACTACAACATACATGTACTGTTTCTACAAATTTTGTGGAAAAATCAACACATGATAATCAATCTGCTTCTTAGATCACAGAAAGCTGTCAGAACCACGACCACAGTTAACTCCGATATGCTTCAAAATCAAAACAGGACAATGAGGTATGTGTTAAATAATTATTCGTGGTAAAACAAAAGAACCAACTGAAACGTAATATGACTAACAATAGTGTAGTATATCCTCCATGTCATATTCTTGCTGGGGGGCAATAGGTACATAATCACCTAGTTTTTTTAGCAATTCATTGTTTGGCTCTAATTTCTCTATGATTAATGTGAGTTGTCTTATTTTCTCTTGCTGTTTTATGATGATTTTCTTATGACTGCAATCTGAGCATATGTTGTAGAGTAATTTAGTTGATCTTTGATTTTTTGATGTAACAGTATTGATTCAGGCGTGAAGTTTGATATATGCCTCCGAGGCATACATACGATTTCGTAGATAACAATAAAATCCAAGTAATTTGTCGTGTATATGTATAGTGATAATGAGGAAAGATGGCATTACCCTATTATCAAGGAATTAATCCGACTTGTCTTTCATAATTTTTCCAAAAAAGGAAAAGTAAATCTTAGTAAAAAACAGGTATTAAAAATACTATATCAGGTAAAAATGGAATTACCACAAGATAACACTATCAAGGATAAGTTGGCATATTATTGGTACAAAAATGGGCCTTTCTCTCAAGTGTTTCATAATAATTTTGAAGACATGAAAAATAATCAAATACAACATGTGGACAAACCTCAATTAGAAATTTACAAGTATTCTGAAGAATATCTAAGAAAACGATTCGTAGATGTTACTGAAGATATCGTAGAATCTAGAACAATAATTGCCAATAAAGTGGAACAATTTGTTAATATGAATAATTTGATAAATGATGTTTATTCTAAATATGCACCAACAAAATTTTACATATCATACAATATTGATTTTAGGAATAAATTTGATAATTTTTGTAGTTATATTTTGGATTATAGAAAACTCCATCAAAAAATAGATATAAAAAAATAGACATTGATGGATTTTTAAGTGAAGCAATTATAGATTTACAAGAAACAGAATTCTTTTTTCAATTTAGATGTATTACCAATGATTTTTCAAAAGCACTTTATGAATTACTTGAAATAAAGTCAAATTATAATGAAAATGAAAAAAAGTTGTTGCAAAATGCAAGAGAATTATATGATGATATTTGGAATGTGTTTTCATATGGTATACGAATAGAAGAACATGATGAATTCTATAATCAATATGAAAAATCATGGAACGACAAGTATTTTGTAGAAATAACCAAACTTGAAGAAAAAGTAAATATATTTTCTAATTTAGTTTTTGAATCTATTCAAAACAATACTAAATTTAACCCAGAATTAGATAAACAATTACAATCTATAGATACAAAACATTTGAAAAAATATACTCCTGATGAATATTTAGACCATATACATAAAATTACTAATTAAAATGTGTCATGTGGGATATTGTACAAGAATTAGTAATAGATACTAGATTAAAAAAATTCAAGTCAAACAAACAACTTTAAATAATTTTCTTCTTTTATATCTGATGTGAAATTACTAAACGATAATGAAAATCCGTCAAAATTAGAAACTATAGCGAAGATCAAAAGTTCGTGAACACTTTTGCAGGGTTTCTAAAAATATAATTTACAATATCAAGCTTGAACTTTGTTACCCTAAAATATTTAGAGACTGCCTTGTTCATTATTACAAACATTAGACATCTTGCGTAATTAGACTAATTTTACAACATTACACAAATTCTTTCACAACAAGATCCAAAGCTAAGCTCAAAACATTTCCTTTCATGCAAACAACTATCAAAAAACCAAAGGCATTTCTTTCATACACAGAAGTAACAAGATATTAGTTTGATGTGATTCTAAAGAATGTCAGAAAGAATCACCGTATTACTGAAATATCTAAAGACAACGAGACATTGGTGCTGGATATTCATTTGATTTGGATGTAAAAGACAGGTTGGTAAAGGCTGCTAGCGTACTATCGAATGTATCTGACCTATGATTTAACTGGTCATCAGTTTGGGCTGGACCAAAACAACGTGAGTAGAAATATCAGATATCTGGAACCTACAGTGAAACAATCCCATCCAAATTCTATGCAGATTCAAAAAAGATTAACGACATACAGCAACTGCACGAATTCTTTCCTGAGCTAATTGCAATGGTTCATGGTACAGAGCAACCAATCCCTAGACCCCAAAAATCGTACCAAAAGAAAAACTCACTATTCTGGTAAAAACATACTGTAAAGAATCAAATCACAATAAATCTAAAGATGAAATAATCCACAAACCACCATTACTCCCCTGGACGAAGAAATGATTATGCAAATTAAACATCCAATATTATCTAAAAATTTGATGATATTTTATGACCTTGGATATTTAGAGATTCAAAAAGATTTTCCAAAACAAATCAGCATTCTACCATACAAGAAAAAGAAAGGAAAAACATTAACCATACATCAAAAGGAATGGAATAAGATACAGTCAAAAATTAGAATAAAGGTGGAACACGTCATTGCTCAAATCAAAAAATTCAGAATAAATCGTGAGGTGTTTAGGAACAAATTATGTCACTATGAGATGGTTGGTGAGATTGTTTGTGGAATTGTTAATTTCAAAATAAAATGGAAGCAAGAATTCATTAGCATTCCATAACATCATGGAACGATTAGAAATCAAATCAAGTGAAAGGTCAGATTTTGTCTGTAATTACACAACTCATCCATTACTTTAACTTGTAAGAATTCCTTGTGCAAATCAATTTCGACATGTGTCATGGATTTTATCTTTTTAGTCCTAATGATTCTCTTTTAGAACGATATTTTTTGGAATCTATTGAATTCTGTGTACCCTCTAAATTTAGTTCCTTATTCACATACGGTCACGTCTATTTGATTAAAAGGCGGTCAAAGGAATGGAATCAAAGTTTTAACGAATCACTTTGATTTCTTTTTACTTTTTTGAACTAAAATTTTCTTTATTCTAGATATTGTAGGATAACTATACCCACGTCTACGATAATTAGCAATCATCATCTTCCAATTTTTTAATCTCCACTGAGCTTGTTCAGCGGTAACAGAATGGACCTCTTTCTGAATTATGCTTTTTCGTCCTACCTTTAGAGTACCGGCATCTTTTGCAGACCACCTATTTTTTGCAAATTTCAGACCAGTAAGAATTTCAGCTACAGGCATCTCTTTGAAATAATCTTTTAATTTTTTTAATTCAGCATCAGTAGGTTCTTTTGAAATGGGTAATTCAATGGTAGGTTTAACCATGAGAATCAATTCAATTCATGCTTTAAGAGAATCATGATAAAAGAGACTTAACCAAAGTATTATGATCCAGATACTTTTCCACAGATAATAATTTAACGATCAATTTTATAAATTTGCTTTAAAAATAGGAATTTCAGAATTCCAAACTAGAGTTATTTCTGAATCGTGTGCATAATTTTTTACAAAATTATCCATATCAATATGATATTGTTTTTCCATATTTTTCATTATTCTTGATTTTTCATCAGTTAATTTATCTTCTAATTGAGAGTATTTTTCACGTAAATCAGTAATATTTTTACTAAGAATTATTTTCTTCGAATCTACATTTTGATGTTCTACAAGAAGTTTTTCCTCTTGTACTCTTTTATCAGTTGTACTTACAAAAAGCAAAACATAATCCTCTTGTATATCGTATAATTTCTTTTCAAAATGTTCTCGCATAGTATGAATTTTTGAATTTAAAATATCTATTTTTTTCAAAAGTCTGTCTTGTTGTAATTTTTCAACATCAACTGCTTTAATTTCTGAAAATGTTTTATCAACGATCGTACCCATTTTGTGACGAACCCACATTTCTGCTGTATATTCAGTAGTACACATATAATCATCAACACTAGTTCTATAAATCAAGACATATCCAATTCTACATTCAGTGTCAGGATTATCTCTCCCCAATTCTTCCCAAGAAATTTTATCAAGGGGGTTTGCTTGTAAATATTCAGGATTTGTTCTATAATCTTGATAATATTTTCGAAGTTCTTCTCCAGATAATTTTAAATCAAAACTTCCATCAATGTTAAATAAAATTTGTTGGTTATAGTATGCATTATTGTTTAAAACATTAAAAATAATATTGACAGATACCATCTCAACTCTAGTTATTTTTGCAGTTTCAACAAATGCATCACGCGCCTCTTCTGGAGTTCCACCATTTTCAAGAACATTTTGGAAGGCAATACGTCCAGCATTAATTTTTGAAGCAGTGAATTTCAAAGGATGATCATAGATTGAATCGGTATCTTTAGCAGGACTATTCTCTAATGCACGCTCCAACATATTATCAAATGTATGATATCTCCACAATTCTTCCCATTTTTTTAAATCATTTTCAAGATAGTTCAAAGATTGTGTTCGTTTAGTTTCTAATTCTTTTTGTTTTTCAATAAATTCAAGATTCTTTTGTTGCAATTTTTCAATCCACCTTTTACTTTTTTCAATTTTTTCTAAAATTTCTTGTGCAGTTGGATTGTTTTTGAGATCGCCAGATAATGTTGTTTGATTACCAGTTATGGTTTCAGCATATGCAATTTGAGATAAACCAAAAGACAGCACTACAGCAGTGATTACAAAACCCCAACTAACCATAAAAAAATTGATGGGATTTTAGCATATAGTTAGAACTGATAAATGATTAGTAAAATTTAGGATTATTCTGACTAGAGTAAAAAGAATTTTTGTTTTGGGGATTAGAATCATCATGATATAACAAACATTTAATGTAAAATTACCTACAGTCATCTGTTTTCGGCTTTTTAGAAATCATCAAGATTTCACTCATTTATAGTCCAAAATAGATGCATGTATCCAAGCACTTTGATGTATTTTGCCATCTCTGAAAATATATTCAGTTATTCTCCATGTCTTAAAACAAGATGATATCCTCATCCCTGATTATATCCACGAGTATTTCTCTGCATGATGTATCTTCAAATTGAATTCTCTGTGTCATTGTTAGTTGATGGAACATCACAAATGTAAACAAACTATCTCTTACAGTTTTTAATTTCTTGCCAAACTGAATCATTTCTGTGTCTCCTTTAAGATATCGTACAATGGTATAATCTGTCTGTTTTAGCAGGGATCTCTCGCATGTCTTTTGCGTTGTTTCTCTGAATGTTTCTGTATACTCTAAACTCTTGCACGATGTAACACATCTGAAAATTTTCCATAAAGAATTCTTGCTTGTATGTCTTTTAATTTTCTTGCCAGATATTTTGCATCTCGCAGCAGTGCATCTCTGTTTTACATTATCATAAAATACAGTCCTGTATGGAGTATATCCATCAGAGACTAGAATCCCTGAGAATTCCTTCCAATGTTTTTTTTGGAATTTTTGAACCCCTGCTATACTATGAGGTGTATTGTGCATCTGTTTTACTTTTTGCAATCCATATCCATCCTGTCTTTTCAGTCAATTGGAAATGTTGTCTCATCCACCCCAAGAATCTTTTCAGTCATGATTTTACTGTGAATAATATCACATAATGGCTCTAGCATTACTCCACCAGTGCAAAGAATGGATTGCACTGTTGTATTGTTGATTTTTAGTCCATATCTTTCCTACAATGTTTCTCTGATGGTGTCGTATGACATTCTCTTTGAGAACAGTGATGTTATCTCACGTATTGCTGAACCATCAAAACTTTTACATGGTGGAAGATTTCCATTTGTCTGGAAATTATCAGAACAATTCTTACAGTTGTATTGATACAAAATATGTTTAGTTGTAATGTATGGTACAGGTTTAGGATTTTCAACCATCATTCTTTTGTGAATTTTGGTTTGAGCGATATCTATACTGTCACATTTTGGACATTTATCTGATGTGTGGTGGCTAGTTGAAGTGAATTTTTGTGATGCACCTTTGTGACCTGGTATGCCTCTACGTTTTGATTTGCCAGAATCAGAATCCCTATTTTTCTTTGCATCTATATTTTCTCCATTCAAGGGAATCATTAGATGGTGGAGAATGTGGGTTTTCATAATAGAATAGCTTTTTTAGTAAATCTTTGTTTGAGATTTTCTCTATGATTGATTTGTCTTATCTCTTCTTGTAGTTGTAGGATAATTTTCTCATCTGACATGTGTTGTAGAATGGTTTAGTTGATCTTTTTGTGTAATGGTGTTGATTTGTGTGTGAAGGTTGATACATACGATTTATCCTTTAACTTGAAATAATTCACAGAATGGAATCCCAAAAAGTATTCAAGCATATTCGAGATGTAGGAAGATCAAAGATGTATAAGTTTGATGATGAATCCTCACAGGGAAAGTCAATTGAGAAGATGGCATTTGAAATTGCAAAAAGAAGAATAAAAGAGTTTGCAGATGAGGAGAATATAGAAAATGACTTTGAGAGCAAATCCTCACATAATTGATAAAGTAAATTAAAAACAGATTGTATTAGACCTCTTGCGTAATTACAAACAAAATCTAACCTTCTAACTGATTCAATTTCTCAATTTATGGCATCACAACAAACTCTTGCTTCTGCCGTATCTTGAAATTAATCATTCCACAAACAATTCCACAAACAATGTCACTAATCACATCATAACGACCCAATCTATTCCTAAATGTATCTGAATTAATTCTGAATTTCTTTATCTTACTGATTGCATGTCTCTACTCTGATTCAGATGGAACATTATAGTTTATTCCACTCTTTTTGAGATATGGTCAACTTTTTTCCCTTTTGTACGGCAAAACACTGATTTGATCTAAAAATCTTTTTCCACACTCAAATATCTGAGATCATAAAATTACAACAACTGTTCTGATAATGCTGGATGTTTTGATTTGTATATAATAATTCCATCAAAATTTATGGTGATTTGATTTTGTACTGTATGTTTTCTTTCCTGAATAATGTGTCTTTCTTTTGCGTTTATCTTTTGGTCTAGGGATTGACTGTTCTGTACCATGAATCATTACAATTAATTCCCGAAAGAATTATTGCATGCTATTAATCTTTTTTGAATCTGCATAGAGTTTGGATGGGATTGATATTGATTTTCTTATTGTAGGATCCAAATATTTGATATTTCTCACTACATCTGATTTGTCCAAATTAAAAATCATTCCTAGCATATCGTATGTTGTGTACATTCTGTAGTACATGAAAAACATTAGAACCTATCTTTGATGGAATGATCAAACTTGTGTCCTGCACAAATGTCTCTTTGTCTATTTTTGGATAATCTCTTTTGTTCTATAGTTTTGTAATTTTCCTTTACCTCCTTGTACAGGGAATCAAATTGTGGAACAGTTAATCCTGTTATTGATAGGAATTGTTTTGGTCTTTTTACTAGTTTTGTGTAATTAAACATGAATTGAAAACAATTCAATCTTAGCTTTGGATCTTATGATTAGAAAATGGTGAGATTATCCTCAAATTGGACTAATTACACAACTCATCTATTAATTTACAAATAATTTTTGCAAGTTTTAAAATAGCGTTTCATGAACCATTTCAAAAATGAAAGATCATCATCTTTTGTTTGTGATTTTTCAAGAGCGTTATAGTATGAACGTCTATCACCATAATCAATATCAAGTAAGGGATAATCAAACTTGTTTAGAACGTGGTTCATCATCAGCCTTGCAGTTCTACCATTTCCATCTCCAAATGGATGAATGGTGACAAATTTTAGATGTATTAGAGCTGCTAGTTCTACAGGATTTAGTTTCTTTTTACTTGTATTATACCACCTGAAGAATCCATCCATTAAAAATTTTACAGCAGTATGTGATGGCGGATTAAATTTACTTTCTCTTATCCCTACATTATAATCTCTAAGTAATCCTGCAATGTCCAATTTTGTTTGAAAAAATAATTTTTCATGCCATTTTTTAACTACTTTTAATGATAGATCTTCTTTTTGTTTCATTACATCTAGAAACAATATTTGGTGAATTTCAGTTTCTTTAATATCTTTGCTAGGTTTGTTTGATGGTGTCAAACCATCTTCTAAAAGAAGAGTAGTGTCTTTGAGAGTTAAAGTAGAACCTTCAATTCTTTGTGTATTGTATGTGAATTTAACAGAAAATGATTTAAGATTTTTTTCTTTTATAGATGGCGGGATTATTTTTTGTTCTTTTTTAAAATTTTTATAAACTTTTTCAAGCTTAGGACTCCATTCTCCTCGCTCTATTTTTAACGCAAAAATTTTTTTCCTTTCTTTGATGTCTTTTGGAATTACTTTACCTAGGTATGTTTCGTATTGTTTTCGCTTATCTTTTTTTGAATCATGATACAAGTAATAATAATCATGATTTCCAATTTTCCTCTTTACCACATTTACCATAAATTAGATTACACAGGAAATTATATAAAAATTATTAATATTATAAAATATTCCTGTGTAAGTATAGATATTAAGAAAGACTAGTTATACAGAAAGTATTAGAAAATTCATAAATTTCCTGTATGAGTTACTATGATTGATCTATTACTCGTGTAGTCGTAAGGTAAGAGGATCTATCCTCTTATCAATTCCTTTTGCATCAAAACATGTTGAATCATTTACTCTGGTGATTATTCCAAACCCGAATCCAAAAAAATCAAAGATTACGGATCAGTATATTGTATTTACAACAAATCTTCCAATGAATAAAATATTCTGGAATCTTCACACAATTCCAAAAGTGTATCGAAAAAGATGGGGAATAGAAACTGGTTGTGTATATGTTGGTAAATTCAGACCAAAAACAACAAGCAGGAATCATTCCATGAGATTCATCTACTTTTTTTATCCTCTTATTTTGTTTAATGCCTAGATGATTACAAATCGCGTGGATTATAGAAAATTATTCTTGTTACAAATCAACTGTAACAATATCTTTGCTCAAATTATTCATTGAAGTAATAATTGTTGATGAGTTTGCAGACAGAGGAAAATATCATTTAGAGTGCAAGAAACTTTGTTTCCTAATTATTCAATCTAGGCTCAAATTACAACTGAAAAATATATGGATCTCAATTTTTACAACAATTTCGTGTCACAGACTGCCAAGTATGATGATCAAAAATATACATACGTGGAAAATTCTATACTCTACATATTGATTCAGAAATAATGAAGGACTGTGTTAAAAAACTAAATGATAATAATGTTGGAGTGCCGTTTGTCTATTCAGATTACATGTTTTATGATAACTGCATTGTTTAGAAACACTGTGGTTGCATATCGGCAGCTGCAAGGAATAATTAAAGATGTGTTAGGAAAAGAAAAATCTCCAAAATATTCTGCAATTTACAAAAGAATCAACAAGATAAACTTAGAAGATGATAACGGTAAAAATTGGTTTTCAGATGGCAAAACAAAGACTGAGATAGTGCTTTGTCAGGTGACAGCACAGGTCTCAAGCCAACCAGTCGAGGTGATTGGATGGGTAAAAAATGGGACGTAAAGCGTGGATTTATCAAGGTATGGTTGATTCAAAAACTAGGAAAATTTATGCAGTATCAATTACGGATGAGAAATCAGGTGATGCACCAGAGTTTAAGAAATTACTCTCAGAGGCATTGCATAATGTTGAGAATTCCATAATGTTGTTGTACCCGCAGATCAATTATTGGTTAGTGCTGATGATACCATATGATTCTAATGACAATTTTGAGCAATGTAAAAAAATGTAATTCCAGTGATTCCCATAAGAAAGAATTTTTCTGTAAAAATCAAAGGTAGTAATGTAAGAAAAGAGCCAAGGGTTACTACAACTTGATAATTGTAAAATGAATTCACAGAACATCGAAATCTTTGATGATTTAACAGAAGGAAAATCAAAAACAATGGAAGAAAGATATTGGTTATGGTCGACATTGAATGGTAGAAATTGCATTTTCAACATTTAAGAGAATTTTAGGTGAGGATATATCTGCCAGAGTTTGGTGTAACGTTGTAAGAGAAATAAAATTCTCGCATGATGATATACAATTTGATGGTTGATTATACAATACAGTAGGAGATTAAACAAAATTAGACCAGATGTTCTATTTTGGGAGATTATGTATAGTTGAATTAGGAAACAGAGTTCTGTATTGTCTTTTAGGTAAGATGATAAGTTAGCCGCAAAATCAAATATTTTAGATCATATAGATCTAAATTATATCGTCCCTGTTTCTCTCTTATGGGCAACCCTGAGATTATACATTGCAAGATGAACTGGTAAAGGCGTTTGCTCAAAATCATAATCTACAAAAGACAAACTAGATGATGTGAAAAAACTACAAGCAATCAACACAGAAATGGTTTTGAAAATTCAGGAACAGGAGGAAAGCTGACATTCTATGAAAATCCACATCTGCAAACCAGTCAGAAATATTACATGCCGTAATCCCACAAAAAATTAGACAGCATCTTGTAACTGAGACGGGTATGAAAATATGATACCCTACAGATTGAGTTGTTTTATGACATTGCAGAAAAGAGGAACAAGCATCCGAGAAGAGGTGCTGAGATTGTACTGGGGATATCCTTTTACGTTATTTTATTATAAAATTGAATGTAAAATCAATGTTGTTTATTTTCTAGGAAATCATTTTTTGTAAACTTGTGAACGATGCTGTATTTTGACGACATGTATGATTAGTTTGTCATTTACAATACTTGCAATTACACGATACACACCAACACGAAATTTGTAAAACGGAGAGTTTGTTTAAGTAATCATATGGATTTTTCAGTGTCATTTCTTCAAGTTTCAAAACAATTTTTTGCTTGATTTCAAAAGATAATCATTGAAGATCTTTTTTTGCCTTGGCAGAAAATAATACAGTCCAAACCAACTATAGTCCAAACTCAGTTTTTATTTGTTTCAAAGTGTAAAAATTGCCTTGCTCAATTTCCAAAAGAGATTGCTTAATTTCAGCAAGATCTTCTCTAGTTAACAATTCAACATCTTCTTCAATTTTTGATTTTAAAATTCTGTTAATCATGGCCTCCATTGATTCACCAGGATAATTCTTGAATTGCTCCCATTGTTCTTTTGATTTTTTAGAAACTGCGATACTAGTTGATTCCATATGTGTCTATATGCAAATATAGAATATAATGTTTTCAAATTTTTAGAAAAATCTAATTTACGTACAAAGGATAAACCGCCTTTACAGAGACAGAATTTTGGTATGTATCCAAGTACTTTAGATGTATTTTGCCATCTCTGAAAATATATTCAGTTATTCTCCATGTCTCAAAACAAGTAAGATAACATTCTCATTTCCCTGATCGTGTCCACGAACATTTCTCTGCATGATGCATCTTCGAATAGAGTTCTACCGTAAGAGGATAGGTCCTTAATACAGTTTTAACACTTCTTCTGGGATGCTTGTTCCTCTTTTCTGCCATGTCATAAAACAACTCAATCTGTATGGTATCATATTTTCATATCCATCTCAGTTACAAGACGTTGTCTAATTTTTCGTGAGATTACGACCTTGCGCAACATCCTTTCTGACTCGTTATTTGTGGGCTCCATTCCTGGATATTTTAGAAATGTAAACAGGTTTGGTGTTGCTCGTGCAAGCTTGTCTCCAAACTTGCAATTCAAATTCTTGTATGTATTTGCAATTGCCATACACGAGATCACAGATGAATCATAATGTACATGTGCATCAGGTTGCAATGAGATTTGTTTTGCATTGTGATACAGCAGACGCAATTTCTCATACAGCATGGTTTTTGATTCATCAACTGATTCAAACTCGGCATCTCGCAGTATGTGGGACCGGGCACCGTTGAATTGTTTTGAAACGGTTGTATGTAGCATAACCATCAACGGTAATTGGAATATCCCAGTATGGAAAGTGCAAATCCAATACGGCTGCTGCCCTGCTTTTGTCTGCATGATAAAACACCTCATTATCGCTGATGCATGTCCAGACATATCCCCAGCTTGTTGTATATCGTATACGTTGTCTCATCAAAGTATTTTGATTTGTAAATGTTTTTCATCTAGGATTCTACATCAGATTCCAATGTTTTATCCACTGCAAACTATATTTTGTATTGTTTTTTTACACAATGATGCATCAGTCAGGTTTACTATCTCTTTGATTGAATTTAGACTGTTGTTTTGTTTTTGTAACGATAAAATTACTGTCATAAGATTTTTACCAATTGATGTTCCGTCTATTCCGACCTGTGGTGTTGTGATGTATCCACACTTGCAGATGCATTGATGTATAATGTTGTTTATGTATTTAGTCTTTGGAATATGTGGAATATCAATTAATCTCTTTGTTAAAATTTTTGTATCTGTAATGTCTTTGCTACCACATTTTGCACATTTTTTTGGTTTGTGTATCTTTGTGTGATTTACCGATATGACCAATCTTTGCACCTGCCTTCTTTGAAGGAGAGGATGAATTCTTTTTTGTACGGTTTGCCTTTTTTTTGACGTGTTGTTTGCAGATGACGGTGAATGTGGATTTTCATAGAATGCCAGTTTTCCTGCCTGTTCCTGAATTTTTAAAATCATTTCTGTAATGATTGCTTGTGATTTTTTCATATCCTCTGTCAGCTGGTTGTTTATTTTTTGTAGATTAGAAATTTGAGCAAATGCCTTTGCCAGTTCATCTCGCAATGTATAATCTCAGGGTTGCCCATAAGAGAGAATCCTAGAATTTAGATCCGTATGATTTACAATATTTGATTTCGTGGCTAACCTATACTCTTACGTATAGTGCAGGTGATAACATATTAAGATCAAAACTTTATCCAGGTACAAATTACTGTGGCGAAACAAATTCATATGGATCAGGTGTTAATATGTATAAAAAAATATGGTTAAACAATCATGATAGACTGGATTATAGAACAAGTAATAATTGTACACATCCTTGGAATCAACCAAATCCGCAATATGTCATGAATCACGAGTTTGGTCACTTTGCAGGATTATCTCATCATTCATTTTGGCCATTTGGTGACACTCATACTGCCATGAAAACAGGATGTAATCTGGGACAAGCATCATTAAGTGCAACAGACAAAATCAACATAAACACTTGGTACGATTAGGAGATATTAAAAATGGACAGACAAAAAATAATCATAGTTGGTGTTTTGGTTACAATAGCAATATCAACTGCTGTATTTACAATTCCAAATTCAGAACAACATGTCTACATACAGTCAAACATTACAAAGGCAAATCCGAATCTTGTAATGAGTGATGGTGGCTATAGCATGTTAGAAGATATTACTAAATCAGAAGATGTAGTTTTAACAGTATCTGGTACTGTATTATACATAGATAATGTAATTGATTGGATGTATGAAGATCAAAAATATGGATTCATACCTATTACAATAAAAGTAGATGAAATAGGTAAAAATCTAGAAAACCATCTTGATTTGAAAAAAGATGATCCTTTTACATTTCATTTATGGGGAATATATGAAATAAACCAACTTTACATTAATTCGTATGAACCTCAGTTTGAAATAGGCGAGGACGTACTTTTGCATATAGGTAGTTCTGACAATGGTCCAGATGGTCCTGGTGGTGATAACTATTATGTAGAATTGGGAATGTTTGGCAAATACAAAGTTATTGAAGAAAAGGCATACAATGAAAAATACCTCACGGGTAGATCATTAGATAATGCATTTAATGAATCAAAGTGATTTTTTGCTAATAAACCCTAATCTCCCAACTGCCATTTCAAATATACTAATTTTAATTCAACCCCATGGTGTAGCGAAGAGATAAAGTTCGTGCACTACATTATTACAAAACGAAAGATTTTTTGTTCAGTTACACAATGAAATATCCCTCGGAGCAAAAGTCTTTGCAATTTTTCAAAACAAATAGTAATGTTTTTTGATCAGTAGTTAGAAATAACTTTATACACATCACAAATGACGAATTACTCTAGGCCTACAAAAAAGAAAAAAATATTCACAAAAAAGAAAAATTACATGCAATGTGTATAATTAAGATCAACAAATCTACTATTGCTAAAATTGCAAGACAAATGTTTTGTACATACAATTCTGTAAATTGATTCATTTGAAAAATATGGATTGGAAGATCCCCCCCTCGTTCTGGCCGTCCACCATTAATCTCACACAAAACATTACAAAAGATAGAGCATACATTTAAGAGAATTTCAGATGGAATGACTCTGAAAAAAACTAAACAATTCATATTTTACAGAACACATATCATATCACTCACGTGCGTCATTTGTTGCACAAATGGAATCCAAAGGTTCCACAAAAACTACATGTGCGAGCAGCATCCAAGGATACGTACCGAAGTGGAATAAACACATCATTTTACGCATAGAAAAGAAAGGTTTTATCGTATTTATTCAGGACGAGTCTGTATTTGTAGATGATGTACGTCTTGGCAAAAAATATCAGACAGATGTACACCAAAGAATGATTGTACGGTGGAGAGGAACACACCAAAGATTTTTGGAAATGATGACAATTAATTTTTAGATCGTATGAAAAATTTAATGCAATTGCATTTATGGATTATTTAAAAGCAGCTCGTAAAAAATTTGGAAAAATATCAGTCATCGTGGATAGAGCACCACAACACAAATGATGTAAAAAAATATCTGCGTAAAAACAAAGATATCAAACTGGCATATCTTCCAAGAGGTTCTCCACATTTGAGTATGATTGAAGAGATTTGGAGACAATGTAAACATGAAAATATTGAATCAGAATTTTTTGAATCAATACATGAGATATACAGTTCTTGGAATATTTTGGAACACACAGATTTAATTTGAATATGTATCAGTATTTTGTAAGAACAATAAATTGAAAAGACTTTTGCTCTGAGGTATAGGTGACCTCTACAAAAATATCATAATTATATTAATAATAAAATAATTGCCCTAGGTGGATCTTTCCGGAACCTTATGACCTAGTGCGATTACTGTCTAAATTATGATGAGCGACATCACAACAATACAAGACAGATGACAAGAACTTCAAGTCATCTCTACACTAAAGAAAATGATCTTTAATTCTAGTGATCTGTTCTATGCCTATCCCTCCTAGGAAATGCCTGAGGAATTGACCAGTCTCTAAATTTACAAGTAATCAAATATTGTAAATCTTCCTTATTCTCTCAAGATTACAATTCTAAGATGATATATTACACATGCGTTATTCCAAGATAATCAACTTTACTGATATTAAAAAATCATAAACAATTCAGGAATCAGTTTGAGAAATCAAGAATTATATTTTTTAAAGATCCGCATCTGCAAACCAGTCAGAAATGTTACATAGAATCTCACATCAAATTAGAGTGCACCTTGTAACTGAAATATGAAAATATGGTACCATACAGATTGACTCATTTTATGAGTTGGCAGAAAAGAGAAAGTATCCAAAAAGTGGGTGTTGAAATTGTACTGAGAACCTATCCTCTTACTTTTTAGTCCTAATGATTCTTTTTAGAAGGTGTTTTTTGGAATATGTAGAATTCTTTGTACCATCCAAATTTCGTTCTTTATTCACATACAGTTACAAATGCCTTAAAAAACACCAGGCAGAATTAAAATTTTCAATCAACACCAGATAACTTGACAGACCTAAGCAAGAATTGGTTCCTGCATTGCTTTTATCATAGATTGTTTCCCAAATTCATTATCTAAATCTTTAAACTTTTGGATAAGTGCAGAGTCTTGATTCAGTGCATATAGTTGTGCTTTACCGTACTTTCTTGTAGTTTTTAAAAACTCAAATTCTAAAATTCCATCCCAGACCTTGTAGAACGTAGTTTTAGAAATACCTGTGTGCTCTATAATCTCTTTTTTAGAATAGTCACTCTCTCCATTATCAAGAAAAAAGTCTATTATTCTGAGTTTAGGGGTGTCCCCCAGATACTGTATGAGTAGTGATTGGTTATCCATGGTAATAATATGATTTTGAATGTATTTAAATATGAACCAACAAAGGTACTACAAGTGAACACATGTTAACAGATGATGAAATCAAAGGTAGAATCATACGAAAACTTTTCAGACGTGGAAATTGGGGTGCTAGCCACACATCATTTAAGAATCTCAAAAAAGGGTTCACACAAAGAGATATTGGAAAACAAGGTTCCAAAAAAGTAGATAAAATGGGAGAATCCCTTATCAGAGAAAATTTGATTTTGTCAAAACCAACAGGATATGGACTAGAGGTCAGTTTGAATCCAAAAATGATTGATAGAATACAAGGATATTTGGAGGCAGGATAATACACCTGATAAACAATAGACATCTTGCGTAATTAGAAACAAAATCTACCTTCTAACTGATTCAATTTCTCAATTTATGGTATCACAACAAACTCTTGCTTCTACCGTATCTTGAAATTAATCATTCCACATACAATGTCACTAATCACATCATAACGACCCAATCTATTCCTAAATGTATCTGAATTAATTCTGAATTTCTTTATCTTACTTATTGCATGCCTCTACTTTGATTCAGATGGAACATTGTAGTTTATTCCACTCTTTCTGAGGTATGGTCAACTTTTTTCTTTTGTACGGCAAAACACTGATTTGACGTATAGTCTTTTTGAATCCCCAAATATCTCAAGTCATAAAATACCATCAAATTTTTAGATAATGCTGAATGTTTAATTTACATAATCATTTCTCCGTCCAGGGGAGTAATGGTGGTTTGGATTATTTCATCTTTAAATTTATTGTGATTTGATTTTATACAGTATGTTTTTACCTGAATAGTATGTCTTTCTTTTGGTACGATTTTTGGGTCTTGGAATTGATTGCTCTGTTCCATGAATCATTACAATTAACTCAGGAAAGAACTCGTGCAGTTGCTGTATATCGTTAATCTTTTTTGAATCTGCATATAATTTTGATGGAATTGTTTCACTGCAGGTTTCAGATATCTGATGTTTCTGCTCACGTTGTTTTGGTCTAATCCAAACAGATGACCAGTTAAATCATAGGTCAAATACATTCGATAATACACTAGCAGTCTTTACCAACCTGTCCTTTACATTCAAATCAATGGATGTCCAGCACCAATGTCTCGTTGTCTTTAGATATTTCAGTAATACGGTGATTCTTTCTGACATTCTTTAGAATCACATCAAACTAATATCTTGTTACTGTGTATGAAAGAAATGCCTTTGGTTTTTTTGATAGTTATTAACATGAAAGGAAATGCTTTGAGCTTAGCTTTGGATCTTGTTGTGAAAGAATTTGGGTAATGTTGTAAAATTAGTCTAATTACGCAAGATGTCTTGTGTGTTCTTTTCTGTATGCTGCTTCAAGTGATTCTAACTTGTTCATGTATTTCATTGTGTAAACTGATCAAAAAATCTTTTGTTTTGGGATAATTTAGTTCACGAACTTTATCTCTTTGCTATAGATAGTTACCATCAGATTAGTTTTAGTTTTTATTTATTTTTAATTTTTATATTTCTTTAACAACAGTATTCCAATTATCAAAGGTGCTAGTGTTAGAACCAGTGTATATGTTAAGGATATGATGTTGCTAAGCAAACTTGTTTTATCATCTGTAATCAACACCAAAGGAGGGGGATGCACCATCATCAATATCAACGAAACAATCCCGTATCCAATTAGCATATAAGATAATATTTTCAGTTTAGAAGACATGATAAAAAAGGCGGATAGTTAGTTAAGGGATATGCCACTTATTTTTGTATAAAATGTTGCACTGTGAGTACTAGGAACTGAATAGGATTTTATATAATTCTTACAATCTTGCACATTTGAATGTGTAATATCATCAAATATTAGAGGATAGGTTATCCACAAAATCAAATATTGTAAATCATACGGATCTAAATTCTGGGATTCTCTCTTATGGGCAACCCTGAGATTATACATTGCGAGATGTAAAAGCGTTTGCTCAAAATCATAATCAACAAAAGATAATTTGAAAAACTATAATCAATCTGGAAATAATTTTGGAGAATCAAGAATTGTATTCTAAGAAAATATACATCTGCAATAGTCAGAAATAATACATAGAATCTCACACCAAATTAGAGGAGCATCTTGTAACTAAAAAATATGAAAATATGGGGATACAGATTCAGTAGATAGAAAAGTAAAACCATTTTTTTTGTTTTTGTGTATCATTAATCAAATTTTTCCACATTACAAAATCCAAAAATTACACAATTCAATTCTTGATTTTTTTTACACGTAAATCTACATATTCAAAAAGATTTCAAAGTATTTTGTAAGAATTTAGAGTAACCAAAAAACCTTGAAAATCTAACTTTGAGATCAACTTTTCCATCTACTGAGATTGACACGTTTTATGAGTTGGTAAAAAAATAAAAGAAGATGAGACTTGAATACCTAATTTACTTTCAAAGTACTGATCATCAATATCCTCACTAGGCAAAACATACCTATTTCAAATGCCATTAACAAACATCAAAACTAGTTTAATCGGATTGAATTTTTTACTGAATAATTAATTCTGTAAAATCCGTAAGTTTTGATCAAAGTAAAAATCAAGTAAAGCCATGTGTAGGAGGATAAATGTACAAATAAACATGGGGAAAAAGTGGCCATATTGATGCAGTTGATGCCGAGATGATGATTTTAAATTTGTTTGATTTTATGATGAAAGATAATGCTAGAAATGAGGCTGCAAATACAGGTATTGGACTGTAGATGAAACGAATAAAAACAGTCCGAATACAAAACCAAAAACTACCATAGGTAACACAATTGGCAATACAGCTATCGACGCCCATATCAACAAATTTCGTTTACTTAACATGAGTTATGATTGATAAAAAATTATGAACAGTTGATGACTGTTGCAAATCCATTATTGCGAGCAGTTGATTCTAGAGTACTAAATGGTAGAATCATTACAGCAATTATTGATGCAAAGAAAAGCGTTGTTATGGTCTTTAAAGTCATTTTTATTTGTTTCATGTTATTAAATTCTGAGAAAAAAAATCTCAATATAAGCGTGATTTAAACAAAGAAGAAAATATGATACCATACAGATTGACTCGTTTTGTGAGTTGGCAGAAAAGAGAAAACAAGTATTTCCAAAAAGTGTTAAAACTGTATTGAGGATCTAATCCTCTTACCATTATTCATGGGAAAGTATTATTAAATCATAAAAATTTAATTATTCCAAGTTCTGTCAAGTAATCAAGACCTGAGATATGGGTCCTTGTAGAAACCATATCAAAATAACAAATTCTAGTTTCCCAATTCTACAAGTATTGTATGCAATTAATCTCAACAACATTTCATTGTTTTGAGTGATATCATTTTTTGATGAGATGTCTCCAGACATTATCTGTTTGATTACAAAAAAGATAGTTTCAGATTTGTTTCAACGATGATATAATTCAACAGGAAAGTTTCTCTTCATATCTTTGCGATGATTTCCACTGGTTCTATATGTTGGAACATCAGCATATCTTGTTGGAATAATTGCAGCTGCCCCAATGTCTCTTGCACCAACATGATTATTCTCATCATCAAATCCCATGTCACCTAACACGATATCAACTGGAACAATATCGTTTGTTCTCTGGAGCAAAGGCAAAAAGTCTGGATTGTCATGTTGTGGTGCAACATGGTACAGCAAACAAGCTGCGAATTCATATCTGCACAAACAACAATTTTCAGGAATTCCCCGCATAAATGGATTCTTTTTGTGTAGTAATATGACGCGGTACTATAACTGAATCCACTCCCATCAATTCCTGCTAAAACCAATCTAACTTTTTTGTACAAAATAAATTCCTGCAACATCTTGTGAAATAGATTTCCATCTAATCTTGCAGCTGCCTTTTGTAGTGAAATGAGGAATTGTAGATAATCCCAAATATTCTTGTATCCCAACACATTCTTCTAAGAATTCTGTGAATCTTCTGTAACTCTTTGATTCATACTGACGTATTGCCAAGAGAATCAGATGGGTTCAAACAAAATAGATGTGATTTGATTTTGGATGTAAGTAACGTGGAATTCTACATCGAGTAATAATGTTTAGTAGTGTTTTACACATTTTGACGTAAGATGATGTCATATTGTTTGGTGCGAATTTGTCCCTAATGGATCTAAATTAGCTAGAATTGATTACAAATTGGTCAGAATCTGATGGTTTCTACAAGGCCGATCAAATCATCAACTACATTATTTTAAATTCAATCTAACTTATCCTTTGATAACCTGACAGAACTTCAATTAGATACAGTTAAAACAATTTCAAATAATTTATGAAACATGGTACATGAAACATATAAAACAATAATCAAACTTGTAAACTCTAAAAAGCTAAAAGAGCCATTTTATCCTGCTGATATTGCAAAGGTGATACGTGTAAAAAATATTGAAACATTACGAAGACTCCCATCATTACACAGAAAGGGCAATTTGGGTAATACAAGCGAGTTATTTACACGATACAAAGATGGTAGTTACAAGCTGATAAGACCATTCAAGTATGGTTTGAAATGAATCAAATGACTTGATCTATAATAACACACTATCTCTTTTAGAAATGGAAAAACATCGGGGTTATATTTAAATCATGTGACAAAATTAGTAATTTCACATATGAAAAAAGAATTTGTAGTAAAAAGCATTGATGCAGATCCTGACGGGTTACCCTACGTTATAGTGTCATTATCCTCAATTAAAGATCTTAAAGAAGGATCTCAAAATATACAAACTCCTTTTGGTAGTTCAAAAGTCATGGGAATTTCAAACATGGATGACATGATGAAGGATCTAAACAAGATGTTTGCTGGTGGTGGTATGGGAATGCAAAGAAATACAACTCAATTAAAACTCGAAATGCATGAATACAAAGACATGAATCTTTCAATTGGAGATAAAGTATTTTTAGAATTAAGCAAAGCTGAAACTCTTGGCGTTTAAATTATTCTTGAGATAAAAATAATGTCTGATAATCCAAAATATGGGTATTCAATTCATTGCTTTAGAAATTATCATTACATGTGCTGGTCTGGACCCCTCTAGAATAGGACCGGTAGCATATACCTCATAGCAAAAGTTTTTTGAACATTACAAAAACAAATAGTAATGTTTTTTGATCAATAGTTAGAAATAACTTTATACACATCACAAATGACGAGTTACTCTAGGCCTACAAAAAAGAAAAAAATATTCACAAAAAAGAAAGATTACACGCAATGTGTATAATTAAGATCAACAATCACACCATTGCTGAAACTGCAAGACAAATGTTTTGTACATATCAATGTGTAAGGAACTGGCCTGGATTCATTTGAAAAATATGGATTGGAAGATCCCCCCCTCGTTCTGGCCGTCCACCATTAATCTCACACAAAACATTACAAAAGATAGAGCAGGAATTTAAGAGAATTTCAGATGGAATGACTCTGAAAAAACTAACAATTCATATTTTACAGAACACATATCATATCAGTCATGTGTGTCGTTTGATGCACAAATGGAATTAAAATCCAATGTTCCACAAAAGGTACATGTACGTGCTGTATCCAAGAATGTATGCTACAAGTGGAATAAACACATCATTTTACGCATAAAAAAAGAAAGGTTTTACCGTATTTATTCAGGACGAGTCTGTATTTGTAGATAATGTACGTCTTGGTAAAAAATATCAGATAGATGTACACCAAAGAATGATTGTATGGTGGAGAGGAACACACCAAAGATTTTTGGAAATGATGACAATTCATTTTTAGATCGTATGAAAAATTTAATGCGATTGTATTTAGGGATTATTTGGAAGCAGTTCGTAAAAAATTTGGAAAAATATCAATTATCGCTGATAGAGCACCACAACACAAAGCAAATGTTGTAAAAAAATATTTGCGTAAAAACAAAGATATCAAACTGGCATATCTTCCAAGAGGTTCTCTACATTTGAGTATGACAGAATAGATTTGGAGACAATGTAAACATGTTAATGTTGAATCAGAATTTTATAAATCAATACATGAGATATATGGTTATGGAATATTTTAGAACACACAGATTTAATTTGAATATGTATCAGTATTTTGCAAGAACAATAAATTGAAAAGACTTATGATCTGAGGTATAACATGGTAGGGGCAAAATATTTCCGCAATAATGGAATTCAAGGTGTTGAACTTGATTATAACAAAGGTACAGATGAACAATACAATAAAATTTACGTTAATACCAATAGAAATTGGTCAACATCTAGTACTTGTGGTTGGTTTCAAAATACAAATCCTGAATATGTTCTTAATCACGAATTTGGACATTTTGCAGGACTAGATCATACTGAAAGTTGGAGAACAAGTAATAATCATAGTATGATGAAACCAAATTGCAATAGCGGCTATTCAACAATATCAAGTGCAGACATTACACAAATTAATGGATTTTATCCATGAAATTGAAAATTTTAATGCCAGTGCTAATCGCAAATGTAATAGTTGTATCAGGTCTTATATTGATGTTGACTGAGAATTCATACAATACATCAATCTATGAATATGTTCCATCAGACATCACAAAAGCAAATCCTAACTTGCAATATGCAGAAGGCAATGCATCAATGGACACATTTAATCCTGCAGATATTAAAGATGATATTGCACACACTGTAATTGGTCAAGTTGTATCAGTAGGTGATCCTATTGATTGGACTGATAATGGTGGTGTTGGTAATAACAAACGTGGTGCAGTACCTGTAACTATTCAAGTAGATGAAATTGTAAAAGGTGTTCCAGTAGATGGGAAAATTACATTCTATTTAGATGGAATATATGAGCAGGGAGTTTACTATATTGCACCCTTTGAACCACAGTTTGAAATTGCTGAATTAGTTCTAGTTCATTTAGTTAATGATGATTTCACTCATCTAGGTGTAGATGATTTCCAATATGTTGCATTAGGTAAATACGGAAAATACCGGATTGTCGAAGATAAAGCATACAACGAAATAAATCCAACAGGGAAAAATTTAGATTCAGTCAAAAATGAATCTAAATAATTGTGATGTTAAAAGCATATTACAAACGTGGATATATGCATATGATAATATCAACAGTAATACATTGATTGGAAATGTGCTACTCTGTCAAACAAATCATTTCCAACTAATAATTAATTTCATTCCCTCAACCACTTGCAAACAGATTGTACAGTTCAACTTTTAATTCCAATCCTTTCACCATGTTTTTTTGTGAGCCATTACATGCTCTCCAAAAAATCGTTTGAATGATGAAAACACACATTCTACAATCCATCTGTTCCCATAGATAACGTTATTTCTCCACAGTTCATAATTAAAAATCTGAACCAAAACTGATTTGTGTCTAGAATGACATTTTGTTTTGATATATGATGTCTTTCTAACTTTAATTGCATTGCTGTTTTGTTTTGATATGATTCTGTAAGTGTAAGATATGATCTAGATCTTTTGAGTTGAGGTAATTGACAATTTCTTCAAAATTTGTTTGTCTAAATTATACCTTGAAAACAGTTCATGAATTTTTGCTTTTCGTTATATGAGAACATGAGATGGAATGGATTATGCTTAGCTTTGGATCTTGCTGTGAATGAACCTGCACAATATTGTAAAACATGTCCAATTACGCAAGAGGTTTATCAATTAAAAAATTTGTATTGGTCTAGTCTTTACCATAGACTGACTTGTGGTTACATACTCAAAGTAGGATTATCTCATTGTGAAAATAATCCGAGGTATGGATTAGGCGGTCATTTTTTCCAAGTTCATATGCAAAAATTTTACTGCTTTGTTTGTATTCTCCAAGATTTGCAGAATTTGAAGATGCTGTAAGTTCTAGAATATCTTTATCAGTAACTGATTGTCTGTTATGTCTTTCTTGATTTGAGCAATGACACGTTCTACATTTATTCTAATTTTTGACTGTAACTTGTTCTATTCCTTTTGATGTATGGTTAATGTTTTTCCTTTCTTTTTCTTGTACGGTAGAATGTTGATTTGGAAAGTCTTTTTGAACTCCCAAATATCTGAGTTCATAAAATTGCAACAACTCTTCAGATAGTGTCAAATGCTTTGATTTGTATGTGGAATAATGGTGATGGCTTTCAGGTGAATATGTAGATTTGTGCATAATAATTCCATCAAGATTAACTCTGATTTGATTTTTGATTGTATGTTTTTTTTCTGAATAATGTGTCTTTCTTTTGCGTTTATCTTTTGGTCTAGGTATTGGCTGTTCAGTGCCATGAATCATTACAATTAATTCCAGAAAGAATTATTGCATGCTATTAATTTTTTTTAAATCTGCATAGAGTTTGGATGGGATTGGAATGTTTCACTGTAGGCTCTAAATATTTGATATTTTTCATTACATTTGATTTGTCCAAATCAAATATCATTCCTAGCATGTCATATGTTGTGTACATTATACAGTATATGAAAAACATTAGAACCTATCTTTGATGGAATGATCAAATTTGTGTCCTGCACCAATGTCTCTTTGTCTATTTTTGGATAATCTCTTTTGTTCTATAGTTTTTTAATTTTTCTTTATCTTCTTGTATAGGGAATCAAATTGTGGAACAGTTAATCTTGTTATTAACAAGAATTGTTTTTGGTCTTTTTACTAGTTTTGTGTAATTAAACATGAATTGAAAACAATTCAATCTTAGCTTTGGATCTTATGATTGGAAAATGTTGAGATTATACTCAAATTGGACTAATTACGCAACTCATCTAATTATTCTCTGCAACTGCAGATATGCAATACTCACAGTGTTTCTAAACAATGCAGTTATCATAAAACATAAAGCCCCTAATCCGTATTTTTCAAATGAATCAATTTACAGAATTGTATGTACAAAACATTTGTCTTGCAATTTCAGCAATAGTACGGTTGTTGATCTTAATTATACACATTGCGTATAATCTTTCCTTTCTCTTACCGCATTTTTTGTAGGTATGGAATAACTCATCATTTATGATGTTCATGAAATTATTTCTAATTACTGATCAAAAAATGTTGCTATTTGTTTTGAAAAATTGTAAAGAATTATGTTCCGAGGTACACGTCATGGATTTTATCTTTCTATCACTAATGTTTTTCTTTTAGAAGGATGTTTTTTGGAATATATGGAATTTTTTGTACCATCTAAATTTCGTTCTTTATTCACATATGGTTACAAAAGAGATAATGATACAATAATCCTACTTTAATAACTAGAAAACATAATTCCCAAGTATTCTTAGATGTTTTTTAGTTCATCTAAAAACGCAGGCTTTGTAGAGTTTTGAGTTTTGATAGTGTCTACTAGAATCTTGAATTGTGTTTTGTGTTTTGGTATTGTTTTTATTTTTCTAAGGTATGACTTTGCCTTTTTGTAGTGATCTCTTCCTGTATTGGAGCAGGCAAATTTGAGTATGCCCTTACAGTATGCCTCAAAGTATTCTTTTGGATATAGTGGAGCGAGTTTTTTGTGATAATCCAAAAGTGTAGGTATATTATTACGAGATATGACCTGTTTTAGCACATCAGGATACATTTTTTCAGTCAGATATATCTCAATTAATATATGATACGATTTGTGTTTTGTAAAATGTTTTATTATAACATCAAATGTATTATTCCAGTTTGGCAGTGATTTTAGTTGTAAATAATATTTTGACTTTAGTGTGTCAAAGTATAATTCCAATGTTATCTTTTTGTATTTTGAGTCTGTTTTTTTACATGTTTGTAGTACCATTTCTTTGAGTTGGACAGAACATGGATGGTTCTCTAGTCCTTCCTCAACTATTCGTGATGTCTTGTCAGGGTTATTTTTTTTCAAATATTTAATATATGATAGACAAATATCCTCATCATCACAATAATGTGCAGTAAAGATATCCTCTATTGATTTGTCTTTCAATTTTCTCAGTATGTGGATTTGTATTGATAACTTTTCTTTTGCCAGATAGTGCTTGTTCAAGTATTTCTCATTAGGGATGGTCTTTGGCAGGTGTGGTTCCAAGAGATTTTTCCAGTAGGTATAGTCATATTTGTTCGTACATATCTGTTTTAGAGATGATGTGTAATTCTCACTAAAGTAATCAGGATCATTTTTAATGTATTTTTCAAACATATATGATATGTATTGTTGTTTTTCTTGATGGGTCAATGTTTGTAATGTTATACATGAGGACATTTCACATAACGCATCAGAAAAACATTCTCCATAATACCCATCTGAATCATCCACATATTCCATGTTCTCTGAAATTGATTCTGCAATATCCTGATAAATTTGTACTGCCTCCACATAATCCCCTTTTTTTTCTTTTGACTTTGCAACCTTGTTGAATTCCTCAAAGTCTATTTCATAACCATATTGTACTATGCCGTATTCTCCAGCAGCATTTCTATACATTGAATTTATTTCAGACTTGTAATCTTTTGATGGCATATAGTCTTTTTCAAAATAATCTGAAAATTTTATTTGCAAGTCACCATTGCATTCTATCTCCTTTTTCAAAAACTCTTTTAGCCTCTTAGTAGATATATCAAAAAACAACTTGTCAATTCTTGCTTTTCTTTTTATTTCATCTTGTAACATTTGCTCAAAGTTCTCTGATGCATGTAATAGTACTGCAACTGCATGTTTGCATATGCCCTCAAAGATGTACGAACATGTGCAGTAGCAGTTCAACTCTTCAAAGTCTGTAGATATTCTTACATTGTATTTCTGTGTTCCGTACACCTGTGCACGGATTATATCATGTGTAATGTCTGCTGAAAGTATACATTTGTCTTTATAGTAGTCTTTGCCACGCTTAAAGGATTGTTTGGTTGATAATGACCGTATTTGTGCAATGATGGGTTTTGTAAGACTCATGAATTCTCTGAATAATTGAACTATCTTATTTGTTTTGATTACACATGTATGGCGAAGATCAAAAGTTTGTGAACATTTTTGCAGGATTTCTGAAAATATAATTTGCAACATCAAGCTTAAACTTTTCTGAAATATTCAAAGACTGCCTTGTTCATTACTGCAAACATTGCATGATACTGAGATACCGACAGTACGTGCTTGCCAATCTTCCAGCATTGTTCAATCATGTTCAGATACGGTAATCCCTTTGAAAGCCAGATTAATTGTATGTATCCAAGCACTTTAGATGTATTTTGCCATCTCTGAAAACATATCCCGTTATCCTCCATATCTGAAAACAAGTAAGATGACATTCTCATTTCCCTGATCGTGTCCACGAACATTTCTCTACATGATGTATCTTCAAATTGAATTCTCTGTGTCATTGTTAGTTGATGGAACATCACAATGTATAACAAATGTAAACAAACTATCTCTTGCAGTTTTTAGTTTCTTGCCAAACTGAATCATTTCTGTATTGATTGCTTGTAGATTTTTCATATCCTCTATTGTTTGTCTTTTGTTGATTAGAAATTTGAGCAAATGCCTTTGCATCTCACAATGTATAATCTCAGGGTTGCCCATAAGAGAGAATCCCAGAATTTAGATCCGTATGATTTACAATATTTGATTTTGTGGCTGGTCTATCCTCTTACAGAAGACCACATCTACCAGATTATACCAGATATTAGATAGCAAGCTTCCGTTTGACTGTAAAACTATAGCTGCCACCAGTACAATCACTGTAGGAAATGGTCCAACAGATGGAACTGCAAACATTACAAGTAGCATTACAAGTAGCATTACAAGTAGCATTCCAAACATATCCCCTGCTGAGAAAAATCTCATGACATATACTGGTATGACAAACAATGCCTGAATTCCAAACAGTATCAGTGAGGCATCAATGTCGTTGTTAATTATTTTAAATACAAGTATGGCAACAAATGGAAATACAAAGAGGTATACAGGTACTGTTCTGGTGCGAAGATCAAGAAAGGTATACAATGCAAGCAGTCCCAAAATGGCAATCTCCAGATACAACAAATAAGGAGTGTAAAAATTGAATTTAAAGGGCAGAAAAAAATGTTGGAGCATTTACCAAAGATTTGGCAAAAGTTGACGAATAGTTATTTTTGTTGTGGGTGTTTATTCTATCCACGGGGTTCTTGTGGCTGTTGGGATCAAACCAAACATAGAAAGGGCAAAATCATCTTGCGTTACTGAATTTACAATCATCAAAAAACCATTATAAAATAGAAACACTCTTGCCTTTAGACAAAAGTATTAGGTCAGTAAATGATGTTCACGCATATTTACCTAACAGACCTATAATGTATCATAAATTATGATTTTTATGTATTATGGGATTAAAGTGGTCTGTAGGATCGTATAGTGGTCAATTACGTTTGCCTTAAGAGTAAATGATGTTCACGCATTTGTGGGTTCAAATCCCACTCCTGACGTTTTATCATTTGAAAACAAGATCGTTTTAGTAATGACAGTTCAAACCATTTCAACAATTGATTTCTTATTTTCTATACCGAGACATGTAAACTGTCATCACACATGCATCAAACTCTATCACTAACCAGTTTGAATTGATGTGCTACGTATCGTAACAGTTGCAGTAGATTGTCCTGATTCTGATGAAATGATAAACCCTGATGATGGTGAATATCTGTCAATGTCACCATGTATTTTTCCATACAGATAAAACTCTAAAGTCAACGGTATTCACATCAACTATTAGAGTATCTGACACGAAACTTTGTTTCCTAATTATTCGATCTAGGCTCAAATTACAACCGAAAAATATATGGATCTCAATTTTTACAATAATTTTGTGCCACAAACTGCTAAGTATAATGATCAAAAATATACATCACGTGGGGAATTTTATACTCTACATATTGATTCAGAAATAATCCAGAACAATATTAAAAAACTAAATGATACATTTGGAGCACCGTTTGTCTATTCAGATTATATGTTTTATGATAACTGCATTGTTTAGAAACACTGTGGTTGCATATCGGCAACTGCAGAAAATAATTAAAGACGTGTTGGGAAAAAAATCTCCAAATTATTCTGCAATTTACAAAAGAATCAACAAGATAAACCTAGAAGATGATAACGGTAAAGTTAATTCAGATGGCAAAACAAAGACTGAGATAGTGCTTTGTCCGGTGACAGCACAGGTCTCAAGCCAACTAGTCGAGGTGATTGGATGGGTAAAAAATGGGACGTAAAGCGTGGATTTATCAATATATGGTTGATTCAAAAACTAGGAAAATTTATGCAGTATCAATTACGGATGAGAAATCAGGTGATGCACCAGAGTTTAAGAAATTACTCTCAGAGGCATTGCATAATGTTGAGAATTCCGTCAATGTTGTTGTACCAGCAGATCAATTATTGGTTAGTGCTGATGGTGTAATGATTCTAATGACAATTTTGAGCAATGTAAAAAAATGTAATTCCCACAAGAAAAAATTTTTCTATAAAAACTAAAGGTAACAATGTAAGAAAAGAACAAGGACTGTTGCAACTTGGTAATTGTAAAATGAATTCACAAAACATCAAAATCTTTGATGGTTTAACAGAAGAACAAAAGAAGGCGAATCAAAAACGCTACAGTCTAAATACTGCTAATTTTGCAGATGATTCAATAACATGAGTAATAAGATAAAAAATAACAAAATAATGACTTTAAAGACACTTTTCTTTGCAGCAATTACTGCTGTAATGGTTCTGCCATTTAGTACGATGGATATTGCAGATGCAGTGTCATCTACGACACCTCAAACTAAAAAAATGACTATGGGTGAAAAAATTTTACAGATTGAACAAGATGTAAATGCAATAAAACAACAAAAATTAGATACGAAAAATGATATCTCAAAGATATCTAAATACATACACAGCCTACAATATGTGACGCTTGTTTCTTTGGAGAGGACATACACTGATGCCCTGAAAAATGGCGATATTTTAGAGGCAAAACAGATAGAAAAACAAATTGACGTGGTTATTCAAAAAATTACAACACTTGAATCTAAAAATTACCAAAACATACTGGTACTTGAGCACTTTGATGATGCTCTGGTGGACAAATGGAATAGTAAAGCAGAACGGATAAGCAAAGATTTTACACAAAAGTTTGATGAAAAACATGCATCTGATGCAGAGTTTGCAAGAGCAGAATACTCTGTAAAGGCAATAATGAATTCTGATTCGATATCAAATGTACAGTGGAGTATATTCTTTGATGATCTCAATGTAATGCTTGAAAAATTGGGCTATGATCTTGTTTCAGAAGAAAACAAGGCAGAACTAAAGCAGTTGATAACAAATGAGATTCTGGGAAATACCCAAACAACCCAGATATCACAATACCTGAATTCTCAATTCCCACCAATACATTTCCTATCTGCAAGTAGCACATCATGTGGAACGCCTATAATTACATGCCATACCATTATCAGCCAACATCAGACATTGAGGCTGGAAATGGCCTAAAGACTACATATGCCAAGATGTTTGATGGTTCTATTTATGGAAAAACACTTTCAGGAAAATGTATCATTGAGGTAACACATGTGTATTATGATGAGGATTATCCAAATCCTGTAATAGATGGGGCATACGATGTTTGGAGAGAATCACCCTGGGGCAGAACCAGTGACATTGAGACATATTTCTTGGTAGTTGACAAGTCCAGTACTGCAGCACTTGAAAGAATTTCATTTCAAAAAATAAAGATAACTGATATGAATCCACCTTGGCCATTGTCAGGAATAAGAGACATAGGTGCAATACATTCAGGAACAAACACGTGGGATTCTGGAGCACCCAATGTAGAAAAAGTAACATCAATCACATTTGAAACTGAAAAACACCCTAAACTCTATGTCAACACATGGAACCATGCATATGGTGAAAGTGATAACAATACCTCCAAAAGTGACACAAAAACAAACACATCATCGTATTCCACTGGAAGTAGAATAACTGCAGAAGAAGCAGAAACATCACGTGATTACAACAACGAAACATTGGTGGCAATACCTTGATCTCTTTTTTATTAACTAATGATTAAATTATCTTCTCTCACACAAGAGGTCAAAATAAGATATATGTCAACAATATTATTTTTCGGTGCATATTTTCTAATATTTCTTTATCAGCCATCTGACACATTTTTTGGTGTTGTGGAATACTTTAATACATTGATGTTCTTTGCGTTCATTCCTGCAATATTTTTTGGGTTATGGTCAATGTTTAATCGATGGTATTTTATGATACCTGCAATGGGTAGTTTATTTTTTATAATATTTTTTACATTAACCCCATTCGAGTTTTCTGGTTATTATTATATTACAAAAATAGATGGATGGGGGATTGTAATTATGGCATTGGTAGCTGAAATACTGGCATCAATATCTTTTGTAATGTATCTTAAAAGGACTATCAAAAACAGAAAATTTACAACTGTCAAATAATAAATGATTATTTCTGAGATTCATTATACCTGTAGATAACTTTGTTTCCTAATTCAACTATACATAATCTCCCAAAATAGAACATCCGTTTAATTTTGTTTAATCTCCTGCTGTAATGTATAACCAACCATCAAATTGTATATCATCATGCGAGAATTTTATTTCTCTTACAACGTTACACCAAACTCTGGCAGATATAGCGAAGATCAAAAGTTCGTGAACACTTGTAGGGTTTCTGAAAATATAATTTACAATATCAAGATTGAACTTTGTTACCCTAAAATATTTAGAGACTGCCTTGTTCATATCTGTAAACATTGCATAATGTATAGATACCAACAGTGCATACTTGCCAATCTTCCAGCATTGCTCAATCATGTTTAGATACGGTGATCCCTTTGGAAGCCATATTAGTTTGACATCAGGATTCTTTGCAAGATATTCCTTGACTGTTATTGATTTGTGAACTGATGCTCGGTCCAGCATTATTGCAATCTTACCGTATTTCCAGTGTAACTCTTTTAGATATTCTACAAATGTTATACCATTGAATCTATCATAAACTCTAAACAACTGACTATTTCTGTGATGGTGACAATACTGCCAGGCTTTCATGATTCCCTGTGTATGGAAGAAATATTCTCTTGGCGACTTTTGTCCAGTATTTTTTTCCTTTTTTTACATCTCTCACAAAGTTCTCATCTGTCATTGCAGTGACAAATATATCATTTTTTAGGCGTGAAATTCTCTTTTTAATGCGTTGTTGCCAACTACGAACAGCAAATATGCTTGCACGATTGATATGGTATTTTTGTGCAGTTTTTGCAGACATGCCATACTGGTGCATTATCTTTCTGATGTGAGTTATGTCTAATTTTACTCCAGTAGAATAATCTATTGTTTGCTGCAACATTATAGGCGTAAACAAAGTTGACATTGCTTTTGAGATGATACCATCCATTCTTTTCTTTGAGATTAATCTGTCTACTGCTTCTTTGTAGAGTGCAGAGACCATCTACTTCAAAACGACCAACCCATTTACGCACCCAGTTTGTGCAATAACATAAATTTTCTGCGACAGTTTGTACGTCTTTACCATTTTTTAGAATCATTATTACTGCAATCATTCTTATTGCAACATCTGCGTGTTCTTTTCTGTATGCTGTTTCAAGTGATTCTAACTTGTTCATGTATTTCATTGTGTAAACTGATCAAAAAATCTTTTGTTTTGGGATAATTTAGTTCACGAACTTTATCTC
The DNA here is from genome assembly GCA_965262905.1 of Candidatus Nitrosopumilus sp. Lineage (GTDB taxonomy): Archaea > Thermoproteota > Nitrososphaeria > Nitrososphaerales > Nitrosopumilaceae > Nitrosopumilus. The sequence goes on from OZ253567.1 coordinate 202,409, forward strand.
TTTGCTATACACCAATACACAGATCAGCACAAATGATTTCACATTGTACAATCCTTTTACAGGAACTGTTCTGATTCCAAACATATCTTTGATTATTTGAAATAGTGGTTCAATTGAAATTTTTCTATCTTTATACAACTCTTGACCAATCACAGAATTATAAAATTCAACAAGCTTGATTCTATCTGGTGGCGTGCGTGGATATCGCTTTATTGGAGTGATTAGTCTCAGGTTTTTCTTGTTGCTAAAATGATACAGTGAACCATCATCGTATGCAGGATCACATAAGATATTTTCAACTAATCCTGAAAGTGATTCAACTATTGTATAATATATGGTGCTGTCATGAACATTTGCAGTAGTTACATCAGCTGACAATGGAACAACCAGTTTGCCAGTTGAACAACTCATGTGCAGTTTATATCCGAATACCCAAGCCCTTTGATTTGAAATATCCCCATTTAACATCAGTGTCAATTCCTAAAATTGGTAAACGATTATTCTTCATGTCTGATTTGTACCGCACATGACCAGCAGATTTTAGAAATAGATCAAAAACTAGAATTAGTTATACACATGTCTCATTTTATATATGAAAATAATTTCTTTTTTTGTAGTGTGTACATGATTAACAAAAAAACAGTTAAAGAAATGACACCATGAATTAAAAGCTCAACTGTAGATGAAAATATTTCATCAGGCATATGTGGAATGAAAGCATTAATCCCAAAATCACGCAAATTAAAAGATATAGATAAAAACAAAAGTATGGAATAGTATCCTGATATGAGTAAACCAAAAAATCCTATCACACGATAAAAAAAAGAAGGTGGTGGCATGACTTACCATGCACCATAAACAAAGTCTGCACTTACACTATACCAAGTTGTACCACTGTGTGTATTGGTAAAAACATGATAACCATTTCTTTCAGTTTGCCCATCTATTCTATACACATCTGTACCATATTGAATCTCTCCAGATTCAAACTGATGTGGGATAAAACACCAATGAGCATAAAATGGATGTGCTTTCCAATTTACATCAACTACACTTGAACTAATATTGACTTTTAAATCTGCTTGGTTAATTATTCCGCAACCAGAATAGTTATCATGTAATCGTAAAGTGTTAGGAGTGCCATATTCTCGATCATACAAATTGATGTTTGCACCAGTAGAATCAGAATGACCTGTACTTGTACTTGTAGCTCCTTGAGAAACATCTGTGAATGTTTGTTTGATTCCTTGTTTCTTGTTAACAATTTTGTATGTAGAATCATCAATAACAGTTATTTTTGTACCTGAGGAAAGTGTCTTTACACCATCTGTCTTTACAATGATTCTTACCTTGTATGTGTCATCATCAAGTTGTTTTACCTTAGTAGTTGCTTTGATAAATTGACCATCAATGGTTTTTTCCTCAACTATCTTTTCTGTTTGTGCAATTACTTTTTTGATATACATTACCACATTTGGATCATAGATTGTATTTGTTGTTTTTTCTGCCTCTGCAACACTCATACCATTAAAAGGTAGGATCATCATTGCAATCAATGAAGCAAAAAATATTGTTTTTAACATTATTGTTAAGATTTGAAATAATATTCTAGATTAAAAATCTAATGTTTATTGTCAGATCATAAAATATAATTGTATAACTTTTTGTATGTATAACTTTGTTTCCTAATTCAACTATACATATACCTCAGAACAAAAGTCTTTTCAATTTATTGTTCTTGTAAAATACTGATACATATTCAAATTAAATCTGTGTGTTCTAAAATATTCCATAACAATATATCTCATCTCATGTATTGATTCATAAAATTCTGATTCAACATTAACATGTTTGCACTGTCTCCAAATCTCTTCAATCATACTTAAATGTGGAGAACCTCTTGGAAGATATGCCAGTTTGACATCTTTGTTTTTACACAGATATTTTTTTACATCATTTGTGTTGTGGTGCTCTATCCACGATGACTGATATTTTTCCAAATTTTTTACGAGCTGCTTTTAAATAATCCCTAAATACAATTGCATTAAATTTTTCATACGATCTAAAAATGAATTGTCATCATTTCCAAAAATCTTTGGTGTGATCCCCTCCACCGTACAATCATTCTTTGGTGTACATCTGTCTGATATTTTTTATCAAGACGTACATCATCTACAAATACAGACTCGTCCTGAATAAATACGGTAAAACCTTTCTTTTCTATGCGTAAAATGATGTGTTTATTCCACTTGTAGCATACATTCTTGGATACAGCACGTACATGTACCTTTTGTGGAACCATTGGATTTTGATTCCATTTGTGCAACAAATGACACACGTGAGTAATATGATGTGTGTTCTGTAAAATATGAACTGCATCAGTTTTTTTGGAGTCATTCCATCTGAAATTCTCTTAAATTCCTGCTCTATCTTTTGTAATGTTTTGTGTGGGATTAATGGCGGACGGCCAGAACAAGGGGGGGGGGATCCTCCAGACCTTCCAATCCATATTTTTAAAATGAATCCAGGTCAGTTCCTTACACATTGATATGTACAAAACATTTGTCTTGCAGTTTCAGCAATGGTATGATTGTTGATTTTAATCTTACACATTGCGTGTAATCTTTCCTTTTTCTTGCCATACTTTTCTTTTTTGTAGGCCTAGAGTAACTCGTTATTTGTGATGTGTATAAAGTTATTTCTAACTATTGATCAAAAAACATTACTATTTGTTTTTGTAATGTTCAAAAGACTTTTGCTATGAGGCATATCATCAAATTGTATATCATTACCTTGAATTTAATCTCTCTTACCACATTACACCAAACTCTGGCTGAAATATTCTCTCCAAGAATTCTTTTCCATGTGGAGAATTCCCTATTCTCATTATTGCTTGACTATGTCTTGGTGGTGAATAATTGATAATCACCTTGATTTATTCATTATTAATATTTTTTATTATATTGTGGGTAAGAAAAATACTTGGAATTAAAAATATCAAAATACCTACAACTTGAACCCATAAGACTTTATGAATTGCCATATTTTGTGCAATTTCTTTGAACAAACCAAAATTACTGTATAATGTACCAATTACGATAGGATATGCAGACCAAATAACACCGCCAAATAAAGCACAATCTAGAATAATCTTACAAACTGTAAAAAATAAAAAAACAGGTTTAGTTGGCAATGTGCCAAGCAAGGACATAGCCATCCCACCACCACACAGGTGCAGTGTAAGACAAAATTTCAGGGTTTGGTTCTGGACTTTGAGAATTATATGAGTATGTTCCTGTAACAATTCCCTGTGATCTCATTTCTCCATAGTTACAACCAAAAGCACCAATTTCTCTTGCATAATCATCACCATCAAGACCGCTAGCATAAGCAGGGACTAGATTGTAACCATTGAACACAAGATAATTTACAGCACCAATACTAGATGTTAGATATAGTACATTTGGTTCTGATTGTGGATTCCAAGGAGCACCACCACAAACTTCACCCCATGCAAAAGCTTCAGGTAAGATGAAATCAAAAGCAGATATTTCTTTTACCTCTGATTCTTTCTTTTTCTCTTGGATGTGATCTACAAATTTTGAGAATTTGTATTTTAATTCCTCATCTGTTGTAGGTTTTTTATCAAGATTTTCTTGTGCTTGGTTACGGAATAAGTTTTGTATTTGTATAAACTCATATGCAATTTGTATTGTTTCTGGGCGTAATGGGATCTCTTTTAATTCAGTATTGAATTTGACAAGTCCAATTTCATCCAAGTATACATACGATGTGATTTGCTGTATTGCTCCAGTCACATCACTTGGCTCATATTTTGTTGTATTGTCTAACTCTGCTGTTGCAAAATTCGTTACAGAGAATGGTAGAATCATTGCTGCAATTATTGCTACAAAGAGATGTATCTTTGTCGTCTTTGAAGTCATTATTTTGTCATTTATGGTCATTATCACACTCTGCAAATCCATGTTATTTAATGAGAGAGGATGTTTTTCACACTGTATTCTAAACATCTGGAATCATATATTTGGTTCTAGTAGATTCTAGTGATCCGGGTAAGACGATAAGTCCTTAATACAGTTTTAACACTTCTTGGAACGCTTGTTTTCTCTTTTCTGCCATGTCATAAAACAACTCATCAATATGCCAAATATTTTCATACCCATCTCAGTTACAAGACGTACTCTAATTTTTCGTGAGATTACGACCTTGCGCAACATCCTTTCTGACTCGTTGTTTGTGGGCTCTATTCCCAGATATTTTAGAAATGTAAACAGGTTTGGTGTTTGCTCGTGCAAGTCAGTCTCCAAACTTGCAATTCAAATTCTTGTATGTATTTGCAATGGCCATACCAGAAATCACAGACGAGTCATAATGTACATGTGCAACAGATGACCATGAGATTTGTTTTGCATTAGACCTCTTGCGTAATTAGACTAATTTTACAACATTACACAAATTCTTTCACAACAAGATCCAAAGATAATCTCAAAGCATTCTCTTTCATGTTAATAACTATCAAAAAAGGCGTTTCTTTCATACACAGTAACAAAATATTAGTTTGATGTGATTCTAAAGAATGTCAAAGAATCACCGTATTACTGAAATATCTAAAGACAACGAGACATTGGTGCAGGATATTCATTTGATTTGAATGTAAAGGACAGGTTGGTAAATACTGCTTGTCTATTACAGGATGTATCTAACATGTGAGATGGTGGGATATCTGTTTGGATTATACCAGAGCAACGTGAGTAGAAACATCAGATATCTGGAAACCTACAGTGAAACAATCCCATCCAAATTATATGCAGATTCAAAAAAGATTAACGACATACAGCAATTGCACGAATTCTTTCCTGAGCTAATTGTAATGATTCACGGTACAGAGCAACCAATTCCTAGACCCCAAAAATCGTACCAAAAGAAAGACACACTATTCAGGCAAAAACATACAATCAAAAATCAAATCACAATAAATCTAAAGGTGAAATAATCCACAAACCACCATTACTCCCCTGGACGAAGAAATGATTATGCAAATTAAACATCCAGTATTATCTAAAGATTTGATGATATTTTATGACCTTGGATATTTGGGTGTGGAAAAAGACTTTCCAGATCAAATCAGTGTTTTGCCGTACAAAAGAAAAGAGTTGACCATATCTCAGAAAGAGTGGAATAAACTACAATATTCCATCTGAATCAAAGTAGAGGTATGCAATCAGTAAGATAAAGAAATTTAGAATTAATTCAGATACATTTAGGAACAGATTGTGTCGTTATGATGTGATTAGTGACATTGTATGTGAGATTGTATGTGGAATGATTAATTTCAAGATACGGTGAAAACAAGAGTTTGTTGTGAAACCATAAATTGAGAAATTGAATCAGTTAGAAGGTTAGATTTTGTTTCTAATTACGCAAGATGTCTATTGTGTTGCCAGTTCATCTCGCAATATCTTGATCTCAGGGTTGCCCATAAGAGAGAATTCAAGATAATTAAATTTAGATCCGTATGATCTAAAATATTTGATTTTGTGGCTAACCTATCCTCTTACCTCTGTTCCATACGTATCATGATTTTAGTCTAGAAATGATGAGGTGAACTAATTTCAGGATAATAGAATCATAAACACCTTCATTCAAAGTTTTAATATAATACTTGAAAAAATATAACTAGAATTCTTTTTACCCAAATCATAGAATTTCGTTCATGCCAAACAAATATGTTGATTTTGTATCAGATGAACATTTCAAAAATTGTGTAAAGTGGGTATGTGATGCATATATAGATCCTTCTTTGGAATTTGATAAAAAAAAGATACAAAGAAATGGAATTGATCCTTTCAAGATGGTTTATGATATTGTGGTTCGTAATTTGGATTTTATATCATGGATATTACGTGAAAAGGCACGTCAATACGATAAAACGTCGGGTGGAAAAATAGGCGATTTTCATCAAAAATTATTAGGAGGAGTTTCGGGTTGGACTGATCTTGGAATGGGGGACGAGACAAAAGTAGATTTAAAAAAAGATGATAATACAATTTTCATAGAATTAAAAAACAAACACAATACAGTCAATTCTGATTCGCTAAAATCAATTAGAGGGAAATTGAAAAGAATCACTGAAAAATATTCAAATTCCACAGCTTATTGGGCTTATATAATCGAAAAAAATGGCACATCAGGAGAATCAGAATGGAATTATCTTGGAGACAACAACCCAAAAATAAGAAAAATTTGGGGTTCAAAACTTTATGAATTAATTACAGGAAAATATGATGCATTAGAAAAAACATGGATTGCACTACCAATAGCAATTAATGACATATTAAAAAATACCAAGGCAATAAAATCAGCAGATAAAAAAGAACTACAAGAGTGGTTCAAAGATGCATTTGAAAAATAAATTATTTAAAATCTTTAATTTTAGATTGGATTTGTATTGTGGGAATTAATTCAGGATGTATTATTGATTTAAATACTTCTTTTGCAATAGCTGTTGCCAATTTTACAGGAACAGCATTTCCAATCTGTTTGTATTGGGAAGATATACTTCCCTCAAACTTCCAAGAGTCAGGAAATGATTGAATTCGAGCATATTCTCTAATTGTGAATGGCCTTACTTCTTCAGGATGACATCTCTCAGTCATTTTTTGTCCTGGTGAGCAAGTTAATGTTAAACAAGGTTCATCCCATGCAATTCTTCTGCCCATTCCACGCCTACCACCAGTAGAGTAGAAGCTTTTACCCATGTACTTTTTTTGAACTTTAACTGGCATATCTACCCATGAACCACCAGCTGGGACATGTTTTAGTAATTTTATTTTCTCATCAGAATATTTTGTACCAATTGATTCAGGCACATTTTTGAGTGCATCACTCAATGTAATTTGTTTTTTGTGAGGTTTAGGATATTGAAATTTGATTCCTTTTTTTGTTCCAATAAAGATTACACGTTTTCTTTTTTGTGCAACTCCATAATTAACGGCATTTAGAATTTCATATCTTACATCATAGCCAAATGATGAAAACACTTCCATTATTACTTTGATTGTTTGGCCATCTTGATTTCGTAAAATTGCTTCTACATTTTCTGCAAGAAATATTTTTGGTTTGATTTCTTTAACCACTCTTGCAAATTCATAAAATAAAGTTCCTCGAGTATCTTCAAATCCTAATTTATGTCCTGCATGACTAAATGCTTGACACGGAAAACCACCAGTAACAACATCAGATTTCATTCCTTTGAAACTTACTTGTTGAATGTCATCATGAATTACATTCCATTTTGGTCGATTTTTTCTAAGAGTAGTAATACAGTCCTTGTCATACTCTACAAGCATTTTTGTTTCAAATCCAGCTTTCTCTAATCCAAGTGCCATACCACCCGCACCTGCAAATAATTCAATTACAGTTGGTTTTTGTTGTTTCATCATACAAGAAATATAAAATTCTTAACATTTAATTTTTATCAATGCGGATTTTGATCTAAAGATCACTAGTTTTTCCAAACTGTAAATATCACAGATATTACAAATCAATAGAACTCATAACTCAGCTTGGTAGAGTAACTGGCTCATAACCAGTGAGCCAAGGGATCGAAGCCCTTTGGATCCATTTTTGAATTAAAGATCTTTGTATGAGGAGATGAGTTGCGTAATTACAGACAAAATTTAACCTTTCACTTGATTTGATTCTAATCGTTCCATGATGTCATGGAATGCTAATGAATTCTTGCTTTCATTTTATCTTGAAATTAACAATTCCACATACAATCTCACTAACCATCATCTGACGGTCACAGAGACTATCTGAATTGTGATGCTACTAATACAAATGATTGTAATCTCAAAATCAAGGTGCACAACAGCATTCAAAATATCACCAAGGCTCAAGTACAAACAAAAGTAGACACCATTGAAAGTATCATTGATAGATTGAACAAAAAATGTCAATAGATAGAGTCACAAGTGGGAGCAACAATATCATACAAAGATATAACTTAGATCCAATGTATGATGGCTTTACAGAGTATAATCTACATTGTACCAACTGGTTCATATGGTGTCATGCAAAAGACATGCACTTTGAAAAAATAATGATTCGAATTAATGATAATCCAAACGAGGTACTGTATGGATTATCAGAAGATTGTACCATATTTCCACCTGTACAAGATATTAGAAAAACTTTGGGACATGAATTATTTCATGCTATTGGCATAGACCATAATTCAGGTGACACTAGCATCGTATCTGAGAGTGGCTATGTAACTGGTGCAACAAATGGTTATAATCCAAATACGACTGATATTGCAGATCTGGTAGCGAGATATCAATGATGAACCGCAAAAAGAATATCCTAGTTTTGATGGCTGTCACAATAGTGGATTTATCATTATACACTGCATACGAATTAAGACCTCCAACTGCATTTGTCACTGGCATTGCCCAGTATAATGATAGAACATTTGAGGAACAGATGCAGTTGTATCCTGTATCCATTCATGGAAAGATAACAGATGTTGCAAGTGAAGTATGGGTTATAACATCTCCCGAAGAAGATGATCAGATACCTCCAAACATAATATCTGTACTGACAGAAAAGATTCCAAAGCAAAAGATTACTATTGCGGTCCTAGAGGTTTACAAGAACACTGTAGGGATAGATACGAATAACTCCATTATCGTATATGATGTGGCAAACGGTATCGGTGAGAACTATGACGGTGAGCGAACCATGTACTATTATGACGAGACAATAGATCATCAGGTAGGAGATGAAGGAATATTCTTTATTTCTCAGGAAAATACAGGACATCTTACAATTAGCGGATTTGGAGCATATTATCCCATTCTTGGAGGTCACACCACTGTAACTACAGAATTAGACAAGTTATTTGACAACAAAGAAATCGATCTGATACAGACTAAGAATCTTGCCAGATCACAACCATAGATTTTTCCTTCTTTTGATTTGCAATTATTCTATACCTCAGAGCAAAAGTCTTTTCAATTTATTGTTCTTGCAAAATACCAAATACATATTCAAATTAAATCTGTGTGTTCTAAAATATTCCATAACATGTCTCATTTCATGTATTGATTAGACCTCTTGCGCAATTAGATTAATTTTACAACATTACACAAATTCTTTCACAACAAGATCCAAAGCTAAGCTCAAACCATTCCCTTTCATACAAACAATTATCAAAAAAACCAAAGGCATTCCTTTCATACACAGGAATAACAAGATATTAGTTTGATGTGATTCTAAAGAATGTCAGAAAGAATCACCGTATTATTGAAATATCTAAAGACAACGAGACATTGGTGCTGGACATCCATTTGATTTGGATGTAAAAGACAGGTTGGTAATGCTACTAGTGTATTATCGAATGTATTTAACCTATGATTTAACTGGTCATCTGTTTGGATTAGACCAGAGCAACGTGAGTAGAAATATCAAATATTTAGAGCCTCAGTGAAACAATCAATACCAATCTCATCCAAATTCTATGCAGATTCAAAAAAGATTAACGACATACAGCAACTGCACGAATTCTTTCTTGAGCTAATTGTAATGATTCATGGTACAGAGCAACCAATTCCTAGACCAAAAAATCGTACCAAAAGAAAGACACACTATTCAGGCAAAAAGAAAAAACATACAATCAAAAATCAAATCACAATAAATCTAAAGATGAAATAATCCAAACCACCATTACTCCCCTGAACGAAGAAATGATTATGCAAATTAAACATCCAGTATCATCTAAAAATTTGATGATATTTTATGACTTGGGATATTTGGGGATTCAAAAAGACTATAGATCAAATCAGTGTTTTGCCGTACAAAAGAAAAGAGTTGACCATACCTCAGAAAGAGTGGAATAAACTATAATGTTCCAACTGAATCAAAGTAGAGCATGTAATCAGTAAGATAAAGAAATTCAGAATTAATTCAGATACATTTAGGAACAGATTGTGTCGTTATGATGTGATTGGTGAGATTGTTTGTGAGATTGTTTGTGGAATGATTAATTTCAAGATACGGTGGAAGCAAGAGTTTGTTGTGATACCATAAATTGAGAAATTGAATCAGTTAGAAGGTTAGATTTTGTTTCTAATTACGCAAGATGTCTATAGATTCAATGGTAAATTCAATGGTAAATTCAATGGTAAATTCAATGATAGATTCAATGGTAAATTCAATGGTAAATTCAATGGTAAATTCAATGGTAAATTCAATGGTAAATTCAATGATAGATTCAATGGTATAACATTTGTAGAATATCTAAAAGAGTTACACTGGAAATACGGTAAGATTGCAATAATGCTGGACCGAGCATCAGTTCACAAATCAATAACAGTCAAGGAATATCTTGCAAAGAATCCTGATGTCAAACTAATATGGCTTTCAAAGGGATCACCGTATCTAAACATGATTGAGTAATGCCAGAAGATTGGCAAGTATGCACTGTTGGTATTTGCACATCATACAATGTTTACAGAGATGAACAAGGCAGTCTCTAAATATTTTAGGGTAACAAAGTTCAAGCTTGATATTGTAAATTATATTTTCAGAAATCCTACAAAAGTGTTCACGAACTTTTGATCTTCGCTATACATCTTTTGAGTGTCTAATCGTATCTTTGGATTTATTTTTAAAAAACAAATTCAAAATTAAATTTCAATTGTATCATGATATCATCTTTTGTAGATTAAAGCCTCGCTCTAATATCTTTTCATATGTTTGAGGTTTGAGACATACTGGAATGTTATTGTCGCGAATGTACAACTCTAATCCATTATTACAGTGTACCTCATTTAGTGATATGTTAAATTCACTCATCTGAATTGCAGGTGGTGGGTGTCTTTGCATGATTGCCTTTATGACATTGTACTTGTCATCTTCAAACGTTTTGATGTCTTTAAGAATACGATCATTCCCAGGATACCTTGCAATAATCTCAGAATTTTCTAAATGATATGAATATCGTGTGATGTTGCCACACATATCAAAAATAACCCCTAATTTTGGACCTTCATTACTTGTTGACCCAGGTATCAAGTATGAAGACATAAAATGTCGAGACCACTTAATAGATCCTCCAAGACCATCCAAGGATATATCCGGATATTTATACAAAAATTGTTTTACAGTATAATCATTTTTCAATATTATTCTTTCATCAGAATCGGACAACCAATGAAAGTATTCGCTGGGTACACAAAATTCCTTAGCAAAACAAATGCCATTACGTGAATGAGGAAATTCTGACAAATCATCTAGATATAGAGTGCATGTTTCTGCAAGTGTTTGTTCTTCTGTTGGTACAGAGTATTCTGCAAAAACCATAATTGGCACAAAGAGCAATAAAAAAATAAAAAAAGAATAGTGGATGATCATTGAGTAATCCCTGTTATCCCTAGATCAGTTACTATTGTATCATATGTGGTAAATTTTGAATATTCTTCACCACGAGTGGCACATGAGGCAGTTTGAATATCATCATCACCTGGAACCTCTTCATCAGCTAGACCAACATGCATTCCAAATAATTTAAAACCTGAACTATACTGTCCAACTGGTGCACCACTGTCTCCTCTACACTCATTGTATGATGCATATGTTCCACGTTCATTACCTGTAGATATTATATGTCCACTAGTATGACCAGTAGCTGCTCCTGACTGGTACACATAACTTCCTGTTCTTTGAGAATCAGTTGACTCGTAGCTTATAATTGGATATGCCCTGTCACGCCAAAGCTTTACTGTTGCATCTACTGTCTTTCCACTTGCAAGTTTGACAAATGCACTGTCTAAAGTATTATTCCCATCTTTGTCCACACCATATTTGAGAGTACCAATTAACTGTGTCTGCCAATTGCGACTTGAAAGAGGATCGCTTGCTCCAGTAGTCTTTGCTGCTCCGTTAACATTAGTAGGATCAGGACCTGGTTGGAATACTTGTATATTTGTTGTAGCAATACCCGATGTGGTCTCGGATAAAGCACCACTAAACGCATGTCCTACGGTAACAAATCCGCTATCACTGCCTTTTGTTGCAGGAAATACAATTGTTGCCTGACTGCATTGATACGTGTATCCACTACCGAATCTTGTTTGTTCTAATTGTGTGCACATTAAATCAGAAGCTCCTGCACTGAGGGTAACATGTTTGACTCCAATGTCAATGTTACCTGCAACATCTTCAAAGTTCTCTGATGCAATGGACTCTGTTGTATCTAGAACACTGTTCTTGTATAATTCAAAATCATTTGAGTGGATTATAACCTGAACTGATTCATCCAAATGATCAATGAATACATCATTTAGTAGTGCGGTATTGTTATACTGTCTGAGTATCTCTTCTTTGACATCCAGTAATTTTTGATGTCTTTCTTGTGGAATTTTAAATAGTGTGTAGGTTTTCTCTTGTAATGTATCTAGTTCTACATATAATACATCAAGGCTGGTCGCTACATTCTTTTGCCTATCTGTAATTCCATTTGAATTTAGATCAGATAATGTTGCCTCAAATTCAAAGATTCTTTCATAAAGTACTTTCATTTAAATCTCTAGATTCAATACATCTTGTTTTTTTATATCTATTCTCAATTTGTGGGATTCAGCAGTATGTTCCTCAACAATTCCTACTGGTCCTATATCTGCAAAATCCTCCTCTCCTGGTCCATTCTGAGCATCTGCAAAATCCATCATACTAAATGGTAGAATCATCATACCAATGATTCCAGCAAAGAGAAATATCTTTAAAGTCATTTTTTGATTATTTTATTATTCATGTTATTGTACAATATCATAAATTGATTCTATTTACCATTTGTGTCACTCCAAGGATACAAAGCAAGGCCTGGAAAAAGTCAGCAATTAAAATTAAATTTCAAGTATAGGGGGGGCTTGTCATATTGAAAAATTAATGTCAAATTATATAATTGATAACTGGCAAATTCAAGGGATCTGCAAATTCAATACAATAGACATCTTGCGTAATTAGAAACAAAATCTAACCTTCTAACTGATTCAATTTCTCAATTTATGATATCACAACAAACTCTTGCTTCCACCGTATCTTGAAATTAATCATTCCACATACAATCTCACATACAATGTCACTAATCACATCATAACGACACAATCTATTCCTAAATGTATCTGAATTAATTCTGAATCTCTTTATCTTACTTATTGCATGCCTCTACTTTGATTCAGATGGAACATTGTAGTTTATTCCACTCTTTCTGAGATATGGGCAACTCTTTTCTTTTGTACGGCAAAACACTGATTTGATCTGGAAAGTCTTTTTCCACACCCAAATATCCAAGGTCATAAAATATCATCAAATTTTTAGATAATTCTGGATGTTTAGTTTACATAATCATTTCATCGTCCAGGGGAGTAATGGTGGTTTGTGGATTATTTCACCTTTTAGATTTATTGTGATTTGATTTTTGATTGTATGTTTTTGCCTGAATAGTGAGTTTTTCTTTTGTTGTGGTCTTTTGGTCTTGGGATTTGTTGCTCTGTACCATGAATCATTACAATTAGCTCAGGAAAGAACTCGTGCAATTGCTGTATGTCGTTAATCTTTTTTTGAATCTGCATAGAATTTGGATGGGATTGGGATGTCTCACTGCAGGCTCTAAATATCCGATATTTCTACTCACGTTGTTTTGGTCTAATCCAAACAGATGACCAGTTAAATCATAGGTCAGATACATTCGATAATACACTAGCAGCATTTACCAACCTGTCTTTTACATCCAAATCAAATGGATGTCCAGCACCAATGTCTCGTTGTCTTTAGATATTTCAGTAATACGGTGATTTTTTCTGACATTCTTTAGAATCACATCAAACTAATATCTTGTTACCCCTGTGTATGAAAGAAATGCTTTTGGTTTTTTTGATAATTGTTTGTATGAAAGGAAATGCTTTGAGATTAGCTTTGGATCTTGTTGTGAAAGAATTTGTGTAATGTTGTAAAATTAGTCTAATTACGCAAGAGGTCTAATATACAACAAACTGGGATATGTCTGGGCATGTATTGGTGATAATATATTGGGTAGTCAGAATCAGGACTGCCACTGTATTGGATTTGCACTTTCCATACTGGGATACTCCCATTACCGTTGATGGTTATGCTGCATACAACCGTTTTAAAACAATTCAACGGTGCCCGGTCCCACATACTGCGAGATGTTGAATTTATACAGAATAATGAATCAAAAACCATGCTGTATGAGAAATTGTGTCTGCTGTATCACAATGCAAAATAAATCTCACGGTCATCTGTTGCACATGTACATTATGATTCGTCTGTGATTTCTGGTATGACAATTGCAAATGTATATAAGAATTTGAATTGCAAGTTTGGAGACTGACTTGCACGAGCAAACACCAAACCTGTTTACATTTCTAAAATATCTGGGAATAGAGCCCACAAATAACGAGTCAGAAAGGATGTTGCGCAAGGTCGTAATCTCACGAAAAATTAGAGGACGTCTTGTAACTGAGATGGATATGAAAATATGATACCATACAGATTGAGCCGTTTTATGACATGGCAGAAAAGAGAAAACAAGCGTTCCAAGAAGTGTTAAAACTGTATTAAGAACCTTATCCTCTTACGAACATTTGTTGTTTTATCATCTGAAAAGATAACAGTGTTGATTTAGCTTTTAGATGTAAAACAGATCTTACCAAAAAATCATTAAATAATATATCTATCTATAGATACACATGGAACAAACAAGTATTGCGGTTTCAAAAAAATCAAAAGAAGAATGGGAGAAATTCAAAAACTATCCTGGTGAATCAATGGAGAACATGATTAATCGAATTCTAAAACACCAGAAAGAAGAAGATGAAGAACTGCTTACAGAAAAAGAGATTGCTGAGATAAAAGCATCAATTGTAGACATTGAACAAGGCAACTATGTGACACAAGAACAGATGAAAAAAAAATACGGATTGTGATTTGCCATTTATTTGGAAGGTCATCTATTCTGACAAAGCTCAAAAATATTTGGATCACATCTGTCCAGATATTGTAAAAAAAATAATCTTGTTGATGGATGAAATTGCATTGGATCCATACGGATTGCTTGAAAAGATGACAAATTCGTCATTTTATAAATTTCGTATTGGGCAATATCGCGGGATTGTACATATCATAAACGATAAACTCATTTTATATGTATTCAAAATAAAACATCGCTCCCAAATCTATAAAAAATAATTTTCAGAAAATGATTGGTGTTGGTTTTATGTTTTGTAAAATGGATTTTACAAAATACCGTTGTATAGTTTTTCACTGTCTTTAAATTCTAATTTTTAAATACAGTTTTAGATAATTATGTAAGAGGACATGTCCTCAATAGTTTCAACACATCTTCTTGGAACACTTGTTTTCTTTTTTCTGCCAACTCACAAAACAACTCAATCAATATGTCAAATATTTTCACATACTCCTCAATTACAAGATGTCATCTGATTTTTCATGAGATTACGATTATGTAATGTCCTTTCTGACTTGTTATTTACAGATGCGGTTTTTCATAGAATATTGGCTTCTTGATAATTCCTGATTTTCCAAAATGGTTCCTGAATTGTTTGTGGTTTTTATATCATTTTTTGTTGATTACCAATTTGAGCAAACGCCTTTGCATCTCGCAATGTATTCATCTCAGTTGTAATCTTGAGGGAATCAGTATGATTTACAATATTTGATTTTGAGGCTGTCTATCCTGTTACGTTTCTACAAGACAAAAATTAAATAATAATTCGTATGACTGATTGCCAATGACATTATTAAAGACAAAAACGACTATCTTACCGTTATGGGTATTATTGATAGTTCCAATAACTGCATATGCATTTACAGTGAATGAGGATTTCATTCCAACTGATGGTTCTCTTAATGGTTTGATTCCTGATGATAGTACAGTAGGTTACATTGATATAGCGAAGATCAAAAGTTTGTGAACATTTTTGCAGGGTTTCTGAAAATATAATTTACAATATCAAGATTGAACTTTGTTACTACTCTCAGAGGCATTGCACAATATTGAGAATTCCACCAATGTTGTTGTACCTGCAGATCAATTATTGGTTAGTGCTGATGGTGCATATGATTCTAATGACAATTTTGAGCAATGTAAAAAGAAAGATGTAATTCCAGTGATTCCCATAAGAAAGAATTTTTCTATAAAAACCAAAGATAACAATGTAAGAAAAGAACAGGGACTGTTGCAACTTGGTAATTGTAAAATGAATTCACAAAATATCAAAATCTTTGATGATTTAACAGAAGAACAAAAAAAGGCGAATCAAAAACAATGGAAGAAAGATATTGATTATGGCCGACGCTGGACAGTAGAAATTGCATTTTCAACATTTAAGAGAATTTTGGGTGAGGATATATCTGCCAGAGTTTGGTGTAACGTTGTAAGAGAAATAAAATTCAAGGTGATGATATACAATTTGATGATTGATCATACATTACAACAGGAGATTAAACAAAATTAGACGGATGTTCTATTTTGGGAGATTATGTATAGTTGAGTTGGGAAACAAAGTTATATCAACCCCTTACACGAACCCAGTAGATGCAATCATATTCTATTATTACAAACATTGCATAATGTATAGATACCAACAGTGTATGCTTGCCAATCTTCTGGCATTACTCAATCATGTTTAGATGCGGTGATCCCTTTGAAAGCCATATTAGTTTGACATCAGGATTCTTTGCAAGATATTCCTTGACCTTTATTGATTTGTGAACTGATGCTCGGTCCAGCATTATTGCAATCTTACCGTATTTCCAGTGTAATTTTTTTAGATATTCTACAAATGTTATACCATTGAATCTATCATTGAATTTATCATTGAATTCATCATTGAATCTATCATTGAATTTATCATAAACTCTAAACAACTGACTATTTCTATGATGGTGACAATACTGCCAGGCTTTCATGATTCCCTGTGTATGAAAAAATTCTCTTGGCAACTTTTATCCAGTATTTTTTTCCTTTTTTTACATCTCTCACAAAGTTCTCATCTGTCATTGCAGTGACAAATATATCATTTTTTAGGTAAGATGTTCAATTAGGGACATGTGGAAGATATTGAAATCATCAAGTCCAATTTGGAGAAGATCCATATTTCATGTTTTGATACCAAGATCACTAAAATCTACCAGAACCGATTGAAGAGATTTGGAGACAGTGCAAACATGAAAATATTGAATTAAAATTTTATGAATCAATTCATGAGATATACAGTTATGAAATATTTTAGAACACACAAATTTAATTTGAATATGTATCAGTATTTTGCAAGAACCATAAATTGAAAAAACTTTTGATCTAGGGTATAGATACAATTGTAAATGCCATGGTAAATACAATTACCAAAGCTAGCAGTGAAATAATATTTTTCACAAGAACTTTTGAGAATGTGTACATTTAAGGAATTCTCATGACAGTTTAGATACTCTAGTGTCATATCTTTATGATTATCGTATTTTTACTATCGTATCATTGCAATCCACATCCAACTCTTGATTTTTTGCAATCCTACCAGTCTTGCAAATCTCATGAGAAATTCTTACAAAATACTAGTCTGGATGTTATTGTCGAGTTTCCAGAGCGGTTTGTTGCTTACTCGTAATAGGTCACAGATACATCAATCCTTGGTGTATTGTATGTCTTGGCATTAATTGTAACTCCAAACGCGTCTGCATGTGGATGTGATGTTCTCAAGTCCGGTGCCGTAATGAGCAGGGTTGTCTTATCAGCAGATATTGCTACTGAGCCGTAATATGCAGAACGTGGAATGGAACTGTATGTTACTCCAGCATAATCAGAGTCGCACTGCTCCAGTGAGAATGTCTTTGTGGTGCCAAACTGTACAGAAATAGAGCATGAATCAGTAGTGATTGATTCCAGCGTATACATTACATCTAGCGGAACAGTTACTACAAATGATGTTGTGGCAGTGTTTCCAGACTCATCAGATGCGGTACAGTGTATTATAATTTGCCCTATTGTGTTTAGTGTCTCAGGATTGCAATGTGTTGTGATATTCTCATCTACACCATCAGTTACTGCGGGTTTTGTGTAATTTAGTGGCAGTGTCAAATCATTTCCTGAAACGGTATAGTTTTGCATACTGGAGAATACTGGCCGTGTTGTATCTCTAATTGTAACGATTTGGGTGTCAGTTGCCGTATTTCTTGCATCATCAGTTGCAGTGTATGTAACTATGGTTTGTCCCAGTGGGAATGACTCTGGCGCATCACTAGTTATTGTTGGATTTGAATCTATATTGTCAGTTGCCGTTGCCTGACCAAGGTTGGATGTTCCAAGTAGAGTGAGCATTCCAGTTGCCTCTATTGTTTTGTCTGGAGGTGCAGTAATTACAGGAGAGATTGTGTCTGGACTTGGATCTGGACTTGCATCTGGACTTGTATCTGGACTTGTATCTGGACTTGTATCTGGACTTGCATCATAAATGACGACATCATCTAGTTCCGTATCCTCACTGTTGGTACTTGAGATGCCCTCAAACTTTACTTTAAACTCGGTACTAGAATAGTCGCTTAAATCATATTTCTCCTTATGCCATATGCCATCGTCTTTTGATATGTCTGCCGTGAACCGCTCAAGTATACTCCAAGTATCGCCGCCATTTACAGAAACGTATGCTATTATTCCCTCTTGGTCTCTTATATCAGCACCTGTTCCAACAAACCTGTAAAAACCAAGTTCTGGCAATCTCATCTGTGTCAGGTCTACATTGTCAACTAGTATCATGGTACACACATCATCACAGTCTTCAGTTCCTGCAACCTTGTTTGTAGATGTAGAGTTTGGTATTTGTATGCCCGGTGATCTTATACTCCAATACTCATCGTCTTGCGTGGTCAGATTCCAGCTTGACATGGTTCCTTGGAAATCATCTGAAAAAAAAGTAACGGTCTTTGCAACAGGTGCATCGACTGTAATGGTGATGCTGTCTGTACCCTTGAGGTTATCGCCGTTTTCTGCAGAGACTGCAATGATGTGTTCCCCATTTGAGAATCCAGTTAGGGTGGACTCGAATTTTACACTTGTATCAGCAGACAGTACAGTTGTAGTTATTGGTATGGTACTAGTTACACCATCAACTCTGATTTTGATATTATCAATGCCCGAACCCATTGCCTCGTAGATAAATCCTGAAACTGTTACGTTTGATGTGGTTGTAGTACTCTCATCACTTGGTTTTTGTATTGTAATGTCAGGCGGTGTCGTATCTGGGATGTGTACATTTAGAACATTGGATGCAGCAGATGCACCTATTTGATTATGTGTGATGATTCTAAAGTATTGGTCGTATCCTGGCTGTCTGATATAGTCAAAGCTGGTTGTAGTTTCTGAATATCTGTTGTGCGGTACCCAAGATACAGAGTCCCTTGATCTCTCCACCTGATAGTATGTAATGTCTGAACCACCATTATGCGGATGACTCCATGTAAAGTGGATTGTGTTTCCTGATAATGAATATGCAAAGTCATCTACTGCAGTAGGTGCCCTATTTGCAGGAGTCGGTCCAATGATTGATATCAACCCCTCCCTTGTATGCCCGAATCGTCCATCAGTTACAGAGTATCTTATACTATCAGACTCTGGCGGATTACTTGCAGGAGTATAGATTAGTCTAGACGAGTCCTCATCAGTGTTTGGAATCTTTTCTCCTTTGTTGTTGTGATCTATCTTTCCGTTTGTCGGATGCTCTACCAAATTGTATGTGAGATAGTCCTTGTCTGTATCTACTGCATCCAGACTAATGGTGTACGGTCTCGTTGCAGTTACGTTGATTGCTTTGTTTTCAGGGGTTGGAATCTGATTTCTTGTAGCTATGTTGTTGCAGTCAAGGGATAGCACAGAGCCTGCAATAAAACCGGTATTTCCACATTTCTTTCCAATGTATCCTTCAGCAGTACTTGTAACATACCGAGAATCAATGGTATTCAAAGTGCTCACAGTTGCACTAGATGGTAAATTTAACCATACATTGTTTTGTCTTATCTTCATGTTGGTAAACTTGCTCATCGGTATGGATGAATACTCATCATCAGCAGAGATTGTTCCCTCTATGCCGTAATTTGCATAGTATGTATTTTCAGAATTCATGTTGATTTGTGCTGTTGGAAATTGACTGGTATAGTCCGGTGTCGTTACAAAGATTTGAATTGAGCTTTTTGGTTGCAATGCTGATCTCTTGATTTCAATATCAATGTCATCTCCAGGGTCTACTCTTCCGTTTGGTACTAGGTATTCTTGGTAATGTGGATCATTATTTATTATATTGTTAAATGCATAATATGTGCTCAGTTTTGTAACACAACCAACGTTTTCAACATGACCTTTTGTAACACCACTTTCTATCCATTCCCCAGTTGTTGTGATTAACCAACCAGTAGAAACTGCAATGTTGGCACATTGATTTCTATCAACATACAAATCTGGAGAATCCAATGTGTATTGTAACCCATCAACTGGTGAGGATCTGCTTGATTGAGATAATGCATAACAATGAGGATCATCACACCCTAGTATTCCAAAAGCATCTTGATCAAGTGATGTTACACCTAATACAAAAATAATTGAAAATAAGAGTCTGATCATCATTTCATTATGCTGTTAAAAACAGGAATTAGTTCATCTAGTGTGTGATAGTATGAGAGTGTACTCACCATGGTATTTTCATCAGGATAAAATGTAAGTACTGTGCGATAATGATTGTAATCATTTCCCCCTTCAAATGCATACACTGTCTTACCATCACGAGTCATATCGCGATAACCTCCATAATTGCCTGATTGAGATTCTTTAAGCTCTTTAGCATGCTCAATACCATCTTCTACAGAATCAAAGGGTAATGTGCGATGTTTTATGTTGACTGTGAATCCCTTTGATACTTTCAAGTCATGGGTGTCTGCACCTTTATGCAACACAAATGATGTTGGAACAAATTGGTAAATTGCATTGTGACTCTCATAGGCTCTTTCATTTACCTCAAAAGCATTGTAATTAGTATCGGCATACAGTAACTTTTGACCCTCTGGAATGTATGTTGGCATCCAATCCTCCAGATATAATCCAACTTTGTCATTTAGAGAATATTTCTCATGTGGAGTTGTTTGTATACCTGATGCTCCAGTAGGTCCTGGAACAATTAGACCTGTAGTGCTGTTTATAATTTTATCATACATTGGCCATGGTGCAGGTGCTCGTTGTAGTATGGATCGTTTTATCTCTCGTTTATCATCGATAAACTCTGTATCAGATGTTATGTTTAGCATGATGGTTGTTGTAGGCTCTAAAACATCTAAAGATGTTTCATTAGGTATGGATGTGTTGGTATCAGAAATGATGGTATCAGAAATGATGGTATCAGAAACGATGGTATTTTCTTTTAAAATGTTATTGTTTTGTACTGGTATGATAATGTTGTATCCTCTGTCTAATAATTTCCCAGAGGTGTTTTTAGTAACGCAAATTGGTTTACCTTTGGGGGACTCTAATAGTACTTTGTTGTCATTGCACTGAATCTCATCTATTGGAATTCCTTGCCTTGATTGTTGTAATGGGGATTGAATATCAGCATCTGCAGTAGATAATACTATAGTGCAGAGACTCGCTGCAAGTATTAGCAGTGTTGCAATTTTTGCACTCATTTCAATTTTGGATATTTGTATGTATTAAAATGATCCGCACAGATTGTTCCTATAGAATATGACTAGATTTTTCTCTCTGGTTTGTTTTTTGTCCTTGATTTGATGATTATCGTATCACCATTACAGTTAACCTCCAAGTCATCATTTTTTTGCAAATGTAACATCCTTGCAATGTGTACTGGGATGGTAACCCTTACAGAGTGATATTTTTGATTTCTGTACACTTTGGTCAGTCTCTGTTTTATTTTGACTGGAGTGGAATCTTTGAGTTCCTTCACGTGTAACCGTTTTCAACATGACCTTTTGTAACACCACCCTAGTATTCCAAAAGCATCTTGATCAAGTGATGTTACACCTAATGCAAAAATAATTGAAAATTAGAGTCTGATCATCATTTCATTATGCTGTTAAAAACAGGAATTAGTTCATCTAGTGTGTGATAGTATGAATGGACACCCATACTGGTGTTTTCATTAGGACTAAAGTTAACTACGGCTTGATAATGATTGTAATCATTTCCCCCTTCAAATGCATACACTGTCTTATCATCACGAGTCATATCGCGATAACCTCCATAATTGCCTGATTGAGATTCTTTAATCTCTTTAACATGCTCAAGATCATATTCTACAGAATTAAAGGGTAATGTACTATACTCTATATTAACTGTGAATCCCTTTGATACTTTCAAGTCATGGGTGTCTGCACCTTTATGCAACACAAATGATGTTGGAACAAATTGGTAAATTGCTTCATGACTCTCATATGTTCTTTCATTTACCTCAAAAGCAAGATAATTAGTATCGGCATACAGTAACTTTTGACCCTCTGGAATGTATGTTGGCATCCAATCCTCCAGATATAATCCAACTTTGCCATTTAGAGAATATTTCTCATGTGGAGTTGTTTGTATACCTGATTCTCCAGTAGGTCCTGGAACAATTAGACCCGTAGTGCTGTTTATAATTTTATCATACATTGGCCATGGTGCAGGTGCTCGTTGTAGTATGGATCGTTTTATCTCTCGTTT
Source organism: Candidatus Nitrosopumilus sp. (assembly GCA_965262905.1). Lineage (GTDB taxonomy): Archaea > Thermoproteota > Nitrososphaeria > Nitrososphaerales > Nitrosopumilaceae > Nitrosopumilus. The sequence goes on from OZ253567.1 coordinate 225,225, forward strand.
ATCATCGGTAAACTCTGTATCAGATGCAATGTTTAGCATGATGGTTGTTGCAGACTCTAAAACATCTAAAGATGTTTCATTAGGTATGGATGTGTTGGTATCGGAAACGATGGTATCGGAAACGATGGTATCGGAAACGATGGTATTTTCTTTTAAAATGTTATTGTTTTGTACTGGTATGATGATGTTGTATCCTCTGTCTAATAATTTCCCAGAGGTGTTTTTAGTAACGCAAATTGGTTTACCTTTGGGGGACTCTAATAGTACTTTGTTGTCATTGCACTGAATCTCATCTATTGGAATTCCTTGCCTTGATTGTTGTGATGGGGATTGAATATCAGCATCTGCAGTAGATAATACTATAGTGCAGAGACTCGCTGCAAGTATTAGCAGTGTTGCAATTTTTGCACTCATTTCAATTTTGGATATTTGTATGCATTAAAATGATCCGCACAGATTGTTCTTATAGAATATGACTAGATTTTTCTCTCTGTCTGATGAAAACTCGTAATGATGCCGTAAAGTAACCAGACCCAATGCAATGTTTTAAAAAATCACAAATGGGAATCGCTCAGATGATGCAGACTTGCAAATATTGATTAGTATAGATTGTGAGGATTGAATTTCCATGATGGTTCTTTGTACCATCTAAATTTTGTTTTTTATTCACATATGGTTACATTGATTTAATCAAAATTTGTAAAAATTACCTTGTGACCTTCTGAAAAACTAGCACGTGTGATTATTTCACCATTTTCTGTATATTTACTAATTCCTGTTGCTAATTTTATTCCGTATTCTTTTTGTTCATCAAAAAATTTCAAAGTCATGGAACTATCAGAATTTAATGTGCCTGAAAAATAAGGCGGAAACTTGACTCGAAAATCTATGGGGTTAGGAATCTCTAACCCAACATCCTCATCAGATAGATTTATCCAATGTATAGCATAAGTAGTCGAATTTAGATTAACAATCAATGGATCTATAATAAAATTATGTTCATCATCCATGTCAATAGTAACAACCACAAACCTAATTGGATCATAATTATCTAAATGATGATTTTTTTCATAAAGCACATCAACAGTTTGTATATTATTTGATGGATTCATTAGATGGGCAATACATAACATTAATGAAACAGAGAGTATCAAAATTACAATTATTAGTAGATGATCTTTTTGAATCATTTTAATCAAAAAAGAGAGAAATAATATTATTTACCTAATACCTAGGTTGGATTTAACAGCGTGCCATGGTGTGAAAACTGTTAATGCTCCTGTGTTATCAATTGGATTTCCACGCGAATCTAAATTTGTACACCATTGACCATATCTGTAATTACTATTCAAGTCAACCTTGCAGAATTTACCAACGTGTTGTCCTAAGATCTTTGCATCACCACCTACCATCTTAAAAACTGGAGCTCCACTGTCACCGTCACCACTTCTATAACTTGCGATAACCTGATCATCTAATACTCCGCCTACATCTTTCACGGTTGCAGAAGTATCTAAAATATATCCACTACTTCTAGTTGTAATTCCTGACATCTTAACTGCTCCATATTTTGTAATATCAGAGATTGTTCCATCAATTACGGAATAAGTATGCGAGCCATATTTTATCTTGTTTTCTTGAAGGTTCAATAACTGGTGTGTAGTTGTGGCATATGCTGAATCAGCTATTTGTCTAGAAGATGAAGGATTTTTTTTAACTGTTGTGTTACATATTTCATTGGCAGTACCACATACAATATACAAAGTTGATCCTACAATTACATCTTCTATGTGTCCAGTGAGTATTATTTTTCCATCTCTTACTAGTGTAATGGTAGAATCTTCATAGTTATTACCACCAAGAGATTTCTTAATCAAATTACCGCCATAGACGTTTGTGTTTAGTGCGGTTTCTCTATCAAATCCATAATATTGTATTTTGATAGAATCACTTTCAGTTCCAAGATCTGATTTTATCTCATCAATTGAATACTCTTTCTCGAATCCCAATGCTTTCTCTATGTCAATACCAACAATGAAATTTCCATCATTATCCTCATAAAATAAATTATATGGTATTCCATATTCATCAGATGTGTATTTTTTGCTAGTATTTTCCATTTTTTGATCTTTGTCTGTTTGTTCTACCATTTTGTCTTTGATTTTTTCTTTAACCAAAGACTTTTCATCTATTTGCTTTGCTTCTACAAAATCCATCATACTACATGACATAATCATCATGCCAATGATTCCAGCAAAGAGAAATATTAAAGTCATTTTTTAATTATTTTATTATTCATGTTATTGTACAACATCATAAATGGATTCTATTTATCATTTGTATCACTCCAAGGATACAAAGGTAAGAGGATAGGTCCTCAATACAGTTTTAACACTTCTTGGAACGCTTGTTTTCTCTTTTCTGCCAACTCACAAAACAACTCAATCTATATGGTATAATATTTTCACATCCATCTCAGTTACAAGACGTACTCTAATTTTTCGTGAGATTACGACCTTGCGCAACATCCTTTCTGACTCGTTATTTGTGGGCTCCATTCCTAGATATTTTAGAAATGTAAACAGGTTTGGTGTTGCTCGTGCAAGTCAGTCTCCAAATTTATAATTCAAATTCTTGTATGTATTTGCAATTGCCATACCAGAAATCACAGACGAGTCATAATGTACATGTGCAACAGATACCATGAGATTTGTTTTGCATTGTGATATAGTAGACACAATTTCTCATACAGCATGATTTTTGATTCATCAACTGATTCAAACTCGGCATCTCGCAGTATGTGGGACCGGGCACCGTTGAATTGTTTTGAAACGGTTGTATGCAGCATAACCATCAACGGTAATTGGAATATCCCAGTATGGAAAGTACAAATCCAATACGGCTGCTGCCCTGCTTTTGTCTGCATGATAAAATACCGCATCATCGCTGATACATGTTCAGACATATCCCCCAGCTTGTTGTACATTGTATACGTTGTCTCATCAAAGTATTTTGATTTGTAAATGTTTTTCATCCATAATTTTTCATCCATAATTCTACATCAGATTCCAATGTTTTACCGACTGCAAACTATATTTTGTATTGTTTTTTTGCACAATGATGTATCAGTCAGGTTTACTATCTCTTTGATTGAATTTAGACAGCAGTTTCGTTCTTGTAACGATAAAATTACTGTCATAAGGTTCTTACCAATTGATGTTCCGTCTATTCCGACCTGCGGTGTTGTGATGTATCCACACTTGCAGGTGCATTGATGTATAATGTTGTTTATGTATTTAGTTTTTGGAATATGTAGAATATCAATTGTCCTCTTTGTTAAAATTTTTGTATCTGTAATGTCTTTGCTACCACATTTTGCACATTTTTTTGGTTTGTGTATCTTTGTGTGATTTACCGACATGACCAATCTTTGCACCTGCCTTCTTTGAAGGAGAGGATGAATTTTTTTTGTACGGTTTGCCTTTTTTTGACATGTTGTTTGCAGATGGTAATTTTCATAGAATGCCTGCTTTCCTACCAGTTCCTGAATTTTTAAAATCATTTCTGTATTGATTGCTTGTAGTTTTCATATCCTCTAGTTTGTCTTTTGTTGATTATGATTTTGAGCAAATGCCTTTGCATCTCACAATGTATAATTTCAGGGTTGCCAATAAGAGAGAATCCTAGAATTTAGACTCGTATGATTTACAATATTTGATTTTGCGGCTGGTCTATCCTCTTACCATCCATACTACTATCAGATGAATCATAATCCCATGCACACACATGGACATCAGAGATAAAAGAACTAGTAGAAGCTGAAAAAGGTGAAGCATTGTTAATCACATAACCGTAAACTTTGATCATAGTATTTGGTTCAGATGATGGTTCTGAATTTATTAATGTATTATTAATCGGGGGTAACCCTTGTTTCTTTCGTGTTTCATTAAAATGCTCATCATCAGTGTATAGTGTTGTATCCTCATCAGGAGTGCCAGCTTGTTCTGCAAATAGATTTGGTATAGGTTCACACCATTGATTAAAACATGGTTCAGGTTCAGGTTTATTATTCCAAGGAGCTAATTCAGGATTCTCTTCCCAATATTGTTCGGTGGTAACTGTTCTGTTTTCACCAACAAACAAACGAATTTCAGCATTTGTATGATAATGTGGAGATACTACTTTAATTAGACTGTTTCCTAATTGTGTGGGCTTTACTTGTTTTGTAAATGTTTGAAATTCATCTAAACCTACAGTGATGGTTCCATATGCATGGTGGATGGTTTCGTTTTTATGCAATAAAGTTATAAATTCAGATTCTGGAACGTTTACAAATTCCCACCCACCTGTAAGAATAAACGTTAATTTTGCATTTTCATCATAATGAGTATTTTTTATCACAGCTGTAAAATTTATAATTTCATTTAATAGAGGCATGTTTGATAACTCTACATTCAGAACGCCTATTGTTGGTTCTCCATCAATATTACTTGGAGAATATGGAATTGAATCTCTTACAGAAACGGTATTTTCTTGAAATATTATATTTTCATCAGTTGAATCTACAAGTGTTGATTTTTCTTCTAGTGGAATGTTTAGAGTCTCCATACTATCAAATGTAAAAAATAAAACGCCTGAAACAACTAGTATTGCTAGACTTGGGAGTAAAATGAATTTTGTGATTTTCAATAATGTAGGATGAAAATTCAACTATTAAAATACTTGTAAAGGTATACCTCAGATCAAAAGTTTTTCAATTTATTGTTCTTACAAAATATCAAATACATATTCAAATTAAATTTGTGCGTTCTAAAATACTCCATAACTGCATATCTCATGTATTGATTCATAAAATTCTGATTTAACATTAACATGTTTGCACTGTCTCCAAATCTATTTTGTCATATTCAAATGCGGAGATCTCAGAAGATATGCCAATTTGACATTTTTGTTTTTACGCAGATATTTTTTCACATCATTTGTGTTGTGGTGCTCTATGGCGAAGATTAAAAGTCCATGAATTATTTTCAAGGTGTTTTGATTTGTTTGTATTTACCTTAGGTAAGATCAACTGCTCTCTAATTTTGAGGATGTATAGTTTGCGAACTTTGTCTCTTCACTATACAAGTTTGATGGAGATTACAAAACATGTCCGAGGATAGTTTTAGGACACACCCAGAAAAGGTTCACTGTATTATGCGGATGATTACACTGCATATGCATCTTTGATAATGAGAGGAAAGCACAAGGTTGTATCTCATGGAATGGGTGAGTATGTCAGTGGTGATGCTCACATAAACGGAATGGAAGGGTTTTGGAGTTATGCTAAAACTTGGATGTATCATTACAGAAGTCCCCAAACAGTATTTTCATCCATATCTCAAAGAAATAGAATTTTGATTTAACAACAGACATGAAAATATCTTTGAAATGTCGGTAAAAATGCTTGTAAAACCTGTTCCAAAAGAGTCGGTATTGTCAAAAAGAATGGCGTGTAGGATTTGTGATTTATTGGCCTGCTAATCTCTCTAATTTTTCTTTTAGTAAGATTTTATCCATGTTTTTTGATTCTAGATAGTTTTTGGCTAAATCATCATCTATTGCATATGTTGATTTTGTAACAGATATTGGGAAATAATATCCACCCCATATGGAATTGATATCTATACCTAATAGCATTATAACATTGTCTCCAGATTCTATATCTAACGATTCGTTATATGATGTTACACCGTCTAATGTACCCCCTCTCATTATAACATTCACAGTTTGATCTACGGATACATTACCTTTTATCACATCATTTACTTTGATTACATATTCAGTCAAAATGTATGGTTGTTCGTCATCTTTATCTACCTTCCAAAATGCTTTTTCTTCAAGAATTACACCTTCTATGATTAGTTGTGCTCTGTTTACTTCTTCTTGCTCAGATATTTTTTCTTCCAGTGTGCTAGTCACTATGGTAACTCCTGGATTATTTGTAGCAAATTCTTTTCCTATTTTGTCTGCATCAGGAGTTAAAATACTTGTAGCAAATACAGGTAGTGTAGCAACAACAATTATGATTGATAGTATTATTTTTTTATTCATTTTAATACATTCCTTTAATAGTTGCTTTATCGTGGCTGTAAAGCGTTCTATCTACAGTATTTGGTGCAATATATTCTTGCATTGGTGAACTTGATATTGCTGTATGTTCAGGAATTCCTGCAACATGTCCAATTTCATGAACTGCTACAGTTTCATAGTCATAAGACCACCAACCTTGAGATACGCTAACATCTCTGAAATCCTTATTGGAGTTGAATTCAACTTTTGCATAAGTCATTGTATTTGCATTATTTGAAATTACAGTAGTTACTGCAAGATCAGATGACTGCCAACTAAAGGATTTGGATTTGATATCAATATCTCCTCTAGAATCGTCTCTTGTGAAATCCCACCAATTGCCTGAAACATCATTCCATACATCTGCTGCATCTTCAAAATCAATTGCAGGTGTAAAACTTGTATGGGATATATTAGACATCTTGCGTAATTAGAAACAAAATCTAACATTCTAACTGATTCAATTTCTCAATTTATGGTATCACAACAAACTCTTGCTTCTGCCGTATCTTGAAATTAATCATTCCACAAACAATCTCACAAACAATCTCACAAACAATCTCACAAACAATCTCACAAACAATCTCACCAATCACATCATAACGACACAATCTATTCCTAAATGTATCTGAATTAATTCTGAATCTCTTTATCTTACTTATTGCATACCTCTATTTTGATTCAGATGGAACATTGTAGTTTATTCTACTCTTTCTGAGATATGGTCAACTCTTTTCTTTTGTACGGCAAACCACTGATTTGATCTATAGTCTTTTTGAATCCCCAAATATCTCAAGTCATAAAATACCATCAAATTTTTAGATAATGCTGGATATTTAATTTGCATAATCATTTCTTCGTCCAGGGGAGTAATGGTGGTTTGGATTATTTCATCTTTAGATTTATTGTAATTTGATTCTTTACAGTATGTTTTTGCCTGAATAGTGTGTCTTTCTTTTGGTACGATTTTTGGGTCTTGGAATTGGTTGCTCTGTACCATGAATCATTACAATCAACTCAGGAAAGAACTCGTGCAATTACTGTATGTCGTTAATCTTTTTTGAATCTGCATATAATTTGGATGGGATTGTCTCACTGCTGGCTCTAAATATCTGATATTTCTACTCACGTTGTTTTGGTCTAATCCAAACAGATGACCAGTTAAATCCTAGGTCAGATACATTTGAGAATACACTAGCAGCATTTACCAATCTATCCTTTACATCCAAATCAAATGGATGTCCAGCACCAATGTCTCGTTGTCTTTTGTCTTTGGATAGTCTTTGTTTTTCAGTAATACGGTGATTCTTTCTGACATTCTTTAGAATCACATCAAACTGTTGTCTTGTTATTCCTGTGTATGAAAGGAATGCCTTTGGTTTTTTTGATAATTGTTTGTATGTTAGCATGAAAGGGAATGGTTTGAGCTTAGCTTTGGATCTTGTTGTGAAAGAATTTGGGTAATGTTGTAAAATTAATCTAATTACGCAAGAGGTCTAATCATACCATTGCTGAAACTGCAAGACAAATGTTTTGTATATACAATTCTGTAAATTGATTCATTTGAAAAATATGGTTGGAGGATCCCTTATTCCAAAAGCATCTTGATCAAGTGATGTTACACCCAATACAAAAATAATTGAAAATTAGAGTCTGATCATCATTTCATTATGCTGTTAAAAACAGGAATTAGTTCATCTAGCGTGTGATAGTATGAATGGACACCTATACTGGTGTTTTCATTAGGTTGAAAATAAACTACGGCTTGATAATGATTGTAATCATTTCCTCCTTCATATGCACTCACTGTCTTACCATCATGAGTCATATCACGATAACCTCCATAACTACCAGATTGTATTTCATCAATTTCCTTAAGATACTCAATACCATCTTCTACAGAATTAAAGGGTAATGTATTATGCTCTATATTAACTGTGAATCCCTTTGATACTTTCAAGTCATAGGTATTTGCACCTTCATGCAACACAAATGATGTTGGAACAAATTGGTAAATTGCTTCATGACTCTCATATGTTCTTTCATTTACCTCAAAAGCAAGATAATTAGTATCGGCATACAGTAACTTTTGACCCTCTGGAATGTATGTTGGCATCCAATCCTCCAGATATAATCCAACTTTGCCATTTAGAGAATATTTCTCATGTGGAGTTGTTTGTATACCTGATGCTCCAGTAGGTCCTGGAACAATTAGACCCGTAGTGCTGTTTATAATTTTATCATACATTGGCCATGGTGCAGGTGCTCGTTGTAGTATGGATCGTTTTATCTCTCGTTTATCATCGGTAAACTCTGTATCAGATGTAATGTTTAGCATGATGGTTGTTGCAGACTCTAAAACATCCAAAGATGTTTCATCAGGTATTGATGTGTTGGTATCAGAAATGATGGTATCAGAAACGATGGTATTTTCTTTTAAAATGTTATTGTTTTGTACTGGTATGATAATGTTGTATCCTCTGTCTAGTAATTTCCCAGAGGTGTTTTTAGTAACGCAAATTGGTTTACCTTTGGGGGACTCTAATAGTACTTTGTTGTCATTGCACTGAATCTCATCTATTGGAATTCCTTGCCTTGATTGTTGTAACGGGGATTGAATATCAGCATCTGCAGTAGATAATACTATAGTGCAGAGACTCGCTGCAAGTATTAGCAGTGTTGCAATTTTTGCACTCATTGCAATTTTGGATATTTGTATGCATTAAAATGATCCGCACAGATTGTTCTTATAGAATATAACTAGATTTTTCTCTCTATCTGATGAAAACTCGTAATGATGCCGTAAAGTAATCAAACCCAATGCAATGTTTTAAAAAATCACAAATGGGAATCGCTCAGATGATGCAGACTTGCAAATATTGATTAGTATAGATTGTGAGGATTGAATTTCCATGATGGTGTTCTCTGGTAAGAGGATAAGCCCTCAATACAGTTTTAATTCTTCTTGGAACGCTTGTTTTCTCTTTTCTGCCAACTCACAAAACAACTCAATCTTTATGGTATAATATTTTCACATCCATCTCAGTTACAAGATGCTGTCTAATTTTTTGTGGGATTACGGCCATGCAATATTTCTGACTGGTTTGCAGATGTGGATTTTCATAAAATGCTTGCTTTCCTGCCAGTTCCTGAACTTTCAAAACCATTTCTGTGTTGATTGCTTGTAGTTTTTTCACATCATCTAGTTTGTCTTTTGTAGATTATGATTTTGAGCAAACGCCTTTGTCTATTCATCTTACAATATCTTGATTTCAGGATTGCAAATCTGAGAGAATCCTAGAATTTAGATCCATATGATCTAAAATATTTGATTTTGTGGCTAATCTATCCTCTTACATTTGTTTCCTATAATTTAGAATGAATTCAGTTACATTCTTTTATACTTATTTTATAACAATGAGTATTGAAAACTCAACATGATGTAAACTATCCTGAATGTGTAAAAAATGAGCCTATAAAGATAACTATACATTCAGATGGTAGAATATTTTATAAATGTAAAAATTGTAATTATGTTAAAACCTTAGATGGATTTACAAATCCTTCTCATATTTACGAAACACGCCAAGAGCCTTTACAATAATATCTTGTGCTTGTTTCAGATATTCATTTATTTCGTATAAATCCGTGAATTTTTGTTTATTTGATATGGTCTTTTCAGTGTTGATGTAATCTATGGCCTCCTGTAAATCTGAAATACTGTCTAATGTTTTATCAAATGCTTTTTTCATAAATAATTTTTATAATGAATATGTAATAACTGTAAACTTGTAAAAATAATGACCAATAATCAAAATTATAGAATTTTTTGATGTAATTCTAAGTGATAATGAATGATCTAAAATCATGTAATTGATAAACCAATTAAATTCGTATGTATAGCGACGACCAAAAGGTGCGTGAACTAAAAATCATCAAAAAACAATAATCAGATTTGCCCAAGGTAAATACAAACCAAGATGCATTGAAAATAGTTCACAAACTTTGTCTCTTTGCTATTGATGTTGTAAATTATATTTTTAGAAACCACGTAAATTGTTCACAATTTTTGATCTTCGCTATACTTATGAAAAGAGATAACAACTGTGATTTTTATTTTTGAGAATTTTCTTTATTTTTAAAATTAGCCGTCATTGTTCCATCTCATAGAATCCTCACAACATTCATTAGATTCAATCAGGGTTTTATAAAATTCGTGCAAAAAGGAGAATAATCACAATAACCATGAACAGTCATTAGAGATATTATTGAAATAATAATAATTGTACAAACAGATCCAAATATAATGAGTTTATGATTCATAATTAAAAAAAAATTGGTAATTTTTCACCAAAGACTCAGAGCAGTTTTGATATCATCGTATGCAGAATAATATGTCCACGTTCCATAAGGGTTAATTAAAAATCCTTCACCTTTGATAATACCGACAATTTTATCATCGGCCTCTAATATAGGAGCTCCACTATCACCATAAGTTGCATCTATAGTTGTGTAGACCATTCCCCACCACCCAAATGCTACAATGAGACCTGATTCGACATTAGAGGTGTGACCAGACATGACTACAAAATCACCAACATTTGTGTTTGTTTTGTTCTCATATCCTGTAATGGAAAAAGTGGTTGTAGCAGTTTTGTAAATATCATTAGATAAATTACTTACATCTGATGTTAATTCTACAAATGCACAGTCACAAGATGTGGTTGAAACCATATCAGTTACGGTACCAATTACTGATCCATTATGTCTTACATTACCATTTGAATATATGGAATGGCTAGTAGTTACAAAACCAAAATCATTATCTGTCTGATTTGCAAAGAATCCCAATGTAGATGTTTTAGTAGTAGAACCGAACGTTGCTTTAATTGTTACACCGCCTCTGACAGGAGTGCAATTATCTCTATTACTACATGTCAAGTCTTCACCTTCAACAAAAACAACATCAACATTTTTTGTCAAATTACTTTTGATTAATTCTTCATGTTCGACAGATAATTTTTCTGATATAATCACGACTATTTGCTCATTGATGGGGTCTATAAATATGTCAACAATACCACTATCGATAATTTTTTTACTTGATTCATCTAAAAATGTTTTACCGACTTTACCTAATGCTTCATCAAGTTTATCTGATTTGTATTTCTCAATTTTTATTTTCTGTTTTACTTCATCTTGTAGTGAATCTACCTGTGCTTTCAATACATCAATCTGTGTTTGAGTATATCTTTTGATAGTAATCTCAGAATCATCCAAATTCTCTAACTGTTTTTGTAGATCTTTTTGTTGTAATTTTAGATCACTGAAATCACTTACTTTTTGTTCAACGAAATCTTTTTTTGATTGTGAATTAACTGCATTAGCCATTTCAAAAGAAACCATTGATATAGACATTAACAATATAAAGATTATAACAAAAATAATTTTTTGATTTTCATTATTCATAATAATTGTAAGAGGATAGGTCCTTAATACAGTTTTAACACTTCTTCTGGGATGCTTGTTTTCTCTTTTCTGCCAACTCACAAAACAACTCAATCTGTATGGTATAATATTTTCACATCCATCTCAGTTACAAGACGTTGTCTAATTTTTCGTGAGATTACGATCTTGTGCAACATCCTTTCTGACTCGTTATTTGTGGGCTCATCCTGGATATTTTAGAAATGTAAACAGGTTTGGTGTTGCTCGTGCAAGTCAGTCTCCAAATTTATAATTCAAATTCTTGTATGTATTTGCAATTGCCATACCTGAAATCACAGATAAATCATAATGTACATGTGCAACAGATGACCGTGAGATTTGTTTTGCATTGTGATATAGTAGACACAATTTCTCATACAGTATGGTTTTTGATTCATCATTCTGTTCAAACTCGGCATCTCGCAGTATGTGGGACCGGGCACCGTTGAATTGTTTTGAAACGGTTGTATGCAGCATAACCATCAACGGTAATGGGAATATCCCAGTATGGAAAGTGCAAATCCAATACGGCTGCTGCCCTGCTTTTGTCTGCATGATAAAATACCGCATCATTGCTGATGCATGTCCAGACATATCCTCAGCTTGTCGTATATTGTATACGTTGTCTCATCAAAGTATTTTGATTTGTAAATATTTTTCATCCATAATTCTACATCAAATTCCAATGTTTTACCGACTGCAAACTATATTTTGTATTGTTTTTTACACAATAATGTATCAGTCAGGTTTATAGTTTAGGCAAATAAATTTTGAACGAATTATGAATTATTTCAACCCCAAAGATCTAAGATCATAGTTTACACACAAAATCATGTCAAATCAAAACATAGTATCCAGAGTATCATCTGGTAACTCATTCATGAAAGGAACAAGCATAGATTTTTTAAGAATGCAAAAAAGCAAAATAAGACTAAGCTGCAATATAGAGAAAGCAAAATATTTCATATTCTGAGATATGATTGGATGTCACACCATCAACTACTGGCTAAATCGTATGGATAAAGAGGGAATAACTACATCACACCGTAAGAAATACACGACCTCTTGTTGTTTATTGAGTGAAAAACAACTACTATTATTAAGGAATGATCTAATTTCAGGTCCATAAAAATTTGGATTTAATCAATTCATGTAGAGTGTAAAATGGTAATTAATCATGTGGATAAAAAGTACAACACTTTATACTCTGCAAGTGCAATGCGTGAATTACTCTACAGAATTGGGTTCTCATCTAAAAAACCACACATCACAAATCAACCTCAAAAGAGGAACAGAACCGTTTTAAAAAAACACAGAAAGGACAATTAAAAAGTACTGCAACCTTGGATACCTCACACTATATCTGGATGAGTCAACAAACAAAATAGCACCAAACATAAAGCGTAAATGGTATCTTACAGAAAATAACATCACCACGCCAATCAATTACACATGAGAAAAGTTTCAATCCTTTGGCGCATTGGGAAATAAAGGCGTGTTTTTCTGCAGATTCCATGACAAATCAAATACCGATTAATTTCTTGATTTTATAAAATCACTGCAGAAACAATATTGGTAAGAAACTATTATTTGTAGAGGATGCATCATACCACAAAAGCAATCCCATAGAGAAATATATCAAAGCATCAAAAATATAATCAAATATTTTCCACCGTATACGCCAGAACTCAATGCAGATACCAGAAAGTGAAGAAAATGACAATGCGTTCTTTGCAAATAAATCTGAGATGGAAAACATATGCAGAGGAGATTGGATAGTGGTGATGTTAAAATATTCAAATATTTAATGTCTTAACTATATTTGATCACGGAATATTGAGTTTTTTGCTAATTTTTAATTTTATTTTTAAACAAGTATTGGATCTTAGATACCCACTACCAGAACCCTTTCTACTTGTAATCATTAGACCTCTTGCGTGATTGCAGACAAAACCTCTTCTTTCATTGAATTTAATTTTAAATAATTTCTGACATTATGGAATCACATCAAACTGCTGCCTGGTCACTCCAGTAAAAGAGAGAAATGATCTTGGCTTTTTTGAGAGTTGTTTGTGTGTTAACATGAAATGGAGTTATTGTTATTAGCTTTGGATCTTGTTGTGAATGAATTTGTGTAGAGAAAAACACTTGGAGTTTTGGTATGAGAATCCTTGGGCTTGATGGTAAGAATAAAGGAAAAAGGAATTAACCAACCATATTTTTAATGATTGATTTAAAGTCTGATAAAGGCACGACTGTGCTTTCACCATATTTGTGTACTTCTCCAATTGATGAAATAGAATTATTTACAAGTTTGTAATCCCCATACATTCCCAATGGGGTGTATATTTTATCAGTTGCAGTTGTTTCATATTCTATAAGAAACAAGAAAACCTTGTCGCCCGGACTATAAACAAATTGATCATAGGCTACATACAAATTACCATTTAGACCACCAAATGTCGTATATTTTATTTGAGGTGTGGTAATTTTACCTTTAAAGACATCATCTACATTCACTGTGTACAATGTACTAACATCAACACTCTGTGTTTCAAAGTCTGTTTTTGTTACGTCTTCTACATTAGCTATAGTTCCACGAAGGATTAAATTGCTGTTAGTAACTGTATCTCTGAAACTCATTTCAGTAAAAGATGCAGAACCATAAACGATATCATATCCTTTGCCTTCTAATGCGCGTATGTTTTCATTGGTTTGTGTACTTTGAGTGTTAGCATATTGAGAGTCTTCGAATGGATCAGACGAAACATCCATACTAAACACACCAATAGATATTGCAACTATTGTGATAATTAGAAGATAGATTTTCTTATTCATGACTAAAATTTACCTCTTACTGTTGTCATATCATGAGTAGGTACTGTTCTTTGTATATCCCATGTTGCAAATGTGGATTTCATTAAACTAGAATTATTATCATGATCTAATCCCAATGCATGTTCTAATTCATGTAATGCTATAGTTTGAAAATCAAATCTCAATACATTATGCCACCAATTGCTACTGTCAGTTCCCCAATCTTTTCCGGCACTAAATGTAATTGTACCTAAAGTGATATGGGTTTTGGCAGAATTGAGATTGTTTGGTTGGTATTTTGCAGGTGCACTTCTTTCAACATTACCTGCTTTTATTTTTACTTCGGCAACTGTCGCAGATGTAGTATTTTGGAAAGTTACAGATGAGACTGAACTAGTCCATGTTGTAGCAGCTTTTCCTAACTCAGTACAAGGAATAATCCACTCAGTATCAAGACTATTAAGTGAATGATAACATTTGTAGTCAATAGTTCCACTTGCAAATGTTTTCTTTGTACCGTGTGAAGCATCAACTGATTCAAATAAACCAATCGTAATGACAGAGGTAATCATAAGAATTGATGTCATTATTACGAGATGTTGGGTTTTAAATATTTTCTCGAACAAATAACAATTTTCTATTACCCTGAAATTAGTTCACCTCATCATTTCCAGACTAAAGTCAAGATACGTTTGGAAAGAGGAAATAATCATCTAGTCAGGTATACCTCAGAGCAAAAGTCTTTTCAATTTATGGTTCTTACAAAATACCAAATACATATTCAAATTAAATTTGTACGTTCTAAAATATTTCATAACTGTATATCTCATATATTGATTCATAAAAATCTGATTCAACATTAACATGTTTACACTGTCTCCAAATCTATTCTGTCACACTCAAATATGTGGGGGGGATCCTCCAGACCCTCCAATCCATATTTTTCAAATGAATCAATTTACAGAATTGTATGTACAAAACATTTGTCTTGCAATTTCAGCAATGGTATGATTGTTGATCTTAATCATACATATTGTATGTAATTTTTCTTTTTTGTAAGCCTAGTGTAACTTGTCATTTGTGATGTGTATAAAGTTATTTCTAACTATTGATCAAAAAACATTACTATTTGTTTTTGTAATGTTCAAAAGACTTTTGCTATGAGGTATAGATGATGATTTAATCAACCCCGTTAGATGATTCACTTGCAGGATTAATTCCTACAAATGATACAATAGATCCTGTATTTGATATTAAAACACTTGAATCATACAAATTAGATCCTGAAATAACTGTAGAGATGTTAAAAGTTCTTCCAGGAGAACCAGCCGCTAACTGTAGAATTTGGTATTGCACATGATGAACTAAACTTGATTGGTTTTGGATATGAAGACCACATTAGAGAAGAATGTGTTGAATTTTTAGAGGATTTACCAATTACAGTATTGGCAAACATGGAGATGCCTTGAATGTTGGAATTGATTCAATATCTCAACTCAACATACGAGATATTGAAAATAAATTCAAGATAATGTATCCTAATGTCAAAATTAATGTGGAATATGCTAGTGTTGAATATGTTGATGAATCAACACAGTATGTTGATACATTTACATCAACTGGAGTGGACCCCTGTTTTTAGTACCACTTTTTGCATAATGTACCATACAGTCTGATTCATTTATGTTTTCATCTCCCACAATTCCATAAACTCATCAGGTGTCAAATATCCTAAAGATGAGGAAACCATTTTCCTTTTGTAGATTCTTGCAGACATTACCGTTTGGTGAACCGTTTAGTGATGCTTTGCCACCTTCTACAAATCGTTCTTTCCACTGATAAAATGTCTGAAGATGGATGTTATACTTTCTGCACAGTTCAGGCAGTACTGTTGTTAAGTGACTCTAGTACGATTCTTGACTTTTCTACTGATGTGAATTTGCTCTTTACCCTGAGTGTAAGCCTTCCCAAATTATCTGAAAAGTGTATGTATGCTACTGGTCCTATTCTGGAGGGGTTCAGACCAATAGGAATAATTCTAATCAAAAGAGGGTTAGCAGTAACAATCACATCACAAGCATTTGGTGTGAAATGCCATTGTAAAAAGAATCAAACGTGAGAGAAAAATACTCTTTACGTTTCTAATTACTAGAACTGATTCCCACAACAACACAGCAGAGAGAGTAATTGTGTTAATTCGAAAAATTACAAACGGTCATAGAACCATTCATGGTGGCTGATTCTCATAAAATATCGATGAGTGTAAAGGAGACATGTAGATTACGAGGATTGAATTTTCGTGATTATTAATTAAATATCTTGGAGATTTTACTTCAAAACTCTAGATAATTACACTTTTAGGCTAAAGTTATGTTGGATGAATTACTCCATTAAAGGGCGATATTTTGGCTGGTTCAAATTAAAGCCTCGCTCTAACATCTTTTCATATGTTTGAGGTTTGAGACATACTGGAATGTTATTGTCGCGAATGTACAACTCTAATCCATTATTACAGTGTACCTCATTTAGTGATGTGTTGAATTCACTCATCTGAATTGCAGGTGGTGGGTGTCTTTGCATGATTGCCTTTATTACATTGTACTTGTCATCTTCAAACGTTTTGATGTCTTTAAGAATACGATCATCCCCAGGATACCTTGCAATAATCTCAGAATTTTCTAAATAATATGTATATGCTGTGATGTCGCCACACATATTAAAAGTAACCCCTAATTGTGGACCACTGTAATTTGTTGACCCAGGTATCGCCCAATAAGACGCAGAATGTCGAGACCACTTAATAGATCCTCCAAGATCATCCAAGGATACATCTGGATATTTGTGCAAAATTTGTTTTACAGTATAATCATTTTTCAATATTATTCTTTCATCAGAATCGGACAACCAATGAAAGTATTCGCTGGGTACACAAAATTCCTTAGCATAACAAATGCCATTACGTGAATGAGGGAATTCTGACAAATCATCTAGAAATATAGTGCATGTTTCTGCAAGCTTTTGTTCTTCTGTGGGTGCAGAGTATTCTGCAAAAACCATAATTGGCACAAAGAGCAATAAAAAAATAAAAAAAGAATAGTGGATGATCATTGAGTAATCCCTGTTATCCCTAGATCAGTTACTATTGTATCATATGTGATAAATTTTGAATATTTGTCACCACGAGTGGCACATGAGGCAGTTTGAATATCATCATCACCTGGAACCTCTTCATTAGCTAGACCAACATGCATTCCAAATAATTTAAAACCTGAACTATACTGTCCAACTGGTGCACCACTGTCTCCTTTACACTCATTGTATGATGCATATGTTCCATTGATATTATTTGCAGATATTATATGTCCACTAGTATGACCAGTAGCTGCTCCTGACTGGTACACATAACTTCCTATTCTTTGAGAATTAGTTGACTCGTAGCTTATAATTGGATATGCCCTGTCACGCCAAAGCTTTACTGTTGCATCCACTGTCTTTCCACTTGCAAGTTTGACAAATGCACTGTCTAAAGTATTATTCCCATCTTTGTCCACACCATATTTGAGAGTACCAATAACCTGTGCTTGCCATGATAAATCTGAAAGGCTTTGACCTGTCGGAACAGTTGCTGAATCAATCTTATCTGAATCTGGACCTGGTTGATACACTTTAGCTTGGTATGTTGGTGTACCAGCAGTTTTTGGTAATAAATTACCAAACGCATGTCCTACGGTAACAAATCCGCTATCACTTCCTTTTGTTGCTGGAAATGCAATTGTTGCCTGATTACATATTATATTTTGGTTATATGACTTGCGTACAAACTCTGCACAATACAAATCCCCACCTGTAGCACTACTTGCAGTAAAGTGCTTGACTCCAATGTCAATGTTACCTGCAACATCTTCAAAGTTCTCTGATGCAATGGACTCTGTTGTATCTAGAACACTGTTCCTGTGCAATTCAAAATCATTTGAGTGGATTATAACCTGAACTGATTCATCTAAATGATCAACAAATACATCATTTAGTAGTGCGGTATTGTTATACTGTCTGAGTATCTCTTCTTTGACATCCAGTAATTTTTGATGTCTTTCTTGTGGAATTTTAAATAGTGTGTAGGTTTTCTCTTGTAATGTATCTAGTTCTACATACAATGCATCAAGACTAGATTTTACAGTCTCTACATCGTCTGTAATTCCTTTTGAATTTAGATCAGATAATGTTGCCTCAAGTTCAAAGATTCTTTCATAAAGTGTTTTCATTTAAATCTCTAGATTCAATACATCTTGTTTTTTTATATCTATTCTCAATTTGTGGGATTCAGCAGTATGTTCCTCAACAACCCCTATTGGTCCTATCTCATCTATAGAATATTCCTCGTTTGGTCCACTTTGAGCAAAAGTATCACTCATTCCTACAGGAATTAGTAACATCCATGCTAAGAGTGGAATCACATATTTTACGTTATTTACAGTCATTATTCTACCACAAAAATAAACTCCAATATAAAAATGATTTGACGATACACTCGTAAGAGTATAGGTTAGCCACGAAATCAAATATTTTAGATCATACGGATCTAAATTCTAGGATTCTCTCTTATGGGCAACCCTGAGATCAAGATATTGCGAGATGAACTGGCAAAGTCATTTGCTCAAAATCATAATCAACAAAAGACAAACTAGAGGATATGAAAAATCTACAAGCAATCATTACAGAAATGATTTTAAAAATTCAGGAACTGGCAGGAAAGCTGGCATTCTATGAAAATCCACATTCACCGTCATCTGTAAACAACATTCCAACACGTCAAAAAAAGGCAAACCGTACAAAAAAGAATTCATCCTCTCCTTCAAAGAAGGCAGGTGCAAAGATTGGTCATGTCGGTAAATCACACAAAGATACACAAACCAAAAAAATGTGCAAAATGTGGTAGCAAAGACATTACAGATACAAAAATTTTAACAAAGATGACAATTGATATTCCACATATTCCAAAGACTGAATATACAAACAACATTATACATCAATGCATCTGCAAGTGTGGATACATCACAACACCGCAGGTCGGAATAGACGGAACATCAATTGGTAAAAATCTTATGACAGTAATTTTATCGTTACAAAAACAAAACAACAGTCTAAATTCAATCAAAGAGATAGTAAATCTAACTGATGCATCATTGTGTAAAAAAACAATACAAAATATAGTTTGCAGTCGGTAAAACATTGGAATCTGATGTAGAATTATGGATGAAAAATTATGGATGAAAAACATTTACAAATCAAAATACTTTGATGAGACAACGTATACGATATACAACAAGCTGGGGATATGTCTGGACATGCATCAGCGATAATGAGGTATTTTATCATGCAGACAAAAGCAGGGCAGCAGCCGTATTGGATTTGTACTTTCCATATTGGGATATTCCAATTACCGTTGATGGTTATGCTGTATACAACCGTTTCAAAACAATTCAACGGTGCCCGGTCCCACATACTGCGAGATGCCGAGTTTGAATCATCTGATGAATCAAAAACCATACTGTATGAGAAATTGTGTCTACTATATCACAATGCAAAACAAATCTCATGGTATCTGTTGCACATGTACATTATGATTCATCGGTGATCTCGTGTATGGCAATTGCAAATACATACAAGAATTTGAATTATAAATTTGGAGACTGACTTGCACGAGCAACACCAAACCTGTTTACATTTCTAAAATATCCAGGAATGGAGCCCACAAATAACGAGTCAGAAAGGATGTTGCACAAGATCGTAATCTCACGAAAAATTAGAGTACGTCTTGTAACTGAGATGGATGTGAAAATATTATACCATACAGATTGAGTTGTTTTATGACATGGCAGAAAAGAGAAAACAAGCAATCCAAGAAGTGTTAAAACTGTATTAAGGACCTATCCTCTTACCATTCTTTACAAATAAATCTGAGATGAAAAACACATATGGAAAAGATTGGATGATGGTGTTGTTAAAATATTCAAATATTTAATGCTCAACTATACGTTACAAATGATATAATTATTTACTAAACCCTTCAACGTTTTGATGTTTTATCAAATTTTAAACTTTTGTATATGATCACACCTCCAACTACAATCATACCATAAAAAATACTAGATGAAATTACGCCAGACCAGCAATAGTTATTGCCTCTTGAAATCTTATTTAGAAAATTTCCAGGATCTTTCAGATAGCAATCAACTACAATAGTGTTGACTGTATTGTAATAACCTAGAAAATCATCTACTTGTCGCAATGTTAGAACTAAACCTATGATGATTAATACAAGACCACCAAAAAATAAAATTTTCATATTAAAATAAAAAAAGAAGGCTATGTAATGTTAGATACAGAATATTGGATAGAATATTTCCAAGAATCTTTAGGGTTATCATACTCATCATCAACAGATTGAGAATGAGTAACACTGTAGAAAAAAATTGCAGTATCAGAACCTGTAACAGTTTGTTTTACCAATGAGTAACTTTTGAGTTTTGAAACATAGTTAAAATCTACATGTAGGTCAGAACCCATGACTTTATAATGGCCATTAGACCAAGAGTGATCACTTATTAGAGACACTGTACGTATTCCACTTTGATTTTCACCTAATTGTATTCCTGAACCGTTCCATTCAGGACAAGCTAAGATCCACCAACAATCATGGTAATAACCTGTGTAGAAATATGGATTAGATGTAGCATCTGCCATAGGTAACCAACTGTTTTCAATGAATGATGGTTCTAAATGTCTACTAGATTTTTCAGCCCAAAAAGATTTGTTATCCATATATTTGATTGTGTACGTGATTCCATAATTTTCAAGAGAACGTACAAGTTTATCCATTTGCTGTCTAATTTTTTGCTTTTCAGATTGACTTTCTTCTTGTAACCATTGTTGATATTTTTCACCAAAGGCGTTCCCAAGTCTGTCTATCTTAGTTTTTAATGATTCGTCTGTTTGTGCATCTGCAAAATTCATTACACCAAATGGTAGAATCATCGCAACAATTAAAAAAGTAAACAAAATAATTTTCATTTTATTTTTTACGTGTTTCATGTTATTGGCATACTATGAAAATCATATTATTTAAACTGAATTATAACTCCAGACACTAAAAATAACAAGATATGTACCTCAGATCAAAAGTCTTTTCAATTTATTGTTCTTGTAAAATACCAAATACATATTCAAATTAAATCTGTATGTTCTAAAATATTCCATAACCATATATCTCATGTATTGATTCAAAAAATTCCGATTCAACATTAACATGTTTGCACTGTCTCCAAAACATTTGTCTTATAGTTTCAACAATTGTATAGTTGTTGATCTTAATTATACACATTGCGTGTAATCTTTTCTTTTTCTTACCGAACTTTTCTTTTTTGTAGGCCCGGAGTAACTCGTCATTTGTGATGTGTATAAAGTTATTTCTAACTATTGATCAAAAAATATTACTATTTGTTTTTGTAATGTTCAAAAGACTTTTGCTGTGAGGTATACTAGTCCTGAAATACAAGTGAATAGCTGATGGTTGCAGTTTCTGTAAATCCAAAGGTGGAATGTGTCATCATTTAGGACAGGATCCCCTGTCTTGATTTTTTGGAATCCGTACTTTGTAGAATCGCATTCTGGACATCCATCTTTTGGTCACAGTATTTTTGATGCTTTTAAGAATGACATTGGTTCAGATGGAATCAGTTTGGCTCCATTTTTTCTGATATCTGTAATACTGATGTATCTGCATTCTGCCATCTCATCATCATTGAGATTTACATACCCAAATGTCTCATCTGACTCTGAGTCCAGTTCTGCCACACACCATATGAAATTGACAGATGGTATCATCCATATCTGATGGATTATCTTTTTTGCAAAGGGTGCCTCGTCTGTCTCATAGATTTTTGGGATTGTATTGTCTGCTGTATTGTATTGTTGAACCATTTTGGTTTCATCCTTTTTCTGAAATAACGTTTTCAGTAAAACGATTCCTGTCATGAGAATTACTTTTTGAATACCTCTTTGAGGAATTCTTATTTATAGTTCTGTAGGAACAATTTGAAAATCTGTTTTGATTTTCTTTTGTTTGGTTATACAACTCACACCCATCCGCTGAGTCGGTTCTGAAAACTATGTTTTCAAAATAAAAGGGGTTTGGGTGAGTAGACTCGGTCAAAAAATTGTCAGTCTTTGTTGTACACTGACTTGTGGTCGCATACTCTATGGAAAACAATTTTGTTGTGTTCATAATCTACATTATAGATTATTCTGTATTTTCCTACATTGTATGCAAATACTCGCATGTCTGGTTTGTAGACTCCTAAATATGATGGGTTTTCAGAATTTTCTAGTTCTTGGATTGTCTGATTTATTCTTTCTTTGATTTGAGAATCAAGGTACTTGTATTGTTTTTTGAATTTTGTTTCTGTCTTGGTTTCTCATTGAACAACCATGTTTACCCGTTAAGCCACTTGATGAACTCATCTGATGTCTTGAATGTCTTCTTTTCATCATCACTACTTCTAAACTTTATAATGTCTAATACCTCTTCAGGAATTAGATCATCTTCATGCAGTGATTTTAGGTGTCCCTCAAAAGTATCTGATCTGTAGTTGCCTTTCTCAAAATCTTTTCTGATTATCTCCAGCTTGTCTTCTGGGAGATTGTAAAAGGGATTTACAGTTTTTGTCTCAGACATACTCTTTGATTTGTCTTGCTTGTTTAAGACTACTTAATCTTCTCAAGCCTCTGGATTGTTTTTTGTACCTGCTCTTTTATGATACAGTAGACATCTTGCGTAATTAGAAACAAAATCTAACCTTCTAACTGATTCAATTTCTCAATTTATGGTATCACAACAAACTCTTGCTTTCACAACTTTGTTTCCTAATTATTCAATCTAGGCTCAAATTACAACCGAAAAATATATGGATCTCAATTTTTACAACAATTTCGTGCCACAGACTGCCAAGTATGATGATCAAAAATATACATCACGTAGGAAATTCTATACTCTACATATTGATTCAGAAATAATCAAGAACAATATTAAAAAACTAAATGATAAAGTTGGAGCACCGTTTGTCAATTCAGATTACATGTTTTATGGTAACTGCATTGTTTAGAAACACTGTGGTTGCATATCGGCAGTTGCAGAGAATAATTAAAGATGTGTTAGGAAAAGAAAAATCTCCAAAATATTCTGCAATTTACAAAAGAATCAACAAGATAAACTTAGAAGATGATAACAGTAAAAGTTGATTCAGATGGTAAAACAAAGACTGAGATAGTGCTTTGTCAGGTGACAGCACAGGTCTCAAGCCAACTAGTCGAGGTGATTGGATGGGTAAAAAATGGAACATAAAGCGTGGATTTATCAATATATTGTTGATTCAAAAACTAGGAAAATTTATGCAGTATCAATTACGGATGAGAAATCAGGTGATGCACCAGAGTTTAAGAAATTACTCTCAGAGGCATTGCATAATGTTGAGAATTCCGCCAAATGTTGTTGTACCCACAGATCAATTATTGGTTAGTGTTGATGGTGCAATGATTCTAATGACAATTTTGAGCAATGTAAAAAAATGTAATTCCAGTGATTCCCATAAGAAAGAATTTTTCACTAAAAACTAAAGGTAACAATGTAAGAAAAGAACAGGGACTGTTGCAACTTGGTAATTGTAAAATGAATTCACAAAACATCA
Organism: Candidatus Nitrosopumilus sp.; assembly: GCA_965262905.1. Taxonomy (GTDB): domain Archaea; phylum Thermoproteota; class Nitrososphaeria; order Nitrososphaerales; family Nitrosopumilaceae; genus Nitrosopumilus. Next base: position 249,383 of record OZ253567.1, read on the forward strand.
AAATCTTTGATGATTTAACAGAAGGAAAATCAAAAACAATGGAAGAAAGATATTGATTATGGCCGACACTGGACAGTAGAAATTGCATTTTCAACATTTAAGAGAATTTTGGGTGAGGATATATCTGCCAGAGTTTGGTGTAACGTTGTAAGAGAAATAAAATTCTCGCATGATGATGTATAATTTGATGATTGATTATACAATACAACAGGAGATTAAACAAAATTAGACCAGATGTTCTATTTTGGGAGATTATGTATAGTTGAATTAGGAAACAAAGTTTAAAGTTGTCTAAATTAACATGTGTAGAATTTTGAAATTCTTTTTTTATCTAGTCTAATCTAGCGATATTCTGTTCTTGTAAAATTTCAGTTTTTCTACGGATGTTCGTATCATACTTTATCCACCATATGTTTCAGCATATGTCGTGGAACTTTTTTTGAAATATCATAATTCTGCAACACATTCAATTGATACATTGTTGTAATATAACGCAATTGTTTGAGACACTCATATAATTGACTATGATCTTTTGTATCATATGCATCTGCTAAAAGTTGCATTTTCTCAGATATATCTAAATCTATTTTGTCATTAACTTCTTTTGGAATTGCATAAGCAGAAAAATCCTCTAAATTATCAAATACACTTTCTAAAACCTCACTTATGAATACCTCATACATCAAAAGGAATGGAATAAGATACAGTCAAAAATTAGAATAAAGGTCGAGCATATCATTGCGCAAATCAAGAAATTCAGAATAAATCGTGAGATGTTTAGGAACAAATTATGTCACTATGACTACTGCATTTGTAAGTGGTCTTTCACTTGATCTATTACTTGCCCTCGTAGTTCTTTTTTAAGTCCTTTTTCTATACTACTTTCTTGTGTCATTGTTACTATTGTTATTGCAATTAATAAAATTAAAATAATTTTCATTATAGAAAATACCTATTCATTTCTTTTAAAGGCAAGATGTTTGTCTACTCCTTTTCGTTAATGAAATTATGGACCTCCTCATCTGTGGGGGGTACACTACCTGTTATGTGATAAGGCTGATTGTATATTTTGTATCCTTATAATTGACTAAAACTGAATTATAATCTTATAAAATATATATATTTAATATCACTATAATTGATTAGAAAAGAATTATGGTAATACAAAATATAAGCTCAGGTCCAAATGAGGCAAAACTCTTGCTCACTTTAGCTGAGAAGAGAATTTCTGTATTTAATGCAAAAGAAGCTAAAGAAATACTCCAAATGACTGATTCCTCGGCAGCGACCATTCTAATGAATTTAGTACGAAAAAAAAGACTCCAAAGAATCGAGAAAGGAAAGTATCTGTTGATTCCAGATGAAGCCGGTGTTGACAGGTATTGGGCTGAAGAACCTTGGGTTGTAGTACCACATCTAGTTGATGAATATTATGTTGGTTTTTGGACTGCCATGAATTACTGGGATATGACTGAGCAAATCCCATATACTGTTTTTGTAGCAACTAGAAAACAGAAAAAGAAAGGTAGTTTAAAGTTTGGAAATCAAAAATTTCAATTTATCACACTTTCTGAGAAAAAGTTTTTTGGATTTGTTGAAACAAAAATTAAAAAAACAAAATTTAACATTTCTACAAAAGAAAAAACAATCGTTGATGGATTAATGTATCCAAAATACTGTGGTGGAATCCCTGAAGTAGCTAAAGCCATGTGGAGTGTTAGAAAAAGTGTGAACTGGACTGATGTATTAAAATTGGCAGAAAAGGTAAAAATCAATGTAGTTTTACGAAGACTAGGTTATCTTTTAGATGTTCTTGAAATAGAAAATGATGTTTCAAAATTAATTGCAAATAATTTACAACGATATCCTTATCACTATTTAGATCCAAGCACCACTAAAAATAAAATTGAATATTCTAAAGAATACGGTTTGATAATCAATAGAACTAAAGATGAATTGTTAGGATGGAAGGATTACTAATGGATGAAAAAAAATTAAAAAAACTTGCAGGTAAATATAATGCACCTTTAGGAATACTCGAAAAAGACTATGCCTTAACTAATCTTCTTTCTGTAATTTCACGTTTTTCTAGGCTCGATTCAATGGTGTTTAAGGGTGGAACTGCATTAAAGAAAATTCATTATGAGGATTTTAGATTCTCTGAAGATCTTGATTTTACATGTTCTAATGATATTTCTGATGAATTTGCAAATCATATAAAAAATGAAATAAAAAATTTAGATGTGTCATTTACTGAAATATCTGATTTAGAGAAAAGAGAAGAAAGTACAAAATTTAAGGTGAAATATGATATGTTTAATGGACAACCTGCTAGTATCAAAGTAGATTTAAGTTTACGTGGGGATGTTGTGATGGATCCTGATATTAAACCTGTTTTGCATTTTTATGATGATACTTTTACGGATGAATTTAGAGTTCCAACAATGACGCTAGAAGAAATTATGGCTGAAAAAATCAGAGCGTTAACGTATACAAAACATCCAAGACATCTACATGACATTTGGTATCTTAATGGACAGGGTGTAAAAATAAATCCAGATATGGTTAGAACAAAAATAAAATCTGTCTATGGTGATGATTTTGATTTTAATTTATTGAAAAATAGGTTGTCTGAAAAAGAAAAAGATTGGAAAAATGACTTGGAACCTCTATTGCCAGATACACCACCACCATTTGATGAAATTTCAAAGATTGTATTGAAAGTAATTTCTGAATCTATGAAAAACTAGAGTGTAGAACTAGGCCCTGAATTCAGTTATGTGATTGCTTTTACAATATCTAAGAACATTGCATGTTTTACAACAAATATGATCCATTTTGTTTTCCTTTTCTAATCATAGCATTCCAGCTAACATAAACGACATAGGTAATATTCAAAAAGCAATTGTTATTTCTTTGGTGATTTTGTCTCCTCGTATTTCAAAGATGATTTTATCTCTGGATAATTGTTGGGTTCTATCTGGAAATTTACCTTCTCTCATATTGTTTTTACATAATTTGAGAAATGGTCTTTTTTCTTTTGGATGTACTCGTAATTCTGGATGATCATCTAGAAAATGATTGTCCATTTGCATGATTAAGCAAAGCAATGAATACTGTTTTTCCAGTTCAACTTGTACCTAAAACTGCTATATTGTTTTCATTTAGGATTGATTCTGATGCCTGTAATATTGGAGCCATTTTTCTTCAGTACTCATTGTATCCTTTTCTTGTTTATACTATTTATCTCGTTCTCGATTTTAATGAAGTTTTCAAAATTTAATATGTAAAAGTTAGATTTACCAGTTGATGGTTATGCTGCATACAACCGTTTCAAAATAATTCAACGGTGCCCGGTCCCACATACTGTGAGATGCCGAGTTTGTATTCCATGATGAATCAAAAACCATGCTGTATGAGAAATTGCGTTTACTATATCACAATGCAAAACAAATCTCATTGCAACCTGATGCACATGTACATTATGATTCATCGGTGATCTCGTGTATGGCAATTGTAGATGTATACAAGAATTTGAATTGCATGTTTGGAGACTGACTTGCACGAGCAACACCAAACCTGTTTACATTTCTAAAATATCCTGGGATGGAGCCCACAAACAATGAGTCAGAAAGGATGTTGCGCAAGGTCGTAATCTCACGAAAAATTAGACAATGTCTTGTAACTGAGATGGATATGAAAATATGATACCATACAGATTGAGCTGTTTTACGACATGGTAGAAAAGAGGAACAAGCGTTCCAAGAAGTGTTAAAACTGTATTGAGGACATATCCTCTTACCTTTCTATCCATTCCCCAGTTGTTGTGATTAACCAACCAGTAGAAACTGCAATGTTGGCACAATGATTTCTATCGACATACAAATCTGGAGAATCCAATGTGTATTGTAACCCATCAACTGGTGAGGATCTGCTTGATTGAGATAATGCATAACAATGAGGATTATCGCACCCTAGTATTCCAAAAGCATCTTGATCAAGTGATGTTACACCTAATACAAAAATAATTGAAAATTAGAGTCTGATCATCATTTCATTATGCTGTTAAAAACAGGAATTAGTTCATCTAGCGTGTGATAGTATGAATGGACACCTATACTGGTGTTTTCATTAGGACTAAAGTTAACTACGGCTTGATAATGATTGTAATCATTTCCCCCTTCAAATGCATACACTGTCTTACCATCACGAGTCATATCGCGATAACCTCCATAATTGCCTGATTGAGATTTTTTAATCTCTTTAACATGCTCAAGATCATCTTCTACAGAATTAAAGGGTAATGTGCGATGTTTTATGTTGACTGTGAATCCCTTTGATACTTTCAAGTCATGGGTGTCTGCACCTTTATGCAACACAAATGATGTTGGAACAAATTGGTAAATTGCATTGTGACTCTCATAGGCTCTTTCATTTACCTCAAAAGCATTGTAATTAGTATCGGCATACAGTAACTTTTGACCCTCTGGAATGTATGTTGGCATCCAATCCTCCAGATATAATCCAACTTTGCCATTTAGAGAATATTTCTCATGTGGAGTTGTTTGTATACCTGATGCTCCAGTAGGTCCTGGAACAATTAGACCTGTAGTGCTGTTTATAATTTTATCATACATTGGCCATGGTGCAGGTGCTCGTTGTAGTATGGACCATTTTATCTCTCGTTTATCATCGATAAACTCTGTATCAGATGTAATGTTTAGCATGATGGTTGTTGCAGGCTCTAAAACATCCAAAGATGTTTCATCAGGTATGGATGTGTTGATATCAGAAACGATGGTATTTTCTTTTAAAATGTTATTGTTTTGTACTGGTATGATAATGTTGTATCCTCTGTCTAGTAATTTCCCAGAGGTGTTTTTAGTAACGCAGATTGGTTTACCTTTGGGGGACTCTAATAGTACTTTGTTGTCATTACACTGAATCTCATCTATTGGAATTCCTTGCCTTGATTGTTGTAACGGGGATTGAATATCAGCATCTGCAGTAGATAATACTATAGTGCAGAGACTCGCTGCAAGTATTAACAGTGTTGCAATTTTTGCACTCATTACAATTTTGGATATTTGTATGCATTAAAATGATCCGCACAGATTGTTCTTATAGAATATGACTAGATTTTTCTCTCTGGTTTGTTTTTTGTTCTTGATTTGATGATTATCGTGTCACCATTACAGTTAACCTCCAAGTCATCATTTTTTTGCAAATGTAACATCCTTGCAATGTGTACTGGGATGGTAACCCTTACAGAGTGATATTTTTGATTTCTGTACACTTTGGTCAGTCTCTGTCTTATTTTGACTGGAGTGGAATCTTTGAGTTCCTTTACGTGTAACCGTATTGTACCAGTTTTTTCAGATGCAGCAGCATACAATACCATGCCGTCTTGTAATGGAATGGCTTTTGCTATCTTGTATGGAATGATAACATTGTAAGAGTCATGTCGCTGTATTCCATAGTTTTCCTTTTTTGTCTTTGAGAACATCTGAAGTTTTGGCATCATCATATCAAGAACAAATTGAATTTAAAGGCAGAAAAATTAAGGGACTCTACCGTTAAAGATTCTGTATAATTTATAATGTGAGCACCATCATTGAGCAACATTATTGAGCATCATTATTGAGCATCATTATTGAGCATCATTATTGAGCATCATTATTGAGCATCGGATTTTCTTGATTACAGGAATCATCCACGTACAACCTCTGCCAAATCTTTGGCAAAAGTTGTTTTTGCAACCGCCTAAAATTACATCCTTGCTAGCGCTGCCACAAAATGGCGAGCATCATTTGGCATTATCTTGACACTTTGTCAATTGCCTTTTGAAATGAACTAGTTCTGATGTGACGGATTATTCAAAGATTTCAATCTCATCTCATCCTCAAAGAGTTGTTGTTTTAGATAAGAGGACAAAATCATTTTATTTTATCTGTGTATGATTTGATTTTTCCCCAACCATAATTCACAATATTGTATAATGTATGGTACGATACATCATTACAGTATTGTATAGAATCATCTCATTGTGAGATAAATCTTTATGGTTTCGGCAATACCGACTAGCGATAAAGCCAACCCAATTAATTCTTTGCAGAATGATAATTGAGCATCAAGTGAATCTAACACCTCGTATGAGGATCATTTCAGACACACTTGAATCATCAGGGGGATTTCCCTGTATTGTGTAATTTTTTTCTATATTGGGTGATGGTAGTAGATACTGTATCAGATATTATATCAGATACTATATCAGATACTATAGTATCTACTGTCTATCTCGGTCCATCTCTACGAGGATCTTTCTCATTTTTGAGAGTTCTTTTCTGCATGTACTGCAAACCTTTATCACAGTCTTTGCCCCATCAAGCAATTCATCATTATACACGCTGGTAACTTGCTTGTAGCAAAACTTGCACTCTGGATTGTCCTCATTATGGGGGTTTGCTCGAATTAAGACATGGTGTTCTCGTACTTTGCAATTCTCTCCCATGCCTACAACTGTTTTGGTGTAATACTTTATGGTCTCAGATGTCTCCTTGTAGAGTTCGGAATATTCTGATTCCCTCCACATTTGCACCTGATACTTTGTATCCTTGTTCCAAATAACTGTGTGATTCTTTTTCAATGCATCTCGTATATGCACTTTGATCATTTTTCTCAGGTCGGTTTTACTTGATGCAACAAGGTGATACATTTTGTCTTTTCTATTTGAGATGTTATGAATAATTGCAAGGTGCAATTTGCCTTTTTTCATATACTTTATTATCTGAGCACCTTTTGTGTTTGAGCGTTGCACAGCCTGATTGCTTTATCTGATTGTCCTATCTGGGTTTGTACTTTGTGTAACAACTCTATTTCCCCTATGGATGCCAATTCATCAAAGACCATGACAATACTTCTTATTTGCAGATTTGTGTAACTGCAATTAACACACTGAGGAATTATTTCCTCTAGTCTTTTTTGTGTCTCATCATTTACAAATCCCATGGACTTGATTCCAGCTTGTCCTGACTCACAGTACAACCTTCGCATTATTTTGGACTTTGTCCTCTGAGATGTGAATGCCTCAAAGATTTCTGTCAAGAGTACAGTTCCTAAAGACATTGACTTTGGTCTTTCAGAGTATTCTGATATCTGCAGAAATTTCCAATATCTGAGATACCATCTGTGTGATGTTCTTTGATGTCTTTTTCCGTATCTATTGGAGTTCCTCGCTCATCCATAGATGTGATGAATTTATAGCAATCTGAATCCTCATCCAGATATACCCAATCACCTGAGACGTAACTGTGTTGGGTGGTCTCCTCCTCGATTTTGAGTTCTTGCAGAGTTACCAATGAAACTTTGAGCCATTCGTGATTTGAATCCTCGTAGAAATCAAACACAGTCTTTGCAGCATCCATTGTATCATCCTTTGTAGTATCCATTGTGTCATCCATTATAGTATCCATTATAATCATACTAGTCCTGGAATACAAGTGAATGGTTGGTAATTGCAGTTTCTGCAAATCCAGAGGTGGAATGTGTCATCAGTTAGGACAGGATCCCCTCTCTTGATTTTTTGGAATCCGTACTTTGTAGAATCGCATTCTGGACATCCGTCTTTTGGTCGCAGTATTTTTGATGCTTTTGAGAATGGCATTGGTTCAGATAGAATCAATTTGGCTCCATTTTTTTGGATATCTGCAATGTCGATGTATCCCCATTCTGCCATCTCATCATCATTGAGATTTGCATACCCAAATGCCGCATCTGACTCTGGGTCCAGTTCTGCCACACACCATATGAAATTGACAGATGGTATCATCCATATCTGATGGATTATTTTTTCTGCAAATGGTGTCTCGTCTGTCTCATAGATTTTTGGGATTGCATTGCCTGCTGTATTGTATTGTTGAACCATTTTGGTTTTCCTCCTTTTTCTGAAATAACGTTTTCAGTAGAACGATTCCTGTCATGAGAATTACTTTTTGAATACCTCTTTGAGGGATTCTTATTTGTAGTTCTAGGAATTAAAAGACCGGTCTTTGATCTTTTCTACTATCTTTTCTACCATCTCACACCCATCCGCTGAGTCGGTTTGTATGATACAAATGTAATGGGTTTGGATTGTATGGCTCAGTCAAAAAAATATGCTGTAGGGTTACAGCTTTGTCTCTATTCTCTTTAGAATGTCTGCCATCTCTTTGAGAGATGATGATGTCTCTTTCTGGGATGTTGCCATCTCTGTCTGGGATGTTGCCATCTCTTTGAGAGTTTTATCTAACTCATCAAATCGCTTGTACAGATTCTTTGCCACCTGTCTTGTTGCAAGCATCATGTAGATACCTACGCTGGCTGCAATAATAAAGGCAACTCCTATGGCAATAAAGAACTGATTCCACGAAACCATTCCTGGTATTAACAAACCTGTTCCAAGAAACAGAATGGTAAATAACCATCCATTGTCTTTTATGTTCTCACTGATTGATGTTCTTTGTATGTCTATGTTTTCACCAGTCAAATTCTGAACTTTTTGTATTCTTTCTCACAAGCAGCACTATACATGGAACTAGCTTTTCTGCGAGTGGTGTCTCGTCTGTCTCATAGGTTTTTGGGATTGCATTGCCTGCTGTATTGTTGAACCATTTTGGTTTTACCTCCTTTTTCTGAAATAACGTTTTCAGTAGAACGATTCCCTTTTGCGAAATAATTTCTTGAGAATGACTCTATGAATCATTCTGAAATGTATCTCTAGGAATTAAAAGACCTGTCTTTGATCTTTTATACTATCTTTTATACCATCTCACACCCATCTGCCGAGTCTATTTGTATGATACAAATGTAATGGGTTTGGATTGTATGGCTCTGTCAAAAAAATGCTGTAGGGTTCAGCTTTTCTATTCTCCTCTCACCATGCAATCTCTTCTTTGCATTCTTTGCAGTATAGTATACTCTCAGTCTTCCAATGCCAGTCTGGAAACAATCCATCGTCCCATGACAATGGCAGGTCGTCTCCGTTATCGTCAGACCAAAGTAGGCCATCAGTGTATACGCCATTACACATGCAGCCAATGGTGATGTCTGTTCCAGCAGTTACAAAATCATCGTAATTGCATTCAAAGACGTGTGGTGCAGTGTATCCTTCACGCATGTCGCATCCGCCATGGATTTGCAGTATGACATATTCTGTACCCTCTAGTTTGAGAAATAAATACTGCATTCCCTGATTGCCAGAATAGTATTCGTCGTTGCAAGTGTTTCCACCTTTGTTTTCTCTATCTTCATTATACTTGTCACCGAATTCCTCCATGCAATCTAGCCATGACTTTTCTTTGTTTTCTGGTGCGTATGCAAACTTGTAGAATTTGCTATCTACTGCCTTGTCGTATATTGCAATATCGCTAATTATTGCAAAGACGTGTTTTGTTGCACCATACATCCTGTGGATTTTCACATTTGGTATATTGCGAAAATCTTTGATTCCTCTGGCTTGTTCCCAGTGTCTACCTCCAATTCCTCCAGAATCAAGTATACTTGCTCCTGTATTTTCGGTGAGCATTTTGTACAGGATCTTTTCTGTTTCTGTATATTGCAGATACGGCTCTTTATATTTCGGATGTCCGTATTCTGCCTGTAGAGTACATAGGACAGATGTCAATTCGATCATGTCTTGTATGGTTTTTTGCTGTGAATTGATTCTATTACTTGTGTGTTGTTGGACCATTTTGGTTTCCTCCTGTTTTCTGAAATAACGTTTTCAGTAGAACGATTCCTGTCATGAGAATTACTTTTTGAATACCTCTTTGAGGAATTCTTATTTGCAGTTCTGTAGGAATAATTTGAAAATCTGTTTTGTTTTTCTTTTGTTTGGTTATACATCTCACACCCATCTGCCGAGTCGGTTTGTATGATACAAATGGGATGGGTTTGGATTGTATGGCTCTGTCAAAAAAATGCTGTAGGGTTACAGCTTTGTCTCTATTCTCTTTAGAATGTCTGCCATCTCTTTGAGGGATGTGTCCATCTCTTTGAGGGATGATGTTATCTTTTCGAGGATGAACGTCTGCTTGCTAGAGTTTGTATCTAGTCTCTCAAGGACTTTGTTTTGCTCGTCAAATCGCTTGTGTAGTTCTTTTGCAACCTGTCGAGTTGATAGCATCATGTAGATGCCTACACTGCCAGCAATAATAAAGGCAGCTCCCAAAGCAATTAACATTTCAGCATATGGCGGTATAATTCCAAGTGCCAGAATGCCAATTCCCAGACTCACTATAACAAACAACAATCGGTTGTCTTTTGTGGTGTTTTGTATCCTGTCGCGTATTTTTCTTATCTGTTTTTTGGTATCATCTATCATGTGTGTCCCCTGTTGTTTTTGTCATGTGTTTTGCGTTTTTCCCAATATTCCCTGTTTCACCATGGTGAGATCTGATTCCATGGATTGTTTTTGCAATATCTGGACTGCTGTGACATGTGAGCACTCTCCTCGCCATCTATACCCCTTGCATTCACATGCGCCGTTTCTCAGTATGTATGATTTTCCGGATTCTGATGCCCTCACTTGGTAGGTGTTATCATCTATCTGGATGATTAAATTGGCATCTATTAGATACTGGGCCTTTTTCTTTGTGAATTCAGACATTATTCTGAGAATCTCTCCAGACGTATGTCATCACAGTGGGCATACAGACATGCAATACTCTCTATAGTTTCAGACTCTGCAATGTCGTGGATGATTCTGATGAGAGGTCTCTTTTTGGGTATCACACTCACTGAGAATTTGTCAGCCGTACCAAATACATCCTCCAGATGTGCCTTGAGGATTTTTATTCTTGGTACAATATCAACACCTGATATCTGTGAGAGCTGTTGCGGATACGTCTCAGGAAGATGTCTTATCTGTTGTGTATTGTTTGTCTTTTGCAGATGTTCTATTGCACGTCTCTTTGCAGCATCAAATGCAAAGGTACTCTTTCCTTGCAGTGTAAAAGTTACAGACATTGTCTTGTAATGTCGTAACTTGACTCGTTGTGATGTTTGACTTTTGTGGCAGTTGCTATAGTGTGGCATTTTGTACATTTCATGGTACATTTTATGGTGCACTTTATGGTACATTCCATGGTACACTCTACGGTGCACTCTACGGTACACTCTACACATATCTCATCGTGTTTGGAATGATGTGTTGTGTGGATGGTGTCAGGAATTATCGCCCATGATTCATGTTTGCATTTTTTGGAATCTTTGAGTGTCCTCATGCTTTATGATCTCGGTGTCTTACCTTGGCAAGGCGGATGTTTTCATCGTCTTCTTTTGCAATTCTTTTCAGTTCCATTGCAATCTGTAGCAATTGCTCACCAGTGATAGATATTTTTCCACCACCTTTTTTAATTTGCTGTTTGCATTTTTTAGAATGTTCTATTTCGACTTTGAATTTCCAAAATATATGGACTAGATCCAGAACACTTGCATTGATGAGAAATTCATCGGCATCATACGTTTTATTCATGAGGTCATACCCGTACCATCCCGAGTCGTCACATTGAACCTCGTCGTACGTTCCAGTATCCTCTGCCAAAACAGTTTTTACAGACAGTCATTGTATTTGCCTAAACCCATACATATACATGCACTCGCAATAGTCGCCATTTGAACTTATTGAGATAATGATGTAATCATCATCATCTTTGGATCTATCTATCTTTTCATCAACAACTAGTGTGTATGTATCGTGGATTTCTTTACCATCCAATTTCCAATCTTGGAGATTAGAGTTGAGAAATAATTCTACAATATCTGCCTTTGTCTGTTCAGTGAGTGTTTGTCCGACTAAAGATTTGACATCTACTTTGATCATCTGTTCATCCAAGTAGAGTTCTTGGACGTTCTTTGTACCATTATTAATGAATGTCTCAGTGATGAATGTCTCAGTGATGTGTGGTTGTTTTTCCACAAGTGTCGCTGATTGGATCTGGTGCTGGCAGTTGTCGCATATCTCTCGTATCTTGTGTTTTTTGAAATACTCTGGACTGATGTGATTTCTTGGAATGCACACATGTTCCTTTGGATTCCAAATTCTGGTACTACCAATTCCAGCATTGTAAATACCATCATAGATGTGTTCCCAGTGAGTCTCTTGAACATTGCCGCATTCATGACAGTATTTTTTTGAGAGCAACTCTCGAATAGTCATCTGTGCTGGGTTGTATGGTTTTGAGATTAGCATTCTCTCTACATGCTCTTTCACTATTATATCCAGCTCGTAGGTTAGGGATTCGTCCATTTTCTCAAAGAGTTCTTCTTGTACCTTCTCAAAGAGTTCCCTTGTTTCCTGGGCTGTCGGATTTCGTCCAAGTTCTCGGGATGCAGAATCACATATTCTTGCACATGACAGTGATGCCACTGAGATGTCTTTTGGCATGTTCTCAAAGTATGGAATGGGTTCAGAGGACACTAGTCCTCATCCTCACATAGCATGCCGCGTTCTCTTAACTCATCACGTGTTGGCTCATGGATGCCGTTGTGAATGATATCTCCATTGAGAATGGTACAATCCCCTACAAAGAAACCTGCCTCCTCCTCACAGTCAACTATGTGTATGGTTGTATGTGGATGATCTGAACTGAGTTTCCTCAAGAGTCCCATCGGTAATGACCATGCAGTACTCATTGATGCGCGGATTGTTTTCAGAGTATCTTGTGTGAATTCTATCTCATCTGGATTCCATTTTGTTCCCCAGTTGGCAAGACGCCAATCATACCATGACTTGCATCCATATATTGCCAGATTTGCCTGCTCTTGAAACTCTGTCATTCCAAAAGAGTCATACGTGTCTGGAATCAAGTCTGTCGGAGTTGGTAGTATCTTCTCAAAATCAAGCCGTGTGTTTGCAATGGATTCTATCTCGTCTTTTGGACCAGATATATCCAGAACACTATAGCACCAGTTGGGCACTAGTCTGAATCCTCTAGATTTCTGCCAAGTTTTTCAAAAATTGACGTAACAGCCTCATCCATTGTATCAAGGGTGACATCACATGCATCGATAGTTCTCCAAAAATCATCGATTATCAAGTCTGTGAATTTTCCTTCGTATGCCATTCCCATTATTTGGTGCACTCTTTTCTCTGTACAGTTCAGACGATTTTTAATATCATCTGAGTCAAGAGTTAGAACAGATATGGATGTCATTAGATATCACCCTCATCGAGTTCAAAGTCTTGGCCGTATTCCAAGAAATGCTGACACAGATGTATTGCCTCTTGCCAGTGCTCTAGTATGCCATCGGACTTTATGCGAATTGTCTCACCCAGATGTTCTTTGGCAATTATCAGACAGATATTGACTGCCAAGTCATATGGTTTGTATGCAGTCTTTGTGCATTGGAAGATGTGCTCTCCAACTTTGAGATCGTCTTGTTTCCATATTGAATCTGAGAGTTTCTGCAAAAGGCAGAATGATTCATGGGAACAGTCGCCTCCACATACTCGGGTTTTTAGCTGTGCTCCTGCAAACCAATTACTACTTGTCAGTTCTTCTAGTTGCTGTCCTATACCGTTTTTAGCTACTCCGGATGCGGATTTGGTAGGCCATGTTATTCCAAGATCTCTTTTTATGTGTCCGCATTTGTTAAGGCCATTGAATCGGATTTCAGTAGAGGATACAATAGGATAGTTCTCACCCCATTCGTCAGCCAATACTATTCCAAGATGGTTCAATGGAGCCATCATCTTTTTGAAATCTTTTGCGACTCTTGCAAATTTTTCTGCATCAAACTCGGGTGATACATAGTAATAGTGAGTATAGCCCATTTATTGTTCCATCTCACTTGTGCCAAGTTTGTAAAAGGCAGGATTTTGTACGTTTGAAATACTTGTACGTGTATATTGTTGGACCATAAAGGTTCAACCTCCTTTTTTCTGAAATAACGTTTTCAGTAGAACGATTCCCTTTTGCGAAATAATTTCTTGAGAATGACTCTATGAATCATTCTGAAATGTATCTCTAGGAATTAAAAGACCTGTCTTTGATCTTTTATACTATCTTCTATACCATCCCACACCCATCCGCTGAGTCGGTTTGTATGATACAAATGTAATGGGTTTGGATTGTATGGCTCAGTCAAAAAAAATGCTGTAGGGTTACAGCTTTGTCTCTATTCTCTTTAGAATGTCTGCCATCTCTTTGAGAGATGTTGCCATCTCTTTGAGGGATGATGATGTCTCTTTCTGGGATGTTGTTATCTCTGTGTGGTTTTCTTTGAGAGTTTTGTTTTGATCATCGAATTGCTTGTACAGATTTTTTGCCACCTGTCTTGTTGCAAGCATCATGTAGATACCTACGCCGGCTGCAATAATAAAGGCAGCTCCTAATGGCAGATACATCTCCGTGTGTGGTGGATTTCTACCTGCCACTATTATGCCTGCTCCCAATGCAATTAGTGCAAACAGCAACATGTTATCTATTATGATGTATCGGATATCTTTCATGATGTGTCTTTTGCTGTATGTCTTTTCAGGTCTTTAGATTTTTTATGGTGGCAATGTTTTGCAGTGGTCAATTTCATTATGGGTATTTTTTTCAAATACCTATACGTTGTTTTGAAGTGATGTAATTGTCTTGCAGTTTACCACCTTGAGTGGGTCTTGCTTTTTGGCAGTCATGTATGAGACTGTGTTCCAAAGCAGGCACTATATCCATTGTCTCAGGTTTTGCAACATCTTTAACTGAGATTGATTCAGCATCATCAAGTATTGCAGTGATTATTTTTTGAACACGTCCCAATACACGGAAACACATCTGACCTACATCTTGTGCAGATTCGGCCTTTACGTATGATGCGATGTAATTCCAAGTGTATGATTCTGAATCATACCCATACATCTTTGCAAGAACACATGCTCCAAGCTGTGCAACTGTCTCTTGTTCTGGGTCCTGTTCTGTTTTTAGTTTGGTTGTCTTGTTGTCATACCAGTGGACCATTTCATGCAAAAATGTGTCTGGAGCCTCAGTACTCAATGTGATCTCCTTTGATTGAGGATTAATTGAGCCATATTCGCCCATCTTGGAATTTATCCATGTCACATCTATTCCATTTTTTGCTGCAAGTCCAAATAGTGGAGGTAGTACTTTGGGGGCGTATACATCTAATGGTGCCCCGTCAGTATCCTCGTATCGAAATACAGGCATGCCTCTGAATCCGATAATTATTGTCTTGTCTTGGTCTTCGTCCTTGATTTTTTTCAGCATTGGGACCAGTATGTAGATTGCCTTGGAGCCCTTTTTGACGTATCTTTTTGCCTGCTCCCATTGTCTATATCCTCGGGCATCTGTTGTCTTTGCAAGAAACATTGCCACTTGATTTCCCAACGACCATGATGCTGAGGGGATTTCTGTCGCATTGATAAATGCCTTTGCACAGGTTTCAGGAAATTCTTTTTCTGAGAACTTTTCTGCGATGCTTTGTAGTATTGCAGTTGCCTTTTCAGAATTTTTCATTATTTGGTGTCATTCTCTTCTGTGAGACCCTCATCACAGCAGTCCTCTCGGTACAACATCATTGTACCAGGATCATGCCATTCTGCACGATACCCCATACTCTCAAGCCATTTTGTCATGTCTTTGTGAACTCCGCCCTCATACAGTGATGATTCTGCATAATAGTCAAAGGCTGGAATGTATGACTCCATCTTATTTCCTTCTTCTCCAGAAACCCATAGACCTTGTGGATCATCTCCTTCTTCACCATGGAATTCAGATATAGTTCCAGCAATTCTCGGACTGATTACCTTCTTCTCAAAGAGTTCTCGAAAGTCCTCAACTGAGACTGGTTTTGTTTTGTTCTCATCTTCTCTGATGGTTTTTCCACTGCACATTGTATTGTCTTTTTCATCTGAGGTGTCATCTTTTGTTTTGGCATCACAGCATTCACATCCGGGACCTCCACATTCTGTGCAGGTATCAGATATGCCATGAGGGTATGATTTGGAATCCTTTTCTGGTTGTCTGTCTTCTTGGGGTCCTGCAGAATCAAAGTATTGATGGCATTGTACACATCGCTCATGCACTGCATGGCTTTTGATGTATGGTGTTGTGATGTCTTTATTTTCCACAGCTGTTGATTCAGGATTACAATATTCATCCTCACAGGTTTCGTCGTTTCCATGTTCTGTAAAAATATCTATT
Source organism: Candidatus Nitrosopumilus sp. (assembly GCA_965262905.1). Taxonomy (GTDB): domain Archaea; phylum Thermoproteota; class Nitrososphaeria; order Nitrososphaerales; family Nitrosopumilaceae; genus Nitrosopumilus. Next base: position 265,570 of record OZ253567.1, read on the forward strand.
CCTTCTGGGTTTTTCTCACAATAGTTTAGCTCCCAATAGGTTTCCTGGACTTCTTTGCACTCGTGACAGTATTTCTTGAATGTGAGTTCCTCACTAGTCATTACATATGCATTGTATGGTTTTGACTTTAGACACTCTTCAACTATCTCAGTGATCATGTATTCTAGTTGTGCAGCCATGTCATCTTGTACTGTATTTCTCATTGAATCTGCCATCTCATCAAACATATCTAGTGTTTCCTCTCTTGTAGGATTTCGTTCCAGTTCTTTACATGCTTTGACGTATACATCCTCCCAAGATAGGGTTGCAAGAGATATGCCATCAGGCATATCTTTCCAGTCAGGGTACTGCATTAGTTGTTACACTCTATACAGTGGTATGAGATGTTATGTGATTCATCAAGTGAGGTGTGGTGTGTCTCATTTGCGACCTGCTCTTCAAGCAAATCTTGAATCTCTTGTTGTTTGTTCCACTCTATGTTAGATGCTGTACCAATTGCATTTAATAGAGGATTTTGTACGTTTGAAATACGTGTATGTTGGACCATAAAGGTTCAACCTCCTTTTTTCTGAAATAACGTTTTCAGTAGAACGATTCCCTTTTGAGAGTTACTTTCAGATGTATCACATGGATATGTCCTATTTGTAATTCTCGGGAATATTTTTGAAAACCTAGTTTTGGTTTTCCATATCTAGCACCCACATACAAAATGAAACTCTAAAACTCGATTGTTTTAGATGTGTGCAGGGTTGAATGTTTTGGTTAAAAAATTTGTCAGTCTTTACCATGGAGTCTTGTGAATACCTACAACAATCAACAAAATAATTTTTTGTGGATTGATAACTTGATTGATCAGATATTTGATTCAGATTGTGAGGTATCTTTTGTATTTTTTATGTTTTGGGGTATCAAGTTTTGTAGGTGATTCAGATTTTTCAAGTGTCAATGTGGCATCATCTGTCTTTGTTGTAAAGATGGTTAGTTACAAACAGTCTGTTTCTGAATGCCACAAAGTTATTTCCTTGTAAACATTGTACATCAGTTCTTTGACAGTATGAAATCTCTTTGGTTTGTTCTTTATCTATTTTGTTGTTTTATGGTATGTTCTTTATTTGGTCAGAGATTTTCACCTGTAACTTGTTTTGCCTTTGACATGTATGGTCTCTTGATTAGGAATCAAGAATTTTGTTTAATTCTTGCCTTATCTTTTTGAGTGTCTTTTTGTGTTTTCTTTGGCGTATATGGTCTTGTGCTATTCCCAATTCAACTCTGGCATCTGAAATTATCTTAGATGGGTGTCTCTGTTCCATCATTGTGTGACATGTGGCATTTGTACATCTAGTACTTTTTGCTGTAATGCCATGAATTGGTTAAACTCATCTACATACTTGTATGGCTTTTCTTGCATATCTTTGAGGTATGATAGATTTGTTTTCTTTAACTGCTCCATCACAAATGCTACAAACTCCCAAAACAGATATTGTTCATGCAAAAAGTCCATGACATCATTTGATTTTATGCAATTCTTTGAATCAGTATATGATGGGCTCATTTTAGAACTCTTCAATCATATCTGCAAAGGTGTTTGTCTTTCTAGGATTTGTTTCAGCAAGTTTTTCTCCAGTGTGTTTCTCGTATGTTTTTTTCAGCATTTCAATTAGTTCTGGGAGTTGTTCGAGCTGAATTGAGGGTCCCTTGTTCCACACTGTTTGATTGTTTTCAGCATTGACAAATGTTGTCGGTAGTCCAAACTGAATCTTATCTCCAATGATGTTGCTTTTCTGTCTTTGTAGAATCAGCTTTGCATCATTTGGAAGATGTTTCAGAGTCATTGTACATATTGTCTCAAAACCTTCAGTAGACATTAGGTTATTTCCTCTACTGTGTCGTTTGTATAAGACGGGGTTTTTTGTACATTTGGAATACTTTTATTGGTTTTGAAAGCCATTTGGCTCAACCTCCTTTTTCTGAAATAACGTTTTCAGTAGAACGATTCCTGTCATGAGAATTACTTTTTGAATGCCTCTTTGAGGGATTCTTATTTGTAGTTCTGTAGGAATAATTTGAAAACCCATTGATTTTCTTTAACACCTCACACCAACTCGCTGAGTCGATTTGTATGATACAAATAATGTTGGTTTGGGTGAATAGACTCTGTCAAAAAAATATGTTGGGGTTTTTGAAAAACTCAGTCTTTGTTTTGTAGAATGTCTTTGATCTCTTTCTGAGATTTTGCAATGTCGTTTTGTAGAATGTCTTTAATCTCTTTCTGAGATTTTGCAATGTCGTTTTGTAGAATGTCTTTAATCTCTTTCTGAGATTTTGCAATGTCGTTTTGTAGAATGTCTTTGATCTCTTTCTGAGATTTTGCAATGTCGTTTTGTAGAATGTCTTTAATCTCTTCTAGGGATTCATTCGTCTCTTTGATACTTGCACCGACATCATATATCGCCTCTTTGATACTGGCACCAATATCCATAGTAGTCCAAGACATCAACATTCCTACGAATCCAACTATAATAAAGGCTATGCCTTCACTTAGCAATCGTGAATCTGCAAATTGACTCATGATGGTTAGGGATAACCCAACTATAACCATTGCAACAAATATCACGTTTTGTTTTCGTACTAGACTGGTTCTTACTTTGTTTGTGGTTTTTTCTTTAATTTTTTCTTCTTTCATTTTTTCTTCTTTCATTTTTGTTCTCTCTTTGTGTCGCAAACACAATGCCTTTCTCACACTCATCTGCCTGTCAGTCTCCTGATGTTACCATCAGAAATGATATGAGGTTTGGAAGGATTGTCAGGTCAAAAAAATATAGGGTTTTTCTTCTTATTTTTTAAGAAGATCGTTCTCTGCTGCATAATTTGATTGTGAAGTCAATCCCAGATGCATCACAGTGTCACCGTGTTGTACTGGTGTTTTAAAAGTCTCTAGAACTACTTTATCAAATATGTAATTCCTTATCTTGCCAGTCATCTCCAACCATACCATGCAGACTGCACATCGCGTATAACATGGAAACTCTATGTTTCGGATGTTGTAAAATGCATTTTCTGTAAGGTTACGTCCTTTTGACAAAGTCCGTGTATCGTCTCCTTGGTATATTCTTGATAAAGAGCGTTCAAAGTACTTTGTCTGTATGCCTTCATCAAGGTATGTGTTGTTGCAGCAGGGACATGTGATTGTTGCTATTATTTCATCATACATTTCTGTTTTTCATCTCTTAATTTTTGGATGTTGCAAGCATCCTTGCCTTTCTCACACTCATCTGCCTGTCAGTCTCCAGATGTTGCCATCAAAGATAGTAATGGGTTTGGAAGGATTCTCTGATCAAAAACAAATAGAGAGTTATTTGCTTTGAAACTTTTCAATTGATTTGAAGACTGTTTCTCTGATTAAACAATCAAGTGCATTACCTGAACCCAGAGTTTTATTGCATTGAAGTTTGGCGTATGCATATGCTGTTGCCTTTCTTGATATTGATTGTACCAGAACCTCAAAAAACGGCTCGTCCTGGAATTGTTTCAATGCATATTCTTCAGCAGTCATCATCATATTTTCTCTCAAGAGAGTTTGCCTTTCTTCGGTACACTTTGGATTGTCTCCTAGATGCAGAATGATTCCATGAATCAATCATTTCTGCAGATAGGATTGGTGTTGTGTGGTGAATGAATGCTTTTGTCTCAGAGTCAAACTGTCTGTCTTTTGCATCATCATTTACAGGCTCTAGGTTGTACTCTTTGAGAATCTCTAGTTTCTCAGAGTCTGTAACTGGATTGTCTTGGTTACTAATTGCAGCAACAAAAATCAAGCTACATGATAGTATTGGTTTGACAGTTACTGTCTTTACATCATCACCGCTTGGAATTAATAATAATTCCTCACTGTGTGAATTTATCACATCAGCTGATGACATTCCAGCCAACATTGGAGTGATGCCTGTAGGAACATACCTCTTTGGTCGATTTGATAGAATTCTATCAATCTTTACTGCTGCTCGAATGTCTTTCTTTGCACATTCTATCTCTAGGAATTCCTCATCCCATGACTCTACTGTATCTACAGAGAATCTCTTTCTATTTACTAGATATCCACCACATTGACATCTTGTGATGTTTGCAGTCTTTTTCCATTCACGGCATCTCTTGCAACATGTAGCCTTTTGTGTCTGGATTGAATCCATATCCACTGATTGTACTTCTACAGGTAGTGCTCCTCTGAACTTTTTCATGGGCATTTTAAATATGCTGAGCTTGCCGTCTCGTAGTACTGCTACAGTTCCTTCTTTGACTCTATACTGGACTAGAGCCTTGTTTGTTTGGTCGTATTTGACATGACCACTATACCCTTGAATCTCTAGTTGTTGTTCAAGATAGTTCTTTGCCAAAAGTAGTTTCTGACCGGATGTATTTTGTGCGTTTTTGATACTTGCACGTGTATGTTGTTGGACCATAAAGGTTCAACCTCCTTTTGTTATACTGGGATAACGTTCCAGCGGTACGTTCCTTGTGCAGAATCGCTTTCAGAAAAATCCTTTGGAAATCTCCTAGTTGTAATCCTTAAGGAATTGTTTTTGAAAACCTATTGATTTTCTTTAACACCTCACACCAACTCGCTGAGTCGATTTGTATGATACAAATAATGTTGGTTTGGGTGAATAGACTCAGTCAAAAAAATATAGGGTTTTTGAAAAACTCAGTCTTTGTTTTGTAGAATGTCTTTGATCTCGTCTAAGGATTCACTCGTCTCTTTCTGAGATGATGCAATGTCGTTTTGTAGAATGTCAGTATGCATATCTAGAATCTTAGTATGTGTATCTAGAATGTCTTTAATCTCTTCTAGGGATTTATTCGTCTCTTTGATACTGGCACCGACATCATATATCGCCTCTTTGATACTGGCACCAATATCCATAGTAGTCCAAGACATCAACATTCCTACGAATCCAACTATAATAAAGGCTATGCCTTCACTTAGCAATCGTGAATCTGCAAATTGACTCATGATGGTTAGGGATAACCCAACTATAACCATTGCAACAAATATCACGTTTTGTTTTCGTACTAGACTGGTTCTTACTTTGTTTGTGGTTTTTTCTTTAATTTTTTCTTCTTTCATTTTTTCTTCTTTCATTTTTGTTCTCTCTTTGTGTCGCAAACACAATGCCTTTCTCACACTCATCTGCCTGTCAGGCTCTAATGTTACCATCAGAAATGATATGAGGTTTGGAAGGATTGTCAGGTCAAAAAAATATAGGGTTTTTGAAAAACTCAGTCTTTGTTTTGTAAAATGTCTTTGATCTCTTTCTGTGACGATGCTGTTTCTTTGAAAGCTAATGATGTTTCTTTGAAAGCTAATGATGTTTCTTTGAAAGCTAATGATGTTTCTTTGAAAGCTAATGATGTTTCTTTGAAAGCTAATGATGTTTCTTTGAAAGCTAATGATGTTTCTTTGAAAGCTAATGATGTTTCTTTGAAAGCTAATGATACCTCTTTGAAAGCTAATGCTGTCTCTTTGAAAGCTAATGCAAGGGATTCTAATGCATTTGTCTGTTGCCTACCAACATCATATATCGCCTCTTTGATACTGGCACCAACATCCATAGTAGTCCAAGACATCAACATTCCTACGAATCCAACTATAATAAAGGCTATTCCTTCACTTAGCAATCGTGAATCTGCAAATTGACTCTTGATAGTTAGGGATAACCCAACTATAACCATTGCAACAAATATCACGTTTTGTTTTCGTACTAGACTGGTTCTTACTTTGTGGTTTTTTCTTTAATTTTTTCTTCTTTCATTTTTGTTCTCTCTTTGTGTCACAAACACAATGCCTTTCTCACACTCATCTGCCTATCAGTCTCCAGATGTTACCATCAGAAATGATATGAGGTTTGGAAGGATTCTCTGATCAAAAACAAATAGAGAGTTATTTGCTTTGAAACTTTTCAATTGATTTGAAGACTGTTTCTCTGATTAAACAATCAAGTGCATTACCTGAACCCAGAGTTTTATTGCATTGAAGTTTGGCGTATGCATATGCTGTTGCCTTTCTCGATATTGATTGTACCAGAACCTCAAAAAACGGCTCGTCCTGGAATTGTTTCAATGCATATTCTTCAGCAGTCATCATCATATTTTCTCTTAAGAGAGTTTGCCTTTCTTCGGTACACTTTGGATTGTCTCCTAGATGCAGAATGATTCCATGAATCAATCATTTCTGCAGATAGGATTGGTGTTGTGTGGTGAATGAATGCTTTTGTCTCAGAGTCAAACTGTCTGTCTTTTGCATCATCATTTACAGGCTCTAGGTTGTACTCTTTGAGAATCTCTAGTTTCTCAGAGTCTGTAACTGGATTGTCTTGGTTACTAATTGCAGCAACAAAAATCAAGCTACATGATAGTATTGGTTTGACAGTTACTGTCTTTACATCATCACCGCTTGGAATTAATAATAATTCCTCACTGTGTGAATTTATCACATCAGCTGATGACATTCCAGCCAACATTGGAGTGATGCCTGTAGGATCATACCTCTTTGGTCGATTTGATAGAATTCTATCAATCTTTACTGCTGCTCGAATGTCTTTCTTTGCAAATTCTATCTCTAGGAATTCCTCATCCCAGGACTCTACTGTATCTACAGAGAATCTCTTTCTATTTACTAGATATCCACCACATTGACATCTTGTGATGTTTGCAGTCTTTTTCCATTCATGGCATCTCTTGCAGCATGTAGCCTTTTGTGTCTGGATTGAATCCATATCAACTGATTGTACTTCTACAGGTAGTGCTCCTCTGAACTTTTTCATTGGCATTTTAAATATGCTGAGCTTGCCGTCTCGTAGTACTGCTACAGTTCCTTCTTTGACTCTATATTGGACTAGAGCCTTGTTTGTTTGGTCGTATTTGACATGACCATCATACCCTTGAATCTCTAGTTGTTGTTCAAGATAGTTCTTTGCCAAAAGTAGTTTCTGACCGGATGTATTTTGTGCGTTTTTGATACTTGCACGTGTATGTTGTTGGACCATAAAGGTTCAACCTCCTTTTGTTATACTGGGATAACGTTCCAGCGGTACGTTCCTTGTGCAGAATCGCTTTCAGAAAAATCCTTTGGAAATCTCCTAGTTGTAATTCTTAAGGAATTGTTTTTGAAAACCTATTGATTTTCTTTAACACCTCACACCAACTCGCTGAGTCGATTTGTATGATACAAATAATGTTGGTTTGGGTGAATAGACTCAGTCAAAAAAATATAGGGTTTTTGAAAAACTCAGTCTTTGTTTTGTAGAATGTCTTTAATCTCGTCTAGGGATTCACTCGTCTCTTTCTGAGATGATGCAATGTCGTTTTGTAGAATGTCAGTATGTGTATTTAGAATGTCTTTGATCTCTTTCTGAGATGATGCAATGTCGTTTTGTAGAATGTCTTTGATCTCTTTCTGAGATTTTGCAATGTCGTTTTGTAGAATGTCAGTATGCACATCTAGAATCTTAGTATGCGTATCTAGAATCTTAGTATGCGTATCTAGAATGTCTTTAATCTCTTCTAGGGATTCACTCGTCTTTTCCTGAGATTTTGCCATGGATTCTAATGTATTTGCATGTTGCCTACCGACATCATATATCGCCTCTTTGATACTGGCACCAATATCCATAGTAGTCCAAGACATCAACATTCCTACGAATCCAACTATAATAAAGGCTATGCCTTCACTTAGCAATCGTGAATCTGCAAATTGACTCATGATGGTTAGGGATAACCCAACTATAACCATTGCAACAAATATCACGTTTTGTTTTCGTACTAGACTGGTTCTTACTTTGTGGTTTTTTCTTTAATTTTTTCTTCTTTCATTTTTGTTCTCTCTTTGTGTCACAAACACAATGCCTTTCTCACACTCATCTGCCTGTCAGTCTCTAATGTTACCATCAGAAATGATATGAGGTTTGGAAGGATTCTCTGATCAAAAACAAATAGAGAGTTATTTGCTTTGAAACTTTTCAATTGATTTGAAGACTGTTTCTCTGATTATACAATCAAGTGTATTACCTGAACCCAGAGTTTTATTGCATTGAAGTTTGGCATATGCTGTTGCCTTTCTCGATATTGATTGTACCAGAACCTCAAAAAACGGCTCGTCCTGGAATTGTTTCAATGCATATTCTTCAGCAGTCATCATCATATTTTCTCTCAAGAGAGTTTGCCTTTCTTCGGTACACTTTGGATTGTCTCCTAGATGCAGAATGATTCCATGAATCAATCATTTCTGCAGATAGGATTGGTGTTGTGTGGTGAATGAATGCTTTTGTCTCAGAGTCAAACTGTCTGTCTTTTGCATCATCATTTACAGGCTCTAGGTTGTACTCTTTGAGAATCTCTAGTTTCTCAGAGTCTGTAACTGGATTGTCTTGGTTACTAATTGCAGCAACAAAAATCAAGCTACATGATAGTATTGGTTTGACAGTTACTGTCTTTACATCATCACCGCTTGGAATTAATAATAATTCCTCACTGTGTGAATTTATCACATCTACTGATGACATTCCAGCCAACATTGGAGTGATGCCTGTAGGATCATACCTCTTTGGTCGATTTGATAGAATTCTATCAATCTTTACTGCTGCTCGAATGTCTTTCTTTGCAAATTCTATCTCTAGGAATTCCTCATCCCATGACTCTACTGCATCTACTGAGAATCTCTTTCTATTTACTAGATATCCACCACATCGACATTGTGTGATGTTTGCAGTCTTTTTCCATTCATGGCATCTCTTGCAGCATGTAGCATTTTGTGTCTGGATTGAATCCATATCAACTGATTGTACTTCTACAGGTAGTGATCCTCTGAACTTTTTCATTGGCATTTTAAATATGCTGAGCTTGCCGTCTCGTAGTACTGCTACAGTTCCTTCTTTGACTCTATATTGGACTAGAGCTTTATTTGTTTGGTCGTATTTGACATGACCATCATACCCTTGAATCTCTAGTTGTTGTTCAAGATAGTTCTTTGCCAAACGTAGTTTCTGGCTTTGCACATTTGTATTTGTGCTTTGAATTTTTTTGCTTTGTGTTTTTCGCATCATAATAATTCACTTCACCTTTATGGTGGTCTCCTCTCAAATGCTGAACTAGTGCAGATTGTTATTGGTCTGTCCGTGAATAATCGATGTTGTCACTCAGAATAGCTTGCGCTAATGTTGAAAAAATAATTTCTGGGTGTGAATAGTTCCTCATCATTCAATGTCGGGAATCTATTCCTGTTGATTTATCCTTTTTACGATAAATCAAATAATATTGCTTGGCGGACTCTATGTTCTCTTTAAAGTGATTGCATTTGAGAAAATTCTTTAATCTCTCATACCTGCCTGCTGAGTCAGTTGTGTTGTGCAGGATTGGAGATTATATCTCAGTTGTACAAAATAATATTTGTACCTGTCATGTATGACTTTGAGATGGACTATGTGTATGTGTTATAGTTTGCTCATAGTACACATGTTTTTTAGTTTGGTTAATCTGCTATCAGTCACCTGATAGAGTAGACGTCATTACATTTTTCCGAAATGGAATAATGCTTTCCCCACACCTGCCAGTTCTGAATATCAGAATAATGCCGGTTTGGAAGAATTGTCAGGTCACATAAAAAATGGTTTTGGTGGAAGGGTTGTCCGTTAACAACCTGATTGTTTTGCCCATGCTTCATTGCCAAATTCACTCAGGTTACAGAATTGTGTAAAAATTTCTGCATGTCCATTCTGAATTAATAATGAATTTAGTGATGAATCAGGTGTCTGTATAGGATATCCCATACACCATACTTTTCCTATCACTCTGCCATGTGAACCTTGTTTTTGACCATCATCTGCATCATACAATGCTGTACTTCCTACAGGACAATGTTTCTGTGTGAATGCAGTAGCTTTTGCATATCCTGACTCATCACGTTCTGGTGTGTTTACCAGTGCCAGACGAATTCTGATGCCATCTATATCCAAAGTGTCACCATCGACAATCTTTGTAACCACTCCGCTTTTTGCAGCAGAATAATTTGGATGGTCAGAAAATGACTGCTTTGGAATCTGAGATGATGTATCTGGACTTTTTGTTTTTGTAACAGGCGTATCTGGTGGTATGGATTTTGCCTGATCTATGTTATTTTTGTGGACTTTATCTAATTGATCTGTTGCATTTGCAAACACTGTTTTGATGCCACTTGTTTCCTGTTCTACATTATCAATTCCTGATGTAATCATTCCAGGAATATCTGCTGTAAGTAATGCAGGAACTATGTATGCATATGTCAGCGATGCAATGACTACAAGAAATACAGTCATGCATACAGCAATCAAAGTTCTTTTTATGAATTGTTTTGCCATAGACTAGAATAGTTTCGGGGATTTACCCACTCATCAGTATGGCTTTTGAAGTAAAAGTTATATTAACAGATATTTTTGAGGATTAAAGAGGGCTCAGATTTTAGCTGTCTTCATCCGTGGAGTCAGATCAACGCCGGTCTCATCATAGCCCTCTAATTTTTGTAAAAATTTCTATTCGTACCAGAATGTTTTTTAGATGTTGTGTTGTTGGATTGTAGAGGGCTCAGATTTTTGGCTGTCTTCATCCGTGGAGTCAGATCAACGCCAGGTCTCATCATAGCCCTCTAGCTTTTGTAAAAATTTCTATTCGTACCAGAATGTTTTTTAGATGTTGTGTTGTTGGATTGTTGGATTGTAGAGGGCTCAGAGGGTCACGGCTTCATCATTCTATTGAAGTCAGAAATGGTTTTCCGATTCTCATCATAGCCCTCTAGTTTTTGTAAAAATTTCTATTCGTACCAGAATGTTTTTTAGATGTTGTGTTGTTGGATTGTTGGATTGTAGAGGGCTCAGAGGGTCACGGCTTCATCATTCTATTGAAGTCAGAAATGGTTTTCCGATTCTCATCATAGCCCTCTAGTTTTTGTAAAAATTTCTATTCGTACCAGAATATTTTTTAGATGTTGTGTTGTTGGATTGTAGAGGGCTCAGATTTTCGGTTGTCATCATATTGATGTCAGAATGAATGGAACTTATAATAGCCCTCTAGTTTTTGTAAAAATTTCTATTCGTACCAGAATATTTTTTAGATGTTGTGTTGTTGGATTGTAGAGGGCTCAGATTTTCGGTTGTCATCATATTGATGTCAGAATGAATGGAACTCATAATAGCCCTCTAGTTTTTGTAAAAATTTCTATTCGTACCAGAATATTTTTTAGATGTTGTGTTGTTGGATTGTAGAGGGCTCAGATTTTCGGTTGTCATCATAATGATGTCAGAATGAATGGAACTCATCATAGCCCTCTAGTTTTTTTTGCAAAAATTGCATGTTTGGAGGTCGTCTAATTACGCGACCTTTGGGTCTTGAAAGTCGTCTAATTACGCGACCATTGGATTTTTTTTTACTAAAAATGGTGTTTTAGAAATTTGGCACTAAAGATAGGGATTTTCCTTTATCTCTGCGAGAAGTCGTGTTTTTGAGGTTTTTGGGTTTTGTTTAATATAGTAAATGCAAGTTGTATTAAGTACGTTTTTTTTTGCATATTTTTTGTCGTATTTTTGGTGGTCGTCTAATTACGCGACCATAATTTTTGGAGGTCGTCTAATTACGCGACCATAAAATACCGCTTTAAATTTAAAATCTCTTCCATATTTTATGAATCAAAATTGTATAGGACTAGACATTGGAACAGGTTCAGTCAAAGTTGCCACTGTACATGACACATTTGCATTTCCATCAATAATTGCAAGGGGCAAAAGTATGGACTTGGGATCAAAAGAAATTATTCTTGTCGGAGAGCAAGCAGCAAAACAAGAATATGTAAAATCAATGGTACTAAAAACCCCAGTGTATAGGGGGGCTCCAACATCCATCTCAGACTATATGGAGTTGGTAAAACATGCACTGGACAAAGTCATATCATCGTACAAAAAAGATGCCATATACGATGGACCACAAAAATATTTGGAATGCTCCATTGTCGCAGGAATTCCATATAATGCAAATGAGCATGTTCAAAAAATAAAGAATGCGGTAAATGAGATGTTTGCCCCGAAATTCTTTGGTGTAATGTTTCAGGCAAAGGCAACCCTTGATTATGAAAAGATGGCAGATGGAATAGTATGTCACATCGGACATGGAACAACTGAGATAATGGTGGTGACTCATAATTCCATAAGTTATGGACAGACCATTTTGCACGGAGTAGGTGATATTACAAATGCCATAACACAGTCAAAGGTACAATATATGAATCCCGAAATATTCTCAAAGAACACTCTACAGTTTGCAGAGGCAAGAAAAAGACTTGCAGCAAACATTTCTGATTCGCTAGAAAAGGCAGTAATTGACTATCCTGGAATTCCAATAGTGTGTGCAGGAGGAGGTGCCTTGATTCCAAAACTAGTATCTGAGATAAAAAATGACGTCATACAAAACATCAGGATTTCACAAGACCCAGTATTCTCAAATGCACTTGGTATGCTCAAAAAGGCTCAGTCAAAATGTGTCTAACTGAGAAAGAAAAGAGAGCCATACTAACACCACTGTCCTTGCCTGCATCACAGAGAAAACATATTCGATATCGTACAAAAATAAAGATTCAGAAACTATTACAGGATATAAAATTTATACAGGATAATCACAATACAATATTCAAAGAGTTTGGAATAGATACAGTACTTTACAATGACTCTGTAGAACTCAGAGAAACAAAACTCGGAGAAACAGAACTCAAAGAAACAGAACTCAAAGAAACAGAACTCAAAGAAACAGAACTCAAAGAAACCTCACTACAAAACCAAGAGTTCTCTGATCCTGACCTGCTTTGAATTCAAATTGATTCTGGTGCATTCTAGTGATCTGGCACACAAATATGGAATCTCTCCCAATTGACTCTGTAATTTTTTGATAAATTGTGCTTGAAAATTAATGATAAAATATTCCATCTGAACCCTGCTGGTGCATTTTGATTATTCAAACCATTAGATTACATCAAATATCATAAAAGATGGGAGGGGACTCAAACATGATAAATTTACAATATACTATCGTGGTTTAATATGGAATTTCTAATCACCATTTTTTTATAATATCTGTATCAAGTATACAAAATGTATATACATTTGAAATTAAAGGACATAATGTCTTGGTGTATCACAAGTACATTGGTGAATTAATCTATTATCCTGACCAAGTGATTAATTGGGGCTACAATCTAATATTCACTCAAAATACCACCGGTACTATAGTTGTAAAATTTCCAAATAACATGCCAATAGTATATCATCAACACATGCCAACCAATTCAAGTTATCATCCATGGGAAGGAAATTTTTTGATTCAATGAGAATCATTCCAAGCAGTTAATTTAGGGACTAGTTATCGTACACATGTTTTCACACCACAGTTAGAGTATGATGAATTGGAAATATTTTCAAGTTTTCTTGCAGCCAGTTTGAGAGAATACATGAGAGAATACATGATTGAAGATATTCAGTCTTTTTGCCTTGAGATATTTAAAAATCCACCTCAATTCAAAGAGTGTAACGTAGGGAACCAGAACCACATCAACAAGAGAGGAGAACTAGGTGTTAAATTATTTGAAAAATTAATTGATAGAGATTATCTTGTCTAATCCATATCATCCCGACTATCCAACATTGAAATTGTTTTTAAAACAAAGAATTTCATTGATATCATGCTAAGTTTAGAAAATAAGCCTAGATCAGAAATTAAAATCGTAAACACGGTTTGTACCGCAGATTTAGAACAGAATGTAACTCTAACAAATTTTAACAAATATGATAACCTTAGTGCAAATTTGGAACTTTATGCTTGTGGATATGTAAAAAATAAAACAATGGTTGGCAGAGTTACGATTTTTAGAACTGGTAAAATGATATCAGTTGGAACAAAAAGTATCGAGTCAGGATTTAAAGAATTAGAGATAGCTGCAAAAATTCTAAAAAAACACAAATTGGTAAAATCTTACAAACTCAAACCTAAAACTCAAAATATTGTTACAAATGTCAATCTACAAAGAACGATAAATGTAGAAAAATTTGCACGTTCATTGCCAAAAGTGATGTATGAACCAGAGCAATTTCCAGGGTTAATTATGAGATTTACTGGCAGTGTAGTGGCATTGGTTTTTGCATCAGGTAAAATTGTTTTAACAGGTGCCAAATCGTATGAAGAGTTAAACTCAGCATATTTTGAATTAAACAATGTTTTTTAATTTAGTTTTTTTCAAGTAACGATGTTTTCTTGATGAATTCTTTATAATCCACGTTAGAAATTTTCTCATTATTTTTAAACCCATTCTGCTTCCAAATTTCTTGAATTTGTTTAAATGACAATGTCTTACAAAGTTTTCCTAAATCAATTCTCGAAAGTATTTCTTTGGTATAGGGTCGTTTAGAATCTAAAAATGATATAGATTTCAAAAAATTAATTCCAATTTGTGAATTTAAAATTGTATTTGTAAATAATGCATCTGAAAAAAATTCAAAACTAAGAAAATAACAAGTGTCATCAAATAAAATAGGTTTATCATCTATTGGAATACATAATGAAAATTTTGGTTCTTTATACATACCGGCAATAGCAACTTTGTAGGGTGAAAAAGAATAATCCCCAACACCAAATATTGAAAAATCAAGATTTTTTTTATAAATAATAGATTTGCGTTTATTAAAAAAATCCAAATTTTTGTGAAGGTAATTCCATAGTTTAGGAAATTTTTTTAATTTTTCTGTATCTTCGTTAATTTTCTTCTGAGTTAAAATTAAAAATTTTTTAGATTTTAATATAAAAAAATCCTTCAACATTGAACCTTTCAAAAGAGGATATAAAATATCAGATTCAATATCTAATGATTCTGATGATTTATTGAGTATTTTATCCCCATCCTGAGTTAATTCCAAAATACTGGCACAGTCATGTTTAATACCACTTCTCCAACCAAAACAACACTTTCCATCAATATCTTGAAATTTTGTATAATCTGAAACATTTGAAACAAAATTAGAGCCTACCCAGCCATATGTCCGTTTTATCTGTAGAGGGTTTTCAAAAGAAATTTCATTACAAATGTAATCAGATGTTTTTGTCCCTAATTTGATAAACAATAATGAAGCATCTACGCTTTTATGAAAAATTTCTTGAGAATCAATCGAAATAGATCTCATGTTGGATATTTTGAAAGTGTAATTGGGTAATTCTTTAACTAGATTTTTTATTACAGTATTTTTACACAGCATAACTAATTCTCCATCAAAATCAGAGAAAATCTCCAATAATTGCAAAATGATGTATTCAGCTAAATCAAAATTACTTTTTCCAGTTATAGCATCAATCCCCTTTAATTTTTTGAAATTGCTCTTATCTGGAAGATTTGATGATTTAGAAAAAGATAATTCAGTGTTGGTAACCCATGGAGGATTCCCTAAAATCAAAATACGTTTAAAGTTTTTAAAATTCTCAACATCAAATGTATGATTAAAAATATCCTCATTAAATAATTCAATTTCGGGAGCAGATTTTTTAGAATTTAAAAACATAAAAAGTAATTTAGATTTAAAACTCCATTCATAATTTTTATGAAATTCTATTCCATAGATTTTCTTTATGTTTGGAAAGTGTTCTAATGATGACAAAATGAAATTCCCAGTTCCATACGTGGGTTCAATAACAAGATCTGGAAAAATTTTAAGTTTTTTTAGAAAAGCACATATTTTATCAGTAGTATCTTTGGGGGTTTGAATGTCACCCCATTCCCTATTATTGGTAGAAAATGAATCAAAATCATATTTTTCAGAAAATTCCCGAAATGAATTAAAATCATTTTTGGAAGTAAAATACTCTTTAATTCCAGTTATTGAATAGAGGTATTGATTTAGTTCTTTAAGAGATAGTTTTGATTTGTATTTTTCTTGTAAAAAATCAAATAAATCATTTAAAGATAAACTCATAGAATTTTATCTACAGCGTAACCTTTTTCAAGTAATTTTTTAAATTCATGTTCCAGGTGGGTTCCAACAGATTTACCATCAGTAATTCCACGTACAACATCATGTTTTGATTTAGATATTTGTTTAGAGAAGATCTTTGCTTCTTTAATTATATCATCGATCTTTATTTCAGGTTCCATTAATTTGGAAATAAAGATTTAGCATTTAAGTTGTATTCTTTTAATCATAAACAATTCTAGGATTTCTTAATTTAGAGACAAACTCAATTGTAGGTTTTATATCGTCCACAGATGTCAAACATGATAAATTTACAACATACTATGATTCTGTAACATCTTAGAGACCTAACCACTCATAATCTTTGTTTAGTGGTTACTATAGACATCCTTTCAACCAGAGGATAGCTCGCTCTAAAATCCCAATATCTTCATTGAATTTACCAATACTTGAATTACAGCTTCCACACATCTAGCCTCTAATTTTACCAGTCTTGTGATTATGATCTAGACAGATCTCGTTGTTATGTTGTCTGGCAAACTTTTTGAGACATATTGGACAGGCAAACTTGTCACCTATTGCTGGGATTGGATGCAGTTTAACATATTCGCGTCTTAGTTTTGGATTGATTGTTTTCTTCTTACCATAACATTCCTTACACACTGGTCTTCGTACTATTCGATTGTTTTTACCAACTTGATTCTTGGCAAATTCAGTTCCAATTTTTTCCTGTTTGCACTCTGCACCATTTTAGTCTAGTTGCATCTGGGTCTGACAAGCCTTGATTCGACTTTTGGATATTGTATAATATTTCTTACTGATTTCACTTCCCAAATACTTTCTTTTGTTTAAGACTGCCATCTTTGCAGTAGTGCCAGAACCCATGAATGGGTCATATACTATACTGCCTTTGTCACTCCAAGAAAGTATATGATCTTCTGCTAGTTTTTCAGGAAATATTGCAGGATGTTCATGTGCATATTTGTCAGTTGCAGAATGACCATTACCCGTCTTGTATTCCCATACGTTGGTTCTTCTGCCTTGTTTGGCATATCCTGCACGTTTTAATTTTTTCAAAGTTCCATCATGTAGTCTCTTGGTTCCGTTGTCTCCATCTCTTGAATCCTTGTTCTCTCTGTCCATTAACAGATTTACAGTTGAGGGTTTGCCCTTGCTTAACACCAACATATACTCGAATGTCTGCCAATATCCTAAATTGTTCCCTACAGCTCCTCTAGGTGATTTTAGATATATCATGGTATCAAACAGATTGAATCCCATTTCCTTGAAAAATAAGGCGTGTCGAAATGATGTACCGCTCTCATTGTGGCTTTTTGTTTGGTCTCCAACTACCCATACTACAATTCCGCCTTGTTTTGTTATTCGGTATAATTCCTTAGCTACATCCTCAAATTCTGTAAAATTATTTCCTTCATAAGATCTCATATTGTCGTATGGCGGACTAGTTATCGTTAGGTCTATGAAATTATCTGATACTCGAGACATTGTCTTTAGACAGTTCTCATTATAGATTTTATTCAAATCCTGATTTGATATTGTTTTACTAGGTTTTATTTTTTTAACCATTGAATCGATCATCATTTCCTTTTGGTCACCTTTGCTATCCATTGGTTTCCTTCCTTGTCCAAATCCCAGTCTATTTGGTCCTCCTTGTTCTAGATTCATCTGTTTGATAATATGAATTGGTACGATGGTTCTCAAAGATCGGGTAGTATTTGCAGACGATAATTTAGTCTCAAGCATAAGGTAACATAAAAGGTAAGGATATGAATTGTTACCTTATTGTATGAACGCTCTCAAATACGCCTGACCTTACCCATCATTGTATCATTTTTGAGATAACCACATTTGTAAATATCAATATCACAACTAAGGAATTTGAATCGATTAAATGACTTTATCTTAATTTTTAGTTCAAATCTATAGTGCATATGACATTAACTATTTCTATTTCCTTACGTAATATTTGAGATGTATTCATTTTAATTTTTTCATAAATTTTTCAAGATCATTAATCGTTGATGCAAATGTGGTTCTCTTATCTGCAATCTGTTGTAGGTGTTGAATCTTACTAGTACCAGCCTCCTTGAACTATTCTGTATGTGGCACCAAATCCAATTTTAAATCCTGCAAGAAAGTCAATCTATGAGTCAGTATGGTGCACCAAGTTTGTTTTGATTCATTTTTAGTAATTCTTGCTTTTTTTTCAAAAAAGATACATCTACCAAACAAGTTCCTCGATTAATTAGGGAATTGTCATATTGTTTCCAAGATTTGTTTGTAGGCATGAATTATATTTGGTATAAACTAGGCTAACAGAGTTACGCTATAATCTACAACTTTGACAAGGAGTGAAAGATGAGACAATTCTGTAACAATCTAGTAAAGATGAGTTTATTATAGTTACAAGAGATATTAAATTTGCAATGGATGCTATAGCTAAAAAATTCAATGTGATATATCATCATGCAGATAGAAATGAAGATTATTTTCTACAAGCAGGAGAGTTTGAGCCTGAATTAGTTTTAGAATTCAAGAGTTTTGAATTCAAGTAATCTGATTTTTACTCTTCCCATGTAAAAATAAATACAAATAACTTTAGTCAGCAATTACTGATCAAAATATGGTTACTAAAATTGATCTAAACACTTAGATCTGACCAAAATATCTTTACAGGATCCTAAAATTCCAAGATCAATCATACAACAATTGGCAAGAACAATTTAATGAATTAGAACATGATTTTGATAGTTTTAGAAATTATTTTAATAAAAATAAAAAATGCAATTGTGATATTGATGAATGTAAACATTTTGAGAAAGTACTTGTAAATGTACTAGGAGAAAGAACAAATGATATTTTTCAATCACGATTAAACATGGGTTTTAAAACACATTATGAGGCAATAAGAAAAAATTAGATTCTATCGTCAAGCATTACTTTAATTTCTTCTTTTGTGTATTGTTCTGGTAATTTTCCAATAACTTTGTGAGTGTTAAAAAATTCATGAGGTTTGTATTTTCCTCTTTTACTACCGATGATTTCTCCCAAAATAGGATCTAAAGTATATTTTCTTAAATGATCATATGCACTTGCAGTATCCGCATCAAGTTTGTCTTGTTTGTTATCCGCCATTTTAAACAATACAATTGCAAGTCCTGCAAATATTGAAAGTAATGCTAGAATGAAGTTAGATTCATTTAAGAGTATTATTGCTCTAGTTTTTTACCCAGTATTTCAGATCTTACAGTAAAGTCAGGATAGGTTGTGTAAACATACTTGAGAAGATCATTCAGATCTCCTTTACCGTACGTTTCTTTGATATCCGAAATCCGCTTTCTCATATCTTCACTAACTCGTTCAAAAGTTTTCTTTTCAAGAAATCGTATTCCTTTGTCAGTAATCTCATATTTTTTTTTAATTCCTTCTCCTATCATTCCAACTGACTTTAAAAAATCTAATTCATCATAAATTTCCATGGAGAGAGGTCCAAATCTACCAGGTCCAAAATCAAATTTTACTGTTGCAATATTTGACTTGTCTAAAACTTGTTTTTGTGTTAAGAAAACTAATTTTTCAAATCTAGTTATTCCAACAATTGGATTACGATTATCACCGTAAAGTAATAAAAGAATCAAGTCAGATTTTTTCATAGACATTATAATCGATCCATTATATCTTAAATCTTATAATAAATAATTATTTTTGTCTTATTTGTTAACATATGATCAATATTCTGCAAAATTTATGTCATGTTAGTATATACCTGAATTTCTCATATATTTAGATAAAATAATCTTTTAAACAGATTGTCCTTGTAGAAAAGACATCTTGCGTAATTAGAAACAAAATCTAACATTCTAACTGATTCAATTTATAGCATCACAACAAACTCTTGCTTTCACCGTATCTTGAAATTAACAATTCCGCATACAATCTCACTAATCACATCATAACGACACAATCTATTCCTAAATGTATCTAAATTAATTCCTAATTTCTTTATCTTACTTATTGCATGCCTCTACGTTGATTCAGATGGAACATTATAATTTATTCTACTCTTTCTGAGGTATGGTCAACTCTTTTCTTTTGTACGGCAAAACACTGATTTGATCTATAGTCTTTTTGAATCCCCAAATATCCCAAGTCATAAAATATCATCAAATTTTTAGATAATGCTGGATGTTTAATTTGCATAATCATTTCTTCATCCAGTGGTGGTTTGTGGATTATTTCATCTTTAGATTTATTGTGATTTGATTTTGTACTGTATGTTTTTGCCTGAATAGTGTGTCTTTCTTTTGGTACGATTTTTGGGGTCTAGGAATTGGTTGCTCTGTACCATGAACCATTACAATTAGCTCAGAAAAGAACTCGTGCAATTGCTGTATGTCGTTAATCTTTTTTGAATCTACAGATAATTTGGATGGGATTGTCTCACTGCTGGTTTCCAGATATCTAATATTTCTACTCACACTACTCTGGTATAATCCAAACTAATGACCTGTTAAATCGTAGGTCAGATACATTCGATAGTACGCTAGCAGCATTTACCAACCTGTCCTTTACATTCAAATCAAATGGATGTCCAGCACCAATGTCTCGTTGTCTTTAGATATTTCAATAATACGATAATTCTTTTTGACATTCTTTAGAATCACATCAAACTGTTGTCTTGTGACTCAGAGAAACGCCTTTTTTGATGATTATTTACATGAAAGAGAATGCTTTGAGATTATCTTTGGATCTTGTTGTGAAAGAATTTGTGTAATGTTGTATAGTCTAATTACGCAAGATGTCTATTCATCCATAATTCAAAATTTCAATGTACCTTATATAATCTCTAAATTATGATTGAGTGTTGAAGATAGATGATCTTTTTGCAGATTTAGATATCATTAAAAAAATAAACATAAAATTACCACAATTATTCATCATAGCTGAAGCTGAAGCATCAAGAGGTGGTAAGTTAGGAATGGAAATAGGTACAGTACGAGAAAGAATCATAATTGCATTACTTCGTCACTATTTTGGTAAATCTAATATTTCAACAGATTTACCTATTACAGAAAAAGAAGCAGATGTTATCGTGTTAAATACCAAAATATCAATAAAGACAAGTACAGGTAATAATTTTTCAGGAATAAAGGCCATATGGACAGTTGATTGGGATAAGGTTAATTCGTTTGTTGATTCTTACTCTCCTACTACTGATATGATATTGATTCAAATCGTATGGAATACTGATGAAGGCGGATTTTTTTATATTCCACAGGCAATACAAAAGAAAATTTTTGACAATTTAGGAAATACACTATACTTTAAGAAACCACCAAGAAATACAAACCCACGAGGAGTTGAATATTCAAAAAAAGCCATCAAATTAATGATAGAAGATCCAACAACTAGTAAAATTCCGATAAACTGGATAAGAACGAATAGTGAAATTATTGATGTTTATAAGAAATGGGAAGATTATTGGAAATCTTAATTATTTTTTGAATGAGTTGATTCTATCTTTTGCTATTTTTGTATACTTTGAATTATTATCTATCATGAGGTAATTACGATTTAAGGAAATTGCAGCTATAGCTGACGAACCAGAACCACAGAAAGGATCAAAGATTATATCATTTTTGAATGTGTATAGTTGAATACATCGATAAGGTAATTCAATAGGAAATGGTGCAGGATGATTGACTTTTTTTGCACGTTCTGTTTTGAATGACCAAACACTTTTTGTGTATTCTAAAAATTCATCACGTGTTATCGTACTTTGCTTTTTTATACGATTGTATTTCCCTTTAGAAAACATGAGTATATACTCATGTGTATCTCTTAAGACAGGATTTGAAGCTGACAGCCAAGAACCCCATGCAGTGGAACTACCAGCTGAAGTCCCTTTTTCCCAAATTACTTCACCACGCATTAAAAACCCATTTCTTAGCATGGAATCAATGATAAATTTATGATATGGGATGTATGGTTTACGTCCGACATTCGCTATATTGATACAAACTCTACCGCCATTGACTAGTATTCTATAAGTTTCTGCAAATACATTATCCAACATTTGGACATATTCAGTCAGGTTCAAGTCTTCATCATAATCTTTTCCTACATTGTAAGGCGGTGAAGTGACCATTAGATGTACACTTGAATCAGGTATACATTTTAGACGTTCACTATTTTTACACAGCACACGGTTAAGATATTTGCCGAGATTATTTTCTTGTTCTGTTTGCTCGACTAGCTCTTTTTCTTTAAAAGAAAATAATTTCCTATCATAAAATTTGTTTGAATCGTGATTTATTCTACTAGTTCCCCCAAAACTATTCATTGATGTTTTTTTAATTTTTGTAACATTCATTTGTTTGCTGTCAAATAAATCAAGCTTTAATGTTTTACGTATTGTCATAAAATTACTTTTTCTATATTGTTCCTATCCATACACCTTTAATCTCATCATGATCCCAAACTATACCATCACCTTCAGTTAATCCCATTTTTGGGCTGTGTATATGGGAATTGTAGTCCTTGATAAATTACTGTTTAATACACAAGCTAACCTTTGTCTCATTATTTTGCATTCTAGATATATAGTTTGTAGCTTTATTCAAAAAAAATAACATCAGATTATAAAATTATTTTCCATCCCCATCATTCCAAATCCAACCTTAAACCTCAGATCAAAAGTCTTTTCAATTTATTGTTCTTGTAAAATACCAAATACATATTCAAATTAAATCTGTGTGTTCTAAAATATTCCATAACTGTATATCTCATGTATTGATTCATAAAATTCTGATTCAATATTTTCATGTTTACATTGTCTCCAAATCTATTTAATCATACTCAAATGTGGAGATCTCAGAAAATATGCCAGTTTGACATTTTTGTTTTTACGCAGATATTTTTTCACATCATTTGTGTTGTGGTGCTCTATGGCGAAGATTAAAAGTCCATGAACTATTTTCAAGGTGTTTTGATTTGTTTGTATTTACCTTAGGTAAGATCAACTGCTCTCTAATTTTGAGGATGTATAGTTTGCAAACTTTATCTCTTCGCTATAGATTAGAATGTGTTGCAGGACATGGAAGGTATCGGTGAAAAATATTAAAGAATTACTTTAAAACTCTAGACGATTACGTTTTTCTTAATTTTAATTACAGGTTGAGAATCTACATTATAGATGTATTCTCCATTATTGTTATATCCATTTAATTTACGCACTTGTCCTGTAACTGATTTCACACTCATGGTACTCCCATTACTTAGATCATAAACATTAAATTCTTCTCTTAAAATAATGGTCTCAACATCATCCTCTAACACAGGTAATGATTGTTGTTGTAATAATGTTTCAGTTTGTTGTTGTCGTTTGTTTTTTTCTACAAACACATGAACATGATTAACAGAACTAATAGATATCTTGTTTTGATCAGAAGGATCTATAATCAAATGATTTATTTTAATTAACAAACTCAATATTGAACCATCAAGCAATTTGTAAAAACTTGGCTGTAAAAATTTTTTGGGTGTTGCAGTTACATACCCCTAATTTCATTTTGAATTTTTTCTATTGGGATGACCATTATTTATACCTCAAATTTTTCAAGAGTTATTGTACCATCTTCTTTACCATGAATTGCCACAGTTGATTTTTTGAATATTCCATTTGGTGGCAATATCAAATGTTCACAGGGTTCAAGTGTTACAGGAGAACTAGAAATTTTTTTTAAAATTTTCCACGCATTCCAAACACTGATCCATCCATTTCAAAACTCATTTTTCTGGAAAGAATTTATAAAAGTCCACATTGTTTTCATTTCTAACTATTACAAACTCTTCATTATTCCATGTTATACGGTATTGTTTGTTAATCTCCATCATCCTTGAATTGTAAACTAGCTGTTCAACACCGTCTACATTCTTGACATACACTGCCTGTTTTCCAGTTAATAATGGCACGATTTAACTATACAGGATTATTACTTAAGGTCTTTTGATCAAATCTATGTAAGAGGATAGACCAGCCACAAAATCAAATATAGATCATACGGATCTAAATTATATCGTCCCTGTTTCTCTCTCTTATGGGCAAACCCTGAGATTATACATTGCGAGATGCAAAGGCATTTGCTCAAATTATTAATCAACAAAAGATAAACTAGATGATTTAAAAAAGTTATTGATAATGAACACCGAAATGATTTTGAAAATTCAGGAATTATATTCTATGAAAATTTACATCTGTAAACTAGACAGAAATGATACATAGAATCTCACGAAAAATTAGACAACATCTTGTAACTGAGGAGGACATGAAAATATGATACCATACAGATTGAGTTGTTTTATGACATGGCAGAAAAGAGAAAACAAGCGTGTTCCAAAAAGTGTTAAAACTGTATTAAGAACCCTGTCCTCTTACGTATGTTTGTTGTTTTTATTGAATTGAAAATAACTGAAAGCTGGACTAGTTCACCAATGAAAGATTTGACTCTAAAAGGAGATTTTATGGTGAGTAATGGCACTGGATCTGAAATTCAAATTATAGAACCAGATGGTTTACGACGACATTTATCAATTAAACAAGATGGCCATTATTTCGATAAACCAGAATATTTTGACATACAATCCTGATGAATGTGATAAAGTAACAGTAGATGAAAACGAACAATCTGGTAAAGGTAAAACTAGAGACATCTTACATTAATCGTATGTTATCAAAAATTTGAATAATCTATTTAATCGCTGCAAAAAACCCAATAAAATAATGGATGATTATTGTATTATACCCGATGAATAATTAACTCAATGGGGATAAAAACACATGGGAATTAAAGAAAAAATACTTGAAAATGAGGATGAATTACAAAAATTTCTAATCTTATTAGCAAATGCTAACAACGAGCCAATCAAAGGACGACTAAAACTACAAAAAATGATGTTTTTGTTATCGGATAAAATTGAAGAAATCAAGAATCAAAGTAGCTATGATGCAGACAATTATGGACCATATAGTGAGATAGTTAATGAAGAAACACAATATTTAGAACAAATTGGAGTACTTTCAAGCAGTCCCAGTGAAATCACTCTAACTAAAGATGGAAAAGAGATTGCCAACGAATTACTTAAAAAAGAAAATAAGAATATCGTTAATGCATTAAATGAATATAAAAAATTCTTGAATGATTTAAGCAGCAAAGAATTACTTGCTTATGTTTATTTAGCTTATCCTGACATGACTGAAGAATCTATTGAATATGCAAATCTAAAACCCAATATGGAAAACTATATTCTATCACTAGTAAAAAAACAGAAAATTAGTGCACAACGAGCAGCTGAATTATTGAACAAACCACAAGAACACATAATTAAAAAAATGAAAGAAAAAGGCATAATGATGTTGGGATGAATTTTGAAAATATTGGATGCATCAACAATAATTGCAGTGTTTAATGAGATTGATTGTCCTGAATTAATTGACAAAATAATACAGTTAGGACATGACTTAGTCCTACCATCTCATATACTGCATAGTGAATTATTGGATAAATCAACATTAAAAATAACTAATGAATTTATCAAGCAAAATAAAATCAAAATTCTAAACCACAACACAATTGAAGAAATAAGGGAATTTCAAAAAGATTTTTCAGGTTTAGGTGAATGTGATTCGATGTTATCTTTCTATTATCCTGAAATTAGTTCACCCCACCATTTCTAGACTAAAATCACGATACGTATGGAACAGAATCATAGAATTATACAAAAATTAGATCCAATCAAAGTATCATGGATAATCAGAGCAAAAGGAAATTGGGATGAAAAATGCAGATGTTGCCTCATCCATGAAGATATCAACACGTTGGGTGTAGAAATTGTACTTGTAATATCACAGTACAGGAACATCTCCAATATTGAAAAAACCAGGATAAGATTTGAGAGAACATATTCTAATTCCATGCAGGGTATACTGACTGGAAGCAGTTAGATGATGGAATGTGGTTCTTGTGTTATCAGGATGACACATCACGATTCATCATTAATCATGGTGTGTTTGCAAAAGCTACAACAGATAACGCTATTCTGGTTCTCAAAAAAGCAATTGCAAAGCATGGCAGACCTGCATCAATTCTAACTGATCACAGTTTCCCAATTTTATGCAAATCAAACAGAATACAAGAAAAAAGATGCATCACGCTTTGAGCAAGAACTAGTCAGACTAGAAATAAAACACATCATGGTAAGAGTAAATCATCTGCAAACTAGTGCAATGATTCCGCGGTGAGATTCAAAGAAAGCAGAAATGGTTTGGTACCATCAATGAGCTGCTCCATGGGTATAATCATATAAAGCCACACATGTCACTTGACTGGGACAATCTGGAAACTCTTGCAAAAGCATATGCACGAAAGATGCCAGAGAAAGGAACAAGAGTTATTGATGAGCAAACAGGAAAAGAATACGATGTGGAGTAAGAGGCGAACTGATTTTGAGATACCACAATAGATCATATAGATTAGACAATTAATTGTTTTTATTACATTTTGATTCCAAAAAAACCAAATGAAATTTTTTCATATATGTGTCATTTCATATTTACCAAATACGATTCCAACAGTAGAGGTCAGATGAGAATTCTCTCTACATCATCCTCCTTTACATCATGATATAATTTGTCATTAATTTTTTCAGGAAAAGTTCCTCACCCCCATACACTTGAAATTTAATTTTAATTGCTGACTTTCCAGGTCTTGCTTTGTATCCTTGAGTGATACAAATGATAAATAGAATCAATTAAATCGCAATTTTTTGTTTAAAGGATTGCATTGTTTACAATCATGTACATTTGAAAATGTTTTGTCCACATCATCTAAAGATAAAGTCCACAGATAATTTCTTTTTGCTGAAATTGAATTAACTATTTTTGCAAAACGATTCTTCAAAATATAAGCACAAGTGACTTTATGGATAGTTCCAGAGTTATCAGGTTGGACAGAAATAATAATAAATCCACTTTTTTTGTTTTTTATCTCATCAAATTCTGAAAGACTAGAAATTATTTTCATAATAGGTTTACAAAAAACATAAACAAATACATATCTAAAATCATTTCGGTTTTTTAAAATTTTGAGATTGAATCAGCATCCACATTTTTTTAGTGTGGTCAAAATGTGTTTGATAACATGCCACATCAAAACTGGAGGAACTGCATTACCAACTTGTCTATAGGCATCACCATCACTTCCAGTAAAAACAAAATCCTCTGGAAAAGATTGGATTCTGGCAGCTTCTCTAGTAGTAAATCTTCTGTACTTTTCTTTCTTTTTATTCACTAAAAGAACAGGGTCACGAGAGTTGATGCTCACTTTTGCTAAATGACTTGTAATTGTTAAACATGGGAGATTCATATCTTGGGCTATGGCTCTTTTCATGTTTTTCTTTGCTTTCTTTACACCTTCAATTGCTTTTTTACTGAAATAATATTTTTCATTTTCAGGTATTAGTGATTTTATTACTTTCTTTAATGGAATCCATTGTTCTTCATTATGAATCACATAAGGTGGTTTTTCGATATTTTTTAGTGACAAATCATCCCTTATGCCCACCATTACCAAACGTTCCCTTTTTTGAGGAATGCCATAATTTGTGGCATTTAATATGAATGAAGAAACATTGTATCCACTATCTTCAAATTCTTTTTTTGCCAAATTGTAATAATAGTTCTCTTTTAAAGTGAAAAATCCCTTGACATTTTCAGCAATTATCATTTTTGGTTTTATATCAGATACAACTTTTCCCATCTGCCAAAATAATTGATTTGATTTTTTTCCAGGAATTTTAGTTGGATTTACAGTACTGAAATTTTGACAAGGGAACCCTCCAATCACAATATCAGCATCTACACCTTGAAAATCTAGATTATTGATATCATCAACTACTGCATGATGTTTAAAATTTGCATTGTATGTGTTTACGGCTTTTTCATCAATATCAGAAGCGTGTATTATAGAAATAGGATTTTTTTTGTATTTTTTTCCTAAATATGTGAATC
Source organism: Candidatus Nitrosopumilus sp. (assembly GCA_965262905.1). Taxonomy (GTDB): domain Archaea; phylum Thermoproteota; class Nitrososphaeria; order Nitrososphaerales; family Nitrosopumilaceae; genus Nitrosopumilus. The sequence goes on from OZ253567.1 coordinate 293,674, forward strand.
CTCCAAGTAAACCAAGATCAGCACCACCACATCCAGAAAATAATGATACTGCTTTTAGATTTTCAACCATTTTTCCTCATCTTCTTTTGGTTCAAATTCAAATTCTACATGATACTTTGATGGCTCTGCATAAATCTCATTGTTTGCTCTTAATGTTAACAAATCCTGCATTTTATACAAATATGCACCTTCATTAGTTAGATAAACCCTATACACAAAAAATTTATCTTTGTGTTGTTCTGCAGATATCCATTCATTCCTAGTCAAATCAAAATTGTCTTTAAATAATTTTGTTGGAATAGTTACACGAGCAGTACTTTTAACTTCAATGTAAATTGTATGCTCTGGATTTGGTTGCTTGGCAACTATAGACATAACATCATAACCTAACCCTTTGGTCTTTCCTTGATGAATCACTTTGTTAACAAGTCTAGGAAGGAATTTTTTTACTCGATTTTTCTCATAGTTTAAAACTAAATTCTCTCCTTCATCACCTATATCACCTGCACTTTTTTCTACAGAAGGGACCTCTTCTCCTTTAGTGATAAAACCAGATAATTTGTAAGGTGTGGTACGTAAAATATCTTCTTCAGATGAACAATCCGAATAAAATAGACTCCAAGCATTGTACATTTTTTTAACATCGTTTGAATTATCAAGATCAAAGGTATACATATCAAAAGAGGGTTTTTTATTCCAATATTTTGCAAGTTCCGAAATAAAGTCATGTTCATTTTTATTCAATTCGATGAATATTGTATTCTTTCTATGGTCTTGTTTTATCAAATTTGCAAGTTCTAAAATATTGAGAAGTTCTGAAATATGTTGCATTAAATATGATGATGCCTTGCTTTCATGTTCCACTTTTCTTAATTCCTTTAACTTTCGTCTTTCTATCACTTTTTTTACTACTTCAAAAATATCAGATTTCCCTTGCAATACATCGAGATTATTTAAAACATAATATGCCAATTCATTTTTTGTTGGAGTGATATTTTTTTTTGCAAGTTCTAAAATAAATTTGAGTGTAAACGCAAAAGGTCTTATTTCAATTACATTATCCCTTCTTTCTTTTATCGTTTGTAATTTATCTAATCCGTTTGGAAATTGAAAATTCCAGATAATTTCCTTAAAGAATGCAGGTTGATCTCTGTTTTTTAGCAAATCGTCTGTTCTTTTAGAAGAATGTACAGTGCCAGCATTGTCAACATACCACATGCCAAAAAGTTTACCAGTGATCTCAGTTCTATGATTATCTAGAGTCTTTTTAGTGGGAGATGAAAGGAAATTACGCAATTTATTATTAAATTCATTATCAAATTTTTCCTTTTCAGAAGGACAAATTTCATCAATGATGGAAGCGTATATCGGAAGTAGATCATCCATTTCATTTTTGGATCTACCTCTAATTATTGTACATCTGTATTGTTTTTCTGGATCGTATGTCATGGATTTCACTTTTTATTTTATTTGCTAAAACCTCTGCCAAGATTGGAGGGACTGCATTACCAACTTGTCTATACTGACTTGTTTTTGTTCCATAAAAAATAAAATCATCAGGAAAAGATTGTATTCGTGCACACTCTCTAACTGTTGGAACTCTATTATGTTTATAGTGGAAATGATGATTATGTCCTGCATCTATTGTAAAACATGGTTCTTTACTATTCATTCTTGTCCATGCAATGTGCACTTTTCTAGTATCTTGTAGATGGGCAGGAAGATTTTTGTAATTACCTCCATCAGGAACCAATGATATTATCTTTTTTGTTTTTTCTGTATGAATGACTTTCCAGTGATTATGTAAATTGGTAGATTTAATCCTCATTCTTTTTTGATATTCATTTTTGGGATTTGATGAATAAGTTTTTGATTCAAATGTATTTTCAAGTGACGGTAAATCAGAAATTGCATTTTTTACAGTTATTTTATTATTCATGATAGGTTCAGGTTGATCAATTTTTTTTCCAGATTTTGTTCCAATGAGAAAAAATCTTTTTCTTTTTTGCGGAACACCATAATTTGATGAATCTAAAATAAATGCAGATATAGTATATCCCAAAGATTCAAGTTCAAATTCAATGTCATCATATATTCTTCCATCATACATAGACATTATTGTTGGTACATTTTCAATGACCATTATTTTAGGAGCAAATTCTTTAACAAATGAAAGATATGTTTTGTAAAGAGTATTTCTCGGATCTAATTCACAACGTTTTCCTGCAACTGAAAATCCTTGACATGGAGGACCCCCAATAATAGCATCCACTTTTAAGTTCTTTATTGAAGAAAAGTCATCACTAGAGAAATCTATTTTTTGAGAAAGATCAAAATTTATTGTCGTTGATTTAGAATGATTTTTAGAAAATGTTGTAAGGGATTCTTTATCGTTATCAATTCCTACAACTATGTTAAATCCTGCATTCTCAAATCCTTTACTAAGTCCACCTGCACCTGAAAAGACATCAATAGTATTCATTTTAGACATTTATTTTCTCCTGTTCAAATTACGATTTTTCTAAACAACATAATAACTCAATCGGTGTAAACGATAGAATTACTAAATAGTCCTAAAAAAATATTTATTTTTGAATTACTGACTAGACTCTTCAATTTTGTTCATTCCAGAATCTAAAATTTCAAGATTTGGCAAATACACTAATCTGAAATGTCCACTCCCATATTGTTCCCCAAATCCAGAACCATGTACAATAAGTTTGATTCAAAAACTAGGAAAATTTATGCAGCATCAATTACGGATGAGAAATCAGGTGATGCACCAGAGTTTAAGAAATTACTCTCAGAGGCATTGCACAATATTGAGAATTCCGTCAATGTTGTTGTACCTGCAGATCAATTATTGGTTAGTGTTGATGGTGCAATGATTCTAATGACAATTTTGAACAATGTAAAAAAATACAATTCCCACAAGAAAGAATTTTTCTATAAAAACCAAAGGTAACAATGTAAGAAAAGAACAGGGACTTGCAACTTGGTAATTGTAAAATGAATTCACAAAACATCAAAATCTTTGATTTAACAGAAGGAAAATCAAAAACAATGAAAGAAAGATATTGATTATGGCAGACGTTGGATGGTAGAAATTTTCAACATTTAAGAAAATTTCAGGTGAGGATATATCTGCCAGAGTTTGGTGTAACGTTGTAAGGGAGATAAAATTCTCGCATGATGATGTATAATCTGATGATTAATTATACAATACAGTAGGAGATTAAACAAAATTAGACCAGATGTTCTATTTTGGGAGATTATGTATAGTTGAATTGGGAAACAAAGTTATGTCTTGGCATTAATTGTAACTCAAACTCATCTGCGTAAAACTTTGGCTAATTCAACTGCCTGCTCCATCGTTATGAAACCTTTGATGGAGACATTATTTTCATTATCGATAAATGCTAATGTTGTCGGCAAATCAAACCATTCCTCACCCATATTTTGTGCTCTAAATTTTTCTCGGCCAATTCCAATCAAACCATCAGATATTGACACATATACATCGTCCTCGTTTTTCGGGTCACCTATATTCATCTCGTTTATGTCCCCCTTGGGAGATGATATGATTCTTATTCCTTGCATAGTATAGTAAAACTCTCCAGTTAGTGTCTCATATTCAAATGGTTCTTTTGTCATGAAAATGTAGGTGTGTGGCGGTTGTTTATAGCGCTCAAACTCTTCAAGGGAGACACGTTCTTTGTCATGTTCTCTTTCATGCTCAATGATTATGATATTATCATACCCTACAAACAGATTTTCCAGTCCCTCATAATATTTACTTTTTTTACCCATGTCATCCTCCAAGTCCAACCCATCACCAAACTCCAAAATTCCCTGATCTGGCGGCAGTAAACCGCCCCTTACATAGTCATTATCTTCAATTACCCTGCTGAGTTCTAATGATTCATTATATTCAGAAATTAAAAGGAACGTTATCAAAACAGACAGCAGGCCAATGGTTCCAGCACTAAACATTCTTGTTTTGTTCATATTCAACAATTCTTCACAGAACCTTTCCCAGTTTCGATGCGATATATATTTTCATTACCTGAACCGCATCTGTCAATAAAATAGTCATATGCCAATCCTGTTTGCCTATCTGTACCATCACTGGAAATTAGATAGCTCCAAGAGTTGTTCTTTTCTTTTTTCAAAGATTCAAACTCTTGTGTAAAATCAAGAGTGTTGTTCTTTGATGTCTCTGTACCTCTTGGAGTATATAGAAACATTCAGAGAAACAACGCAAAAGACATACAAGAGATTCTGCTAAAACAGACAGATTGTATCATACGGCAATACATGGCAGGTGATACAGAAATGATTCAGTTTGGCAAGAAACTAAAAACTGCAAGGGATAGTTTGTTTACATTTGTAATGTTCCATCAACTAACAATGATGTAAAGAATTCAATTTGAAGATACATTATGCAGAACTTTGTTTCCTAATTATTCGATCTAGGCTCAAATTACAACCGAAAAATATATGGATCTCAATTTTTACAACAATTTCGTGCCACAGACTGTCAAGTATGATGATCAAAAATATACATCACGTGGGAAATTCTATGTTCTACATCTGAATTCAGAAATAATGAATGACGGTGTTAAAGAACTAAATGATAATAAAGTTGGAGCACCGTTTGTTTATTCAGATGCATGTTTTATGGTAACGTAAGAGGATAGGTCCTCAATACAGTTTTAACATTTCTTGAATGCTTGTTCTTACCTGATTATCAAATATATCTTATTATGTGATAAGGGATAACTCGTTGTAATTGATATGAGTTTGAAATTAAATCAACGAACATCTGAGCAATGGGTTTTTCCATCCATGTCACCACCTGTAAGAAAAAATAACATGGTTGAGATGAATATTCAATCAAGAATTTCAGAAATAATGAACTATGAACCAAAAGATGTTGTATATGTAGAAAAAATGGAAGATGGCAGAGAGCTAATTCATTATGATGAAAAAAATATGATATTAAATAAAGCTTACAATGTTGAATGGTATGGTTCCAAGTTGCAACTAATTAGAAATGAATCCAGAGTAATTATTATTGAACAATAATGACTATTGCCAAAACTAAAGTTAGTGTTGCCGGACATGGTTTTAAAGGTGAGTTTGTCTCTAGTTTTCCAACAAATTCTCTATGGCGCACTTTAATAGTTGACAAGATAAAACTAAATTCCTACAAAATACTTTGAAAACTTTTTGAATATGTAGATTTACGTGTAAAAAAATCAAGAATCTGACTAATTTTAAGATTTTCTGATGTGGAGAAAATTAATTAATAATACACAAAAACAAAAAATTTAATTTTACTTTCCCATCTACTGAGAATCATTCTCCAACTGATTCATGGCTGAGAAAAATTATATTCAAAATATCCCAAAAAACAATGTTGACACATCTATTGCGACGACCGAAAGGTGCGTGAACTAAATATCTTCTAAAAATTAGTTGGTTTTATCTAAAGGTAAATACAAACAAATCAAAACACCTTGAAAATAGTTCATGGACTTTTACTTTTCACTATAGTTATAGATATAATACTCTGTTAAATATCGTGTTAGATTCACGTAATTACATGAGACATGGGCATAACTAATTCTACTTTTTGAGTCATTTCTCCAATTATTCAAATGGAAAAGACCAAGAATCTTTACAATTTCATTGCAACATAAATGTAAAAACTCTTCAAGTCGAACAGTGTTTTAAAAAATACAGTCATGGATAATACAGACTAGGTCAATCGTTTTTATTATTTTGTAGTCATTATGCATTCATCCAATTTTTTCATGATGGTAATGATGGCCTCCAAAGATGGTGCACTTATCCCAATCTTTTTGTTTTTGGTTATTCGCACATGGGCTTTATGCTCCTCAAAATATAGCGTCTTTTGTGAGAATTTTGGATTGGATTTTTCTACAACATTTTCCAGTTTGGAATAATCTGGTTTGCCATCAAGTATGCTATTTGCCACAATCATTGATATCTTTGGTGAGGATTTGATTTGTATTGGAACTCCGATAGATTCTATCTCATGTATTACATGTATGATGCTATCTATTGCATGCTTGATGGACTTGGCACCGTTACTGGCCATCTTCCCTGACTTGTAAAGCCAAACCTGGGAATGCTTTACCTTGATTCCAATTGCTGGAAATCCGTTTGGACGGTATTCTGATTCAGGTATTTTTTCAAGTATTGTATTCTCATCACAACTTGCAATCTCTGCATTTGCAGTTACGTTATCTATTGTTATTGGGTTCATCACATACTGTATTCTTTTTTATTTTAAGGCGTAATTTTTTGTGTTGAAGGTTAGATAATATGGCATAAAGATGCAACGAGGAGATAAAATAAGACACGACTGTAACATCAAAGATAAAATAAACTGCAACCTGAATTATTGCGCTAATCACACCTATCAGGATTAACGACAAATAAAAATTCAAATAATTTCCTAGTCTTTTTACAACTATATTCATCTCCAAGTCTTTGGCGTTTTTTACTGATATTGTGGATGCAAAATCAACTACAAATGCAGCACTGAAAATTCCCAATGCTGCAAATATTCCATATGCTCCAAAAACAGAATCCAGTATCACAGCATTAATTGCTGCCAAGAAAGAAATTAAAAAAAATATCAGGGGGAACATTGGCGTATCTATGAATGTGTTTTACGTGCAGGAGGATGCAGTGCCAGTATAAGTCCCACAAATATGCTTCCACCAATGATCACAAGTGTTGCAACTGTGTACATTATGCTTTTTATTTGACCTGAAACATTTGTGAAAAATGCGAACAGTTGTATCTGATCATCGCCTTCATCGATATCCTCATCAGGAACAATATAGTCAGCCACACCGACGCCTATTCCAATGACAACCAGTGCAACTATGAAAAAACCCAATGGGCCACTGATCAGTTCAGTCAGATCCTCGCCTTTTCGCTTTGAAATCATTGCAATGGGTGATTGATTTGCATTTAAATGGCAAAAACATCCAGAATTTCATACAAGAATATTTTGGATTTTCTCATCATTCTCAAATTAGTTAACACCACATCATTTCCAGTATACTCATCCATACTATGTATCAACCTTCACACACAAATCAACGTAAGAGGATTAGATCCTTAATACAGTTTTAACACTTTTTGGAAATACTTGTTTTCTTTTCTGCCAACTCACAAAACAACTCAATCTGTATGGTATCATATTTTCTTCTTTGTTTAAATCACGCTTATATTGAGATTTTTTTTCTCAAAATTTAATAACATGAAACAAATAAAAATGACTTTAAAGACCATAACAATACTTTTCTTTGCATAATAATTGCTGTAATGATTCTACCATTTAGTACTCTAGAATCAACTGCTTGCAATAATGGATTTGCAACAGTCATCAACTGTTCATAATTTTTTATCAATCATAACTCATGTTAAGTAAACGAAATTTGTTGATATGGGGGTTGGCAATTGTATTGCCAATTGTGTTACCTATGGTGATTTATGATTTTAGAGATGCATTATTTTTATTAGTTTTAATCCACAGTCCAATACCTGTATTTGCAGCCTCATTTCTAGCATTATCTTTCATCATAAAATCAAACAAATTTAAAATCATCATCTCAGCATCAACTGCATCAATATTGCCACTTTTTTTCCATGTTTATTTGCACATTTATCCTCCTGCACATGGCTTTAATTGATTTTTACTTTGATCAAAACTTGTGGATTTTACAGAATTAATTATTCAGTGGAAAATTCAATCCGATTAAACCAGTTTTGATGTTTGTTAATGGCATTTGAAATAGGCATCTAAGAGGATATAATTTAGAACCGTATAATCTAAATTTGATTTTGCGATTAACCAATCCTCTTACCCATGATTGTTCAAAACGTCTTTAAGTAATAGTTTGAGGTGATTAAATTATGTCTCAGTTAGGGTACATTGAACCAGAATATGTTTTTAGTTCACATGTTTCAATCTCTGGCATTTATTTAGACGATAATCATTCTAATTTTACTATATCATCTGTAATTAATCGTACAGTCAAATGTTTGGATATATCTGAAAAATCCACATCAAAACAGGGTTTAGTGGGTTCTATAGATGAACTTAACTTTCAGTTTGAATTAGATATTAATAAAATGATATCTGGACAGAAATATATTTTTGATTATCATGGTTCAAAATACATGGCAATCAAGAATGTTGATGGAGATTTGGAATTGTCAGAGATCAACATAGATAATGAATGAAAATCTACCTTTTAAAATAAATTCAGACATTACTGCCAATGTTGACAAATCAACAAAAACAATTATTCTCGATACCAAAGTATTCAAAAGAGAGGAAAATAAAGAGTGTGAGCTTGGCGTATTAAAAAAGAAGAAATTTATTTTTGAATGTGGTGGTATGAATCCTTCAACTATACGTGAATTAGTTGATTCTGATTCTAAGATAAAAAATTTAAAAAAATTACAAGAAAGCGGTCATATTTCCCAAGAACAATATGTTCAAAAAGTGGATAGAATATTGGAGGAATATTAATGAAAGAATTCAATGAACCAAAATATATCGATGTCTCCACAATACGAGAGGAATTTTCAAAATATAAACTTGAAAATGGATTGACATTCAAATTAAAAATACCTTTGGTTGCAATAAAAGAGGAATGGGATAAAAGTGACGTTGATAAAAACACTCTGATTAGTAATGGCATAACTTGTGTTATATCTTATGTAGACACACCTCATAATTTTAATACTGTTGATCTTCAAACTGTTGATTCAACTAGTAAACATAAAGTCACTAAAAAATTAAGAATCATTCAAAGACATGAGGTTACAAATATTTATGAAACTGACAAGGGATTTATTATTTTGGATGTTCATTTGAAAGAAATTTTTGCTACAGATAAGAAGGATCTTAAAGGGAATCCTTTACTACAACAATCATATGATGTCGCTATAGTTTTTATGAAAAAACCAACACATGATAATTAACTGAGACTTGGACATGATGATTTACAAAAATAATGCCAAAATCATCCCATAACCTGTAAATGGAAAAGTAACCCATTTAGATCTTTAGTGGATTATCAATTATTTACCCCCAAACATATAATCAAACAATAATGAGAAAGTATCTTCATTCCCTGATCGTGTCCACGAACATTTCTCTGCATGATGTTGATTTATGTGTGAATCTTGATACATACATTATTTTTGTGGTTTGATAGTGACTGTAAATAACGTAAAATATGAGATTCCTGATATTTAAAATATAGAGTGAAAAACATCATCTCACAATAAATAATCGTAATTTGTAGAGTACAATAATGATTATTAAAAACAAAATAATGACTTTAAAGACGACAAAAATATTTCTCTTTGCATCAATAATTGCTGTAATGATTCTACCATTTAGTACTCTAGAATCAACTGCTTGCAATAATGGATTTGCAACAGTCATCAACTGTTCATAATTTTTTATCAATCATAACTCATGTTAAGTAAACGAAATTTGTTGATATGGGGGTTGGCAATTGTATTGCCAATTGTGTTACCTATGGTGATTTATGATTTTAGAGATGCATTATTTTTATTAGTTTTAATCCACAGTCCAATACCTGTATTTGCAGCCTCATTTCTAGCATTATCTTTCATCATAAAATCAAACAAATTTAAAATCATCATCTCAGCATCAACTGCATCAATATTGCCACTTTTATTTTTCGGTACATGGCTCTTATATCCTAATGGTAATGGCTTTAATTGATTTTTACTTTGATCAAAACTTGCGAATTTTACAGAATTAATTATTCAGTGAAAAATTCAATCCGATTAAACTAGTTTTGATGTTTGTTAATGACATTTGAAATAGGCATCTAAGAGGATATAATTTAGAACCGTATAATCTAAATTTGATTTTGCGATTAACCAATCCTCTTACCCATTCCATACACTGGAAACTTGCGGTACGTTTCATGAATTTTTATACCGTTTAATCTTGGAAATCATCTCATGTGTTTGGCAGTTTTGCAAGAAAAGCAGAGCCTCCACGTCTCTTGATGCAAAATCCTCTAGATTTTAGCACCTCTTTGAGTCTATCTGCCCCCTCATGGTCATCATTTTTATCATGATTTTTGAACAACGATAACAGCATATCCTCAGTCAGATCAGTGTACTGGTCTGGGGGATCGTTTTCTTTTTTCTCCTCATTTGAATCAACATGGCAGTCATCCTCAGGTAATGATGGTTGTTGGTGTGGTGCAGGGCGTGGTTTTTCAACTGAGAACTGGTTTTGTGGAGATGAATCTACTTGTGAGTTTTTTTTTCCAAGATTATCCTTTTCAGAATACCCGACGAATTGCCATATTTTTACTATTTTTTTATCATCAGCATCATCAGGATTTGATTGGTTTTGGCGCAGTTGCTCTTCACATACCAGATCTTGTGAATTTTCAAATTTATGCAATTGCTCTACAACCTGTTTGGGGTCATGTCTCCACGCATTATCTATAATGTATTGTTCAGTTGCCGAACCTCCCGCATTCATGATTGTAGAAAATACAGTGCTTTGTATCTGCGTGAACTGTCTGATATTTTCTGAATCAGAATTTACAGCCAACACCACCCCCTTGTTCATCACAGTTACAGAGTAATCATCAGGATTGATATCTGCATCAGAAAATGTGTTTACCAGTCTGTTTTTTTCAAGTTGGGTAAATACAATAAACCAGACAAAGAATCCTCGTTTTTTGTTCTTCTCAAAGTTTATGATTACTTGATCCCAGTGCTTTCCAGGAGCAGTCTCTACCTCGATTGCCATAACTTTCTCAGACCAATTAGTTGGACTGTATGCAACATCTACTCCTCTCTCATTTTTTATCTTCTCTGGCGTAAATACGATCAAGTCTGCCTGTTTGGCAGATCCAGCACCATTGTCTGGCACACAGTAATGTCCCAGATTCATCTGAATGTCCATAATCATAAATATCACTGCAAGATGCAAGTCTCCTCCTGCACGACGTCCAGCTGCTGCCTTTGAGAATATCATCTTGTATGCAGTCTTTGTTATGGAATATCTTGATTCAAACTTGTCATCCCCATCATCACTCATGATATCATTTTTTATCACAAAATTGTACGACGAGATGAGTGTGTTAGTTAGTGCCGATGCAACTGTCCTTGCATCTGTAGCATATCGTCTTGTCATGACATTTGTTATCTCCTGACGAGTCACGTCCCGATTCTGCATTCGCAAATAGTTTAGAATTCCAAACTCCAGAGGAGACAGCAATACTTCTGCTGCGCCTCCTGCCTGGCCATAATAGTTATCAAGGGATACGAATTTTCCAAACTTTTCAACACTGTGTTTGGCCGCCTCATTCCACCTTGAAGGGATCCTCATGTGTCTGGTGTGTGCCACAGCCTTTGATGGATTTGTACCTCCGGTATAAAATGAGAACGTATGCAGTGACATCTTTTGCTGCAGTTCCACACTGGTGGGAAGTATTGCCTTTAGATGGGTTGCAGTCTTTGCATCACACCGAAAGCATGCAATGGCTCTGCACAGTGTCGTAATCTCATCTGCTAGGTCCTTATCCAGTGCAGAGATTGACTGGGTTGCAACTGCCATGGTGATACCATACTTTCTTACGGTGTTGAGCAGTTCCCTTATCATGTTTGCAGAGAATGTCTGCACCTCATCAAGATACAAACTGAACTTGTCATATGTTCCATCGGAATTCTTTTTTCTTTTCTTGTATGACGTGTAAAAGAGATGCATAAACACATTTCCTAGAAATTTTACCATGTCATTTGGCAGTCCGCCGCCAAAATCCAACACGACATACATTCCATCATCAATCATCTGTTCAAAACTTATTGATGATTCTTTTGTGTTAAACATCGCATCCATCTCGGGAATCGTCATCATTTTGTTGAGTTTGTTAAACACCACTCCGCCTGCCTCTTTTGGGTACTGTGTATCATATACATTTACAAAAAATTCCTTTGCGTGTTTGTTGATTATATTTGGGATAAATGCCTCACGAAAGTTCTGGTCAGTAAGTAGGTTCATCATTACACCAATGGTGGGAGATGATGTTCCTATGGTTGCAAGTGCGCCATTTCTTGCACATGTATCGACTCGGGCTCCCCACGAGTCAGCAAATGCTCGTGCCAGACATTCCGTAAATGTGAGTGCAACCATTCCAGAGTCGTGTATCTCTTCGCATTGTAAAGGATTAAACCGCAAAGTATTCCCCCAGAGTCGCAATGAGGACAAATTGATGTATACTATTTTGTCATACTGCTCAAGGGGAATCAAAGACAGTATCTCTTTTGATAGTTCACTGTGATTCTCTGCAAGTAAAAATCCCCTGCCTTTTTGAATGTCCTGCAGTATCATCAGGCGCAATATTGATGATTTTCCAGAACCTATCTCGCCAAATATGGTAAAGTTTTGACGTATGCTGTTTGGAATAGAGAGTAGGTTTCCATCTTCAAGATATCCAAGTACTGTGTGGTCAGTATTCGTCATTATTTGGGTCTGAATAATTTTAGTTGTTCCTCATCAGGCATTATGTTTACAGGAACCATGTGGCTGCCATACTTTATTATGGCCTGGCCTCTCTTCAGGTTCATCAGATCAGTTGCGGCGTTTGAGGACAGTGTAAAGTTCTCCACAAGTGATTTGAGTGTGGCCTCAGACTGTCTCAAAAACATGACCGTATCACTATTTACAAGTACGTTTCTTGCAGAGGGGTTGTCAGTCATGTCCTCGATGTTCTGAGATGCAAGCATTAGATTGATATTGTATTTTCTGCCACGCCTTGAAAGATTCTGGATATAGTTGCCAAGTGTCTCGTGTTGGAGTAGCATCCAGACCTCGTCTAGCATGATCAGTTTTGGGGTAATTTTTGGCATGGATAGGGATTTTCCAAGTGCGTATGCCAGTGCCATCTGCGTGATTAATCTTTGTACAAAACCGGCAGCACTTCCAATGTTTTTCAAGCTAAGAACTATCTTGTTGTTTTTTGGAGGCTCGCCTTGCATCAGATTGGAAAACGGCGGCTGTGTCAGTATCTTAAAGTACTGGGATGCATGGTTTGTCGTGATATCTTTTTCTAACTTTTGTAATTCGTCATAAAACATAAAGAAATTGCGGTCAGGTATTTCAGAGAGATTGGATGCTGCATGTAAAGTGATGGAACGATTTAGCTGCGGCACGTTTAGTGCTTCGCACAATGTCTCAGCAGCAGAAATGGGATCTCCAATCATCTTGAAGATGTCAAATCCAAGCTTTGTGCCAGAGGAATAATCAATGTACTGAAATCCCATATTCTCTGAGAGCGCCTTGTATTCAGATTCTGGGTCAATGACAAATACAAAGGTTTCAGGATACATCTTTTCAAAGGCATGAATAATGAGCATCGCCAAGGTGGTTTTTCCAGAACCTGACGTTGCAGCAATGACCGTGTTGCGGTTTAGTCTCTTGTTAATATCCCACATTACAGGGTTTGCAGTCTTGGAGTTTTCCCCAAGCAAGACACCACCACTCTCGTTTAGTTCTGATGTGTGAAAAGGAACAAGTGCAGGCATTGAGCTTTTACACATCAGATGTCTCTGACCCGAGCCATTAAGGAAGTTTGACTGGCCGTATTTCATAGAATACATGCCGTTTCTATTTTTTTTATCCACACTCTCAAATCTCAGACGTTTGCGGTTCAACTCTTCAGGATTGACCCCAATAATTCCTGCATTGATTGTGACTGAAAACAGATTGTCAGTCTTGTCATTTAGTACCAGATCTCGGATTCCAGTTATGTCATCAACCTGAGACATCTCCTCAATGGAGCTCTTTGTCCTCTGTATTGATTTGTGGGAATTAATTACACTTTCATGTTTTTGAGAATCAATTGGATTTATAAAAATTCGTAAAAAATCAGCAGCAGAATACAGGCCGTATATCCAACCTGGAGGTAGTGAGGTATGTATGTTGGTAAGGGTATACATCTTGCAATGTAGACCGTCTGCAAAAAGTAGCGAGTCAGGATATTCTTGTACAACATCCCAGTTCCGGTTCTCAGTTTCAGAGTATTCAAAAGAGGATGAATCAAAAAGTTCCGACATTTCCTGAGTTGTGCTAAATACCACTTGGTCAATCTTGCAGAGTTTTTGAGTCTTATGAAACATCATCAGTTCAGTGTCTTTTATCATGTCAATCACCAACGGTTGGGATATACCGTTTATCACAGAGCAGTACTGCTCCAAAATCGAATCAAGCTCTGTGGCACCGTTGATTTCCTTATCTGATGCATACAGAATGTTTAACGCATTTATCATCCATGATTTTCTTGGTTTTTTTGTTGTAATAGATTGGGTGACTGACATCAATTATACGAATATAATTTGAATTTAAAGAGGAAAATCATTGTTACAGTTGTCATTACAATTGTCACTACTGTGTCACCATGAAACTCATCGGAGTCTGACGCTTTTTACAAACGCAACAGTATTTCCAAAGTTATCTTCTGCTGTAAACTCTACAAGTATTGTATCTCCGCTTGCCAGTGTGTCAGCAGTTGAAACCACTCCAAGAAACGCAGTATCTGTGATGTGTCTTCCTGGTGCAAGTGGATCATCATAAGATTCAGAGAGATCACAACATTTGGCACCAACTGATACGGTTTTGATCTCAGTTGTACCAGTATTGAATATCGTATATTGTAATGCGACAAGAAGGTTATCTGCAATGTAGGCATTAACTGCAACATCAATCTTGAAGGTATTTGTAGACTCTGCATAGTTTGATGCCAACAATGCAACAACGGTTGCACCAATTAGGGCAACTGAGCCGAAAATTATCAGATGTTCTTTTGTGAGAATCATCGTACATCCATAAGAGACCTGGTTATCAGCCTGTCTTGACGGTATAGTGATATCACGTATAGTTTTTCGCGTTTTTGCTTTTTTGAATAGTGTCTGATTATTTTATACTGACCATGTTTCATCACATCCCCATTTTGCATGTGTTTTATTTTTTCTGCCACGTTTTCTGGCTGCAGGTCAATCCTGTCACATACTTTTAGAAATGCATCA
The DNA here is from genome assembly GCA_965262905.1 of Candidatus Nitrosopumilus sp. Taxonomy (GTDB): domain Archaea; phylum Thermoproteota; class Nitrososphaeria; order Nitrososphaerales; family Nitrosopumilaceae; genus Nitrosopumilus. Next base: position 308,815 of record OZ253567.1, read on the forward strand.
TAATGTTTCACAATAAAACAGTATACAAATTACAATTAAAGCCCATTTTTGCATGCAAGTAAATATTTTATTGAACAATCAAAAAAGTTTTAATTATTTAATCCCACCAGATCGAAAAAATACTATACGTGGATAATCACACATTATACAAAATCTATTAAAAATTTCACGAGTTACAGTATACCATCATTTCCCAATATATGGAGAGAAAAATCCACCATCATAAGATGAGATTATAAAATTATATTTTGTTCCAGATTTTTTTAAAATTTGTTTCAAGTAATTGTTTCAGCTAAAATTCTTTCATCTTCTCGATTTGGATGTTTACACAAATCTATAGAGCTGTCTAGATTCTCCATCAATTTGTCCTTTAGGTGTTTGAAAGTTCTGGTATTTTCTTGCAAGTCTCAAGTTCAGACTAGAGATGTAATCAAAAGTATGTTGGAATAAGAATTTTTCCTGGCAAAAAATCCAAGCCCACATAGTTAGATTTCAAAAGAAATTAGAGTTTATCTCTTTCCCTTATGGGTTCAATAAGACCAAGTTTAGTTATTGCTCTAGTAGATTCCCTAAATCCAGTTTCAGTTAAGACAAAAAATCCGCAAAAATCACAACGTAATGAATCAAAAGAGCCTACTTTTACATGTTGAAAATAGAATTGTGATCTACCTTCAACTAATTGTGTTTTACAACGAGGACATCCTAATTCTTCATTTGAAAGTTGTATTGGAACTTTTCCCATTACCAAGTAACCTCATCTTTGATTAAATAGTGTATGTTGCATTTTTTAAAAAATTACTCGTGTAATCCAAACCTCATCATCTCAAAGCATAGTTTTATCATTTGTTCTAGGAACTATCTCATTGAGATACTTGCTAAGCATTGTGAAATGTTTACAAATCTAATTATACATAGAACTGGGGTCTGTCTATTTGCATCATCTCAAAATCAGATTCAATTAGAACTATAATACCCAAAGAGATCACAGATAATTTAGGATTGGAAATTCATGACGTTTTGATTTGGCAAGTCAATGGCGAAAAAATAATAATGAAAAAATGGGATGGTAAGTGATGAGTAATTTAAAACAGATTTCAAAACTAGATTCAATAAAACAAAAGTTAGGTAATCCCTATTATTCTGATGATAATGTATTGTTGTATAATATTGATTGTGTAGAGTTTATGGACAAAATAAAATCATCTTTAATGAACCTGACAATAACCTCGCCACCATACAATATAGGTAAAGAGTATGAAGAAATACAAAACTCAGAGGATTATCTAAAGTGGTGTGAAAGTTGGTTAAATCAAATTTTTGAAATAACTGAGTGTAATGGTGCTTTTTGGCTCAATTTGGGATATTTTGAATTACAGAATGTGGGTAAAGCAGTTCCTATAAATTATCTATTATGGAATAAAACTGATTTTTATTTTATGCAAGAAATTGTATGGTATTACAAAGCAGGGGTGGCAACAAAAAAATATTTTTCCCCAAGAAATGAAAAGTATTTGTGGTATGTAAAAAATCAAAACAAATACACATTCAACTTGGATTCTGTAAGAGAACCTGATGTAAAATATCCAAATCAAAAGAAAAATGGAAAATTAAAATGTAATCCTTTGGGAAAAAATCCTACAAATGTTTGGGAAATACCAAAAGTAACTTCTGGAAAAAATAGATCTTCTAAAGAAAGAGTGGATCATCCTGCACAATTCCCATTAGCAATATTGGATAGAATAGTAAAGTCAGCAAGTAATGACCAGGATTTAATATTTGATCCATTCATAGGATCTGGCAGTGTTGCAATAGCTGGAATTATGAATAACAGACAAGTTGTAGGTTGTGATATAAACACAGATTATTTAGATATTGCAATAGATAGGATACAACAACATTGAATTTCCAATAGTTTGAACTTTTCAACGTTTGATGCTAAATTAGCTTGTTGCCCTGTTTGTGATTTTTGACCAGTCCAATCTTCATGATCTAACCAACCAAATCTAACTTTTGTGATTTTTGGTTTTATTTTATCAGATTCAAATTTTTCAAAATTTATTGCTAAATAATAATCTGATTTTGATTTTTTGGACTTGTGTTATTTTGAGCACAACTATTTCCAAAAATTTTTGATTTATGGGATGATGTTTTGACTTGTATAAAATATTGATTATTTTTTAGATTGACAATATCTTTATCACTTTTTTTTCTCACACCACCTATGTTTCAGGGTCAAGTTTTGATATTTCTAGATAAATTAACTCATGTAGAGAAAAACCCATGATTTGTGGTTTGGGAAAAATATCTATGCCTATTTTGTAATTGCCTACAACTGTGTTTAATATGCAATTCCAACAATTAATTACTATTTTCTTAATTTTTTTTGGATTCAAAGGGTGTTCATCGATTAATTTGTTTGTCCATTCAATCCCACATAAGGTGATTTCACATATTGTGGATTTTTTATCTGTGTTTATACTTTATCTAACTATCTCCCGATAAACCTGACAGAACCATATTTTCTAATTTTTTACACTATTGCATTTTGGATTGTTTTGATGAAAAGGATTTGCCAAATTTTTTGACAAACACATACACCAAATATATTGACACAAGACCCACTGCAATATACGCAATTCTGGTAAAAGCAAGATTCCAATCCATTGCAAATTCAGGTATGAGAAAAGGTTCAACTTGTTTCTGCACAGCAACACCGCCCCATATGTTTTCAAGTCTGACATCGACTGGCTCATCATCATTTATCCTCACTTGACACACATCACCAGAACATACCGTGTTATCATGTGTGTTAAACTGTCCTTGTTTTGGCATATACACCCCATCAACATACACCTCATACTCGTCTCCAAAGAAAGTAGAGGGGGAGAGCCCAAGAAAGAGAGAGGACCTGGTAGATTCCAGATGGTTCTCAGGATACATGTTGATTGGATAACTGATTGTTTTGCCAGAAGGATTAATCTGAATTGTGTTTGTCTTCTCAGAGCCATCACGTTTTGCAGATATTTTCACATCATGAGTCATGCCGTTAAGAGCAAAATGTATGGGATCTACACCAAACACATCTTGATCAGACCATACAGTGTGGTCTGTTATCTCGCCAATTGTAGCGTTAAATGCATTATAGTTTGACCTGTCTGTAATGCCTTGCTGGATTGTGTCCAGTTCAAAGTCAATGTATTTGTTTGTCGGTTTCAAATTATAGTGAATTCCAGTCTTGTTTACCAGAACAACTCCAGTTGATGCATCAATGATTTGGGGAGTGTTAAACTCATACATGTCTGATAATAGCATCATTGAGAAAGGCTCTTCAATATCGTTTGCCTTGTGGTAATTTAGCAAAAATTCTACCATCCCCAAAAAAGAGTTATCCTGCTTGTCACTGACTGCAAAGGAGACACGATATATTTTGACTGCATCATCAATCACATTATGCTGTATATTTTGCGGCACACAGATCAGGCCAGACAAAATATCGCAGTGTTTAGTAGAGTTTGGCTCTGATAATACTTTGTATGAAGTCAGATTAAGTGGGGTTGAAAAAAACAAGAGAGGAAACTTGTATGTATGTTCATTCAGATGTACCGTATCCAGTCCTGCAAAAGACTGGCTTGTCAGAGTGTGTGTCACATTGACGTGTACAAAAAAGTCATCTAGCAGGTCTTGCGGTAATGTAGGACTAACAAGTATCCTATAGTATCCGTTATGGTAAAACACAATATTGGTATTATTGTATAGTGGACTAATCAATGACGTCCCGTTGTATGATTTTCCAGACCACGCAAATCTTTCAGGTATGTGTGCAGATACTGAATCATAAATTGGCATGTTTTGAATATCATCTGAATTAGTAATGGTGAAATTATACGCTTCTGGAATTACAGTTACATAACCATTTGTCATTTCAGGAGCATATGCCACGTCAGTGAGCTTTGCTCGTCTTTGCGGATGCAGTACGTCCTCCTCATCAAGTGAACCGTCATATTTTATTCCAAGTGCATATCTGTTCTCAAATGACGTGTTACCTCCGTCATCAAGATAAGACCAGCTATGCATTTCAGATAGTACTGGGGAATAATTCACAATAGATATGCTTCCTGATGATCCATCCGTATCTACTACATCTCCCAGATTATACATAGTCATATTGTAAGTTGGAATGTACAACCCAGTAGAATCAACATCAGATGTTGCAAAGACATCCACGCCGTATCCGTTTGTGTATGAAAGTGGATTATCATGATATATTTGAGAATATGTGGCATTGATGAGACAATTAGAAGCATCACAGTCATGCGAATAATTATTGTCTATTGGTTTTGACAAATTCAAAGAATCTTCAGTGAATGTAATTAACGGCCAGCGCTGTTCTGCCCACATTACATTGGGGTATCTCACCACAGCCGCTGGGTCATCAACATAGTATGTGCCGTCTGGATTCTTTGCAGGCAATGCGTCTAAATCAAGTAATGCAGGATAATCAAACAGAACATCCAGTGCGGGATCAATAATCTCAGGGATGATTGCAGATGTCTTGTGTAAGAATTTAGTAATGTGTATTAACTTGCCGGTTTTATCAATCTCGTGGGCAGTCTTTGATGTGTCAATTCTAAAATCAATCTTCATGGGGGTATTAACACAAAACTCTTTGCCGTCGTGCAACTCTGTGTCCACAAATGTACCATAATTCCCCACAGCCTTTGAAGATATTACTACTGGAGACGTGACATTGTAAATTGTGAGGTACCTCATATACATATGCTTGTAGCTATTAGATGACCAGTCGTTTGGTCGATTCAGTGAAATATACCTGATGTCTTTTAATGCAAGTTGTTCAGAGGATTGGGAATCAATCAAATAGGATGCAGAGCTGGATATTTGCTTGGCATAAGGTTCCACTGTATATCCCCCTCTTGGACCGAATATCTTGTCAGTTAGATATGTTGTCCGTATACGTTTCTCGTCAAGTGAAACATTATCATACACGAACGTATCGCAGACCTTGGCACCAGATGATGCCAAAATCTCTGCACGTCCGTACACGCAATCCTTCTCATCAAGTGTCTCACAATAACTCTCAAGCTTTTCAAAAATATTACCAGAATGATTTCCTCTTGCTAAAATGGCATCACGTCTGTCCTCATCCAGAGAATCAAACAATGGGGAGTTTCTAAATTTTATAAACTCATGAATTATAAGATCATTATCAAAATCAGTATAGTCCAAGCCCCATCTATACGAATTGAGATTTGGGTTTTTGCCAGTATGACCCATCTCTACAATCATCACACCATGATACTGGTTCATGCTCAAATGATGCTCGTGGCATTGAGGTCCCAAACTATACACAAATAGAAAATAAAATGCATCCCCAGGATAGTATGTGCCATCTGGATTTGCCCTCTCATATCCGTCATACGTTGCCGGAAATATCTTTTTTTGTAAATTTATCCTACAAGGATGTTCCCCTGATGCAAGCGCATCATGATTATCACTTGTGTTGCCAGCTAAAAATATCACAGCCAACACAAATGCAATACACGAATACCTATACATCTGAATCATCCCTGTTTTTATTTGGGAAAATTAATCCAATTACTGTCTCTTTGTGTTTGAGTGTAATCACTCCAAGTGATACCCCAACTACAACAGCGACCAGACCGGTAAAATCTTGTTTATACACTGCAATAGTCTCAAAGGATTCAGAGGCCGTAAAAGATATGGTATCTGAGTGAATGTCATGTTGTTTTGGAACAACAGTCCAGTAATCCAAGACATCACGAATCAGAAAAGATGTAACGTCTCGTGGAGGGGCATGTATGGTGACTAAATCCCCAGCATTATATACGCCCGAACCCAGCGCGTCTACTACCCTAATGTTGATGACTTCCCTATATTTTGCAGTCATGTTGCTAGAGCCATATATCACATCAGAGAACACGTTGCTCTGATACACATCAGAGTTCCACAAGATATGCTCAAAGACATATCCTGCAGATTCTGTCTGAATATTTTTTGGGAATGTAATGGTATTTTCTCCACGCATTATGTGCACGTCATCTGGAGTCCGTATCATGTGCTCTCCATCAAGATTGACAATGCTTACATCAGATGCAAAATTTGCATTCTTTGCAGTGACAGTGCTTAATCTCAACCCTACCTTGTCATGTATTGTTATTTGTCGGGTATCAATAACAGTATTGTGTCCGACCTGAGAAAAAATTACCGATACATCGTACACTCCGGGCAGTTCAGGATATAGTACTATGTCATTGCCATCCACAGCATGCTGTATTGATGTATCGACATCCCAAGAAACGCCATGACCGGACTTTACAGGTATGCGATACTCGTCATAAAGTATAATCTCCGAGTCATCTCCAAAGTCAACTAGAATTGAATCGGCACTTATAGAGTTGACAAATACGTCCACCAGACGGTGTTCAACTCCGATAGAGTCCTCAATTAAGATGAATTCTGCATCATCAGAGTTACAGGTAAACAAAATGTTATCCGGTGATGCATCACAGTTTGAATCAATGGATTGAGATAATGCAATTGGAGTACCAGAAGAATCTGCAACATATGCATATACTGCAAACGGTTCACCAGCATGAACAGTGTCTGGTGCATCAATTAATAGCTGCAGATTGTTATCAATCTTTGAATGATGTTTTCCCATAATGTTGTCATCTGAGATTAGTGTAATTGATGGCTCTTTGATTTTAGGTATTCCCTCAATTATTGATACGGGATTTCGCAACAGTATCTCATTATACTCCAATGTGACATCACCTGTGATTATACTTGCAGTTACACCGCCAAACAAAAAATGAGGGTCAACTACAACTGCATTTTCATCTATTATAGATACTGTAAAGAGAGGCACCACCTCATCTGATTTTGTAAAAGGGATTGTAGAGATATCAAAGGAATATTGTTTTGTAGGAGTCACCGTAAATGACGTGTTAAGTATGTGATAGTTTGGAGAAGTAATAGTTACAAGGTGATCTCCGATGTCTCTGCTGGATATTGGTATGACTGAGGATTGAGTGTATTTGCTTTCAGGTTCAAAGACGTGGTGTTTTTCATAGTTTACAGAGTCATCAGAGGAAATGAGAAAATCCTGTTTGTAGGAATGTTTTGGTGACAATAGTATACCACCATCATCAGCAGATAATGTTGCATTGGTAAAACGTGTAGATTCAAATAAAGAGTATACAAGATACGCATCAGATAAACTAGTATCTGGAAATACTGATGCGCACATGTGGTATATTTTGTTTTCAAGCTCAGAGTCATTCTGGCTGTCAAGACATGCAGCATCAACACAACTGCAATCCATGTCATCTCTGATCAGAGCAGGTCCGACTATGACATCCTTTGATATTGCGCCATAGCCGGGGATTGCAACAGTGATGGTAGATGTTCCAGGTTTGTATGTGTAAATTTTCATCATGTGAAATCCATCAGATATGTGTATCTTTTGATGTGATTTGTGGTTTGATTGGTACAGACCAGCGAAACCAACTGTGTCCGGTGATGATGACTGTATTGTTGCAGATAAGGGAAGAAATGGAATGATCTGATTGCCTGCATCATCTGCAATCCAGATAAAGAGATATGCAAACGAATAGTCCAGAATAATTTCAGGAGCTATTCCAAGATGGACTGCTGCATTGCTGTGCACTCTGGATATTTTCACATCATCTGATAGCGAGTCCTCAGAGTATGCAGAGATGGTGGCATCTCCATGAACTTTTCCTGAGACAAACACGCTACTTTGTCCTTCAGGTATTGTTACGACACTAGTAAGAGTATCAAAATTAAAAGAATTAAAACGAATATCAGTGTCATGCTTTACAGGGATTGGATTACCAAAATGATCCACAGTATGCACACCAATTTTCACATCAGGTATGCCAGTTGCATTTGGTGCACTCAGGACTATTCTATAGTCATCATCAACTGGGTTGTAAATTGTAGTCTGTGCAGAATATGATACGTTATCTAAAATCGCAGTAATCTGTACAGCTCCTGTTCCATGTGTGTGCATTTTGAACAATCCGTGATTCTCATCTGTTGCCAAAAATACTGTTTTTGGCAGCTCCAAAATGTCCGAATCGGCAGTCAGCGTTACAAGTATTGGCTCATCAGAGTTTTCTCGTACAATCAACCCGTAATTCTCATGTGAGCCAACAAGCAAGTGCTTGGGAACTGCAACAGTTATTTTTACATCATCTGATGCAGTTATTGTCACATCAGAGATTGTGTCAGTTTCACTACTACCAGCAACATTTGATACAGGAATCATCATTACAAATGACACAAGAAATACAATCAGATATTGTCGTACTAGCACAACAAGGTAGATAAAAATACTTTAAAAACCACAATTTTCAGATGAAAACACCATGTTTTGCACGTTTGAATAATTTGAGACAATGATTAAAAATTGGAATTACTTATTCCAGTCTCAGTCAAATGCAGATGTATCTAATGAGATAATTAAGATCCTTGCTGAAAAAAGAATTTTGTTAGTTGGTGGAAATTCCATGACTTTTTCAGAAGATTTTTCAGATATGATCATGAGATGTATTCATAATGTCAAGAGAGGTAAAAGGATTTTGAGAGCAAAGATACTTTGTGATACTTTATTTCACACCACTGCATGATTCATGAATCCATACGTTGTTTATTCTGATTATCTTGTCTTTTTTAGATTTTATAGGATTGCCGCAAATCTTGCATATTCCATCAAATCTTGCAAGAATAGGATTTTCTGTATCAGGGGACGCTTTGCCTCGCGGTCTGAAATATTTGCACGTGTCACACTTTATGCATTTGTTTGGGATTCCAGTACTATGATATTTGTCTGCATGTCCACACCAACAAATAATCACCATTGTACCATCAACGATATTTTCATGCCTTGGGAATAATATGTTTACAATCACATATTTTTTGTATGCATCAACCTTCACACATAAATCAACACCATTACACAAAAAGATCAACTAGACCATTCTACAATACATGTCAGATGATGATTCCTATTTACATTTATGATGTATTGTGAGGTTCCATCAACTAACAATGATGTAAAGAATTTTATTCGAAGATACATCATGCAGAGAAATACTCGTGGATGCAATCAGGGAAATGAGAATGTCATCTTGTTTTGAGACATGGAGGATAACTGGATATATTTTTGGAGATGGTAAAATACATCCAAGTGTTTGATTCATACCATTTTTTTAGGGTTTATACGAAAATGAGATTGAATTAAATCTTAAAACAATCTCACATATCATTGAGCCTGATTCATTGTTTTGATTTTGAAGCATATCGAGATGGACTATTGTTTAACTAATTATCTCCAGTACAAAATGATAATCAGATCACAATTGATTTCTAATTTTGGATTGAATGTAATGACTTTAATAAAATCCAGACGAGTATTATTCTGGAATTATTATGACGTATGGTTCACGTTGATAGTTGTCTGCATCAGATACATTCACCCAGAATACATTACTTCCTGGCAATATGCCAGTAGAATTTATCGATATTGTTGCAGTTCCATTTGTATAGTCAATTACAGATATTGCAGATTCAGGCAACATGTCAGGTGTTACAGTGATTGATATTGCATCACCTTCCAAATCAGTTGCATGTACTGTAATATCAGATACTGTAATATCAGATACTGCAATATCTGACACTGTATGTATTGGTGCTGTAACCGCAGTACCGTTATACATCAGGTAAAATTCTGCCTCATCATTTGATTGATCATCTGATGCTCCAGATACAGCTCCACTTGCAGTGCCAGATGCACTTGAAAATACTGGTCCCAATGACACACCACGTGGGTCATCAAATCTATGTGATGCAAATACTGATGTTGTACCCTCTGGTGTTATTTTTACAATATTATCATCATCCTTGTTTGCAACATACACATTTCCTGCATCGTCTATATCCATATTATATGGCTCGTCAATATCAGATGTAACTTCATAAATTAATGATCCAGTGACAGAATTAATCTTGTTTACACGTCCTCTATCATCGCCACTCTGATACAATATGTTACCAGAAGTACATTCAAGACCTGTGACTCTGTATGTATTTGGAGATAATCGATTTGAGTTTAAAATATCTCCCAGATACAGTCCATCAGATGAAGAATAGTACAGTATTTTATGTGCCGATCTGTCAGATACATACATTCTACCATCTGGACAAAATACGACATCATATGGATTCAGTAGATGATGTGCGCCTGGGGTTGATGGATTTCTGGATGCATCTCCAAAGAATCCCAAGGATGTTCCAGATGAGGAGAATCTCTCTATTCCATGTCCTGTTGCAACATATAGTGTGTTGTCATTCCATGTAAATCCGTTTGGATATCCTACAGTAGTTGCCCATCCGTTACTGCCACTAATTGGTGCACCAGTAGTACCGTTATACTTGCGTATTTTTTTGTAAGTGTTGTCTGTGACGTACATGTGACCATCAGGACCAAATGTCACATCCCATGCCTTGCCCAAACCACCTGTTCCTCTTGGAACTATATTATCAAGATATACCCCATCTTTTGAGAATACCAAAATTTCACGATCATCTGTATCTGCAACATATACTGAATAGTCAACAGGTGATGGCGGAGTTGGATTAGATATAGTTGGTGTAACACCAGGTATTGCTAATATTTTGAGATCATCAATTTGTACGTCCTCACGTGAACTACTCTGTTGGGTTTCAAATCTGATCTTAAAGTTAGATGTGTTGAGGTATTGTGAAAGATCATATGATTCGTCATGCCAAGTGTTGTCATCATCATTACTGATTGGAGACCAGTGGTATATGGTATTCCAGTTAGTACCATCAAACAAGTCTACTTTGAGGTATTCATTACGGTCAAAAGATGAATCTATAAATCTGTAAAAGGATAGTGTTGCAGAAGAATGATTTCTCAAGTCAATGGAATCCTTTAGTGTGACAGTACATACTGTGTCACAGTTATCAGAATGCAGTACTTTATTCACAGATGCATGTCCAGTCAATACTGGTACTAAATGTACACCAGATGTGGATAATCTCCAGTCACCCTCACCAGTCTCTATCCATTTTTCTGTTAGTGCTGATTCAAAGTCATCTGAGAATAGGATGTTTGTTGGTTGTATGGTTGTCGGTTTTGTTGTAGATGGAGTCACTGTAAAAGTATTTCCAGATGTAGGATCTGAAATTATCTGATTTCCATAGATATCACGTGCATTTGAAAATGAGATGGTTACAGTGCCCGTCTCTTGAGTTATGGTGTGTGAAAGGATATAGTTGTCATTATCTGTCTTTGTCATTTTTGCACTAGTTGATGTTGTGCCATCTGTGATGGTCAAATGTGGCGGATAATCTGTGTGTATTTCTTCGCTAAATGTTGCAGTGATGGATAATATGGTTCCACTAGTTATGGCAGTATTCGAAAGGGAGATTGAACCACTCGGACTGATAGAGTCGTATGTCTGGGCAGGCCCCCTCAATGATGCTATATGGGGTCCAGTTGCAAACAACACCTTGGCATTCCAGTTGATAGATTCAGTCCCTGCTGGACTGGCATTTCCAATGAAATTATCATGTGGGTCTGACCATATTCCTTCTCGTACGCAAGATGTGTTGTTTGGAAACATGTTTGTGTTTCCATCATCGCAATCATATGACATTATGGTTCGCCTTCCTTGAATTTCAAATTGTCCTGGTGCTGGTGGATCGTAATATCCGTGACCATAACTAAATTCGGAATTTGTATATACAGGAGTACCAAAAGTATTAAAATCCTTGTTATGTCCTGCACCCTGCAGATGTCCAATCTCATGTGCAAATGTATGTCCGCGTATGCACTCATATCCGACTACGGCATAAGACGAAGATGCAGAATCAGACAAAAGGGCTCCTGCCTTACCACAAGATGTATTCATTGGGATATGAACAAAAAATATAACAACATCTGCGTTTTCATTTACAGCTTCTGCACGAACTCTGTTAAACAGGCTGTTATTCGTATCGGTAATATCAGTAAGAGCAGTTGATACAGTTGATGTTGATGGTTCAGTATACCCTCTAACTCTTCCCAGATCTGCCAAGTTTAACTTTAATGGCAAGTGATTATCATTGTATGAGTCATTTGTAAGCTCTACTGCAAGTCGGGCTGCCATACTAGGAGTAGTAAAACCTTCATCCATATCATTCTCTACGGTTGCAGTATATGCAACGTATACATCAATGGTTACTTTATCATCCGAGTAATCTCGTCCTCCAATGTATGCATTCTCCAACTGTGTTATCAATGCCTGACTTGAAGATGCAATATGACTTTGACCTGATACAGCACCAGTAATTGCCATACTATCTTGACCCCCTTCTTCTGGTGGGAGTTGTGATGTGTCAACATCAAGTAAGAGGTGTACTGATTCCAAATCAGTTCCAGTAATTCCATATATTCCATCACGAGTGGAGATCTGCCCTACAAGTTCTTGCCCATCAACAACTATAACTGCATTAATACCATCACCTGAACCAAACCATGTGTAATAATCATTATTGGTTGTGATTCTGTCCTTTGAGATAGTAACGGTATTTCCAAATAATGTAACATCAACTTGTTCTGCTTTTAATGCATTCATGTTGACTTGGATTATTTTTGTTTGGTTTATTGTATCAGATGTTGGAATTTGTATGTTTGATGTTGCACCAATTGCAACTGGTGTAAATAGTTGAGGATTATCTACAGTCTGAGAAAACGAAGGTAAAGTGCCTGATATAATCATTGAAAAACCAAACAGAATCAAAAATACAGTAATCACGAGATTGAATTTCATTCACATATTTCTTTATTTGTCATTATAATAATTGAACCATTATTGGACTTTTCATATGCCACCATCTAATTCTCAAAAGCAGCCATTTCACCGGATTGTTTTATGCTGAATATAGATTAAATCACCACTTCAGTTGGATTTGCAGAAACTGCAACCATCAGCCATCCACCCGTTTATGCTGAATATAGATTAAATCACCACCCCATGCATCTACCATGAAATAAGGTTTCTGAACATCGCTCTCCTCACCATTATCATAATACAGTGTGCAACGACCTAATTGAACTTGATAAAAAGGAACACCTGAAACAACCTGTATGTATGCCCATCTTAGCTTTTCATCCTCGTATAGATGCCAATCGCAACTTTGTGCATAATTTGCATTTGCAAATTCAAGTGCCTTTTCTTTTGCAGTTTCCGAATCAATTATGGTATTGTTTGTTTCAAGATCATCAAGTGACTCTCTCACCATTTCAGGATAGTTTGACCATCCAGTAAATTTAATTTCTATTCCATAGTTACTGAATGTAGAGTATGCTTTATTGTTAAAGACAAATTTTACATTACCATGTTGTCCCTTAAAGTTGTAATCTGTACTGTATTTGTCCCAGGAATCAATACTGATTAAAAATGGCTCATTTAATTTTGAACAACTATAACCACTCCACACCTTAAAACAACCATCAATAAAAGATTCCGATAATGTCACATCATTGCCATTAACTTTGAATCCCATTTTGTTCATAAAATTATTGACATATTTTATCTGGCTTTGTTGGTCATATGCCGTATCAGTAGTCAAATAACCCACGGATTCACTGAATCGATTAAGATGTCTGCTATCACTAGAAATATTTAAAAATCCGTCTGTGGTGTGATATACTGTCTTTCCCAGTACGGGTTTTTCTGTTATCTCTATCAGCTCATCATCTACCGCATTGAGAAACTTTTCAGAAAATTCATCCTTGTCTATAATTGGAACCCAGTAGCCTCCAGGATTTGGAATTCGTTTCATCCCATCAAATGGCGTGATAAAATTTCCAAATATCTGCATTTGATTGTGCTCTGTAAGTTCTCTCAACTCCTCTCGGCTTAACAGTGTACTTTTTGCAGTTGAATCATCATGTGGTTCAAACTCTGTTGCAATTATGCTCCAATTCTTTTTATTAGCAGTAGATTCTTTGACACAAGCTGGATTATCCCTAATCACTAACACCAGATTCTCTTTACATTGTATGTCCTCAGGGGATACTCTTAATTCCAACTGCTTTTTTGGTGAGAGATGCTCTGAATATGCAGGTATTGAAAGATTTGTCACTAAAATTACTGCAAATAATACTATCAGCAATTTTGCCATACTCATAGTAGTTGAAATTCATGTGAATTGTTTTATACTTTTCTACTTTTTTGTATTACAAAATTTGCCAAAGTAAGAAGAATGCCGACCATCCAATCAGATGTAGATATGGGGTCTTTCCAGTTCTCTAAGGATGTAAATTTGCGGGAATCCGAATGTTTGATTTTGCAGATAACCTAATCCTTTTGTATTCTATGCTGTATTGCCTGATATAATCATTGAAAAACCAAACAGAATCAAAAATACAGTAATCACGAGATTGAATTTCATTCACATATTTCTTTATTTGTCATTATAATAATTGAACCATTATTGGACTTTTCATATGCCACCATCTAATTCTCAAAAGCAGCCATTTCACCAGACTAGTTTATGCTGAATATAGATTAAATCACCACCCCAGGCATCCACCATGAAATAAGGTATCTGAACATCGCTCGGCTCACCACTATCATAATACAGCAAGCAAGAACCTAATTGAACTTGATAAAAAGGGACACCTGAAACAACCTGTATGTATGCCCATCTTAGCTTTTCATCCTCGTATAGAGCCCAATCGCAACTTTGTGCATAATTTGCATTTGCAAATTCAAGTGCCTTTTCTTTTGCAGTTTCTGAATCAATTATGGTGTTGTTTGTTTCAAAATCATCAAGTGACTCTCTCACCATTTCAGGATAGTTTGACCATCCAGTAAATTTAATTTCTATTCCATAGTTACTGAATGTAGAGTATGCTTTATTGTTAAAGACGAATTTTACATTACCATGTTCTCCCTTAAAGTTGTAATCTATACTGTATTTGTTCCCTGAATCAATGCTGATTAAAAATGGCTCATTTAATTTTGAACAACTGTAACCACTCCGCGGCTCAAGACAACCATCAATAAAAGATTCCGATAATGTCACATCATTGCCATTAACTTTGAATCCCATTTTGTTCATAAAATTATTGACATATTTTATCTGGCTTTGTTGGTCATATGCTGTATCAGTAGTCAAATAACCCACGGATTCATCGAATCGATTAAGATGTCGGCTGTCATGAAAAATATTTAAAAATCCGTCTGTGGTGTGATATACTGTCTTTCTCAGTACAGGTTTTTCTGTTATCTCTATCAGCTCATCATCTACCGCATTGAGAAACTTTTCAGAAAATTCATCCTTGTCTATAATTGGAACCCAGTAGCCTCCAGGATTTGGAATTCGTTTCATCCCATCAAATGGCGTGATAAAATTTCCAAATATCTGCATTTGATTATGCTCTGTAAGTTCTCTCAACTCCTCTCGGCTTAACAGTGTACTTTTTGCAGTTGAATCATCATGTGGTTCAAACTCTGTTGCAATTATGCTCCAATTCTTTTTATTAGCTGTAGATTCTTTGACACAAGCTGGATTATCCCTAATCACTAACACCAGATTCTCTTTACATTGTATGTCCTCAGGTGATACTCCAGATTCCAACTGCTTTTTTGGTGAGAGATGCTCTGAATATGCAGGTATTGAAAGATTTGTCACTAAAATTACTGCAAATAATACTATCAGCAATTTTGCCATACTCATAGTAGTTGAAATTCATGTGAATTGTTTTATACTTTTCTACTTTTTTGTATTACAAAATTTGCCAAAGTAAGAAGAATGCCGACCATCCAATCAGATGTAGATATGGGGTCTTTCCAGTTCTCTAAGGATGTAAATTTGCGGGAATCCGAATGTTTGATTTTGCAGATAACCTAATCCTTTTGTATTCTATGCTGTATTGCATGCACCATAAATTACAATTTGTCGGTTTAATTCAAATGCATCTTGTAACTTTGTATTGAGTTCTTCTCTTTCAACATATGATTCTAAATTTGATGTTGATACTCCAAAAACCTTGTTTAACCGCATTATAATTCACTAATTTCTAGATATTTATATTATCTTCGACATTGATCTCAGGGTTCTCAGATGATAACTTTACGGAAATAATCACGTGGTTAAGTTCTCATGGTTCTCAGGGTTTTCATGGTTCTCATGGTTCTCAGGGTTCTCATGGTTCTCAGGGTTCTCAGGGTTCTCAGGGTTCTCAGGGTTCTCAGATGATAACTTTACGGAAATAATCACATGGTTAAGTTCTCATGGTTCTCAGGGTTTTCATGGTTTTCAGGGTTCTCAGATGATAACTTTACGGAAATAATCACATGGTTAAGTTCTCATGGTTCTCAGGGTTTTCATGGTTTTCAGGGTTCTCAGGGTTCTCAGATGATAACTTTACGGAAATAATCACATGGTTAAGTTCTCATGGTTCTCAGGGTTTTCATGGTTTTCAGGGTTCTCATGATAACTTTACGGAAATAATCACATGGTTAAGTTCTCATGGTTCTCAGGGTTTTCATGGTTCTCATGGTTCTCATGGTTTTCAGGGTTTTCATGGTTCTCAGGGTTCTCAGATGATAACTTTACGGAAATAATCACATGGTTAAGTTCTCATGGTTCTCAGGGTTTTCATGGTTTTCAGGGTTCTCAGATGATAACTTTACGGAAATAATCACATGGTTAAGTTCTCATGGTTCTCAGGGTTTTCATGGTTCTCAGGGTTCTCAGATGATAACTTTACGGAAATAATCACATGGTTAAGTTCTCATGGTTCTCATGGTTCTCAGGGTTTTCATGGTTCTCAGGGTTCTCAGGGTTCTCAGGGTTTTCATGATTCTCAGGGTTTTCATGATTCTCAGGGTTCTCAGGGTTCTCATGGTCTCATGGTTCTCATGGTCTCATGGTTCTCATGGTTCTCAGGGTTTTCAGTTAACCCAGATATACTCTCATCTACAATGAATGGGGTGGTGGATCAGGAGAAGATTTTGTTTGCATTAAGAATTGTAAGAGGATAGGTTAACCACAAAATCAAATTTAGAACATTCTGATTCTCTCAAGATTACAATCCTGAGATTGATACAGGAATTGTGCGATGATTGACAAAAAATGATATAAAAAAATCATAAACAATAGAAAAATCATTTTAAAAATTTAGGAATTATATTCTAAAAAAATTCACATTTACAAACTAGTCAGAAATGATACATGATATCTCACATCAAATCAGAGCGGTATCTTGCAACTGAAACATGGTGACATCCAGATTGAGTTGTTTTGTGAGTTGGCAGAAAAAAAATAAGCATGTTCCAAAAAGTGTTAAAACTGTATTGAGGACCATGTCCTCTTACAAACGCAAACTTTAAACAATTTTAATCCAAATCTAAGCATACGAATATGGCAAGCAGTATTCAATTAGTCAAAGATGGCGGTTTTTGGAAATACCAAAAAGGTGAAGGTAAAATCACACACAATTACGCAAACGCAGATCTAGCAGTAAAAGCAATGTTAAAATTCGTTGAAAAAAAAAGCCAATAGATGAGATACGCAGTTTCCCTTTCTAATATTTTTAAAGAATAGTTAGCATAGATCGTAGAATTTGACACTCTAACTAATTCTAAGAAAGTAATTCAAAATACTAAGCAAACGGCTAAAGAATTAGAAACAATGTAAAGATCGGGAATATCTATGCAAACAACACGTATTTGTTCATCTGGAACAAAGTATATTGTAATTTATCGAGTAGTCAATAACCCACATGACAAATTAATTGTAAGAAGAATAATTCGATGTAAATAGATTATTTTCCACTTGCATTTTGAATTAATGTCAACCGTTTATTTTTTCCATTAATTCAATTCCACATTTTTCACATGGCGTGATGTCACCTAATGCAGAATGTTTACGAATATGGTTGTGAAATAATCTATAACCTTCTAGTATCACACTATCTCTTTTTTCTCCATTCAATCTTTCCATCTTATTATTTTGTATATCTTTTTGTAAGTGAATATGTCTAACGTGTAGAGTTCTTTTTTGTCTATCAACTTCCCACCATTTTTTTTTGTATGCAATATGATATGATCCTAATCCATCAGTTACAAAAACATGTGGTTTTCTATGAGTGACTTTAGATGATTGTTGTAATAAATTTCTAGCATTATGTCCTTCTTTTCTATCTGCTACTTTTTGAGCAATTAAAAATCTAGTTTCACCATAAATCATTGCAAATAGATATTTTAAATTTCCCTTAACTTTTAGAAAAATTGTACGTATCAACCTTCACACACAAATCAACACCATTACACAAAAAGATCAACTAACCCATTCTACAACACATGTCAGATGGTGATTCCTATTTACATTTATGATGTATTGTGAGGTTCCATCAACTAACAATGATGTAAAGAATTCAATTTGAAGATACATCATGCAGAGAAATACTCGTGGATATAATCAGGAAATGAGAATGTCATCTTGTTTTGAGACATGAAGGATAACTGGATATGTTTTCAGAGATGGCAAAATACATCTAAAGTGAATATCAAAAGGTTCGTGGACCAAAAATCATCAAAAAATAATAATCAGATTTGCCCAAGGCAAGTACAAACTAAGATATCTTGAAAATAGTTCACAAACTTTCTTTGTTACAAAAATTACTATACCCTGATATCCACTGGTACCCTGTGTATCAATTTGGTACCATCCAAAAGGAATCCCTTGACTGTGAGAATCAGCGTAATGTCATCATCCAGATCCAAATTTCCAAGTGAATGATTTTTGGACATGCTCTGTCCCGTTTCCAGAGAGTCGCCACTATACATCTTAACTAGAGAACCTCCACTCCATCTGCTGGGTGTCTGACGCAAGTTCTCATCAGTCCCTATTTCATCAAGCGTGGTTGTACTGTAAGATGTGTCAATCTGTTGAACTGGGTGTCTGTTAAAATTTTTCACAGTAAAACTTAGGATGTAATTTCCTGCAGAATCACCTGTCACCTCAGCTGAGATTATTTGCAGGTTCCGTGTATCAATAGTTGCAGTCTCAAGGAGGTTGCCTGATAAGATTCCCATGACGGCAGTGGTGACGACACCTATTACCAAAATCAAAACAAGGGTCTCTTTTGTTATATTCAACAAAAGGTATGATGACGGATTTATTTAAATGGGAAAATTCAGTCTGTCAAACGACCCATATGAAAATAGCTAATATAAAAATTCAAACAGACAAAAATTTGCCAAATACTAGTCCGTTAATTTTTGTACGAATTTTTTTATTAAAATAATTTCTTAAACCTCTTTTTTTGCATCATTTGTTCTTTTTCCATGTTCAAATTTTCTTTTATTCTGAAAATTTCTCTACAATTTTTCCAAAAAATTCTTCTTTACCATATTTGATATAATCCTAGAATCATCCCAAGTATACGTAAAACTTTGAATCCCTTTTGTATCTGTTATTTGTGGCAGGTGCGATGGGGTCCAGCCCAAACTGATGACTTGTTAAATCATAGGTCAGATACATTCGATAGTACACTAGCAGCATTTACCAACCTGTCCTTTACATTCAAATCAAATCAATATCCAGCACCAATGTCTCGTTGTCTTTAGATATTTCAATAATACGATAATTCTTTTTGACATTCTTTAGAATCACATCAAACTAATATCTTGTGACTCAGAGAAATGCCTTTTTTGATGATTGTTAACATGAAAGGAAATGCTTTGAGATTATCTTTGGATCTTGTTGTGAAAGAATTTGTGTGATATTGTATAGTCTAATTATGCAAGATGTCTAATTTCCTTCTAATAAAACGATTCAATTTAGAATACCTAAAGAAAACGATTCAATTTAATATTTAATTATATTGAAAAAATCATTGATCAATAGTTCAAAAACCAAGACCAGTATCATCCATCAAAAAAACCAAATGAACTCTTTAACCTACAATATATCCGATTATACAGACATAATACGATTAACCATCAATGAAAAACTGCAAAAAAATAAATCCAAATTAGGACAGTATTTTTCAAATGAATCACTCTCAAAATTAATGGCATCAATGATGAATTATGATGATCGTGAAATTAAAATTCTAGATCCCGGAGCTGGAATTGGTTCATTGTTTGTGGCATGTATTGATGAAATAATCAGACGAGGGTTGAAACCTAAAAAAATTTCTATCACATCTTATGAAATAGATAAATTTCTTTATCCATATCTGCATGATTCTTTAGAACAGTGTAAAGCATTATGTGAAAAAAATCAAATCAAATTTTCATATGAATTAATAAAAAAAGACTTTATTTTAGATGTTGTTTCCAAACTAAATGACAAGCAAGGAGAATTTAGTCATATCATTATGAATCCACCCTTCAAAAAATTAAGTAATTTTTCAGAAACATATAAAATTTTAAAAAATATCGGTCTTCATTCTCCAAATTTATATACTGTTTTTATGACACTGTCTGAAAAAATGTTACAAAAAAATGGGGAGATGGTCATTATTTCTCCTCGAAGTTTTTGTAATGGTTCTTATTTCACATCATTTCGTAAAAATTTTCTTAATTCAGTATCTTTAAAGAGAATTCATATTTTTAATTCAAGAAAATCTTCATTTCAAGATGACGGCATACTACAGGAAAATATCATCATTCATGTAATCAAAATTTCAAAACCATATCAAAATATACTAATTTCATCTAATTCAGATCCACAAGATAAAAATATGATCATAAAATCTGTAAATAGTAAATCTATTGTGGATCCTAAAGATACACAATGCTTTATGCATATAATTGTGGATGAAATAGAATCTCAAATTTCAAATAAAATTAGGCAATTAAAAACAACATTAGATGATCTGGGGATAGATGTTTCAACAGGAAAAGTAGTTGATTTTAGAATTAAGGAGGCATTAATGTACAAACCAAAAAGAAAGAGCGTTCCTTTAATCCACCCATTCAATCTCTCTACAAAATTCATAAGATTTCCAATATTGGGGGGAAAAGAAAATTATATAGAAATAACTAAAAAATCAAAAAATCTTTTAATTAAAAATGGAAATTATGTTCTTGTAAAAAGATTTACTACAAAAGAAGAGGAAAAAAGAATTGTGACGTCTGTTTGGTCACAAATTGATTTTGATTTTCTATTTATTGGGTTTGAAAATCGAATCAATTATTTTCATAAAAATGGCAATAGTTTGGACTTGGTAATTGCAAAAGGACTGTCATTATTTTTAAATTCCACCATAATTGATCTATACTTTCGACAATTTAATGGAAATACACAAGTTAACGCAAACGATTTGAGATATCTCAAGTATCCCACATATGAGCAGTTAAAAACACTGGGAGATAAATTGACAAAATCAGATCCTAGTCAAAAAGAGATCGATGATTTAATTGAAAAAGTGTTATTTGACAATAGGGGTAGAAATGATAAAATGGACCCAATTGCAACAAAACAGAAAATTAGTGAAGCAATTTCTATTTTACAGATGTTGGGGTTTCCAAAGAAACAACAAAATGACATGTCTGCTTTAACCCTGTTAGCACTTTTGGATCTTAAACCTAATGATTCATGGAAGACGTCTAAAAAATATATGATCAGTATTACGCCCATGATGAATTTTTTTGAGAAAAATTATGGCAAAAAATATGCTCCAAATAGTCATGAAACTGTCAGACGTCAGACAGTACATCAGTTTGTAGATGCTGGGTTGGTGATAGAAAATCCAGATAATCCGAAAAGACCTACAAATAGCGGAAAAACAGTTTATGAAATTGATGGTAAAGCATTAAAACTTGTTCAAAGTTTTAACACATCAAAGTGGAATTCATTATTACAAAAATATAATACAACGAGGATTCCTCTACAACAAAAATATGAGGATGAAAGAGAGATGAAAAAAATCCCTCTGAATTTTCCATCCGGCGAATAATTCCATCTCCGGGAGGACAAAATGTTTTGATTGAAAAAATCGTCAACGAATTTGTACCAAGATTTGTTACAAGTGGAATTCCTTTACTTGTTGGTGACACTGTAAAAAATCTAGACATCATGATAAAGAAGGATTTAAAAAAATTAGGAATATCTTCTAGTCCTCATGGGAAAATTCCCGATGTAATAATTCATGATACTCAAAAAAAATGGTTGCTTGTAATTAAAGCAGTAACCAGTCATGGTCCCATTGAACCCAAAAGACAAGCAGAATTAAAAAAAAATCTTGTTAAAATCGAAGATAGGGATAGTTTTTCTAACGACATTTCTAGATAAAAAAAGCATGATGAAATATTTCAACAATATTGCATGAGAAACGGATGTATGGATTGCAGATACACCAACACATATGATTCATTTTGACGGCTCCAGATTTTTGGGACCTTATGATTAATTTTGTCAGTATTCATTTTTCTTAATGTCTCATCTACATATAACATTGCAGCATAAAAAAATAAAAAAAGGTGGATTTAGAATCCAGTGGTCACATATACTACTGATGTGTCAGATACGATTCTTTTATCACTGCTAGTACCGATCTCACCAGATATTGTCAAAGTATAGGATTCACCATACTTCATAGTGTGAGATTCCGGAATCACACATATCAGTGTGGTAACACCTGCTCTATCCAAACTTACCTTGCCTACAGTATTACCACTAGGGTTGCCAAATGTCATTTCCACATTGGAATCGTCTGCTTTTGCAGCAGATAAACACGTGCCCTTACCGCTGCCAACACTAACACTGGTTGCATCACCAGGAACATATCCAAGTGTGCCCCCAGTAACTGTCACTTTATCAGCACCGCTGTTACGGACATCCACTTCAAGGACTGCATTACCTGTGGAACCTCGCTTCAACTCACTTGAGACAATATTAAAACTGCCATCATTTTGGGCGTCATTAATAATTCCAGAACTTAGCAATGCTGCTGCTGTTGTTGCAACAAGTGCCGTGATTCCGACCCAGATGAGTGTGTCTTTAGTTATTTGCATTGTAATGTCATTAAGAAATACTATTTAAAACGAAAAAATAGGCAAAAGAATCTCTGAGAGAACATCAAAAAAGACATCCCATCCAAGGACAATCACAAATGCTGCTGATGCACAAACCCCAATTGGAAGGGTTGCAGAGAAGGTGGCATATACTACACGAGATATGACGATTCCAGAACATAGAGACATTGTAAGAAATGCAGGTTTTAGTGAGGATAGCAGAGATGTAAAGTCAGGCTTTTCAAAGATATTGCCAACATCAGATGAGCCGCGAAGACTGTCTGGAATGTCGGGAACTATTACTGCAAATGAACCCATAAATACAGACATTGCAACAAGCACTACAAAAAACAAAGGGGATGATGCATACAGCATCAGTGATGAGAGGGATACAGAATCAGAGAGCTTGTTTTTGATGTCGTTAATTGATACGGTAAACTTGTGCATCCGCTCAAGAGTGTCAATGTCCCCCCTGTCTGCATCATATACAGTCTGAAAGACAAACGTCAGCATCCGTAGACGCCAGGACGGAATTGTTTGGTCATAAATTAGATGCCCATCATAACGGCCATCATCCAACCGCATTCGCATCTGTTTTAGTATTCCAGCATATGCCCCATACCTTGAATTCATGTCAGGACCTGATGCCAGTTTTTTTAGCGACACGATAAAGTTTGCATCCACCTTGCGTGACTCTATTAGATCACGCAGAAATACAGGAAAGTTGTCATTAATTGATCTAATGTGCCTCATCTGTCCTGCAATGTATCGGCCGTTAATCAGAGAAGGTACGGCACACGCAAGTGCAAAAGATGCCAAGGCATCGCGAGTTACCACATAACACCCGACAAAAAGAATCGGAAACAAAACAAAGACGATTTTTCTAGAATGCAGTGTGCTGTCCTGTTTGGCTCGAAACATAAAGACTATCATCACCGCATAAATGACAGGCATTGCAGTCAGAAAGGTTATGAGGTGATGTGTGGTCGTATCATCAACTCCCCCGATAAAACTCATCATTACAAGCAGGACGGGAGCCATGATCATCATGATTGCACCCATGATGAATACCATTGCAGCTTTACCAATCATCTTCTCTGTACTCTCAACAATCTTTGCAAACTCGGTCCTTGATGCCTCTGCAATAAATGACGGAATGTTATCTATACTGGATTTGGCAATGGAGCAGTACTGAATTAGAAACTGTTTGAATGTCTTGTGAGGATGATTCAATGCAAGTTCGTTTATCGCATCAAGCTGGACTGTTGCATCATACTCTACCCACTTTTTCAGCAGTGCCCCATCCTCCTCGATTCCAGGAAATATGCCCTTGCCCTCAAGCATCACGATGCTTCTGTATATCATTACTGTACTGGAATGAATTATCTGCAAATATGATAAAAAGTATGCAATCTCCTCATCAAAGATTGTGGTACGTTCAGATACTCGCATCACTACTGAGAGTCTTGGAAAAACATATGCTATTAGAGGAACCACAAGTGATGCTGCAAGATAGTACATCTCAAAGATGACTCCAAAAACAGTGAGGGATGCTGCCACAGACAGCAACACAAAAAATACAATGACTATGTTTTTTGCCTGAATTCCAGGCGTTGTAGTCCTTCCGGTTCTTGGCACGTTCTCATGTGCCGTGTTCTTTGCAGAGACGTACAGCCATGAAAATATTTTGTACCTTATCAGTCTTTTTAAGACCTTCTCAGAGTTTGAGATTTTTTTCCGAGTAATGATTGGTTTTTTTGCACCGATTCTTTTGAGTGCCATGACATCAGAGATGCCTATCAAGTATACTGCCATTGCCAATACAATGCAGACCAGAAATACCGTAACATGTCCTGACATGCCAAGAACGATTCCTGAAAAGAACAGGATTGCGCAGATGACAGTCTTGTTATTGATATTTCTTTTCATAATACTTTGAGAGTATTTCTGCCGTTTCATGCTGTGTGTTTGCACGTTTCTGGCATTCTTTTAGCATCTCAACACGCAAGTTCAGATCAGATGTAATCTCTGCAGATGCATCCCTGTCTGATGCCATTTGTAATCGCCTGCTGTTGTCTTTGAGAAAAGAGATAGAGTTGTTATCAAAAGAGTCAGTAGTAGCATTGTATCGTCCAAGATTGTTTAGGTGTACCTTGTGACCATCAGAGCTGACCTCATCAAAGGAGAGACACCGCCTCTCCAAGATTCCCTGCTTTGTTATAATCTCACCCATTGAGAGAATAAACCCAAGATCCGTAAAAGAGCCTGGTGGTACTCCTATCTCACCAATTATCCTGTTAATTGCCCCATCTGCACCATACGCATGAAATGAGGACATCGATGAGTGACCAGTAGATATCGCATCAAAGAGCATCTTTGTTGATTTGCCTCGGACTTCTCCGACTGATATCATGTAGGGTCTCTGTCTTAGGGACGTGTTGAGAATCGCCTGAAACTTTTCAAAATAGAGGGCAGTCGATACAGGAGCATCAATTATCATCGGTAGCCAGTCAGTGTGAGGTATCTGAATTTCAGCCGTATCTTCAATTGTTATTATCTTCTCTGTCTGTCTCACCAGCAGCAACAAGGCGCCAAGTACAGATGTTTTGCCAGAGCCGGTACCACCAATAATCATTCCAGTTCCACGAACATCCAGCAGTGACCAGATTGCCGCAATGGTATTGTAAGATATTGTCTTCGAGTCTAGCAGATTTTTAATTGTGATGGGTCGTGGGGATTTTATCCGTATTGAGATTGCAGGAGACCGGGGAGATATCACCTCGCTTTTTACAAGTGACATTCTGTATTTTTTTGCCAACTGCAAGTCAATCATCGGCGTGGCATCAGAGAGATGTTTGTGTGCGCGATTTGCCATCTTTTCCATCAGCGACTCCATATGGGATTTTGAGTCAAATTTTATCGTAGTTCTCATAACCCCCCAATCAAGATATTTGCGGTGCACCACACCCACCGTGTCGTCATAGTTTGAGCATGTAACATCCTCAATGTTATCCTCATCCTCAAGGAGTACGTTTAGGATATCAAATCCAAAGATGTTTCGTTTTACATAATATTCAAATGTTCTAAAATTAGACAGATATTCTTGCAGTAGACCAAGCTCTTTTGCAGCAGACTCTACATCCTTTAAAATATTCTCAAGTGACAGACCATACTTACTGCCATCATATTTTGTGAATCGCTTGTATGACATGATGGTCTCATACGCAGACTTTGCAGAGTCATTGGCAAACTGCGGTTCATACACACAATACTGCATGTCTTTAGATATTGTCACAACTGCAGAACCCACATTGTACTGTCGAAGATATTCTGCAGGCTTTACAGAAGACGTCAAGAGGATGGTGCCAGTTCCTGGTTCTTTTTTTGCTTTAGGTTTTTGTTTTGTATGTGCAGAATCAGGCTGAGGCAGTTTTGCAGGATTGTCTGTCTTTTTGTGTATCTTTTTTCTAAAATATGATGGTATGAGTTTAGGCATTGAGAACATCACACCAACAAAAACGGAAGTGATGCAAGAAACAGAAATACGTAAGCAGCTAAAATATATGCAAATCCAGGATGTGCCGAACGCACGTACTGTATATCATTACCATCATCTTGAAATGACCTCATCTTTTCCCGAGATAATGTAAGATGAATAGTTTCCCCATTAGTTTTTTGTGCAGGGAAAACATGCTTGTCTGACTGTCTTATGCGCCTTGCAAACAGCGCCCAGTATATTTTTCTTGCAGTCTTTTTTGTTGTCATCTGAGGGACATCAGAAAAAAGTGTCCTGTGATGGTATACATCTGCCAGATTATACCACATATTAGATAGCAAGCTTCCGTTTGACTGTAAAACTATAGCTGCCACCAGTACAATTACTGTAGGGAATGGTCCAACAGATGGAACTGCAAACATTACAAGTAGCATTCCAAACATATCCCCTGCTGAGAAAAATCTCATGACATATACTGGTATGACAAACAATGCCTGAATTCCAAACAGTATCAGTGAGGCATCAATGTCGTTGTTAATTATTTTAAATGCAAGTATGGCAACAAATGGAAATACAAAGAGGTATACAGGTACTGTTCTGGTGCGAAGATCAAGAAAGGTATACAATGTGAGTAGTCCCAAAATGGCAATCTCCAGATACAACAAATAAGGAGTGTAAAAATTGAATTTAAAGGGCAGAAAAAAATGTTGGGCATTCACCAAAAATTTGGCAAAAGTTGACGAGTAGTTATTTTTGTTGTGGATGTTTATTCCATCCAAGGGGGTTTCTTGTGGCTGTTGGGATCAAACCAAACATAGAAAGGGCAAAATTATCTTGCATTACAAAGTATACATCTGAGTGTATCAGCATATATCCACATCAGTGAATTTCTCAGATTGTACCGATGTGTGATTTTTTCCATATTTGATGTTCATTTTTATAAAAAAAGTGGTCAAGATTTTTCTACGAAAAGTTGTTTTATCTTTTCAATGTCTAAAGATTCTCTATCCAACTGTTACGATATTTACCATCATCACCAAACTCTATCTTCAGGATTACCAAAAAGCACATCAGTTACATGAAGATCAGTTAACGTGTAAATTTTGGGAAAGATCAATTCACCAAAGGTGAATATCTGTCAATCTCACCATGTATTTTTCCATACAGATAAAACTCTAGTCATAGATATTCACATCAACTGACACGGTACCAAACCATTTTTGCTTTCTTTGAATCTCACCGTGGAATCATTGTATTAGTTTGTAGATGATTTTTGCCATGATGTGTTTTATCTCTAGTCTGACTAGTTCCTGCTCAAAGCGTGATGCTCCTTTTTTCATTTTTCTTTTTGTTTTGATTAAAAAATATGTCAAAGGAACACCCATAACAATTACAAAAATAATTTTTTCATTTTCAAAAAAACCCAGCAATTTATTGGGATCTAAACATAGGATTAATTATTTTTTTAATTATATCGATAGAATTTTTTTTTGTCACTTTTAATTCAATTAAAATATGTTTTCGTTTATCCATTTTTAACACAAATTCCTTTTGAACATCTAATGGAGGTACTTGAATTATAGTGGATTTTATAATTTCATGAGTGATTGCTTTTTGTATTGTTCCTCTAGATTCAATACGAAAATGGGATTTTAAAGTATGTAAATAATACATTAAAAATGAAGGTAAAATGATTTTTTCATCTACAAGAATACTAGAAATGTTTTGATTAGTACATCCTTTGACTCCCAACATGGAAACATCCCCAATAGTTCCAAAAGTAGATATCAATACAGTATCTTTAGGAAATATTTTTGCAGATGAATTTTTGACTGCATCTTTAGTGATTTTTTCAGCAGAATGTTTTGTGGAACCTAATCTATCCATATCTGAAATCTTAATCCAAGGAATCGTTCCTGTGAAATATTCGGGATTTTTTCGTGTAGGTGTACCTCCAGTGTGAAGACCAACACAAACATCCTTTATTTTTTTATCTTCATAATTACCTTCAAAATCAGACATATCAGTAATGCCCTCTTGTATTGCATGAACTGTGTTTTCTATATTTTGTAAAATTGCAGTCTGATTTCTCATTCTATTTACAATAAATTGTTGTATTTCTTTTGATGGCAGTGGTATTTTTAATTGCAATATGTGTTTAGATCTTATTGCAGAATAGTTAGTAGTTCCTTTTACAAAGGGCTGAATCATTTCAGTGTACGGTCCAAATCGAATTAGATAATCAAAATATTCAGGAATGACTCTAGTCATATCAAGATCAAAAACAAAATAATGTGAAGAGACTATCGCCCCTTCAAGGTTTTCAGGTACAATTCCAAAACTACCATGTTTAGCATCAATTTCTGCAACAACAAATTGATTAGTTTTAACAATTGTTTGTTTTTTTGTTTTAATTTTTGCACCTCTTATTCTGTCACGAAGAAAAACGCCATTCCCATACCATTTGATGTTAAGTCGTTTATAGTCCAAATTATCATCAAGGGTAATGGTGTCCTTATTTTCTGTCATGATATCTGAAAAAATTACTTGTGGAAATTTGGAATCATATTTTATATGTGGTTTATAGGTTTTCGCCATCAAATCAAATTTATTTTTTTCAATTTCCGAGATAGATACATTCCAAGATTTAGATGATTCAGGCTTGTCAATCCATTTAGAAAGTAAATCAGGAATATCATTTTTGTCAGAGGGTTTACGCAAATCACTATTTAATTCAAAACCATCATCAGTAAGATCATAAAACCATATTGATTGTGTACCTTTCTTGTCTTTCTTGAAAATAATAATGTCTGTTTTATTTTGAGTGTAAGGTCTAAACACTCCAGTAGGCAACGAAATTATTGCTTCAATATTACAATTTTTTAGCATCCATTTTCTTAATTCTTTATCAGCATTTGGTCTAAACAGAATACCTTCTGGAATTACAACTGCGGCACGACCACCATTTTCATCAACGTCATCCTTTAAACTATCAATAATATGTTGAAGAAATACAACATCACCGTCATTACTTGGAATGGTATACAATCCCCCATAATCGGTGGATTGTCCATAAGGAGGATTTGCAACTACAACATCGTATTTATTTTTGATAGGGTGTTCTAAGGTATCCAATTGTGAGATATTTGTATGACCATCTCCAGTTATGATCATATTCATCTTGGCAATTTTTGCAGTACCTGTAAGTTCTCTACCATAGATAGTTTTTCTCTTAAGGACAGTCAAAACTTTATTTGTTTTTGCAGATCTATTTTTCATATAATTGAAAGCAGAAATTAAAAATCCACCAGTACCACATGTAGGATCATAAATTTTTTCACCATATCTAGGAGCAATGAGTTCCATCATCAAATTTATGATATGACGTGGAGTAAAGTATTGTCCCAAGTCATTACCTATAGTAATAGAAGTTTTGAGAAAATATTCAAATGCATCACCCTTAACATCAGATTGAATATCCATCAAAGTGATTTCAGATAATTTATCTACAATCGTTTTTAGTGTTTTTTCTTTGATTTTTAATTTATCATCAAATATTTCACCATACGTATTTTTTAGTTCTTTGAGAACTGTGTTATTTACATAATAATACATATCTTTTGCATTTTTTTTATTAAATTTCTTCCAGCAAAAATCTTCACTAATAATTCGATCTTCATTATTACGTTCACGATCTTCTTCAATTTCACTAATTAACTTTAAAAATAGCAAATTTGAAAACTCGTAAAATCTCTCCTTACCTTCATCGAGTCCTTCTTTTCTCAAAAGTTGATTTACATGTTTGAAGATACCAATTAATTCAGAACGTGAATGTGTTACTTTGGGTGTTAATTCGGTAATATTATTGCCTTTATCTAAAAATTGTAGTACTTTTTTCTCAGTTATTAAATGACTAATAATTTGATCATCTATGTAGAGTTCTCTGTCATCATCAATATGCCATGATTTAAAAAAAGATCCGTTATATGCAAAAACAATTTTTACTCCTAACGGAATAGCATATTTTTCAATTGCCTGATTCAATGCATCATCCACACTTTGACCTTTTCTTCTAGTTTCAATTATGGCAATTGGATTGTCCGTACCAGTTTCATACAACACATAATCAGGAGGTTTTTTGAAGCCACTGATTTTTTTAAGTTTATTTGTTTGTTGTATGGTTTTTACTCGTTCAGTGAAAACATTACAGTCATTAGAAAATTCATCAGTTAACCAATCCTTATTATTCAACATTTGGTCTAATTTTTTTCTTGTTGCAGTTTCCAAAGGACTAGTTAATGTATTCAATTACCCATTATTGGATAATCAACTATTATTCACTGAAGATCAACTTTCAACTACAAGAAACTGTATTTGTTTCAATTAGAATTGTTTAGACCAATGGATTAGTTTAGACAAATAAATTTTGAAGAAATTGTCAATTCTCTCAATTCAAAAGATCATATCTTACAAAATCAAATCATCAAGGGCATCATCTGGTAATTCGTTTCATGAAAGGAACAAGCATCGATTTTTTTCAAGTGTGTAAAAAAAACCAAAATAAAAAAGGCTGCAATATAAAGAAAGTGAAATATTTCATGTAAGAGGATATGGGTCCTCAATACAGTTTTAACACTTTTTGGATAATGTTTTTTTTCTGCCAACTCACAAAACGAGTCAATCCTCATATAGCGAAGATCAAAAGTTCGTGAACACTTGTAGGATTTCTAAAAATATAATTTACAATATCAAGCTTGAACTTTGTTACCCTAAAATATTTAGAGACTGCCTTGTTCATTATTACAAACATTGCATAATGTATAGATACCAACAGTGCATATTTGCCAATCTTCTGGCATTACTCAATCATGTTCAGATACGGTGATCATAAATGGCGTGAAAGTAATATGGTCATTTTTTTGAAGCTAATCTCATATCAAGTTCAGATTGATCGATATTAGTTGTAAATAAAAAATAATTCATTATTTACCTATTGTTTGTTTTAATACCTGGGGTATTTTTGTATCTATTTTTTCTGATATATTTTCTTCAATAAACTTTATTGCTTTTTTGAAATATTTTTTATCAATTTCACATGCAGTTAAATCAATTCCAGCATTATAACATGCAATTGCAATAGTTCCACTTCCTAAATGAGTATCTAAAATTTTATAATCTTTTTTTGCAAATAACTTTAAAATCCATTCATACAGTTCGAGTGGTTTTTGTGTAGGATGCATTTTGTTTCTATTTTTTCTAACGCTATATCTAAAAATTTTAGATGGTTTATCAAGTGAAGTCCAAGCCATTTCTGCCATTGCGAAATTATTGAGAGTTTCTGGTTGATTTTTGTCCCAAATAAGATAGCATTTATTGTATTCACTGTGTATCCATAAATGACCAAAATAATTTCCACCCCAAATAATTTGATTCTTTGATACTCTAAAAAGTTCGTTAAAAAATTCTTGTTTTGGTTTTATATCCCATTTGCTATATTCATCCATATTGAATTTATAATCACTACCACGTTTAGTTTTGTTAAGAATTCCATAAGGTGGATCAACTATGGCTAGATCAAAATAATTATCTTCATATCTATTCATTAGATCTAAGTTGTCTTCATTTGTAATTTGCATTTTATTCACTTTGTCCTCGATGCAAATTTAGTTAGAGTTAGATCTGATATTTTTCTACTTACATCAGTTCCCAAATTATTCATAATAATTTTATCAAAATCCATGTAATCTATCTCTCTAATATTGTTATCAAAGTGATTATAAAAAAAGTGTGCTTGCTAGAATTATTACTGTATCACTTTCTTTAATATCAAGTATAAAATCCATTTTGGTCTTTCTATCGTATGTGTCATTTTACTTGTTAATTTTTGATATTATTTTTTTTGTCAATAATGGTGGAATACATTCTCCCAAACATCTTCTAATTAATAATTCAGAAACATTTTCTGGAAGTTTCCAATTTTTAGGAAGTGATGATAATAGCATTAATTCCAAAGGGGTCAATACTCTTGAATCTGAAAATTGTCCATTTTTTAAACGTCTACCTGGATGAACATTTCTTTGTGAACTGATTGCATCATTTCTAATTGTTATGGTGGGTGCTGGTTCATTCCATTTTATACGTCTGTATGTAGACATGTATGCTTTAATTTTGTTACCATTCTCTTTCTTAGGGAAAAAAGATCTATTTTCAAATGCAGATTTTCCTGTAGGTGTATGTTTTAACCATGAGATCTGTTTTTTATCATG
This sequence comes from Candidatus Nitrosopumilus sp., assembly GCA_965262905.1. Classification (GTDB taxonomy): domain Archaea; phylum Thermoproteota; class Nitrososphaeria; order Nitrososphaerales; family Nitrosopumilaceae; genus Nitrosopumilus. The sequence continues at coordinate 341,691 of OZ253567.1, forward strand.
GTTTCTTGCAAAATGCCATTTTAGTTTAGATTTTTCTCCAGATTCTAGACTTGGTAGATCACCAATAGCTTCTTTGACAGATATTTTTTTTCCTTTACAGGGGGAACTCCATTTTTTATTTTTTTTGAAAATTTTGATTATTGCTCTTTCTCTTTTTTGAGGAACACCATAATCTGAAGAATCATATATAGATGATTCAATTTTATATTTTTCTTTAAAAATATGACAAAGTAATTCAGTTACAGAATATATTTTTCCTTTGTAGGGTAAAATTAATTTTAAAATGAATGGTACATTTTCAATCAATATGAAATCAGGTTGTTTCTTTTTAATAAAATCAATTATTTTGAAAATAAAATAATTTCTTTTATCATCAGCCATTTGTTTTACATTTCTATTTTTACCAGCAATACTCATTCCTTGACAAGGTGGTGTTGCTAACAATAGATCTATTTTCTTTCCGGATTTTTTTAAAATTTTATCATATACTTTATTATCTAAAATGTCACCTATTACAACTTGTGTTTCTGGATACAAAAATTGGTATAAATTTGCTCTTTCCTCCAATAACTCATTTGCAACTACTATTTTTACTCCAATATCTCTGAGATATGCTTCTCCAATACCTGCACTAGAAAAAAGTGAGACAGCTTTCATTATTATAATTTAGTTTCATATTGATATTAAGATTAGGCAATACCTACTCTTTTGGAACAGGTTTTACAAGCATTTTTACCAACATTTTTACCAACAATTCAAAGATATTCTCATCTCTGTTGTTAAATCTAAACTCTATCTCCTTAAGATACAAATGAAAATACTGCTTTGGTACACCTCGATAATGATACAAAGTTTTAGCATTCCAAAACCCTTCCATTCCGTTTATGTGAGTATCGCCTTGGACATACATAGGTCACGAGATGACTCATTTCATTGGACTTGATCATGCCGGTTCCGCATCTGATTTAGTATACTATCAATATTCATGCGGTGCAAATTACGGATACAATCTAAACATACTAGACAAAAATAAGATAGAGGTACGATACCCATGACATACAAGAGAATAGTGCTTTCTGTAATAGGTATAGTTATGGTAATTGGTGCAGGATTTGTCGTATTCATATTTGATCAGATGGAAAATTCATACTATCCTCATCCTCGCATCCAGATTGGACCACATCTCATTATATTTGATCAAATATACACATCATACTCTGGTTCATCTTTTAGTGGTTCAGCACAGCATTACGATATATCCATTGAAAAGTCTATTGAAGTGGTAGATGTCATTGCAGTTGCTACAGTTGAAAAGGCAGAGATTGAGCTTTTTCCTTTTCAAGACACATTCACCCATGATAATGGTACTAAATATCTTGGAATTGATTATCTTGAACCATATCAAAAGATCACACTTGCAGTAGACTATTACCTAAAAGATACCACAGGTAAATTCTCAGATACTTTGATATTCTATGATCTTAAGGCTAACGCAATTGGCGAGCAGAATGGAGTTCGTGTACTGTATTCCAGAAACAATGTAGAGACATACAATATAGGCGACAAACATTTTTACACGTTAGAGATAGTTCCAGAAAAAAGTAACGGATTGTTTGCGGATGGCTTTTACTCTCGATTCAACTTTGATACCGACTTGTATGGAAATATTACAATCCATTCAGGCAAGAACGAACTGTTCGGACACCAACCGCTAAACTATGCTGATGTAAAAGAAAAGACATTGACTATCGGGGCACAGGATATGACTCTTGAAATGATTGAAACTAGAGACAAGTTACTAGTGCAAGCAGGACAATAGATTGTTGTCCAATTAGGTCTTTGTAAGAGGATAGGGTCCTCAGTACAATTTTAACACTTTTTGGATGTGTTCATCTTTGCTGCCAACTCACAAAACGAGTCAATCTGTATGGTATCATATTTTCATATGCTCCTCAATTACAAGATATCATCTGATTTTTCATGAGATTACGATTATGTAATGTCCTTTCTGACTCGTTATTTACAGATGCAGTTTTTCATAGAATATTGGCTTTTTGATAATTCCTGATTTTTCAAAATGGTTCCTGAATTGTTTGTGGTTTTTTATATCATTTTTTGTTGATTAGTAATTTGAGCAAATGCCTTTACATCTCGCAATGTATGATCTCAGGGTTTGCCCATAAGAGAGAATCCCAGAATTTAGACTCGTATGATTTAAATTTGATTTTGTGGCTGGTCTATCCTCTTACTCTAAGATCATGCGAGTGTTTTGTATATTAAAAGTGGTATTTACTATTATGAGCAACGATAAACCAAAAAAAGTTGAAAAAAGTACTGGGAGATCATTTTATGGTAGTCAAGAAGCACCTGCACGTGAATCAATGTCTGCATCTACAAATGCAGGGGCAAAAACTGGCAAACCTAGACCTTCAACTGATTAAAGTCAAAATGTTCCTGTAATTATTCCATTATTCTAGGAATTTCTTTTTTTAAACAAAGTTCATCTTTATCTAACAAGTCATAATATGAATGAGATTTTCTAGGAATTGGCTCATTTTCTTTTTCATCTCCCATTTTTTGGTAATCTCCAAATACTCGTTATGTTTTTTAATACGCTTGAATGTATCTTGTACTTGTTGTTGTAAACTTGGTTCTAAAAAATTAATTTGTCCAGAAAATATCAGACTATCATAAAAATCATGATTTAGATCTCTATTCATAAAATAGACTGTAACATCTTTTTTAACCTCAAGTTTTCCTTTTTCTTTAATTGGAACTTTGATTTTAACATGATAAAATTCATTTTCATGTCTCCCTCATATTGTAAACTTTCTAATGTACCTTTAATTCTAAATACAAATTTTTAGAAGCTCTTTTTTTGTCATCATTCTTTATTTTAAAGTATTTTATTGCAGATCCTAATACTGCAATAATAGTTACAATCGATGCTACGATATTCACATTTTCTCCTGTAAAATGTAATACAACTAATTCATAAATATCCAATATTATTTTTATAATTTACTGGTATTTTAAAAATTTCTTACTAGAATTATCATTTAATGAATATATTAGATCTCTTGTGTAATTAAAGAGATTTTTTACCAAATTCTATATTTTGACAAAGGTTATGCCAAAGAATTCAAGTTCTTTTACTAATTTAAAAAAATATCTTTTAAAATTTGTGGCTAGAAATAATTACGCAATACATCTAATACGAGTTGGTTTATTTCTGCTTGTTCTAGGATGTTTGGAGGTATTTTTCTCCTTCTCTGATTTAGTTTTGCTTGGTTTTGTCTTGATGTTTTTTGAATTTTTTAGATGAATCATAAAGATTTCCTCCGGTCAAAACAATATTTGGTTATTTCTGGATAATGTAGATTAGACAAGATAATCTCTATCAATTAATTTTTCAATTGATTTAACACAGACTGACTCACCTCTCAGATTAATGTGATTCTGATTTTCAAGTGAACAATCCATTAATGGTGGAGGGTTTGCAAAGATGTCAAGGCAGAATGGCTCTATGTCTAGGGTTACAGGGATTGTTTGTCCTGCGAGAACCCCTCCTGAATTTATCATCAATATAGAAATTTTATCATCTGTATGAATTACATGTGTACGGTAACATACCCCCTGATACCAATCGATGTGACCTTCTCTAATATTCCAATATGGATCTAGATTATTGATGTCACTAACATTTCTTGAGTGCCATGAAAATATTTCAAAAGTATTTGGTATTTTCAATATGATGTCTTTGGATATATGTGAATCAAAATCAATTATATACCCTTTGTCCAAGTAATCATTTTGCCAATAAAGAAACTTTTTAACATCTTCATGATAAATTACTATATTCTTTCCATCAATATTAAAAACATTTGAATTTATCTTATCTGCCCAACATCTATCTGATAATTCCTCATAGAATTGTGTTATTGGAATAGTGTAAGGAATATGACCCCCATTACTCAAAGGACATTTGTGAAACTGTTGATCTGCATATACAGTGGATGTAGTAAATAAAAATACTAGAAAAAAAGTAATGATTAGAAATCCCTTGATGTTTTTTGAATTTTTTAGATGAATCATAAAGATTTCCTCCTGTCAAAACAATATTTGAATATTTCTGGATAATGTAGATTATACCTCAGATCATAAGTCTTTTCAATTTATTGTTCTTACAAAATACTGATACATATTCAAATTAAATCTGTGTGTTCTAAAATATTCCATAACCATATATCTCATCTCATGTATTGACTCATAAAATTCTGATTCAACATTAACATGTTTACATTGTCTCCAAATCTCTTCAATCATACTCAAATGTGGAGAACCTCTTGGAAGATATGCCAGTTTGACATCTTTGTTTTTACGCAGATATTTTTTACAACCTTTGCTTTGTGTTGTGGTGCTCTATCAACGATAACAAATATTTTTCCAAATTTTTTACGAGCTGCTTCCAAATAATCCCTAAATGCAATTGCATTAAATTTTTCATACGATCTAAAAATTGATTGTCATCATCTCATAAACCAAAAATCTTTGGTGTGATCCTCTCCACCGTACAATCATTCTTTGGTGTACATCTGTCCAATATTTTTTACCAAGACGTACATCATCTACAAATACAGACTCGTCCTGAATAAATACGGTAAAACCTTTCTTTTTTGCCTTTTTTATGCGTAAAATGATGCGTTTATTCCATTTGCGACACGTATCCTTGGATGCTGCACATGTAGTTTTTGTGGAACCTTTGGATTCCATTTGTGCATCAAATGACACACGTGAGTATTATGATGTGTGTTCTGTAAAATATGAATTGTACTAGTTTCTTTGGAGTCATTTCATCTGAAATTCTCTTAAATGTGTGATCTATCTTTTGTAATGTTTTGTGTGAGATTAATGGCGGACGACCAGAACGAGGGAGATCATCCAAGCCTCTTAATCCGTATTTTTCAAATGAATCAAGCCAGTTCCTTACACATTGATATGTACAAAACATTTGTCTTGCAATTTTAGCTATGGTAGATTTGTTGATTTTAATCTTACACATTACATGTAATCTTTCCTTTTTCTTACCGAACTTTTCTTTTTTGTAAGCTTGGTGTAACTCGTCATTTGTGATGTACATGGAATTATTTCTAACTACTGATCAAAAAACATTACTATTTGTTTTGAAAAATTGCAAAGACTTGCACTCCGAGGTATAATTCTCTAGCAGATATATTTCATATGTTTCTATCTGCTGATCATTGAGATGAGTTTGGCATTACACACTCATACATATTTAATGTTTGATTGAAAATTATCTGAGGGTATTCAAAGAAAGTAACACTAGACTGAGCTTCGCATTGAATATGTGAAACAGTACCATCATATTGTGTAAATTTGCATAGTTCGAAACTACACGCATTAGTTAAGGTATTGTAAAAATTCAATATTGGTCCATACGTGATTTTACCATGACGTTCAAAATATCCCCAAGATTTCCAATCAGGCTCTGTTGCATTTAAACAATATTTATTAATAAATTTACTTTCGTTAATTGTGTGGAGATCATTTTTTGATATTTCTTTGTATCCAAGCCACCAATCATAACATATTTTTCCATGATATTCTGGTTTATCAAATAAATTACAATGTAAATTAGCATAAGAAGAAAGTGATATTGGTGCTCCTACTTTTAATAAATATCCATAAATGTATTTTTCACTGCAATCAAGTATTGTTTTTGGTTTTATGTTTAAATTTAAACATGTATAGTTATCAGATTTACTCACCGACCTACATCCATCCAAGGGAATAGTATCTAATATGCAACCATTCTCATCAGTCATAGCGTATATTGGACAAACATTACTCCATGTTTCTCCCATTATGGCATAATAATACACACCATAACCGCGCTCAATTAATTTTTCAGATGTATGAAATGTAACACATATTTTGTCTCCAGTACTAATCTTTTTTAGATAAACTCTGGAATCACCACAAATTCCTTCATAATTTTCTGCAGTATCTACTGTACCATCATCAGGAATCAAACCATCAAGAGAATCATCAGATATTGTAAAATCATCATTAACTGTTTGTGCAAAAGATATCATATTATTTCCAGCAGTCACAGCAACAATTCCCGAGAAAATTAAAAGTGAAAACATTATCTTTATTTTGCTATTTGCAGTCACTGTATCTCCTCACAAATTAGTTTTATTTAGGGTTGTATGCCATGAGTAGACAAGAGGATATCTACATCAAATTTAGAACATTCTGATTCTCTCAAGATTATAACCATGTGATTGATACATGGTAATGGGCGTTTGCTCAAAAATAATCAACAAAAAATGATATAAAAAATCACAAACAATAGGGGAATGATTTTGAAAATTCAGAAATTATATTTTATAAAATTCACACAGAAATGATACATGATATCTCACACCAAATCAGAGGGATATCTTGTAACTGAAACATGGAGATATAGATTGAGTTGTTTTGTGAGTTGGTAGAAAAGAGAAAACAAGAAAAAGAAGCGGTGCTGAGATTGTACTTTGGACCTATCCTCTTATGCTTATGTGTTTTTTCTCAGGAAATGATTTTAGATATTTGTGATGAAACGCTGGAATGTTTTGGGACCAAATACGTATTCTCTCCTCTTCATCTGAATAATTATCATAAAAGTCCTCTATAATCCACTCTAATAATTCACTTGTTATTTTTAATTCAGGTTTTTTACTATACCATGATTGATGTTCAGATAATCTTTCTGATAATGATCTTATTTTTACAGTGTTATCGTTGAAATAAGATTTTAATGACAAGTCAACCTCATAGCGTTCCTCCTCGTTGTCTTTGTCAAAATCAGTCAATATTCTTTTCAAATCTCTACAAAACATTAATGCATCTTCTTTCATCTCATTTTGTGTTTTTCTAATACTGTATAATTTTAAATAAATCTGACCTATAGCTATCACAATCGTTACAACTAATGCCGTGATGGATATCAATAAAGCCGTTTCATCCAAACTCATAATTAGTATTCTCCATATGAAAATAAAAGATTTGCCATGATTACAAACACCAGTTCAAATATGTTTTAAAAAACCTAATTCATTAACTTTGTTTCCCAATTCAACTATACATAATCTCCCAAAATAGAACATCCGTCTAATTTTGTTTATTCTCCTGTTGTAATGTATGATCAATCATCAAATTGCATATCATCATGCGAGAATTTTATTTCTCTTACAACGTTACACCAAACTCTGGCAGATATATCCTCACCCAAAATTCTCTTAAATGTTGAAAATGCAATTTCTACTGTCCAACGTCAGCCATAATCAATATCTTTCTTCCATTGTTTTTGATTCGCCTTCTTTTGTTCTTCTGTTAAATCATCAAAGATTTTGATATTTTGTGAATTCATTTTACAATTACCGAGTTGCAACAGTCCCTGTTCTTTTCTTACATTGTTACCTTTGGTTTTTATAGAAAAATTCTTTCTTATGGGAATCACTGGAATTACATCTTTCTTTTTACATTGCTCAAAATTGTCATTAGAATCATTGCACCATCAGCACTAACCAATAATTGATCTGCAGGTACAACAACATTGACGGAATTCTCAACATTATGCAATGCCTCTGAGAGTAATTTCTTAAACTCTGGTGCATCACCTGATTTCTCATCCGTAATTGATACTGCATAAATTTTCCTAGTTTTTGAATCAACCATAATGTGCATCTTGATAAATCCACGCTTTATGTCCCATTTTTTACCCATCCAATCACCTCGACTAGTTGGCTTGAGACCTGTGCTGTCACCTGACAAAGCACTATCTCAGTTTTTGTTTTGACATCTGAACTCTCTTTTACCGTTATCATCTTCTAAGTTTATCTTGTTGATTCTTTTGTAAATTGCAGAATATTTTGGAGATTTTTTTCCTAACATGTCTTTAATTATTTTCTGCATCTGCCGATATGCAACCACAGTGTTTCTAAACAATGCAGTTACCATAAAACATGTAATCTGAATAGACAAACGGTGTTCCAACTTTATCATTTAGTTTTTTAATATTGTTCTTGATTATTTCTGAATCAATATGTAGAGTATAGAATTTTTCACGTATGTATATTTTTGATCATCATACCTGGCAGTCTGTGGCACGAAATTGTTGTGAAAATTGAGATCCATATATTTTTCGGTTGTAATTTGAGCCTAGATCGAATAATTAGGAAACAAAGTTCTATGAGGTATATCATCGAATTTACACTTTTTCTAAATTTGTTTCATCTGGTAAACCAGTCACCTCTAGAATAGTTTTGATTTATCAAATTTTCAAAAAACTCTTGTGCATATTGTCTCATTTTGTTTTCATATCTTATTCTTCTTTACAAGAAAAACAATCATTATACTAGTTACCGCAACAAATGACATCATTGGAATGATAAAATCAAAAGAATTTTCACCAGAAAAAGATGTTGGTTTGTACACTTGAAATGTTATTGGGAGTTCCCTATCAACAACTGCTCTAATAAGGTCCTCATATCGGTCATAGTTTTCCGGATTTGCATATTTTTCATCTATCAATAACAAAATTCCCAAATCTTCTTCATCGCTTTTGTAATCTACAATTTCATGTACAAACATCTGATCAAATTCCGGATCAATCTGGCGTCTATCATCAATCCAAATAAGTGATCGTCCATTCATATCATAAATATTGAAGGGGTAATCAGGATGATTGAAAATCTTAATAGCTTCTTCACGATCACCGTTTGCCAGACCGGTACCACCATAGACTCTAAACCACTCATGAGTGGTAATGACAAAGTCAACGTGTTTCCGCACATACTCTTCATCTCTAGCGAATTTATTTATGCCTTCACTAAATTCTTCTGCAGTCAACATGCCTTTGATATGTTCACCAAAAGCTAATGTAGGTGCAGATGTGAAAATTAGAATTGCAAATATCACTAAAATGTTTTTGTTCATTTTAATTAGAAATAAATTAAATTCCCAAATGTGATTCTATCTGATCCCAAGGAGAAAAGAATCTCAATCCGCCAACACATTTTTGTTGTTAATACCCAATATTTACGGTAATTTTCAAATACAATATAAAAGTAATAATGAAAATAAAACCAAATTTATTCAAATGTGGTTTCTCTATTCCTTTATGATGAGATAGTTTTTCTGGCAATATATGGATTCATCAAGCTCAAGACATGGTAAAGTCAGGTCTACTTGAACATCCTTTTTGTAATCATGATTACACACTCAAAGAGATTCTTTACCCTATCCATAATTATACAATCAAAAAAATCAGTTATTATTTCAGATGCAACATGTCCCAGGGGTTTTTGCAAACTGGTATATCTTCTGAGATCTCCACATTTGAATATGATTAAATAGATTTGGAGACAGTGCAGACATGTTAATCAGAATTATGAATCAATTCATGAGATATACAGTTCTTGGAATATTTTAGAACACGCAAATTTAATTTGAATATGTATTTGGTATTTTGCAAGAACCATAAATTGAAAAGACTTTTGATCTGAGGTATAAGGATAGTTACTGGTTGAAAATAATTTCCTAATCTTTTTGTATGTAAAAATTCATCAAATTATATTTGATCTTCTAAATAATAACAATCATTTTCAATATTGTATAATATTTTACGATCTAAAGATTCTGCGTATTTCTGTATTGTACCTAATCCTGTGCATTCATAAAAAATATTTCCTGTTGTAATAAGATGATACCAAAAATCAAAAGAGAAAAACACATATGTTGATATTGTGACTAGTGCTACAAATAAAAAAATAAAAAAAAGTGTTTTAGAAATTGTCATGCCACCATTCAACATATGATCCCCACCACAATTTAGGCAAGATTAAATCTGTGTGTTCTAAAATATTCCACAACTATACATCACATCTTCTTTGTTCATATTCCCAATATTGAACAGGTTTTTTTGAAACAGATTTGTAAATTTCATATAGATCAATGCATTCTTGTTCAGTCTGCGGTATGATTATAGAGCAGTGTTTGAAATCAGCCTTGACTTGAGTACATGAACTATCATGATATGCAGTAGGACCCATATTCTCTATTAAACATTCATTTCTATCAGATAAACTAACTTGTCTACAATCAAAAGATTCATCTGATATTTGAGTTGCATTAAAACTTGAAAACAGTGTAATGCTGATGATTGAAACAAGTATTAAAATACTTGGAAAAAAATGAATGATTTTTTCATCTTAACCTCAACGAATTAGATACACTTTCCCAAGATGAGAATATCTTATACACGCTACTACCTGTAGGACATGTATTATTTTGGAAAAATCCAAGGACTATTCCACCATCTAATTGTACTTGACATGTTACACCGTTATGAATTCCAAAAAGATTTACTCCATTTTGATCATTAAAAATAGGTGAACCACTATCTCCACCCAGACTATCATAACTGCCTGACATTTGATTAGTTAATGTGTATGAGTGCCTCTGTACCATCATCAGGAATCAAACCATCAAGAGAATCATCAGATATTGTAAAATCATCATTAACTGTTTGTGCAAAAGACATCATGTTATTTCCAGCAGTCACAGCAACAATTCCCGAGAAAATTAAAAGTGAAAACATTATCTTTATTTTGCTATTTGCAATCACTGTATCTACTCACAAATTAGTTTTATTTAGGGTTGTATGCCATGAGTAGACAAGAGGATATCTACATCAAATTTAGAACATTCTGATTCTCTCAAGATTACAATCCTGAGATTGATACAGGAATTATACTATGATTAACAAAAAATGATATAAAAAATTACAAAAATAGAGAAATTATTTTGAAAATTCAGAAATTATATTTTATAAAATTCACACAGAAATGATACATGATATCTCACACCAAACCAGAGGGATATCTTGTAACTGAAATATGGATTGAGTTGGCAGAAAAAACAAGCATTCCAAAAAGTGTTAAAACTGTATCGAGGACTTTTCTCTTACGTCTATTGAATCAATTAATCAAAGACGTTTAGATCTAAATGGGTTACTTGTCATCTATTGTACATGAGATTAATTAAAGATATTTTCCCAAATAGTGGTACATTTTTCATAGAGCTGCGGTCTATTGCATAGGGGACCTACCTCAGGAAAGTAACTGCTGTAATTAAATACTGTATCTTGACAGACTATTTCAGTTATTGCAGTGACACAAGTTGGGAGAAAAAATATGATTAAAAGTGTAAATAATATTACAAAAAATGCAGATAAAAAAACATATGATAACAAGTTGTTCATCTCAAACTTTACATCCTTTTTACAATCTTTATTTTGCTATTTGCAGTCACTGTATCTACTCACAAATTAGTTTTATTTAGGGTTGTATGCCATGAGTAGACAAGAGGATATCTACATCAAATTTAGAACATTCTGATTCTCTCAAGATTAGAATCCTGAGGGAATTAGGGATGATTTGGAATATTTGATTTTGCAGATAGATATCTCTACCAATCATTTTGCATTAAATATAAAATTCTACCATTCCTCTAAATCTTCTTTTGTTATTTTTCAGGATTCTATAATATCAAAAGTACCTCTAGGTTTGATTTGATAAAATAGTGGATTTTCATCACAATCATACATCTTTTTTACACGTTCTTTTTCAGCATCAGTAATTTTATCCATACGCCACACAATTATTAAAATTTAAAAACATTAGATAAACACCACTAGCAACCCAAAAATAGTTGGCAATACATACCACACCATCAACTGCACCCTAATCTCATGAATGGGTTGAATATTAGGTATAGTAACAAAGCACCAATCACAAACCTATGTTTACTTTTTGCTGAAGAAATATTTCAAAACCAGATATATCATAATGAATTACCAAAAAATATACGAATGGCATAATACAAGGTAATACTAAACCCATTTTTGTTAATATTTTAAAAGTGGATGTTGTTGCCAAAACCATAAAAAACACACCATCACTACTGTGGCTTGTCTGAATAGATGCGCTACGTATCGTAACAGTTGCAGTAGATTAATCCTGATGAAAACCCTGTTGGTGGTGAATATCTGTCAATCTCACCATGTATTTTTCCATACAGATAAAACTCTAGTCACCTGTATTCACATCAACTGATAAAGTACCTGACACGACATAATCTGGATAGTTATATGTCACACTCGTAAGAAATAAAGTCCTCAGTACAATCTCAGCATCTCTTGGATGCTTGTTTTTTTCTGCCAACTCATAAGACGGCTCAATTCGTATGCATCAACCTTTACGCAAACAAATCATTTTACAGATTCTATACATCTTGTGAGTTGCGACATTTGAAAAAGGCTATCGCTGACTGGTGAGAATCGAGCCGCTCTTAATTATTGCAGTGGAGACGGATTGTCCTGATTCCTTCCAGTTGTTGCCTCGTGGTATGGATTCATCTATCTCACCGAATATTTTTGAATATAGATAAAACTCGACCATATCGCCTGGCTCTACATCTACTGACACACTACCTGTCACTAGAAAATCAGGATACTCGTACAGTACGCTTTGAGTACCGCTATGGTATGTCGTGATGGTCAGTCCGGTAGATCTAGTTCCTGCGCTGGTTGTTCGGGTATCAGAATCAGATGATGGGGTAAAGTTTGGAGATTCGTTAATACCAAGTAATATCGGTTCGCCTCTTAATTCTCCATCCACATATACCTCAAGCCATCCTGACAACGGATCACGTGGACGTGGAGGTGGAGGTGGTGGTATGGTTTCAACAGTATCAAAACTATACTTGTTTTCGATAAAGACAGATCCAGATATCTTTTCAGATACAATTGCATCCATCATACCATGTGCTGTGGCAATAATTATTGCCGTAGCACCAACCGATGATGATGCTGATGGCAGTTCTGCATCAGGACTAGTTATACGTATGGTAGATGATTCACTGGATATTACTCTTATCTTGGCAGTGTTGATAATGTTGGAGAAAGACAGTGATATATCCACGCCATTAATCTGCATGTGTATGGTGTCAAATTTTGGAAGAATTGGCACGTTGAGCGTATCAGATGATGTAAAATTACCGTTAAGGAATGGTAATGCAAGCGTATTGATATTATCACCCTCCCCTCCTGAAATTCTGGCATTCTTGATTTGGACATCACTAATTACAGGTATGGAACCATATGCATGAACCGTATAGATAATATCTTCTGGTGTATCAATATGAAGTGTCGCGTCATTTAGTGGGTCCATGATAACTGTCGAAAAAGAGCCGCGGTAAGATGTCGACTCTGGATATATCACCAATGTTCCTTCAGTATTCAAATCCAGTGATGAGACACCATCGTTGCTGTTGACAAGTATTTCTCCACTATCGGATGTCAGTCCTGAAACTATGGGAGAGTTCTCCACCATTATCTGATATGGTATGTTCTGTTCCAGTCCAGATACTTTTAAGAAAAGATTAGGTGTTGCCGGTTCAGAAAAAGTGGATAGCAATGTCACATCATCCCACCAAATCTGTTGGGCATAGTTACCGCTCCATATATCATTGAGTCCCATTCGAACTATGATACTTTGATGTCCTGATATGATACTTGTAATATCTTTGCTGTAAGATTTGATTCCAGTGTCATAACGTCCACCAAAAGTTTGAGAGTCAAGCTCGTTGCCTAAAGTGTCAAGTATTTTTAAGTTAAAATTTGTGACAACAGAGCTAGAATGTCTACTGAATGCCCGCCAATCAAAAGACAAAGTTACAGAATCAGCATCAACTGGGACATTGAGGGTTGCCTCAGCATATGGGGTGACACGATAGGAATTGCCTGAAATGCGTTTCATATTGTTATGGTCTGATAAGGAATATCCAGGTGTTCCGCTATAACTCCAATCATCGGATGCAACTGTAATTTCTCTATCACCCCGATATTCAGATGCACTAATCTCAATAGGTTTCGTGCCAGATGAATTAAAGACAAAGTATGTGTTATCTGTAATGAATACTGGTTGCACCAATGTGTTTCCGGTAAAAGTATGCTGAAGGGTATATGATTCTGAATCTACAACTAATCGAGCAGATGATTCCAACCCAGATATGCCAGAATTACCTGCAAAAGAATTGGTACTTATTGCCGACCGAATGTGACAGATCAGATCGACGAATCCATCCTCACTAGAATCTTTTGCCAGAGTGGCCAAATTTATACGCAGACTACCCCCACTATCCATGTATATTCCAGATGATTTTACATACGAGGTAGGAGTAACGTATGAAGGACGCTGAAGATCAGAATAATGCAAAATATATGATGTAGAGTTGGTTTTATGATCATATATTGTTACAGAAGGCATTGCTATTGAACCGGTTTGCCCATCATATTTTAAAACCCAGTCCACTCGTTTTACCATGTCAGGAGTCATGAAAGGAACGTACAGTGGAGTGGAATTGATGTTAAAACGTGCGACTGATTCTTTACATCTAATTCCATTGACATTCGCACTAAAAAATGTATTATGAAAAGAATGCTCAGATGGAAATGTTTCAGGAGCAACGTCTACATAAAACAATCCATCATCAGAGAAGGTGGAGGGTGTCGATAAAATAGAATATAAAGATGCCAAATCCACATCGCTTGTTACAATTTTAAAATTTTCATTATCATGTACATTTGTGGATAACAATACATCGCCCCTTGTAGTTGGTTTGAGTATAAATATGCCGTTGCCATCTATCGATACCTTGCTATTTCGATTAACAACATTTGGGATGTCACCTGATGTTATCTCTGAGGATTCAAATGACAATATGTTTGGATTGTTTACAAACAGGGATGAATCATTGTCATTGTAAATATATTTTTGACCAAAAAGTGGAATCGGAATGATCTCCTTTTCATCATTTGCACCAACAAATGCAGCATATTTGGAATCACCAGACACATGAATATATGGCACTACTGATTCAACCTGACCTGTAGCATTCTTACCATGAATCATCATTGTGTTGTCTCCGTACTCTTTTGAGATGATTCGTGATGTGATTCCCATTCCATCAATCATGGATTGACCGTCTCCATCACCAATTCCATCTCCAGTTCCATCATTACCATACTGCATATCTCGAATAGGAATTACATTGCCATACTTTGTAACAATCTCACCTGAATGTGTAGTGTCGTGTATCGGAATGGTTAAAACCTTGGGAACACGCGGAGAGAGTTCAGAGTCATCAAAAGTCAATTCATGGGAGGAGAATGTGGCAGGTACGCCAGAGCCGAAGACACGTCCTGTTCCATCAGGCAGATTGATTCTTCTAACCTCCTCTCCCTCATCGTTGTAGAATCGCATCATGATTATCTCTGATGTTGCCTTGCCCCTATTCTCCAGATGAATATCTGTACCGTCAAAATATGCATTAATGTATTCGGAATTTCTAAGATTGTTAATCTGAGAAGATTTAGAGTCAGCAGCAGATGTATCAGTTATGCTATTTACTGCAATAACACCTGCACCTGCAATACCTGCAATGATAACTGTAGCGAGAATAACCACATACAACATGCAATATCTCTAATGTTTTCGTATTAAGTGGGATTAATTTCAAGAATAATTATGACTGTAGTATATCTTTGAGATTGATACATGGTATAGGCGTTTGCTCAAATTATTCATAGTAATTGTGATGAATTTGCAGACAGGAAAATGTCCCAGTATATGAGATGTTTTTCATCTACTGAATGATCGTTATTTTTTGATCCAAATTGAGCACTTTACTATCCATTGTAACTGATGTTAAAAATAAAATGTAAGAACCGATGTACTGGCTCTTACAGACTACCGACTAGGGTAATCGACTTTCAATCATTATAATTATTATAAACTTTATAATAAAAGTTAAAAAAGTAACCAAACTAAAAATGCACCCAGTGAGATTTGAACCCACGGAACCCTAAGGTAGTTGATTAAAAGTCGACCTCTGTTGACCAGGCTTGGAAATGGGTGCAAATATCCTTTTAGACATGCATCTTGGAAATTTGATTAATTATGTAATTAAGATTTTTTAGGAATTACAATTGTAAAGCGTTAGATAATCAAATAGTTTGACTATCTTGACTTTTGATTCTTTACACTTTGCGTATTGAATCTTTCATCTCAGAACGTGCAGATCCTAAAACTATCCTCGCATATGTTTTGTAATCTTTATCAAACTTGTATATTGTAACAAATAACACGTAACATCAATTCTTTAAACAGCCAACCCAAATGTGCACTCATCTACAATGAATAAGCGGTGGAATAGGAGAAGATTTTATTTGGATGTAAGAGGATGAGTTATCTGCAAAATCAAACATTCTAAATTATTCGGATTCTCTCAAGATTACAATTCTGAGATTATACATCCTATGTGATTAGACTATCAACATTACACAAAGCATTTCCTTTCATGTAAACAATCATCAAAAAAGGCATTTCTCTGAGTCACAAGATATTAGTTTGATGTGATTCTAAAGAATGTCAAAGAATCACCGTATTATTGAAATATCTAAAGACAACGAGACATTGGTGCAGGATATTGATTTGATTTGAATGTAAAAGATAGGTTGGTAAATGCTGCTAGCGTACTATCGAATGTATCTGACCTATGATTTAACAAGTCATCAGTTTGGATTATACCAGAGCAACGTGAGTAGAAACATCAGATATCTGGAACCGGCAGTGAGACAATCCTATCCAAATTCTATGCAGATTCAAAAAAGATTAACGACATACAGCAACTGCACGAGTTCTTTCCTGAGCTAATTGTAATGGTTCATGGTACAGAACAACAAATTCCTAGACCCAAAAATCGTACCAAAAGAAAGACACACTATTCAGGCAAAAACATACTGTAAAGAATCAAATCACAATAAATCTAAAGATGAAATAATCCACAAACCACCACTGGATGAAGAAATGATTATGCAAATTAAACATCCAGGATTATCTAAAGATTTGATGATATTTTATGACTTGGGATATTTGGGGATTCAAAAAGACCATAGATCAAATCAGTGTTTTGCCGTACAAAAGGGAAAGTTGAGCATACCTCAGAAAGAGTAGAATAAATTATAATGTTCCATCTGAATCAAAGTAGAGGCATATAATCAGTAAGATAAAGAAATTCAGAATTAATTCAGATACATTTAGGAACAGATTGTGTCGTTATGATGTGATTAGTGACATTGTTTGTGGAATGATTAATTTCAAGATACGGTGAAAGCAAGAGTTTGTTGTGATGTAATAAATTGGGAAATTGAATCAGTTAGAAGGTTAGATTTTGTTTCTAATTACGCAAGATGTCTACTGATTACTTGCAGGATAAATCAAAAGATTCAAATGTATACTTCAATAATAATAAATCATGACAGGTAATGATGATAACAATATAGATGTAATGAAAGAATTCAAAAATATCATTTATGCAATCAACAAGTTTTCTGAAAGTACAGTAAATAATTTTAGCATTATGAACAATAATTTCAAAATTATTGATTCTAGATTAATTGATATTGAAAAAAGGCTTTGTAAGCTAGACAACATAGAAAGAGATACAAAACTTATTCCAGACATACTAACCATGTTAGGTGACGATGGACGTGATATTGCAAAACTTTACACAAAATTTAAGAATTTAAAGAATTA
Organism: Candidatus Nitrosopumilus sp.; assembly: GCA_965262905.1. GTDB lineage: Archaea > Thermoproteota > Nitrososphaeria > Nitrososphaerales > Nitrosopumilaceae > Nitrosopumilus. The sequence goes on from OZ253567.1 coordinate 359,417, forward strand.
AGTGTGTAAATTCAAAGCATTATTTTATAAATTGATTCTAAAAAGGGATCATGTTAACTTGTGATAATTGATTTAATCTATCATTATATTTTTAACTGATTTTCTTAAAAGAATAATCATCTCATCCAATTTATCTATTCCTTCATTATATTTTTCTACATCTTGATCATTTTTGTCAATATGTTTAGTACGAGCATTAAAATTTCTAAAATTAGTTATTTCAGATAATTCTGTACCACTAATTCTGTTAATTTCATTATCTGATTCTGAACCCATTCTATCTTGACCATCACAATTAGTTGCCAGTTCTAATGATGAAAACAGATATTTGAACACGTCCAATTTAATAAAACTCGTATTTCCAGAATAATCAACAAAAATAATTTGAAAAACTACAAGTGATGCAGAAATAGTTTTGAAAATCAAAAATTACATTCTATGAAAATATATGTCTACAAAGGACACAAAACTTTACACGAAACATCTCACATTTAATTATATGTAAATTCTAAAGACTGGTCAATTCTTCATGCATTCCCTGCTCAATCTCTCCCCAGTATTATTCCAGAAGAGTATCACAAAAGAGAAGGAATGGAAACTAGTCATGTCAGTGTTGAGAAATTCAGACCAAAGAGGCAGGAATCATTCCATGAGATTCATGTATTTATCCTCTTACGTTTAATGTCCGAATAATTGCAAATGTATTGCAGAAAACAGATTGCAAATCAAAATTATTCATAGTAATTGTTGATGAATTTGCAGGCAGGAAAATGTCCCAGCATATGAGATGTTTTTTTATCTACTGTCTTGCCAGTTTTGAAACAACGGTATCTTGAATCTAAATAGTACGACTGAAACCAGACTTGCAAATATCACTATCATCACACTTTTAAATTCAGGAATCATCTGAACTCCATCAAAACATGGAAATTCAACATCTGGAAGATCAGAGGACATTACAGAACACTTTATCCCGTCTGTCTGAATTATAATATTGCCCATACTAGTCTGCACAACTGGAATGTCATTTATGACGTATCTCATTACTGCCTCATCATGTGGATGTCCATATCTATTGCCATCATTTGCAGAAAATATGACCAATCTTGGAGTAGTGGCATCAATGAATGGTTCCGTACTTGCATACTTTGAACCATGATGTGGTGCATTCATAATATCGACATCAATTGCATCATCATAATTTTGTATCAGCCATTTTTCAGTTGTATATGTCGCATCACCGGTAAACAAAAACTCATAGTCGCCATATTCCAACAAAGTTACAACAGAGTTTGAATTCTCCAAAGACGCGTTACTTTCCTTGGAAATTAATTCTTCTGGAGGACTCAAAATAGAAACGTTCACTTTGGGATCAAGATGGATTGTATCACCTGCATACACTATTGATTCATCTTGTGCCAGTTCCAAAAAGTTCTGGTATGTCGCAGTATCTTTTGACGTAGGTCCTATGAGGATTTTTTTGACATTAAAAGAGTCATCTTGCAGTAAGGCATTAAATCCTGCAACATGGTCCTGGTCTGGATGCGTTGCAATCAACACATCAATGGTATCAACATTAAAATCTTGCAAAGTCTGTCTGATGGAATCATAAGATGAGGGCATTCCGCCGTCAATTAGCATTACACTGTCATTTGGGAATATAATTAGAGTAGAGTCGCCCTTTGTTCCCAAGTCAATAAAGATCACATTCAAAGCATCAAAAGAGTAAATGTCATGGTCTGCATATGCTGGAAAAAAAGAAACCATCAATAATATCAAAAAATATTTGAACATGCATAAGAGATGCAAATTTGATTAAAAAGTACAATTGTGTCTGAATTCATATTTTTTGGTAAATCTTTGTGATTGAAACGTGATTCTGATGCAAAATAATTCACCAGAACCATAAATACATACAAGAATTTGTAAAGTTTGGAGACTAAGTACCAAACTTTAGATTTGTTGTGATTCCATAAGATAGGAATTATTGAGAGTGAAAGGTGAGATTTTGTTTGTAATTACGCAAGTGAAATCTTTCCCTCATTCATTGCATCTTGATTCTCTGCCATTTTCAATCACCCATGTGTGTCCATATTTTTGTACATCTTTACGGAATATCTTTTCCTGTCCACTTTTCATTATTATGAAAAAACCATACAATATCTTTGCAAGTATCTTTGCAAGTATCTTTGCAGGTATAATTACAAGCATAATTACAAACATCAGATGAATAATAAGGTTAAATAATGAAAATTAAACAAAAGTGATGGCAGTAAAAAATATGTGGGATAATTGGAATGTTTGATAAAAAACAAGATGGCGAGTTTACAAAGAAAGAACAAAAAGGGATAGAAAAAATCAGTGATAAACTAGAACCTGATGAAAAAGTTTTGCAAGTTGCAATACAAATAACGAGGAGACCTGGCGGTTCATTTAATGGCGGTGGTTCAAATATATTTTTTATCACGTCTTTAAGAATTATAATTTACAATCCTAGTTTGTTTGGTGTGCGTAAGGATATTGAAACATTTTCATTTGATTCAATTGTAGATGTCAGATTACAAAAGGGGGTTTTCTCATCATCCATATCTTTGATAATTCCCGGACTAACAGAAATGTCAAAAGGCAGCATTCCATTTATTGGACAATCATCAGGTTTCTTGTCTGGGCTGTCAAAAGAGAAAGGTGAAATTTTTATAAATCTGATCAAAGAAAAGATCAAAGATGCAAAACAGCAAAATAAAACAACCTCCTCAGATAATGTTTCTGATGATTCATTAAAGATTTTAAAAAATAGATATGCCAAAGGCGAAATAACAAAAAAAGAATTTGAAGATATAAAAAAAGATTTAGAATGAGAAAGAGTAATTTTTACAAAATATAAATCACAAGATAATCCTCAGTACAATTCTCAGTACAATTCTCAGTACAATTTTAACGCCTCTTGTTTTTTCTGCCAACTCAATCCATATTTCAGTTACAAGATGCTCCTCTGGTTTGGTGTGAGATATCATGTATCATTTCTGTGTGAATTTTGTAAAATATAATTTCTGAATTTTCAAAATGATTTCTGTGTTCATTATCAATAACTTTTTCAAATCAATTGATTATCTTTTGTTGTTTATGATTTTGAACAATCATCTTTACCTGTTCCTCTCGCAATGTATAATCTCAGGGTGTGACAATCAGGGAATGATATAATTTGATTTTGTGGCTGATCTATCCTCTTACTTGAATACAGTTTTCATATATCATAAGATTTGGCTATTTCTCACAAAGCACTTGCAAAAGAAATACAAAAGCAATTTCCACGTGTTACCAAACCTCATAATTATGCAGATTTGGTTTTAGAAGGTAAAAAACTCAATGCAACAAACAGATCAAACGCAGTGAAAAGAAGGAAATTTTTAGAATCAGAAATTATAACAAGCCTGTATAGAAAAATTTATGAAAGAATAAAAAGAATCGATTCTGTGGATGGGTGTTGTAACAATTCCAGCTAGTCGTTATTATCAAAGTGAACTCTCAAATTCTTTATTACGTAAAGTGAACTGAATGGAGGTGATAGAATGCTAGTAGAAATGAAATCAAATGAGGAAACGTATGGTATGGTGTGTGGAGAATGCGGTCATGCATTTTCTAGTCACAAGATTACTGTGAATACAAATACATCCAAACTCAATGGTAAATGTAAGGTATGTGGTTGTAACGGTATATCAGAAGGATAACTATTAATTATTTTTAATTTATTTTTCAATATTCCTAATCTTTGATTACAATAGGTATTTTCAAAATAATAAATCTTGAATGGGTTGGATATTTTACTCTCAAAATCACTAAAATTACAAATAGTGAATCATCTCAATTACAAGACGTTGTTTAATTTTTCATGAGATTCTATGTATCATTTCTGTGTGAATTTTATAAAATATAATTTCTGAATTTTCAAAATGATTTCTGTGTTTATCTTCAAAATAAAAAACTCAACGTTCAATGAAACGTTAAATTATCTGAGATATGAAAATTACATTTCATTTGAATTTTGTAAATCATCATACAGTGATGGTTTGGATGTCATTAAATCAAAGTCACATAGGGAAAATTATGTTTTAAAGAGTTGCAGGTGGTAATGGTGAATCTGTTGCTGTAAAACAATACAAACACTATCTCTTGATTCTCAAACTTGTAGATAATATGGTATATTGAGGAAAATAGAGTTTCTTGTTGATGGTTTCATGACAGGTTGCAATGCATTCAGGATCTTGTTGTTCTGCAATCCATTCACAAAGTTTTCTAATTCGGTTACTAGAGGATTTTAGATTCGCAATCTTTTTGTTAAATTTTGGTGTGTATTCAAAAGGTCATCTAGATATATGGTAAGAGAGATTTATTTGACGTCCAAAGTTTTGACATTACGCAGTCCTAACTCTTTTGTTATTTCATAGTCAGCTATAATTTCTGCATCTTTCTCAGTCCAATCACATGGAGCAGTTATAAAATCCATTTCTTCAGTCACCATATTTTCAATAACCATTGATTTTACGTCTATTTATATGATCACGGAATATTGAGTTTTTCGTTAATTTCTAATTTTAATCAAGTATCATATCTTAGATACCAGGAAAACCCTTTCTACTTGTAATTATTGGACCTCTCGTATAATTGCAGACAAAACCTCTTCTTTCATTGAGTTTAATTTCAAATAATTTCTGACATTATGGAATCACATCAAACTAATATCTTGTGACTCAGAGAAATGCCTTTTTTGATAATTGTTTACATGAAAGTAGTTTGAGATTATCTTTGAATCTTGTTGTGAAAGAATTTGTGTAATGTTGATAGTCTAATTACGCAAGATGTCTTTTGAATATCGTCCTCATCATTTTTGAGAGATAATTTGTGTTCTGTTTCGGCATTAATTTTTTCTCTAATTAGATCATGTTTTAATTGTGAATTACAGGTGGCAGTCTCACATCAACTGATCCGTATTCATTTAATGGAAGTTCGTTGAGATGCTCAGATAATCCCTGCTCTGTTTCTTCCTCATCCAAAGTGAGACCAGATTCCACTGTAAAGAGTGCACGTCGTACTCTCTCAGCTATTGGCAAATGTTGGAATCCCCACACCTTACAGTACAGTTTGTACTCTTTTGGAGTCATGTTATACTCACAGCCAGAGGATTGTACAACAAATCTAATCTCTCTAGTACCAAAAGCATATTTTCCAATATTTCTTTCAAGCTCTTCTGTAATATCATCATCAGTTAAGATTGGCAAGAGAAATGGCACTTTAGATTTTGTGAAATATCTGATATCAACTCCTGTCTTTCTGCTCATCTTTATTCGCATATACCTATCACAGTCCTCAAACTCTGCCATCACGGAAGGGAATCCATGATGCATCTCCACCATATCCTCAGAAAATCCCCATACACGTCTGCCACAAGTGTGTTGTGAATGTTCTGGGTCTGACACTGCAAGTTCAGTTAGTTTTTCAGACAGGTTATCATTTTGGACATACCACATTTTGGCTTGCTTGTCATGCCAGCAATTATTATAGATATCCTCATCTGCTACTCTTTCTGGTTTTACAAACATATCTAGTGTGGATGTGTTTCTGTCACGGACTTTGATTGCATCTTGTAGGCTCTCAAAGTGTGGTTGTGATGTAACTATAGGTTGTCGTCCTTTGGAGTTGTTTAGTTTCTCAAGAAGATATGACTCCCATGATTTATTGTACTCGTCATTAGTAATGTCAGGTAACGGATGGCTCTTGCACCATTCTGCATATACGATATTGTAGCGTTTGTCAGTAGCTTGCAATGCCCATGCACTGGCCTGTCTCTCCATTTTAACTGCACCGCCATTGCCAAACTCTGCTGTATCTTTGAGCAGTTTATCCAAGGATTCCTCAATGTCCTTATACTGGGAGGTCTTGCGCAGTTTCTTTAGATCGTCTGCATCATTACACTGTTTCTCAAGATTGTCAAGTGATAATTTTTGGGATCTGTACTCTGTACAAAAGTTTTGATATCTTAATGCAGAGTCATATGTAGTCTTTCTCTGCTGCAACTCCTCATCAGATACGTGCGATATCATCTCTACTGGATATCCCAAGACCTTGCAAGCCAATATGCTTTCTTGATCCCCGCCTGCAAATTTATCAGCAAAGAATCCAAAGGTGTGAATTGCATGTGCACTGAGATAATCTATAAATTCAGGATTTCTTGCCTGAGCCAATGCAAAAAAATCATCAGGTGTCATGGTATGATATTTCTGCTCAAACTGCAAAAATGCGTATCCTGTATTGGTGCGGTGCTGGTCAAGAGCATTTTGCATCATGGACATTGCAGCATCACGCTTTGTGTTATCTATCTCAAAATCAAATTTGAATTTTTTATTCTTTTCATACCAGACTATACGAATTTTGTTCTTTTTTATCGCAGTGACCAATGAGAACTTCTCAAACGGTACATCACATATCACGCCTTCATCTGCTGTTTCCAGTGCAATCCCGACATTTGTAATGTATAACAGTCCCTTGCCTTGGTTTGTCTTGGTATCATGGTATATATCTATAATATGTTCGTGTGGTTGCAGAATCATCATGCCGTGTGTGTTTGATGTAAAGATGTTTAGTTGCTCATACTTTGAAATTATTTTGTGACATGTTTGATTTGCAGAATATTTAGAATTGTGTAGTTTAAAATCAATATACTCTCTTTTGATCTCACCATTTGAGTTTTGGGCATAATGCTGAATTCGTATAGTGTCTTTTTTGATTGATGTGACTGAGCGAACAGATTCTATTAGAACTGCAAAGATTATAGAATCCTGATCATGTACCACTAGTCTCTTGTTACTTGCAACAAGGGTTCTGTTCTTCTTTAGAGGTACCTCTAGTATCTGTATCTCGCCTTGCATTGGTGCTAACATTGTAACACCTCGCCATGTTGTTTCATGGTATAATACCTCACCAGAGTTTTTAAAGATTTTTGCGGATTTGTACCTATAGATGGTATGGTGGTATGGTGAAATAAAGAATTTGAATTTTTCTCTTTTTTACTCATCATGGTTTGTCCGTATCCTTTAATTTAGAATTTTTATGCTCACCAACTTCATTTGCCACACCGCCATCAGTTGTACGTGTGAGAAGACCATCGCCAGTATTGACACTACTATCAACATGTCCACGAGGCAGAACATCTACATGTGGGATAACTGCTGGAGCTCCAGCACTACCAAACAACGGCACTCCCTGTCTGGTACTTCCATCAAAAGGTAGTGAACCGCCACCGCCAGTAACTACCATACTACTGGCAACTCCAGAACCTACTGCTCCAACATCACCAATACGGACAAGTCCTGGTCTGATGCCGCCATTAACTGCAGTAATTCCCATGCCACGTGAAAACTCTTCCAAATCAATAGGACCTGTACGAACACCTGGTGCTGCCCCACCTGCCTGTGTCACATCAGCACGCATTACATTTGATATTCCTGTACTCATACCTGATGTCACATCCTTTGCAGATGCTGCAATTCCTGCCTTGCCAAATGCACTTTTTAGTCCCCCGATAAATCCACCTGCTGTACCACCTACTGCCATTGCGCCATTCATGGAACTAGGACCGATAGCTGATTTTCCAGCACCGAATCTGCTGGCAAAACCCCCACCTACCTTTGAGGAGACTGCCGATGCCATACCTGCAGTGCCCATCACGCCACTCATCACGCCAGACATTACCATCTGCCCCATCTGATTTGAGAGCGAACCCAGAATAGGTGCAACAATTACTGGCATCATTACTGCCAGCATCATAACTGACATGGAGTGCATCCAAAAGTCAAACCTGTCAACGCCGTCAGTGACGAGTGCCTCTCGGTCAAGCAGATGCGATGTTCCGGCAAGTATTATCAGGGCTGTAAATATCGGCACCAGTACCAGCGGAACCCACATGGATAGCAAAATATTTGATATCTTGTCAATGTAGAAAAACGGCAGTGCACGAAATACTAGTAATAATGGAAACGCTATTGCAATTACATCGACTAGCAAAAACCTGACATTGTGGATAAGGGCAGTCATCATTGACATGTAAAATAGCATTACAGTTTTGGTTAAACCAGTAAACATTGTAGTTACGACACTTTCTGAGAGCTGGCTTGCAAAGTTTGTGATTGTATCAAGACCACTGGAATTCTCAAATGCAGTTCCAATGTCTGCACCATACCGTACCTTTGCAAACATGTAGGATATTCGCAGGTCCGGTCTGCACAAATCATCAGAGGACAGTCCAAGTCCATAAAATGTAGAACGCTCACCAATCTTGGCGTTTTGTTCTGCAAAGAGCAGACTGCGATGGTCAGTTGATACCACACAGGGGGCAGCATCATCACCGGAGTACTGTGGGTTGAGAAGAGACAAGGAAAAACTCTCCACACTTTGCGAGAGCGGATCCCAGAGATATGGAAATATCAAAAGAAATATTATTCCACCTGCTGCGCCAAGAAGCATCTTTTTGATAGTGTCACCTGATACGAGGTTTGCCTGCTTGAACATTATCAAAACTCCAACCAAAATAAACACAAACAAAAAGAAATAGTATGCTAGATCTCGAAGCATGGAATATATCAAAAATGACGCGTTGCCAACCTCGACACCATCAACTATCTGAAATGCAAAGTTTGGCATATCAGTGATAAGTCGAACTATCTCACCTTCGATAGTTTTTGTCATAAAGTTTAGTGCAGTTATGATATAGACCAGTGTCAGAATAGCAGAGCCAATCATGACAAGGGCATCAAGACCGGGGAGGACTCCATCAAGCGGTCTTGTAAAGAATCTTTTGGCAGAATAAATAGGACTAGAATATAACAGTGCCTCGATGCTATCTCTCAAAGATTACACTCCTGCCGTACAATACGGTACCATCATCAGTTTTCAGTACGCGGATTTCTTTTGTTCCCAGACTCTCAATCATAATTGTACATGAGACCTTGCCGTGTCTTGCAGTTGATGTGTTAACTATAATCTTCCCATCAATCTCAACTTGCACTGGAACAAACTGTTTCTTCTCATTTGTGTGTAAAGATAACGTGTATGGCGTGTCCAGGTCATCAACGATTATCTTTTCAGTGTCATTGCCATCTGTTTTTCCCTCGACATGTTTCAGGGTTGACTCTGAACCTGCATATAGTAACTCTGATGATAATGCAGACTTTTTTCTTGTAGTGTGCTGCGATTTTTTTATCTTGTATGATATTGCATGTATCAGATGCATCTCAGGTGCCAGAAATTTATACGGAAAAAAAGCCAGTGTCAAAAATAACAGAAATAACGGGGTCAGAATCATATCGCCTGTAAGTGCCTTGAATGCAAATATCAGCCCTGCCACAAAATATAGCAACTGTCGAATCGACAATGAAAACACCTTGAGATCTACAAACGGCACGTGCATCAGGCTTTTGGTTGGGACTGAGAGAATTCTCATCAATATTGCAAAGTAATTTTGTATTAAAGGGGGAAATTAGTGAAATTGTTCCACCAGAGCCATTTTGTAAACAATCAGATACATTCCAAGTGTGTAATGCAAAATAATGAAACTATAAGACTTGGCATAAAGATTTACGAAAATAAATCTAGAATCATTCCTTAACAACATAACATTCTCTGGATTATTCTTGGATTTTCATTGCCAGTTATGCAGTTATAATACACTACAAGTTGATACACATACCAATACAAATGATTTCACATTGTACAATCCTTTTACAGGAACTGTTCTAATTTCAAACGTATCTTTGATTATTTGAAATAGTGGTTCAATTGAAATTTTTCTATCTCTATACAATTCCTGACTCATCACAGAATTATAAAATTCAACAAGCTTGATTCTATCTGGCGGTGATAGTGGATATTGTTTTATTGGAGTGATTAATCTCAGATTTTTCTCGTTGCTGAATTGGTACCGGTGATTCCTGTTTACATTTATGATGTATTGTGAGGTTCCATCAACTAACAATGATGTAAAGAATTCAATTTGAAGATACATCATGCAGAGAAATCTCTAAACTAAATATCCACGTTTAATGAGTTTCATTATTGATTCTGGATAGATGCAAACTTGTTCAATTTTATGTGTAAGTTGAGTGGTATGAGAATTATCACATGTTCTAAATGTATTAATTTGTTTTAACGATTCAAAGATGTTATTGCAGATAGGATTAAAGTCTATGGATAAAAATGAGTATTTTTTTTCCAAGATATACCAATATAATAATTCAAGAGTTGATGTATTGTTTAAGGATAGTGAATAATTGAAGAAACAATCTGATTCATGAAATTCTACTGGAATTTCTAAACCATTAGATAGAACTATCTTATTAGTTAAATAATTCAATCCAGTTTTCTCATCAAACTTATGTATTATTGGAATATTTTTTGGGAATTTTATGTCAAATTTACCTGTAATTGGATTATCAAAAGTAATAATGTGTGTAAGGGACTCAAAATTATATTTGGCATGATCAATCATTATGATTGGCTTGTCATTAATGATTAAAGAATTATGATCTAAAGAATTATGATCTAAAGAATTATGATCTAAAGAATTATGATCTAAAGAATTATGATCTAAAGAATTATGATCTAAAGAATTATGATCTAAAGAATATGCATTATCAATTCCAAATATTACAAAAAAAGAAAAAATGAATATTAAAAAGTATTTTTGCATTTTATCTTAGATTCAAATCAGATTTGATTGCAGGATATGGTTCCATTATTGAACTAGATCCATATTTCTGACTCATAATCCCAAACAATTCAGCACTATTGTACCCATATGATCGAAATACTGGAGATCCACTATCTCCTGATTCTACATTGATGCCCACAACTATTCTGTTAGTTCCAGAAGTATTGTCTCTTAGATCACCATATGTGATACCAGTTGTAATTCCTGATTTTTTCAAGAATGTACCTCTATCGAAATCAGATGCAGAAGCATAATCTCTAATTGTATATGTCTGTCTGTAGTTTTTGAAGATTTTATTATCCACAGTTCTACCAGATTCGACAAATGCACAATCACATGTACTAGGATTATTAATTACTTCACCTACATAGTTGCCGCCTGTACGTTGGTATATGCTATCCCCAACATTTGCAGCATGTCCAGCAATTACAAATCCTCTCTGTCCAGATGTGGTTATTGCCTTGAATCCCAGTGTTGAATCATCACTGAATCCTTGACCTTGTTTTGCAACAGATATTCCACCAACTAGTGGTGAACAGTTGGATGTTCTACTTCTACATGATGTATCATTAAACTCACCACTCTCCATTTTAACATCTACATCAATCTCATTTTTGATATCTGTAAGATAGCTAGCAGGAGATTTTTCATTGTATGAATTAGTACTATCACTCATCAATACAAACAATTGCTTATCTTGAAAATCAGCAATTATAAAGTTGACTGGGTTTGATCCTATATACTTGTCAGAATTAATATCCATGTATTTCTCATTGATTAGTTTTTCAGCATACAAAAGATCCTTTTTTGTTTCAGCATCAACAACGAAAGAGTCATAACTTTTTTGTTGTATTTCATCAATTGTGTTTATTATCTGAGATTCAATTGCCCTTAACCCTGATATATCAGAGTTAATCCGGGTACTTTCCTCATCAGACAAGTCTGTGGAATTTAATAGATCTTCAAGATCAATGATTTTATCTTGAATTTTCATCAGTTTTTTGTCTTCCACTTCCCATGCTTTGACATATTTATCAGTAAATGCATGTGCCAAATTCATTCCTACTAAAGGAAGAATCACTGTAGCAATCAAAGAAACAAATAAGATTATCTTTGTTGTCGTTAGATTTTTCATGTTCTTGAAAATTTTAAATTAAATTTACTAATAATAGTTTTGGCTATTGTGAGATATTTTTGTATCTGATTCTTTTGATATAGTTTAGACAAATAAATTTTGAAGAAATTGTCAATTATCTCAATTCAAAAGATCATAAATTACACTTACAAAATCAAATCATCATCTGCAATCACTCTTCCTTTATCAATTGCAATTTTCAACAATGCAAAAGCTATTCCTTTTCTCTCCCACCCTTTTCTTGTTGCTAAATGACTAGTCAAAATTGCAGGAATATGTGTACTGATTTTTTTTTAAAAACTTTGGATTTTGATTTTAACATGAAACTTGTTGCTAAGGATATGTAACCTATACAATTCCTCGATACGTAATTTGTAAAGTTTTTGCAACACCGTATTGCATATCAGTAATTGCATATCAGTAATTGCATATCAGTAATTGATATCAGTAATTGATATCAGTAATTGCATCAAACTTGTAATAATCAGTAAACTCTTTTGTCTTACACTTGAAACTATCATCTGCAGTTATCCCCAACCAAAGTTTTTGATATTGTACATCATTGACAAAATCAATTCTTTTCGGAGGCTTGATTTCTTTGGACAAGATATATGTGAAAAGATTATACTATTTTGATTTTTTTGGCAAACTCTACTGCTTCATTTACTGTTCTAATGGACTTTACAGTAGGACCAGATTCTAATTGACTAATTACTTGTTCCCACTGTTTTTCATTTAATGGTTTTACTTCCCTTAATACCATATACTGTATATCGTATAAATTCCACATAATATTTTGTATCATTTCATAGTAAGAAGATAGACCAGCCGCAAAATCAAATTTAGATCATATGGATCTAAAATCTGTGATTTTGCATTTGTAAAAACTATCAGAGGAATTTCAATTAATGATGATATTTACAAAACATCAAGAACAACATATGACATTAATGCACTAACCATACCATCTGATCAAGTACGCGGAACAATGCTAAAACTTCCGGTTCCAACAGCGGAATAATTGCTGGTTCGATATTCGCTGTGAGTCCAAATACTGGCAGAGTTACAATGAATATGCATTCTCCTGTAATGGAAGGTGACAGTGGTGGACTTGTATTCAAATTATCTACTGGTGCTAGAAATACAACAACTGCTGAAATATTTGGCATTATACTCAGTTCCCATGGTGTTGCACGTATGTCATATGAGCAGGCAGATAAAATAATGTCAGAGTTAAACTTAAAGCCATACCATTGATTATTCCACATTTTCTTTTTATTTTATTTGCTGCATCTTTTTTATTAGTTCAGATATCTTATGCTGATAATACATGGCAAGAGATTAATGTCGATTCCCCACTTGATAACAAAACAAAGTTTATTTTTTATTATAATTCTAAAGGCATTGAATTTCAAGAGGTATCACATTATACTAATACACCAACACTATGCAGAAAGTTTGACTTTGGATCTTGCTGGGATGGAATGTTGAGGTAATGATCAAATTGACTTTATTACGCAAGAGGTCTATTGTATTTTCAATCAATTTTCCACATGGGTTTGAATTCTTCGATTGGATCTCCAACTCATTCATTGCAGATTCAGGGTATGTGTCGTAATTCAAGAAAAGCAGGATTAGACTCGTTAATATTTATACGATATAATTTTCCATCTACTGTACACGAAATATGCTCATGAGTCTGGAACCCACAAAGACCTCCTTCCTCCAAAGTGCCATTATCAGGACAATCTACAGGAATTCGTTGTCCTTGTGGCATATGGACACAGGTTGCATTAAAAATTATTCCAAGTATTGAAATAATAACTACAATAGTAATTCCAATTAAAAAACGAGGTGATGAAAACCGGATCAATTCAAATTAAGCGTAGACCTACTGTATCGTCTTGTGGAGTTATCTCATCAATGACATTATTGTTTTTGGATGCAAACTCGCTGATATTTTGTGCCAGAACTGATGATGTTGGAATTAATACAAATAGAGCAAACAAAACCATTAAAGGTATTTTTATCAAGATATTTACAAGAAATGTACATGTGAATTGTTTTTAAAGATTTCGTAGATGTCTAGAGTTAAGTGAAATTATGGATATAGCGAGAAACAAAAGTTTGTGAACTATTTTCAAGGTGTTTTCAATTCGTTCGTAATTACCTTAGGTAAAATTATCAAATTATTATTTTTTGTTTACGAACTTTGTCTTTTGGCTATAATTTATAATCAGGATTTAACAATAAACAATACAAAACATTTTGTGTCATATTTTTCATCTTTCCATCCAAACGTAATATCTTTAATTTCTTTTTTAGGATCTTTAGAGAGAAATAACTTGATTCCGTTTGGAACCAAATCTCTATTGCGTTTCAATTTCCAACTATCTTCTAAATTAGTTGAATCTATCAAAATAAGATAGAATCGATAAACTCTGTCAAATCTCCTTTCACTTTGTCTTTCATACAGCCATTGTGCTAATGATATAGGATCTTTTCTTGCATCATTAATTATCTGAATGCTTTTCTGTTTTAACTCCTTTATGAATTTTAGATATTCTGGTTTTGATGATTCGCTTAATTTTCTATATATTTCTGTAAAAATTTGTCGGTCATTTCCATTTTTATCATAATGGATTTTGTTTTCTTTGGCAAATTTCTTCAAGCAGGATAATTCAGTTCCCAAACCAAGTTCTTTTCTTTTATTATTCAAAAATTCTTTTGGAAAATGTGTTACTTTCAAATCTAGTGGAATGTCATTCCAAAAGAAATCTAGATTTTTTACTTTGCCTATTGCAGGAATTATATTTTTATGTTCTTGAAACATATTCTCAATTAAAATAGCTGACCAATGATTATACCAAGAACTTTTCACGTACCCCGACATACTATCATGTAATTCATTAGTGATTTTTTGATTAAGATCATCATAATTTTTAATTTTCTTGACATAGTTGTTAACTATGGTCTTTTCCAGCCCATTCCGATACAATCCTCCCCAATCCAAAACATCCAGCTTGAATAACTCTGTGTATAATGCCTCTTTTTCATCTGCTATGTTTTTTAGTTCATCAAAAGCTTCTTTTCTAATGAATTAGTCTAATACAGCTAATGAAATATTCTGATTAAAAATATCGAAAAGTTTTGGTTTGGAAAAAATTGTTATATCTTGTTGTTCTGCAATTTTTTTAAGAAACTTGGGTCTTGACATTGAACGTAATTTTAGAAACTGCATTCCATTGGAATAATTCAATATCTTTGTAAAATCACCAGAATCATAAAGATTCTGCAATTCCTTAAAATCTGTTTTTAATGTCAATTATTGAAATTTTAATGATATTGATGATATAACTGATTTTATGTCAAAAATCAATCTATTGGAAATAAGATAGATTATGACATAATTTAATATTTTATATAAAGAATGATCTTTGTTTTTGTTTAGATAATCAGAGATCAGATCATCAATTATATTTTTATCTGCAATACCAAACGTCTTATTTCTGATCGAGATATTTTTCTTAAAAGTAAATATAAAATCTGTTTTCAATCCACCTTTTCTACTATCTTGAACTACTGATGATGCAGAATAACCTATCGTACTAACATCAGATAATTCCAAATCCAAGCCAAATAGAATTTCTTGTAGTTTTCTCCATACTTGCTGATCGTAGTTGTTAAACATCAATGTGAAATATTTGGTATTTTTTAAAACCCTATTAATCTCAACTAGTATTTTTTCTAATAATACCATGTATTCTGTAACTGTCTTATCTCTTGTTTTTGCATCACTTACAACAAGCTCATTATCCATGTTTACATCAAAACCTAACCAATCATTCCACATCATACTCAATTCCAAATATGGCAATCTATCACCATGAGGTGGGTCTGTTATAACATAGTCAATTGAATTATCAGGTAATTTCAATAGTGCAGTATAACAACTATCATTAATCAACAGTATGTTGCCTTGATTATTTTCAATACCTTTGAAATTTTTTACATATTTCACATTTAGTTTAGATTGAAAAAATTCTTTTTTAGCTTTTAAAATTTTTTTGTATCTGTTTTCAAAACAATTCCAAGCATTTATTTCAAAATGTTCTTTAGGAATCCAATATCCTATTACCCAACTTCCAACTTCCTTTCTTTTTGATACAGTGTGTTCACCTTTCATTTTTTTACGATTATTAATGACAAATACCATTTTACTAGCCTGACCGGAACAGGCTGTAAAGCAAAATCTGAAAAAATCCTTTAATTCAATATCCTGAATCTTGTTTATTTCTTCTAGCAACATGGATAATGCCAATGCGTTTCTAGGAGTAAACAGATCATAAACTGACATTCCCTCTTTGACATTTATTCTTGAATTTTTGATTAGCTTTTTTGTAGGAAGAACTGACTTTATATTTTTACAAGTAAAATTTTTCATTGTTTTGACATTGATTGGTTTTGTCATATCCACTATTTTTTTTGTTTTGTTATCTTTGTACCATATCTCTACCAGTCGTTCATTTTTATAAATAAAATGTGAACCTGTAAATGATTTATCATCCATTATTATCTGGTATAGATTATCAATTCGCTTATGTAGAATATTGCGTATTTTTAGAAATTCGTCCTCAATAATTTGAGGATCAGTATTTTCCAGCATTTGTTTTGTTATGAATGTAGACATTGGGTTAATATCAATACCAACTGTTCGTCTATCCAAAAAAACAGATTCAATACTGCTAATGCCAGATCCTAGAAATGGGTCTAAGACTATATCGTTTGGTTTTGTATATGTTTGAATATACTTGTGAATTACATTAAATGGTTTTTTTGACCAATATTTGTGCATAGAATAGATACCAGTATATGACTTTGGAGTTTCTTCAGTACGGTTTGTAAGCATTATTTCAGACCTTTTTAACTGTGATCCTTTCATCTTGAATTGCAAACCCAATATCTTCTGAATTATTTAGGAATTGTAAGATCGGTTTTGATGTTCTGCAAATTACACCAACTTTACAATCATTAGATGATCTCATTAGAAAATCAATCTCATCTTTATCCAACGTGTCAAATTATATTTTTTAATTCAATCTCGCTTATAATAAGCGATTGGTTAACAATCAGGTAAGAGGATAGACCAGTCGCAAAATCAAATATTACAAATCATACTGATTCTCTCAAGATTACAACCCAGAAATTATACATTGCAAGATGTAAAGGCATTTGCTCAAATTACTAATCAACAAAAGACAAACTAGAGGATATGAACACTATAAGCAATCAATACAGAAATGATAAACTCTGTGATTTTGCATTTGTAAAAACTATCAGAGGAATTTCAATTAGTGATGATATTTACAAAACATCAAGAACAACATATGACATTAATGCCACCTAGCCATACCATCTGATCAAGTACGCGGAACAATGCTAAAACTTCCGGTTCCAACAGCGGAATAATTGCTGGTTCGATATTCGCTGTGAGTCCAAATACTGGCAGAGTTACAATGAATATGCATTCTCCTGTAATGGAAGGTGACAGTGGTGGACCTATATTCAAATTATCTACTGGTGCTAGAAATACAACAACTGCTAAAGTATTTGGTATCATAATCCTGGCAATTGATAATACACGTGCTTTGTATGAACCAGTAGATAAGATAATGTCTGAATTAAATTTGAGGCTATACCATTGATGTTCATACCTGTTCTTTTTATTTTATTTGCTGCATCTTTTTCATTAGTTCAGATATCTCATGCTGATAATACATGGCAAGAGATTAATGTTGATTCCCCACTTGATAACAAAACAAAGTATATTTTTTATTATAATTCTAAAGGCATTGAATTGACAGATATACTATACTTTGATAGAACACAACCAACATTATTTTTTAGCACAACAAAAGTCGCAGACAAACAAATACAGATCATGGTTCCTAAAAATTATCCCATTGAAAGTCCACTTAGTTGGCTTATGTTATCTGATGGTGTGGAAAGAGTTTTTGAATATGAAGAAAGTGATTGTTTTTATGATTATACAATACCTGTGTATAATTCAACAAAATTTGAATTTATAGCAACTGCACATTATCATTATTATTTAGATAATGATGAAACGTTTACATCCGATGATTACTGTTTACCTCATACCATTGCCAACTATCCTCACAGTATCAAAACATATGAAAACATCAGAGGAGAACAGGTGAATGTGTATCTATCATCAGTTCTAAAATTGTTGGAGAGAAATTATCTTGTTGAAGCAATAGACTAATTTAGTATTCTTACATTGCTCAAAACTAGAGATTGCCAAACAGTGATCAATTCTGGTGATGAAATGGTCAGTTATGTGATACTGTAATAAAGAAAACAATCAGCAAATGTTTTTAGCGACTTTATATTTCACTTGATTGTAATTGATGCCCCATTTTAGGAGAGTTTTAATGTCATCCATATTTTCCAAATACGATTCCAGCAGTAGAGGTCAGATGAGAACTCTCTCTACATCATGATATAATTTGTCATTAATTTTTCAATATGACAAGACCCCAATACACTTGAAATTTAATTTTAATTGCTGACTTTCCAGGTCTTACTTTGTATCCTTGGAGTGATACAAATGATAAATAGAATCCATTTGTGATATTACACAATAACATGAACAACAACATAACGATTTCAAAGAATGTCAAAATACTTTTCTTTACAGGACTGATTGCCGTAATGATATTGTCATTTTCAGTCATGAGTGATACTTTTGCTCAGAGTGAAAAAGATTTTGCAGATGTAGGTCCTGTAGGAGTTGTAAATGAATCTGCTGATATTAAAGTACAAGAAATAGAAGAAAAATATCAAAATCTAAAAAACAAACATCATGCAATAAATGAGGAATTCAACAGTACCAATTCAACTACAAAAATTACAGAATTAAAGTCTGATTATATCCAGACAGTAAAAGAACTAAACACTTTATCTTATGTAGAGCCTGAAAGAGATTACCTTGCAGAATGGACTGTATTTGATGCACAAATTATAATTCTTGAGGATCTACAATATGACAATTATACAGAATCAAGACAGGTAATGATAGATGAGCTATATGTACAGATGAATGAGATTGAACAAAAAAGTATTACCTCTATGATTTTAGATCCTGCAGATAAGACCAGACTATACAATTTAGAAATGGAATTACACAACAAATATTCAAATCCTGATCACGCCACTTTTGTTAGCAATGAGTTTGTAGAGTATGCATATGTGGATCATGTGCAAAAAAAAGTATTTCTTGTAATTGACGAAAATAAAGCACTTGCAGAAAATGGTATTTCATCCATACTTGTCGCACAAAATGTAATGGATACTGTTGGAATTGATAATGTAATAATAGACTTTGCAGAGATTACCCTACTAGGATGTAATGGTATTGCATCAGACTGTGATCCACTTGTTGGTGGAGTTTCAATTGGAAGGGCAGATTCACCAAATGATCATTCTTATGCTGATAATACATGGCAAGAGATTAATGTTGATTCCCCACTTGATAACAAAACAAAGTATATTTTTTATTATAATTCTAAAGGCATTGAACTTCAAGAGGTATCATATTATTCTAATACACCCTCGCTGCTTTTCATGACTAATACAACAAAAGTCACAGACACACAAGCACAGATAAAGGCACCTAAAAATTACCCCGTAGATGGGCATCATTCATGGATGTTATACATGGGCATTGATATCGATTATGAACATGAGGAAAGTGATTGTTTTAACATTTATACGATTGATACGACAAACTCAACATCGTTAAGTTTTGATTATGTTACAGTACTTGCAACTGATCTATCTGATCCATCCGTATTTAAAATTCTTACATTGCCTGATTACTGTTTACCTCATACCATTGCCAACTATCCTCACAGTATCAAAACATATGAAAACATCAGAGGAGAACAGGTGAATGTGTATCTATCATCAGTTCTAAAATTGTTGGAGAGAAATTATCTTGTTGAAGCAATAGACTAATTTAGTATTCTTACATTGCTCAAAACTAGAGATTGCCAAACAGTGATCAATTCTGGTGATGAAATGGTCAGTTATGTGATACTGTAATAAAGAAAACAATCAGCAAATGTTTTTAGCGACTTTATATTTCACTTGATTGTAATTGATGCCCCATTTTAGGAGAGTTTCAATGTCATCCATATTTTCCAAATACGATTCCACCAGTAGAGGTCAGATGAGAACTCTCTCTACATCATGATATAATTTGTCATTAATTTTTTCAGGAAAAGTTCTCCCCATACACTTGAAATTTAATTTTAATTGCTGACTTTTCAGATCTTGCTTTGTATCCTTGGAGTGATAAAAATGATAAATAGAATTCATTTATGATATTACGCAATAACATGAACAATAAAATAATTAAAAAATGACTTTAAAGACTACCAAAACACTTTTCTTCATACCAATAATTGGTATGATGATTCTACCATTTGGTATGGTGGATACTGCAGATGCTCAGAATGGACCAGGAGAGGAGGACTTGCAGATATGGGACCTGTAGGAGTTGTTGAAGAATATACTGCAGAATCCCACAAATTGAGAATAGATACAAAAAAACAAGACATAGCGAATCTGGAGATTCAAATGAAAGCACTTTATGAAAAAATCTTTGAACTTGAGGCAACATTAACTGATCTAAATTCAAGAGGAATTACAGATGATGTAGAGACTGTAAAATCTAGTCTTGATGTATTGTATGTAGAACTAGACGCATTACAAGAGAAAGCCTATACACTATTTGAGATTCCAGAAGAGAGACATCAAAAATTACTTGATATTAAAGAAGAGATACTCGTACAGTACAACAGTACATCTCGACTAAATGATGTATTTGTTGATCATTTAGATGAATCAGTTCAGGTTATAATCCACTCAAATGATTTTGAATTATACAAGAACAGTGTTCTAGATACAACAGAATCCATTGCATCAGAAAACTTTGAGGATGTTGCAGGTAACATTGACATTGGAGTCAAACACTTTACTACAAGTAGTGCATCAGCCTCTGATGCAATATGTGTAGAACTTGGTGATATTTATGCCGAGAGATTTAAAACATGTGCGAGAGTAACAATTTCTTTTCCTGCTACAAAAGAAAGTGATAGTGGATTTGTTACCGTAGGACATGCCTTTGATACTGTTTTATCATCTACTGCAGGAGCACCCAGTACACAACTTGATGTATTTGAACCAGGACCTAATTACAATTCATCATTAAAAGGGGGCGTGGGGGTAATTCCACTGAATGCACCAGCATCAAAAGATAATCTTCTTGTAGATTATTACTGGCAACGCCAAGTAATTGGACACGTTACATATGGAATATATAATGGTAGCACTGTTCATGATAGTGCATTTGTAGATTTAAACTCTGGAAAGACAGTAGATGCTGAAATAACTCTTTGGCGTGATCGTGAATATGATATTATTAGTTACGAATCAACTGCCTCACAAAGTGTAGGCAATTATGTCTACAAATCTGGAGCAACTACAGGTGTAACCAGTGGATACATAATATCTAAAGGTAATACTGATGGAATCTACACATCATATCACGAATGTGATGGAGATAGTGGGTCGCCTGTAGGACAATATAGATCAGGCTTTAAGATATTCGGAATACATGCAGGTCAAGCTATTGGGGATGACACTGTGTTTCTTCAAGCTGCTTGTTCTGATGCTGACAAATATGCCAAATACATACCATACGATACAATAGTAACTGATATTGGAATAACAGGGATTACTCAATGATCACGCACTATTCTTTTTTTCTTTTTTTAGTGATTTTTGTAATGATATCATTTACAACAGTTTATGCAGATTTGTATTTTGGGAATGACACTATCGATTATGCAACCAATCTTGGATGTTATGATGAATATGTTGAAAGACTAGCCACATATCCTGATGCACCTACTGTCATATGCACTTACAAAGTATGGTGTGAAAATTATTTTTACAGTAGTGCTAGTGATCGTGCAGCATTAGCTGAAAATTATATTGTACAACAGTATTTACATAAAAATTCTCTCTCACTAGATGTCGCACATGGCTATCCTCCTGCACTTGACGACATTTATGGTGGTACATGGAATCTGCAATGGGACGGATTATATCCACTATTGAAAATATCGTTTGATGTATGCAGTAACGTTGAACAGTATGACTATTATGAATCAGCAAATTCAACTCATCATCTAATTAGGTATCCTAATTATGAATGGTCTCATCCAGAAAAAGTACTTGTTTTTGAAAAAGAAAGCTATGATCTTGCAAAATTAATCATGCAAAGACACCCACCACCTGCAATTCAGATGAGTGAATTTAATATCCAGCCAAATGAGATACACTGCAATGATGGATTAGAGTTGTACATTCGTGAGAATGCCATTCCAGTATGTCTCAAACAGCAAACGTATGAGGCTCTGCTAGAGCGAGATTTCATTATACAGTTCATCATACCAATACCCCCATCACCTGCAATTCAGATGAGTGAATTTAATATCCAGCCAAATGAGATACACTGCAATGATGGATTAGAGTTGTACATTCGTGAGAATAACACTCCAGTATGTCTCAAACCTCAAACGTATGAAAAGATGTTGGAGCGAGGGCTTTAATCTACAAAAGATGATATCATGATACAATTGAAATTTAATTTTGAATCTGTTTTTTAAAAATAAATCCAAAGATACGATTAGACCCTAAAAAGATGTAGGTACTCTGTCAAACAAATAATTTCTAACTAATAATTAATTTCATTCCCTCAAACACTTGCAAACAGAATCCATTTGTAATAATGTTTCGCAGATGAATCTTGTAAATGTTGATGCTTCAACAGGTAATATACTTTTAATTTATAATGTTTGTTCTAAAATATTTCATAACCATATATCTCATGAATTGATTCATAATTTTGATTAACATGTTTGCACTGTCTCCAAATCGATTCTGAGATACTCAAATGTGGGTGGGGAATAATCCAATCCATATTTTTCAAATGAATCAATTTACAGAATTATATGTACAAAATATCTGTCTTGCAGTTTAGGTATAGTTGTTAATCTTGATGAATCCACATTGCATGTAATTTTTTTTGTAGGTATGGCACAACTCGTCATTTGTGATGTGTATAAAGTTATTTCTAACTATTGATCAAAAAACATTGCTATTTGTTTTTGTAATGTTCAAAAGACTTTTGCTATTAGGTATAGATGTCTAGAGTTAAGTGAAATTATTAATATAGTGAGAAACAAAAGTTTGTGAACTATTTTCAAGGTATCTTGGTTCATATTTGCCTTGGGCAAATCTGATTATTGTTTTTTGATGATGTTTAGTTTACAAACTTTCTTTTTGCTATAGATGTTGCAAATTATATTTTTAGAAACCACATAGAATGTTCACGAATTTTTGATCGTCACTATACATTACATCTTCTTTGTTCATATTCCGAATAAAAAACAGGAAAATGTAATGCACGATCAGATGTTTTAAACGTTGACTTGTATGTGTCATACAAATCATGACATTCTTGTTCAGTTTCAGGTATAATTATGGGGCAGTCATCAAAAAAACCATAACAGACATCCAACTGAAAAATACTATCATATTCCTGTATTATACACTTATTTGCATCAGTCAAGCTTGAATCTCTGCATACATCGACTTTTTCAGGTGGTATTAGTTCAGGTATAAGAAACATCATAATAAATAGAAAGAATCCACAAATTGGCATGGCGATAAATAATCGTTCCATTGTAGACTCAACGTGTTGGGTATAGTCTCCCCTGGGCAAAAAATATCATATCATTCTCAGCAGTAACAATCATTGAGAATATTAAAAGTGTAAACATTGCAGTCTTTATTTTATTGTTCATGTTATTGTGTAATATCGCAAATTGACTCTATTTATCATTTGTATCACTCCAAGGGTAAGAGTATAGGTTAGCCACAAAATCAAATATTGTAAATCATACGGATCTAAATTCTAGGATTCTCTCTTATGGGCAAACCCTGAGATCATACATTGCGAGATGCAAAGGCATTTGCTCAAATTTCTAATCAACAAAAAATGATATAAAAAACCACAAACAATTCAGGAACCATTTTGAAAAATCAAAATCATATTTTTTAAAAATTTACAACTGCAAACGAGTTAGAAAGGTTACACAGTACTCTCACACCAAATTAGAGTGCACGGGTTACAATTATTTTAGAATCTCAATCACCAAATGAGATAGATTCTAAGAAAGATGGGATAGATTCTAAGAAAGATGGGATAGATTCTAAGAAAGATGGGATAGATTCTAAGAAAGATGGGATAAAACCAAACCAACTATCATCTTGTGGTTTTGTGACATCACGTGTGTTTTCATCAAGAGATACACCATCAGGTGGATCAAGTATATCATTATTGTTAGTGTCATTGTCAGTATCATTGTTAGTATCATTGTTAGTATCATTGTTAGTATCATTGTCAGTATTATTATCAACAAGTACAAGATTATCCTGAGATTGAATGGTAGCATTTTCTGATTCAGATGTAGAATTTATC
This sequence comes from Candidatus Nitrosopumilus sp., assembly GCA_965262905.1. Lineage (GTDB taxonomy): Archaea > Thermoproteota > Nitrososphaeria > Nitrososphaerales > Nitrosopumilaceae > Nitrosopumilus. Next base: position 383,948 of record OZ253567.1, read on the forward strand.
AATGGTGTAAGAAAATTAAAATTCTCAAGATATTGAGAAATAACTGTATCATCAGGAATGGTATCATCTGGAATGGTATCATCAAGAATGGTATTATTTAGAATGGTATCTGGAATGGTATCATCAAGAATGGTATTATTTAGAATGGTATCTGGAATGGTATCATCAAGAATGGTATTATTTAGAATGGTATCTGGAATGGTATCGGGAATGGTATCTGGAATGGTATTATTTAGAATGGTATCATCAAGAATGGTATCATCAAGAATGGTATCATCAAGAATGGTATCATCAAGAATGGTATCATCAAGAATGGTATCATCAAGAATGGTATCGGGAATGGTATCTGGAATGGTATCTGGAATGGTATCATCAAGAATGGTATTATTTAGAATGGTATCGGGAGTTGTATTTAGAATAGCATCATCAAACCTATATCCTTGCTCAAAAATATCCACACCTGGAGGCATATTGCCAAACTGAGAATTAAGAAGAGGTGGATGATAAGATGTCAACTCGTATGAATATGCAAGATGGTCTTCAAATCCAGCATGTGTCTCCGAATAGATACTAGCTCGTACAGGCAGAGCCACACCATCACGTATCCATATTTGGTTTTCATATTCATTTACCCACAACAAAGAATATTCTCTTTGGTCCTCAGAATAATCCACAAAGTCTGCAACTATAATATTGGCATCTCTGAATTTTGAGGGGATCTGTCCGACAATATCACCTATAACAGGATTGAACTCTTTAAGAGAGGAATCAGGAAGCCAGAAAATAGTTGATGCCAAAGAGGCTTCCAAATAATTATCATAAATCACATTTGGTGTATGACTCTCATCAAGCAGCACTATATCATGCTGATCACCATCACCTACAACAACATACAAAATCCACACATTGCCAGTATCCATCTTTACATTATCAACAACATACACATCCAGATTGTAGCATCGAGACGTTTCAGCAGTGAAAAAGTTTCGTGTGACATGATCACATATAAAATACAGATACGATTCTCCCGGTGTTAAAGCACCATACTCCCATGCATGTGCAGCAGTAAAAGGCACAAGCAAAACACACAACAAAAGTATGAGGTATTTCATGGTATCACCTTTAGTATCTGGGTTGTATCAGTTACTGCATAATATGGCTCTCCACCATTAATTTCACATGAGACCTCCATGGACTCGTTAATTGGAATCACAAAATCAGTAGGATCAGTATTGTTGCTGATGCAATCGCATGGTTCCAAGGCAGAATCAAGCACCTTGACTATCTCCGTATCTTTGTTTCCGTAATTGCTCAGTGTAAATATGAGGTGTGTTGCAGATATGTCTACTGATAGCACATCTATTTTTTCATTTATTATTTCTCGATTGGCTCTATTAATTTCAGTCAGCATTATGGCAGTTGACTCTGTATCAGAGTAAAACAAGCCAATGGATAAACCGCCCAGCACAAATACTGCAGATGATACAATCAGCAACTCATTGGTGTAAGACAATGCAGAAAGACGAAAAGATAAAGCATCTTGCAATACATGTAATTGCAAGAGCGACAGCGTTTGCTTTATCACAGAGTATGATGTCATTTTGTATTAAGAGGGGGAATTTGCCGTTCCAAGCAAAACAACAAATCTTCTGCCTTTCATTTTGGCAAGAACAGACTTCCAATCAGATTCAGATGTAATAACTTCAGGAGTATCGCCGGATTCAATCCCCAAATGTTTAGAATGTTTTTTGCCAAGTGCAATTACAGAGTTTGTGATATCACCCTCCATCACCTCAATGCCTGATTGTTCTTTGTATGGTGTGACACGGCCGTTGTGTACTAGGTGAGGGGTACTGCATTTGCTGCATTCAAACTTTGTAACGTCTGAACTTGCAGACTCTGGTTTGTCTTTTTTCTCAGGTTTTACCGAGGTGTAATTGACGACCATGCCTTGTAGGTATTCATTGTGAGGCCATCGGAAATTGCTTGCAGTGCTAGATGATGTATTGAGTTTCTCAATTATGGTAATCTGAATGTCCTCATCCAGACTGGAAATAAATCGCAACATCGCATAAGGTGCAACAGACCTCACTCCATGAAGATATGCCGCATCAAACATTTTATCAAGTAGATTGGTTACTTTTTTTGAAAATTCCAAGGCATATATCTTGGCATATATTTTTTCCAGATGCATCATCTGTATTGTCTTTGTGAGATTGCCACCATCCACATACGACCTCATCTGTCGTATCATTTTGATTGGGTTCTGATGATCTTTTTTGGTATATTTTACGTAGGTTATTTGGGGATCGACGGAGTCATTTATGATGTGCGCATTGATTTGGCGAAGACCAATCTTTTTTGCAGCATAATACACATCAATTCCATCAACTAACACATAACCGTTTTTGGACTCTACTACTTTGATTGATAATTCGTCTGTTTGCTCATCTGGACTAAAAGATGAGACAATTTGATCAATACAATACTGCGATGGAACAGTAACAAGCTTTGGCAGAGATATCTTACTTGTAGGAATGATATCCAAGTTAGTTGTAGGCATTAAGGTAGCTCTCCGTACGACGTAGTTTTTGACCTGTGCTGCTCCCCTCAAACACACCGCGTAACTTTACAGCATCACGCACATTGTTGGGGCTGATATTTTTTCTTAAAAAGTATTTTTCGTGATCATCATCCAATGTCTCAACTAGTTTCCCATCTGAGACGGCTTGTTTTATTTTGTATAGTGCCTTTGCAAGACACAGAGGTCTTTTTAGATTAAATTGGGATCTAACTGTTACAACCAAGTGATCCTCATCATATATGACTCCTGATACAAGGCATGCATGATGTATGCAAAATACAGCAGTTTTTCCTGAACCTAACTTTGCAGGTTTTAGTTTTTGAAATAGATACAATGCATCCCTTGAGACATGCTTTGGTAGTCTGATAATATTACAAACCTTTGAGAGCGAATCAAGGTGTTTGTCAGGATTAATAATTATGCGCTCTGTGCGTTTTTTGTTCAGATGTGGTAAATTAAGACCGTCTACAATCAGTTTTCTTGATCCGACTTGTTGCTCCTCGTGTGCAGATATGTCTGATTTTTGAATAGTTGGATTCTGTGTCTGATCATAATCTGCAATTACACCACATTTTGCGCAAATAATTTCAGTTTCAATTTGCGTAAAACTATCGTTATTACATAATATACAATTGCTCATGCTGTCACTGGTACCAAATCATTTTCTATTTAAAGCGGTTTTTTTCCAAAAAAAGGGGTCACGAATTAAGTTTGTAACTAGTGGCGTGGAGACCACTACTTACGAACTGATTTAATGACCACATTTGATGTATAAAAAAACTCAATCAAAGAAAGTAAAGTGTAATGATACAACCATACCAATAATACAATAGCAAACTGATATTTAAATTTAATATTTTTAGAACTGTTCAATGTCATATCCGTATCATCTCAAATAGATAAACGAATCATCATCACTATCAGCAGTGTCTCGTAGAGATTTAGAAGGTTTACGTTTAATCATCATCATAGCAACAATCATTCCAACAATTATCCCAACTAACACTATGACAACAATTGAAAACAATACAACAACATCCACATTTGCATCAGATGTAATACTAACAATGACATCTGTACCATTTTCAAGTAATACTATTGATTCTAACACTTGTGGAACTTCAAGATTTGCAACGCTGCCCAAAATCTCAGAGTCGTCTCCAGGTATCTTGACACCGCAAGCATATGCACCCCACAGCTCATCTACAAACTCTGTTTTTTTGCAAAATGATTTGTATGGCACTGCATTGTCACTCTCAAGCAGTGCCGCATTGATGTTTGTTGCACCACAAATAATTTTTGCAATAGGTTTTCCGTAGGAATCTTTTGGCTTGACATCATCAATGTCAACTAGTACTGATGAACCCACATGACATACATCCTCAACTAACATCTTTGCAGCACTAAATCCGGATTGGTTTTTCTCAGGAGCATTTGCAAGTGCAAGACGGATTGACTTGCCATCAACTGATACAGTATCCCCATCACTTATGCTAGTTATTTTTCCAACATAGCACTTGCCACAGTCAGTTAGATCATATGGAGTTGCTGCAAATATTGGGTCAGGATTTGTAGGGTCGTGATTTATGGCATCAGGAATGGTCAGTGGAGGGGATGCAGTATAATGTATGGACCCTATTTTTTGCACATCAATCATACCTTTCACCCAAGGATGATATGCGCAGTGATATGGTTTTTCACCTGACTTTGCAAAGAACATGACATGTTCAGAGTCTGGAGTTATTTGACCTGTCTGATTTTTTGCAAATTGCAGATTGTGAGTCTTGTAATCGTTGTTTATAAAATTCACACCAAAGGTTGCAGCAATCAGTATGTTTGCAGGAGACGTGCAGGCAATTTTATCTCGCAGAGGATTTCCATATGAATCAACTGTAGGTGCACAGTCAACTGATGCATTTTTTTCAATCTCAATATCAATCAAGCCATCAGCATCAAGAAACATGAAATGAGTTGTCAAATTATTTACAATTGTATCATGTTCATCATATGAGATGATCTCAATAGTGTACAGTCCGGCAGGATAAAACTTTTCAAGATTGATAAAATAGGATAGTGTGTTTTTTACAAGCTTTGATGTAGCAGTAGATGTCGTTCCATCCGGAGCAGATACAAGCACATCAACGTATGACCCAGTGACATGACCATTTATTTTGACGTATGTGTTGTCAGGTTTTCTTTCCAAGACATTTTTTTCTATTTTAATGTAATCTGATTCAGCCGTTGTGATGATGGGTTGTAGTGGTATAACTAACACAAAAAACAGACAAACAAACAGCAAACTGACTGTATGTACAGTTCTCATCAGATGTTATTCTCCTTTTCATTTTTCTCATTCTCCTCATTTTTACCATCTATCTTTTTCAGGGACTCTTCAAATTGCTTTTGAGGATCAGGTATATCTGCAGACAGTCCGGATGCAAACGTGTCAGAGGGAGCAGGCTCCATCTGCAAACGATCTGCGTTTGCAGGAAATCGGATAAACGGTAAAAGATCATCTGTGGATAATATCATGTTGGATTTTTTTGCCTTTCCAACTAGGATTTTTTTCAGATAATTCAATGCCTTTAGGGGATTTTTTTTAGCATCTGACAGTATGGATCTTTTTCGCACCAATCCGTTTGGTTCCAGATGTTTTCCAACACACGGAAGGATACGCTCAAAATTATCAGTATTATGTAAAATAATAGTGCCAAAAAACAATTGTGTGTGAAAAAAACGGCTGCATCCAGCCTTTGCCTTGCATGCAGACTCGTGCCAGTTTGTCTTTTTCACAGCATCATCTTGCTTGTCGTATTTTCGTTTGATAGAGTCATACTGTCTTTGGATTTTTCTTGAATCTGTATGAGCCAGTTTCAAAAAGACTGCTCCGTGAGGGGCAGATGATAATAGTGAAAAAACATCTTGATGTACGGCAGAAGGGTCAGAGACTAGAGGGTATATTGATTTTTTTGAGAGTTTCATCTCTACAAGAGATTCGATTTTGGTACATATTGGATATTCTTGTTTTTGATGACCAAAGGATATTATCGAATCGACCTGTGCAGAATGAGACTCTGGTACACGAATGTATATTGATGTTCCAGATTCAGGTAGATGAAATATTGCAATGATGACATCAGGAATATTGTCACACAACATCTGCAAGTCCTTGGTTGGAACATCATCTATTTTCTCAACGCTTGCAAACAACCTGATATGATACCACACAAAAGATAACTTTGACACGTCTTATGAGAGAGGAATTGTATTTAACTTGATTTTTTGGGGGGAAGATCCAGCTGAGTCCTTACATACACTTCTAGCTCATCTATTTCTTGCCTGTGTGATTTTATGATTTTCTCGATGATATTTTTTTGGAACACAACTGCACGACGTCCTGGTCTGTATGTTTTAATGAGACCCATCTTTTTGAACTTTGCAAATATGTTCTGCACTGTCCAGAAATCAAGAAAGTAGGCAAAGCTGTCATACACCCAAGGTCTGCACATCCAAGAGAGTGCACGTGTGTTTTGTGTTGATTCCCTGTATAACAGTATCATGTATCCCAATACACACAATTCTGCAAAGGATAGTCCCATGTCGCATGCAAGTAATAGCCACCTTGCCTCCTTTGTTATTTTTCCATCCTTTACTAAATATGAATAATTATCAGGAAGTGGACCATGCTTTAGCATTGTGTAAACTTTAGAGTCTTTACGAATGTATGAATTGTATGTAACTCCATCAAAAGATTTGCGAGGAGTGTTCTTTACTGAGATATCACTGCTCTTTTTTGATGAGATTAGTGTGTTTTTGATATAGTGGTATAGTGTTTCAAACTCTGATTTGTAAGAGATTCTCCACGTTTTGGTTTTACCAGTTATGGTTATGTCTTTTGAAGATGAATGAACGTATTTTATTTTCTTGAGATGTGTAAGAATATCTACAATGCGTTGTAGTGGTACGACTCCGACAAAAATATCATGTATTGTCTTACGAGTAGTTGTGTTGTTTTTGCACTGCATTATCATGTATCCCAGTACACATAGTTCTGTAAAGGATAGTCCCATGTCGCATGCAAGTAATAGCCACCTTGCCTCCTTTGTCATTTTTCCATCCTTTACTAAATAAGAGTAATCATCAGGAAGTGGTCCATGCTTTAGTATGGTGTAAATTTTAGAGTCTTTGTATATGCGAGGATTTGATGCAGAATAAAAAGACTTTGTGTCTCTTTTGTGGATTTGTCTCAAACTTTATTGTATCTATTACACAACGACGAAAATCAAAATATGGAAAAAGGTGTCTCAATCAATATGCAAGTTTTCTGTCTTGGCAAATTTTTACTTTAACATAATAAAAAAGAGATTAGCACGCCTAACCTAATGTTATTAGCATTCATTATTTATCAAATCTTTTGTGGGCTTGTATACTTGAGCAAAAGTCTTTTCAATTTTTCAAAACAAATAGTGACATTTTTTGATCAGTAATTAGAAATAATTTTATACACATCATAAATAACGAGTTACGCCATACCTACAAAAAAGAAAGATTACACGCAATATGCATTCATCAAGATTAACAACTATACATAAACTGCAAGACAGATATTTTGTACATACAATTCTGCAAGTTGATTCATTTGAAAGATACGGATTAAAAGTGAGCAATTCCAAAAATCATCAAGGACTCATAATTTTTTCCATACTTTTACAAGTATCATGGGTATTGAAAATAAAATAGCACCTATAATCAAATAATATTCAAATGGCGGCGGATTATGGGACCACGTCCCATGTGCAAATGCAGTTGAAATGCTAGATGTGACAATTAAAAAAATAATTACAATACGACTAGCATTTATTATTGATTTTTCCCTATATTTTACATTCATTTTTATCAAAAAAGAAACTGTTCTAATTTAAGACCGGTAATACACCCATGTGAGCAGTTATTTGATCAATTGGCGTATGATAATATCCCCACCAATCATGTCCAGCAACAATTCCATACAAGTCTCCTCTATCACCTGATTCAACAACTGGTCCACCACTGTCACCATGATTCACTAGGGTATTGGATCTAACTAGATTTTTCACAAAGTATCTCAAATGGTAGAATCATCGCACCAATTAAAAAAGTAAACAAAATAATTTTCAATCTATTTTTTACGTGTTTCATGTTATTGGCATATTTTGGAAATCATATTATTTAAACTGAATTATAACTCCAGACACTAAAAACAACAAGATATGCATGTAAGGGGAACCAATCAGAAAATTAAGCATTGTAAATCATGTAGATCTAAATTCCAGAATTCTCTAAAAATTCAACCCTGAGATTAATACTATACACAGACGTTTGTTCAAATTGAATTTAGTAACAGGATTGTTGTATATCATTTCCCTCAATGCAGTCAAATTTCTCAATATTACTGTGATCTGTTTTGATATGAATTGTCATATCTGAAACAATCCGTCATTGTATATTTTTAGTAATGTATATCCCGTTCAAATGACGATTTGATGGTAAAATTACAAAGTTTTCTGAAAAACTCGTTCTTTTTTTCAAAGTTTTTGGATTCAAATTTCTCAGAGAGTATCTGTCTGCCCTTAATTGTACCATTAGGTGAGATAACTATCACCTTACAATCACAGTTTACAGATGATGTAAACTCTTTGCACAATCCGCAAAGAAACTGTGGTGGCTCATCATTAGTGTCACTTGAAACATAAATCCGTATGGGATAGCATCTGGCAAACAATGCCTTTTTGATTGCAAACTGCTCTGCATGCTCTGCTGCAAAACTCTCTGAAAACCAGAAATTAGATCCTGAAAAAAATCTAAATGACTGTAACACTGAATCCCATGCTATGACAACTGCACCGACTTGTTTTTTGGGCGAGACAGCAGATTTTATACATTTGGGCATCATCCGTATTGCCACCTCATCGAGATTTTGCGCCAGTCTGTCCAGTGTCACAGAGAGTACTCCGATGATAATTCGGTGATCATTTTACACCAGAACGATTCAGAAAGAACTATTTCGGGATAGTTCACAGTAAGGTAACTCCATTTGCCTTTTCCAAACACATGTGTAAACTCGTGCTCAACTGTAGGTTTGAGAAATCGCCTAACACATAACTTTAACAAAAATTCTTCATTTACATTTACTGTTATTGTAGGATCTCTTTGAGAATATAATAAAAACCCAGAATCAAACATATTCACATAGTTAATTTTTACAACTGTTTTTCCAAATATTTCCTTTGTAGAATCCTCAAATATTTGACAAAAGGACTCTGACTGATAACTCATCTCAGATAATTACCATTATCAATTTTGATGTATCTTTTTGTAAAACAATCTACTAGATAACTGCACCATGAAAAACAGATTCTTTTCTTCTTCTGATAGATTCTTCTCAATCATGTTTCCTGATTTTAATACAGATGCGAACTGGACTATCTTTGAGTGTCTGATTCTTACAAATTCATTTAACAGATCCTTTGTGAAATTCAGATGCTTTGCATCCAATGCTTTCATCTCTTTTTGCAGTGAATTATAAAAATTATCATCAATGTTGCACATCTCAGAAATTGATGCCTTTTCCCTCACCAGATATTGTTTCAAAAGTGTTGTCACATCATTAGAAAATGATTTGTCAAAGTCCATTATTTTATAAAACTGCCCACAATCATATCTCAAATCAGATCAAGAATTTTTTGACTAAACAGCGACTCGTCAATGTATTCAAACCAATTTTTTTGCACATGTCTTAGATTTTCAATATCAAGTATAGTGAAGGATATTTTTGATTTTATGTAATTTTGATTTCGTCTTGCAGTTTTTTGCAATCCTGTTTTTGTTTTGTGTGAATACCCATCAAGCTCAATGATATGTCTTAACTTGTAATTCCCATCAAGTATCATGATGTCGGGATTGTGAATAATAGTATTAATTTGAACTAGTTTTGGAACAACAAATTGCGTGACTCCAAATATGTTGTACTTTTTTGGGTTTATCAGAACATACCAGTCCTTTTTTATCTGATCTTTTGGAATATTGTGTGTGTGTTGCAAGTATGCCGTGATTGCTAATAGTTGAGAGTCATCTGATTTTTTACTTTCTCCAAAAGGTAGCATATGGTATTATTTTTGATTGTATTTTACAGATGTGTTAAACTTTATGTTAAAATGTTGGATGAAAAAATTGCAAAACAATTACACCAAAGACATATTTTCAGATAGAGTGATGATTTTCGTACAAAATGTTTCAAAATAGACTAGCTTTGTTTCTTCTTGACCAGTAACAGTCTTGCACGGTCTTCTGCGTTGCGCGGATTAGTCCTCAGAGTTATGCCACAGCATGGACAATTTATGCCATCCCAAAAAATGAATATTGCACATGGTGAGCATCTCTTTTGTCCTAAGAAGTATCTGCTTTTCATGAACGGTTTTTTTGCCTTGTACTTGTTGCAAATTTCTCGGCACCCCATGAATTAGTTTTAAAGTGATTCTGCTATATGTATGGATAGATTCATGGATTTTGATGTATGGTGTGATTTTGAAATATTTTTTGAATAGTAAATAAAACCTGAATCAAAACAATTATTGGGGATAAATTATGGTGCCCTTTTCAGTTGCATCATCAACAAAATCCCTTACAGATTTGACATCATATCCATTAAGAATTGTACATGTCTGGTTTTTCTCTAATAGAAAAGATGGTAGACAGGCATCAACACATGTTGCAGATATACCATTCAAAACACTCGCATTGACTGTACTTTGCGGTTTTTCTGACATGTCATTGAAATTCTCATAAACCCCATCCACATCTGTCAGTATTGCAAATTTCTTTACAGATAAAAAATCTGCAAGTATGCAGCAATTGTATCTGATGTTACATTCCAGCTCTGCTCAAATACATTTAGTTGAATTATCATGTTTGATGGAAGCATGATTGCCAATCTGTCGTTATTGAATATTTTTTTCATCTCCACAAATGTTGAAAAAAATTCTACCTTATTGCACATTGAGCCAAATATCAATCCCGTTTGATCTTGTGCTCTTGCACATAGATTGTGATGAATTTCAGATTTAAAAGAGATCGTCTTATCTAATTTTTCAATATAATTATCAATGGGTCCTCCACCAGGAAACACAACAATGTTGTGCCGTGTGCCAAGATCTGATAATTCAGATGCCAACAACTTGCATTGTTTCAAATCATTCAGTAAACTTCCTCCCAATTTAATCAAGACATCAACATCTAAATCTTGAAAACCTACTAGTCTTTCTTTGTTCATTTTATTCTTTTTAAGATCATACCTAATATGTCAAACGCTTCTAGAAATGATTTCTGAAAAGTGATTAGTGGAGGTTTAAAAATTAGAACATTTGTTTGTTGTGATGTAAAGTCAAGATATCTTTTTTGATTACCATCATAAATGATTTCACCTTTTCCTCGAATCACAAAGTGGATTGGTTTTGTATTTTTTGAATAATTATTAGTAAATTTCATTATCATTGGAGAATTTTTTGTTTGTAATTATGGATATTTTACCGCATCGCGGAATTTTTCTTTGAGACGCGCACTTCGTGGCATTAATCTCAATTTACATCCGCAACAAGGACACCGAAATCCTTCCCATTTAATGAAAATTTCACAAATCTGACATCGACGTTGTCCAGAAGCATATCTTGCCCCTCCAACAATATTTTGAGCCGCATATCTAACACAAATTCCTTTACAAGTCATTGTCTAATAGTTTAGGATTCTACACAAGTCTTACAAATGGCATTGCCGGCTATGATCATAACATACACGTTACTGGAGTGACATTTACTACACATTCCATGGTGTCGTCTGTGTTGATGCCTCTTTAATGATTGTTCATCATGGAAAAACAACTCACACGGTACACATACTGCCAACGGTTTCTTTTCTTTCTTTTTTGGTTTATATTTATCTAATACTGGAACAGATTTTTTAATTCCAGTTCCACGTCCTAACATTAAATTATTCCTTTGGTTCTGCTTTATGATGTATAGTTCATCATCAGGAATGTTCCATGTCTGGGAACGACAGTGTCTGTTTGGACATGCCTTTGGGACTAGTACCAGTTCTTTGATGGGATCAATTCGTGGTGTAAATTGCACCTTACATCTATGACAATATAATATTGGAACTTGGAGAATCTTCAATTAATCAAAGAAATATACCACAGCATCATTTCAAGGAATCATCATTTCAAGGAATCATCATTGAATAATCTGTCAACATACTCACAGAATTCCTTTACAGATTTTTTGTCAACCCCATCATCTACAACATCAGTCAGATGAGGAATCACACACTCCAAATAACGATGAAAAGTTCTGTGATCTGTTCTGGGGATGTTATCCTTTATCACGGCATTAATTACTATTGGTGTAAGTATCGGGTATGCTGGAAGACCTTTTAATGCAAATGATATTATTTTCAAAACATTACGAGTTGTCTTGTTCATCTTTCTGTATTGTTCATTATTAATTGCAACATGATTGAATTGTTGCATGTACAATTCCATGGCTTTTCCAAGTTCAGGACCATATTCACCCTTAATTGAGTGATGATGTGTTAACAAGAAATGTTCCCACCGAACTTTAGTATTCATATCAACTTTCGTGTGTATTCTACCAGTTAATTTTATCATTTCATCTCATCCAAATTATATGTAGTTTAACACTATAAAGCAATTTGTAGTTTAACACTGTAAAGCAATTTGTAGTTTAACACTGTAAAGCAATTTGTAGTTTAACACTGTAAAGCAATTTGTAGTTTAACACTGTAAAGCAATTTGTAGTTTAACACTATAAAGCAATTTGTAGTTTAACACTGTAAAGCAATTTGTAGTTTAACACTGTAAAGCAATTTGTAGTTTAACACTGTAAAGCAATTTGTAGTTTAACACTGTAAAGCAATTTGTAGTTTAACACTGTAAAGCAATATGTAGTTTAACACCAGCCATGCCTAACATTGTTTGTTTGTTGTTTTATTGTTGGAGAAATTACAGATATCATTTCCAAAATAGTTCACGCCTATAGATCTAAAAATTATGTGTAGTTTGGTGTTATTTAACAATTAATAAATAAAGTTTATGTTGTTTAGTGTCACTTTGTGTTGATTGGTGTTATCCTACACATACTAGGTGATAAATATTCAAAAATCGATAAAATCATTGGTTTTTTATGCCTAAAAATATTTTGGATTTTTTCCCATAATTTTCTTGCAAACAAACAACAAACAAACATACAATTGGTTTTTGGATCAGATAGTCGTAAATTATATGTAGAATAACACCAAACATATGTAGAATAACACCAAGTTTGAGCGTAATATCCTTTTTTGCGATCAGAAAAATCAGATCGCATTTTTTGAATAATTTTTTTGCGATCAAGATCAAACATTATAAAAATGAAGATAGAATCGTATTGCTCTTTCCAACTCGTAAGAGTATGTGCCTTTTATCACACCATTGTGATTCTTTTTGGTAAAATCCATCAACATATCTTGTGCATCTTTTGATATGGTTGTACTGACTCTTGACTTTTCTATCTTTGTCTGTAGACATATCTCCTCACTTGTTGCAACTAGGAATTTTCTTAGATAATCTCGGGGATAAATTATGTGGTCAGGCATTGTTTTTAAGATATTGTAGAGTATTTTCCAGGACTAGGCTCATATATGTGGGATTCTCTCAACGATCTTCTGATGAACTCTTTTGCTGAATATTCTTCCCAATCGCCATCCCTGCACATTCTTGTCACAATCTCTCTTTCAGGAACTCCTATTCCATGTGCTGCACCAAGCTCTTTTAGGATGTTGCTGAATAATTCTATCTTTGATATCTCACTCTTTGATTTTCCCTGCATAACACCAAAGTCTACTTTGCCTGTATTCACATCTACTCCTGATGACTCGAACATCTCATTTAAGATGTGAATTGCCCTGTCTGCATCTTCTTGGTCTGCTGTATCCTTTAGTAGAAACTTTGCACGAGATATTGTGAGTCTAATTAATCCCTCAAGCTGTCTTGGAGTAATGGTGAATCCTGATTCAGATTCATCAGTATTTCTCATCTTGATGTAATATGAGATAATTTTCTCCTCAGCTGCTGCAGATAGTATCGGATGTTTCTTTTTTGCGATTCTGAGATATTTTGTAAATGTCTCAATATCCATAGAGTTTGCAGTGTTGTGTGGAGAATTATTGTTGTTGTTATGTGCAGATATGATGTGTTTTGCAATCTTTGTGTCCTTTTCCTTGTTTGGCACATCTCGTACCACAAATATCATATCAAATCTCGTAAGCAACGGTATTGGAATATTTGGGATATTCTCAGTAAGATTCTTGAATGGATCATATTTTCCATATACAGGATTTGCTATTGCAATAATTGATGCTCGCGCATTTAATGTCGCATTAATCCCACCCCTTGCAATACTTACTGTCTGTTGCTCCATTACCTCATGCAATGCACTTCTATCCTTTACATCCATTTTGTCAAACTCGTCAATTATTGCTAGTCCCTTGTCTGCCAAGACCGTAATTCCCGGCTCTAACATGTAAACGCCAGTTATGTTATCTTTTATTGTTGCAGCAGTTAGGCCGACTCCAGAACTACCCCTACCTGATGTGTAAAATGCACGTGGGGCTGCACGGTATACAGATTTTCCCATTTCTGATTTCGCAGTTCCTGGGTCGCCTACCAGAAATATGTTAATGTCCCCTCGTATTTTGGTTCCATCATGTAATGTGTGAGAGTCAGAGCCAATCATGGTGAGGATTAATGATTCCTTGATTAATCGATGACCGCGAATATGTGGTGCAAACGAATTGATTATCAACTCTGTTGCATTCTCCTTGGTAGTAGTGTGAATTGTAGATGTAATTTTTGCGATATCATCATTTGTGATTTTTCCACCAAAGTCATTCTCATTTGAGAGCCGTAAAATATTATTTGCATACAATCTATGTCTGTACGTCTGGACTGGAATTCCCAGTTTTATGACATTTGAGAGTTCTGCTCGTACAATTCCTGCAATCTCTACAGTGTCCCCCATTCGTGCTGAATCAACTAAATTACCTGAGACAAAGATATCAAGGGTTTTGGGAAGTTTTCCTGGAGGTAGTTCATTTGGCAGTTCTTGCAGTTGCAGTATCTGATAGTCTACAAATGTCGATGCATCTTGTTTTAACTCAAAGTTGCGGTGCTTGCAGGAGGGATTGCTACATACAATTGGAATTCCAACGTTAAAGTTTTTTTTAGCAGTCAGCATGGTTGGATGCTCATCAGGGCACACATACACTGCTATGATTGGGATGGATGCAACAGGGGACATACGAATCAGCATCGCCTTGATTGTGATGAACTTGCCTGTGGATTTTGAATTGATTTCTCGTACTGTATATTTTCCAGGATGGTTTGTGATTCGCACTGTGATGTCTCTGCTGATCGATTCTGCATAGTCTGGATACCTTACTTGCAATGTCTCCTTTATTGCCCTTGCAAGTGCCTCAAGTATTCTGTCTGGTTCCCCTCCAAACAGTTTCTCAAAACCGACATGTTCCATCAAATCAACATAGTTGACTGTAACGTACGTCTTGTTTTGCGCCATCATTGAATCTATCTTCTCAACATAGATGTATTGCCCGTCTTTCTTAAATGACTGGAGAAACTCTTTGATGATATCAGCTAGTGCAGAGTCGGTGTATGTTTTTTCCATCAAGTGTTTTGTAAAATATGAATAATGTGGTCCAGACCATACACTCTGCTTAGATGTATAGTTTCTGTCTTTTGTGAAATGATGTCTCTATTCCATGGCTGATTATACAAGAATGTAGATTTTCCAGCATCAAATATTTTTTGTGCGTTAATGGATGAATCATCGATGAATGTATTATAGTGTAATGTTTCCTTGTTCTCCTCAAACACTATGGAATCGTATTTGATGGAATATTTTTCTAAAAACTTTTCCAGATATTCTTTGTTAGAAGGATCATTTGCAGTTACAACATCCATTGTATCGCATAGTTCTGATAGTTTCCCAGTCTTTTGATGCAATGAGAATTCAGTTGGGTGCAATGTGTCCCATGATTCCCAACACTGTGCAAATATTCCCAGTGCATCATTATTTGTTATGCCGTAATGATTCCAAAAATTAAACTCTGTTATGGTATTGTAGGATAGTTTCAAGTTGTTATATTTTGTAGAATAATCAGAGTTGAATATTGAGACCCATTTTTGAATGGTGTCACATAGTACACCATCAAAATCTATTGCTATTCTCATACTGTTTGTTTTAAATTACTTTGAAAATTATTTGTAAAAAAGACTAAATATTGTTCTACAATCATAGATAATATGACAGGTTCGGACACATTGATAGTTGTACTGGTTCCGTAATTTTTAATAGTTTCAGAGTATGCGATATATCCTGCATTTGCATCACAGATTAGTTTAATTTTGTGGGTGATGCCGAATTTTGATGCAAGGGCATCTTCAATTCTTTGCAAATATTCTTTTGTTAGAGGCCATAATATCATGTTAAAATAAATATTTTAGATCAAATGTTTTATTGCTCTATTATACATGGATTGACATGACCTTTTCTACACTTTCTTGCCACACCAGTTATTGTAAAATTTGCCTGGTTAACTGATGTATCCACCAATATTTCAGGTATCACACAACCACACACATAACATTTACTTTGTAGGATCTTCAATGATTTATTTCAGATACGATACAAGAAACTATGTTTATTTTTTGCATTTCTTCTTTTGTGTTAATTGCCTATGTCGTGTGATGGATGATTCATGTAAATTGTCTAGGAAACATTCCAAATCAGAGCAGAATACGGATTTTAATCCTAATTGTTCCCCATCATACACGTATGTGTCCTCCCCAATTCTCATATTGTGAATTTTTGAAGAGCATTTTCTGTTCTCGACTCCCTGTATTCTATACTCTCTAAGAAAGAGTATGATGTGATTTTGAATGCAATCAAACTTTGGCATGAATTGTTTTATGATTGCTATTTGGTCTGGGTACAAACTATGATTCTGCTATAGTGTATGGTCTTGATTATGTTACAGATGTTTTTGGTTTTAAGATTTCTTTGCTTATGACTCTTGCAAATTCCCCTGGATTTGCAATTCCTTGCATAAAATCATTGTTTGCCACATACAAAACTAGTGTAATATCTTTTGCATTTTTTACACTTGGTTTGTTTTCTGTATTCAGTGAGAATTTTTCAAATTTCTCAAGTGGATGTTTATCATAAAACTTGTTCCAGTTCTTGAAATGATCTTTGTGTTTGTTTTCAAATATGTGATTGGTTTGCATTTTTACCATTAATTCATTTATCTGTTTATTTGCTAATATGTCAGGCAAATGTTTAACATCGTATTCAATCATATCTGAGAGATCCTCTGACAATATGTTTGCACATTTTGTCTTGAATTGATCACTGAATACAAGAAGATCTTTTGTTTGATTATAATCTAAGATAACTAATAATTCTAAACTATTATAATATACACAAAAAATTTTTTTTTCAAAAACAACTATGTCATCATTAATTTTTTGAATCTCACCATTTCTGAATTTACCAATTATGTATTTTTTATTACTAGTTCTATTTTTTCCAACATTGGCAAAAACAAATAAACGCTGTTCTTCTATTTTCAATTGGAAACAATACACATCTTTGTCTTCTAATATATTGGAATGCGTACTGGATTGAACATCTTCTTGATTCTCAAGTTCCATAAGTAGACCTTTAAGTTCAGGTAAAAGCCCTTTACGGATTGTTGTGTATTCGTTTGAGTTTTCAGGATCTCCGAATGAGGTAATATTATCATAATTTTTTACTATGTCTTTTAATTTTTGAATGATGATTGATTCAAATTCATCTTTAATATCATCTGCAACATCGACTGCAGATATTGAAAATCTTTCTTCAATCTTTTGATGTTTTGATTTATGTATTAGGAACATTTGCCCAAAAGTATCTGATGTGTTATTGAAAAATTGTTTTGTGATTGTTTTTACGTTATCAGTCAGCGGTGTAAATTATAAAATCTAGTATTTTAATCTGTCAACATATATGCCCGGAGCAATCTGTTTGATATATATCGATTCTTTTTTTCTTGGGGAATTACTTGATAATAAAATGATTTGTCTATCTGGTTGAGATACTTTAGATTCGTAAAGTCGAAATCCCAAAACTAAAAATGCAGGATTTGTGAGAACGATGTTAGTTCGGCTAAAAATTATACACATAAAAAATGCCAGAGATACGAGGACAAACAGATTATGTTCAGATGTAATATCAATTAATGCAAAAAACGCATACGTAAAAAGTTGTGGAATGTATTTATGTGTAACATCTCGCAGGTATTCGGGTTTTACTGGATCCATGTTTGTACTTTGACGGTATCTATCAAATACATTACATGAATATACAATACATCCAACTATTCCCAATGTTGTCAAGAAGGAAACAATTACTGGAAATGTATCATGATTGTCAATCAGATAGGATCCAATTAAAATAAACCACATTGGCGAAAAAGATGCAATAAACAAGAATATTTTGGAATGAAAACTGATCATCTCATCCATGATGAGGATTCTGAGGGTTCTCTTATTCTTGTGTGTTTTGCTGGTATTGGCATATTTTTTATTAATTTCAAAATATTTGTTTTATTTTTCTTGTGAATTATTAACTAGAGATGGTCTGTTTCTTTTGTACAATGTCGCCTCAAATACAATATACAGTATCACAGATAGTGTTGCAATAGTACCTGTATGGATCTGATTATTCCAAAATAAAATACCAATTAATACAATGCCTGTAAGGAATAAAATTATTTTTAATTTAGAGTGAAGAATAGATTCAGATAATTCTCCATGTATTCCTTCAAAATCCTTACTGATTGATAAAAGTAGATATGACGTATTTTTTATGTCATCAGCAGATTCAAGTTGTACTGACGAATTAATATTTGTGAGGATTTCTTTGATGTATCCAAATCGCATTCTTGCATATGGTGTAACATCATTTGTAATGAAATTGTTTATTTCCAATCTATAAAATATTACATTGAGCAATATATGATCATCTCTTTCTTTTAATCCTATTCTCAAACTACGTGATTTGTTCTTTCCAATAATTTCTATTTTCTTGGTTGTCTGTATTGTTTTCTCACTTAATCTCAACTCATCTCGATTGTTAGGATCCATTAGCATATCAAACACCTCATCTAATGTAACGCCTTTAATTTTCAAAGAATATCGTACTACTTGTTCCAAATTAACTCCAACAAGGATGATTTCATATTCTGTGACACTCATCGATGTGTTTTTCCTTGTCCTTTTTGCTCTGAAAGATTTTACCACAAACCGTGCACTTTCTGCATCTATACGCATTAGAGTGATTCGTCATTGTCACTTTGTATGAGTTAATTTGGGATGGTACTCATCTGAGATTAAATTCGCATTCCCAAGAGTCCGCCATCATCAGTTAACGTTCTTACGACGTATTTATTCAAGTCAAAATTCTCACCAAGATCAACATGGGGAATCATATCTGAATTTAATGTACAAATGTACTGAAAACCTTCTTTTTCAGACATGTCTCTTGCAAGGATTAGCGCACCTGCTCTTTGTCGTTTATCCACACCATCAAAAATAACGCTATCATGGATTAGGAATCCTGGCGAATTATTTTTCTTTGACCAGATTTTTGCAAGTGTCATGTCGTAGCAAAACACCTTCATATTTCCAATACCCTGACTTGATGATCTTGGAATATCTATTCCAAAGATAAATCCACTAGTTTTTACATCAATTAAAAGAGCACCAAATTCATTGTAAAGTGATCGGGAGAATTCACCAAAGATGGTGATTGCGTTGTTTTGTTGTTCTGTTCTCTCTTTTAGATCAATTTGTGCATTTTGGTAAAGTTTTTGTTTGTCTATTTTGATCTGATTGTCTTTTGCATCAATATTTTTCAAATTTTCCAGTTTTGCTTTGATATCGTTTAATTCAGATTGCGAATCATTATAATTTTTTTGAATCTCCATGTATTCTTTTAGAGCTCCCTGTGTGTTCAAAATTTGCATCAAGTCTGCTCTTTTCTTGTCCAGTTGTTTTATTGTTTGTGCTCTTTGTGTAATTTCATCTTCCAATCTCTGGATTTCCGCTTTTAAGAACTCTTTTCTATTCTTTATAATTTTATTATGAAAGTCATTAACTTGGTCTAATGTCTTTATTATTTTTTCTGGAAAATAAAATCCAGCTTTTCGGTAAATTTCAGATAGAGAATTGATATCTGTTACTTGTTCTTCTTTTATGCTTGCATTGTATTTGTTTAATGATTGATTCTTCACTACATTTTGATTTATATTATTGTGAATTGTATCTGTGAGATCATTTGCCTCTTTTTCAATCTGCTCGTATTGTTCATTTATTTGGAATCTGTCTAGTTCCCTTCTTTGCCTAGTTGCCTCAACCTGTAATCGGATTTGTTCTGCTTTTAATTTTCCTGCATTTCCCATAAATCCTGCAAACGTTCCTTTTTTGATTTCGCGATTAAATGCATCCAGATCAGTTTTTTCTTGTCTTAAAATCTGCAAATCCGTTGCAAATTTCCATCCCAGATCCAACAAATACGCATTATTAGTTTGGATGTCCCATACTTGTTGGGATGATGATTGTTTAAAGGCATCAAGAAATCCTTCATGTTTTCGTATAAAGTATGAGATCATGCTTCTAAATGTGGGGTGAAAATTAGGTAATCCTATTGGTAAATCAAAGGTGAGCTTGCCTAAGATACTTTGCCAAGAGTCTTTTCTGAGAAACATCATTCCCCTATCTGCATCAATCTTTGGTTTTATTGACCAATCCGAATAATCTCCATCTATGAAAATCTGGTTTTTATTTCCAGGACTTCTACTAACTTTACACCTTTTTCCATTTAGATCAAGATCAAGTGTAAACATGGAATCATTCAATTTTGGATTGTTTAGTGCATCTTTTGCACTCCCTCCCAGACAAAAATGAATTATATTAATCATGGTGCTTTTTCCAGGACCATTTCTAGAATCTTTTTGTGATGATTTTTCAGTTCTTTCAGCTAGTATCATATTAAAACCGCTATGAAACTCGATTTTTTTGAATTTTGAATGATCAGAGTTAATTGAGTGAATCATGGTCGCATCTTCTCAATTACTCCTTTATCGTAATCAACTAAACCAATCATAAACAAAAAATCCAATCCAAAAATAAATTTTTCAAAGGATGTAATGGTGGATTGTATTTTAGAGTCGTTCCACAACATGGAGATAGTTTGTGTATTGTCTATTTGTTTTAAGAGTAGTTCACCAACACCGAGTATGGAATTGGGTAATTTGACATGTTTGTCAGGTAGAATCATTTTTCAAATACCTCACATTTTTCAAACAGGTATACTATTACTGATAATCCAGCTCTTGTTTTTTCTGGTTCATTAGAATGTAATGATGTAAAATCATATAATGCCCAAAACAGACTGTCATCTGTTAGTTTTTTCTCATTCCTCAATCTATCGTATTCTTCCATGAATCTTTCTCTAATACGTCTACCTTGTTGCATATCTGGATGTTTCTCCAAATACAGACTTGCCTGAGATGCACCTATCATTCCACGTACAATTGACTGGGTAACCTGATTCGACAGATTATTTTTTTAATTTTTTCTGTAGATGTTAATAACGTATCTTCATTTTGAATTGTAATTTGATCTGATGAAAGAAACTTTAGCATGTCTTCTAATTCTGAAAAACTAACATTTGGTATGTTATTGTTGAGTTTTTCTACCACTTTATTTTCATGATTGTTTTTGATCTCACGTAATTTTTCAACAGTATATGTTTCTGGATCTCCGTCTATAATGAGATGACAGTTAGCACAAACCATGATTAATTGAATTTACTGGTATGTGATTTCATATTCTGTGGCACTCATCGATGTGTTTTTCCTTGTCCTTTTTGCTCTGAAAGATTTTACCACAAACCGTGCATTTTGTATTGTGTCTGATGCCAGAATAGTTTCCCATTATTCTAGTACGAGTTAATTCTGAAAAAATTATAAATATTGATTTATCATGTCATGCAGGAACCATCATCACAGGAATCCCCAGAGTTTTCATCTTTGATCAGTCTTCTTTTGGGATAGTGCTTGCTGTTTTGTTCTAACTGCTTTGATAATTTGTACAAGTTTGGATGTTCTTTTTTCAACCAGTCCCACCGCTCTTTACTATTCCAGCAACAAAAAAAGCAACCGCTCTTTACAGGTACTGGAAATAATTCATTTACAATTATGTCAATGCATCCAGAACGCTTTATTTTATAATCTACTAGTGGGTATAACTTTTCAATTCCTTTTGTTCCAGATGGTTTCATACGTCTGGTATCCTCATACGTGATTCCAATGTATTCGCAAATGTATCCACCAATCCTTTTGTAGAACTTGTGGATTGGAGTTATTTTGACATCTCTAGTGCACCATCTGTGGTGCGTGTCAGGAAATACATTTCGCTTGAAGCATCTTGCCCATAAGGATCTCTTCTTGTATGGGTATACCACGATGAAAGGAATATCATGTTTTTTGAGATATGGTTCCATGTAGTTTTTCACAAACTCGTATGTTTCAGGTACCTCGTTTCCAGTATCTGCAAATACAACATAGTCTATTGGTTTGTCTGCTTTGATTAGTAGAATTATCATGGCAGTCGAATCAACGCCGCCACCATAAGAGACGATGTGTTTTGTATCTTGTTTGTTCAACTGTTTTTATTTTCTAAATAAAATTGGTTATTGTATTTATTAATTTGTCAGTCATTATTTAGTATCGTGTTGAATTAGTAATTCTATGAAATCCATCCTTGTCTTTTTTGTTTCTCGGCTTTAGTCTTAGTAGACATTTACAACACGGACAACGAATGCCATCCCATTTTATAAAAATATCACAAGCCTGGCATCTCTTCTGGTCTTGTGAATATCTTGGTGATGCACCATTCTTATTTATTTTGTAGCGTATGCAGATTCCCTTGCATGCATTCTTTCCAATCATGATTGCAAACTATGTGAAATGATATTCTCATTTGAGAGCATATCTTTATTGTTAATCAATCTAGTAAACTCGTCAGGGTCGCCCAGTATGGTTAGGGCGTGATATTGAAAACACCATTATCACCTCGATATCGTGAGTTGAATCCCATCCCTGACGGGTTTGCAATATTGTACAAGTGCAGTCCTTAAAAAGTTTCATCATTTGAATTTAATTTCTGTCATTTGCATCTGATTCATCACATGACAAAAGATATCTGTTTGTGTATCAACGGATTTTAAAATCAATCTGCAAGATATCTGCATCATTGCAAATGGTGTATTCTCATTTGAGATCATATTTTTATTGTTAATCAATCTAGTAAACTCGTCAGGGTCGCACAGTTAGGTAGTGCGTGTGTCTGAAAAACACATTTCCATCCTCGGATACATGGGTTCGAATCCCATCCCTGACGGGTTTGCAATATTGTACAAGTGCAGTCCTTAAAAAGTTTCATCATTTGAATTTAATTTCTGTCATTTGCATCTGATTCATCACATGACAAAAGATATCTGTTTGTGTATCAACGGATTTTAAAATCAATCTGCAAGATATCTGCATCATTGCAAATGGTGTATTCTCATTTGAGATCATATTTTTGTTGTTAATCAATCTAAACTCGTCAGGGTCGCACAGTTAGGTAGTGCGTGTGTCTGAAAAACCATATCCCCTCGAATACATGTGTTCGAATCCCATCCCTGACGGGTTTATGATATTGTACAAGTGCAGTCCTTAAAAAGTTTCATCATTTGAATTTAATTTCTACCGTTTGATTCATCATACGAGTCGCCAAGTTAGGTATGGCGTGAGTCTGATAAACTCTTATCGGAGTACCTTCGATTTGTGGATTCAAATCCCATCCCTGACGGGTTTGCAATATTGTACAAGTGCAGTCCTTAAAAAGTTTCATCATTTGAATTTAATTTCTATCATTTGATTCATCATACGAGTCGCCAAGCTAGTCATGTCTTTTCTCCACTAATTCCTTGAGGACATCTCCATGACATGCCTTTGGAGCACACCAGCATCCTAAAACCTTGTTTTTTAGTTCGGGTAGATCTGCAATTAATTGCAGTTGAGTCAGAATCCATCTGCGATACTTTTGAATTACCTGTT
Source organism: Candidatus Nitrosopumilus sp. (assembly GCA_965262905.1). Lineage (GTDB taxonomy): Archaea > Thermoproteota > Nitrososphaeria > Nitrososphaerales > Nitrosopumilaceae > Nitrosopumilus. Next base: position 407,847 of record OZ253567.1, read on the forward strand.
CTCTGTTTCCGTCCGGTCCGATAACGTATGGATTACCCCATTTAGTTGTCCTGTCAATTAGAATATCGTATTTTTCTTTTTTGTTGTGAACTATTCTGATCAACAGTTCTCCTCAAATTTTTGTCCTTTAAAGTCAAGATGAACAACCTCTTTTTTACAATCCTCACACCATACTTGCAAACCTGACTCAGTCCAGCCAACTGCAAGTCTTCCTATAAGACATGTCCTACAGTGAAAATATGTCACAATGTCACTCATGGAGAGATTTCCCAGATACTCTACATCCTCCAATTTGGAGATTGTTTTCAGGATAATTGTGTGGAGTTATTTTTTCTGCCATGTTTTAATGTCTTGTGTGGTGATTGCATCGCCATGTGGATGCCATCCTTCTCTGGGTGTACGACAGTTCATTTCCAGTTTTCTATGATTGCCTTTTGTTACAGATACACATTTCTCAATTAGTTCCCATGCCACTTTGGGTTTTTTAGAGTGTGATTTTGGAATGTATTTTGATTTTATGATTGTCTCCTCAGACAAACCAAATGCTGCAATCTCTCCACGAATTCCAATTATTAATTGCTCTGTGACATTTTTTAACCAATAGCCATTCCATCCATTCTTTTCTTCTTTCTCCCATGTTATGATGCATTTGGGAGTGAATCCGTGGCAATGCATTACAGATAACGCATCACTTTGTACTTTTTCATTTTTGAGAATATCTGATACTAGTTCGTTATCTGCCTTTGTCTGTTCTTTCAGTTTTTTTATCTTGTCTTGATTTGTGGTTTTTTTGCAAAGTATCTCTAATTTTTGTTCATGTAATATTTCATAGTATTCTGACATTAACATAGAGCCAGTAATTAGATGCTGGTTTGTACTCCACATGTATAGTACGGCATTATCTGCTGCAATAGAATGGATAGGGATACGGGCAATTACATTTGTGGGTTCTGTTTTGTAGTGAAATGCAGCACCTGACTTTCCAGAACCACCAATGTTCTGATTTCCAAAGTACCATCCGGGATCCTCCACTATATGATTAAACTTTCCTATAGGTAATGGTGGGGATGGCTTTTTTGCATTCTCTTTGGAAATAGTTTTTTGGTATGTAGAGTGTAATGATTTTTCACCAGAATCTAACGCTTTTTTTGTGGTATCATCAATTGCTTCAAAAACTTTGTCTCTTTTTCGAATAGTCTCATGACTTTCCTTGAAAACTTTTCCAATCTCTTCATTGATTCTGTAATTGTCGGAATTATTTTTGATTACTTTTGCCAAATGTTTGGCAAAAGTTGGTGATGCCAAATCCGTCCTTTTCCCCTGCTCTTTTGTTTTCTCTAACTGTTTTCTTAGAATTTGTGCAATTTCATATTTTTCACTCTCAGTCCATTCTTTTCTAAACTCGTTTTCAACTATCTCTATTTGTAGATCAAATGGAAGACCTCTGATTAGGTCTAGTCTTGACTTGCCGGGTGTACTATTCATGTTTTTTAATTATGGATTCTATTGATTCCAATTGTAATATTTTACAAGCGTTGATTCTTCGCCATCCTGCAAGCAGTTTGTGTGTATGTTTTGATGAGTTTGGTATTGGTTTGATGATGATTGGTGATAGTAAACCATACACCTTGATGCTTTCTGCCAATTCATCAAGATCACCTGATTCTGTTCGCAGTCTTTTTCCAATTTTGATTTTAGAAATTTTTATCTTCATTTTTTAAATGATACTTGGTAATCTTTCTTCTTCATACCATGTGCCAAGGTGGAAGTGAGTTTGTAACGTATTATAGTTATGAATTTTAACATTGCTTGTTTTCAAATATATTTTGTTTTGGCATATTTGCAAACGTTTCTCCTCAGATTTAGAACATTCAATATCTCATGCCATTGTCGCTTGAGATATTGAATCGCCCCAACACTGACATTGAATATTTTTGCAATATCACCTAACGTGTTTGGTTCATACTTTTGTGTAGAATAGTGTGATATGTATAGTGCAGTGCTGGCAATTACAGCAGGACTTTTGCCTCCTATAAGGCCTTTTTTTCTAGCATGATTAATTATACACAATGCCAAGTCTGTCTCTTTTTTCGAGAATCTCAAATCCATTGCATGGTATAGTAATAGTTTTTCTGTAACCTTTGCATAATCAGTAACAATATGAAACTCTTGTTTTAATATTAGGGAATATTTGTTAAACATCTTTGTGTCTGTTATATCAAAATCTTTTAAGAACTGCTTTCTGAGATACTTGTTGCCAGATATCTCGTATGCATGGTAAATTATTGCCTTTTGGAATGAATCTCTTCCCGCACCAATATCTAGCAGTTTCTTTGTTGTATGGCGGCTCAAATGGTAAGATGTGTTCTGAATTGTTCTTGGAACATGTTTTGAGTCAAATATCTTTTTTAGTGCAATAAGGTTGGCACTAACTCGTGCATCCTCACTGTTTGATATTCGGAGTCTGTTCTGCCATTTGTTGATTTTAAATGAATCCTTACTTTTTGTGTCTGCAATACTTCCCATGGCACCGTCATGGTGAGATGGAGTAGTGCTGTTCCAGTGTATTTTATCTTCATTATCATGTATAGTGATTCCCCTCTCTGATGGGATAGCATCATCTAACACCATGCCACAACATGCGCATATTCTCTCAGCAGTTGTAACATCTTCAATTATTGTCTGTAGGTGTTTCATGGAATCTAAATCTAGATGGTATTTCGATATTAGTTGCAGTGTAAAGTTTTCAAAGCAGAATTCTTTGATGTTTGCTCATAATATGTCACAGTTACATCAACTCTTGGTGTATTGTATGTCTTGGCATTAATTGTGACTCCAAACTCATCTGCGTAAAACTCTGACTTTTCAATTGCCTGTTCTCCTTGATTATCCCAATCAAAGGAAACTGAAATATTTTGAAGAGTTGCAGTTATGGTCAGTATTATTCTTTGATGACTCGCTTTGCATTTTTTGACAATGCTGATACACTTTGAATAGTCTAGATGCCCCACTTGCAATTCTCACAACAGAACCACTTGTGGACATGACAGGAGGTTTTCTTTGGACTGGTGGTTTTACTGTTACAGTTAGGACAAAAGTTAACTGGCTTTTCAGGTTGCTTTCCTGCAGACATTATGTTTAGTCCCCTCTGCAAGTCATAAGCTGAGCATACAGAGATTTCATCGTTTCTGCATTGTAACATCAAGTCTTGTGATGCATATTTCTTTAGAAATCCCACTTGGTTGATTAGCGTCTTTCCAATACCAATCTTTTTGCCAAACAGTGCAGCAGACAATCCTTCTTTGATTGGTTTTTTTGCCTTTAAAATTTTGCCAGTTTTTTTATCAACCTTGCATAGATCAGAATTCATTTTCCATTTTACCCTCTCTAATGCACGTTTTTTCTCAATCTCAAAGAGTGACCATGACAATTCTACTTTTTGGAATTTGTTTAGATGTCTTCGTGTTAAATTGGTCATGACAACAAATTTCCTTTCAGAGATTTCATCTAGAAATGTTTTGATTTCAGTTGGAATATCTACAATGCCTAATTCCAGACATATTTCATATCTGGTATGTCCATCCAAGATGAATCCATCAGAATTGATAATTATCGGAATCTGTATTCCTTCTTTTTTGATTGACTCTTTTAGTTTTTTTCTGTCTTGTACATTTGGTCTTGGAATGAGATCATAGTAAGCTGCATTCATTCGAGGTTTTAGTTGAATCTTTGACATCAGTTTCCCCATCCACACTTTGTGCAGCATAATTGAGAGTGAACATGACAATTGGTTTTTTTGATAGATGCTGTCGGTTCTTTACAAACTAGGCATTTTTCATATAACAGTCTGTTCGGATATTTGTAAAAGCCCCTGGGCTTTCTGAGAGGTTTTGCAAGTTCTACGTATATCTTATCAATGCTGATCTCTTCTTTTCTTAATTTTTCTTTAACATTCTCAGGAGCATAAAGTAGTAACCAAGTTATTTCATGAGTTATAGTTGCACTAGTTCCCAAGATTCTTGCAAATTTTGACAATAATCTTTCTTTTTTTCCATTTGTTGTAGTGTCTGAAATAATTCCTGACTTTGCTAGTTTCCATTTGGAGTGGCCACCCTCACTGTTGCTCTTTTTCCTTTCTTCTTTCCACCAAGAGAATAAAATTTCCCCACGTTCAAACAATGTTAACTGTCGTCGGTTGATATTTGCAGATACGACAAACTCTTTTTCTTTTTGTAGAGTTGGGAATTTTTTGACGGTATATTTTGGATTCAATCCCAATTCATTACAAATATTGAATCTGGTGTGACCATCTAAAATAATCCCTTGAGGGTTTACAATGATTTTGACTTGCTGCCCATCTTCGGACATTGAATTTTTCAGAGACTTGAGCTGATCCTTATCTGGCCTTGGAACTAGCTCCAAATATTGCGGATTAATTTTTAACTTCAAAATTTATTTATTATTTTTTAATTGTTTAGAGGTTCGTAACTATCATCGTTACAATCATCATCGTAACTATCATCATAGTTACCATCGTAATTATCATCATCTAAATAATCTCTCTCAAAAATTGGTTCCTCATTGAGGTTGTTTCCTTTCTCATCTTTGATTTTTCTTATCTTGGAAATCTCATCAGAATCATACTCTATGGCATATGTTGTAAAATCATTCCCCATTCTTTTGATGTATAATGTGTCACCTAGCGTGTCAATTGTACAATACTGTTTGAGATATCTCTTGGTACATTCCATGGTATAATTTGGTAGAATCTCCACTTTTGCAAATAGTGCAATTGGTTCTTGCTGGGACATTATTGTTTAGATATTATTTTTCATTTTTGGAACTTGTGGAAAGGACTAATCCCAGAATGAAAATGATGGTGATGCAATTATTAAACATGAAAGTTTTTCCTGAGACGTGACAATAACTTTGTGAGCCACTCCATTTGGAATGGATAGATAATCACCTGTTACACTAAATGTCAATTTTTCATCAATGCTTTCAAGAAACTCTACTGTTTTTTATCCAGTCCTGGACTTGCAAAATAATTCCCGATGCAGACATTTTATATTTAAACCCCACATCAGAAAGAATAGAGTTTATCATCTCTTGGGTATTAATAGAATTTTCAGTCTCTTGTGAAATTGTGGCATTAACATTGTCTCGCATGCTCATTGACATGGTTGCATTCCATTTTCATCTTCGCACTGGGAAAATTGAGATAACAGCTGCTCCATTTTCTCAGACCAAGATGGCTCTTTTGTTGTATGTGATTTACTCAAGAGTGTGATTTTTTACTTTTCAATTTTTGTTTGCACCAACAGTCCTGCGAACATTTTTCTTTTGGTCTAGTTTGTTGTACCATTATACCGTACAGATGAAATCCTTGAATTCATCTAACATCATATTGATGTGAGTAATCCTTGCATACGTGCCATGCTCTTCTTTTTAAAATCTGCATGACAGAATCACAAGATATCCAATACATTTTGCCACCGCATAGGTGTGGTGTGTCTATTCTCAATTTTTAGATTTTTTTGACTATATTTTTCATTAAAAATCTATACCCACAATACCTTGCCGATAATCTGATTATTGGATAATGTTTTTCTGGTATGACGCTCCTCATGTCTTTTCTTTTGAATTGGCCACAACGGTTCTGACTCATCAAATGATTGTTTGCACAAACTACAGGTTTTCATTATACATCTTTAAAATCCATTTCATTTATGCATATATTTGGCAAGATCAGAGTACAAACTTTTTCTGTGTGATACCTCATGCTCTGGTAACTGCTCGGAGTTGATGGTATGATTATTCATTTTTTCAGAATTTTAATGTAATTTTATCTCTGTGCTGCATTTGAGACATTCTCTTTTTTGTGGTGAGCCATCCCTAGAGTAACATCCCTGATATTGGTCACACTTTGGACATTTTCCACTGATTAATGCGTGGGTCTTGTCTGGGAATGTGTCTGATTTGAAATCCTTGCTCATTTTAAGAATAATTTCAAAAATTAGGCTATCCATATACCTGATTGATGTTTCCCTTGAGATACAAGAGATCGTAAATTATCAAAAATGTTCAATTCTTTTACCATTCTAATAATTCTGTACAGTATTGTTCACTAGTAACTCGTTTCACTCTCTAAGAAAACCTCTTGTTGATAAATGATATAATCTCATTTATCTTCTTGCAGTTATCCCTTGAGAACTGGATTGGCTTTGTATTAGTCTCTGGGATGATTAATGGGAGAATTGCCATTCCCTGTTTCTTTCTTATGTGGTGCTCTAACTGTATAATTAGCGTGTCAATCTCATCAACAGCCTTTGGGGTATTGCCAAGCTCTATGAGTTTTTTCATCTTATCTAGAAATATTATGATATTTTGGTCTTCCATTATTGTATGATATTAAATTTTTGATGTTACTGTGTGTAATTTTAAAGAAGAGTTATTTTGAAATGATGTGATTTTTTATTGTTATAATAAAAAAATTACTTTGCTTCATTAAATGCACTGTATAGTGATTTGCCAGTGGGGTATTTTTCGTTGTATGCCTTTTCTTCAATAATTTTATACTTGCCAAACATTCCCAATTCTACAAAATAGTTATTGCCGTCTAACCCATCAGGACCTATGTAGTCCTTTGCTATATGTACAATTACGTCCTCACCTATTTCAAACTGAGGTTCAAAACCATTGATGTAATGTTTATTCTGTTCATACATTCCACCTAGGTAAAATGTAAAAAGATCATCAGTTTCTATTTTTACATCTGTGTTGTGATCCTTTGTTTTTTTGTCTATTTCGATTGTTACAGGTACGGATCCGTATTTATGACCTTCATGATTCCAATTAATAGGATCACCGACAGACAATACAGTTCCTGATAATGTTAAAACTATGGTGTCTTTTGTGTATCCAATGTCTTCAAGCATTGAAAATCCTCCAGATCCCATTACAAGATTCGGATTTGCCTTTGTAATGTCTGATGATGTGTAGATGTATTGTTCTGAATTTGGAATTGTAAATGCAGTTGTAGATATTATAGTTATAGATATTATAGTTATAAATATTATAATTATAAATATTGCAACCAAAACACCAACTATGATTAATTTTTGTTTGTTCATTTTTAACATCCCCTAATCATACCAAGCGTTTATGTCTGTTGCTTTTAATGATGCTTGTCTCCATGGTATTTCATCATTTTTTCAATCATTGTCGTGATTTGTTGCAATGGTATCGTATTTTTTTGTCGTATATGCATAACTGATTATTCTAATTTATAAAAAATATCGGCATGGATGAAAGAGAAATTGGCGCACAAAATCATTATCTGTGCTATAATTCCGGATGTTTTGATTGTACTGTAGTCTCTCCCATACGTCATATGCGTTGATGTATTATGATCCTTTACCAAACGTTTGGTAAAGTTGTTATCGCAATTATCGCAATTATCGCACATACCAGTGTCTATCACAGCATACCCATTGAAATATTGGAGGCTTTTTTCACTTTTTCTGACCTGGGCCAGATTGTCATGTATATTGCACCTCACATTCCTTTTGGTTTGTGTGATTCCGTAACTGTATGTCTTTTCGCACGCAGGTGTAATCCTGCCAGTTATACAAAGGATGCAGTGCTGGATGCTCCCCATCAGGGATACAACAGTATTTTGACGGCACTGCATGAAACGATTAGTAGAATTTGTAATGCTTGAAATTAGTTTGGAAATAATATGTCTAGTATGGTCCCTTACACCATACTGTGTACCGGTGTGGTTGCTTCTTGCAGGAGCTATACCATAACATACACAGTTGATCATGATTGAATAACTCCGTTACATTTTGGGTAAAAATTACCATTCTCACATGTTACATCGCCACGCACTAGAGATTCTGCAAGTATGTCATTGATGTTAATACCATCAAAGCATCCTGTTAACTCATGGCGTATTTGCTGTATTGTAATTAGATTGTTTTCAGGTGATGCAAGATATCTCACCATAAAATGGACAGGTGATTCTCTATATTTCTGCAAAAACTTTGCATGTTTTGCATCGTTTCTGTTTTTCTCCAAATTTATTTTGAAAAATCCTTTCGAGGTTAGAATTCCTACACATATTTTGCATTTTACATCTGGATTTTCTGCCGTATCATGTGTTTTAGATATGTTATTTAGAATATCAGATGTATTGCAGATGCAGCGGTGACTCGTGTGATAGTGATATTCTGCACCTTTTGATATCCATGTGTTCATATTTTATTTCTCCCGTATATCCACACTGAACTTTGAGCCGTGACTTTGCCTGCCCGATATATTGAGTTTAGTGTGTCATGTAATCGTGATTTTTTATTGTGAGATAGAATTTTTTCTAATTGGGACATGCTAATCTCCAAACATGATACATCTGGCATGTACCCATAGCAGTAATAGAAGGTCTTTGGAATTTGCAAAAAGTTTTGGCATTTCTCTTTAAACTCTGATTCATTACACACTAGAATTGATTCTAATTCCTGATGTGTGATTTCAATGCGCATCATGAATTAACCTCCAATAGTTTGAGGCATGACTGGCATGTTTTTCCGTTAGTTACGCCATTTGGTATTGGTGATGCACATGTGCAATATTTTGAATCAGATTTGTTTTTACATCTTTCAATTATTTTTGATGCCTCCCCTTTGCTCTTTGGAGGGATTCCGGTGTATCCTAGATTTTTGAGATATTCTAGCTGTTTCTCACTTGGAGGATTGTCCTGGTTGGTATTATTGTTTGGTTTTGTCTCCTGTTCTGACTCTACTTTGAGTGTCTTTATTTTTCCTGTCTTTTTCACCTCTTCGATGAATTTTGTTATTAGATCTGCTGGAACGTGTTTTCTTATTGCGTTACGTTCTGCCTTTGAGTGTGCTTTTGTCTCAGCAGTACTATCCCAGTATGTAGAACCGTCCTTTTTCTCACCGTATTGCATCTGCGATGATATGCCCTCAAAAACAACTCCTGTTACTGCATCTTTTACCTGGACTTTGGCCTTGTACTTTAGTGATTGATCATCCCCTAATTCTGTAATTTCAGATGATATTGTCTGCACTATTATCCCATGCTTTGCAAGCCACTTTGCAAATGCTCGGATTCCATCATATGAAATTGAATACTGGTCACCATGTGTCTTGTATAACCACTCTCCACTGATAAGATATTTCTCAGAATCAATTATCTGTGATTCATCAGCCGCATTAAATGCAGCAAATGTTGTATCATCATGTTTTATAATGGAACTCAAATTTTTTCCTCCACCACCATCTTACATACTGGGTGCTCCAGTCTTTTCATTTCTTGGAACAATGACTTTAACTTTGGAACTGTAATGTTGTTTTTTCTTGCAGCAATTACAGTTAAAGCATAAATCCAGTCAAGCTCGTGAAACTCTAGTATTTTCTCCATTATGGGTTTACCTCTTCAAATCTGGTAAGAGTATAGGTTAGCCACGAAATCAAATATTTTAGATCATACGGATCTAAATTTAATTATCTCAGATTCTCTCTTATGGGCAACCCTGAGATCAAGATATTGCGAGATGAACTGGCAAAGGCATTTGCTCAAATTTCTAATCAACAAAAGATAATCAACCAGCTGACAGAGGATATGAAAAAATCACAAACAATCATTACAGAAATGATTTTAAAAAATCAGGAACAGGCAGGAAAACTGGCATTCTATGAAAATCCACATTCACCGTCATCTGTAAACAACATTCCAACACGTCAAAAAAAGGCAAACCGTACAAAAAAGAATTCATCCTCTCCTTCAAAGAAGGCAGGTGCAAAGATTGGTCATGTCGGTGTATCCAACACGAGAAAATCTGATTACACAAAGATACACAAACCAAAAAAATGTGCAAAATGTGGTAGCAAAGACATTACAGATACAAAAATTTTAACAAAGAGGACAATTGATATTCCACATATTCCAAAAACTAAATACATAAACAACATTATACATCAATGCATCTGCAAGTGTGGATACATCACAACACCGCAGGTCGGAATAGACGGAACATCAATTGGTAAAAATCTTATGACAGTAATTTTATCGTTACAAAAACAAAACAACAGTCTAAATTCAATCAAAGAGATAGTAAACCTGACTGATGCATCATTGTGTAAAAAAACAATACAAAATGCGTTGTTTGCAGTCGGTAAAACATTGGAATCTGATGTAGAATTATGGATGAAAAATATTAACAAATCAAAATATCTGAAATTTGATGAGACAACGTATACGATGTACAACAAGCAGGGATATGTCTGGACATGTATCAGCGATAATGAGGTATTTTATCATGCAGACAAAAGCAGGGCGGCAGCCGTATTGGATTTGCACTTTCCATACTGGGATATTCCTGTGACAGTTGATGGTTATGCTGCATACAACCGTTTCAAAACAATTCAACGGTGTTGGTCCCACATACTGCGAGATGCCGAGTTTGAATCAGTTGATGAATCAAAAACCATACTGTATGAGAAATTGCGTCTGCTGTATCACAATGCAAAACAAATCTCATTGCAACCTGATGCACATGTACATTATGATTCATCGGTGATCTCTTGTATGGCAATTGCAAATACATACAAGAATTTGAATTGCAAGTTTGGAGACAAGCTTGCACGAGCAACACCAAACCTGTTTACATTTCTAAAATATCCAGGAATGGAGCCCACAAATAACGAGTCAGAAAGGATGTTGCGCAAGGTCGTAATCTCACGAAAAATTAGACAACGTCTTGTAACTGAGATGGGTATGAAAATATTTGGCATACTGATGAGTTGTTTTATGACATGGCAGAAAAGAGGAACAAGCATCCCAGAAGAAGTGTTAAAACTGTATTGAGGACCTATCCTCTTACCAAATCTGCACCACATACAGTGCATCTGCTTGCCTCGAACATGTCCAAACTTGTGTCCGTCAATTTTGCAATTATGTGCCATTACTTTTTCTCCTCTGCAAAAACTGTCTTGCAAGTAGATCTTATTTGAGGATGATATCCCATGGTATCAGTAACGACAATGTGACATGACTTGCAGATTATTTTTGATACTTGTAATATCTTGATATTTTTTGTGGGAGTCTCATCCATGTTGTATTTGTACTGTATAGAATGATTTTTGCCGCTGGTTTGTATGAGACTCAATTTTTTGCCTCCTTGTATTTTTCATCATAGATTTTTTTGAGAATGTTTTCAGAGGATTGTAATGTCACAACAATTTGATATAATGTGTGATTTTTCTTCAAATCGTTTAACCGTTGCAAAAGATAGCACATCGATGCACGGATGACGATTGATTTTATGTTACCACCTGCCCTATTTGCGATTAAACCATTTTCTTCAAGTTCTTCAAATATGGATGTAATACTTGAGGAACTAATTATTTTATCAATTATTTTGAGGGACTCTGCTGTGATTTGCGTGGAGATGGTTGTTTCAGCATTATCTTCTTTGTCTTTTAATGCGAGTTTTGTATGAGGTAAAAGTTCTCTACAAATCTCTGCCAACAACTTGTCAGTAGATACACGATTGACACATCTCTGTAAAATTTTCGGATTTTTTCTAAATCTTGAAATATTCTCAAAGAAGAGAATAACTGCACAGCGTATCAATGCGCCCTTTGTTACTGGTAACCCTATATTCTCAAAATCTTTGAATAGTTTGTACTCTGAGATTATTGTATCTAATATCAGACCAGAATTGTAATTGATCTTGCCTGAGATTCCAGTATCTCCTTTACTTGACAGGTATCGCACCCCACTGTTCAAATTTTTTCATGATTGGCAAGTTTTGTTAAGAAAACACATTATTAAAGCATATCTGAAACAGTATTGGATAGCCAATACCCTAGTATTGGCACATTTTAATAGAGATTATGTGATAATAATACTGTCTGATTGTCTTGAGGGAAATTCCCTCTGTTCGAGTCATGATTGGCGTTATGTATTCGAGACAGTCAGACGTTATTCTGATTTGTAATGATCCTTTTGTTTAAAAAACCAAAAATTAGAATCAAGTACCGTAATGTATGGTATTGTTTGATAAAAACAGATCGCTATAATTACAAATCATAAAATTCATTTCAATCCATACGATTAAAAATTAACCGACCAGCCTGCTGTATTTTTTAATTATCCTTTTTACGTTTTTTTAAAACGGTTCTGCCCCCCCCCCCCTCTTTTGAGGCTGATTTGTAATGTGTAGTTTTTTTGATGAGAACCCAATTCTGTAGAGCAATTCACGCATTCCTCTTGCAGAGTATAAAGCGTTGTACTTTTTATCCACATATGTAATTACCATGTTACACTCTACATGAATTGATTAAATCCAAATTTTTCTGGACCTGAAATTAGATCATTCCTTAATGACACTAGTTTTTCACTTAAAAAACAAGAGGCCGTGTATTTTTTACGATGTGATGTGCAGTTATTCCCTCTTCATCCCCTACGATTTAGCCAGTAGTTGATGGTATGACATCCAAACATATCTTAGAATATGAAATATTTCACTTTCTTTATATTGCAGCCTTTTTTATCTTGGCTTTTTTTGCATACTTGAAAAAATCGATGCTTGTTCCTTTCATGAAATGACTACCAGATGATACCCTTGATGATTTGATTTTACAAGTGTAAACTATGATTTTTGGGGTTGAAATAATTCAAAATTTATTTGCCTAAACTATAAAACAAACAAATCTTTTTCTTCAATATCAAAAACAACTCCCCAACAGAAATCTCCAGGACTGGAAACAATGTCTGCAACTCTACCTTTTCTATTGGCACATTTTAATAGAGATTATGTGATAATAATACTGTCTGATTGTCTTGAGGATTAACCCTCTTTTGATGCATTATTGGCGTATTGTATTCGAGACAGTCAGACGTTATTCTGATTTGTGATGATCCTTTTGTTTAAAAAACCAAAAATTAGAATCAAGTACCGTAATGTATGGTATTGTTTGATAAAAACAGATCGCTATAATTACAAATCATAAAATTCATTTCAATCCCTACGATTTAGCCAGTAGTTGATGGTATGACATCCAAACATATCTTAGAATATGAAATATTTCACTTTCTTTATATTGCAGCCTTTCTTATTTTGGCTTTTTTTTGCATTCTTAAATCGATGCTTGTTCCTTTCATGAAATGACTACCAGATGATACCCTTGATGATTTGATTTTACAAGTGTAAACTATGATCTTTGGGGTTGAAATAATTCAAAATTTATTTGCCTAAACTATAAAACAAACAAATCTTTTTCTTCAATATCAAAAACAACTCCCCAACAGAAATCTCCAGGACTGGAAACAATGTCTGCAACTCTACCTTTTCTATTGGCACATTTTAATAGAGATTATGTGATAATAATACTGTCTGATTGTCTTGAGGGAAATTCCCTCTTTTCGATACATCTTTCGCAATTTGTTCGAGACAGTCAGACGTTATTCTGATTTGTGATGATCCTTTTGTTTAAAAAACCAAAAATTAGAATCAAGTACCGTAATGTATGGTATTGTTTGATAAAAACAGATCGCTATAATTACAAATCATAAAATTCATTTCAATCCATACGATTTAGCCAGTAGTTGATGGTATGACATCCAAACATATCTTAGAATATGAAATATTTCACTTTCTTTATATTGCAGCCTTTCTTATTTTGGCTTTTTTTGCATACTTGAAAAAATCGATGCTTGTTCCTTTCATGAAATGAGTTACCAGATGATACCCTTGATGATTTGATTTTACAAGTGTAAACTATGATCTTTGGGGTTGAAATAATTCATAATTTATTTGCCTAAACTATAAAACAAACAAATCTTTTTCTTCAATATCAAAAACAACTCCCCAACAGAAATCTCCAGGACTGGAAACAATGTCTGCAACTCCACCTTTTCTATTGACAGATTTTCGGGTAAATCCCAGTTTGTAGTTTTCCAATTTGAGAGGATTTGAGTTTGTTAATTTTGGAATTGGCACAGTCTTTCTTTTACACCATTCAGAAAGATCTGCTAGTTTGAGATTTGAGTCATATGCAAAATATTTCACATTAATTATAGAAATTTTGAATTTTATTTGTCTTTTGAATTAAAAGTTGGTCTCGTGGTTGATTGATTGCGCAGATTGCGGATTATTCTCACAACGTCTTGATTGAATTCACTATTATTTTTCCACGATTCAGGATAGTATTTTGGAATGTCAGGTGTCACATCATCAGGTCCTTTGTATCCGTAGGTCTTGTACGAGTGGTATTTCAAAACATCAGCAACCGGTTTCCACTCACTTAATGATTGTAGGCTTTTTGGAAAAGCAGTCATATTTGCTAAATTTGTAAAGTGATCAGGATCATTTACACTATTTTCGTAAATGTGGCATACATATGATTTTTTGATTTTATCTTTTGTTGTTCCTAATGCTAACCAAAATGCATATTGTGCAGGCTCATTAAACCATAATCTAGCACCCTCAATTATCTGACCTCTCTCTTCTTTTCCTTTTTTTCTACGAGTTTTTGGATAAACTACAGTGATGGCTTGGTAGATATTTGGGTGTACCCACCAAGATACTTGAGAGACTAGATCCAGAATTAATTTTAAATCTTGATCACTTAGATTTTTTTGAAGGAGTACATCAAGATCTAATGAATCATTGTCTTTCATAACACATCGTTTTTTTCTAATAATTTTAATGTTACAAAAAGAAACTTTCGTTCACAGTATAAAACAACTATCTTAATTTCATTAATTCGTTTTACGTTCTATTCCAAAAAGATGCAGATGTTTGCATTTATGCCTCAGAGCAAAAGTCTTTTCAATTTATTTTCTTACAAAATACCAAATACATATTCAAATTAAATTTATGTGTTCTAAAATATTTCATAACTGTATATCTCATATATTGATTCATAAAATTTTAATTCAATATTTTCATGTTTGCATTGTCTCCAAGTAAGAGGATAGACCAACCACAAATCAAATATTGTAAATCATACGGAACTAAATTCTAGGATTCTCTCTTATGGGTAAACCCTGAGATTATACATTGCGAGATGTAAAGGCATTTGCTCAAATTACTAATCAACAAAAGATAAACTAGATGATTTGAAAAAGTTATTGATAATAAACACAGAAATGATTTTGAAAATTCAGGGATTATATTCTATGAAAATTTACATCTGTAAACTAGACAGAAATGATACATAGAATCTCACGAAAAATTAAACAACGTCTTGTAATTGAGGAGCGTATGAAAATATGATACCAGATTGACTCGTTTTGTGAGTTGGCAGAAAAAAAGCATTATCCAAAAAATGTTAAAACTGTATTGAGAACCTACTATCCTCTTACGAATTATACTCTGAGGTATACCACGTTCTAAAACTATCCTCAAATGCAAATGCCTTGTTAAAATCATAATAACTAAAACCACAAGTATACCTGCAGATGGATATAGTTACATTACAGGGGTTGAGATATGGGGAAGGATCAAATATGTTTGCTCTAGATAGGTCTTTACAATAACAAAAAGGACCACTAATTGGGACAGTTGAAGAGATTAACTCTCCAACTGAAAAAAAATATAATATGCAAGATAATGATATTATTGTTATTTTAACAAGAATTTTCATGATAATCAAAAAAAGGGTTTACGAAATATTTAACCTCATGCTTAACTTTGTTTCCTAATTATTCAATCTAGGCTCAAATTACAACTGAAAAATATATGGATCTCAATTTTCACAACAATTTCGTGCCACAGACTGCCAGGTATGATGATCAAAAATATACATCACGTGAAAAATTCTATACTCTACATATTGATTCAGAAATAATCAAGAACAATATTAAAAAACTAAATGATAAAGTTGGAACACCATTTGTCTATTCAGATTACATGTTTTATGATAACTGCATTGTTTAGAAACACTGTGGTTGTATATCGGCAACTACAAGAAATAATTAAAGACGTGTTAGGAAAAAAATCTCCAAAATATTCTGCAATTTACAAAAGAATCAACAAGATAAACCTAGAAGATGATAACGATAAAAGAGAGTTCAGATGGCAAAACAAAGACTGAGATAGTGCTTTGTCCGGTGACAGCACAGGTCTCAAGCCAACTAGTCGAGGTGATTGGATGGGTAAAAAATGGGACGTAAAGCGTGGATTTATCAATATATGGTTGATTCAAAAATTAAGGAAATTTATGCAGTATCAATTACGGATGAGAAATCAGGTGATGCACCAGAGTTTAAGAAATTACTCTCAGAGGCATTGCATAATGTTGAGAATTCCGTCAATGTTGTTGTACCCGTAGATCAATTATTGGTTAGTGCTGATGGTGCAATGATTCTAATGACAATTTTGAGCAATGTAAAAAAATACAATTCCCACAAGAAAGAATTTTTCTATAAAAACCAAAGGTAACAATGTAAGAAAAGAGCCAAGGGTTACTACAACTTGGTAATTGTAAAATGAATTCACAAAACATCGAAATCTTTGATTTAACAAAAGGAAAATTAAAAACAATGAAAGAAAGATATCAGTTATGGCAGACGTTGGATGGTAGAAATTTTCAACATTTAAGAGAATTTCAGGTGAGGATATATCTGCCAGAGTTTGGTGTAACGTTGTAAGGGAAATAAAATTCTCGCATGAGAATATACAATTTGACGGTTACAATACAGTAGGAGATTAAACAAAATTAGACCGGATGTTGTATTTTGGGAGATTATGTATAGTTGAATTAGGAAACAAAGTTCAATATCATTTAATCTATCAGGATTGAACAAAAAAAGCGGTATCTTTAGAAATTGCATAATTCCTTTGATTTGCTTCTCCCAAGGTAGATGGATCAATATCAAAAGGATTTATCCCATAAATTTGATCTAAATCTTCACCTTCTTCAATTGCATAACAAGAGAGAATTCTTATCAAAGATGAATTACACATTCCACACATGCGAGATAATCCCTGAAAATAAAACCAAGTATCTTGTATTAATTGTGGATTGCCAGATGAAAGAATAACTTTAGATTTTGTCATATTTTTAAACGGAGTTGATAATCTAATGTTTGAATCAGTCATCTGATTGAAAATTTTTGTTAGCAAATATATCATAAATGGATCAGTGGTTCTAGTAGGATCAGTTGCAGCAGACACAGGATCATGAATGGGCCATTTTCAGGAACTATCACTTTAGGAATGTTTAGTTCAGATGCAACACATAATGCATTAGTAAGAAAAATCAATCCACGAGTTTTCAAATATGCAGGATCTTGAACTTTGTTTTTATTGGTACTAGTTACCATGGTTTGTTTTTTTGTAGATTTGAAATATTTGTTAAAAATTGCAATTGCTTTTCCTTGAGGAATTTTATGTGTTATAGTATGATGAATGATTCCTTTTTTGTTAGAATAATCATTCAAAAAAGGAATAGTGATACTATCAAGGCCACCAGAAAATAAGCTGAGATATTCATAATCATGAGGAATGAATGGTCGTATAGATTGACTTTGAATTTTTTTGCTTTTACGAAATTAATATGGACATATTCGTCTAAAAGAAATTCCATTAGAGTTTCAAAATCATTTTGAACCTTTGAATAATTTTGAACGTCATTTACCCACAAAGTAATTTCAGGATTAGGGTATTTTCGCCCAATTGTAAGGTGTAAATCATTTTTTGGGATTCCAATAGTTTAGAACTTAACCCAAGGGGTTTATTCAAAAGTTCATAATAATTATTGGGAGTTCCAATATCACTTTTCCGATAATTTTTTTGCATTTTCTTCCATTTGTTTTTCTACTTTATCTACAACTTTAGCAACAACATCAGGGTTCTGTTCAATATCAGTCACAAAATTAATTCCATTCTTTTCTAATTTTGTAATAATTTTTGGTACTTTTTTCTCGACATAGTCATATGCTTCAGCCATAATTCGATCTTTTGATAATTCATTAGGATCTTGATTTTCAGGGATTACATGAGTAAGAAATTTTTCAGTTACACCATACAGTGTTTGTTTCAAAACAGTTTCAATAAACTGTCTATCTTCGTTTTTCATGTTTCCCAAAGAGCTTAATGCAGTTGAAATGCTAGAGCGTAAAACAGAACGGCCTTCTCGCGGCATAGAAGATTTACTAGTAAAAGATACAGACGAATAAGAAATTTTAGAAATATTTGGCGATGGATTACTTTTGTATTGGTTGTACGCCTTTGATGCAGCTAATAGTAAAGTAGCCAGAACACCTTTTCCACCAGATTTTAAACCAACTCCAACTGCAATCTTTACAGTCTGTTTGACATTTTTTTGCTGAATAGATTTTTTTGCACCCTTTATCATTTTCAACGGACGTTTTCTGCTACCTTTAGAACCAGTGGTTTTTCTAGATGGTTGATTGCCCAATAACTTGTCTTAAAATCATACTCTAATAAAATTAACTAGTCAAAGATCAAAATTACAATTCATACAATACCATTGACCATCAGATGTTCTATCCCACATATTTTTTGGATGTTTACAATCAGAATCAATTCATTTCGTATTGTTTCAAGATTTAAAATAATGGTTGAATCCATTCCAAATAGAGTTTTTCCCACATCATAATCATCAGAGGAATTCCTCCATTCATATTATAATTTTTGGATTGCCTGTTTTTTCTCTATTATCCTGAAATTAGTTCACCTCACCATTTCTAGACTAAAATCACGATATGTATGGAACAGAGCCAAGAATCATGCAAAAATTAGATCCAATCAAAGTATCATGGATAATCAGAGCAAAAGATAACGGGATGAAAAATGCAGATGTTGCCTCATCCATGAAGATATCAACATGTTGGGTGCAGAAATTGTACTTGTAATATCGCAGTACAGGAACAGTCCCAATATTGAAAAAACCAGGTAGGGCCAAAAAGAATCATCACAGAGCAGATGGTACAAACTGTACAATCAGCATTTGAAAAGTTTAGATGCTCTGCTGTATTAGACATCTTGCGTAATTACAAACAAAATCTAACCTTCTAACTGATTCAATTTCCCAATTTATTACATCACAACAAACTCTTGCTTTCACCGTATCTTGAAATTAATCATTCCGCATACAATCTCACCAATCACATCATAACGACCCAATCTATTCCTAAATGTATCTGAATTAATTCTGAATCTCTTTATCTTACTTGTTGCATGCCTCTACTTTGATTCAGATGGAACATTATAATTTATTCTACTCTTTCTGAGGTATGCTCAACTTTTCCCTTTTGTACGGCAAAACACTGATTTGATGTAAGAGGATAGGTTAGCCACAAAATCAAATATTGTAAATCATACGAGTCTAAATTCTAGGATTCTCTCTTATGGGTACAACCCTGAGATTATACATTGCGAGATGCAAAGGCATTTGCTCAAATTTCTAATCAACAAAAGATAATCAACCAGATGGCAGAGGATATGAAAAAGTCACAGGCAATCATTACAGAAGTGATTTTAAAAAATCAGGAACTGGCAGGAAAACTGACATTCTATGAAAATTAGCATCTGTAAACAACACGTCAAAAAAAGGCAGGCCGTACAAAAAAGAATTCATCTCCAAAGAAGGCAGGTGCAAAGATTGGTCATGTCGGTAAATCACACAAAGATACACAAACCAAAAAGATGTGCAAAATGTGGTGGCAATTACAAAAACTATGCAAAGATGATATCTTGGAGATTGAATATACAAACAACATCATACATCACTGCAAGTGTGGATACACCACAGGTCGAAATATCAGTAGGTAAGAACCTTATGACAGTAATTTTATCGTTGCAAGAACAAAACTATAGTCTAAATTCAATCAAAGAGATAGTAAACCTGACTGATGTATCCTTGTGTAAAAAAACAATACAAAATATAGTTTGCAGTAGGTAAAACATTGGAATCTGATATAGAATTATGGATGACAGATTTTGCTAAATCAAAATACTTTGATGAGACAACGTATACGATGTACGACAAGCAGTGACGATGCGGTATTTTATCATACAGACAAAAGCAGGGCAGCAGCCGTATTGGATTTGCACTTTCCATACTGGGATATTCCCATTACCGTTGATGATTATACTGTATATAGCGAAGATCAAAAATTCATGAACTAAAAATTATCAAAAAACAATAATCAGATTCTTTTGCCTAAGGCAAATATGAATAAATAAACCAAGATATCTTGAAAATAGTTCACGAACTTTGTCTCTTTGCTATACAACCGTTTCAAAACAATTCAACGGTGCCCGGTCCCACATACTGCGAGATGCCGAGTTTGTATTCCATGGTAAATCAAAAACCATACTGTATGAGAAATTGCATCTACTATATCACAATGCAAAACAAATCTCATGGTCATCTGTTGCACATGTACATTATGATTCATTGCAAATGTATACAAGAATTTGAATTATAAATTTGGAGACTGACTTGCACGAGCAAACACCAAACCTGTTTACATTTCTAAAATATCCAGGAATAGAGCCCACAAACAACGAGTCAGAAAGGATGTTGCACAAGGTCGTAATCTCACGAAAAATTAAACAACGTCTTGTAACTGAGATGGGTATGAAAATATACTACCATACAGATTGACTCGTTTTGTAAGTTGGCAGAAAAAAAGCATTATCCAAAAAGTGTTAAAACTGTATTGAGGACCCTGTCCTCTTACGATTTGATCTATGGTCTTTTTGAATCCCCAAATATCTCAGGTCATAAAATATCATCAAATTTTTAGATAATCCTGGATGTTTAATTTGCATAATCATTTCTTCATCCAGTGGTGGTTTGTGGATTATTTCATCTTTAGATTTATTGTGATTTGATTTTGTACAGTATGTTTTTGCCTGAATAGTGTGTCTTTCTTTTGGTACGATTTTTGGGGTCTAGGAATTGGTTGTTCTGTACCATGAACCATTACAATTAACTCAGAAAAGAACTCGTGCAGTTGCTGTATGTCGTTAATCTTTTTTGAATCTACAGATAATTTGGATGGGATTGTCTCACTGCTGGTTTCCAGATATCTAATATTTCTACTCACACTACTCTGGTATAATCCAAACAGATATCCCACCATCTCACATGTTAGATACATCCTGTAATAGACAAGCAGCATTTACCAACCTGTCCTTTACATTCAAATCAAATCAATATCCTGCACCAATGTCTCGTTGTCTTTAGATATTTCAGTAATACGGTGATTCTTTCTGACATTCTTTAGAATCACATCAAACTAATATCTTGTGACTCAGAGAAACGCCTTTTTTGATGATTATTTACATGAAAGAGAATGCTTTGAGATTATCTTTGGATCTTGTTGTGAAAGAATTTGTGTGATATTGTATGGTCTAATTACGTAAAATGTCTAATCAGGTGGGGGGCATGTTTTGAATAAAATTTAAAATAAAATTTAAAATAAAATTTAAAATAAAATTTAAAATAAAATTTAAAAATTAATCTAGAGGGGACTAGTCCTGGAATGGAAATTAATTTTAAAATGATAAAGTTCTGGGAGAGAATGCTGGGTGAGGATGTTGTTGGGTGAGGATGTTGTTGGGTGAGGATGTTGTTGGGTGAGGATGTTGGGAGAGGATGTTGTTGGGTGAGGATGTTGTTGGGTGAGGATGTTGTTGGGTGAGGATGTTGTTGGGTGAGGATGTTGGGAGAGGATGTTGTTGGGTGAGGATGTTGGGAGAGGATACAGGGTGAGGATGTTGGGAGAGGATACAGGATGAGAATGTTGGGAGAGAATGTTGGGAGAGGATACAGGATGAGAATGTTGGGAGAGGATACAGGATGAGAATGTTGGGAGAGAATGTTGGGAGAGGATACAGGATGAGAATGTTGGGAGAGAATGTTGGGAGAGGATACAGGATGAGAATGTTGGGAGAGGATGTTGGGAGAGGATACAGGATGAGAATGTTGGGAGAGGATGTTGGGAGAGGATACAGGGTGAGAATGTTGAGAGAGGATGTTGGGTGAGGATGCTGGGAGAGGATACAGGGTGAGGATGCTGGGAAGAGGATGCTTGGATGAGGATGTTGGGAGAGGATACAGGGAGAGGATACAGGGTGAGAATGCTGGGTGAGAATGCTGGAAAAGGATGTTGGGTGAGAATGCTGGGAATAATTGTATAATGGTGTAATGGTGTGACGGAATGATGGTATAACGGTGTGATGGTGTGATAGAAAATTAAAGCTGAAATAAAGAATGTTCGTGGGGGTGAGGTGAGTTTTAATGATTTATCTTAATTGTGAGTATTAAATTTTTAATTATTAATTTTAACTTGATGTTGATTTTTAATGTGTAAATTTAATGTGTGAATTAATTTTAATGTGTAAACTGTGTTTTGCTACGGTATCAGAAAAATAAAATGAAAAGAAAAAAAGTTAATTTGGATAATTAATTGGACGGTTGCAGAAAAAAAGAGGAATTTGCGGACTGTGATGAATTTCGGGTCTAATATTTTTGCAATTAATCAATGAACTTTGCTAGGATTAATGAATGAACTTTGCTAGGATTAATGAATGACTAGTGTTTTTGTTTTGATTTGTCGTCTTTGGATTTAATTCTGTTTGATAAACTATACTCACTCTAGTGTACTCTCCAGTGTACTCTCCAGTGTGGTACTCTCCAGTGTACTCTCCAGTGTACTCTCCAGTGTACTCTCCAGTGTGGTACTCTCCAGTGTGGTACTCTCCAGTGTGGTACTCTCCAGTGTGGTACTCTCCAGTGTGGTACTCTCCAGTGTGGTACTCTCCAGTGTGGTACTCTCCAGTGTGGTACTCTCCAGTGTACTCTCCAGTGTACTCTCTATTCTATACTCTTTGGATAGTTTTGAGATCATAAAGAGAACCAATTTGGAGTGAAAGATGAAATCAGGGTTTTTTCAGTGTGCAAGTCTACTATTTGGATTTATGTGAAAATATACATGCAGTAAGGGCCCCCTACAATCCCCACCAGTGGTACGACCAAATCCAAATTGTTGCTGGGAGTTATAGTTTCAAAACTGTATTGAAAATCACTATTTGTAAGATCTACAGATATGAGGGATGTTGACACGACCATCAGAACAAAGACTCTACTAATACATTGAGTTGGATTCATTTTTTGTTTTGTAACCATTCATAGATTGTTTTGCCATGCATGAATAATGGACAAGCAAATGCAGAAATCGCTATTATATTAAATGGGTATGAACCAACCACTCCCAATACGGATGCTACTATACTTGCTACTATAATACTTGCTACTATAATACTTGCTACGATAATACTTGCTACTATAATACTTGCACCAGCAATAACGAGGGATTTCTTGGGAGTTTGGTTGGATTCATGTATCTTAGTTTTTTGTGATATTGGAACTTTTTCTTTTAATTTTCTTATTTCACATTTTTGTTACTGTATTATGTGACGTGTTTGAATTAGTTGTCTATTCATGTATTGCAATTTTTTTTTATCTCAGAGTATTTTTTTAACTGCTACTAGCAATCGGTCATTGTTTGCGTCATCTTGTATAGGAATTGTAGTCTTCACGATAAACAGGCGTTCTCATGGCAGATTCAACATGTCGCTCTCGTACATTCCAGTTTTTGCTAACCATCTACTTTATCACCCATAGTTTCAAACATAGTTTCAGATTTGGTTTTGTATTCAGTTGGTAAGGTATGCTGTCTCATAGTTACATGAAAACAAAGCTTAGACAGGGATGAATGGATTTTGTTTACATCCTTTGATTTTATTGAACTTGTATGTCGTTGATTAATGGAATGATATTGTTGGATTCTTGTAAAAAATCCTCATCAGTGATTTTGTGTTGATCAAGTGCATCTTCCAACTGCTCTAAAGAGGATTCTATCATTTCTCCAACCATTTCTCCAACCATTTCTCCAACCAGGTCTCCAATCTCAGAATTCATAAAAACAGAATATTCTGCAATCTGGGTTCCAGTATGGGCTATTGATTTTATATTTGTCTTTTCTAAAATATCATTTGTTCTTTCTAATTTCACAAGTATAAAATCCTAAAGACGTTCCTCCACAATTTATGTATGCAAAATTTCTACTAGAGTGTGTTCTCTACGAATTTTAGTAAGAGGATAGGGTTCTCAATACAGTTTTAACATTTCTTGGAACGCTTGTTTTCTCTTTTCTGCCAACTCACAAAACGAGTCAATCTGTAGGGTATCATATTTTCATACTCGTCTCAGTTACAAGACGTCCTCTAATTTTTCGTGAGATCACAACCTTGCGCAACATCCTTTCTGACTCGTTGTTTGTGGGCTCTTCCTGGATATTTTAGAAATGTAAACAGGTTTGGTGTTTGCTCGTGCAAGTCAGTCTCCAAATTTATAATTCAAATTCTTGTATACATTTGCAATGAATCATAATGTATATGTGCAACAGACTACAATGAGATTTGTTTTGCATTGTGATATAGTAGACACAATTTCTCATACAGTATGGTTTTTGATTCACCATGGAATACAAACTCGGCATCTCGCAGTATGTGGGACAGGGCACCGTTGAATTGTTTTGAAACGGTTGTATGCAGTATGACCATCAACGGTAATGGGAATATCCCAGTATGGAGAGTACAAATCCAATACAGTAGCAGCCCTGCTTTTGTCTGTATGATAAAATACCGCATCATCGCTGCTTGTCGTACATCGTATACGTTGTCTCATCAAAGTATTTTGATTTAGCAAAATCTGTCATCCATAATTCTACATCAGATTCCAATGTTTTACTTACTGCAAACTATATTTTGTATTGTTTTTTTGCACAATGATGTATCAGTCAGGTTTACTAGCTCTTTGATTGAATTTAGACTGCAGTTTCGTTCTTGTAACGATAAAATTACGGTCATGAGGTTCTTACCTACTGATGTTCCGACCTGTGGTGTATCCGCACTTGCAGTGATGTATGATGTTGTTTGTAGATTCAATCTCCAGGATATCATCTTTGCATAGTTTTTGTAATTGCTATCACATTTTGTGCATCTTTGTGTGATTTACCGACATGACCAATCTTTGCACCTGCCTTCTTTGGAGATGAATTCTTTTTTGTACGGTTTGCCTTTTTTTACGTGTTGTTTGCAGATGCTAATTTTCATAGAATGCCTGCTTTTCTGATTTTTTAAAATCATTTCTGTATTGATTGCTTGTGATTTTTCATATCCTCTAGTTTGTCTTTTGTAGGTTAGTAATTTGAGCAAATGCCTTTGCATCTCACAATGTATAATCTCAGGGTTGTAATCTTGAGGGAATCAGTATGATTTACAATATTTGATTTGTGGCTGGTCTATCCTCTTACGTTTTTTGTTCTTGATTTGATGATTATCGTATCACCATTACAGTTAACCTCCAAGTCATCATTTTTTTGCAAATGTAACATCCTTGCAATGTGTACTGGGATGGTAACCCTTACAGAGTGATATTTTTGATTTCTGTACACTTTGGTCAGTCTCTGTCTTATTTTGACTGGAGTGGAATCTTTGAGTTCCTTTACGTGTAACCGTATTGTACCAGTTTTTTCAGATGCAGCAGCATACAATACCATGCCGTCTTGTAATGGAATGGCTTTTGCTATCTTGTATGGAATGATAACATTGTAAGAGTCATGTCGCTGTATTCCATAGTTTTCCTTTTTTGTCTTTGAGAACATCTGAAGTTTTGGCATCATCATATCAAGAACAAATTGAATTTAAAGGCAGAAAAATTAAGGGACTCTACCGTTAAAGATTCTGTATAATTTATAATGTGAGCATCATCATTGAGCATCATTATTGAGCATCATTATTGAGCATCATTATTGAGCATCATCATTGAGCATCATTATTGAGCATCATTATTGAGCATCATCATTGAGCAACATTATTGAGCATCATTATTGAGCATCATTATTGAGCATCATTATTGAGCATCATTATTGAGCATCATTATTGAGCATCGGATTTTCTTGATTACAGGAATCATCCACGTACAACCTCTGCCAAATCTTTGGCAAAAGTTGTTTTTGCAACCGCCTAAAATTACATCCTTGCTAGCGCTGCCACAAAATGGCGAGCATCATTTGGCATGATCTTGACACTGTCAATTGCCTTTTGAAATGAACTAGTTATGATGTGACGGATTATTCAAAGATTTCAATCTCATCTCATCCTCAAAGAGTTGTTGTTTTAGATAAGAGGACAAAATCATTTTATTTTATCTGTGTATGATTTGATTTTTCCCCAACCATAATTCACAATATTGTATAATGTATGGTACGATACATCATTACAATATTGTATAGAATCATCTCATTGTGAGATAAATCTTTATGGTTTCGGCAATACCGACTAGCGATAAAGCCAACCCAATTAATTCTTTGCAGAATGATAATTGAGCATCAAGTGAATCTAACACCTCGTATGAGGATCATTTCAGACACACTTGAATCATCAGGGGGATTTCCCTGTATTGTGTAATTTTTTTCTGTATTGGGTGATGGTAGCAGATACTATATCAGATATTATAGTATCTACTGTCTATCTCGGTCCATCTCTACGAGGATCTTTCTCATTTTTGAGAGTTCTTTTCTGCATGTACTGCAAACCTTTATCACAGTCTTTGCCTCATCAAGCAATTCATCATTATACACGCTGGTGACTTGCTTGTAGCAAAACTTGCACTCTGGATTGTCCTCATTATGTGGGTTTGCTCGAATTAAGACATGGTGTTCTCGTACTTTGCAATTCTCCCCCATGCCTACAACTGTTTTGGTGTAATACTTTATGGTCTCAGAGGTCTCCTTGTAGAGTTCGGAATATTCTGATTCCCTCCACATTTGCACCTGATACTTTGTATCCTTGTTCCAAATAACTGTGTGATTCTTTTTCAATGCATCTCGTATATGCACTTTGATCATTTTTCTCAGGTCGGTTTTACTTGATGCAACAAGGTGATACATTTTGTCTTTTCTATTTGAGATGTTATGAATAATTGCAAGGTGCAATTTGCCTTTTTTCATATACTTTATTATCTGAGCACCTTTTGTGTTTGAGCGTTGCACAGCCTGATTGCTTTATCTGATTGTCCTATCTGGGTTTGTACTTTGTGTAACAACTCTATTTCCCCTATGGATGCCAATTCATCAAAGACCATGACAATACTTCTTATTTGCAGATTTGTGTAACTGCAATTAACACACTGAGGAATTATTTCCTCTAGTCTTTTTTGTGTCTCATCATTTACAAATCCCATGGACTTGATTCCAGCTTGTCCTGACTCACAGTACAACCTTCGCATTATTTTGGACTTTGTCCTCTGAGATGTGAATGCCTCAAAGATTTCTGTCAAGAGTACAGTTCCTAAAGACATTGACTTTGGTCTTTCAGAGTATTCTGATATCTGCAGAAATTTCCAATATCTGAGATACCATCTGTGTGATGTTCTTTGATGTCTTTTTCCGTATCTATTGGAGTTCCTCGCTCATCCATAGATGTGATGAATTTATAGCAATCTGAATCCTCATCCAGATATACCCAATCACCTGAGACGTAACTGTGTTGGGTGGTCTCATCCTCGATTTTGAGTTCTTGCAGAGTTACCAATGAAACTTTGAGCCATTCGTGATTTGAATCCTCGTAGAAATCAAACACAGTCTTTGCAGCATCCATTGTATCATCCTTTGTAGTATCCATTGTGTCATCCATTATAGTATCCATCATAATCATACTAGTCCTGGAATACAAGTGAATGGCTGGTAATTGCAGTTTCTGCAAATCCAGAGGTGGAATGTGTCATCAGTTAGGACAGGATCCCCTCTCTTGATTTTTTGGAATCCGTACTTTGTAGAATCGCATTCTGGACATCCGTCTTTTGGTCGCAGTATTTTTGATGCTTTTGAGAATGGCATTGGTTCAGATAGAATCAATTTGGCTCCATTTTTTTGGATATCTGCAATGTCGATGTATCCCCATTCTGCCATCTCATCATCATTGAGATTTGCATACCCAAATGCCGCATCTGACTCTGGGTCCAGTTCTGCCACACACCATATGAAATTGACAGATGGTATCATCCATATCTGATGGATTATTTTTTCTGCAAATGGTGTCTCGTCTGTCTCATAGATTTTTGGGATTGCATTGCCTGCTGTATTGTATTGTTGAACCATTTTGGTTTTCCTCCTTTTTCTGAAATAACGTTTTCAGTAGAACGATTCCTGTCATGAGAATTACTTTTTGAATACCTCTTTGAGGGATTCTTATTTGTAGTTCTAGGAATTAAAAGATCTGTCTTTGATCTTTTCTATGATCTTCTACACCATCTCACACCCATCCGCTGAGTCGGTTTGTATGATACAAATGTAATGGGTTTGGATTGTATGGCTCAGTCAAAAAAATGCTGTAGGGTTACAGCTTTGTCTCTATTCTCTTTAGAATGTCTGCCATCTCTTTGAGAGATGATGATGTCTCTTTCTGGGATGTTGCCATCTCTGTCTGGGATGTTGCCATCTCTTTGAGAGTTTTATCTAACTCATCAAATCGCTTGTACAGATTCTTTGCCACCTGTCTTGTTGCAATCATCATGTAGATACCTACGCCGGCTGCAATAATAAAGGCAACTCCTATGGCAATAAAGAACTGATTCCACGAAGCCATTCCGGGTATTAACAAACCTGTTCCAAGAAACAGAATGGTAAATAACCATCCATTGTCTTTTATGTTCTCACTGATTGATGTTCTTTGTATGTCTATGTTTTCACCAGTCAAATTCTGAACTTTTTGTATTCTTTCTCACAAGCAGTACTGTACATGGAACTAGCTTTTCTGCGAGTGGTGTCTCGTCTGTTTCATAAATTTTTGGGATTGCATTGCCTGCTGTATTGTTGAACCATTTTGGTTTTACCTCCTTTTTCTGAAATAACGTTTTCAGTAGAACGATTCCCTTTTGCGAAATAATTTCTTGAGAATGACTCTATGAATCATTCTGAAATGTATCTCTAGGAATTAAAAGACCTGTCTTTGATCTTTTATACTATCTTTTCTACCATCTCACATCCATCCGCTGAGTCGGTTTGTATGATACAAATGGGATGGGTTTGGATTGTATGGCTCTGTCAAAAAAATGCTGTAGGGTTCAGCTTTTCTATTCTCCTCTCACCATGCAATCTCTTCTTTGCATTCTTTGCAGTATAATATACTCTCAGTCTTCCAATGCCAGTCTGGAAACAATCCATCGTCCCATGACAATGGCAGGTCGTCTCCGTTATCATCAGACCAAAATAGGCCATCAGTGTATACGCCATTACACATGCAGCCAATGGTGATGTCTGTTCCAGCAGTTACAAAATCATCGTAATTGCATTCAAAGACATGTGGTGCAGTGTATCCTTCACGCATGTCGCATCCGCCATGGATTTGCAATATGACATATTCTATACCCTCTAGTTTGAGAAATAAATACTGCATTCCCTGATTGCCAGAATAGTATTCGTCGTTGCAAGTGTTTCCACCTTTGTTTTCTCTATCTTCATTATACTTGTCACCGAATTCCTCCATGCAATCTAGCCATGACTTTTCTTTGTTTTCTGGTGCGTATGCAAACTTGTAGAATTTGTTATCTACTGCCTTGTCGTATATTGCAATATCGCTAATTATTGCAAAGACGTGTTTTGTTGCACCATACATCCTGTGGATTTTCACATTTGGTATATTGCGAAAATCTTTGATTCCTCTGGCTTGTTCCCAGTGTCTACCTCCAATTCCTCCAGAATCAAGTATACTTGCTCCTGTATTTTCGGTGAGCATTTTGTACAGGATCTTTTCTGTTTCTGTATATTGTAGATACGGCTCTTTATATTTCGGATGTCCGTATTCTGCCTGTAGAGTGCATAGGACAGATGTCAATTCGATCATGTCTTGTATGGTTTTTTGCTGTGAATTGATTCTATTACTTGTGTGTTGTTGGACCATTTTGGTTCAACCTCCTTTTTCTGAAATAACGTTTTCAGTAGAACGATTCCTGTCATGAGAATTACTTTTTGAATACCTCTTTGAGGAATTCTTATTTGTAGTTCTGTAGGAATAATTTGAAAATCTGTTTTGATTTTCTTTTGTTTGGTTATACATCTCACACCCATCTGCCGAGTCGGTTTGTATGATACAAATGGGATGAGTTTGGATTGTATGGCTCTGTCAAAAAAATGCTGTAGGGTTACAGCTTTGTCTCTATTCTCTTTAGAATGTCTGCCATCTCTTTGAGGGATGTGTCCATCTCTTTGAGGGATGATGTTATCTTTTCGAGGATGAACGTCTGCTTGCTAGAGTTTGTATCTAGTCTCTCAAGGACTTTGTTTTGCTCATCAAATCGCTTGTGTAGTTCTTTTGCAACCTGTCGAGTTGATAGCATCATGTAGATGCCTACACTGCCAGCAATAATAAAGGCAGCTCCCAAAGCAATTAACATTTCAGCATATGGCGGTATAATTCCAAGTGCCAGAATGCCAATTCCCAGACTCACTATAACAAACAACAATCGGTTGTCTTTTGTGGTGTTTTGTATCCTGTCGCGTATTTTTCTTATCT
This sequence comes from Candidatus Nitrosopumilus sp., assembly GCA_965262905.1. Taxonomy (GTDB): domain Archaea; phylum Thermoproteota; class Nitrososphaeria; order Nitrososphaerales; family Nitrosopumilaceae; genus Nitrosopumilus. The sequence continues at coordinate 438,496 of OZ253567.1, forward strand.
GTTTTTTGGTATCATCTATCATGTGTGTCCCCTGTTGTTTTTGTCATGTGTTTTGCGTTTTTCCCAATATTCCCTGTTTCACCATGGTGAGATCTGATTCCATGGATTGTTTTTGCAATATCTGGACTGCTGTGACATGTGAGCACTCTCCTCGCCATCTATACCCCTTGCATTCACATGCGCCGTTTCTCAGTATGTATGATTTTCCGGATTCTGATGCCCTCACTTGGTAGGTGTTATCATCTATCTGGATGATTAAATTGGCATCTATTAGATACTGGGCCTTTTTCTTTGTGAATTCAGACATTATTCTGAGAATCTCTCCAGACGTATGTCATCACAGTGGGCATACAGACATGCAATACTCTCTATAGTTTCAGACTCTGCAATGTCGTGGATGATTCTGATGAGAGGTCTCTTTTTGGGTATCACACTCACTGAGAATTTGTCAGCCGTACCAAATACATCCTCCAGATGTGCCTTGAGGATTTTTATTCTTGGTACAATATCAACACCTGATATCTGTGAGAGCTGTTGCGGATACGTCTCAGGAAGATGTCTTATCTGTTGTGTATTGTTTGTCTTTTGCAGATGTTCTATTGCACGTCTCTTTGCAGCATCAAATGCAAAGGTACTCTTTCCTTGCAGTGTAAAAGTTACAGACATTGTCTTGTAATGTCGTAACTTGACTCGTTGTGATGTTTGACTTTTGTGGCAGTTGCTATAGTGTGGCATTTTGTACATTTCATGGTACATTTTATGGTGCACTTTATGGTACATTCCATGGTACACTCTACGGTGCACTCTACGGTACACTCTACACATATCTCATCGTGTTTGGAATGATGTGTTGTGTGGATGGTGTCAGGAATTATCGCCCATGATTCATGTTTGCATTTTTTGGAATCTTTGAGTGTCCTCATGCTTTATGATCTCGGTGTCTTACCTTGGCAAGGCGGATGTTTTCATCGTCTTCTTTTGCAATTCTTTTCAGTTCCATTGCAATCTGTAGCAATTGCTCACCAGTGATAGATATTTTTCCACCACCTTTTTTAATTTGCTGTTTGCATTTTTTAGAATGTTCTATTTCGACTTTGAATTTCCAAAATATATGGACTAGATCCAGAACACTTGCATTGATGAGAAATTCATCGGCATCATACGTTTTATTCATGAGGTCATACCAGTACCATCCCGAGTCGTCACATTGAACCTCGTTGTACGTTCCAGTATCCTCTGCCAAAGCAGTTTTTACAGACAGTCATTGTATTTGCCTAAACCCATACATATACATGCACTCGCAATAGTCGCCATTTGAACTTATTGAGATAATGATGTAATCATCATCATCTTTGGATCTATCTATCTTTTCATCAACAACTAGTGTGTATGTATCGTGGATTTCTTTACCATCCAATTTCCAATCTTGGAGATTAGAGTTGAGAAATAATTCCACAATATCTGTCTTTGTCTGTTCAGTGAGTGTTTGTCCGACTAAAGATTTGACATCTACTTTGATCATCTGTTCATCCAAGTAGAGTTCTTGGACGTTCTTTGTACCATTATTAATGAATGTCTCAGTGATGAATGTCTCAGTGATGTGTGGTTGTTTTTCCACAAGTGCCGCTGATTGGATCTGGTGCTGGCAGTTGTCGCATATCTCTCGTATCTTGTGTTTTTTGAAATACTCTGGACTGATGTGATTTCTTGGAATGCACACATGTTCCTTTGGATTCCAAATTCTGGTACTACCAATTCCAGCATTGTAAATACCATCATAGATGTGTTCCCAGTGAGTCTCTTGAACATTGCCGCATTCATGACAGTATTTTTTTGAGAGCAACTCTCGAATAGTCATCTGTGCTGGGTTGTATGGTTTTGAGATTAGCATTCTCTCTACATGCTCTTTCACTATTATATCCAGCTCGTAGGTTAGGGATTCGTCCATTTTCTCAAAGAGTTCTTCTTGTACCTTCTCAAAGAGTTCCCTTGTTTCCTGGGCTGTCGGATTTCGTCCAAGCTCTCGGGATGCAGAATCACATATTCTTGCACATGACAGTGATGTCACTGAGATGTCTTTTGGCATGTTCTCAAAGTATGGAATGGGTTCAGAGGACACTAGTCCTCATCCTCACATAGCATGCCGCGTTCTCTTAACTCATCACGTGTTGGCTCATGGATGCCGTTGTGAATTATATCTCCATTGAGAATTGTACAATCCCCTACAAAGAAACCTGCCTCCTCCTCACAGTCAACTATGTGTATGGTTGTATGTGGATGATCTGAACTGAGTTTCCTCAAGAGTCCCATCGGTAATGACCATGCAGTACTCATTGATGCGCGGATTGTTTTCAGAGTATCTTGTGTGAATTCTATCTCATCTGGATTCCATTTTGTTCCCCAGTTGGCAAGACGCCAATCATACCATGACTTGCATCCATATATTGCCAGATTTGCCTGCTCTTGAAACTCTGTCATTCCAAAAGAGTCATACGTGTCTGGAATCAAGTCTGTCGGAGTTGGTAGTATCTTCTCAAAATCAAGCCGTGTGTTTGCAATGGATTCTATCTCGTCTTTTGGACCAGATATATCCAGAACACTATAGCACCAGTTGGGCACTAGTCTGAATCCTCTAGATTTCTGCCAAGTTTTTCAAAAATTGACGTAACAGACTCATCCATTGTATCAAGGGTGACATCACATGCATCGATAGTTCTCCAAAAATCATCGATTATCAAGTCTGTGAATTTTCCTTCGTATGCCATTCCCATTATTTGGTGCACTCTTTTCTCTGTACAGTTCAGACGATTTTTAATATCATCTGAGTCAAGAGTTAGAACAGATATGGATGTCATTAGATATCACCCTCATCGAGTTCAAAGTCTTGGCCGTATTCCAAGAAATGCTGACACAGATGTATTGCCTCTTGCCAGTGCTCTAGTATGCCATCGGACTTTATGCGAATTGTCTCACCCAGATGTTCTTTGGCAATTATCAGACAGATATTGACTGCCAAGTCATATGGTTTGTATGCAGTCTTTGTGCATTGGAAGATGTGCTCTCCAACTTTGAGATCGTCTTGTTTCCATATTGAATCTGAGAGTTTCTGCAAAAGGCAGAATGATTCATGGGAACAGTCGCCTCCACATACTCGGGTTTTTAGCTGTGCTCCTGCAAACCAATTACTACTTGTCAGTTCTTCTAGTTGCTGTCCTATACCGTTTTTAGCTACTCCGGATGCGGATTTGGTAGGCCATGTTATTCCAAGATCTCTTTTTATGTGTCCGCATTTGTTAAGGCCATTGAATCGGATTTCAGTAGGGGATACAATAGGATAGTTCTCACCCCATTCGTCAGCCAATACTATTCCAAGATGGTTCAATGGAGCCATCATCTTTTTGAAATCTTTTGCGACTCTTGCAAATTTTTCTGCATCAAACTCGGGTGATACATAGTAATAGTGAGTATAGCCCATTTATTGTTCCATCTCACTTGTGCCAAGTTTGTAAAAGGCAGGATTTTGTACGTTTGAAATACTTGTACGTGTATATTGTTGGACCATAAAGGTTCAACCTCCTTTTTTCTGAAATAACGTTTTCAGTAGAACGATTCCCTTTTGCGAAATAATTTCTTGAGAATGACTCTATGAATCATTCTGAAATGTATCTCTAGGAATTAAAAGACCTGTCTTTGATCTTTTATACTATCTTCTATACTATCTTCTCTACCATCTTCTCTACCATCTTCTATACCATCTCACACCCATCCGCTGAGTCGATTTGTATGATACAAATGTAATGGGTTTGGATTGTATGGCTCTGTCAAAAAAATGCTGTAGGGTTACAGCTTTGTCTCTATTCTCTTTAGAATGTCTGCCATCTCTTTGAGGGATGTTGATGTCTCTTTCTGGGATGTTGCCATCTCTTTGAGGGATGTGTCCATCTCTTTGAGGGATGATGTTATCTTTTCGAGGATGAACGTCTGCTTGCTAGAGTTTGTATCTAGTCTCTTCAGGACTTTGTTTTGATCATCGAATTGCTTGTACAGATTTTTTGCCACCTGTCTTGTTGCAAGCATCATGTAGATACCTACGCCGGCTGCAATAATAAAGGCAGCTCCTAATGGCAGATACATCTCCGTGTGTGGTGGATTTCTACCTGCCACTATTATGCCTGCTCCCAATGCAATTAGTGCAAACAGCAACATGTTATCTATTATGATGTATCGGATATCTTTCATGATGTGTCTTTTGCTGTATGTCTTTTCAGGTCTTTAGATTTTTTATGGTGGCAATGTTTTGCAGTGGTCAATTTCATTATGGGTATTTTTTTCAAATACCTATACGTTGTTTTGAAGTGATGTAATTGTCTTGCAGTTTACCACCTTGAGTGGGTCTTGCTTTTTGGCAGTCATGTATGAGACTGTGTTCCAAAGCAGGCACTATATCCATTGTCTCAGGTTTTGCAACATCTTTAACTGAGATTGATTCGGCATCATCAAGTATTGCAGTGATTATTTTTTGAACACGTCCCAATACACGGAAACACATCTGACCTACATCTTGTGCAGATTCGGCCTTTACGTATGATGCGATGTAATTCCAGGTGTATGATTCTGAATCATACCCATACATCTTTGCAAGAACACATGCTCCAAGCTGTGCAACTGTCTCTTGTTCTGGGTCCTGTTCTGTTTTTAGTTTGGTTGTCTTGTTGTCATACCAGTGGACCATTTCATGCAAAAATGTGTCTGGAGCCTCAGTACTCAATGTGATCTCCTTTGATTGAGGATTAATTGAGCCATATTCGCCCATCTTGGAATTTATCCATGTCACATCTATTCCATTTTTTGCTGCAAGTCCAAATAGTGGAGGTAGTACTTTGGGGGCGTATACATCTAATGGTGCCCCGTCAGTATCCTCGTATCGAAATACAGGCATTCCTCTGAATCCGATAATTATTGTCTTGTCTTGGTCTTTGTCCTTGATTTTTTTCAGCATTGGGACCAGTATGTAGATTGCCTTGGAGCCCTTTTTGACGTATCTTTTTGCCTGCTCCCATTGTCTATATCCTCGGGCATCTGTTGTCTTTGCAAGAAACATTGCCACCTGATTTCCCAAAGACCATGATGCTGAGGGGATTTCTGTCGCATTGATAAATGCCTTTGCACAGGTTTCAGGAAATTCTTTTTCTGAGAACTTTTCTGCGATGCTTTGTAGTATTGCAGTTGCCTTTTCAGAATTTTTCATTATTTGGTGTCATTCTCTTCTGTGAGACTCTCATCACAGCAGTCCTCTCGGTACAACATCATGGTACCAGGATCATGCCATTCTGCACGATACCCCATACTCTCAAGCCATTTTGTCATGTCTTTGTGAACTCCGCCCTCATACAGTGATGATTCTGCATAATAGTCAAAGGCTGGAATGTATGACTCCATCTCATTTCCTTCTTCTCCAGAAACCCATAGACCTTGTGGATCATCTCCTTCTTCACCATGGAATTCAGATATAGTTCCAGCAATTCTCGGACTGATTACCTTCTTCTCAAAGAGTTCTCGAAAGTCCTCAACTGAGACTGGTTTTGTTTTGTTCTCATCTTCTCTGATGGTTTTTCCACTGCACATTGTATTGTCTTTTTCATCTGAGGTGTCCTCTTTTGTTTTGGCATCACAGCATTCACATCCGGGACCTCCACATTCTGTGCAGGTATCAGATATGCCATGAGGGTATGATTTGGAGTCCTTTTCTGGTTGTCTGTCTTCTCGGGGTCCTGCAGAATCAAAGTATTGATGGCATTGTACACATCGCTCATGCACTGCATGGCTTTTGATGTATGGTATTGTGATGTCTTTATTTTCCACAGCTGTTGATTCAGGATTACAATATTCATCCTCACAGGTTTCGTCGTTTCCATGTTCTGTAAAAATATCTATTCCTTCTGGGTTTTTCTCACAATAGTTTAGCTCCCAATAGGTTTCCTGGACTTCTTTGCACTCGTGACAGTATTTCTTGAATGTGAGTTCCTCACTAGTCATTACATATGCATTGTATGGTTTTGACTTTAGACACTCTTCAACTATCTCAGTGATCATGTATTCTAGTTGTGCAGGCATGTCATCTTGTACTGTATTTCTCATTGAATCTGCCATCTCATCAAACATATCTAGTGTTTCCTCTCTTGTAGGATTTCGTTCCAGTTCTTTACATGCTTTGACGTATACATCCTCCCAAGATAGGGTTGCAAGAGATATGCCATCAGGCATATCTTTCCAGTCAGGGTACTGCATTAGTTGTTACACTCTATACAGTGGTATGAGATGTTATGTGATTCATCAAGTGAGGTGTGGTGTGTCTCATTTGCGACCTGCTCTTCAAGCAAATCTTGAATCTCTTGTTGTTTGTTCCACTCTATGTTAGATGCTGTACCAATTGCATTTAATAGAGGATTTTGTACGTTTGAAATACGTGTATGTTGGACCATAAAGGTTCAACCTCCTTTTTTCTGAAATAACGTTTTCAGTAGAACGATTCCCTTTTGAGAGTTACTTTCAGATGTATCACCTGGATATGTCCTATTTGTAATTCTCGGGAATATTTTTGAAAACCTAGTTTTGGTTTTCCATATCTAGCACCCACATACAAAATGAAACTCTAAAACTCGATTGTTTTAGATGTGTGGGGGTTGAATGTTTTGGTTAAAAAATTTGTCATAGTCTTTACCATGGAGTCTTGTGAATACCTACAACAATCAACAAAATAATTTTTTGTGGATTGATAACTTGATTGATCAGATATTTGATTCAGATTGTGAGGTATCTTTTGTATTTTTTATGTTTTGGGGTATCAAGTTTTGTAGGTGATTCAGATTTTTCAAGTGTCAATGTGGCATCATCTGTCTTTGTTGTAAAGATGGTTAGTTACAAACAGTCTGTTTCTGAATGCCACAAAGTTATTTCCTTGTAAACATTGTACATCAGTTCTTTGACAGTATGAAATCTCTTTGGTTTGTTCTTTATCTATTTTGTTGTTTTATGGTATGTTTTTTATTTGGTCAGAGATTTTCACCTGTAACTTGTTTTGCCTTTGACATGTATGGTCTCTTGATTAGGAATCAAGAATTTTGTTTAATTCTTGCCTTATCTTTTTGAGTGTCTTTTTGTGTTTTCTTTGGCGTATATGGTCTTGTGCTATTCCCAATTCAACTCTGGCATCTGAAATTATCTTAGATGGGTGTCTCTGTTCCATCATTGTGTGACATGTGGCATTTGTACATCTAGTACTTTTTGCTGTAATGCCATGAATTGGTTAAACTCATCTACATACTTGTATGGCTTTTCTTGCATATCTTTGAGGTATGATAGATTTGTTTTCTTTAACTGCTCCATCACAAATGCTACAAACTCCCAAAACAGATATTGTTCATGCAAAAAGTCCATGACATCATTTGATTTTATGCAATTCTTTGAATCAGTATATGATGGGCTCATTTTAGAACTCTTCAATCATATCTGCAAAGGTGTTTGTCTTTCTAGGATTTGTTTCAGCAAGTTTTTCTCCAGTGTGTTTCTCGTATGTTTTTTTCAGCATTTCAATTAGTTCTGGGAGTTGTTCGAGCTGAATTGAGGGTCCCTTGTTCCACACTGTTTGATTGTTTTCAGCATTGACAAATGTTGTCGGTAGTCCAAACTGAATCTTATCTCCAATGATGTTGCTTTTCTGTCTTTGTAGAATCAGCTTTGCATCATTTGGAAGATGTTTCAGAGTCATTGTACATATTGTCTCAAAACCTTCAGTAGACATTAGGTTATTTCCTCTACTGTGTCGTTTGTATAAGACGGGGTTTTTTGTACATTTGGAATACTTTTATTGGTTTTGAAAGCCATTTGGCTCAACCTCCTTTTTCTGAAATAACGTTTTCAGTAGAACGATTCCTGTCATGAGAATTACTTTTTGAATGCCTCTTTGAGGGATTCTTATTTGTAGTTCTGTAGGAATAATTTGAAAACCCATTGATTTTCTTTAACACCTCACACCAACTCGCTGAGTCGATTTGTATGATACAAATAATGTTGGTTTGGGTGAATAGACTCTGTCAAAAAAATATGTTGGGGTTTTTGAAAAACTCAGTCTTTGTTTTGTAGAATGTCTTTGATCTCTTTCTGAGATTTTGCAATGTCGTTTTGTAGAATGTCTTTAATCTCTTTCTGAGATTTTGCAATGTCGTTTTGTAGAATGTCTTTAATCTCTTTCTGAGATTTTGCAATGTCGTTTTGTAGAATGTCTTTGATCTCTTTCTGAGATTTTGCAATGTCGTTTTGTAGAATGTCTTTAATCTCTTCTAGGGATTCATTCGTCTCTTTGATACTTGCACCGACATCATATATCGCCTCTTTGATACTGGCACCAATATCCATAGTAGTCCAAGACATCAACATTCCTACGAATCCAACTATAATAAAGGCTATGCCTTCACTTAGCAATCGTGAATCTGCAAATTGACTCATGATGGTTAGGGATAACCCAACTATAACCATTGCAACAAATATCACGTTTTGTTTTCGTACTAGACTGGTTCTTACTTTGTGGTTTTTTCTTTAATTTTTTCTTCTTTCATTTTTGTTCTCTCTTTGTGTCGCAAACACAATGCCTTTCTCACACTCATCTGCCTGTCAGTCTCCTGATGTTACCATCAGAAATGATATGAGGTTTGGAAGGATTGTCAGGTCAAAAAAATATAGGGTTTTTGAAAAACTCAGTCTTTGTTTTGTAGAATGTCTTTGATCTCTTTCTGTGACGATGCTGTTTCTTTGAAAGCTAATGCTGTTTCTTTGAAAGCTAATGATGTTTCTTTGAAAGCTAATGATGTTTCTTTGAAAGCTAATGATGTTTCTTTGAAAGCTGATGATGTTTCTTTGAAAGCTGATGATACCTCTTTGAAAGCTAATGCTGTCTCTTTGAAAGCTAATGCAAGGGATTCTAATGCATTTGTCTGTTGCCTACCAACATCATATATCGCCTCTTTGATACTGGCACCAATATCCATAGTAGTCCAAGACATCAACATTCCTACGAATCCAACTATAATAAAGGCTATGCCTTCACTTAGCAATCGTGAATCTGCAAATTGACTCATGATAGTTAGGGATAACCCAACTATAACCATTGCAACAAATATCACGTTTTGTTTTCGTACTAGACTGGTTCTTACTTTGTTTGTGGTTTTTTCTTTAATTTTTTCTTCTTTCATTTTTTCTTCTTTCATTTTTGTTCTCTCTTTGTGTCGCAAACACAATGCCTTTCTCACACTCATCTGCCTGTCAGTCTCCAGATGTTGCCATCAGAAATGATATGAGATTTGGAAGGATTGTCAGGTCAAAAAAATATAGGGTTTTTGAAAAACTCAGTCTTTGTTTTGTAAAATGTCTTTGATCTCTTTCTGTGACGATGCTGTTTCTTTGAAAGCTAATGATGTTTCTTTGAAAGCTGATGATGTTTCTTTGAAAGCTAATGATGTTTCTTTGAAAGCTAATGATGTTTCTTTGAAAGCTAATGATGTTTCTTTGAAAGCTAATGATGTTTCTTTGAAAGCTAATGATGTTTCTTTGAAAGCTAATGATACCTCTTTGAAAGCTAATGCTGTCTCTTTGAAAGCTAATGCAAGGGATTCTAATGCATTTGTCTGTTGCCTACCAACATCATATATCGCCTCTTTGATACTGGCACCAACATCCATAGTAGTCCAAGACATCAACATTCCTACGAATCCAACTATAATAAAGGCTATTCCTTCACTTAGCAATCGTGAATCTGCAAATTGACTCTTGATAGTTAGGGATAACCCAACTATAACCATTGCAACAAATATCACGTTTTGTTTTCGTACTAGACTGGTTCTTACTTTGTGGTTTTTTCTTTAATTTTTTCTTCTTTCATTTTTGTTCTCTCTTTGTGTCACAAACACAATGCCTTTCTCACACTCATCTGCCTGTCAGTCTCCAGATGTTACCATCAGAAATGATATGAGGTTTGGAAGGATTCTCTGATCAAAAACAAATAGAGAGTTATTTGCTTTGAAACTTTTCAATTGATTTGAAGACTGTTTCTCTGATTAAACAATCAAGTGCATTACCTGAACCCAGAGTTTTATTGCATTGAAGTTTGGCGTATGCATATGCTGTTGCCTTTCTTGATATTGATTGTACCAGAACCTCAAAAAACGGCTCGTCCTGGAATTGTTTCAATGCATATTCTTCAGCAGTCATCATCATATTTTCTCTTAAGAGAGTTTGCCTTTCTTCGGTACACTTTGGATTGTCTCCTAGATGCAGAATGATTCCATGAATCAATCATTTCTGCAGATAGGATTGGTGTTGTGTGGTGAATGAATGCTTTTGTCTCAGAGTCAAACTGTCTGTCTTTTGCATCATCATTTACAGGCTCAAAGTTGTACTCTTTGAGAATCTCTAGTTTCTCAGAGTCTGTAACTGGATTGTCTTGGTTACTAATTGCAGCAACAAAAATCAAGCTACATGATAGTATTGGTTTGACAATTACTGTCTTTACATCATCACCGCTTGGAATTAATAATAATTCCTCACTGTGTGAATTTATCACATCTACTGATGACATTCCAGCCAACATTGGAGTGATGCCTGTAGGATCATACCTCTTTGGTCGATTTGATAGAATTCTATCAATCTTTACTGCTGCTCGAATGTCTTTCTTTGCAAATTCTATCTCTAGGAATTCCTCATCCCAAGACTCTACTGTATCTACTGAGAATCTCTTTCTATTTACTAGATATCCACCACATTGACATCTTGTGATGTTTGCAGTCTTTTTCCATTCATGGCATCTCTTGCAACATGTAGCCTTTTGTGTCTGGATTGAATCCATATCCACTGATTGTACTTCTACAGGTAGTGCTCCTCTGAACTTTTTCATTGGCATTTTAAATATGCTGAGCTTGCCGTCTCGTAGTACTGCTACAGTTCCTTCTTTGACTCTATATTGGACTAGAGCCTTGTTTGTTTGGTCGTATTTGACATGACCATCATACCCTTGAATCTCTAGTTGTTGTTCAAGATAGTTCTTTGCCAAAAGTAGTTTCTGGCTTTGCACATTTGTATTTGTGCTTTGAATTTTTTTGCTTTGTGTTTTTCGCATCATAATAATTCACTTCACCTTTATGGTGGTCTTTTCTCAAATGCTGAACTAGTGTAGATTGTTATTGGTCTGTCCGTGAATAATCGATGTTGTCACTCAGAATAGCTTGCGCTAATGTTGAAAAAATAATTTCTGGGTGTGAATAGTTCCTCATCATTCAATGTCGGGAATCTATTCCTGTTGATTTATCCTTTTTACGATAAATCAAATAATATTGCTTGGCGGACTCTATGTTCTCTTTAAAGTGATTGCATTTGAGAAAATTCTTTAATCTCTCATACCTGCCTGCTGAGTCAGTTGTGTTGTGCAGGATTGGAGATTATATCTCAGTTGTACAAAATAACATTTGTACCTGTCATGTATGACTTTGAGATGGACTATGTGTATGTGTTATAGTTTGCTCATAGTACACATGTTTTTTAGTTTGGTTAATCTGCTATCAGTCACCTGATAGAGTAGACGTCATTACATTTTTCCGAAATGGAATAATGCTTTCCCCACACCTGCCAGTTCTGAATATCAGAATAATGCCGGTTTGGAAGAATTGTCAGGTCACATGAAAAATGGTTTTGGTGGAAGGGTTGTCCGTTAACAACCTGATTGTTTTGCCCATGCTTCATTGCCAAATTCACTCAGGTTACAGAATTGTGTAAAAATTTCTGCATGTCCATTCTGAATTAATAATGAATTTAGTGATGAATCAGGTGTCTGTATAGGATATCCCATACACCATACTTTTCCTATCACTCTGCCATGTGAGCCTTGTTTTTGACCATCATCTGCATCATACAATGCTGTACTTCCTACAGGACAATGTTTCTGTGTGAATGCAGTAGCTTTTGCATATCCTGACTCATCACGTTCTGGTGTGTTTACTAGTGCCAGACGAATTCTGATGCCATCTATATCCAAAGTGTCACCGTCGACAATCTTTGTAACCACTCCGCTTTTTGCAGCAGAATAATTTGGATGGTCAGAAAATGACTGCTTTGGAATCTGAGATGATGTATCTGGACTTTTTGTTTTTGTAACAGGCGTATCTGGTGGTATGGATTTTGCCTGATCTATGTTATTTTTGTGGACTTTATCTAATTGATCTGTTGCATTTGCAAACACTGTTTTGATGCCACTTGTTTCCTGTTCTACATTATCAATTCCTGATGTAATCATTCCAGGAATATCTGCTGTAAGTAATGCAGGAACTACGTATGCATATGTCAGCGATGCAATGACTACAAGAAATACAGTCATGCATACAGCAATCAAAGTTCTTTTTATGAATTGTTTTGCCATAGACTAGAATAGTTTCGGGGATTTACCCACTCATCAGTATGGCTTTTGGAGTAAAAGTTATATTAACATATATTTTTGAGGATTAAAGAGGGCTCAGATTTTAGCTGTCTTCATCCGTGGAGTCAGATCAACGCCGGTCTCATCATAGCCCTCTAATTTTTGTAAAAATTTCTATTCGTACCAGAATGTTTTTTAGATGTTGTGTTGTTGGATTGTAGAGGGCTCAGATTGTGGCTGTCTTCATCCGTGGAGTCAGATCAACGCCGGTCTCATCATAGCCCTCTAGCTTTTGTAAAAATTTCTATTCGTACCAGAATGTTTTTTAGATGTTGTGTTGTTGGATTGTAGAGGGCTCAGATTGTGGCTGTCTTCATCCGTGGAGTCAGATCAACGCCGGTCTCATCATAGCCCTCTAGCTTTTGTAAAAATTTCTATTCGTACCAGAATGTTTTTTAGATGTTGTGTTGTTGGATTGTAGAGGGCTCAGAGGGTCACGGCTTTATCATTCTATTAAAGTCAGAAATCGTTTTCCGATTCTCATCACAGCCCTCTAGCTTTTGTAAAAATTTCTATTCGTACCAGAATGTTTTTTAGATGTTGTGTTGTTGGATTGTAGAGGGCTCAGATTTTCGGTTGTCATCATATTGATGTCAGAATGAATGGAACTCATAATAGCCCTCTAACTTTTGTAAAAATTTCTATTCGTACCAGAATATTTTTTAGATGTTGTGTTGTTGGATTGTAGAGGGCTCAGATTGTGTGTTGTCATCATATTGATGTCAGAATGAATGGAACTCATCATAGCCCTCTAGTTTTTTTTTGCAAAAATTACATGTTTGGAGGTCGTCTAATTACGCGACCTTTGGATTTTTTTTTGCTAAAAATGGTGTTTTAGAAATTTGGCACTAAAGATAGTGATTTTCCTTTATCTCTGCGAGAAGTCGTGTTTTTGAAGTTTTTGGGTTTTGTTTAATATAGTAAATGCAAGTTGTATTAAGTAGGTTTTTTTTTGCATATTTTTTGTCGTATTTTTGGTGGTCGTCTAATTACGCGACCATAAAATACCGCTTTAAATTTAAAATCTCTTCCATATTTTATGAATCAAAATTGTATAGGACTAGACATTGGAACAGGTTCAGTCAAAGTTGCCACTGTACATGACACATTTGCATTTCCATCAATAATTGCAAGGGGCAAAAGTATGGACTTGGGATCAAAAGAAATTATTCTTGTCGGGGAGCAAGCAGCAAAACAAGAATATGTAAAATCAATGGTACTAAAAACCCCGGTGTATAGGGGGGCTCCAACATCCATCTCAGACTATATGGAGTTGGTAAAACATGCACTGGACAAAGTCATATCATCGTACAAAAAAGATGCCATATACGATGGACCACAAAAATATTTGGAATGCTCCATTGTCGCAGGAATTCCATATAATGCAAATGAGCATGTTCAAAAAATAAAGAATGCAGTAAATGAGATGTTTGCCCCGAAATTCTTTGGTGTAATGTTTCAGGCAAAGGCAACCCTTGATTATGAAAAGATGGCAGATGGAATAGTATACCTCAGATCATAAGTCTTTTCAATTTATTGTTCTTATAAAATACTGATACATATTCAAATTAAATCTATGTGTTCTAAAATATTCCATAACCATATATCTCATCTCATGTATTGATTCATAAAATTCTGATTCAACATTAACATGTTTACATTGTCTCCAAATCTCTTCAATCATACTCAAATGTGGAGAACCTCTTGGAAGATATGCCAGTTTGACATCTTTGTTTTTACGCAGGTATTTTTTTACAATATTTGCTTTGTGTTGTGGTGCTCTATCAGCGATAACAAATATTTTTCCAAATTTTTTACGAGCTGCTTCCAAATAATCCCTAAATGCAATTGCATTAAATTTTTCATACGATCTAAAAAAACTTTGATTGTCATCAGCCATCATTCCATAAACCAAAAATCTTTGGTGTGATCCTCTCCACCGTACAATCATTCTTTGGTGTACATCTGTCTGATATTTTTTACCAAGACGTACATCATCTACAAATACAGACTCGTCCTGAATAAATACGGTAAAACCTTTCTTTTTTGCCTTTTTTATGCGTAAAATGATGCGTTTATTCCATTTGCGACACGTATCCTTGGATGCTGCTCGCACATGTAGTTTTTGTGGAACCTTTGGTTTTAGATTCCATTTGTGCATCAAACGACACACATGACTGATATGATATGTGATGTTTGTCCAGTCAAATATGAACTGCATCAGTTTCTTTGGAGTCATTCTATCTGAAATTCTCTTAAATTCCTGCTCTATCTTTTGTAATGTTTTGTGTGAGATTAATGGCGGACGGCCAGAACGAGGGGGGATCCTCCAGACCCTCCAATCCATATTTTTCAAATGAATCCAGGCCAGTTCCTTACACATTGATATGTACAAAACATTTGTCTTGCAGTTTCAGCAATTGTAGATTTGTTGATTTTAATTATACACATTGCGTGTAATTTTTTCTTTTTTCTTACTGTTTTTTTCTTTTTTGTAGGCCTGGCGTAACTCGTCATTTGTGATGTGTATAAAGTTATTTCTAACTATTGATCAAAAAACATGGCTATTTGTTTTTGTAATGTTCAAAAGACTTTTGCTATGAGGTACACAAGTGATTTGTTGATTATTTTCCAATTTTTATTCATAAGAAATGAAGATATCTATGATCTAAAGCTAAATTGTTCAATAATTCGGATCAGATGGTTAGTTGTGCAATACAGCAATAATTTCTAGATAGTATCATGGCAAAGTTATTGTGCCAAATCCGTATTCGCTGCAAGTGGTATAATGATTTTCAATTTCCTTGTCCCATCCCTTTCCTCTGTTTAGAATACTCAATGATCTTTCTAATTTTTTGATCAGGTTAGAGTATTTGAAATTTCTTTGAATCAACATGTTTTTGAATTCTTCTTCTGGAAGATAATTGCTCTTTTTACAGTTACAATCCCGACATGCCAGAACCAAATTCCATGCATTGTCATCAAAAATGTATGACCACGGTATAAAATGATCCACATCTGTGTATGTCTTCTCTAGTTTATTACAACAATAAAAACATGAATCCGTATGCTCAGAATATATTTTATGAAACTCTACAAGTGAACCTCGTGTCATGTTTGGCTCATCTATTTTGGCTATCAGTAAAGGTAATGAATTGTTGATTCTCTCTAAGAATTTTGCCCATTCTGCAAGATTGGCTTTGGAAAGAATTGCATTGTTTTCCTTAAAAAACTTGAATGCTTCTGGTTTTAGCTCAATCATCTGTTTTTCATCATTGTATTCATAAAAAATTCTATATTCTGGGCTTTGTCCATTTTTTGGTATATTTTGGAATCGTGGGATTACAAGAGATGTTTTTAATTTTGCATGTCCAAACACGCTACCACGGATCTCCTTTTCTGCCTTTTCCTTTTTGTTCTGATCTATGAGTTTAAAGTCTGCCGGAGGATTTTCATTAAATATTTTTCTAATTGAACTAATTACCTTTGGTTCACTATGTATCTTAAAATCCTGTTTCATTCTAAACTTATATTCTTGATACCAGTAATACTCTAAAAATTTTGTTGAAAAGTATTGGTATGGTATCTTGTGTACTTTGTTAGTGTCATCAGTATTATCTCTGCAATAATCTAAAAGAGCTTTGGCAAGTGCAAACTTGTATGTGTTGGCTTTTTTTCCTCGACTGATTATGGCGGTAAATGTGCGTCTCATGTCATCTTCGGTTATATCCATAAGAGAATATTCTGCATTTGTGAGGGTGTTATCAATCTCACCCTTAAAATCTATTTCAGAAGGACTCAATTTTTTTCCTAGTCTTATCACTCCTAGATTTTTGGAGCTACTCCACTTGACTATTGTGCCGTTTTTTTGATATTTGGTAATCTCTTGGTCTACTATGTTATGAAAACTACTAGAGATCCTGTTTGGCCCGTATAGTTCTGTACTGATGTTTAATTTTGTTGCTATTGATTCTAGTAGTTTTTCTCTAGCATGCCAAATCGGTTTATTTTTGAATTTTATCTCTGCACTATCTCCGTGTAATGTAAGATCTTTCTTGTCCAACATGTCTATTGTTTTCCCTTTTTGATTTAACATGTATAAAATAGCATCATGTATCGGTTTTCTAGGAGTTGGATGTAGTACCCTAAATGACATAAAAAGACTGGGATGTTTAAATTTAAAAGAATACCTATCTTTTCAGATAAGAGGTAATAAAACCTAAAGAAAATATCATTGTATTCATAATGAAAATGACCGGCCGCTAATAAATTCTAAATGATCTTTTTTATTATCAAAATAAACAATCACATTTGCACTCCATATTTCAATTTTTGATATGTTCATAATCTCTCGGATCTAAATCAATCCCTTCATCTACAAATTTTTCAATTTCATTTTCTATTATTTTAGCTCTATCGGGATTCGTTTAATGAATCCAAGTCTTCAAAAATTTTTCTATATACGATTCTAATTTCAGGTCTTATAATACAAGGAGATGTCCAGATCAGATAGAAGAATCAAAATTCAAAGTCTTGTAAGAAAAAAATCAAATGAATTGTAAAAATTTTGACATTATATTATGCTCTAACATAAGTTCATCAATCATCTTCTTGTTGCATGTACTTGAGAATGTCTAACTTAAATCGTCTCACTCTATAGTATTTGGAGAATATTGTTTTTCAAATTACTCAGTGATGGCAGATGCTGTGAGATCAACAAATTATATTTTCTCGGGTCTCTATACTTTCTCAAGTATTGGTGTAGATATGATTTTTGTGTTCATATTGCAAACACTTGGGGTGATCTAGAATAGTTTGCAATTTATAATAATCAAATCAAAGTACTATAGCGAAAAGCAAAAGTTCGTGAACTAAAAATCATCAAAAACTAGTAATCTGATTTTTTATCTAGGCAAATGCGAATAAACAAACTGAAATTCCTTAAAAATAGTTCATTAACTTTTGCTTCTCACTATACACTTGCATGACTTTGCAAGTGTAAAGAGAAAATTTGGTAAAAAATCAATCATTCAGAAAAATATTCCTATCTCTGAAATATTGTTAAAAAAATTACTTGAACTCTAGACAGTTAGGAAAACTTAGTTAAATTTTGCAAAAAATTCTTTGATTTCTTTTGCGTGGCTTTCTACTAATTCAATAATTTCCAAGTGTTCAGCAGCAGTTGGTTCTCTTTGATGTACAATTTGAAATGCACTAAGTGCTGAACCCACCATTTCACCTACAAAAAATCCGCATAAAAAATCACCAATATTCCTACAATCCCACGTTTCACCGATTCTTGGAGATGCTCCTGAAGATTTGTATAATTCTAATGTTTGTTCTATTAAATCAGTTGTCTGTTTTGAAAATTCAGGATCAAGAGTCATTTGTTAACTTTAGTTTTTACTTTTCTAAGCCTTTTTTCTTTTCAAAAGCATAGATACCATCAAGGAAAACTCTATGATCTTTGTTTTTTACTTTGGATCTTAATTCTATGTTAGCTGCTGTTTGTGTAATGTCCGTCCACACTTCACCTGTAAGTATAACGTCTTCTCCTTTAGGAATCACTTTGGTGTTTCCGACAATATGTGTTAATCTTGGAGCACGTTCTCCTTGGAAATTTTCAATCACGATTGTCTTTCCATCTACTTTGACAGTAATTGGAAAATGAGAAAATACAATTTTCATTTTTATTGTATATCCAGTAATTAGACCTTCACAAATATTTCTGATAATTGATCTTGCAGTGTGTAATATTGCATAATCTTTTTTTTTGTGTTCGATGGTGGTTAAGAGAATTTTGCCTTCTGCAATTTCGATATTTACTGGAATGGCTCTAAAACTTTTGTGAGTTTTACCTAATGGTCCTACAAAGTGTAACATGTGCTTCTTTAGAGTAACTGTGACGCCTTCAGGAATATCCACTTGATCTTGGAATTTTTCTAATTGCTCAGTAGACATAACCTATCAAAAATCCTCCAATTCCTTTAGTTACTGCTTCATGATGTGACATTACTCCTTGGTTAGTTGTTACCAAAAGCATTCCTCTATCATATGCAGGCAAAAATTGTTGCTCCCAACTATTATATTCATCAGTTTTCACTTTGAATCTTGGGGATATTGCTCCACATTTTGTAATTTTTGCTAATAGTTTAATTTTGAACTTTCCGCCCCTTTTATCGTCAATACGTTCAAACTCCCCAATGTAACCATCTTTTTGAAGTGTCTTTAGGACTTCAATACCTAGTTTTGATGTTGGAAGAACGACACAATCGGTATTTCTTCTTGCTTCATTATTGTAAAGTGTGACAAATAGATTTGCTAAGATGTTTGTTGCTGGCATGTTATATCACTTATTTTTCCTGAACCCTAAAGATGTTGCTACTTCTCTGAAGCATCGTCTACATAACATTAAATCATATTTTTGAATAACTGCTGTATAGTCTCCACATCGTTTACACCATCTAGAACCTCTTCCAAAGTCATGTTTTTTTCTTCCAGTTGCTTCGTATGATCTATCTTTTGCCATTATGTTATGGTCACTCCAAATTCTTTTGTTAGATAATCTTTTGCTTCTTGACTTTTGATAATATGATTTTTTCCAACTTTTGCTTTGTGTTTACTTCGAGTTCTAATTCCATATCCTGGTCGAGTTAATGCAATTGAAATTCCTAATCCTAAAATTCCCACTTGTGGATCATATTTCACACCTGGAATGTCTATGTGTTCATTAATTCCAAATGAAAAGTTTCCAAAGTTATCAAATGATTTACCCTTCAGTGTATCGCCTTTGGCTTCAAGTAGTCTTTTCAATAATGCTACTGCATCAGCACCACGAATTGTTACTGCTACACCTATTGGTTCTCCTTTTCTAACTCCCCAATCTCTATATGCTGCTTTTGCATTACGTGTTGAAGGTTTTTTTCCAGAAATTTGTTGTAATGCAACTCCTGCAGTTGTAATAACATCTCCTGATTTACCCAAGCCCATGTTTAGAACAATTTTATCTAAAGATATTTTTTTCATTGAGGATTCTGTTACTTGAGACATATGATCACTTTAATTGAATTATTGGCTCCTGTTTTCCAATTGGCATAATAATGTCGGCAGGGATTTCGATTTTTCTATCTCCTAATGTGAGAATGACTCTTTTTGGAAGAATGAATGTTCCTTCTTCAACTGTTTCAATTTCACCGATTTGACCTACGTTATTTCCGCTGGTGACGAGTCCTTGAGTACCTGCTTCTAATTTAATTACTTCAAGAATTTTTTGTTCTGGAATTTGAATTAAACATACATCACCAACATTTACTTTGGTATCTGAAATAATTGAACGTCCATCGTGGAATCCAATTTGTAATTTTCCTTTGTTGATTGTAGTTTTAGTGGCAACTCTGACAAGTTTTTTAGATTTTTCTGATTCATTAATTTTAATTGGTTTTAGTAATTTGTCTTCGGTTGGAACTAGACGATAAATGTCTGAAACATTTGTTAGTTCTACAACGTCCATTAATCCAATTGAATGATGAAGTGATTTTCTAACAACACCATCAATTTTTACATTTCCAGAATAAATTGATGCTTTTGCCTCTCTTAAACTGGTAACAATGTTTAGCGTATCTCTAAGAAATACTGCAGTTGGTATGGAGTGACTCTTCTTATGTGATCCTGGTTTTACCGTGATAACAAATCTCTTGGCTTTTCTAGTAATTCCCCAGAATTGTGGAGCCATTTGACGTTTGAGTTTCTTACTACCTGCGATACTCACCATTAATTACCATCTTCCTCTTTTTTGGCATTTTCTACTCCTTTTGTTTCTTTAGGGGCAACTTTTGCAGGCTCTGTTTTTGTTTCAATTTTTACTTTTTCTATTTTTGGTTGTTTTCTAGGATCTTTTCCTTCAAGTTTTGCAATTCTCCATTTGTCTTCTGTGTTTAATGAAGTAACTACAAGATTGGATGTGTGAATGTAAACGTCAAATTTATCACCTTTGGTTTTTTCTTTCTTTACGCCTTCAATTGCAACACTGCTTTTCTGTGTAGATATTTTTGATATTTTACCATCTACGCCTTTGAATTCTCCTCTTAGAATTGTAACACCATCTCCTTCAACAACTCTTACACTTCTTTTACCATATTTTTTATGAAGATCTTTAGAAAGTGCACTTGCCAGTTGTTTACTTTTAGTTTTGTATGTTGCCTTGTAAATCATTTGATTGCGCATTTTTGTTGGTTTCATTTTATTATATCACCATTGATGCCAAGTTAGCTACTCTTGGCCATTTTTCTGTAGCTTCTGCTGCAACTGGTCCTTTGATGTCTGTTCCTTTAGTTTCACCTTCTGGAGTGATAAGCACTGCTGCATTATCTTCAAAACAAACTCTTACACCGTTTAATCTTCTAACTGCATATTTTTGTCTAATAATTACTGCGCCATACACTTGTTTTCTTAACTCTGCAGGCCCTTTTTTTACTACAACATTACAAAAGTCACCAACAGATGCTGATGCAAGTCTGGATGACCTTGTTTTATGTCTTGGAACGTTGATTACTTCTAAAATTTTAGCACCAGAATTATCTGCACACACAATATTTGCACCTACAGGAATTACTTTAGTAACGTATGGTCTGAATTCTTCTACTCCTTTACCTGCTTGCTTTGCCATTATGCTTTAACCTCTACAACAACATATGATACTGATTTTGAGATTGGTCTGCATTCTGCAGTTAAGACATGATCACCTGCTTCAACATCTATGCAACCTGGTACATGTGCGTGAATTGTACTTGTACCTCTTGCATATCTCTTAAATTTACTAAAGTACATTGGTGCATCTTTTTGTAATGTGATAGTCTGTTTTGCTTTGGCTCCTGTCACTTTACCATTAAAGAGTTTTCCTCTAATTGACAATCCTCCATGGAATGGACAATTTTTGTCTTGACATTCTCTAGTTGGTTCTTTAACTTTTAATCCGATATTTTGAGTCATGCTTTTCCTCCGATTCTATCAAATGGTCTTTTTGCAATTCGGATTCCTTCTACTACTACATCCTTACCTTCAATGGAGAATTTCCAACTATTGGTTGATTTTGCAATAGATTTTGAACCATTTTCTGTGTTTATTGTGAACATTGATTTTGTTTCATTGATAATTCTTCCATTTAATCCTACTACTTGTGGGTTGGTAGATTGGATGATCTCAGTATTTAATCCGATAAATTCATGTGATGTTATGTTATCTGCAGTAATCATTTCTCTTTCCTCATCTCAGTTAATCTGGTGAGCATTCTTGCAATGTCATGTCTTAATGGTTTTAGTTTTCCACTTTCTTTTCTCAAGGTTCCTTTAGATCCATCAATTCTAAGTTTGACAAGTTCGCTACGTGATTCTTGAATTTTACCATTAAGATCTTTTTTGTTTAATTGTCTAATTGTCTTCATGCTAAGTCTGGTCATTTCAATTTGGCCTCTTCTTCTTCTAATGTTTCGAGGGTTTCCATTTTCTTTGATTCAAGTGCAATTTTTTCAGATTCTGATTTTGCATCATCTTTTTTACCTTCTACTTTGATAACTTCTACTTTGGCCCCTTCAACTTCTATTTCTTCAACTTTAATTTTTGTATCTTTAGACTTTTCATCTTTAGATTTTACATCTTTAGATGATTTTGTTGCTTTTTCAGTTTTCATTTCAAATTCTGGAATGAGTTTTTCTTTTTTTGCAATTCTAATTCTAACTCCAATTAACCCCATTGCTGTTTTTACGTGTGCAATGTCTTCATCGACTATAATTTCGGCATGATGTCCTGCTCTTGGTAAAATCCCTTGAGTGTGTTTCTCAAATGCTGAACGGTCACCTCTAAGTTTCCCAGATATTGTAATTTGAACACCCATTGCACCACCTTCCATTATTTGTTTAAGTGTCCACATGGTTGCCCTTCTAAATGCAGTTCCTCGTTCCAAATGTGATGCCATTCTATTGCACATTACACTTGGTGCCAATTCTGGTTTTTCAATTTCAACAACTGAAATTTGTGGATTTTTTAATCCAAAGTCTGTTTCAAGTTTTTCTGTCAAAGCTCTAATTCCTGAACCTTTTCTTCCAATTACGATTCCAGGTCTTGTTACATGTAATGCAACTCTAGTACCTACAGGAGTTTTTGATATTTCTGCATGTGAGAAACCTGCATCCTTGATTGCTTCTCTAAGATAATCTTTGAGTAACATCATGTTGTAGTTGTCTTTAATTACATTTTTTACAGCTGACATTTCTAAATCTCCTTTGCCACCAATTCTACATGTGTTAATGTATTGTTCTTTGGAGTTGCTCTTCCCATTGCTCTTGGAATGAATCTTTTTACAACCACTCCTTTGTGAACAGTTGCGTTTACAATTCTTAATCTATCCAAGTCCATTCCTTTGTATTCTGCGTTTGATTCTAAATTATCTAAAACTTTGATGAACTCTTTTGCAGTTTTTTGTGGATAACGTCCTGACATTACTCCTGGATCTGGTCTATGTCCAACTTGATTTTTATATCTTCCAAATGGAATTGCTCTTTTTTTGTTAATTACTGCAATGAGATAATCTCTTGCTTTTTCAATTGACAATCCTTTAATTGAAACTGCAACTTCACGTGCATGTTTGTGTGAAATATCTTTTTCACGTAGTGACGAACGTACGTGTCTAGTTTGGTCATAATTTTGGAAAGCGTAATTGAATCTACCCATAATAATCACTTTAATGGCACATAAAGGCTGGATCTTGATGCACCTACACCTGGGGCACCATGTGAAACCTTTTTGTTCGTTATTACATATTCTCCCAAATAATGTCCAATCATTTCAGTTGTTATTACAACTGGTCGGAATTCTTTTCCGGAGAATGCGTTTACTGTAACTCCTACCATGTATGGTAGAACAATCAAATCTCTTACGTGAGTTTTGATAGGGTTTTTTAATTTACCTGCTTTTGCAGATTTAATTTCTTCAATTAATTTTCTTTTTCCATCTGTGATTCCTCTAGTGAGTGATCGTCTTTGTCTGGAATTAAATAATAAGAATAATTTTTCTAGTGATAAACTATCTAGTTCCTCTTTTGGAATGCCTCTGTATAAAAATTCTTTAACCATCTCTATTCTCCTCTGTTAGTGTTCGAGTTTTATGTTCCATATTATAGCATTCCTATCTTTGTTGCCAAATCTCTTGCTTTTTCGGTATTTTCAAACTGAACATATGCTTTTTTGCCGTAAATTGTTCTTGCAGTGTTTACTTTTTTGACATTTTGATTGTAAAGTGTCTTTACTGCTTCTGAAATTTCTGATTTATTTGCGGATATCTCTACTATGAAACAAATTTTACTTTCATTCTCTATCATTGCAAAAGTTTTTTCCGTAATGTATGGCTTTATGATAATTTTCATTGCTTGATCAATTTTCATTGCATTTTCACCATTAATTCAAGATGTGTTGATTTTATTTTTCCAATCTCTTCTATTGCAGATTTGGAATACACTGTTAATCTAATTGGATCAGAACCTGGAGCTAAATCTAACACGCTCAAGTCTTTAACATTTTTTACTTCTACACCGGGTAATGCACCTGTTGCTTGTAAAAGATTTGTTGAATTTGTTGTTACAAACAAAACACTCTTGCCTACTTTCTTGGTTCTACCTCTAAGTCTTGATTGTCCAGAACGTGGTTTTCTTGCGTCTAATCTTTCAACATCTTTTGATAATTTCAAAGCATCTAAGACTTTAATTATTTCACTTGTTTTAGCAATAGATTCAATGTCATCTGATACTACAATTGGGAATGATTCAATTTCTTTTACTTTGTGACCTCTTAGTTCAACAAGATCTTTTGATGCTGTGGCTGCAATTGCAGAACATAATGCTAGTTTATTCTCTTTTTTGTTTAATTTCTTGAAAATTACTTTCTCTACAATTGGTGGATGTGCTTGTCTTCCACCTCTAGTAGATGCAACTTCAGCTCCTTGCCCTTGTCTTCCTCCACCACCACCTTGCATTCTTGCAACACGAGATACGCCTTGACCTGTTGGAGGATCGTTTGAATCTGCAACTACATCCATACCTGCCATTGGTTTTCTTCCCTGTCTTTGGAATTTATGAGATGTTAAATTAGTAACAGCTTTGTGAATGAGATCTCTTCTATAGGGAGTTGAGAAAATTATTGGTAATTCAATTTCTACATCTTTAGTTCCAGTTGTTGTGTAAGTTGTCGTCTTCATCATACAACAACCTCCAAGATGTTTGGTTTATTGACTTTAACTGGTGCGTTTCTGATTTGACTTCTAAGTTTGATTAATCGTTTGTAAGTTCCTGGAACAGAGCCTTTTAGAATGATGAAATCCCCTTTAACTAAACCAAAGTGTTTGTATCCTCCATCTGGATTAATTTTAATTTTATCTGATTCTGTATTTCCCATAATCATAATTCGTTTATCATATTCAACCCTTTGGTGGAATCCTGTCTGTCCTGATCTTGGAACTGTGTACATGACACTTTGTGGTGAGATTGGACCTAATGAACCAACTTCTCTAACTGTCTTTCTTGATTTGTGTTGTTTCTTTTTTACTCCCCATCTTCTCATTGTACCTTGCCATCCATGACCTTTAGTAATTGCTGCAACATCTACAGTTGAACCTGTTTCAAAAATTTGATCAATTTTAATTTCTTTACCTAAATGTTCTTTGACATGTGCAAATTGTTTTGGAATATCTCCTCCACTAACCATTGCTTCAAAAATATATGGTTTCTTCATTTCTAATCCTGCTGCTCTTGGAGAAACTGCGATAATTGCGTAAATTTCTTTAATTTTTCTTAATCTTGATTCTGCTTTTTCCATTGATCCTGCAATATTTTTAATTGTAATTTCTTTAGCAATATTTTTTGGAATATCTTCTGCATACACATCAAATTCTGCATGTTTACCATCATGATCTTTTGAATATCCTCTAATTCCTAAAACCAATACTGGTGGAGTTACTAGTACTGTTCCTAAACTTACTAGTTGTTTTCCTGCATTTGGAACTTTATCACGGTCATCAATACTGACAACTTGAACACAACCTGCTTTGAAACCACAATGTGCTAAAATTTTTGGTTCTTCAGAAGATGATCTTACTGGCCAAGCTCTAATTCTTGCTTCCATTGTCTTTGCACGTACTCTACGTGAGTATGCAAGACTTCCTCTTCTTGGTTGATGTCGTTTTCGAGCTCCCATGACTAAACCGCATCGTCGATTTCCCTCTATTAAACCATGTGAGGTATCGTTAACCACTGAAAAAATTTAGGTTAACCAACTATGCCTAATTTGTTATGGGGAAATTAATTCTAAAACTGAATTCCAAACTGTGTACCCTCCAATTATAATCCCAAAAACTCCTAAACCAATTGCAAGCAATAAAAAATTTTTTCTTTCAGGCATTTTCTGATTAGTTAGTGGAGTTAATTATCGCCAATGTTCCTAGTAGTGCTTCTTCTAAACGTACGGTTTCAGTTGCTTGGTTTGGGAAAAAGTTTATTGATTTTGCATTTTGAACTTTATTCATTCTTCCTCCAATGATCTCATGAACTCCTTTTTCAGGTGATCCAAAGACAACTAGAGTATGTTTATCTGATTTTGTGTATTTTGATAACTGTTCATTTGATACGGGCTTTCCTTTTCTTGATGTTATGATGATGTTTCCTTTCCATTCTGATAGTATGGAAAACAAATTTGATCTTTCTTTTACTGAATATCCCCAATATTCTGGAACTTCACTTTTATCGATATCTTTGATTGATAGTTTCGGATATCCTTCTTTGAATTTTACAGTCACTCTTTTTCCATTTGTAGTGTTGTTGCCATAATATCGAATCAATTGGTTAATTCCAACATCCACAAATTTTTCTCCCTTTGAACTTACTACAATACCTTCTCTAATGTCTCCTGCTTTAATTTTTTTAGAATTTACTGGTGTATTGTGACTTGGAATTTTTAACGGTTGTAAAACTCCTGCAAATTTTAAATCATTCATTTTTGGAAATAATCTCCTTCTCAAAAATTGCGGTGTTTCTAAATACCTTAGAATCATTATCATTAACCCTGGGTCTGTTTTTTTGTTTCCTTCTTGATAGATGTAAATTGTATCGATTTTAAAAATTGCACAAGCTCTTGCTAGAATAGAAATTTTTCTAGTTTTATCAATTTTAAGGGATTCATCTGATAATGCAGACTCGGGAATTGCAACAGATAATTTCAATGTAATTTAATCTCGCAGGCACTCAAAATAATTATTTTTTAACATGGGGGTATTTTATTTTAGCATCATTTGCATATTTTATAATTTGTTCATCTGATACTAGTTCATATAATTCTGTTTCTTTTTTGATACATGCCATTCTGATGTGACTTGTTCCTTCTTTATCTTCACTTGAAAGATAAATTCCGGCGGATGCTAATGTTGCCGCGTCATCTAGTGAAAGATCTTCTTTGTATGTTTTCTCTAAAAAGTCAGTTACTTGATCAGAGCCAGAACCAATTGCTATTGCATCATATGAGATGTATGTTCCACTAGGATCTGTTAGATACAATTGTGGTGTGTTGTTTACAACTCCACCAAGAATTAGTGCGACACCGTATGGTCTTACACCTGCATATTGGGTATACTGTTGACATTGATCAGCTAAATGTTTAGCAATTGTCTTAACTTCAACTGGTTCATCATAAATCATCTTGTTACTTTGTGAAAAAAATCTTGCATTGTCTACTTGACTTCTAGCATCTGGAATGTATCCTGCTGCTGCGATTCCTACATGATCATCAACTTGGAAAATCTTTTGAGCAGTTTCTGAAATTTGTAATTTTTTTGGTTTTTCTTCTACTGCAATAACAATACCCTCTTTGCATTTTATGCCGACAGCAATTGTTCCTCTTCTTACCGTTTCAATAGCATATTCAACTTGATATAGTCTACCGTCTGGTGAGAACACTGTAATTGCTCTATCGTAACCTTGTTGTGCAGGAAGCATTTGATTGCAATGCTTTGATTATACAATTTAAACCATGCCCATAATCGAGAGCGATTATTATTTTGATCGGAGCCTATTCTATTTTTTGTATCATTAGTAATTGTCAACTCTTGTCATAGTATGCTTCAGTTGGTGAATAGACCTTTCATGTATACGAAGAATCCATCATCTTCATTAGTCTTTACCCAATTATTTTCAAATCCTTCTGGTGTTTCTGGCCCAAAGTAAACATCATACGAGCCATCCTCATTTTGAGTTAATGTGTCTGCAACAAGTGAACGAATTCCAGGTAATAATTATACATCATTTTTGATCATTAAACGTATTTTTACATCATAAACAACTATGGACTAAAAGTTTTGTGCTGGCACATCTGCTGGTATGTTCAAGTGATACAGATTTGAACCGAATAGGGAATTATCATTGGAGTCACGATAAGTTCCTAGATATTTTGAGCCTTTTTCTGCAAATTCAAGTACCATTGCATCAGTAGAGGTAATTGCCTGATACGTGAAAGACATTCGTTGTTCAATTTGCGTAACTCCACACTCATCTTCATATCGTGTGTTTTTAGTCATAAATGCTAATTCCCAGTTCTTGTCAGGCCAATAAAGAAATGGTTCTTTGGCAGGGGAATCGTATGAAATATTTCTTGCCATGAGATTTGCAACTATTGCAGCTTTATCCAAAATTTCTTTAGAATAGTCATCTGGTGTAAATGGTTCTCATGGAATTATTCCAATGGTCTGCATTAATCCAATTAGGTTTTTGTCTTCAGGTCTAACCCCAGTTTCTTTAGAATACCCTTCATGTAATAATTCTCGAAAACCATCCGTTGTAGGATATGATAACTTTAATGATTCTCCACTTACATCAATGAATTTTACTTGTGGTGGATTGTCAAATTCAGATAAATTGTAGATGTTTACTTTTGTAATTAGTTCTTCCGCTGCCTACCTTATCTGATGCGTTAGCAAATGCACGAGCCATTGCTAAAAATTGTATGGTGTCAGATTGTATTACAAAATTATTTTCAGTTTCTCCATCAAAAGGTAATAGAATTCCTTCTTCATAATTTGGAGGTAGAAACAAGAAATATCCTTCATCAGGTCCTACGATTCCGATCAATAACTATGGTTCCACTTTTAGTTCCAATTATTTCTATTCCAATATTAGAGCATTCTCCTTCATATCCATAATCTATTTCAAAAGATTCTAAAACACGCATGTTCCCATATGTTTTTCCATCAATTCCACACACTGGTCGATAATCTTTTGTACGTGCTTTCACTTTTCAGAATCATCTAACATAGTTCCCCATCCGCGCTCTACAAGTCTGTCTGCAGTAGATTGAGTTACACAAGTCATTTTCCCTTTAGAATTTTCAATCCAAACTTTATCAATACAAATTTGTTCTTCTACTGCATCAACAAATGGAATAATTCCTATTGGAAGGATTAATGGAATTAATATGAAAACTGTATTATTATTCATGATCCTTGTGTAAAATACGGATATTGAAATAATCTATTTTTCAAATGTAAGTTTATTTAAAGTCAAACAAATTTTTATACATGAAATTTGAAATTGGGTTTTCAGGACATGAAAATATTCGTTCAAATCATCAAAAAACTATTGAAATAACAAAAGAATCTCATTTAACTCCGCGAGGTGATTGTATTATTGGAGTTAATGCAAAATCTAGCTGTGCCGATTTACCTGAAGAATTAAAAAACAAACTCAAAAGCAACAAGTCCAAAGTGAGTTTTTCAATTAAAGTAGGATCTGAAGAGTTTGTTATTGAGGGGAGAGGACACCCTGATCTTATTCTAACTCATACAGAAGATATTGTTATTAGAAAAAGTGATTTTATCTGTCCGAGAACACTTGCCATAAAATGTGACAGGGCATCTAATTTGTTACCTCGTAGTATGGTGACACAGTTACAAGATCCAAAAACTGTTGGAATATTTACTATTGTTGTTGAGTAATACTGTCACAATTTTATAGTTAATACATTGAATGTTGTTATGGGTCGTAAAACTAATTTCTTTCTTCTAGTTCCATTATCTGCTTTTGCTACAGTTATTATTGGATTTGGAATGTATATGACGATCTGTAAAAATTCAAACATTCCTATTAACTGCTAAAATCAAATTACTATATTCATAACAATTCTAAATTTTACTGATGAATCATCAGTCCTTACTATAGACATCTTGCGTAATTAGACTAATTTTACAACATTACACAAATTCTTTCACAACAAGATCCAAAGATAATCTCAAAGCATTTCCTTTCATGCTAACAATTATCAAAAAAACCAAAAGCATTTCTTTCATACACAGGGGTAACAAGATATTAGTTTGATGTGATTCTAAAGGATGTCAGAAAGAATCACCGTATTACTGAAAAACAAAGACTATCCAAGAACAAAAGACAACGAGACATTGGTGCTGGACATCCATTTGATTTGGATGTAAAGGACAGGTTGGTAAATGCCGCTAGTGTATTATCGAATGTATCTGACCTATGATTTAACTGGTCATCAGTTTGGGCTGGACCCGAGCAATGTGAGCAGAAACATCAGATATCTGGAAACCTACAGTGAAACAATCTAATTCCATCCAAATTCTATGCAGATTCAAAAAAGATTAACGACATACAGCAACTGCACGAGTTCTTTCCTGATCTAATTGTAATGATTCATGGAACAGAGCAACCAATTCCTAGACCAAAAAATCGTACCAAAAGAAAGACTCACTATTCAGGCAAAAAGAAGAGACATACAATCAAAAATCAAATCACAATAAATCTAAAAGGTGAAATAATCCACAAACCACCATTACTCCCCTGGACGAAGAAATGATTATGCAAATTAAACATCCAGCATTATCTAAAAATTTGATGATATTTTATGACTTGGGATATTTGAGGATTCAAAAAGACTTTTCAGATCAAATCAGTGTTTTGCCGTACAAAAGAAAAGAGTTGACCATATCTCAGAAAGAG
Source organism: Candidatus Nitrosopumilus sp. (assembly GCA_965262905.1). Taxonomy (GTDB): domain Archaea; phylum Thermoproteota; class Nitrososphaeria; order Nitrososphaerales; family Nitrosopumilaceae; genus Nitrosopumilus. The sequence goes on from OZ253567.1 coordinate 469,052, forward strand.
TGGAATAAACTATAATGTTCCATCTGAATCAAAGTAGAGGCATGCAATCAGTAAGATAAAGAAATTCAGAATTAATTCAGATACATTTAGGAATAGATTGTGTCGTTATGATGTGATTAGTGACATTGTATGTGACATTGTTTGTGGAATTGTTAATTTCAAAATACGGTGGAAGCAAGTGTTTGTTGTGATGCTATAAAATCAGAAATTAAATCAGTTAGAAGGTTAGATTTTGTTTCTAATTACGCAAGATGTCTACTGAGTTCATCTCCAATTACAATATCTCTTGCTTCTTGAATGATTTCTTTTGCATCATCAATTGCAGACTGTGCATCACTTCTAGTGACTCCTGTTCTTGCTTTATCCTTTAATTCAAGCAATGTTTGCTCTAGTTTTGCTTTGAATTCTAGATTATCTTCCAAATGAGCACTCATAGTTTCAAATAATTCTGCAATTGGATGTGTTGCATGAACTAATGCTAATTCAGAATTGCCTTCATCAAGATTCATTTCTAATGCCCAAAAGTGTCCTAATGTCTCCTCAAGTGTTCCTGTAAATTCTAATTTCAAATTTCTATCAAAATCTGCAAAAGCTATTGGTGAGCATCCTAGTACAATTATGGATAAAATTCCTAATGCTATTTTGTTTATGTTTTTTATAGTAATTATTTTGTTTAAAGTGTTTCTTTATTGAAAATTAACTTTTGTTTTTATTCTATAGATCAAGAATTAAACTGGGTTATATTTTAGAAAGTATCTAGATGAAGATATCTGTTTTTTTCTCAACAATTTGTTGTTTAAGTGAATCTGGAACCTCTGGAATTGAAGACTTTGTTTGTCCTGCAATTACATTGTGTGCTTCTTCTAGAATTGCTAATGTGTCTGAATTTGTTTCTGGCATCATACTCATACTATCCCCAACTCCAACTGATGAACCAGACATAACATCTCCTAGTATTTGTGATAAATCTTGCATAGATGCGTTTGCTTCAGGCATAATTCCACTAAGTGATGGACTTAATCCTTTGATTATTGCCATGCATGGACTGAGTGTTACTACTACATCTCCTAATTCTGATACTGTATCTAATCTGAGTTTAACTTGTTCCATGGATAACTTTGCTCCACCAACCATATTTTTCATTTTTCTAACTTGAGTTAATTCACCAGCATATGCTTGAGCGTAACTTGATTTGTTATTTCTTTGTGCGTTCACTATTTTTTCAAAAATCATGTCATGTTTTTTCTGTAATTTTTCATTTATTCCTTCTAATTTTAAAATCTGCGATTGTAATTTCCTTTGTGCAAAATCAATCTTATTTTTTAATGGTTCATCAGGCTTTACTTTACTTATTACTCTTTGAGAAATACTTTCTCCTTCTGGTTTATTCCAAGAATTACTGATCATACCTTAATCCAGATTATGGTTGTTTTTTTTTTGTTTTAAACAGAGTTGTCCCTCTAGGTAGTGTCACTGGAGTTACACAAGTAAGCAGTTACACTATCCAAAGGTGAATGTAAATATTTGAAAGCCTTTACCTTCCACTTTAATCTCAATTAAATGAGTTGAACTCATATCACTATTGATGATATTATACAATCCTGGCTCAGTTACGTGTAGAATATTATTATCTACCATGTCATTTCCTGAATATTCTAACGATAATGGTTCTCCATCCAGAAGAATTTCTAATTTTGCCGAATTCTCAGTTACAATGTTTACTTCTTTAGCGTTGTAAAGTAATTTGATAGTACCTTTCTCAGAAATTAATTCCATACTGTCACCGTAATTTTTCCAATTCCCTATTAGGTAGAATTTATGCAAGTCTATATTTTCTGGTTCAGAATATGAAATAGTTTTTTCTGGTTGAAATCCTTCTTCACTACCTAATTGATTTCTATTTTGTGCAAATTTATAACCAAAATACAATTCAGGAGTTCTAAACAATGTGTGTTCAAATTCTTCAATATCTACAAGAGATGATGTTGATGCCATCTGAATTCCTAATGCCATAGATCTTTCTTTTAATAATTCCTGAATGACTTTTTCAGTTTCTTGATAGCTTCCTTCTCCAATATGATCATATCGGATATATCCTTCATGATCTGCAATGTATTTTCTTGGCCAATATCTATTCTCAAATGCTTTCCAAGTTTCCATGTCATTATCTAATACAACCGGATAACTAATTCCATGTTTATTAATTGCCATTTTTACATTTTCAGGATCTTTTTCAAATTCAAATTCAGGTGAATGAATTCCTACAATAAGCAATCCTTGTTTTGAATATTTGTCATCCCATGCAGTAATGTATGGTAATGTTCTGATACAATTGATGCAACTATATGTCCAAATATCATACAGAACAATCTTACCTTCTATCTCTTCAGATAGCTCTTCAGGAGTGGTGTTAAGATAGTTAGCAATCCCTACTAAATTTGGGGCTTTTTTAAATTCGGACTTGTCAATTTCTGAAAGTGAATTCATATCTGTAAATGTGGTAGATGATTGTATTTCTTGATCAAGTGATGAGAAAATTACTCCTACAACACCTAGTCCTGAAGCTATTATGATTCCAAAGATTAATCCTGTTTTTATTTCTGAATTCATCATATCATCCTAGGAGTATCAACTCGTTAAGAAGTGGGAAATTTGCAATGTATGCAAGTTGATTTGTAAACACTAGAATTCCTAAAACAATGATGAATGCTCCTAAAATAACGTTATAATATTTTAGATGTTTTGACATTGAACGGATTATCTTTGTGGCTCTGGAGAAAAAGATTCCCATCAAAATGAATGGAATTCCTAATCCTAATGAATATGCCAATAATAAACTGAATGAAATTGATGGTGTGGTTGCAGCTAATGTAAGAATTGTTCCAAGTATTGGTCCAACACATGGTGTCCATCCTGCTGCAAATGCTAAACCAAACACAAATGACATTGGATAGCTTGATTTTGAATTTTTAGGGAAAAATTTCTTTTCTACATTTAATGAACGAATTTTTGTAGATAATAACAAAAAGATCCCAAATGAAACAATGATTATTCCTCCTACCATGTTTAGACTTTCTGTAAATTCACTTGCTGCATTAGAAAGAACACTATTGATTAAAACTCCTAATATGGAAAACACTACTGAAAACCCTAACACAAAAAATATCGTATTTAGAACAATGTTTGCTCTATTGATGGAGAGAACAGTTCCATTTTTAGAACCTAATTCAGTTACAGTTGTCCCTGAAATGTAAGCTAGAAAAGCTGGGATCATTGGTAAAATACAAGGTGCAACAAAAGAACCCAAACCTGCAAGTAATGCTACAAAAATTGTAGGGTCTGCCATATCTTAAATTTGTAATTTTTCCTTTAAAGCCTTCTTCCAATTCTTTCCCCAATCTTTTACCATTACTTTTTAACTGTGCTGTGAATGATTTTGGTATGAATAAACGGTTTATAATTGTTGGAGTGACTTTGGGAATTATAGTTGTTTTTGCAGTGATTATTGGCTCACCAGCAATTGGTGGCTTTGATGCAATGCGCTAGTCGTAAAAATTTTTGTGGGCTTTTTCAAAAATTACTAGTGAATTTTCAATTTCAGTACCTGATAACCAAGCAGTAACTGAAATTCTCAGTCTTGCTTGATTTTTTGGAACTGTTGGGTATCTAATTGGCTGTACAAATATCCCATTATCAAACAAAAATTTACCAAATTCCATTGTCTTTTTTTCATCCCCTACAATTATTGGGATTATTTGACTGGATGAATCTATTTCAAAACCTAATTGTTTAAGACCGTTTGTGAGTTGCTCTGTATTTTTTAATAGCTTTCTTTTTTGTTTTTCTCTATTTGATTGGAATCTTTTAAATGAATACTCTACCAAAAAAGATGGCAATGCTGAAGTGTAGATAAAAGATTTTGATTTGTTGATACATAAATCAATTACATTGTTATGAGATGAAACATATCCTCCAAATGATCCTAACCCTTTACTTAAACTACTGATATACAAATCAATTTTTTTTGCAACATTGAAATGATCTGGTGTTCCTCTTCCATCTTTACCAATTACAAAATCACCATGTGCATCATCTACTATTGTAATGGCATTTGATTTGTTTGAAATTTCTGTAATCTGTTTTAATGGGGATAAATCACCATCCATGCTAAAAATTCCTTCAGTTATAACAAATTTATTTTTTCCATTTTGTTTTGATTTTTTGTTCAAATCTTCCATGTCATTATGTTTGTAAATTGAAACTTTGGCATCTGTTAATTTACAGGACTCTATTATACTTGCATGGTTTAATTCATCACTAAGAATCAAATCTCCTTTTTTTGCAATAGTTGAAATTACACCTAAATTTGCCATATATCCTGTGGGATAGATTAGACAATTTTGATGTGTTTTGTGTTTTGCAAGTGCATCTTCTAATTTTTTATATGATTCATCATTTCCTGAGACTAGTCTGGAACTTGATTGTAATTGTTTGATTTGAATTTTTGTTGTTGGGATCCCTAAATAATCATTTGAGCACAAGTTGAGAATTTCTTTGTTATTGATAGTTATTTTGGAACCTTTGGCTATCCCATATCTCATTTTACGATAAAGATTTCTTTGTTTCAGATTTTCTAATTCTGAATCCACAAAGTTCAGTTTACGCTTGGAGTCCAATTTTTTCAATCATTTCACGGTCTTTTTCAGCCTTATTTCCATCCATAGTGAGGTATCCTGCAGTGATAATTCCATTTGCCCCACTTTGCAGTAATTCCTCACCTGAATCATCAAGATTTGTTTCACGTCCACCTGAAATTTTGATAACTGATTCTGGTAATAGGAATCTGATCACAGAAAACATTCTAACAATCTCAGAATTTGGTAAATCTGCTTGTAATTCTAACGGTGTTCCTAGAACTGGAACTAGAATGTTAATTGTTACTTCTTCTGGATATAGTCTAGATAATTCTAAGATTAACTCTAATCTCTGTTCTCGTGTTTCTCCTAATCCTATGATTCCACCAGTGCACAATTCCAGTCCAGCATCTCTAGCAATACCTAATGTTTTTAGTCTATCTTCATATGTGTGAGTTGTACAAATTTCAGAAAATTTTGATTTAGCAGTCTCTAAATTGTGGTTGTATCTTTTTACTTTAAGTTCTTTTAGTTTTTTTGCTTGTTCATGTGTAAGAAAACCCAAACTACATTCAACACTAATCCCTACTTTATCATTAATTTCTGTAATAATTCTACACACCTTTTGAAAATCTGTAGTTGATGGTTCTCTCCATGCTGCAACAAGACAATATGACTCTGCTCCTTCTTCTTTTGCTTTTTTTGCCTTGGTAACTACTTCTTCTGGTGTTGGTAATTGATATGATTCTATTCCTGTATTAAAAAATGCCGATTGTCCACAAAATGTACAATCTTCACTACATGCATTTTTTTTAATATTGTTTAATTGTTCAACATCAACTTTATCTCCATTAAAGTCTCGAGTAATCTCATTTGCACATCTTGCTAAATCTTTAAGATTTTCCTCAGGAACATCAAGTAATTTTTTTGTGTCATCAACTGTTATGTGATTTCCTGAAAATACTTTTTCTTGACAATCTTTGATAAATTCCAGAGCACTCATAATTTTATTAAAGTAATTCTATTTTATAACATTACTGGAAAGGTTAACCATAACTGGTATGGGGGGTTAACGTAAGAGGATAGGTCCTCAATACAGTTTTAACACTTCTTGGAACGCGTGTTCCTCTTTTCTGCCATGTCATAAAACGGCTCAATCTGTATGGTATCATATTTTCATACCCATCTCAGTTACAAGACGTTGTCTAATTTTTCGTGAGATTACGACCTTGCGCAACATCCTTTCTGACTCGTTATTTGTGGGCTCCATTCCTGGATATTTTAGAAATGTAAACAGGTTTGGTGTTGCTCGTGCAAGTCAGTCTCCAAACTTGCAATTCAAATTCTTGTATACATTTGCAATTGCCATACCAGAAATCACAGACGAGTCATAATGTACATGTGCAACAGATGACCATGAGATTTATTTTGCATTGTGATATAGTAGATGCAATTTCTCATACAGTATGGTTTTTGATTTACCATTGGATACAAACTCGGCATCTCGCAGTATGTGGGACCGGACACCGTTGAATTGTTTTGAAACGGCTGTATGCAGTATAACCATTAACGGTAATTGGAATATCCCAGTATGGAAAGTACAAATCCAATACGGCTGCCGCCCTGCTTTTGTCTGCATGATAAAATACCGCATCATCGCTGATGCATGTCCAGACATATCCCCAGCTTGTTGTACATTGTATACGTTGTCTCATCAAAGTATTTTGATTTGTAAATGTTTTTCATCCATAATTTTTCATCCATAATTCTACATCAGATTCCAATGTTTTACCGACTGCAAACAACGCATTTTGTATTGTTTTTTTACACAATGATGTATCAGTCAGGTTTACTATCTCTTTGATTGAATTTAGACTGCAGTTTTGTTTTTGTAACGATAAAATTACTGTCATAAGATTTTTACCAATTGATGTTCCGGTTATTCCGACCTGCGGTGTATCCACACTTGCAGGTGCAGTGATGTATGACATTGTTTGTATATTCAGTCTTTGGAATAAATGGAATATCAATTAATCTCTTTGTTAAAATTTTTGTATCTGTAATGTCTTTGCTACCACATTTTGCACATTTTTTTGGTTTGTACATCTTTGTGTGATTTACCGACATGACCAATCTTTGCACCTGCCTTCTTTGGAGATGAATTCTTTTTTGTACGGTTTGCCTTTTTTTGACGTGTTGGAATGTTGTTTACAGATGACGGTGAATGTGGATTTTCATAGAATGCCTGCTTTCCTGCCTGTTCCTGAATTTTCAAAATCATTTCTGTAATGATTGCTTGTAGTTTTCATATCCCCTAGTTGATTGTCTTTTGTTGATTAGAAATTTGAGCAAATGCCTTTGCATCTCACAATGTATAATCTCAGGGTATACCCATAAGAGAGAATCCTAGAATTTAGACTCGTATGATTTACAATATTTGATTTTGTGGCTAACTTATCCTCTTATGGGTTAACAGTCAAATCACCTTTGATTTTGCAGATTTAATTGTGGATATTGTTCTTTTTAGAAGTAAATCTAACTCTGATTCAGATATTGCCAATGGGGGTACGAGCATGACTATGTTCCCTAGTGTTCTAAGACAGATTCCGTTTTTTTTTCCTTCCTCAAAAAAGATTTTATTTATAGATTTTTTAGATGATATTGGTATTTTTTTTGATTTATTGTTTACTAATTCAATTCCAATAAGCATTCCTTTATGTCTGATGTCTCCTACAATGTCTATCTCTGAAATTTCGTTATAATACTTTTCAAATATTTTAGATGTTTTTTGAATTTTTTTTATTAAATTATTTTTCTTGTACATTTTGAGATTCTCATGTGCAACTGCTGCTGCAATTGGATTTCCAGTATATGTATGTCCATGGAATAGATGCTTCCAATCATTAAACTCTCCTAAGAATGATTCATAGATTTTTTTGTTTGTTAAAGTTGCAGCCATGGTGAGATACCCTCCAGTTAACATTTTTCCATATGCTACAATGTCTGGAATACTTTTTTGTTCTTCATACTGTGTCATTGATCCCATTCTCCCAAATCCAGTTGCTATTTCATCCAAAACAAACAACACATCATATTTTTTACATAATTGGCTGATCTTTTTCTGAAATCCTTTAGGATAAATTATGACTCCTCCTGCAACCTGTGCACCACTCTCCATAACAAATGCTGCAATGTTGTCTTTTTTGGAAAATCTCTTTTCAATTCTATCTAAACAATAATTTTGATAGTCTGTTAAAGTAAATCCTTTTGGTATTCTGTATTTGTTTGGAACTGCAAATTGTATTGTTGAAAATAATTGTTTTTTAAATTTACCAAAGAATTCTGGAACATATCCGATAGACATTGCTCCAAGGGTATCCCCATGATATCCATTTTGTAAAGTTGCAATCTCTGTTTTCTTTTTGTTATCTATATTTTTCCAGTACTGTAATGCTATTTTGATTGCAATTTCCATTGCAGATGAACCGTTATCTGAATAAAACACCCTGTGCATCCCTGATGATATCTTTACGAGACTATTTGCAAGTTTTTCTGCTGGCTCTGTTGTTAGGTTAAACTGTGATGAATGCTGGAGTTTTTTGCTTTGCTGAATAATGGCTTTGATTAGTTGTGGATTTGAATGTCCCCACACGTTACACCACATTGATGCAACTGCGTCTATCATCTTATTTCCTTTAGAATCTGTTAGCCATACTCCTTTTGCACTAGCAATTTCTGTGAATTTATCCCATTCTTTCATTTGTGTATTGGGATGCCAAACAGAACTTTTCAACAGATTTTGTATAGTTTCAGATCTTAATAATTAACCGATGAATTAATCAATGAACTATTTTGAATATTCTTATTGAAATCTCTCTTCATCGCAGGAACTGATACTGATGTTGGAAAAACATACATCACTGCAGGACTTGCAGTTATACTTCGAAAAATGGATGTAGATGTTGGAGTTATGAAGCCGTTTGCAGCAGGATCTGCTCAAAAAAAGGGCTACAAATCTGAAGACATTAAAATTTTATCTCGTGCTGCACATGCATGTGATCCTGAAAATTTAGTAAATCCACAATTCTTTCCCATTTCTGCATCTCCATACACTGCATGGAAGAAACTAAAAATAAAACCAAGAATTTCAACCATTCTATCTAGTTTTAAAAAATTAACAAAACTTCACGACATGATTCTGGTGGAGGGAATGGGTGGAATTATGACCCCTATTCTCAAAGACTATTACATTACAAATTTAATTAAAGAAATGAACATTCCAACAGTAATTGTAACTAGAAGTAAGGTTGGAACCGTAAATCATACTATAATGACAGTAAAGATGTGTGAAACATATAAAATTCCTGTTAGAGGAATTATAATTAATGATTTTGACAAGGGTTACCCTGTTAAAGATCTATCAAGAGATTTACAAAACCTAACTGGAGTTCCTGTTTTAGGTGCAATTCCATTCATTAAAGATATGAGTGATGCATCTTTAACTAGAATTTTCAAAAAGAATATTAATTTGAAATTACTACTAAAATAATCATATTCTTAAAATTTTAAACTTGTTTATACCACTAACGTTAGTAAACCGTGCAATTTCAAAAATGATTTTTGAAAAAGTATTGTTATCTTTTGACAATATGAAATATTTTCTCTCTATAGGTATATCTTCTGATAAAACCACCCAGATATTCTCTTTTTTTGTTTGAATTTTTTCCAATTTTTTAATTTTTTTATTGATTTCATTAATGTCAGATGTTTTTACAATGCAAATTAATAATGTCTTTTTAGGATCTTTTTCTAATGTTTTAATGTCCGGTATTACAATATCTAGTTCTTCTCCACTATACTCTATCTTTCTTTGACTAGTAATTAGTGCATTTGTCAGTAAATAGTGTAATATCCCTGTAGCCAAGACCCTTATGGATTCATTTTTCTCCCCCATTGTCAAAATTTTATCATAACAATTTTGTATAATCTCTTCAATGATGTGATCAAATTTTTTTTCAATAATTAATTTTGGAATAGTTTCTGAACTATTGATATAATCAAACAAATATTCTTTTATTGGATTTATCTCTTCTTCCATAATTTCAGAAATAAAGTATGTCTAATAAGTTAAATTACATTTAGATTGTTTTAAAAACTAGATTATCTTTTTGTGATTATTGTAATTTATGGAGATTTAATTGAATTGATTACCGACAACAATGATCCTGATATAAAAATTGAAGAAATTAATAATATAGAAAATGTTCTATGGAAATTTTTTCATTATATTCCGTAGATTCTGGAATGATTACAATTAACGATGTGAAAAATAATATGTTTAAGGAAATAACAAAATCAGAAATTAGCCATGTTTCTTCTCGTATTCATGTTTATGAGGAAATGTTTATCTTGTTTTTTGAATTTGTTAAAGAAAAATATTCTGATTATTTTAATTGATTCATTTTGATCTATCTCCAACAAGTGATTTTTTTACCACACTAAATGACAATCGTAAGAGGATAAGTCCTTAATACAGTTTTAACACTTCTTCGGGGATGCTTGTTCCTCTTTTCTGCCATGTCATAAAACAACTCATCAGTATGCCAAATATTTTCATACCCATCTCAGTTACAAGACGTTGTCTAATTTTTCGTGAGATTACGACCTTGCGCAACATCCTTTCTGACTCGTTATTTGTGGGCTCCATTCCTGGATATTTTAGAAATGTAAACAGGTTTGGTGTTGCTCGTGCAAGCTTGTCTCCAAACTTGCAATTCAAATTCTTGTATGTATTTGCAATTGCCATACACGAGATCACAGATGAATCATAATGTACATGTGCATCAGGTTGCAATGAGATTTGTTTTGCATTGTGATACAGCAGACGCAATTTCTCATACAGTATGGTTTTTGATTCATCAACTGATTCAAACTCGGCATCTCGCAGTATGTGGGACCAACACCGTTGAATTGTTTTGAAACGGTTGTATGCAGCATAACCATCAACGGTAATTGGAATATCCCAGTATGGAAAGTGTAAATCCAATACGGCTGCCGCCCTGCTTTTGTCTGCATGATAAAACACCTCATTATCGCTGATACATGTCCAGACATATCCCTGCTTGTTGTACATCGTATACGTCGTCTCATCAAATTTCAGATATTTTGATTTGTTAATATTTTTCATCCATAATTCTACATCAGATTCCAATGTTTTACCGACTGCAAACAACGCATTTTGTATTGTTTTTTTACATAATGATGCATCAGTCAGGTTTACTATCTCTTTGATTGAATTTAGACTGTTGTTTTGTTTTTGTAACGATAAAATTACTGTCATAAGATTTTTACCAATTGATGTTCCGTCTATTCCGACCTGCGGTGTTGTGATGTATCCACACTTGCAGATGCATTGATGTATAATGTTGTTTGTATATTCAGTCTTTGGAATATGTGGAATATCAATTGTCATCTTTGTTAAAATTTTTGTATCTGTAATGTCTTTGCTACCACATTTTGCACATTTTTTTGGTTTGTGTATCTTTGTGTAATCAGATTTTCTCGTGTTGGATACACCGACATGACCAATCTTTGCACCTGCCTTCTTTGAAGGAGAGGATGAATTCTTTTTTGTACGGTTTGCCTTTTTTTGACGTGTTGGAATGTTGTTTACAGATGACGGTGAATGTGGATTTTCATAGAATGCCAGCTTTCCTGCCAGTTCCTGAATTTTCAAAATCATTTCTGTAATGATTGCCTGTGACTTTTTCATATCCTCTGCCATCTGGTTGATTGTCTTTTGTTGATTATGATTTTGAGCAAATGACTTTGCCAGTTCATCTCGCAATATCTTGATCTCAGGGTTGCCCATAAGAGAGAATCTGAGATAATTAAATTTAGATCCGTATGATCTAAAATATTTGATTTCGTGGCTAACCTATACTCTTACTGACAATCCTGCTATAAATATAAGAACCAAAAAGTTTCTTTTTAATAAATAATTACAAGAATTACAGATCATCTTGCTGAATTTAAAAATAAATATCCTGCTAGTCCGTTTTTTTAAAATAGATTTTCTTACTAATAATATGTTTTTGAACTAAACTATTCGTTATAAATATAACGTCTTTCGCCTCTAGATTCTTTTTTAGTGTCAACATGAACAAGAACAAATTCTTTCTTTGAATGAACCATTGATTCTTCAGGTGATAATTTGTTTTCGTGTAATTCTTCGTATTCGTCCCATGTCAATCTTTTTCTATTCCCAATTTCTACTTCCAAATTCATATCCTTTACCATTTCTTTGTAAGCTGGTTGTACTACGCCGCTAAACACCATTGCACTGCTTCCACTTCCATATGAGCCAAATCCAATTCTCTTTCCTTCAAGATCAATTCCTTTTTGATATTCAAATTCTAAACTACTTCTAAATCCCAAGTATAGGGATGCTGTATACAAATTACCTATCATAGTTGATGCAATTAGTGAACTAGATAGTTTTGATTCAAAAACTTCTTGATAATCTTGTGTTTTTGTAAATAGTTTAGTAAATTCATGGTCTTTTGCCATAAACTCTTCATCTCCCAATACTGATTCAATAGTTCCACGTGGGTCTTTAGGAATTGGCTCATCCATTCCAATTCCTTGTAAAATTTTTTTCCATCTTGGTAATTGTCTCCATTCATGCCTAACCAAATATGCCAAAGCTTTCTTTCCCATGTTACTATAAGGTAAATGCATGTTAATGTAATCCATATGATCTAAAATTGTTTCATCTTGCTCTATTTTGATTAATCTTGATGATACAACTTTTTTCTTGTATGCTTCAAGTGCTTTTCTTACTTGAATCATGTAGAGTAAATTAGAATACTGTCCATGAACAATAGGGGTTTCTTTTCCAAATGGTCTGTAGAAATCATATTCATCTTTAATTGATGTTGAAGTTACTTTAGGATCAAACGCTAATAATCTTGGTTTATCATTTAGAAGCATTACGACTGCTCCTGCACCTTGTGTCATTTCACCACTAGAACCCATATCGTATTTTGCAATGTCTGAAACTACTACAAGTGCTGCCTTTCCATCTGCTTCATCAGCTCTAATCCAATTGGCATTATCATAAAGAGCATAAGAACCACTTACACATGCAAATTTAGTTTCAACTCCACCACAGTGCTCAAATGCACCTTGACCGTAAACTTGTTCTAACATTCCAATAACGTAAGAATTCATTGCTTTTGATTCATCAAATGCAGATTCAGTTGAAACGTATAATCTCCCTATGTCCTCTGGTGAAAGTTTATTTTTTTGCATAATTCGTAAACATGCATTAGCTGCAAGACATGCTGGGTCTTGATTAGAATCAACCATTGCCATCTGTGAAATACCTAAACCTTTTTGTAATTTTACTGGGTCTAATCCTCTATTTTTTGCAAAATCAGATGCATCAACATACAATCTTGGGATGTATATTGCAATATCGTCTATTCCAGCTGCCATAAGCTAGCTCTTGGAATTTCATTAATAAGGATATTGGGTAAATTCTAAATAACTAGGAAGGAAGTTTTAGTAATTTTTTGATAATCTATTCATAATTTGATCGCGATCTACTATTTTTCTAACTCACTTTCAAAAACTTTTTCAAATGTCTCAAAAGGTTGTGCTCCAAAAAGTCTTGTTGTTTCACCATCTGGACCAATCACAAAAAATGCAGGAGTTCCTGTTAATTCTAAAGTCCTTGCATCTTCATTACTATTCACAATTGTTTGCGAATGTTTTCCGTTAATCATACATTCTGACCATACATCCATGTCCAATCCAATTTCTTGAGCAAATATTGCTAGATTATCTGATGAGGCCCACCCATTATTTTCACCAGTCCAGTTTGAATACAAAATGTCATGATATTCCCAAAATAATTCTTGATCTTTAGCGCAATGAGCACCATGGGATGCGTTGACAGAATCAGGCCCTATGATGTTGTAATCTTTAAAGATCATCTTGACTTTGCCTGTTTCTACATATTTTTTTAGAATATCATCTTCTGTAGAATGAAAGAAAACATTACAAAAATGACACTGATAATCCCCAAATTCAACTAATGTGATAGGTGTGTTTGAATTGCCAAGAACAGGTGAACCATTTGCCAAAAATGTATTCATGGTGACTTTTGGAGGTCCTACTTGTTGAACAGTTGGACTTGGCTCAATTACAAACTCTGTTTGATTTGAAATACCATCAAAACCTAAAAATGCAATAATTATGACTATGGATGAAATTCCAGCACCAATTACTAGTGAAGGGCCATGTATCATTGAATATTATAATTTTTTTAACACATTTAGTTCTTGAGTTTTTAAAATTAAATCCACTATATAGCAAAAAAATTGTATGTATCAACCTTCACGCATAAATCAATAAGATGAGTTGTGTAATTACAGACAAAATCTGACCTTTCACTTGATTTGATTTCTAATCGTTCCATGATGTCATGGAATTGTGATGAATTCTTGCTTCCACCGTATCTTGAAATTAATAATCCTACAAACAATCTCACTAACCATGTCATAGTGACATAATTTGTTCCTAAACGTATTACTACTAATTCTGAATTTCTTGATTTGAGCAATGACGTGATCCATCTTTATTCTAATTTTTGACTGTAACTTGTTCCATTCCTTTTGATATATGGTTAATGTTTTTCCTTTCTTTTTCTTGTATGGTAGAATAGACATCTTGCGTAATTAGAAACAAAATCTAACCTTCTAACTGATTCAATTTCTCAATTTATGGTATCACAACAAACTCTTGCTTCTGCCGTATCTTGAAATTAATCATTCCATAAACAATGTCACATACAATGTCACTAATCACATCATAACGACATAATCTATTCCTAAATGTATCTGAATTAATTCTGAATTTCTTTATCTTACTAATTACATGCCTCTACTTTGATTTGGATGGAACATTATAGTTTATTCCACTCTTTCTGAGATATGGTCAACTTTTTTCCCTTTTGTACGGCAAAACACTGATTTGATCTAAAAGTCTTTTTGAATCCCCAAATATCTCAGGTCATAAAATATCATCAAATTTTTAGATAATGCTGGATGTTTAATTTGCATAATCATTTCTTCGTCCAGGGGAGTAATGGTGGTTTGTGGATTATTTCACCTTTTAGATTTATTGTGATTTGATTCTTTACAGTATGCCTCTTCTTTTTGCCTGAATAGTGTGTCTTTCTTTTGATACGATTTTTGGGTCTTGGAATTGGTTGCTCTGTACCATGAATCATTACAATTAGCTCAGGAAAGAACTCGTGCAGTTGCTGTATGTCGTTAATCTTTTTTGAATCTGCATAGAATTTGGATGGAATTGGATTGTTTCACTGTAGGTTTCCAGATATCTGATGTTTCTGCTCACATTGCTCGGGTCCAGCCCAAACTGATGACCAGTTAAATCATAGGTCAGATACATTTGATAATACACTAGAGCATTACCAACCTGTCCTTTACATCCAAATCAAATGGATGTCCAGCACCAATGTCTCGTTGTCTTTTGTCTTGGGATATTTCAGTAATACGGTGATTCTTTCTGACATTCTTTAGAATCACATCAAACTAATATCTTGTTACCCCTGTGTATGAAAGAAATGCTTTTGGTTTTTTTGATAATTGTTTGTATGAGAATATGAAAAGGAATGCTTTGAGCTTAGCTTTGGATCTTGTTGTGAAAGAATTTGGGTAATGTTGTAAAATTAGTCTAATTACGCAAGATGTCTATTGTATCACAGGGATTAGAATGTGGGGAAGGATCAAATATGTTTGCTCTAGCTGGGGTCTTTACAATAACAAAAAGGACCACTAATTGGGACTGTTGAAGAGATTATCTCTCCAACTGAAAAAAAAATATAATATGCAAGATAATTATATTATTGTTATTTTAACAAGAATTTTCATGATAATCAAAAAAGAAAAGGGTTTACGGAATACTTAACCTATTCTCGTTGACAGTCGTTTGTGCATATGCAACTCCAAGCGGAATGACAAAAGATATTGACAAAAGAATAAAGATCAAAAAATTTTTCTTAAAATTCACTGGTCTACACTCTCGTATTATTATAAAAAAGTTGGTAATACCCCATTCCAGTTTAGACTCTCAACTATTTTCTGAGCGATGTTGATTCTAAATTGTAAGTATTCATTCCCGTTTTTCTTATAACTTCTTTCTTGAAGAGTTACCAACGATATTATTTCTTTAAAATACTTAAAACCCAGAATTTTTTCATTTATGTGAACGGCAATAATTCAAAAGGTACACCAAAAATTAAGGCATGAACTAAACAAAATCCTTTATTCCTAATCTTTTTTAGTATGCAAAAGGTAAAAAAATGAAAGATATGGATACAAGAAAATTCACTATACAGGTAATCAAATCATCTGAAGGTGGATATACAGGACGATGTCTTGAATTACCTGCAGCAATCAGTGAGGGAGATACAATGGAGCAACTAGAATCAAACATGAAAGAAGTTATTTCGCTAGTTCTAGAGTCTATTGAAGAAAAAGTAAAACCAGATCAGAGAATAGTCATAGAAATTCCAAATTGAGTCTAAGAAACCATAATTGGCGTGATGTTATAAAGGCATTAAGCAAATTTGGGTATTCTGTGAATAGACAAAGAGGAAGCCACATCATACTTCAAAACAAAGATGGCAACATGGTTCCAGTTCCAAGGCATTCTCCAATAAGAGAATCTACCTTAAAATTGATTCTAGAACAAGCTGAAATCTCAAAAGAAGAATTTCTACAACAATTCTAATCATTCTCAATAATGGTAAGCTCCTCACCATTCCCATAAACAAGCATTGTACACTGGAAACTTGGAGGTTGTTTTCAATGTATGAGATTGGGTTCTGTTAACTTATCGTAAGTTACAATAAAATCTTAAAAAGAGCCTTTCTATCCTTAATGTGAACATGTATTGTAAAGCCGAATTTTTTCAGATGAAATATCCTTTAAAAATTGAAGAAAACAAATCTCGATTTAGTAAGATTAAATCTGAAAAAAGAAAAATTCTTGATAAAAATTCAACAATAAGAAAAATTGAACTTGATTGTGATATTGAAAATAAAAAAAGTTAAAGATGAAAATTATATTGTAGGAATAGATTTTGAATTTCAAATCCGTGCTAGAAAAGGAATTACTTTTCAAAAAACAAGAGATTTGTTTGGGTTGATTTTTTTACCTAAATATGAACTTCTATAGTTTAGGCAAATAAATTTTGAACAAATTATAAATTATTTCAACCCCAAAGATCTAAGATCATAGCTTACACTTACAAAATCAAATCAAAACATTAATGGTATCATCTGGTAACTCATTTCATGAAAGGAACAAGCATCGATTTTTTAAGAATGCAAAAAAGCCAAAATAGGACTAGAGACTACAATATAAAGAAAGTGAAATATTTCATATTCTGAGATATGTTTGGATGTCACACCATCAACTCTGAGCTACTGGCTAAATCGTATGGATGAAGAAGAACATAACACCGTAAGAAATACACGACCTCTTGTTGTTTTTTGAGTGAAAAACAGTTACTATCATTAAGGAAGGATCTAATTTCAGGTCCAGAAAAATTTGAATTTAATCAATTCTTGTGGAGTGTAACATGGTGATTACACATGTGGATAAAAAGTACAACGCTTTATACTCTGCAAGTGCAATGCGTGAATTACTCCACAGAATTGGGTTCTCATCTAAAAAACCACACATCACAAATCAACCTCAAAAGAGGAGTAGAACCGTTTTAAAAAAACGCAAAAAGGACAATTAAAAAGTACAGCAACCTTGGATACACCATTACTATGTCTGGATGAATCAACAAATAAAATAGCACCAAACATAAAGCGTGGATGGTATCTTACAGAAAATAATATCACCACGCCAATCAATTACACTCGAGAAAAGTTTCAATCCTTTGGTGCATTGGGAAATAAAGACGTGTTTTTCTGCTGATTCCATGACAGATCAAACACAGATAGTTTTCTTGATTTTTTAAAATCACAGCAGAAACAATAATGGTAAAAATCTATTATTATTTGCAGACAATACATCGTACCACAAAAGCAATCCCATAGAGAAATATATCAAAGCATCAAATATAATTAAATATTTTCCACCATACACACCAGAACTCAATGCAGATACCGAAAAGAGAAGAAAATGGTAATGCGTTCTTTGCAAATAAATCTGAGATGAAAAAACATATGCAAAAGAGATTGGATAATTGTGATGTTAAAGTTGTTAAAATATTCAAATATTTAATGCCTTAACTATATATGAAAATATTTGACATACAGATTAAGCTGTTTTACAAGTTGGCAGAAAAGAGGAACAAGCGTTCCAAGAAATGTTGAGATTGCACTGAAGACCTAATCCTCTTACCAATTTGTTTTGCATCAAAACATATTGAATCATTTACTCTGGTAATTATTCCAAAACCGAATCCAAAGAAATCAAAGATTACAGATCAATATGTCGTATTTGCAACAAATGCTCCAATGAATAAGATATTCTGGAATCTTTGCACAATTCCAGAAAAGTATCGCAAAAGATGGGGAATAGAAACTGGATGCATGTATTGGCAGATTCAGACCAAGAACAACAAGCAGGAATCATTACCTGAAATTCATCTACTTTTTTTATCCTCTTATTTTGTTTAATGTCCAGATGATTGCAAATCGCGTGGATTGTAGAAAATTATTCTTGTTACAAATCAACTGTAACAATATCTTTGCTCAAATTATTCATTGAAGTAATAATTGTTGATGAGTTTGCAGACAGAGGAAAATATTATTTAGAGTGCAAGAGATGAGTTACTTTTTCCATCTACTCATATGTATATATACATATAAATATATATATGAATATGTATTATTGAATATGCCTAATTCATCACTCTTTCAAAAAGGATCAAAAATAATTTCAAAAAGTTATTCTAAAAGTACAAAAAAACCCAATCCTACACTAGAATCCATACACATGGTAGAGGTTGCACTATCTGAAATGCAAAATTATCCTACAAAGAACAAATTGTGGAGAAACTTGCCAAGACAAATTCAATATCAATCATTTAAAGTGATTTTAGAATATTTAGAAGAGTCTAACAAAATAATTTATGATGGCAATAGTATTGTATGGGTATTCTCAAATACTCCAGAACATGAACAGTTACAAAACATTCTTCAATAATCAAATCTTTTTTCATATTTTGTATGACTTACAAATGTCTCAATTATTGAGACAGTAAAACCATTTGATGATCCCAAAATTGTGTATACGAGTCTTTTTCCATCCTGTAATTCATATCTCCATAAATTGGTAATTTTGTATTTCATATAGTAATTAGGCCATTTATCATGTTCAATCTTTTCTCCACTGACGCAGTCCTCTAATAGAATCTTTCTTGCATTATTGATTTCTATTTTGAAAGGATCGTCTTCTGATAATAATTTAAAGAATTCACTAAATTCATTAGACCCTGTAATGACTTTTGCTTTTTTCATATGTTATTTTTATTAAATTGGTCAGTAATAAAGATAAAAAGTGAGTTGCACAGTTACAAACAAAATCTAAATTTTCATTTTCTCTTATTTCTAATTTCATGGGATTACAATAAACTCTTGCTTCCTTATCATTTTAAAATTAACAATCCCATAAACAATTTCAGTTGTCGTGTCATACCTCAGAGCAAAAGTCTTTTCAATTTATGATTCTTGCAAAGTATTTGTACATATTTAAATTAAATCTATGTATTCTAAAATACTTCATAACTGTATATCTCATGAATTGATTCATAATTCTGATTCAACATTAACATGTTTGCACTGTCTCCAAATCTATTCTGTCATACTCAAATGTGGAGAACTTGGAAGATATGCCAGTTTGACATTTTTGTTTTTACGCAGATATTTTTTTATAACATTTGCTTTGTGGTGCTCTATCAGCTATAACTGATATTTTTCCAAATTTTTTACGAGCTGCTTCCAAATAATCCACAAATGTAATTGCGTTGAATTTTTTATACGATCTAAAAAAATAGAGTTTCATCATCAAGATATCTTTGGAATCATCATCAGGTGAATAGATTTGTTTAATTATGTGACTTTGTTTGCAGTGTATAACATCCTGCAGTCTTTTCATGATTCTGTATAGTACCATGATGGTAGCATCTCTGTTTTTTACAGGTATTGAAAAGCAGTGTAATGCATCGCAGTCATTTGTAAATTCGTTTCCGGTTATCTGTCTGAATGACAAAAATTACCAGTTTGCCTTGCTGTAAATCCAAAATTACTCTATAATCCCCCGCTCTTAATCTGAAAAATTTTGATGCTGATAATCTGCTTACTGCTACAAATGGATCTTTTTTTATGTCCTCAACTGCGTCAATAATTCTGCTTGCAGTTTTTTTGTCCATCTTGCTTAGTTGTTTTTTAGATTTGTCAGACCATATCGCAGACCAAATCATTATATCATATACCTATTTCTTTTTTGAGTTGCTTTGTCGTGTAAACATGACCAGACTTTATATCATCTAAACCCTCTTGCATATCACTGAGTGTTCGTTCATCCAGATAATCATCTACCAGTTGAGATTTCAAAAGTCGATTGATTACTTGTTCTAATGTTTCACCAAGGTGTAATTTCTGTTCTGTAAGAATTGCTCTTGTTTTATCTGAAACCTTGATTGTTGTCATTATACTATGTTATAATATGGTATAATGAAGTATATTAGATTTGTAAACGACTAGCCGAGTCAAATTCTTCAAGGGTTAATTCTTTTGATTTTTTCTCAACGATTGGAAAATTTTGAAGAATTAACTCAAATTCATCACTAGTCAAATTGTAAATTTTTACCGAATAAGCATTAATTTGAGCCTCCAGAATAAGGCGAATTTCAGGGTCAGTTTCACCTTCAGTAATTTCTAATTCTTCAAACAAAGATGAATATTCTTCAGTTGTACAGATTAGTTTGGATTTATTTTCTACAATTTTTTTATGTAAATTATTATTTTCATCAAATCTTGAAATTTGTCTTTTTTCCAAAAATTATTTCGCAGTAGATTCATGGGTGATTTCTCCATAGAATGCCTTGGGTCTACGAGTATTTCGTTTGTTATCTTTTTGGAATGATACGCATCAGATGATGTCTCCATCTCATCTAGATTCAGTGCACCATCCTCAAATGTGATTAACTGCTTTCCATCCCAACGTGAATCATGTATTGTATGCCAGTCAGTATGCCACAACGAATTAGAGTATTCTCGCTTGTACCGGATCCATTTTCTTCTCATCTTCTTTCTTGGCTGTTCTACTGATAGACCTTCATCTAGCATAATCTTATGAATTCGGTTGTGGTTTATTTTGGTATTGTGTAATTTTAGTATGTATTTTTCAAGATACAAAGCATTTGCATGATACTTTTTCTGTGTTTGCTTGACTAGTTCTATCTCTTGTGAGATGATTGGTTTTCTTGGCCATCCTAGTGTTTTGAGTATTGGAATTTTCTTGGTTGTTTTATATTGCAAGTAGATTTGCTGTACTCTTCTAGGAGTTGTCTTGAAGATATCTGCAATGTCTGAATTCTTGATTGTCTTATCTTTTGATTTTATTATCCATCTGATCTTATTCTCATCTAACTTTACCATAAGTATGCCAAACTTTGTTTCCTAATTCAACTATACATAATCTCCCAAAATAGAACATCTGGTCTAATTTTGTTTAATCTCCTACTGTATTGTATAATCAACCATCAAATTGTATATCATCATGCGAGAATTTTATTTCTCTTACAACGTTACACCAAACTCTGACAGATATATCCTCACCTAAAATTTTCTTAAATGTTGAAAATGCAATTTCTACCATCCAACGTCTGCCATAACTGATATCTTTCTTCCATTGTTTTTGATTTTCCTTCTGTTAAATCATCAAAGATTTTGATGTTTTGTGAATTCATTTTACAATTACCAAGTTGCAACAGTCCCTGTTTTTTCTTACATTGTTACCTTTAGTTTTTAGTGAAAAATTCTTTCTTATGGGAATTACATTTTTTTACATTGCTCAAAATTGTCATTAGAATCATATGGTATCATTAGCACTAACCAATAATTGATCTGCAGGTACAACAACATTACGGAATTCTCAATATTGTGCAATGCCTCTGAGAGTAATTTCTTAAACTCTGATGCATCACCTGATTTCTCATCCGTAATTGATACTGCATAAATTTTCCTAGTTTTTGAATCAACCATATATTGATAAATCCACGCTTTACGTCCCATTTTTTACCCATCCAATCACCTCTCGACTAGTTGGCTTGAGACCTGTGCTGTCACCTGACAAAAACACTATCTCAGTCTTTGTTTTGCCATCTGAATCAACTTTTACCGTTATCATCTTCTAGATTTATCTTGTTAATTCTTTTGTAAATTGTAGAATATTTTGGAGATTTTTCTTTTCCTAACACGTCTTTAATTATTCCCTACATCTGCCGATATGCAACCACAGTGTTTCTAAATAATGCAGTTATCATAAAACATGTAATCTGAATAGACAAACGGTGCTCCAACTTTATCATTTAATTCTTTAATATTGTTCTTGATTATTTCTAAATCAATATGTAGAGTATAGAATTTCCCACGTGATGTATATTTTTGATCATCATACTTGGCAGTCTGTTGCACGAAATTGTTGTAAAAATTAAGATCCATATATTTTTCGGTTGTGATTTGAGCCTAGATCGAATAATTAGGAAACAAAGTTGTATGTCACGATACCCACGCATACGATATTATGGGAATAGTATTCTCCTAGTTAAGGGATGAAATAATTTCCAGAAAAGAAATGATGAATTGTTGACAAAAAAAGTTACATTTAGTTGAGAATCCACCTAGTTTTGATTAAAGTAAGATTCAAACTTTAAATCGAATTAGAAGTAAATGACGATATGTCATTTTCAGGAATGATGAATTAATTGCTACAAAAGTATCAAAAAGACGTGAAATTAAACTGGTATATCAATTACTTTTTTTGTTTTATCAGGAAAGTCCCCGAATATACTGAATCATTCTAAACCCCAACCACGTTCAATTAATTTTATTTTAGTTTCAGGCGTTACACATGCTGGTTCTAAAGTATATTTTATAATTTGTACCAAGTCTTCATTACACAAAATATTTTCAAGACCCACACCATATTTATGTTGGATTTTTGGTGATAGTTTTACGATTTGTGAATTTCCATGAATTACTGAAAGAGAGTTATAGATTTTAAATTCTATAATTTCAAATGTACTTGAATCTAAAATGAATAGAGACGTTGGTTGTGTATTGGGATTAATGTACATTGATTGAAATGATACACTTATTTTTTTGTCTAGTTTACAATTATTGTCTTCATCAATTGTACCACCATATGTCACACTAGGAAATTGCCAAAGTGGTTCACGTGGAATTATATGTAATTGATATTCTGTTGATTTTTTTATTAAATCAATAATGTCCGTTGTAGTGAGATTATATTCAATATCATTAACTAGATGATCATGGCAACCATCATTATTTATTGCAAATACTGTTGGTGATAATAAAATAAGAATAAATAAAAATAAAAAAGATATTTGGATGTTATTACTCAAGTTAAGGTGCATCTCTGCTAGATTGCCAAGTTGCAGTAAACTTATCTCTGCTGTCGACTGATGATGGCACTGCCTTAACTGTACCACTAGATGTTACATCATGAGTCATTGTGATCTTGTAGTATTTGTTATTATTTACTGCATCATCTAATCCATATCTGTTACCACTATCATCTTTGTACAAACCTTGAATAGTCATTGTGCTGAACTTTGGAAGTGAGTATAGTTCATTGTTATTACCATTTGTTGGAGATTCAACAATATATTGAGCATATCTTGATTCAATTATGCCACTATAATTTGCTGCACAGTATTGATTACTAACTACATCTTGTATTGTCATATAATACATATCATTTGATGGTTTGTATTTTACGTAAGAGGATAGGTCCTCAATACAGTTTTAACATCTCTTCTTGGAACGCTTGTTTTCTCTTTTCTGCCATGTCATAAAACAGCTCAATCTGTATGGTAGTATATTTTCATACCCATCTCAGTTACAAGACGTTGTTTAATTTTTCGTGAGATTACGACCTTGCACAACATCCTTTCTGACTCGTTATTTGTGGGCTCTATTCCTGGATATTTTAGAAATGTAAACAGGTTTGGTGTTTGCTCGTGCAAGTCAGTCTCCAAACTTGCAATTCAAATTCTTGTATGTATTTGCAATTACCATACCAGAAATCACAGATGAATCATAATGTACATGTGCAACAGATGACCATGAGATTTGTTTTGCATTGTGATATAGTAGACACAATTTCTCATACAGTATGGTTTTTGATTCATCATGGAATACAAACTCGGCATCTCGCAGTATGTGGGACCGGGCACCGTTGAATTGTTTTGAAACGGTTGTATGCAGCATAACCATCAACGGTAATGGGAATATCCCAGTATGGAAAGTACAAATCCAATACGACTGCCGCCCTGTTTTTGTCTGCATGATAAAATACCGCATTATCGCTGATGCATGTCCAGACATATCCCCAGCTTGTTGTATATGGTATACGTTGTCTCATCAAAGTATTTTGATTTGTAAATATTTTTCATCCATAATTTTTCATCCATAATTCTACATCAGATTCCAATGTTTTACCGACTGCAAACTATATTTTGTATTGTTTTTTTACACAATGATGCATCAGTCAGATTTACTATCTCTTTGATTGAATTTAGACTGTTGTTTTGTTTTTGCAGTGACATGATTACTGTCATAAGGTTCTTACATATCCTCTTACGTATCAACTTGCAGTATATTATAATTGCATGACAAAAGTAGAGAATCCCAGAATTGTGAAAAGAATGTTGTGTTGTTAGGGAATCATTGAGAGTTATTTTTGTAAGTCATTATGCCCATGTCTCAGATAATTACACTTTTAGGCTAAAGTTATGTTGGATGAATTACTCCATTAGAGGGCGATATTTTGGCTGGTGCAAATTAAAGCCTAGATCTAGCAGAGTCTCATATGTGTGTGGTTTGAGACATACTGGAATGTTATTGTCGCGAATGTACAACTCTAATCCCTCATTACAGTGTACCTCATTTAGTGATATGTTGAATTCACTCACCTGAATTGCAGGTGTTGGATGTCTTTGTATGATTGCCTTTAGGACATTGTACTTGTTTTCTTCATACGTTTTGATGTCTTCAAGATCATGATCATCAAAAGGGTACTCTGTCCTGACAGAATTACCTTCTGATTGATCTAAATAATATGTATATACTGTGATGTTGCCACATTTATCAAAAGTAACCTCTAATTGTGAACCATTGTAATGTCCAGATATTATCCATGAAGACGTGAAATGCCGAAAGTGGTCAAAAACTCCTTTACTATCTTCAAAGGATGCATCCGGATATTTGTGCAAAAATTGTTTGACGATATAATCATTTTTCATTATTATTATTTCATCATCCCATGTCAACCAAGGAAAGTATTCATCTGGTACACAAAATTCCTGAGCATAACAAATGCCATTCCGTGAATGAGGAAATTCTGACAAATCATCTAGATATAGATTGCATGTTTCTGCAAGCGTTTGTTCTTCTGTTGGTACAGAGTATTCTGCAAAAACTATAGCTGGTACAAAGAGCAATAAAAAAATAAAAAAAGAATAGTGGATGATCATTGAGTAATCCCTGTTATTCCTAGATCAGTTACTATTGTATCATATGTGATAAATCTTGAATATTTGTCACCTTGAGTGGCACATGATGCTAATAATGGAATCATATATTTTACGTCATTTACAGTCATTATTTCACCACAAAAATAATCCCAATATAAAGATGATCTGACAATACACTCAATGGGATGAAAACTCTCTAAGATCTTCCAGTGTAATGGATCTTACACTGTTCCAAACTCAGGATATTTAGGCATCTCAAAACTGCATGCTTTACTTCCCTTAATACCAAAAATCCTAAACACCAGTAATGTATACCTCGGAGCAAAAGTCTTTGCAATTTTTCAAAATAAATAGCAATGTTTTTTGATCAGTAGTTAGGAATAATTTCATGAACATCATAAATAACGAGTTACTCTAGGCCTGCAAAAAAAAAAGTACGACAAGAAAAAGAAAAGATTACACGCAATGTGTATAATTAAGATCAACAAATCTACAATTGCTGAAACTGTAAGACAAATGTTTTGTACATACAATTCTGTAAATTGATTCATTTGAAAAATATGGATTGGAGGGTCTGGAGGATCTCCCCCCTCGTTCTGGCCGTCCGCCATTAATCTCACACAAAACATTACAAAAGATAGATCAGGAATTTAAGAGAATTTCAGATGGAATGACTCCAAAGAAACTGATACAGTTCATATTTTACAGAACACATATCACGTTACTCACGTGCGTTATTTGTTGCACAAATGGAATCAAAATCCAAAGGTTCCACAAAAGGTACATGTATAGCGACGATCAAAAGTTCGTAAACTAAAAATCATCAAAAAATAATAATCAGATTTTTTGTCAGGCAAATACGAACAAACAAACTAAGATACCTTGAAAATGGTTCACGAACTTTTGCTTTTCGCTATATGTGCTGCATCCAAGAATGTATGCTACAAGTGAAATAAACGCATCATTTTACGCATAGAGCAAGAAAGGTTTTACCGTATTTATTCAGGACGAGTCTGTATTTGTAGATGATGTACGTCTTGGTAAAAAATATCAGACAGATGTACACCAAAGAATGATTGTACGGTGGAGAGGAACACACCAAAGGTTTTTGGTTTATGGAAATGATGACAATCAATTTTTAGATCGTATAAAAAATTCAACGCAATTACATTTGTGGATTATTTGGAAGCAGCTCGTAAAAAATTTGGAAAAATATCAGTTATAGCTGATAGAGCACCACAAAGCAAATGTTATAAAAAAATATCTGCGTAAAAACAAAAATGTCAAACTGGCATATCTTCCAAGTTCTCCACATTTGAGTATGACAGAATAGATTTGGAGACAGTGCAAACATGTTAATGTTGAATCAGAATTATGAATCAATTCATGAGATATACAGTTATGGAATATTTTAGAACACATAGATTTAATCTTGATATGTATCAGTATTTTGCAAGAACAATAAATTGAAAAGACTTTTGATCTGAGGTATGCATCTGATTAGATGGTCGGCATTCTTCTTACCATGGCAAATTTTGTAATACAAAAAAGTAGAAAAGTATAAAACAATTCACATGGATTCCAACTACTATGAGTATGGCAAAATTGCTGATGGTATTATTTGCAGTAATTTTAATGGCAAATATTTCAATACCTGCATATTCAGAGCATCTCTCACCAAAAAAGCAGTTAGAATTAAGAGTGTCACCTGATGACATACAATGTAAAGAGAACAGAGTGCTAGTGATTAGGGATAATGGCAATCCAGCTTGTGTCAAAGAATCTACTGCTAATAAAAAGAATTGGAGCATAATTACAACAGAGTTTGAATCACACAGATTTGATGACTCACGTGATGTGTCATCGGGACCTGTATTTTCAAGTGCATCTGGCACTGCAAGTGGAGCTGTATCTGGATCTATATCTGGAGCATCAGATGATCAATCAAATGATGAGGCAGAATTTTACCTGATGTATAACGGTACTGTGGTTACAGCACCAATACATACAGTGTCAGATATTACAGTATCTGATATTACAGTACATGCAACTGATTTGGAAGGTGATGCAATATCAATCACTGTAACACCTGACATGTTGCCTGAATCTGCAATATCTGTAATTGACTATACAAATGGAACTGCAACAATATCGATAAATTCTACTGGCATATTGCCCGGAAGTAATGTATTCTGGGTGAATGTATCTGATGCAGACAACTATCAACGTGAACCATACGTCATAATAATTCCAGAATAATACTCGTCTGGATTTTATTAAAGTCATTATATTCAATCCAAAATTAGAAATCAATTGTGATCTGATTATCATTTTGTACTGGAGATAATTAGTTAAACAATAGCCCATCTCGATATGCTTCAAAATCAAAACAATGAATCAGGGTCAATGATGTGTGAGATTGTTTTAAGATTTAATTCAATCTCATTTTCGTATAAATCCTAAAAAAATGGTATGAATCAAGCACTTGGATGTATTTTACCATCTCCAAAAACATGTTCAGTTATCCTCCATGTCTCAAAACAAGTAAGATATCATTTTCATTTCCTGATTGCTTTTCATCTATCCCCGAATATTTCTCTGCATGATGTTGATTTGTGTGTGAAGGTTGATATATACAGAGATTGCATGTGACAATGGAAAATATACTTGCTCGAACAAATCACTTGCATACAACATTTACTCAACAGGAGCTTGAGGGAAACTATACTCCAAAAGAGTACAAGATATACTGTAAAAAGTGGAATCTGAAATATCTGCCACTTGTAGAGTGGGTGAGATGTGCAGTGTTTTCCGTAGAGTCTGGAATAACACTGGATGCTGAAGAGACAGAGCAGGGAATGCCTGAGGAATTGACCAGTCTTTAAATTTACAAGTAATCAAATGTGAGATATTTCGTGTAAAGTTTTTGGAGTGTCCTTTGTAGACGTATATTTTCATAGAATGTAGGAGGATAGGTTAGCCACAAAATCAAATATTTTAGATCATATGGATCTAAATTCTCGGATTCTCTCTTATGGGCAACCCTGAGATTATACATTGTGAGATGCAAAGGCATTTGCTCAAAATCATAATCAACAAAAGACAAACTAGATGATGTGAAAAAATCACAAGTAATCAATACAGAAATGATTTTAAAAAATCAGGAACTGGCAGGAAAGCAGGCATTTTATGAAAATCCACATTCACCGTTCCATCTGTAAACAACATTCCAACACGTCAAAAAAAGGCAGGCCGTACAAATGAGAATTCATCTCCAAAGAAGGCAGGTGCAAAGATTGGTCATGTCGGTAAATCACAAAGATGCACAAACCAAAAAGATGTGCAAAATATGGTAGCAAATATTATAGTTACAAAAACTATAACAAAGATGATAATGGATATTATCAATATTCCAGAGACTGAATATATAAACAACATTATACATCACTGCACCTGCAAGTGCGGATACACCACAGGTTGGAATAGACGGAACATCAGTAGGTAAAAATCTTATGACAGTAATTTTATCGTTACAAAAACAAAACAACAGTCTAAATTCAATCAAAGAGATAGTAAACCTGACTGATGCATCATTGTGTAAAAAAACAATACAAAATATAGTTTGCAGTCGGTAAAACATTGGAATCTGATGTAGAATTATGGATGAAAAATTATGGATGAAAAATATTTACAAATCAAAATACTTTGATGAGACAACGTATACAATATACAACAAGCAGGGATATGTCTGGACATGCATCAGCGATAATGCGGTATTTTATCATGCAGACAAAAACAGGGCGGCAGTCGTATTGGATTTGTACTTTCCATACTGGGATATTCCTATGACAGTTGATGGTTATGCTGCATACAATCGTTTCAAAACAATTCAACGGTGTCCGGTCCCACATACTGCGAGATGCCGAGTTTGAATCAGTTGATGAATCAAAAACCATGCTGTATGAGAAATTGCGTCTGCTGTATCACAATGCAAAACAAATCTCATGGTCATCTGTTGCACATGTACATTATGACTCGTCTGTGATTTCTGGTATGGCAATTGCAGATGTATACAAGAATTTGAATTGCAAGTTTGGAGATTGACTTGCACGAGCAACACCAAACCTGTTTACATTTCTAAAATATCCAGGAATGGAGCCCACAAATAACGAGTCAGAAAGGATGTTGCACAAGGTCGTAATCTCACGAAAAATTAGACAACGTCTTGTAACTGAGATGGGTATGAAAATATGATACCATACAGATTGAGCTGTTTTATGACATGGCAGAAAAGAGAAAACAAGCGTTCCAAGAAGAGATGTTAAAACTGTATTGAGGACCTATCCTCTTACCCTTGGATACACCATTACTATGTCTGGATGAGTCAACAAACAAAATAGCACCAAACATAAAGCGTGGATGGTATCTTACAGAAAATAATATCACCACGCCAATCAATTACACACGAGAAAAGTTTCAATCCTTTGGTGCATTGGGAAATAAAGGTGTGTTTTTCTGCAGATTCTATGACAAATCAAACACAGATAGTTTTCTTGATTTTATAAAATCACAGCAGAAACAATAATGATAAAAAACTATTGTTATTTGCAGACAATACATCGTACCACAAAAGCAATCCCATAGAGAAATATATCAAAGCATCAAAAATATAATTAAATATTTTCTGCCGTACACGCCAGAACTCAATGTAGATACAGTGGAGAGAAGAAAATGGCAATGCATTCTTTGCAAATAAATCTGAGATGAAAAACACATGTAGAGGAGATTGGATAATGGTGATGTTAAAGTTGCGAATATATTCAAATATTTGATGCCTTAACTATACATACGATAATATTCTAACCAGCTGTTAGTACTTGGAATAATGTTAATTCAACCCTTACATTTTCCAAGGTAACAAGTGGTGGTGAAACAACATATGGTGCAGCAGATTTAAACTCCAAAACGAGAGGCACTAATTCTAACACCATATCAAATGTTGGTGGCTCGGTAATGACATATGCCAATATCAACTTCAATACTGACCATACATGGTCTGACAGAGTGAGTGATGATGCTTGGAGCATCTGGCAATACTATGATTTTATTTCGGTGGCAACACATGAAACAAGTCATTCAGTCAGACTCGTTCATGATTCAGAATCAATATTGATGAAAAGATCTCATTCTTTGGGTCAAGTTTACAGAGACTTGTCCTCTCATGACGAAAATGCAGTGGAGAGTAAATATCCAACATCATGACATTTAAAAAAATATTATTACCAATAGTTGCATTGGCTGTGATATTGCCTGTGGCGATGCTTAGTATGAATATGTCAACTGATACGCAGTTTGAACTTGTGAGAAAAACAATCAATCCACATACAACAAATGAATCAAATATTATTGGAAAAACACTAACTGCACATACTACAGATGAAGACGAGTTGAATTTTCATCAGTTAATTGACAGTGCTGATTTTATAATTGAAGGTAAGCTCTTGGAGCCATATGTATTTGAAGTAAAACTTTACGGAAGTAAATATTCAGATATTTTCACAAATTATCAAGTAGAGATCATAAATGTTTTAAAAGGTGAAATCGACAAAAAAGTAATTCCTGTTTCAATGTGGGGTGGTGAAACATATGATAGACTATATGAGACAGAGGGACAAAAAATAGGATTGAATGACACTGTAATTCTTTTCTTAGAAAAAGATTATACATCCTATACCGAAAAAAACACATACAATCTAATCTCTATCACTCAAGCATCATTTCTAAAAGAGGGAGACTGCCAAATCTGCTATATATGATGATGTAAATTATGATTATATGAAAAATGCCATAATACATGACCTTGGCAACTGAAGAGATAAACAAATCAAAACATCACAAGAATACAAAAACAGGTGATTATGTAATTGTCTAGAGTTTTAAAGTGATCCCTTTAATATTTTTCATCTATATCTTCTCTGTCTGGTAACACCATCTAATCTACAATTGTCAAAAAATGAAGAATTGCAATATTCTTGCAACAGGTATGATTCATTAGAGCACGAAAATAGTCAATTACATCGAGAGATTACCAAATTATAGCAAGAGAATGCAGAATTATGCAGAGGGTTTACCAAATTATAGCAAGAGAATGCAGAATTATGCAGAGGGTTTACCAAATTATAGCAAGAGAATGCAGAATTATGCAGAGGGTTTACCAAATTATAGCAAGAGAATGCAGAATTATGCAGAGGGTTTACCAAATTATAGCAAGAGAATGCAGAATTATGCAGAGGGTTTTGCTTGTTTGTGTCCATAATATCTTGTAAAGTAAAACTACATTATTAACAAAATATTATCAGTTATAGTGAGTAATGAAATAGATAAGATGTTAGCAGATGCCTATGAATATGTAGAGGATGGAAATTATTTTGATGCACTTAGACTTTATGATTTAGCATTAAAAAAAGAGCCCAAGAACATTATTGCCCTTATTGACAAAGGAGTGACACTACAAAATATGGGTAGGCTAAAACTAGCTGTTCGTTCATATGATAAGGCACTTGAAATTTCTCCTGAAAATATTGATGCGTTGTTAAACAAAGGTTCTACATTACATTCAGATGAAAAATATATTCAAGCAATAGAGTCCTATGATTTTGCTTTGAGCATTGATAAAAAATGTGCAATGGCACTAGCATACAAAGGTCTTTCATTAGGAGAAATGGGTAAACTCAAAGAAGCTATAAATCTTTTCAAAAAAGCATTATCTATTGACAAACATTATGATTTGGCAAGTATTTCAAAAGATATTGCACAGGAATTGCTAAAATCAATTAGCCAAAAAAAATCTAAAATACAGTAACGTCACCTGGTGCTGGCTCTCGATTTGGCTGTTTTTCATTATCTTTGAAAAACTCACTATGTTTTGAATTCTGGTGCTCCCTCAATTCTTCTATATTCTCAAAACCCTCATGGCACAGGTAGCATTTTGGTTTATGCTCATCAACTAGAGGAAGTACCATGTTAGTTGTAATATCTCAGGCTACTTATTCCTTGAGACTGAAATGAATCATAATAAAATTATGCCAAATGCTTGAACAAGAATTGCAATAACTGCAAATATTATAATTTTTATTCCTAATCCCATATGGTTTGGTATAACTCACTAAGGCATATATCCTGATGGGGAAATCCATCAGTATGTTAGAACAACTAGTTGGAGATTCACAAGCTTTAGATCGTGCCCTTGCTGGAGAGGAACTTTCTTACAAAGATGGCTTAGAATTGATGAATTATGATAATTTACATTTACTTGGAGCGGTGGCAGATAACTCTAGAAAAAAACTAGTTAATAACACTGTAACATTTGCAGCATCGTACTATCTGAATTACACCAATGTCTGTGCAGCTAGCTGTCAGATGTGTGCATTTTATCGAAAAGATGGTGCAGATGATGCATACACCCTAACTCCTCAAGAAATTGAAACAAGATCTGGAATTGCAAAACAGATGGGTGCTACTGAGGTTCACATTGTTGGTGGCTTTCATCCTAAACTTCCACTAGAATATTATGAAGATATGATGAGGTCAATTAAAAAAAGTCATCCTCAACTTAACATCAAAGCATTGACTGCAGCTGAGATTTACTATTTATCAAAATTAACAAAAAATTCTACTAAAGAAATTTTATCTCGTTTAAAAGATGCAGGACTTGATTCAATGCCTGGTGGAGGAGCTGAACTATTTCATCCCGATATCAGAGAAAAGATAGTTCGTGGAAAATGTACAGGCCAACAATGGCTAGACGTTATTGAGGAGGCACACAACATGGATATCAAAAGTAATGTTACCATGCTATATGGGCATATTGAAAAACCTGAACATATTGTTGATCATCTAATCAAGGTACGTGAATTACAAAAGAAAACAAATGGATTTCTAACTTTGATTCCATTGAAATTTAGTTTAGATAATACTGAATTAGAACAAGAACATTTGGTGAATAATGAATGTTCATCAGTTTACGATTTGCGAGTTGTTGCACTATCAAGATTGATGCTTGCAAATGTTCTAAACAACATCTCAGTTTACTGGGTTGCATATGGCAAAAAGCTTGCACAAGTTGCATTATCTAATGGTGGCAATGATTTAGTTGGAACTGCTTTTTCTGAGGAAATCTACAAATCTGCTGGAAAGGCAACTTCTTCTTCAATTGAAGAACTTGCAACAATGGTAAAAGAGATTGGCCGTACCCCTGCACAAAGAAACACTCACTTTGATATTTTGAAAAAATTCTAGTTCCCCCATTTAAAAAATTCAAATGTTTTTAGATTATGATGTCATAATAGAATTATGGAAGAATATGAAAAATTATTGAACATGTTGATGGATTTTAATAGTGATATACGATTTGCAGCAGTTTGTGATAAAAATGGAGAAATTTTGTGGAATAGTAAACGTACCCATGTAAAAAATATGGTTTCAATGACTGATACAAAAAAGACCCTTCAAAGAGCCGTAAATGCATGGGATGAACGCTCCAAAATTACTGGTATGGTTGGAAGAGGACTATATGTAATTGCAGCATATGAAAAGATAAAGAGAATCACTATCCCTAAATAACAAACACATTTTGTTTATCAGCATAGATAATTTTCAATCCAAGGCTTCAAACAAGAAGAGTTATGGACATTTAGTAGAAATGGGGGAAATAATGTCTATTGTAGATTTTGTAAATTCTGATTCTTAAAAAACAAACTAGTTATTATCAAAATGGTTTTTAATTGAATCAAGTTTTTCTTCCATCTTTACTTGTTTATCTCGTCTTGAATCTATTTTGATAATTACCTCAACTCTTGCTATGCCTAAATTGTGAACTGTCTCCATCATCTGTTTTGTTGCCGTGTTTATGACATCCATATTATCTGATTCTAGAATTGTCCCCATTGCATTGATTTCATATCTTAGGTTTTTGATTTTTTGAATTGATTCTATTGCCTTTGCAATGTAAAAACTGGCACTGGTGGTTCTAGTTGCCATTGGATATATGCTGATTTCAGCTTGAATCAAGATGTCTCATTTTGTCCTTTTTTGCTTAATAATATCTTCTCAAGTTGTTTTTAGTGATCCAAATATGTTATTGATAGTTTCCCTAACATTCAAAGATGGGTGATTATGGATAAATTTGAATTGGAACATAACTATGATTAAAACAAAATGTGATAGATGCGGTACTGATTTAGGCACAGAAAGTAAGAAAACAAAGCAACGATTTTGTGGAAATTGTAAGAAAAAGTTTGATTTGTATAAATAATTAATTTTTAAATTATTCTGCTGGTTTCTTTTCTTTTCTAGTAACACTGTCTTTTTTCCTTCTTGCACCAAAACTAATCAAAACTAGTAAGAATCCAACTCCGATTAAAATCCCTGATAACATTTGATAAGCTTGATTTTGGTCTTCAGCTATTAACAAATCAATAACTTCCTCCTCACTCATTCCTGATTCTCCTATTGGTTGTTCAGCAAACGTAATGGTTACTATGATTCCTATAATGATCATTACAAGTCCTCCGCTTAGAATTTTTTTATCAACAAGAACCATCAACAATTATCCATTTTAATTGTATTTAGAGTAATTGGCTCTAGAAATTAATAATATTTTTACGATCAATTTGGTAACTATTTTATTCTCCAATCCTTAGATGTGAAATATGTTTAAAATTGAAGCCATAGTGAGAAATTCAACTTTTTATGATGTCCAAGGTGCTTTAGCAAAAATTGGTATTACTACTTATTCTGCATATCAAGTCCAAATCACCGGAATTCATCTTGAACATAAAGGTCTAAAGACTAATACTAGTAATTATATCCCTAAATCCAAAATTGAGATCATTTGTTCAGATAAAGATGTAGAAAACGTTGTAAAAATAATTCAAAGTTCTGCCAGCACCGGTGAAAATGGTGATGGAATTGTATTTTACTATAAAATTGATAAATTGGTTAAAATCAGAGATGGTGAAACTGATGTCTCTGCATTATAACTTGATTAATTTCTAAAAGCCTTCAGGTGGTCTTTGAACAAAGACATTACAAACTAGTGCCTCTGTTTTTTCATCTCTGTATTGTACATTACATGAAACAAATTTTCCTTTGAGTGCACGTTCTAAATCTTCTTTAGTTTTCTCTTCGTATTGCGGTTGTTCAGGATCATCGATTTTACTCATTATCACTTTTTCAACTTTACCGTATTGTTCTTGGTTGTCTTTTCTTGTATGGCTAACTAGTAATTCAAAAGCATTGTTTGTAAGAATTGAAAGTACTGCACCACCGATTCCATCACCCATGATGCTGTTTTTTTTCTGTTCTATAATTACTTGTTGGCAATACTAATTTCAAAGTCTGGAACAAGCCCTTTCTCTTTTGCCATTTCAAATAATCTTTTGATTGATTCCTCACCTGGGTCTCCCATGTTTACAGTTACATGATTTACATACATTTTTACAAATTTCTCAATTAGACTTTGTTCTTTTCCTCTAGAGTATTGCATTGCATATTTTATTGCATCATCAAAATGCTCTATTCCAAATTCAATTGATTTTTGTAGATATTTGTCAAACTTTACTATTGTCTCCATGCCTAGGCTTGTTTTCATGACATTAATCCCTAGAGGCACTGGTAGTCCGTTTGTGGTTTTATCCCACCATTCGCCAACATCTAGTATTTTGACATTGCCTTCTTGCTCATATGATAATTGAGTTTCATGAATTACTAATCCTACATCTACTTTGCCTGACTTTACAGCTTCTGGAATGTCGCTGAAATTCATCTCAACATAATCAAACTTTCCAATCATTAACTGTAGTAGTAAAAATGCGGATGTCATTTTTCCAGGGATTGCAATTTCACATTTTTTAATCTCATCTATACTCATCTGTTTTTTGGCAGTAACAATTGGACCATAATTAATTCCAAAACTTCCACCACTTCTCAAGATTGTATATCCTGGAATAAATGCACATGCGTGAACTGAAACCGCAGTTACATCAAGTTCAGGGTTTGTTGCTTTACGATTTAATTTCTCAATATCCTCAATAACATGATTTACCTTAAACTCTGGAGATGGGACTTTATTTGTAAACATTCCATAAAACATGAATGCGTCATCTGAATCAGGAGTATGGCCTACAGAAATTTCCACATCTGTTTCCTTGATTCTGGTAATAAATATCAAAAAGAAGAGAAAGAAAAAATCTCAATTCTACTGACAAAAAATATTTGTGATGTTTCCAACCCTTTTGATCTACTGATTTTTTCAAAAACTAAGGTTTAATACCTGAATCCAAAGTTTTGCGAATATGGCAAAATTCAAGTCTACTTCAGAAGTAATGAAAATTATCAAGAACAAAGCAAATATTCGTAACTTTGGTGTTATTGCTCACGTAGACCATGGGAAGACAACAATGAGTGACAGCCTTTTGGCAAACTCTGGAATTATTGCCCCCTCAGCTGCTGGAAAAGCCCTTGCAATGGACTTTGATAAAGAAGAGCAGGAAAGAGGAATTACAATTTATCAAGCAAATGTTACCCTACTCTTTGCCCAAAAAGATGATGAATATGTAATTAATATGATTGATACCCCTGGCCACGTAGATTTCAGTGGAAGGGTAATTCGAAGTCTCAGAGCAATTGATGGTGCTGTAGTAGTTTGTGATGCAGTAGAAGGTATCATGACACAAACTGAAACTGTAACTAGAATGGCCCTTGAAGAGCGAGTAAAACCCGTTTTGTTCATCAACAAAGTCGATAGACTAATCAAAGAATTACGATTAACTCCAGAAAAAATGCAAGCACAATTAGCCGAAGTCGTTTCAAACTTCAATACTCTAGTTGACACATATGCAGAACCAGAATACAAAGAGAAATGGAAAGTATCCATTCAAGATGCAAGTGTAACATTTGGTTCAGCAAAAGACCGCTGGGCAATTAACACTGATTTAATGAAGGAAAGAGGAATAACATTCAAAGATGTAATTGATGCATATACTGAAGAAAAACTTGATGATCTTATAGAGAAAGCACCATTAGCTGATGCCGTACTTGGAATGGTAGTTAAACATCATCCAGCACCACAGGATGCAATCAAGTACAGAATCCCACAAATTTGGAAAGGTGATTTAGAATCTGATGTTGGCAAAGCATTGCTTGCAGGAAAAGATGATGGCCCCACTATTATGATGGTTGTAAACATGGTTTTAGATCCTGCTGCTGGTCCTGTAGCAATTGGAAGACTATTTTCAGGAACCATCAAAGATGGTCAAACTTTACACATTATAGATGAGAAAAGAGAGGGACGTGTTCAATCTGTTAATTTCTTTATGGGCAACCAAAGAGAACAAGTTGGCGAATTGGGTGCAGGAAACATTCCGGCACTACTTGGACTAACTGAATGTAGAGCAGGTAACACACTATCTTCAATCAAAGGTATTCCAATGTTTGAAGGTGTGAAATATGTCTCAGAACCAGTCGTTCAAATTGCAATTGAACCAAAACATCCTAAAGATTTACCTAAACTCGTAGATATTTTACGACAACTAACCATTGAGGATCCAAATTTAGTTGTAAAAATAGATGAGGAATCTGGTGAGACAATTGTTGCAGGAATGGGTGTGTTACACCTCGATGTTGCAGTACATAGAATTCAGGACGCAAAATGTGAAATTATAACATCAGAGCCTTTGATTAATTATAGAGAAACCGTAAAGGGTTCATGTGAGCCTGTTTTGGCAAAATCCCCAAACAGACACAACAAGATTTTCATGAAAGTAGAACAATTAGAACCAAAAATTGCACATATGTTGAGAACTGGTGAAATTAGTGATTTGAAAGATAAAACTGTTGTCAAAGATCTGCTAAAAGAAAATGGATGGGATACTGACACAATTAAGAGAATTATGAAATTTGATTCACGTGGAAATGTTTTGATTAACGGAACCAAGGGTGTTCAATTTGTACAAGAGTCAACTGATTCTATTAATTCAGGATTTGAAGAAGTAATGAAAGAAGGTCCTCTCTGTAAAGAACAGATGAGGGATTGTAAATTCATCTTTACTCACTTTGTTCCTCACGAGGATACAGCACACAGAGGTTTGTCCCAATTAGGACCCGCATCAAGACGTGCATGTATGGGTGCTTTGTTAACTGCAGGTACTGCAGTCTTAGAGCCAACTCTAGCAATTGAAGTTCGTGTACCAACTGATTTGGTTGGTAATGTTGCAACCATTCTTTCTGGTAAACGTGGTAAAGTACTTGACATGTCACAGAAAGGCGCAACAAGTATTGTAATTGGTGAGATTCCAGCTTCAGAAACTTTTACACTATCAGAAGCCATGAGGGGCCAGACAGCTGGTCGTGCAACTTGGAATACTTCATTTAAAGAATGGACTGAAGTTCCAAAATCAATGCTTGAAACAGCAGTGGCTGAGATTAGAAAGAGAAAAGGATTAGCACCAGACCCACCAAGTGTTGGCGAATTCATCGATAAAGTATAACTGTGGAAAATATTCTTATAAAAATTTGATAAAATAATTTAGCTTTACTAAATTAGTTAAACTTTCAGATAGGTAATTCTAGTTATTGAGAATCTAATTTGAGTATTTTCATAATAAAAGAGATAATCTATGGTAGTCAAAATTATGCCTAATTTATGCCTAAAAATTACTTTATAACATTTTCATACTTATACCATGATAATACCTCAAAATCAGTCAAGATATTGTGAAATCACTCCCAATTTAGTTAACCCAGATGTGCTCCATTCTACACTAAATGGGGTTGGTGGATCAGGAGGCGGCTTTATTTGCATCAAAAATTCTATTCACAAGACATCTTGCGTAATTGGAAACAAAATCTAACCTTCTAACTGATTCAATTTCTCAATTTATGGTATCACAACAAACTCTTGCTTCTGCCGTATCTTGAAATTGACAATTCCGCATACAATCTCACTAATCACATCATAACGACACAATCTATTCCTAAATGTATCTGAATTAATTCTGAATTTCTTTATCTTACTTATTGCATGCCTTTACTTTGATTCAGATGGAACATTATAGTTTATTCCACTCTTTCTGAGGTATGGTCAACTTTTCCCTTTTGTACGGCAAAACACTGATTTGATCTATAGTCTTTTTGAATCCCCAAATATCCCAAGTCATAAAATATCATCAAATTTTTAGATAATGCTGGATGTTTAATTTGCATAATCATTTCTTCGTCCAGGGGAGTAATGGTGGTTTGTGGATTATTTCACCTTTTAGATTTATTGTGATTTGATTCTTTACAGTATGTCTCTTCTTTTTGCCTGAATAGTGTGTCTTTCTTTTGGTACGATTTTTTGGTCTAAGAATTGGTTGCTCTGTACCATCAGTAATTACAATTAGCTCAGGAAAGAACTCGTGCAGTTGCTGTATGTCGTTAATCTTTTTTGAATCTGCATAGAATTTGGATGGGATTGGTATTGATTGTTTCACAGCAGGTTCCAGATATCTGATGTTTCTGCTCACACTACTCTGGTCCAGCCCAAACTGATGACCTGTTAAATCATAGGTCAGATACATTCGATAATACACCAGTATCATTACCAACCTGCCCTTTACATCCAAATCAAATGGATGTCCAGCACCAATGTCTCGTTGTCTTTTGTCTTGGGATATTTCAGTAATACGGTGATTCTTTCTGACATCCTTTAGAATCACATCAAACTGTTGTTTTGTTACCCCTGTGTATGAAAGAAATGCCTTTGGTTTTTTTGATAATTGTTTACATGAAAGGAAATGCTTTGAGATTATCTTTGGATCTTGTTGTAAAAGAATTTGTGTGATGTTGTAAAATTAGTCTAATTACGCAAGATGTCTATTACAGGAGAACATACAACAACTCAACTCAAATCAACTATACTCGAGAAAAGTTTCAATCCTTTGGTGCACTGGGAAATAATGCTGTATTTTTTTGCAGATTCTATGATAAATCAAA
Organism: Candidatus Nitrosopumilus sp.; assembly: GCA_965262905.1. Taxonomy (GTDB): domain Archaea; phylum Thermoproteota; class Nitrososphaeria; order Nitrososphaerales; family Nitrosopumilaceae; genus Nitrosopumilus. The sequence continues at coordinate 509,557 of OZ253567.1, forward strand.
TACAAATTCATTTCTTGATTTTTTAAAATCACTGCAAAAACAATTTGGTAAAAAACCATTGTTGTTTGCAGACAATGCATCATACCACAAAAGCAATCCTGTAAAAGAATTTCTCAAAACATCAAAAGGGAAAGTGTTTATCAGTTATTTTCCGACATACACACCAGAACTCAATGCAGATACAGTGGAGAGAAGAAAAAAATGGCAATGCCAATACATTCTTTGCAAATAAATCTGAGATGAAAAAACACATGCAGAGGAGATTGGATGATGGTGATGTTAAAGTTGTTAAAATATTCAAATATTTGATGCCTGAACTATATTTGTAATAAACTTAAGAGTATTGATAATTAGATCATCTTGCAGGTCTTTTAAAACTCGGTTTTATTTTACAATTATCCATAGAAGATTTTTTAAACATTCTATCTGATATGTCATTTTTTGTTTTCTCCTCAGATGAAATCTTTTCAATTTTATAAATTTTTTTAACTGCTTTTATTGGCTTATTATTTTTTGAATAGATGATATTTGTTGGTAAAATTTTCTTTTTATTTTTATTTCTTGGTTTTTCAGTATCTGTAGGTTTTTTTTGTGTCCAAGTGATATTATTAATATTTGATGATGATGATTTTTCTTTATTATAATCGCCCAATGATTTTACCATGATTCACTGACTATTCAAGACATAAGAATTTTGATTTATTTTCTATTTTCATTTACTTGGTTAATAATTAATTGTATGCAGTCATGACAGATAACTGAATCCGCATTCATTTTACGTATATTTTCATGGTTTTGTAAATCAGAATCATATGTTGCTGCAATTATTATCTTATTGCTCCATACTTCAAAATCTTCTTTCATTTTTGAACACACAAAACAATTCATATTTTTTCTAAATTTTATATCAACTTAAGCTTATTGTAATTTAGAAAAAAAATAAGAATAATTAAAAATAATCAAGTTTAAAATTAATCAAACGAAACTAATCTAAATTTTCTACTTTTGGTGTTTTGGTAAACATTCTTTGCAATATACTGGTCTGCCCTCTTTTGGTTCAAAAGGAACTTCAGAATCTTTTCCGCAGTCAGCACATACACATGGGTACATTTTTCTGTCTGATGACATATTATACATGAATTCTCTTCCTATAAGAACGAGTGTATTGGAGTTTAGAAATTAAGATATTTTTCTTTGTCACATGAATGATATAGTTATTTCTTAGTATATTTTGATAAAAGGAGATTACAGTTTGTATATCTTTTATGCTCAACTGATAACTGTACTGGAATAGTCTGAGTGTTTTTGAATCTCCAAAAAATCCATATATTATCTAAGGAAATTTTGAACTTAAATGTATTATGTGATTTCTAGAAAGACTTATTGGAACACAATGGATTTAGAACACAGTGGATTTAGAAAGATTACCTAATGTAGCAAAAGTAGGATTAGTTGGTGGAATAGTAGTCATGTTTGTAATTGGTGCTGTCGCAATTATTAGTTGGTTCTTCTAGTATGCTGGAGTTTAGAATCTAACGATTCAAATCTAATAGAATGGGCAAATGCCACATTTATTTTTGAAAATGATTAATCTCTCTTAATTTACCAAACAGATTACAGACAATCAGTACAGGGGTTTATTTCAATTAAAAACTCATGATGAAGATGCCCTACTCCATCCATAATTAGATAAAATATGGATAACTCCAATAAAAATAAAGAAAGACTTCCAATAGCACCAATGAAAATTTGATCTCTATGTATTCCAGGTTCTGAAAAAGAATCAAATACTGTGTTGCATAACTAGATAATTTTTCTTACAGTTTACACTAATAAAATATTTGATTAATCATACACTTGCAAACAAATTATACAATGCCACTTTTAATTCCAATTCCTTTACCATGTTACAGAATTTGTGCGCCATTACATGGCCTCTCCAAAGAATCGTTTGAATGATGAAAACACACATTCTACAATTCATCTATCGCCATATCTTACGCTAATCTTCCACAGATCCAAATTATACAGTTGTGCCAAAACAGATTTTCTTCTTGGATAACAGTTAGTGTTAATTGATGATGTCTTTCTCACTTTAATTGCAGGTAATATTTCCTTGTCATAGTAACAATATGAAAAATTATCTTTACAATCATATGGTGTGAATCCCTTTGATACTTTCAAGTCATGGGTGTTTGCAGTAACAATATGAAAAATTATCTTTACAATCATATGGCATCATCTGCTAGAACCTTTACTATCTTGTTGCCATTTTTCTCTGCTTGTTCTACTAGAGAAAGTAAATGTTGAGCATCATGGGAATGATCGTCTGTTATTTTGAGTGAAATTATTTTCTTGGTTTTGAGATCAACTGCCACATGAATCTTGAGGAACCCTCTTCTCATGTATCATTTTTGCCTTATCCATTCACCTCTGTTTGTAACTTTAATTCCTGTACTATCAATTACAATTACCACATCATCACCCGACTTTTTGGTTTATCTTGACATGTAATTTGTTTACTCTTCTTTGTATTGTAGAGTAATCTGGAATGTGAGTTGCATGTGATTTTACCATTCCTTGAGTTTGTCTAAATAGCAATCCAAAATACACTCGGGCATAACTCAGAGCATTCATGAATGATTCAGGATACACAAACTTTTTCACTTTTTTACCCTGGTTCATTTCATCTAGTTGTTCTTGCCATGAGTCAATAACATCTCATGATTAATTCACCTCTAGTTACGAGGGAATGATTGATTGTTTTTCAGTTTCTGTTCATAAGAAATGAAAATTGTTATAATCTAAAGCTAAATTGGTTCAATAATTTGGATCAGATGGTTAGTTGTGCAACACAGTAGAATCAGAAAACATCAAATGGTTAACTGTATGAAAAAACAATAAACTCAAAATAATGATTATAGCTAATCCAATAGATACAATATTTCAAATTTTCATAATGTTTTTAATTATTTGATTTTATTATAATGATTCTGTAATTTTCCCAGTATCAGTAAACTGTTTGAATTGAACTATTTTGTTATCCTTAATGTGATATACATGTGAAAATGATACCTCAAATGATTTACCTTTTTTTGATATTCCTTGATATTTACCAGTTACCATAACATGATTTTTCATATCTGAGATATGTTCGGGTATGGCATGGAATTCTTTAAGTTTGATAACCTTTTTGGAAAGTATTCTTTGAAAACTGTATCTTTTCCTGTAAACACTCCGCCATTTGGCATTCCTTCTAATAATCACCATTCAATATTTTCATCACATAATCCAAGATATGTTTCGGGATCTGTTTTTGAATGCATGATAGAATTTTTTTATTAATTCAACATTGGTCATAAATCAAATTTGAACAATTTATGCTAAAATGTTTCGCGAATCTAAATAAATGGGTCTAACGTATCAAATTTATGAAGAAAGTCTTTGTTAATGGGTATGGTTCTATTGGAAGTAGAATTGTTTCATTTTTAAAAGATGATCCTGAAATTACTGTTGTTGGCATAGGAAAATATTCTCCAGACAATAAAGTTGATGAGGCCATATCAAAAGGACTAAATGTTTATGTTCTTGAATCTAAATTAGATTCTTTTTCAAATTTTAAAATTTCAGGCTCTATTGAATCTGCATTGGATCAATCTGATTTAGTTATTGATGCCGCACCAGAAGGACATGGTTACAAAAATAAAAAAAATCTATATGAGCTAAAAAATATACCTGCAATTTATCAAGGTGGAGAATCTACAACTGGTGCAGAAACAGTATCTGAATTATTATTTAATTCAAGGGTAAATTATGATCAAGTAGTAGGAAAATCTCATGTAATGCAAGGTAGCTGTAATGTTACTGGAATGGGGAGAATTTTGGAACCATTGCGAGATAAATTCGCTGATCAATTAGTTAGATTTGATGTAACTCTAGTAAGAAGATGGGCAGACATTGAACAAACTGAGAAAAAAGTTTTAGACACCATAGAAATGACTGAAAAACCACATCATGGTGATGATGTTAAACTGTATTTTGGAAAGGATGTGCCATTGTACGTTCGTACAATCAAAGTTCCTACTAGACAAATGCATTTACACATAATGGATATTAGATTTAAAAACACAGCACCAAAACCTTCTGAAATTCATGATGTGTTTACAAATGAATTTGGTGTTGCAACACTTTGGACTGCAAAGGGGACTAAAGACGTTAGAGATTACGCTCAAAACATGGGTTTCAATTTCACTGATACTAACATGATCCATATTCATGCAAACATGACTACATCCATTGGAGATACGGTACAAATGATGTATTCAGACGATCAAACGGGAATTGTGATTCCAGAAAATCATATTTTGATGCAGGCTATGCTTTTTGAAAAATCTTACAAAGAAGCATTTGCTCATACTGAATCAATATTCAACATGGTGGAGAAAAAACAAAAGTTACAGGATAATTTTGCTAAAAATAACTAGGTTTTAATTTTTTCAATTCTGATTTTATTAGGAATATTTTTTGAAACTTTTTCTACAATAATCCTTAATTCATCTACTTCTACTTTGTCTCCTTCTTGTGGGATGTCTTGTAATCTTTCATGTAATAGTCCGTTAAGTGATGCATAGTCATCACCATCTGGAACTTTGGTTTTAAAAATTTCATTAATTTTATCAATCTCAATATCACCATTTGTAATAATTGTGTCTTGATCAATTCTTTCAAATCCTGCTTGTCTTGTCAAATCTGTTTCATCTTCAATTTCACCAACTATTTCTTCCAGTAGATCTTCTAATGTGACTAATCCCTCTACGCCCCCATGCTCATCTACTACAATTGCCATGTGTGTTTTTCGTCCTTTCATTTCTTTCAGCAAACCACTAACCATTTTTTCCTGAGATGCAAATACTGGTTCTCTTGCAATTTTTTCAAGACTTGTCATTTTGTTATCTTTTTCTAGTTCTTTGAGTACATCCCTTACATGAATAAATCCAACAATATCATCACTAGTATCTCCGTAAATTGGGATTCTTGAATGTCCTTTTTGATTAATTTGAGGCAGTGCTTCGAAAAGTAACATTTTTGCATTTAATGTAAACATCTTTGTTCTAGGAGTCATTACTGAACGAATTACAGTATCGTCAAATTTCAAAGCACCATGAACTAATTCCATTTCATCTTTTTCTAATGCTTTTTCTTCCAATCCCTGATCAATTACTCCTTTGATTTCTTCTTCGGTAATTGGAGGTGGTGTGGAACTACTTCCAGTCATTTTTACCACGCCTCTAGTAATAATCTCAAAAAATTTCACTACTGGATAGAACACATAGCTAAATGCAAGTAATACTGGAGAATATCTTAATGCAATTTTTGTTGAATTTGCATTACAATATGTTTTTGGAGTAATCTCTCCAAACACTAGAATTAAAAATGTCATTATTCCAACTGCAATTCCTAATCCATCATCTCCAAATAATCTGATAGCTAGACTTGTTGCAAGGGCTGATGCTCCTACATTTACAAGATTATTTCCAAGATTTACACTTGACATCATCCAGCTAGGATTCATTTTCAATTTGTAAAGTGCTTTTGATCCTTTTTTGCCTTCATTGAACAATTGAACAACTTTAGATTTCCTTACACCGACGAGGGCAACTTCTAGTCCACTAAAAAATCCGGATAATCCAATAAGAACAGCTAAAGTAGAAATCTCAATCCATAAATCTACCATAATATTCTCCTAGAAAATTTCTTAGAATAATTATAACAATTACTCATTTAGTTTTTTTGCACCATCTTTTGGTTGTAGTTTATTTGTAAAACATAGATTTAACTCTTGAGATTAAAACCACTTGAGCCTAATTAAGACTAATTTTTAGGTGGAATTGCAAATGCATTTGCAGAATCTACATGATAATCTACTGGTATCATTGCATCTTTTTGTCTACCTGTAAGAATGCCTACCACAACGTCATCTTTTTTGATGATTCCTTCCTTCATCAATTTTTTAATCCCTACTACTGATGCCCCAGAAGCCATTTCACAATCAAATCCATTTAGACCCACAACTGACATTCCATCTAACATTTCAGAATCTGTAACTGTTGTTACAACACCATTTGTAAATTCTAATGCACGCAAACCTTTCAAAATATTTGCAGGTCTACCAATTTGTATTGCAGTAGCTTTCGTTTTAGGTCTTAATCCTTCTTTATCTAGATGATCATAATATCTTGAAATCAATTCTGTATTTGGATTACCATTATTCCATCTTAATTCTTCATTTTCAAATTTACCATTATACAAATCTGATAATGTACTAGCACCTTCAGAATTTATCACTGCAATTTGTGGGATTTTTGTAATCCATCCCCACTCATACAATTCCATTAATGCTTTACCACAACTTGATGTATTCCCCAATGCACCACCTGGATAAACAATCCAATCAGGTGCTTCCCAATTTAAATATTCTAATGCTCTAAATGGAATTGTTTTTTGTCCTTCAATTCTAAATGGATTAATTGAATTTACTGTATATCCGTTATGATTTTGTGCATCATCCAATGATTGTTTTAATGCATCATCAAAATTACCCTCTACTTCTACAATCTGTGCTCCAAATTGATATGCTTGACTAAGTTTTCCTGGGGCTATTCGACCTGCAGGAATATACACATCACAGTTTATTCCCTCGTTTGCTGCAAACATTCCAGCTGAAGCAGATGTATTTCCAGTTGATGCACAAACAATTTTTTTTGCACCAACCATTTTTGCATGTGTCACAGCAGTTGCCATCCCATTGTCTTTGAATGAACCGCTTGGATTGTATCCTTCAGGCTGTAACCATAAATTGTCATTTGAAATTTCTATGAAATCTGCAGCTTTTGACATGTGATATGGTTTAGATTGTCTTCCTTCTGCACCATCTAATGATACTAGATATTTTGAACACTCTTCAATATTTTCAGTGTCAATTTGACAAAAATTGAGCAACTCTCTAAATCTCCAAACTCCACTTTCATTGAATATACTACCTTCAGAATTACGTCTTTTGTAAAAAACTTCTTTTAGTTCTGGAGATGGTTTGTTCTTATATTTTACATCTAAAAGATGACCTTTTTCACATTGAACATTTGTACTTTCGATTAGGTACTCTAATCCGCATTGAGGATTAATACATTTGAGATAGGCTTCACCTTGCATCGTAATTTTAGATATTCTATGGTAATTTAAAGGAAATCCTGTAAAAATTGTTTGAGCTTAGCCATATTTGCTAAACTTTAGATTGGATGTATATCAACTGTAAATATGGTTACATACAATGAACATCTAAAGAAAATAATTTCTCAAACTCTTGAATCATACCATATTCTTAGACAAATTCAAGATAAGCCAGGTGATCTTGATAACATTAAGAAAGAAATGCTAAAAATTAATGGATTTCTCAAGGTGGCAACTAACAATATTGATGAGTATAAAATCAGCCATTCTGATTTTAAAAAATTAAAATCTAAATTTATACATTATTTAGAGAATTATTTTTTTGAAAAAGAAATTGAAACAATGGCTACATTATATTCAGATGACACACACCGAGTAAAAAATATGCGATTTAAAATTATTGAAGCGTTAGAAGATAAAAAAATGATTGATGATATGGGGGATCTGATAGAAAAACTATGACTAATGAAAAAAAATGTATTTTATGTGGTTGTCGTGATCATAAACTTCTTGGATGTAATAGACATATGTCAAAGAAATGCTGTTGTTTCAAAAAGGACAATTAATTTTATTTTCGTTTTGGTCCAGATCTTTCATGGAAATTCAAACAGCATTTACATTCTTTTTCACGGCATTCGGCCTCACTATGATGACCACAGATTCCACATTCACAGCTATTTGACATGATATTGATTGTATGATTCAGAATATAATTTATCCCCCAATTTTTTATGAGTTTAAGGTCAAAATGAGACTATTTTTTTGATTTTGATTTTTTTACAGGTTTATCTTCTAATTCATTTTTAATTTCATCTGCCTTACGGTCTACTGCTTTGATAATTTCTTGAATAATTCCATCTAAATCACTATCTTTAGCTTCTGGCTCTATAGTACTAGCAATTTCTGTTATAGTACTTGAAATTTCAGAACTTACGTCTTCAAAGCTTTCAGGATCTTCATATGCTGTATTGTAAAGATCTTTTAGGTTATTTACATGACCGATTACTTGTTCAGTTAATGCTATTTTGTAATCGGTTCCATTCACTTCAAATTCTTTAGAACTCATATTGTTTTTTCAATATCTTTTGTTTATAACGTTTTCAACTAGCTAACATATTCTAATTGTTGATTGATAGATGATCAAAATACTATGTAATCTAAAGCTGAGGCATCGCTGATTAACCTAGTGTGCTTTGATCCTACAACATAACCGTTTTTAATTTCATCTGCAGGTATCCATCTGTTTGTAGAAGAGTAATGTCTTTTTTCAGCTAATTCCCTTTCAATTTCTTCAATATCAAATTCTGCTTCTTCAACCTGTTGAGTTGTAAGGTGTTTGATAGTTACCATAATTTTAGTAACTTTTACACGATCACCGAATTTCCATTTTAGTACTGGGTTTTCATCTGAAACTTCTAATACTTTGATCTTCATTTGCTTTTTCCCAAATGCATCATGACTGATTAATCCCCTCTCATCCGTAAATTCTTCAAAACTTATTCTTGAATGTACTTCAGCATCTGAGACTGTTTCAAGTAAAGACTCTACATTATTTTCTGGTGATTCTTTATCGATATTCTTCTCAGACATACATCTACTTGACATCTTTTACTTAAAAACGATTTGAAGAATTAATCAATTAGGCACTAGTTTTCTGTTTAGTTTTAAATGGCATTTTACATTCTTTAAGAAATAACTCTTTTCTAGACCCGTCTATTTTGGCATAAAATTTACCTTCATAGGTACACACGCAGTCAGTAATTTCTAGAGATTCATCCCAAATTTTGAAATATTCTCTTAATTCTCGGCTTTCATATTTTCCAATATCAATTCTTTTTTTTGATAAAAATTTGAATGCTAACAGAACCTTTCTTTTTTTGTAAATATTGAAAGTTTTAATCCATGATAAGCAACGTTCAATTTGATCCGCTGGTACTGGAAGAGATGTACTAGTTCCTGATTTTGCCTCTATGGTAAAAATTGCATTATTATCTGTACTTACTGCCAATACATCAGGTAATGCAATACTTGGAGAACCTAATCGAAATGCCTTCCAATTATCTGTACTATTAAATCGCTTTACAATAGTATCTTCCCATTGATACCCTCTCTGTCTGCGGATTCTTGCAGCTTTTTGATTATTAATGATTGGTTTTTTAGCATTTTTTTGCTTTGTAACTGTGAATGAGGTATATTTTTGTCTCAATGGCATATGTTTGTCTTTTACATATAGTAGAGTAGGGTATTATATAATAACTTAAAAAAATATTATCTAAAAGTCATATTCAACTCAACCTTTTAAAATCTAAAAAAATATAATGATCTAGGTTTATCTGAATCTGAAATAATTATTGAAAAATTGCTAGAGCAACGAGATTTTTATCTAAACACATTGAAGCATCTAGATTTTGAATTAATAATGGAGCCTACTGAGAAAGAAATTGAAAGTATTAAAAAACTACAATTAGTCACAATTGATCAAATTAAAAAAATTGAACAAGAAATCACTTTTTTGTCTTCTAATAAATCACAATAAAATACCATGAGTTTATCAAACCCCCTTATTGTAAAAAAATTATGTTGGAGGATCTTGTAAAAAACTTAGTTCAAGTAAAGCAAAGTTTTGCTAAAAATTATTCAGGAAATGCCCACATACAAGAGGTAATCCCATCAAAAGTTTCAGAAAAATTCCCTTTACAAACACAACATTTACAATTTTTGCACGATTTTATAATACAAAATCCCATTTACTTTAACCACTATGAAGAAGATATTGAGGGAACAATGTGTACAGTCTATGAAGGAGATATTAACGAATATTGGTTAAACAGTATCAAACATGGTTCAAGTTGTCAGCCATTTTATCCTACATGGATAATGTCGGCATATGTGATGACAAGTATTGCAAAAAAACTAAAGTATGCTGAATTAGTAGATATTGGTTCAGGGGATGGAAGAATTGCATTTTGTGGTAATGTAGTTGGTATGGATTCCCATAGTATAGAAATTGATGACATTCTAGTTGAATTACAAAAAACAATTAGTATATCTACTAATCAAAACTTTAACCCGATATGTCATGATGCATTAGAGTTTGATTATTCAACATTAAATCTAAAAAAACCAATATTCTTCATTGGGGGTCTTGCTCAAATGGGAGGAGATGTTTTAGCAACTAGTATTATTGATAGAATTAATTCTATTAAAAATTTGAGAAAAGATACGGGAATTGTATTTGCAGGAACTTACACCAAACGCCAACTATCAGGTAATTTAGAAAATGGAGGATGGAATGCCTTAATTGAAAAACATAATCTAAAAGTCATAGATACTGTTTCATTACCTACAATTTGGACTTTTGATCAAGATATTGAAACTCCTTACATATTTACCGAATTCAAATAACTTGAAAAAAATAATCCCCATTACTAATTCCACATTTTGAAATTTTTACATTTTTTCCTATTTCAGGAATTTCAGAAATCTTGGCTATTATTCTAATCGTGTTTTCAAATTCCACCATGCAAAAATATTGGTCTTTTTCTCTTGAAAATTCAATGATTTTACCATCAAAATCCCCTTCATTTAGATGAACATTTCCAAAACAATGACTACAAATCTCTGATGGGGGCCAGACAATTTTTTTACATTCAACACATTCTGGAATACAAAATTCACCTTTAATTAATTTGGATTCAAAACTCATTTCTCCAACACCAATACAGTTGATGATGTTGCAGCAGCTGACATGTTGTGAATTAATCCCACTTGTGGATTTTCTGTTTGTCTGTTCCCTGCATTTGATTGGAGTTGTTGTGTAATTTCAATAGTTTGTGCAATTCCAGTAGCTCCTAAAGGATGTCCGGTACCAATTAAACCACCTCTTGGATTAATTTTAAAATTATTTGTCTCATGTAATTCTTTAATCATATCTGTTCCCTTCCCATTATTTACAAATCCTAGAGATTCTAGTGCCATAGGTTCACAAACAGAAAATGCATCATGAATTTCTGCAACATCAATGTTTTCAATATTTTTATCTGCCATTTTTAGTGCAGCTTGACCTGCCAGTTTTGTAGATTCCATTGAACTAAATGAAACATTTTTTGTAAATCCTGCTGAAATTGTTTTTTGACCAATTCCTGTAACCCATACAGGATTTTCTGATAATTGGTTAATTTTTTCTTCTGAACCGAGAATTATTGATGCACCGCCAGTACAAGGCCTAGAACAATCAAGTAATCTTAGATCATCTGTTAATTTTTTAGAATTTAGGACATCTTCAATTGAATATGTTTTATTTGATAAAGCATTTGGGTTTTCTTTTGCATGTTTGTAATTTTTTACTGATACAACTGCTAACTGTTCATCAGAAATCCCATATTCTCGTTTGTATGATTTTGCAAATATAGATGCCCAAAATATTGGATGTTTGTATTCTCCTCTGGAATTATCCCATTCTAAAATTTGACCTGGACTATCATATCTTTCAGCTCCTGAAACTAACACCAGATCTGCCAAACCTGATGCTATATAGGAATATGCTGAAACTATGGAATTTGTGCCTGAATTACATAGACTTTCTATGGTGTGAGATACATTAGGTTGGATTCCTGACATTTCTGACAAAACAGGGGAGAGGTACTTTGAATTATTATTTGTAGATACTAAAACGGCATCTACATCATTTCTATTAATTTCAGGATTGTTCTTGAAAATCTCTTTTATTGAATTTAGTAAGACAGTTTCAATTTTTTTATCGTCTTTTGAAAATGGAATTATCCCATACCCAATTATTCCAACTTTATTCATTTCATTCATCCAAAAATGTTTTCTTAAATAATTGGAAAGAGTCTAATGTATTTCCAATTGGGTTAAATTGTAAAATTGGTTGATCTATTCCGACATCAATAAAATTATTTAGTTGTTGTTTACATTGTTCAGATGTACCACATATGGCAAGTGATTTTAACATAGAATCTGTAACTAATTCATGATTTGATTTGAATCCTGATTTTTTGAACTCTTCAAAAATATTTTTTATTTCAGAGGAATATCCATTTTTTACTAAAAATTCACGATATATTTCTCCAACTGAAACATAGAATGCAATTGTTTTTTTAGCTCGTTGAATTGCTTCTTCAGAATCTCCTGAAACACAAGTGATCAATTGACATGTTACCTCAATTTTTTTCTTTGATTGCATTTTTGATACTGTTTCTTTCATTTCATTTAACGGTCTAAGATAAAAAATTACTCCATCTCCAATGTTCCAAGCTAAATCTACCATTTTTTTGTTAATCGCTGCAACATAAATTGGAATTTCATTTCTTTGTGGTTTTATTAATAATGTAAAATTATTTAATTTAAAAATTTCTCCATCATAATTGATTTGTTTGCCTGATAGTGCTAGTCGAATTATTTCTACATATTCTTTCATTCTTTGGAGAGGTTTTTCAAATTTGTTACCATGAAAAGATTCTACAATTGGAATACTACTAGTTCCCAATCCTAAAACCAATCTCCCATTAGATAGTGAATCTATTGTGGCAGCCCCCATAGCTATAGTTGATGGACTTCTAGAATAGATGTTAATGATGGATGAGCCTATTTTTTGAGTACAAGTTTTTGATGAGATTACCCCTAACATAGAAAAGTTCTCCATCCCCCAGGTCTCAGGAACCCAAATTGTGTCAGTTTTTGTCTTTGAAATGATTTCTGAGCATTGTATTACTTCATCTATTGAGAGTAAGGAACCAAGACTACATGCCACACGCATAAATTTGGTATGACTTTTGGATATTCTAGTGTATCGGGAGATAGACTATGCTAGTAATAAGCAAGTTTATCCAAATTTGTTTCTTGTGGTATCCCAAAAGTAAGAGGATAGGTAGCCACAAAATCAAATATTTTAGATCATATGGATCTAAATTCTCGGATTCTCTCTTATGGGCAACCCTGAGATTATACATTGTGAGATGCAAAGGCATTTGCTCAAAATCATAATCTACAAAAGACAAACTAGATGATGTGAAAAAATCACAAGTAATCATTACAGAAATGATTTTAAAAAATCAGGAAAGCAGGCATTCTATGAAAATCAACATTCACCGTTCCATCTGTAAACAACATTCCAACACGTCAAAAAAAGGCAGGCCGTACAAAAGAGAATTGATTTCCAATGAAGGCAGGTGCAAAGATTGGTCATGTCGGTAAATCACAAAGATGCACAAACCAAAAAGATGTGTAAAATGTGGTAGTAAAAACATTACAGTTACAAAAATTTCTACAAAGATGTTAATTGATATCCTGGAGACTGAATATACAAACAACATTATACATCACTGCACCTGCAAGTGCGGATACACCACAGGTCGGAATAGACGGAACATCAATTGGTAAAAATCTTATGACAGTAATCATGTCACTGCAAAAACAAAACAGCAGTCTAAATTCAATCAAAGAGATAGTAAACCTGACTGATACATCATTGTGTAAAAAAACAATACAAAATGTTTAGTTTGCAGTCGGTAAAACATTGGAATCTGATGTAGAATTATGGGTGAAAAATTATGGATGAAAAACATTTACAAATCAAAATACTTTGATGAGACAACGTATACGATGTACAACAAGTTGGGGATATGTCTGGACATGCATCAGCGATGATGCGGTATTTTATTATGCAGACAAAAGCAGGGCGGCAGCCGTATTGGATTTGTACTTTCCATACTGGGATATTCCCATTACCGTTGATGGTTATGCTGCATACAACCGTTTCAAAACAATTCAACGGTGTACGGTCCCACATACTGTAAGATGCCGAGTTTGTATCCAATGGTAAATCAAAAACCATGCTGTATGAGAAATTGCGTCTGCTGTATCACAATGCAAAACAAATCTCATGGTCATCTGTTGCACATGTACATTATGACTCGTCTGTGATTTCTGGTATGGCAATTGCAAATGTATACAAGAATTTGAATTGCAAGTTTGGAGACTGACTTGCACGAGCAAACACCAAACCTGTTTACATTTCTAAAATATCCAGGAATGGAGCCCACAAATAACGAGTCAGAAAGGATGTTGCGCAAGGTCGTAATCTCACGAAAAATTAGACAATGTCTTGTAACTGAGATGGGTATGAAAATATGATACCATGTAGATTGAGCCGTTTTATGACATGGCAGAAAAGAGAAAACAAGCGTTCCAAGAAGAAGTGTTAAAACTGTATTGAGAACCTATCCTCTTACTATAAATGCTACTAATTCTGTTAGGTGATTCAATAACATGAGTAACAAAATAAAAAATAATCAAAAATGACTTTAAAGATATTTCTCTTTGCTGGAATCATTGGTATGATGATTCTGCCATTTAGTACGATGAGTAATACTTTTGCTCAAGGTGATACAGAACTAGAAACAGAAGGTGTTGTTGGTCCTGTAGGAGTTGTAAATGAATTAACAAAACAAGAGTTCAAAGATGATATTCGAGAATTAATAGACGATGCAGATACAAAAGATTTTCAAGCAAAATCTAATAAAATCAAGGCAGAATATGACGAGTTCTTTAATACTGTAATTGAACAATCACGTATTGATTCAGAAACTAGATATTTGACTAATGCTGAAATTACAAATGTAAAAAATTACATCTTTGATGAAACAATCAAAGATGAAAAACTAAAAGCATTACAGGAATCAGATTCTGCAGATAAGATAGATGTTGGTTTTCTAGAGTGGTTTGGTATTCAGACTGCAAATGCAGCATGTCCAAGTACTACAAATCCCAGCTACAAGCAGTTAAGACTAGACATTAACGGTGGTACATACAATAACAATACGTACAATGGTAATAATGACTTGTATCTTGTATTACATCAAGACAACCTTGGAACTTGTGAAAGAATGTACACTTTGTCTTTTCTAGATGAAGATCACCCTTATTTGGATTCATTTTACGATGGTGTAAGGCTCTTCCTGTTTAACAGAACATTTGATATCGAATCATTTGTAATTAAAAACAACAATCAAATAATATTTGGTGATACGTGGAGTTCTTCAAATAGTTATGATTGTACTCGTAGTTCACTTGATCATAGAGGATGTCATTCTACAACAACTAAATCATACACACCTGGTCAAACAATCTATGTCAGCAATACTTGGAATCATATGATGGATACATCTGACACAAACAGATCCCTATCGAAGGTCTCAGTACCTTAATCTTTTTTTTGACTGTAAGAAAATTAGCACTTTATATTGGATTACCTTCATATGGATTAGTAGTTAGTTTTATTCCAATCTTTGTACCTAATTTTTATATTATATTGCATTTTAATCCGGTAGTGTTGATGATGATTGGTATTATTATGGCGTTAGATGATGCATATAGAGGCCAACAAATTAGTGGCATAGTAGAAATTGTAACTGTGATTGGTAACATTTCTTTTTGGCTTTTACTTGCATACTGTATCAATAAATTTTTAGATCATCGTAAAACAAAATATCGATATTTTAATCAAAATTAGGGAATTTTGTACTCTGTTATTATTTTCTAAATAATCTGTCAAAAAACGACTTTCTCTTTTTAGGTGGAATAATTTCAGAGTCTTTTTCTGGTTTGGATAGTGCCTTATCTACAATTTTATCCAATGTACTATCTGACACCAAAGGAATGGTCTTTTTCTTGCCTGACAGCATCTCTAATTTTGCCTCAAAGGTTTCATACTTTTGTATCAGGTATCGCTCATCTGTATTGTAAATTGGCTTGTCTTTTTGTATGCATTCCAAGATGAATTCCAGCCTGCCTCTGTCCCCCATTCCTGCGTTGAGCAGGTCAGTTGCCATAGTATGATAGCCTGGATTCATTATTTGTATAGTAAAAGATCCACTAATATTTTTTTCATTTTTTGTCAATTACCAGTCACTATATCTTTTTAGCAAAAGCCATTTAATGGTACAATCATGGCTAAAAGATACAATTCCACAATATCGTACAGATTATAGTTTAGGGATACAAATTTTAAACGAATTATAAATTATTTCAACCCCAAAGATCTAAGATCATAGATTACACTTACAAAATCATGTCAAAACATTAATGGTATCTTCAGGTAGCCATTTCATGAAAGGAACAAACATCGATTTTTTAAGAAAAGTATGCAAAAAAAGCCAAAATAAGACTAGAGACTGCAATATAAAGAAAGTAAAATATTTCATATTCTGAGATATGTTTGGATGTCATACCATCAACTCTGAGCTACTGGCTAAATCGAATGGATAAAGAGGGAATAACTGCATATCACACCGTAAGAAATACACGGCCTCTTGTTGTTTGAGTGAAAAACAGTTACTGTCATTAAGAAGTGATTTGATCTTAGGTCCAGAAAAATTTGGATTTAGTCAATTCATGTAGAGTGTAAAATGGCAATTACACATGTGGATAAAAAGTACAACACTTTATACTCTGCAAGTGCAATGCGTGAATTACTCTACAGAATTGAGTTCTCATCTAAAAAACCACACATCACAAATCAGCCTCAAAAGAGGGGACAGAACCATTTTAAAAAAACGCAAAAAGGACAATTAAAAAGTACAGCAACCTTGGATACGCCATTACTGTGTCTGGATGAGTCAACAAACAAAATAGCACTAAACATAAAGCATGGATGGTATCTTACAGAAAATAATATCACCACGCCAATCAATTACACTCGAGAAAAGTTTCAATCCTTTGGTGCGTTGGGAAATAAGGGTGTGTTTTTCTGCGGATTCCATGACAAATCAAACACAGATAGTTTTCTTGATTTTATAAAATCACTGCAGAAACAATAATGATAAAAAACTATTGTTGTTTGTAGAGGATGCATCGTGTCACAAAAGCAATCCCATAGAGAAATATATCAAAGCATCAAAAATATAATCAAATATTTTCTGCCGTACACGCCAGAACTCAATGTAGATACAGTGGAGAGAAGAAAATGGTGATGCATTCTTTGCAAATAAATCTGAGATGAAAAAACACATGCAGAGGAGATTGGATAATGGTGATGTTAAAGTTGTGAATGTGTTTAAATATTTGATGCCTTAACTATATATCAACGGCATTGAAGGTTTTTGGAGTTTTGCAAAAGAGAACATGGCAAAACATCATGGTGTAAGCCCTAGAAAATTTTTGCTGTACATCAAGGAGATGGAATGGAGATACAACAATAGAGATAAGGATACTTTCTCATTATTACTTGATTATATGTTGGGGGTAAATAATTGATAATCACCTATTTTTTTAAATGTCATGATGTTGGATATTTACTCTCCACTGCATTTTCGTCAGGGTAGTTTTAGAACACATCCTGTAAGTTCAGTTAAAAAATTAATACAAAGTTATCAGGTATGATCAGTTACTTTTATTTTTCCAGTCAAGCCGAGACATATGTTAATCCATCCACTATTGACAGTTTTAAAATATAGTGTGTCATTACGTCTGTTTTTCTCCATATCCTTTAGAGTGTAATTTTCAAGTACGTCTACATTTACATCATCAAAATATTGTCGGATTTTATTTTCAGAATATCTAGTTATAGGAGATGGACATAGTTTGTTTATTATACAAAATATGCCATCAGGTATGGTACATCTTTTTTTTGAAATGGAATTAGAATCCAATAAATATTCCAAAATTATTATATTTTGAGAATTTTTTATATCAAACAAACCAATAAGGTCAAACAGGTTGTCCTTACTCAAATAATAGGATATCCCTTCAAAGACCAAGAGAGATAACACAGAACTATCCCAACCTTGTTTTTTTAAAGAGTTTAAAACTTTATCAGGGTAACGTAAATCACATTTTAAGCAATGTATATTATTACTAAATATACTATTTGATTTTTTAATTAAATTTGCCTTTAATGACATGTTTGTAGCATCTAGTTCATAAATTACAAGATTATGCACTTTGGACATTAATTCTATAGAAAGTGCATCCATTCCTGCACCAAAAATTATTACTTGAGATATCTTCTTTTCTTTGATTTCGTTTAATGCAAGATCGAGGATACATTTTTTTCTATTCTTAATTACCTCGCCGTAATGTGGCCATATTTTATTACATTCAGACAATAGTGTTTTGCCAGGATTCATGTCCAACAATTTAAGATATGCTTTGGAGTTTTTACTAGTATGAATCTCGCCTTGAGAATACAGTAAGACGAGGGATGATGTATCAGATAGTTTGTGATTTGAAGACATGATGTGTGTGTACTCATCAAAATTGATAATTGATGCCTATAAATCATTGATCTATAAAATTCAAAGAACAGAGATGATTTGTAATGAGGTAAATTACATATTAGAACTAGTCAAACACTATAGAATCATCACTATGAGTATATTTACCTAATATTACCCATTGCCCATCTCTAATTCCCCACACAGCATAGTCAGATTGACTAAGATCTCCTGCAGCGTTAAGTTTTGTACTGCCAATTGCACCAGAATAGGTTTCAGCAACTTGTGGGATTATATCTTTAATTGCCTCACCAGTATTTTTGGATTGGAGGATGGATAATCCTGCAATGTATGCTGCATCATATGATGAATATGCATAACTGTTTGGAGTACGACCAAGTTCTTCATTGATATGATCTGAGACATGTGTAGTAATCGAATTGTCATTTACGGCTGCCTGTGTCGTGGTAAATAATACGGTGTTTGAGAATTGTAACCCAATTGGATCTTTAATTAATTTATCCTCATTTGTGTTCCCATCTGAACCAAACCACATTACATCATCTAACACCTCATGAGCTGATGCTGACTGCATAATTTGTAAGATTTCAGCAAAACTAATTATTACAACTCCTACCTTCTCTGAGCCATACTCATCAACGTATTTTTGAACTTTTTCAGCCAACAGCGAAGTTGATGCTGAGAATTCTGGCGATTCTGTATTATACCTAATACCATCATCTACGATTCCACCTCTTTTAACAAATGAATCCACAAGAGAATCATGTAACCCATCACCCCATGTATCGGCACGCCATACAGGAACTAGTACTTTGATTGATGAATCTTCAATTAGTTTGGCAAGTGCTGGACCTTGTTTTGTATCGTCAGAAATCAGTCTAAATATACCATCATCTGGAATTGCGAGGGACGGTGATGTGGATGAAGGACTGATCAATACGATTCCGTTAGAATCAGTATATCCTTTCATTAATCGAAGCTCAGCAGAAGACTGTGGACCTACCACAACATCAATCCCCTTGGCGTGAAGTGAAGTTAATTTATCAAGTGCCACAACTGGACTGGTAAGAGTATCTTCCGATACTAATTTGAGTGTCCATGATTCACCAATTTCCTCCAAATGTTTGTTAAAATCAGATACGGCAAGTTTTACAGCAACATGACTTTCCTCGCCATGTGTAGACAGATCACCTGCAAGTGGAAGAGCTACACCAATGGTTACATCCTCAGACAATTGATCCATCTTTGTTGATTCATCATTAAACATTACAAATCCAACAGCCAAAACTGCTATAGTAAATAAAATAGGTAATGAAATAAGAAAAACTTTATTCATAATCAATCATACAAAAGTGGTTATTTATAAATTTGGTTTAATCGGCTATCTCTATTATCTTGAAATTAGTTCGCCCCAAGATCTCACATATGGGTTTGGATGAAGATATACTTCGGAGCACAAGTCTTTGCAATTTTTCAAAATAAATAGCAATGTTTTTTGATCAGTAGTTAGGAATAATTTCATGAACATCATAAATAACGAGTTACTCTAGGCCTGCAAAAAAGAAAAGTACGACAAGAAAAAGAAAAGATTACACGCAATGTGTATAATTAAGATCAACAAATCTACAATTGCTGAAACTGTAAGACAAATGTTTTGTACATACAATTCTGTAAATTGATTCATTTGAAAAATATGGATTGGGGGGTCTGGAGGATCTCCCCCCTCGTTCTGGCCGTCCGCCATTAATCTCACACAAAACATTACAAAAGATAGAGTAAGAATTTAAGAGAATTTCAGATCACGTGACTCTGAAAAAACTAAAACAATTCATATTTTACAGAACACACATCACATATCATATCAGTCATGTATGTCGTTTGATGCACAAATGGAATCAAAAACCAAAGGTTCCACAAAAACTACATGTGCGAGCAGCATCCAAGGATACGTGCCGCAAGTGGAATAAACGCATCATTTTACGCATAGAGCAAGAAAGGTTTTACCGTATTTATTCAAGACGTGTCTGTATTTGTAGATGATGTACGTCTTGGTAAAAAATATCAGACAGATGTACACCAAAGAATGATTGTACGTTGGAGCGGAACACACCAAAGGTTTTTGGAAATGATGACAATCAATTTTTAGATCGTATGAAAAATTTAATGCAATTGCATTTATAGATTATTTGGAAGCAGTTCGTAAAAAATTTGGAAAAATATTTGTTATCGTTGATAGAGCACCACAAAGCAAATGTTGTAAAAAATATCTGCGTAAAAACAAAGATGTCAAACTAGCATATCTTCTGAGATCTCCACATTTGAGTATGGCAAAATAGATTTGGAGACAGTGCAAACATGAAAATGTTGAATCAGAATTTTATGAATCAATACATGAGATGAGATATACAGTTATGAAATATTTTAGAACGCACAAATTTAATTTGAATATGTATCAGTATTTTGCAAGAACAATAAATTGAAAAGACTTTTGATCTGAGGTATATATGGATTCCATTTGCATCAATTTTCAAGAAATACTGCAGAGCATCTAAACTTTTCAAATACTGACTGTACAGTTTGTGCCATCTGCTCTGTGATGATTCTTTTTGGTCTACCTGGTTTTTTCAATATTGGAGATGTTCCTGTACTGTGATATTATAAGTACAATTTCTGCACCCAACGTGTTGATATCTTCATGGATGAGGCAACATCTGCATTTTTCATCCCATCTTCCTTTTGCTCTGATTATCCATGATACTTTGATTGGATCTAATTTCTGCATGATTCGATGATTCTTGGCCTCTGGTCCATACGTATCGTGATTTTAGTCTAGAAATGGTGAGGTGAACCAATTTCAGGATAATAGAATAAAAAATCAAACTATGAAACAGTTAATCCTGTTATGGATGGGGGACCGTTTTGGTTTTTTTGCTAATTTGGTATGATCGAACATAAAATGATGTGGTTCTATCTTAGCTTTGGATCTTGTTGTGAGGGAATGTTGGGATTGTTATCAAATGGAATCAATTGTGCAACTCATCTAGTACTGATTGTATGTTTTTTGCTGAATTTGAGGTTCAGTTTATTAATTCATAACAATATCATCAAATATTATGTTGTGAAAAAGTTTTGATATAGTGTTTTCTTTAATGTTACATTACTATCTATCAAGACAAAATCAAGATGCGTTTTTATCTCGAGGATCAATCTTTAATGATTTGTTAAAGCATTCCATAGATTCCTCATATCTGCCTAAACTTCTCAGAGCGATTCCTTTGTTGTTCCAAAGGTCTGGATCATTTTGATTCAATAGAAGAGCTTGTTCAAAGGAACCAAGAGCATCAAAGAATTTTCCTTCATCCATTAGGACTTGGCCTCTCTTAA
The DNA here is from genome assembly GCA_965262905.1 of Candidatus Nitrosopumilus sp. Lineage (GTDB taxonomy): Archaea > Thermoproteota > Nitrososphaeria > Nitrososphaerales > Nitrosopumilaceae > Nitrosopumilus. The sequence continues at coordinate 531,423 of OZ253567.1, forward strand.
CAAGTTCTTCAATTTTACCCACAAAATACACTAAACATCATCTGTATTAAATCTGAAAAAAATCAAACAAATTTACACAAATTTCATAAAAATTTAAATAAATTTTTCACCATTATAGAGTATGAATCTAGATGAAACAGATGAGAAAATTTTAAAAAATTTACTTGTTGATGCAAGGCAATCTGCCAGACAACTTGCTCTAAAACTCGGATTGTCAACTGTAACAGTTCTATCAAGAATGAAAAAGTTAGAAAAAGAGAAGATCATCCGCGGATACACTGTAATTATTGATCATGAGAAAATAGGATATTCATTGACTGCAATTATTGAAATCATTGCTAAAAATGACAAAGTTGTATATATCGAAGAAGAAATAGCAAAATTTGAAAATGTTTGTGGCGTATATGACATTACTGGTTCAACAGATACAATAATCATTGCAAAATTCAAAGAAAGAAAAGGATTAAGTAAGTTTGTAAAGGAGATTGCAACAATTCCCAATGTGGAAAACACCATAACTCACGTAGTTCTAAATACTACAAAAGAAGATTTCAGATTATCATAGGAAAGAAAAAATGAAGAATTTCAGTATTTTTGTAATTTCAATTATTATTTTTGGAGGACTGCAATCAGTAAATGCTCAACAAGGTAATCCAGACAGAATGCTTGAAATGACAGATGATGAAAAAATTATATTATTTTCAGGATTCATCATTGCAATATTGGCAGTGTTTTTATTTTTAGCAAGAGATGTCATCCTTAGAAAAAAGACATCGTATGATAAAGAAAATTTAGAGTCAAAAAAAGAAAAGACGTTCGAGAAATATCATTCAGATTGGGGCGACGATTATGAAGAATTAGGTAAGCGAAGAAATACAAAAGATGACAAAGAATTCAGAGATGCACTAAACAACGATGAACTGTCAAACTACTATGATGTTATAGGGGTTTCAAAAGATGCCACCCCTGAAGAAATTAAAAAAAAGTTCAGAGAACTTGCAAAAAAGACCCATCCAGATAAAACTAAAGAGGGTTCTGAAAAGGAAATGGCAGAACTGAACAAGGCATATGAAGTATTATCAGATAAAGAACGTAGAGAAAAATATGATAAATATTTTAAAGTAGATTAGACTGAGTCTAATTTTACAATAATCAAACTTAATTCAATTGAACTTGGAGTTTGAACACTGTTTGTGAGATTGGTAAAAATTTCAACAGGGATTGATTTATCATCAGATTCAATGGTAGTGGTAATTTTTAATTCGCCAAACTCAGTATTAGGTCCAAGCATTTTCTTTGTAAGTAAAGGTACTATTGAGAGATCTTCTACAACACATTTCATTTTGTATGCAAACTTGTCTGAAAAATACACCCCTCCACGAGTAGTGGGTTCATTTACGGGGATTGGGGAATTAGTTATTGAAGTATTTGTAATTGGATAAATTCCATTATTTACATAAAGAATGAATTTTGGGGGATTTTCTTCATTAAATTCCATTAATTTTTTCAATAGTTCTTCGTTAAATAACATTAAAAAATTATCAAATCATAATTCTATTGAACCTTTCTAACTATGATCAATATTTAGTTCATAATGCATTGATCATATTTAAAAACTTGAAATCAGATCAAAAATATTGCAACAATTTGCAAATACCCATTCAATGAGAAATAAAATTCTCAGCCTAATGGTAGAAAACGGATTGGAAGAGGATTATTATCTAGAAATGCTAGATTATACCATAGACCTGTTTGAAAGTCAAGGGTTGGGAACAGAGTATTATGGGTATCACAACATCAACCACGAATTAGAAGTAACATATGTTTCACTTTTAGCGATTAATCAGGACAGAATAAAATTTACAAGTGATGACATAAAATATCTGTACGTTGCCGCACTGTTTCATGATTTTGATCCTCAAAAAAGTGTAGACAAACCTCACGAAGAAAGCGTAATAAACTTTATTTCAATGGATAAAAAACTTCGTCAGTTAATCAATGACGCAAAAATAGATTTAGAAGTAATCAAAGTTTTAATTTTAAGAACAACTTATCCTTGGAGTGGAAAATTAAAAAACAACGCAGAAAATCAAATCAAAGAATGTTTCAGTAATTCAGATTTGACAAGAAATAATTTACCATATCAAGAACATATTATTGAAATGGGGTGGTATCTATCAGTCGTAGACAGAGTTAGCGGTTATGCTTTAGGAGATTTTTCAAAAGCAATGGAAATGGCAAAGATGAATGCACATGCATTAGCGTGGAGACCATCGCTAATTGTTAGAAGTGCAGTTGCATATTTTGAAGAAATATTAAACAAAGAAACAAACATGGCAAAAGGAATTCTCAAAATACTTCCTAAAGAAATGAGGAAAAATTTCTTTGACACTGTTTTATCTTTTATGAAAATTAGACAACAAGAAATTACAATTCAAGCAAAATGTTCATATGAAAATCTAAAAATGATTCCAATAATAGAATCGATGAATACAAGAAATGATCCAAAATTTATTGCATCTCTATATAAAATCTTTTTAGAATTACCATCACCGCTTCAATTTGAAAAAGAAAATTTTGAAAAATCAGTTAAAGATCCTCAAGTGATCATCAACTCATTGCGATTAAATGATAAAGATGGAGAGATTGTTGGATTTTCAAAAGGAGGACCTTTAGAGAATTACAAATTACGTGAAGAAATTAGAGATGAAAATTATGGAACAGGGAACAGTGTATTTTTAGAACCTCTTGCATTGAAAATGGGATATTGGGGATTAAAGGGAGGTAGTGAAATGCGCCATATGTTCATCATGCAAGCCCATTCCATGAAATTTAAATTTCTAACTAGTTTTGCATTAAGGGATGTCATTAGAGCCCGAATAGACAAAGAACAAGCAGAATTTGTAACACTATTTGATCCTGAAAGATGGGATTATTATAGAATCAAACTCTAGAAATTTTAAATTATTTAGAATCAAAGTTGAAAATTCCAATGCAGAAAGGCTTTTGTAACTAAAAATGTCCAAAAAATCGTGGTAGGTAAGGGTATAGGACTATTAGTAATACTAGTGATCACTGTAAGTATTACACCAGCATTTGCATTAACTGAATTGGAAAGAACATCTATAATGGATCCAAGATTAGAAAACGCCTTTAGAGATCCAGTATTAGACAACATAAACGTAAATCAGCCAATTCAGATATCTGCAGATATTATAAATCATCAAACAAAATTACAAAATTTTATTTATCTAGTTCAAATTAAAAATGATGCAGATCTTGTTGTTTCATTAAAATGGATAAGTGGACAACTTACACCAAACCAAAAATTTAGTCCATCTCTATCATGGATATCAAAGGATTCAGGGAAATATACTGCAGAAATTTTTGTCTGGGAAGGTTTAAAAAATCATAATGCGTTATCAGAATACATAAAATTATCAATCAGTGTAAGCTGAAATTAACAAAATAATTCAGATAAAAAATCATCTACGGATTTAAGATATTCGAAGGATTTGTTCCTAAAATGATCAGAGTTTGTTCTGATACAAAAAACATCGTTCTGCAACACAATAAATGGGATCGGGGGTTTATCTATTAGTGAAAAAAGTTCAACAACTTCTCGCTAATATGACCTCGAGCCTAATGAAATTATGACAATAGGATATTGTGTAAAGTGTCGTGACAAACGAGAAATTGGCGGCCCTAAACCATACACCATGAAAAATGGTAAACCTGCAATCAAGGGTACATGCCCAACTTGTAGTACAGTCATTTTTAGAATCGGCAGAGGATAAACTTCTCACTAAAGAAATTTAATACTGCCATTCATCAGTAAGACCATTCCAAAGCGAACGCATTGGAGATGGATCTTTTTCTATTTCTTCTATAATTCTATTTTTTAGCACAAAAGAGAAATTCTCTAATGCATCAATACCACCATCGGCAAATAATTCATGACCAATCTCAGTAATTCTTTTGTGTTTATCAGATATTTCTTCTGAATCAGAATTCTGAAGACAAAAAGTCATCAAATCAATTAGTTCTTCTTCCAACATCATATCCATTGTTAAATAGGAACTTTAGCATTCCTAATGAATCTTTTTTGAAAAAATTCTTAAATATTATTTAATAAAAAATGGACTTTAAACTAGAATATCATTCAACAAAAATTACGGTATTATCTACATCTCCAGTTAACACTCTGGCAGGTCCAGAAACAAATGAATTTGAATGTTGAACGAAGTTCAAATTATCAAAGTCTGAGGCAGTAATAGATAATGAAACCGGCGGGTCAGGTAGATGAATCGTTCTCGTTGGATCTGAAAAGATGCTTAACTCAAGACTAGTTGGGGTTCTTTCTAATTGGACATAATGATTTGTATTACAAGCAACATCTATGCCAGCCCCCATAGTCTGTCTGCCAGCAGAAGTTGACAAACGTAAATTAGTCATACCTGCACCATGGTACAATGGTAATTTGGTCTGATAATGAAGGTTAGCATTCTACATGACTCCCTCGTTATCTAATTCATTATAGTATACATTTGGAGCAGTTGCATTTTTTTTAATTTTATTTGCTATTACAGAAGATTCAGAACTAAAATTCTATATCTTTTTTAATTTTTAGTTCTCCTTTTTTCTTGGAATCATCATGTAACCCTACATTTTCACTTTGTATTGTAACATCTTTGTCAATCTCTATTTTTTCTAATCCATAAACTACATAGTTTGAAATGTCTGCAATATCCTCTGAAGTTTCAGCATAAGCCACCGGAATTGAATATGATGAAACAGACATTTGCCCAATTACAGCAGATGATAATAAAATTAAAATAAGAAAAGAAGAAGATACGGTTTTCATAAATTTATTAATTTTAAACAAACTATTTTAAGATTGATTGGTGTAATATTTCATATAGACATTTCCTATAAACTAAAATCAAACTAAATTCTAATTATAATTAAACTCAAAAATTAACCATCGCAAGATCAACTCCCATCCGAGTTGAAGGGTGATTTAGATTAAAAAGGAAAAGAGATTATTTTAGACGTCTGTAAATCTCTTTGAATTCACATGATATGTTATATGACATATTTAGTAAATGTGCCAGTTGATTCATCGATGTCTTATCATGTCCTAATTGTCTCAATAATGTCAAAGCTTTTTGTGGAGAGCTTGGAACTAAAGAACTCTGTCCAGACCATGTTTTGAAAGCATCTTCAACATCCAAACTGAAATTCAAAACAAATTCTTTCCAATTGGGCATTACCTTTAGAGCTTTTTCATTTAGAAGAACTTCAGACAATTCACGAAATTCATTTTTCCTATCAAGATACAACATGTCAAGAACTTGGTGAACTTTTTCTTCACGATATTTTCCTGAATTTAACATGTACATTCCTGCAATACTCATGATGAAATATACTCATAATCAAAGATAAGTTAGATAGGTAATTCCAAAAAAAAATGTTAAAAAAAATCTTTAAAAATAAACAAATGTTCAATATTGAAAAAAAGAAAAAAAGATCTTATTGGAATGGGTCAATAAATGGACAGTTAACAATATGGTCACTATCCATTGGACGTGCAATACCAATGTTGATCAAACCAGCTTCGTTGTATGCGTTCATATCATCAATAGTTTCTAGCAATTGAGCGTCATCTGGATTATCCCAGCCAATCATAAAGATTCTCCACATTGGAGAATAATTAGCATCGCCAGGAGCTCCTGCTGCTATACCAGGTTGAAATCCTAATGGACCAGTACCTGTTAAACCATTTTTGAATTGATACAAATCTACTGCTGCTGAATTTGCAATCAAACTTGCAGATGTTGGTGAACTAACAACACCCATCATTCCGGCAGGGCCACTTGGAGTAGCATCTGTTACAATGTAATAGATAGTTCTACCATCTGGACCCCATCCACGATGAGCTATGAAAGTTACATTCATCTCTTCTGTATCGATATCAAGAACTTGGCCGCCACCATAAGGAGTAACATCAGTTAATGTTTTGTCTTCCTTAACCATCATCTGACCTTCAGGCCAAATGATTTGTGGCATATTCAAAACTACATCAATTTCTGTTAATGTAATTTCATTATTCTCAGCTGCTTCCATAACCATTACTTCTGAATCAAGTACTCTTGTAGATGCACCATCATTCCACATTACGTGGATATGTGAGGTCAATGCACTGTACACATCTGCTTGTGCAGGAGTACTAGTGAACACTTGACCTTGGTATCCGTGTATACCATCGCCTTCAATGCCGTTGGTAAACAGGTATACTTTTGAAAGTGCTTCTTCAGGAGCATTCTTTAACAAAGGAGCAAGTTCTACTTGCCATCCTTGATTTGCAGTAATTATGTCTGCATGTGTTGGATCACTAGAATCAGTGATGATGTAGAAAACATCTTCACCGTTGTAGTATCCTTGATGCATAGGAATTGTTGCTGGAACATTTGTTCTTGATAATCTAAGTACAGAGCCCAAGTCTGCTTCAGTTTCTTCCATATGTTCTTCTTCATGAGTTTCTTCCATAGTTTCTTCAACTGGAGCTACAGGAGCGACTGGAACTTGTCCTACTTCCCAAGCAGCTTTACCACCTGGGATTTCAGAACAAAGTTGTAATCCACAGATGCCAGTGCTAGAACCATACTGTGAGATGCCAGTACCTGAAGATTTTAGAGCTTCAGCATCTGAAAAATAACCTGTCGTCATACCTGCTGTAAACAAGGGTAAAATTGCAAGAAGTGCAATGTATCTTAGACTCTTGTTCATGAGTAGAAAATCATGATTTTCGTTTAAAAGAATTTATCCAAATCAGACAAAATTATGCAAGTTCTGAAAATCTATTTCCCACATAATCCCAATTAACGACATTCCACCAAGCCTCAACATAAGCAGATCTCTTGTTTTTGTATTTCAAATAATATGCATGCTCCCAAACATCCAAACCAAGTAATGGAAATTTTCCCAAAGTCCAAGGACTAGTTTGATTTTCAGTTGTAATAATTTCTATTTTATGATATGTAGAATTAAAAATTAACCAACACCAACCACTGCCTTGAATACCAATTGCTTTTTCAGAAAAAACTTTTTTAAAATTCTCAAAATTATCAAAATAAACATCAATTTGATCTTCTAATTGACCAGTAGGTTTTTCATCACCATTAGGAGTCATCGTCTCCCAAAACAATCTATGATTTTCAAAACCGCCACCAAAAAAGTTGATTGCACTTCTTCCAGATTCCGGAATTGCTTTTAGATCAGAGAGTACAGATGAGATGTATTGTGGATGAGATGCACTTCCAACATCTGCAAGGGATTTATTCAATCCATCAACATATGCCTGATGATGTTTTTGATGGTGAATTTTCATTGTTTTTGTATCAAGGAATGGTTCTAGTTCATCATACCCATAAGGTAATCGTGGGAGTTCGTATTGAACCATAAATCAATTTAGTATAATCCACATATATTCTTCAAGTGCAAAGAATGATAAATCTTAAGGAATTGTTGAGAATATGAGAAAATTAGGAACTATTGATTTAGAAATTTTGCATTTAGCAATTAATGAAAATGGGACATTTGATGAAAACCATCTAGAGCATTCAGAACTTAAACGATTAGGAGTTGGAAAATTGTTAGACTCTCTTGCAACATTAAAAGACAGAAAGATGATTTCATTGAATAATGATGGCTCATTTTCAATTACTGAACTGGCAAGAGAAATTCTTTGGAGTAAAAATATTCCAGTGTGGGCAAAAATATTACGATTATTACAAATTAAATCTTGCAATATAGGACAAATAGAAAATATTTTGAAAATATCTAAAAATAAAATAATAGAAGATATTGAAAAATTAAGAAAAAATCAATTTGTGTTAATGTCACCTCAAAGAATAGAAGAGAAAATAATCAAAGTTTATGAAATATTGCCTGAAGGAATTCTCGAGATAGACAAGACAGAAACTGAAGGGTTTACCAAGACAGAATTTGGAAAAGTAAAACAAGATGTAGAAATTCTCAGTGTTATAGAATTAATCATAAAAGAAATTCAAGATACTCAATTAGAACAATCAAAAAAAGATTCAATCATCAAAAAATTATCTAGATTAAAAGAAAAATTAGAGATTTAATTTTCCCGTTAACCGCTAAATTAGCGATTGATTTCATGTTCCACCAAGATTCGTTTATCATAAATAAAATCAAATTTTTTATCAGTGAGTTTTGAATTTAAAACATCATCTACTAAGAAATTAATCTCAGTTGATAATTTTTTAGCTTTTTCCATAGCACTATGAGAAATATCAGTTCCAGTTACCTCAAAATTATATTTTGATAATTGTAATGCTTGTGTTCCTGGACCTGTGCCTAGATCTAAGAATTTCCCAATGTTGTAATTATTAGATTTGATCTCATTCTCAACATCATGATCTAAATTTTTTTCATACCAAAGCATAGTCTCAACTTCAGTTTATTTATAGTAATTATCCCAACGTGGAAAAGTTTCTTTGAAATTCTCATGTGCTTTATTAGTCATATATTCGAATCAAAGATAACCGCTCATAAAGTGTTCTACATTTTAAGGAAAGAACATTAAACCAAAATGACAACGTTCCTTGTGAGAATGTCTAGTTACGGCAAACACTTCATACCACCAAATACATTTGACGAACATTTTACATTATTAGATACACTTTTTTCTTGTTTGTGTGACTCGGGTTCCATCATTGGAAGTGATTTTTTTGTTTTTCAATTAACTCTGAATCCACCAAAGATAATCCACCAAGCATGCTAATTCCCAAAATAATTACTCCAATTCCAATCAACATAGTAGAACGTTTCATACGTCTAAATGACTAATTGAAGTTCATAAAACATTCTACTCTTGAATTCAATTCCGTAAAGGCCTGAACCTTTCTTGAGGATAGAAAATGGACACATTGGGATTCACATCACTCAAAAACACCTTCAACAAAATCCCTACATTCAGGAATCTTTGATAATTTAGCCCTCAATGTATCAAGTGGTATATTGAATCGGCCTAATGGTTGATGGTTATTATCTGTAATGTTTACCATTCCAGAACTTGTGAACAATCTCAACCAAGATATCTGAGGGAATATCTCAAAGATATAATCTTTAGAATCAGCGTGTAGGGTAAATCTAACAAATATCATGCCCTCTTTGTGTTTTCCAATATCAAAAATAATCCTTGATCCATTAATTGTTTCAGGTTTATTCTTAAAGAATTCTATTGCAGAATCGCCAATGTTGGTAATCCCACATTCTTCTTCACCGTTCTCAAAAATACCAATACCAGCTTCACATTTATTAGTCATTTCTTCAATCTACCTCTATCTGTTTGATTACTTGAGTCTAAATTTATTTTTTTATTATTAGAAATTGAAAAGATATTAGAAATTAAAAACTAAATGCGGTCGGGTCTTGTTAGAGTGATTTAAAAAAATCAAATTAAACACATAAATAATTTTTGAGTACCAAAACAATATGGCAGAAGCAGGAATAGATGCATTCGGTGCAGTGGCAGGAGTTGCAATTTCACTAGCAATAATTTGCTTTGTCCTTAGGCGTAAAGGTCACGCCGATGGAACTCATAATGATGATTATGATAAAGTTACAGGTGATGATTCACATGTTCATGTTGATTAGAGAGTAATAACGTTCATAAATTTTCTAATTTATCTGAGACTTGGGCACAATTAATTTAATTTTTTAATCAATCTCTCAAATTATTCAAATGGAAAAAGCTAAAGATCCTCACATCTATAGCAAAGAGATAAAGTTCGTGAACTAAATTATTCCAAAACAAAAGATTTTTTGATCAGTTTACACAATGAAATACATGAACAAGTTAGAATCACTTGAAACAGCATACAGAAAAGAACACGCAGATGTTGCAATGAGAATGATTGCAGTACTAATGATTCTAAAAAATGGTGAAGACGTACAAACTGTCGCAAAAAATTTATGTTATTGCACAAACTGGGTGCGTAAATGGGTTGGTCGTTTTGAGGAGCATGGGATTGATGGCCTCTACAATCTACCAAGAAGCGGTAGACCAAGATTAATCTCAAAGAAAAGAATGGATAGTATCATGTCAAAAGCAATGTCAACTTTGTTTACGCCTATAATGTTGCAGCAAACAATAGATTATTCTACTGGAGTAAAATTACACATAACCCACATCAGAAAGATAATGCACCAGTATGGAATGTCTGCAAAAACTGCACAAAAATACCATATCAATCGTGCAAGCATATCTGCTGTTCACAGCTGGCAACAACGCATTAAAAAGAGAATTTTACGCCTAAAAGAGGATGGATTTGTCATTGCAATGGCAGATGAGGCATTCTTTGTGAGAGATGTAAAAAAAGGAAAAAAATACTGGACAAAAGTTGCCAAGAGAATATTTCTTCCATACACAGGACGACATGAAAGCCTGGCAGTATATGGCATCATCACAGAAAATGGCAGTCAGTTGTTCAGAGTTTATGATAGATTCAATGGTACAACATTTGTAGAATATCTAAAAGAGTTACACTGGAAATACGGTAAGATTGCAATAATGCTGGACCGAGCATCAGTTCACAAATCAATAACAGTCAAGGAATATCTTGCAAAGAATCCTGATGTCAAACTAATATGGCTTCCAAAGGGATCACCGTATCTAAACATGATTGAGCAATGCTGGAAGATTGGCAAGCATGCACTGTTGGTATCTCAGTATTATGCAATGTTTACAGAGATGAACAAGGCAGTCTCTAAATATTTTAGGGTAACAAAGTTCAATCTTGATATTGCAAATTATATTTTCAGAAACCCTGCAAAAATGTTCACGAACTTTTGATCTTCGCTATATATCTCATTGCAACATGAAAGACATACAAATGTAACACACCAATAAGAAATGATTCAAATAGAATCTTGCCAAGGGATTTTTACATTCATGTTGCAATAAAATTGTAGAGATCCTTATCTTTTTTCATTTGAATAATTTGAGAATTGACTCAAAAAGTAGAACTAGTTATGCCCAAGTCTCAGTATAATTACACTTTTAGGCTAAAGTTATGTTGGATGAATTACTCCATTAGAGGGCGATATTTTGGCTGGTGCAAATTAAAGTCTAGATCTAGCAGAGTCTCATATGTGTGTGGTTTGAGACATACTGGAATGTTATTGTCGCGAATGTACAACTCTAATCCATCATTACAGTGTACCTCATTTAGTGATATGTTGAATTCACTCATCTGAATTGCAGGTGTTGGATGTCTTTGCATGATTGTCTTTATTACATTGTACTTGTTTTCTTCATACGTTTTGATGTCTTCAAGATCATGATCATCAAAAGGGTACTCTGTCCTGACAGAATTACCTTCTGATTGATCTAAATAATATGTATATACTGTGATGTTGCCACATTTATCAAAAGTAATCTCTAATTGTGGACCGTTGTAATTTCCTAGTCCAGATGTTATCCATGAAGACGTGAAATGCCGAGAATGGTCAAAAACTCCCTTACTATCTTCAAAGGATACATCTGGATATTTGTGCAAAAATTGTTTGACGATATAATCATTTTTCATTATTATTTTTTCATCAGATTGGGACAACCAAGGAAAGTATTCATCTGGTACACAAAATTCCTGAGCATAACAAATACCATTACGTGAATGAGGAAATTCTGACAAATCATCTAGATATAAATTGCATGTTTCTGCAAGCGTTTGTTCTTCTGTTGGTACAGAGTATTCTGCAAAAATTATAGCTGGTACAAAGAGCAATAAAAAAATAAAAAAAGAATAGCGGATGATCATTGAGCAATCCCTGTTATTCCCAGATTAGTTACTATTGTATCATATGTGATAAACCTTGAATATTTGTCACTTCGAGTGACATATGATGCTAAGAGTGGAATCATATATTTTACGTTATTTACAGTCATTGTTCTGCTACAAAAATAAATCCCAATATAAAGATGATTTGACAATACACTCAATGGGATGAAAACTCTCTAAGATCTTCCAGTGTAAGTATGTATCAAGCACTTTAGATGTATTTTGCCATCTCTGAAAATATGTTCAGTTATTCTCCATGTCTCAAAACAAGTAAGATAACATTCTCATTCCCTGATTGCGTCCACGAACATTTCTCTGCATGATGTATCTTCGAATAGAGTTCTCTGTATCATTGTTAGTTGATGGAACATCACAATGTATCACAAATGTAAACAAACTATCCCTTGCAGTTTTTAGTTTCTTGCCAAACTGAATCATTTCTGTATCACCTGCCATGTATTGTCGTATGATACAATCTGTCTGTTTTAGCAAATCTCTTGCATGTCTTTTGTGTTGTTTCTCCGAATGTTTCTGTATACTCTAAACTCTTGCACGATGTAGCACATCTGAAAATTTCCCATAAAGAATCCTAGCTTGTTTATCTTTTAATTTTCTTGCCAGATATTTGGCATCTCACAGCAGATATGCAGTGCATCTCTATTTTACATTATCATAAAATACAGTCCTGTATGGAGCGTATCCGTCAGAGACTAGAATCCCTGAGAATTTCTTCCAATGTTTTTTTGGAATCTTGGCACCTCTGCTGTACTCTAAGGTGTATTGTGCATCTGTTTTACTTTTTGCAACCCACTCATCCATCCTGTCTTTTCAGTCAATTGGAAATGTTGTCTCATCCATCCCAAGAATCTTTTCAGTCATGATTTTACTGTGAATAGTATCATATAATGGCTCTAGCATTACTCCACCAGTGTGAAGAATGGATTGCACTGTTGTATTGCTGATTTTTAGTCCATATCTTTTCTGCAATGTTTCTCTGATGGTGTCGTATGACATTCTCTTTGAGAACAGTGATGTTATCTCACGTATTGCTGAACCATCAAAACTTTCACATGGTGGAAGATTTCCATTTGTCTGAAAATTATCAGAACAATTCTTACAATTGTATTGATACAAAATATGTTTAGTTGTAATGTATGGTACAGGTTTAGGAATTTCAACCATAACTCTTTTGTGAATTTTGGTTTGAGTGATATCTATACTGCCACATTTGGGACATTTATCTGATGTGTGGTACTAGTTGGAGTAAATTTTTGTGTTGCACCTTTGTGACCTGGTATACCACCACGTTTTGATTTGCCAGAATCAGAATCCCTATTTTTCTTTGCATCTACATTTTCTCCATTCAAGGGAATTTTTTGATGGTGGGGAATGTGGATTTTCATAATAGAATAGATTGTAAGAGGATAGGTTAGCCACAAAATCAAATTTAGATCATACGGATCTAAATTCTAGGATTCTCTCTTATGGGCAACCCTGAGATTATACATTGTGAGATGCAAAGGCATTTGCTCAAATTACTAATCAACAAAAGACAATCAACTAAAGGATATGAAAAATCACAAGCAATCAATACAGAAATGATTTTAAAAATTCAGGAACTGCAGGAAAGCAGGCATTCTATGAAAATTAGCATCTGCAAACAACACGTCAAAAAAAGGCAGGTCGTACAAAAGAGAATTCATCTCCAAAGAAGGTAGGTGCAAAGATTGGTCATGTCGGTAAATCACACAAATATACACAAACCAAAAAAATGTGCAAAATGTGGTAGCAAATATTATAGTTACAAAAACTATAACAAAGAAGACAATTGATATTCCGTATATTCCAAAGACTGAATATACAAACAACATTATACATCAATGCACCTGCAAGTGCGGATACATCACAGGTCGGAATAGACGGAACATCAATTGGTAAGAACCTTATGACAGTAATCATGTCACTGCAAAAACAAAACTGCAGTCTAAATTCAATCAAAGAGATAGTAAATCTAACTGATACATTATTGTGTAAAAAAACAATACAAAATGTTTAGTTTGCAGTCGGTAAAACATTGGAATCTGATGTAGAATTATGGATGAAAAATTATGGATGAAAAATATTTACAAATCAAAATACTTTGATGAGACAACGTATACAATATACAACAAGCTGGGGATATGTCTGGACATGCATCAGCAATAATGCGGTATTTTATCATGCAGACAAAAGCAGGGCGGCAGTTGTATTGGATTTGTACTTTCCATACTGGGATATTCCCATTACCGTTGATGGTTATGCTGCATACAATCGTTTCAAAACAATTCAACGGTGCCCGATCCCACATACTGCGAGATGACGAGTTTGAACAGAATGATGAATCAAAAACCATGCTGTATGAGAAATTGCGTCTACTATATCACAATGCAAAACAAATCTCATGGTCATCTGTTGCACATGTACATTATGATTCATCTGTGATTTCTTGTATGGCAATTGCAAATACATACAAGAATTTGAATTGCAAGTTTGGAGACAAGCTTGCACGAGCAACACCAAACCTGTTTACATTTCTAAAATATCTAGGAATGGAGCCCACAAATAACGAGTCAGAAAGGATGTTGCGCAAGGTCGTAATCTCACGAAAAATTAGACAACGTCTTGTAACTGAGATGGGTATGAAAATATGGTACCATATAGATTGAGTTGTTTTATGACATGGCAGAAAAGAGAAAACAAGCGTTCCAAGAAGAGATGTTAAAACTGTATTGAGGACTTATCCTCTTACTGTCTTTGCTGTACATTGTATGTCTTTTCCATCTTTTAGAACCATTAGTACTGCAATCATCCTTAATACAACATGAGAGTTTTTTGTATGCTGCTTCAAGGGATTCTAACTGGTTCATGTATTTCATTAGACCTCTTGCGTAATTAGAGTGATTTTTTACCAAGTTTTGTATTTTAATAAAATTTATGCCTAAAAATCTAAATTTCGAAATTAATTTGGAAAATCATACTTCAAAATTTACGCCTAGAAATAATTACGCAAGACATCTATTGGGTAAACTGATCAAAAAATTTTTTGTTTTGGAATAATTTAGTTCATGAACTTTATCTCTTCGTTATATTTCTAATCTGCAAGTATTTTTTTTAGATGTTTTGCTATTACCATCGCCAAAAGTGGAGGCACTGCATTTCCAATCTGTTTGAACTGTGCAGATCGGTAACCTGAAAAAACAAACGAGTCAGGAAAGCTCTGAAGTCTTGCAGCTTCTCTTACGGAAATTGTCCTGTTCTGCGTTGGATGAATGTACATGTATCCGTCCTTTGCAAGATGTGATACGACCGTCCAAGAAGGATTTTTGTTTGATAGTCTCTTCCATTTGTCATCAAAGGATTTATTACTGTAACCGATTCTTCCCCTGTCAGATTTTGAAAGATCAGACCATTTTTCACCCTGCCCCATGTTTCTAAAAACTTTTATGTCCTTTTTTCTGTGCCATCTTGTAATATTGTTATGTAATGTATTCTGTCCTCCTCGCGACCATTTTTGAAATTCGCATCCAGGAGATTTTCTGTATTTTTTGATGGAATCCTTTATCTTGATACTTTTTTCAGGAAGTCTAAGCAAGGGAAGATCACCTAGCGCATCTCCTACTGTCACATAACCTTGAACGTCATCTGTCATGAATTTTCTATCAAGATCAGATTTTTTGAAATGGGTAGGTTCAGGCCATGAAATATGTTTACGATTTTTTGTTGCAATAAAGAAAACCCTTTTTCGAAATTGTGGCACACCGTAGTCTACTGCATTAAGTATACGATAATCAACATTAGGATAGCCCGCATTCTGAAAGTCTTTCTTGATTTGCTCTATAATCCGTCCATTCTTGTAAGTTAGCATTCCGACAACATTTTCCATCACTATAGCTTTTGGTTTAAACCACTCAACAAATTTTATGAATGATTTGTAAAGATGATTCCTCTTGTCATCAATGAATCTGGAATTAGAACTACGTCCGTTTCTTTGCCCATTTTTTACAAGTGATGCAATTTTGACTCGCCCCACATTGCTGAATCCCTGACATGGTGGGCCTCCGATAACTACATCCACGTCAGATGGTTTTAGTGATGTTTGTTTTTGAAACTTTTTAACAATGTTGTCCTTGCTAGCATCAGCGCACACTACATTTTCTTCCGGTATGAGAAAATTTTTTTTGTATGTATCTATTCCGGGTTTAAAGATGTCCAGTGCCCCCACTGACTTCATTCCAGCAAGTTTGAACCCCAAACTCATGCCACCTGGAACTCCAAATAGATCAATAAACTTAAGCGGCACATGTTATGTTCACACTCCAAGATATATATTTCACTCTTTGTTTTGTGTAGCGAAGATCAAAAGTTCGTGAACTATTTTCAAGGTGTTTCAATTTGCTTATTTGAATTTACCTTAGATAAAATCGTAAGAGGATAGGTTAGCCACAAAATCAAATATTTTAGATCATATGGATCTAAATTTAATTATCTCGGATTCTCTCTTATGGGCAACCCTGAGATCAAGATATTACGAAATGAACTGGCAAAGTCATTTGCTCAAAATCATAATCAACAAAAGACAATCAATCAGATGGCAGAGGATATGAAAAAATCACAAGCAATCATTACAGAAATGATTTTAAAAATTCAGGAACAGGCAGAAAGGCAGGCATTCTATGAAAATCCACATTCACCGTCATCTGTAAACAACATTCCAACACGTCAAAAAAAGGCAAACCGTACAAAAAAGAATTCATCCTCTCCTTCAAAGAAGGCAGGTGCAAAGATTGGTCATGTCGGTAAATCACACAAATATACACAAACCAAAAAAATGTGCAAAATGTGGTAGCAAATATTATAGTTACAAAAACTATAACAAAGAAGACAATTGATATTCCGTATATTCCAAAGACTGAATATACAAACAACATTATACATCAATGCACCTGCAAGTGCGGATACATCACAGGTCGGAATAGACGGAACATCAATTGGTAAGAACCTTATGACAGTAATCATGTCACTGCAAAAACAAAACTGCAGTCTAAATTCAATCAAAGAGATAGTAAATCTAACTGATACATTATTGTGTAAAAAAACAATACAAAATGTTTAGTTTGCAGTCGGTAAAACATTGGAATCTGATGTAGAATTATGGATGAAAAATTATGGATGAAAAATATTTACAAATCAAAATACTTTGATGAGACAACGTATACAATATACAACAAGCTGGGGATATGTCTGGACATGCATCAGCAATAATGCGGTATTTTATCATGCAGACAAAAGCAGGGCGGCAGTTGTATTGGATTTGTACTTTCCATACTGGGATATTCCCATTACCGTTGATGGTTATGCTGCATACAATCGTTTCAAAACAATTCAACGGTGCCCGATCCCACATACTGCGAGATGACGAGTTTGAACAGAATGATGAATCAAAAACCATGCTGTATGAGAAATTGCGTCTACTATATCACAATGCAAAACAAATCTCATGGTCATCTGTTGCACATGTACATTATGATTCATCTGTGATTTCTTGTATGGCAATTGCAAATACATACAAGAATTTGAATTGCAAGTTTGGAGACAAGCTTGCACGAGCAACACCAAACCTGTTTACATTTCTAAAATATCTAGGAATGGAGCCCACAAATAACGAGTCAGAAAGGATGTTGCGCAAGGTCGTAATCTCACGAAAAATTAGACAACGTCTTGTAACTGAGATGGGTATGAAAATATGGTACCATATAGATTGAGTTGTTTTATGACATGGCAGAAAAGAGAAAACAAGCGTTCCAAGAAGAGATGTTAAAACTGTATTGAGGACTTATCCTCTTACGTTTGTATGTTAACATGAAAGGAAATGGTTTGAGTTTATCTTTGGATCTTGTTGTGAAAGAATTTGGGCAATGTTGTAAAATTAGTCTAATTACGCAAGAGGTCTATTGTATGTCTTTCCCATCTTTTAGAATCATTAGTACTGCAATCATCCTTAATGCAACATGAGAGTTTTTTGTATGCTGCTTCAAGGGATTCTAACTGGTTCATGTATTTCATTGGGTAAACTGATCAAAAAATTTTTTGTTTTGGAATAATTTAGTTCACGAACTTTATCTCTTCGTTATATGAAAACATGCAATCAGAATTATTTTCTAACAATTTTTAATTTGAACTTAATAACCTTTCTTTCTTCTTTTGCATTGTTTTTCTCCATTGAATAAGAATAGGATTCGTATTTTACCAAATGTTTAAACATTAATTTGTTTGATTCGGGCTTGTAGAAATAGAGAAGAATAGAATTTAAATTTTTTACCTTGGCATTGAATTTTCCAACACCCTTGTCAAATCCCTGATCTTTCTCTCCGATTCCAGTATATGTTATAATTCCAGATTGCTCATCCACATGATCTTCGTAGCTGCTCATGTCCGAATCAACAAGAATCACAAAGTTATGTTTATTAGTAAATCGGATACCTCCATATTTTTGAACCCTGAAAACTTCATAAAGTTTATCCTCGGTAAACATATCCCCCTCAGAAGGCACCGCAGGGCCCATCTCGAGTTCCTTTTCATACTGAATGTATCCTAGTTCAATACGCTCATCATTAAATTTTGAGATATTGTCCTTTACAGTAACTATGTCGCAACGATTTCCAGACTTACCTCCAAATCTCTCCCCCCTCAGTCCACGTCCAATCATCTGTTGATAAGCAACAATGCTGGTAGTAGGTCTTGCAATGATTACCGTGTCTATCTGAGGAGAGTCAAACCCTGTCGCAAGTACATTATAATTACACATAACCTGTATCTCATTGCTGTCTTGTTGGTTGAATGTGTTGACAAATAGTTTTCTTGTAGCATACCTTGTATCTCCTGTAATACATACACTTTTAATATTCTCCTTTTCCAAAATTCTTGCCATTGCATTTGATTGTGAAACGTTTGTTCCGAAGTACAGAATCTTCTTTCCTTTCTTAGCCCATTTGAGAATCTCATTTTTTATGTTCTTGTTACGCTCTTCTTCAGTGGCAATTCTTTCAATCCAGCGGTCACATCCATCTTCAAAGTCTTTTGTTTCATCCAGAGTCAACCGGAATTTCTTTTTTCCAGGTTCAATGATGTGAAATGTTGGTTTTGCAAGATATTTCATTTCAATAAGCTTAGTTCTCATAAAGCCCAAGTCTTTCCAGTGTTCACCAAAATGATTTCCACTGTCTGAATCAGGTTGATATTTTTCATTGGGGTAGATTCTTTTTCCACCATACATTCTATGAAGACGATTAGTTTCAGAATCAATTCGCCGTTCAGGTGTTGCAGTAAGACCAATGAGCGGCACCTTGTCATTTTCTAAAATTCCATTTGGAAATGTAGAGATTTTAAGTTCATTCAAAATTGCAGCATATGAATTTGTAACTGAGTGATGGGCCTCATCAATGAAGACAGCAGAGAGTGCGGCGTCATCAATGAGATGATGAAGATCATTCTTACGAGAAAGAAGTTTTTGGATTCCACCAACAATTATTCCATACTCATCTGAAATAGGAAGATCATTTTTTCCCCATACTCTAAAAATATTTAGAGTTTCGCCTTTTCCGTATTGTTCCCAAATCTGTTTGAAACACAATACCGCTTGTTCACATACTTCTTGGCTCTGTGCAATCCATAGAATATTTTTATCGACACCATTGTTGTTCAGAAAATCTACAATCGCCTCCACAGCAACCCTTGTTTTGCCAGAACCCGTGGGAAGAGTTACGATTGCCCTGTTTTCATCAGAACCTTCAAGAATTTCAATAACTTGTTTTTTCATATTTTTTTGAAAATTTTTTATCTCTTTGACATCCACTTTAGGAATTGCTTCCTCGACTCGTTTCAGTGGCGGATCACTGCTAATTCCTGCAAAAATATCTGCCAGTCGCATCTGTTCTACAAATTTTCTGGGAAATGACCCACCTGGAGACCAAGAGTGTTTTTTACGATCATTTTTCAAACTAGATACACATTCTGTTGTCATACCTTTTGGATCCTGATTGAATTCAATTTTCATGTTTTGAATCTTGTCACTGTCAAATCTTGAGCTGCCAAGAAAGATGTTGAAAATTTTCCGATATTCTTCTTTTTCAAAAAGTTTCTCCATCATCTTGATTCTTAGTTCGGCACCAAAATCTCCGTCAAATATCTCACTACCAAACATATCTACCAAGGTTCTAGGAAGACTGACGTCTGAAAGCTCACTTGCTCCAGAGCCATCATCTGAAGCTAAAATCTTTTCAACTCCAGGTAAACGTCTTTTCAGATAATCATGAAGCCAAATTCCAATCAGATCATCATCTTTTCCATCAAAGAAAAGATCATGCAGAATTTTTCCGGCATCGTCTTTCTCTTCGACAGATACAGAAAGTCTTTTGGTAAACATAACTAATTATTTCCGACAAAATATTCTTCTTCAATCATCTTAGTAATCAATGCCATCATATTTTTTACAACAGGTCCGCTGACCAGAAGACCAATTTCAAAATTTACCTCAGTTCCAAGCTCGGTCAGATTGGCAGAACTTACCAGCATTTGCCTGTCATGAATTACTATTACCTTGGCGTGAACCTTGTAGAATTTGGATTCCTTGTCTTTTCTTGTATATATTGTTGGTTTGGTAAGACTTTTTTCCGTAAAACATTTTCGCAGTTCAGTTTCGTTTACACGACTTTTATCAACAATCAAATCAACATGGACTCCTGATTTAAGACAGGCGTTTAGTTCATCAACAATGCTTTCCGCATTGCTTGTGATCCTATAGTCTATTATGGTAACAGTTTCCCCCTGCTTTGTGGATTTCAACATTTCTTCAATTACAGGCTTTGTGTTTCTTACGCCTACACTGATTTTTCTAGGTCCTGTCCATACAATCTCCATCTCGTTTATACTTCCAGACGTGTGGGATTTTGCAACCAGACCTGTAACAAACATGGCATTAAGAATAGAACGATCAATTGCAGGATCAGTTACAAGAAGCATCAGTTGTCTTATCCTTGGTCCAGAAATTCCGATAATTTCTTCCAAGTTGTATTTTGTAACGGTGATTTTAGATTCCCATGCAGATACAAGTTTTTGAATGCTGGCTTTTGGAAAATCTTGAATTATCTCCATAATCTTTTCAGCAAGATCTGTAACGTTTACAGCACTCATTGTCTTAGTGTAATGAATCCTATTTTTTTGTTCTTCAATGTATGATCAACAAATTCTCGATCAAGAAGACTATTCATATTCTCACAACAGGTCTCCGGAAGAAGTGCACATGCGTGACATGCAGCCCCAATTAGTTGGGATGTTCTTTCGATTTCCCGCATAGAACAGAGAGGATCACATGAACAAAGTGTGGATTGGAAGACAGCATCTTCAAGCACATCCCAAAGTTTGTTTTTATTTTTTCTTCCAAGCTCTACCAGTCCTCCTAGGGCCCCGTCACTACTTGGAGACGAGGTGTAAATGAAAATTCCAGTCATTCCGTTTCCACAGTAAATTCTTTCTGTAAACGATGCCGTAGAATATCCTGCAAGTTTTGAAAGACTTTTCATTATAAGATGGGAAAAGGTATGCAAGAATACGTATTTCGCATTGTGTCGATGATTGCTAGGATCAGTCTTTATCTCGTCCTGAACCATCATAATATGGTCAAACCTTTCCTTTACAGAACTGTTAATCCCCCACTCCTCTAATGTCTTGTTGTTAATACAGAAGAATATTCCTTCGCCGCGATTTTCAACCACGGGAAGCCAAGTAAGATTTTCTTTGGAAAGACTTGAGACCTTTGTATCCTCATCAGTATCAAAAGGATCAATTCTTGTAAATCCAGTGATTGCAGACACGACACGAGTTTTTTTGACCAGAACGATTCGGTCAATGTAGTTACGGAATTCTGAAGATATATCATCAATGTTTTCAGTTACAAACTCGGCATCATCATAATTCTCTCCAGAATTAAGTGCATCAAACTCGAGATTGTAAACATCCTTGTCCTTGTTACGTTTTGAAAATTCCTCCAGACTTGCAATTTTGTCAAGAACTTGCTGTATGGTCCATCGTCTATCTGGAAATTTTTTTGATTTAAGTTGGAATTTTTCCTCAAGCCATTCTTCGTAAAAATCATTATTGTGATTTTGTCTAAATCTTGAAATCTCTGAACCAGCATCTGTAATTTTTCCAGCAAGATCATCACTGAATGGTGGAATTGTAACGGCGCTTCTGACTAATGGGAAATAGATGTTTGTTGCTCCTTTGAAAATCCCCTTCATGTCCTCATCGCAATCACCAGAGTATCTGTCAAGCCACGGTTTTCTCTTAGTGCATCCAAACGTGACAAATTGCAGTCCTCCCTTTGATAAGGCCTTGGTCATTTTTTGGTGTTTTGCAATGCAATTTTTTCCACGACAGAGGACTCTCTTTGAGTTAAGTGAAAGGGATTTGGAGTCTCCAACCAAGTACAGTTTAGCATCATCCTGACTACATGAATCTCGTTCGCTTTCGGTTCTGTGAATCCAACGATACCATGGAAATTCGTCAAGATGTCCGTCCTTGCATGCAGTTACAAATCTTACAGGATATGTTTTTGGAGGCTTAACGCCACTAGTTTTTTTCATGTTACCACATTCATATGAATCACAACTCATGCCCTTGCCAGTTTTGTTATTTCGTCCAGGAACTAGTTTGTCGCATCTTGGACAAAACCCCCATGAAGGGAAACTTCTAACTGGAACCTTTGCAGGGTTCTTTGGATCTTTGAACGATGATGTGGAAACCAGTCGTTCTACATTTACAAAACCATTTCTCTTGATTTCTTCAAGAAGAATTTCGTCTCTTATTGATTTAAATTTTTCAGGATCCCAATAGTCTAGCCCCATAATAATCATTGAATCACGTTGATTGTCATATATTGCACCAGGGCCAAAAGTGCGGGTTACTTGGCTTGGTCGGATGTGAAAATGTTCTTTATCCAAGGTTATCTAAACATACTCCATTTCAATTTGTTGTTCAACATCTCGCAGAGATTCAGGTGTGCTGAGTGGGAAAGTGTCATCATCTTGCTCCCCACGTTTTGCAAATTCAATCATAAGCAC
Source organism: Candidatus Nitrosopumilus sp. (assembly GCA_965262905.1). Taxonomy (GTDB): domain Archaea; phylum Thermoproteota; class Nitrososphaeria; order Nitrososphaerales; family Nitrosopumilaceae; genus Nitrosopumilus. The sequence continues at coordinate 554,452 of OZ253567.1, forward strand.
ACTTGGATTCGGTTCCTTATCATCCCATTTGTTATATGGGTTGTTATACCAAACTGTTTCATGTAGGGAAGTATTATTGGCAACATCTCGGATAAATTGTACCCACTGTTCTTGAAGCGTAATCAGTTTTGTTCTGAATGTTTTGTAAGATTCCGAATCATCATCAACCTGTTCCACAGACTTGAATCGATCAAGAATGAATTTTGTAGCTGTATCCCCTTGTGGTATTCTGAAATCATCAGCTGTTGTTTTTTCTGCAAGAAGTGGGTCGCTTAATCTTATCATTGCGATAAATACTGCATGAAGTGCACGGTTGTAAGCAGGTATTGAAAAAGGAGTGAGTGTTGAAGGTTCAACATACTTGTGCATCATACTGTGAAATCCACTAAAATTTTCATAATGTGAAAGATCTCGGGGTTTATAGGGATTGAAAAGTACAAATACACTTCCGGGAGATGTGTGTCTTCTTCCAATTCTTCCGGTAGCCTGGATATATTCCGTAATAGTTTTGGGTTGACCATTGACTACCATCAGCGCAAGTCTATCAATATCTATTCCAACAGAAATCATATTTGTTGCAAGAAGTACGGAAATTACATCTCGATCAGGAAGTGATTTTTCAAGCTTGTCCCGTATGTCGTTAATTTCCTTCTGGGTCTTCCTGCCGGTAAGTTCGTCTATTCCATTCTCAGGAGTTCCAGGATCTCTCACATAGAACTGATTTTGATATACTGCATCTGCCAAAAAGCGAATGTTTTGGACAACATCGTCTTCAACTAGTCTGTTTGCCCCTCCAAGTTCCCTGATACTATTATAGTATCCAACTAGAGTCCAATAAGGATCAACTTGTCCATCATCCATTGTCGGGGACAATCTAACAATCTGTATCTTTTGTAAAAGTGCAGCATATAGTTTACCCAATGCATATTTTCCAGATTGTTGGGAGAAGGAAACTCCTACAAACAATTTACTCTTTTTTCCAGTCTCCCACCAAAAGAAGGAATCTTTTCGGGCAATACCCGGAGAAGGGAATGTCAGTGTCTTGGATCTATTAAATATTTTACGGACTTGGTCCTGAGCCCCCTTGATTGTTGCTGTTGAGACAATCACTTTCGGTCTTAGTTCTTTACCATTTCTAGAAACTCTTGTTAGAAAATCAACAGCAGTCTCATAAAGGCCAACCATCGTTCCAAGAGGACCCGATATGAGATGCAATTCATCCTGAATGATAAGATCAGGTGGAAATGTAGAGGTTATGTTTCTAACTCGTTCATTGTTACCTTTGCGGTGAGTCCCTTCGCCGTTGATTCCGCAACTCGGATGTTTTCCCCTTGGAAGAAATCCGTGAAGTTCACATTTTCTAGATGACCTTCCAAAGATGTTTGCTATGTCGGGACGAAATGGTAATCGTGCAAACTTGTCTACGGTTGCAATAATCATACTTGGACATCTTGTATAAATATCAGAATCCACCGTCACCAATGGAAGTATCTTATCAGGTCTAAAACTTCTATCTGTGAATATGCAAGGACTTGACTCATTTGTACATCGCACAAGGGTCCACTTTGTTTTAGAATCGAATTTGTAGTTTAGATGTGGTGTCAACCGCTTTCCACACCAAGGACAATAATTTGTCTGACATGGCGAACCATCAGACGGTGTGATATGTGGGTTTTCCCTAAGTTGTTTTAGAGCATCCTCGGAACTTTGGAAATGGTTCGGAGTTAGACTGTATCCTACCCAGAGTCCAAGTAGGAATGGCTCATCACCCAAACATCTTGGCTTAACTTTTCTCCTAAGAAATTCTAATGCACATATCAGAGTTGATGCCCTTTCAAACTGTTGTAGTGTCAAAAGTCTTAAAGTATATCTCATTATCACAGAAACACCAAGTCCATCTTCCACATCTCCTCTCAGACGCCTCAGTATCATCGTAAAGGATGCAACACCAAGATATGCTTCGGTTTTTCCACCTCCCGTAGGAAACCAAATCAAATCAGCAACTGAATTGTCAAGATGATTTTTGAATGCAATTCCCCGCATAGACATCAAAACGAATGCAATTTGGAAAGGATACCAGAATACCTGTCCGGGTTTTTTAACATCCGGCCATTCGACATCTTTCTTGTTTTTGAAATTGTTCAGTGAATAGTTAAAGTGAAGTCTTTGGTAGAGCATTGCCCTATTGGTAAGTATGAACGCCTTCAGAATTTGATTACTGTCCTCTTCACTTTCGTCTGTTAGTAATCGGTAACCGTCCTCTATCCTGCCCAATACCTCCGAGCATCGCTTCAAGTTTATATTTGCAATTTCTCCGTATGAGTTTTTTGTAAATTCTACATCAGCAAGTTTTTTTTGTTCCAAGATCCAATTTTGATATTTTTCTATCATTGGAAAAAGTTTTGTCTTGATTGTTTTTCGGTTGGCATCATTATCTTCAAGATCTTCAAAGCAACAAAGATCATACATGTCAATTCTTGCAGGTTTTAGAGGATCATCCACATCTTCGGTGAACTTTGCAATTTCATCATCCTCGAACGTGGGAACAATTACAGTTCGAACAAATTTTGGCCAGTCATCTTCTCCCCATTCTGCGGCACAGCCATATCCACTTCCAAATACTTTCTTGTTTCTATAAAGCATGTCAAAAAGATCATCCTCCACGGATTTGTAAATCTTGGAGTTCGCAGATAATGGTTTGAAAGAACATGTATCATCAGATGACTGTAATGAGATGGATGGTTGGAAAATGGTATTCTCGTTGTTACGTTTAGTTGCCTCGGGGTAATCTATCGTTTCTTTCTTTTGTGAATTTTTATCATCATCTTTCTCATTAGGTTCTGCCCATATCATTACATTTTCCAAAAATACGTTGAGTACAGTTCCGTTGTAAATCTTCCACCAAATTTTTGCTTCAGATGAATCTGAATTGTCAAGAATTTCCACTTCGCCCTCTATCTTTAACAGTTCTAGTTCATGTGTACGTTTTATTGTGTCAAGTTCATGTCTCTCCCAAATTCCCTTTTCATTTTGAACATACTTTCCATAATTTACTACAAGAAGAATTTTTTTGGTGCCTTCCTCAATTTCTGTTCTCAATCCTATGGAGTTTTGTTTGAAAAACTTTTCAGATTCTTCATCATGCTGTGAATCTTCCTTTGAATCCTTTCCACCATCATTTTCATCCTTGTCCAACTTGTCATGAGGCGCACTCTTTGGAAAAAGAATACCTGCAGTATACATATCCAGAGGGGAATTACCTATAGGAAGTGGATCAGTGTCACTTCTTGGACCTACAAAAAATTTATTTACTTCATCAAGCAGTTGTTCTCTAACTTGGTCCATCGTTATCAGCTCACAACCTTTACAACATCTTGGAATACCAGTCGTATTTTGGCACCCTCTTTTATCTCAACAGCAGTTGCAGTTCCACCATAGTTTTCCATGATCTTCGTTACAAGATACAATCCCAAACCATGACCGTGCATCTCATCATTGTCTTGACTGTGTCCAAATTTGAAGGGCTCAAATACCTCTTCTAATTTACCCTTCGGAATACCACGTCCGTTATCTGAAAATTCTATGAAAAGTGAGTTGTCGGCATACCAGTAATAACATGTTACCCTCCGTTTGCCCTTTATCCTTCTCAGAGATTCGATAGAGTTCAGATACAGATTTGTCAATATGCATTCCAAGTCTATCTTATCAATCTTTACAACTAAGTTTTGTTTGGCAGATTTGTTGTGAGGGTTACTCCGATTATCGGTAATTTCAATTTTCAATTCCTCCTTTTTATCTTGAAATCCGTCAGAAACGGTTTGCCAGCATTCAAGTACATTGACTTGCGTGTATCTTTTGTTCCGGCTGATGGATTTGGAAATATGATCAGCAAGAACATCTACAAACTTCATGAAGTGAAGCATCTGGTTCTGATTGTGCTTCATATCATCCAACATTTTTTCAGATTGAATTATTTCTTTTTCGGACATATTCCAATCTTGATTCTTTATTTTTTCCCGCATTGCCTCACCTTCGGACAGTATCTTCATGTTCTTTTCTAGCGGCTCGATTACTTGTCGCGCCATATATGACGTAGCAATTCCAAGGGTTGCAAGATTTTTTTCATAGCTTCTAATCTCACCTATTTCAGAAAGCATCCTGTCAGATTCCTCTCTCTCCACCATAATCATATTTTGTATTCCATCAAGAGTAAGTTTTGCATTCTTTTTTTGTTCACCTGGAAGAAGATTTGTCATATTCTTTATCCTGTCAAGCAAAACATCCACAGTTTCATCAGTCTTCATCGTTGGCGTACCCATTTCTTTGAGAGTTATTTTCTTCTGCTCTTCTTTCCAGCATGTCATGTAGTTCTTCAGAATTTCCAATATTTCCTTCATGATTTTCTTTAAATCCATGAATTCCTTATTTTCAATCAGGGTTTCCCTGTGTGATGCAGGTTTTATTTCTGGATTTTTCTTTTTTGTCAGGATTACCTGACCAAAAATCTGTTTCAACCCAATCTTGCTTGTTTCCTGTCTTGCCCCGGCTTCTAATGAGAGCCAATCAAGTTCTCCCCCATATGGTTTCATCCATGCACCGTCACGATAAAGATACACACCATAATTTCGTTTTAGAAATGACTCAAGTTTCTCAGTCCCGATTAGGTTTTCATAATAGGTTTCAAGAATAGATGATTTTTCTTTCCCAGATGCTCTTGGAAAGTGAAAGAGGTCTACTGAAAACGGACCAACGGTTACATCATCATATATTCCAGTAACAACTTGGCTCTTCCAAGATCCTTTCTGTCCCACACGTGTGAAGATGGAAACAATTAGTTTATTATTTGCAAATTTAGCATCAAGTCTGAAAGGAGCATTGTCAGTTATTCTTTCTCGAAGTTTTGAATAATTTTTTCCAACGACATCTCCGTCCTCTTTTTCAACTTTTACTATTATCTTAATGTCATCAAAAATTTCATCAGAAATTAAAATACTGAGTTCCTCTTTTAGTTCATTAATTTTTTTTGATGTCCACTTTGATTTCAAGCCGCTTACTTCCAATGTAAGACCACTTTCCATATCATTTGAACTTCCAGACTCTACAGGAAATGTTATTTTGTCAACGGTCACGCCAGGTTTTTCAAAAACAGACCAATCAAAGAGCATCTTTATTCTCTGTTTACCTTTTACTGATATCATGTCAGTCTTGCTTCCAAGCTTCTGACATGCCATTCGTCCTATTCCCATCTCGCCCCAAACTGGTTTTCCGTTTTTTGTTTTGTTATCACGCAGACGGGAATCAGTTCCAATCACCATCCATTTTTCCTTTACATCGTTCTCAGACATGCCATCACCGTCATCATAAATCTCAATACGAGCATCATCTTTTTCACCTAGATTCTTGAAATGGATGGTGACCTTTTTTGCATTGGCATCACGAGAGTTCTTAATTATCTCAAACACAGCAGTAATGTCGGATGTGATTGCCTTGCTGCCAAAATAATCTATGGCCCTTCCAGCAAAGGAGAATCCCCAGTCATCTTTCATAATTGATCATTCTTACGTCCACATCAGCATATAAGAGATCATCAAACTTTCCAGAATATTAGTCTATGAAATTAATAGAAAATATGATCAGAGACTAAAGCCGCATTATTTGTCAAAAAATATTCATCTGGATTTATGTAATTAAATTTCCTAGATGAGATATGTTTTGTACTTGGTAAATTCTGACATGAGGGGTATCATCCGGTAGCCATTTCATGAAAGGAACAAACATTGATTTTTTAAGAATAGTATGCAAAAAAACAAAGCCAAAATAAGACTAGAATCTGCAATATAAAAAACAAGGTTTTACATATTCTATGATATGTGCTATACTCTATAACAAAAATTCGTCACCACAATTTGAGATAGATTCACACATGTTGCATAAATGGGTATGAATTTCAGGGATTAGTGGAATTTGTAAGATTTATGATTCTAAATATTTGTTAGACAGTATACCACAAAAGCGATGTAAGAGGATAGGTTAGCCACAAAATCAAATATTTTAGATCATATGGATCTAAATTTAATTATCTCAGATTCTCTCTTATGGGCAACCCTGAGATCAAGATATTGCGAGATGAACTGGCAAAGGCATTTGCTCAAATTTCTAATCAACAAAAGACAATCAATCAACTGACAGAGGATATGAAAAAATCACAAGCAATCAACACAGAAATGATTTTAAAAATTCAGGAACTGGCAGAAAAACTGGCATTCTATGAAAATCCACATTCACCGTCATCTGTAAACAACATTCCAACACGTCAAAAAAAGGCAGGCCGTACAAAAAAGAATTCATCCTCTCCTTCAAAGAAGGCAGGTGCAAAGATTGGTCATGTCGGTGTATCCAACACGAGAAAATCTGATCACACAAAGATACACAAACAAAAAAATGTGCAAAATGTGGTAGCAAAGACATTACAGATACAAAAATTTTAACAAAGATGACAATTGATATTCCATATATTCCAAAGGCTGAATATACAAACAACATTATACATCAATGCACCTGCAAGTGTGGATACATCACAACACCATAGGTCGGAATAGACGGAACATCAATTGGTAAAAATCTTATGACAGTAATTTTATCATTACAAAAACAAAACAACAGTCTAAATTCAATCAAAGAGATAGTAAACCTGACTGATACATCATTGTGTAAAAAAACAATACAAAATGCGTTGTTTGCAGTCGGTAAAACATTGGAATCTGATGTAGAATTATGGATGAAAAATATTAACAAATCAAAATACTTTGATGAGACGACGTATACGATGTACAACAAGCTGGGGATATGTCTGGACATGCATCAGCGATAATGAGGTATTTTATCATGCAGACAAAAGCAGGGCGGCAGCCGTATTGGATTTGCACTTTCCATACTGGGATATTCCCATTACCGTTGATGGTTATGCTGCATACAACCGTTTCAAAACAATTCAACGGTGTTGGTCACACATACTGCGAGATGCCGAGTTTGAATCAGTTGATGAATCAAAAACCATACTGTATGAGAAATTGTGTCTGCTGTATCACAATGCAAAACAAATCTCATTGCAACCTGATGCACATGTACATTATGACTCGTCTGTGATTTCTGGTATGGCAATTGCAGATGTATACAAGAATTTGAATTGCAAGTTTGGGGACTGACTTGCACGAGCAACACCAAACCTGTTTACATTTCTAAAATATCCGGGAATGGAGCCCACAAATAACGAGTCAGAAAGGATGTTGCGCAAGGTCGTAATCTCACGAAAAATTAGACAACGTCTTGTAACTGAGATGGGTATGAAAATATGGTACCATACAGATTGAGTTGTTTTATGACATGGCAGAAAAGAGGAACAAGCATCCCAGAAGAAGTGTTAAAACTGTATTAAGGACCTATCCTCTTACACCTATCCTCTTACGATATTTTTTATTCAGAATATCATCCTAATGCCTAGATAGGAGATTTAATTATTTTGATCTAATTTTATCTTGAATTTGTGCCAAAATCAGTTCTGCTTTATCTTTATTTTCATAATTTTCTTTTGATTCATCCATAATTTGATCAATTTCATAGCTCTTATCCACTAAAATATTGGCAACATGATCATCAAGAGTTCCTTGTCCAATCAAATAGTATGCAAATACAGTGTTTTTCTGACCTATTCTGTGAAGTCTATCTTCTGCTTGTCTATGAATTGCAGGACTCCAATCAAGTTCTGCAAATATAACATATTTAGCTCGCGTTAAATTAATACCGACATTTCCAGCACGAATTCCTGCAATCATTAGTTTAGATTCACCTTTTTGGAATTTGTCTATTTGTTCCTGACGAATATTATCAGCTTGCCCGCCAATTATTGAAACAGGTGAAAACTCTTGCAAACTTTCATGAAGTAATTTGTGAATTACCTTATGATGGCAAAATACTACAACACTTTCTTCAATTTCCATAATATTTTTTACAAAATTAATTACATGTGGAAGTTTTGCAATGCCTGCAATTTGTCGTTCACTTTGTATGGCTCTATGATATGAAGTAGATTTGATAAATTCCGAGTCTGCATCTTTTTGTTCAGTTTCTACTTTTTTCCAGATTTTATCTAATTCTTCAAGATAATAATCAGTATCTGCCGCAATTACTTCTTTATAACGAACTTTATCTTTGAGTTCTTTTAGAACGTCTGCTTTCTTTCTTCGAAGCATCACATGTTTTTGTAATTCATTTCTTAATGATGCACGTTTATTTTCTAAAACAATCGCTTTTCCTTTTTCATTAACATAGCAAAAGTATTCACAAAATTCCTTAAAACTTCCCAATAAACCAGGCTTTATGATATCAATTATTGGCCAAATTTCTGAACCACGATTGTAAATTGGAGTTCCAGAAAGACCAATTCTATAAAGAACAGAGGGGTTTGCTGCTAATTTTTTTACTGCCTTATATTTTTGAGTTGTTTTCGATCTTAAATTATGCACCTCATCACAAACAATTGTTTTTAATCCTAATTTTGATAAATCATCGTTTCTTTTGAAAAGTAATTCATAATTAATTAAATAAATATCTGTTTTAGGAAGTTCTTTAGATTTTCCAGTTCTAATCATTGTAACGCTTGGAGATTCAGATTCAAGTATACGTCCATTCCTGCTTTTTTTCTTTAGAAATTTTTGGATTTCACGTTCCCAATTGTTTAATGTAACTAGGGGAGCTACCACAAGCAGTGGAAAGGTTTGTTTTTCAGATGCAGCATAAGAAAGAGTTTGAACAGTTTTTCCAAGTCCCATCTCATCAGCAAGTAAAGCATTCCCAGAAGATTTTAGTAGAAAATCTAAACCTTCTTTTTGGAAATTTAGTAGTTTTCCCCTAAACTGCTCACCAGGTTTTGCACGTTTTAGTTTTAGTTTGATTGGAGGGATCGTAGGTTTTGGAGCATATGTTTTTACAATTTTTCTTTGCCAGATAGATTTTGATAAAATTTCAAGTGGATATCTATCCATAATGAGTTTTAGTTGTTTTACAGTTTCTGTACTATCAGGAATAATAATTTCATCGATATTTTCCCCATACCATGCCTCTGAGACAAGTCTAGAAATCATACTAACTGCACGATCTCCTGTGACCTTCCAGCTCCAGATTTTAGAGTATTTGTCAAGAACGTACTCTAGTGTACCAATGTTTTCCATGGATGTTTCCATAATTTGTCGACAGAAAGTTTTTTTGACTTATGAATCTTCATATTTTTCTCGATCATAGGAATAGAAATCCAAAATCTACAAGAGTTAAAATATGATACCAGTTTCTGTTAATGGGGCAAATTTTTAGAGTTGATCTCTAGGCATAAAATTAGAAATAACAATGCATCGAAAAATTCAAAATAAGATATATCAAAAATATTCTCAAGTGTAAAGGTAAAGAAATGATTTTTTTCCCAGATAACTGTGAATAATTTTTTGTGGGATAATCTCAAAAATAATGATTAAAAAATATTGGAATTATTCAAAGAGGTAAATTATGAAAATAAGAATTATTTTATAAAATTTAATTCATTACAAGAAAAATTAGAAATGCAACATACGTTTAAAATTCATTGGATTTTAGACGTATTATGGAATTCATTCAAAATGAAGAGCCAGAAATTACAAAACCAATCATCATAGCAGCTATGCAAGACATGGGAAATGTTGGAAGTATAGTTGTAAATTTCATCAATGATTCACTCAGAACAAAAACCTTCAGAACCGCAAAGACCCCATTTCCAACATACATTGTGGATAGAGGAGGATATGTGGATATTCCTGATGAAAAGTGGGAATATAGATACACAGATGATTTGATAGTTTTTGGAGGTGGTAAAGGACAACCTCAAAGTAATAATGAATTAAATGAATTATGTCAAGATGTAATAGATACTGCAAAAAAATATTCTGCAAAATTTATCTATACATTAGGAGGATTTCATACCACTAGAATTTTTGGTAATGAACCAAAAACATTCATCACTACAACATCAAGAGAATTGACAAAACGGATGGAAGGACTGAATGTAGAAACCACCCCACAAAAATCAATCATTACAGGTTTTAATGGATTAATTCTTGGATTTGCAAAAATTAATGAAATTCAAGGAATAGGAATGTATGGTGAACTAAATGAGCCCGAAATACCACAATATAGATCAGCAATCAGCATTATCAAAACCATAGAAAAATTGACATATAGGAAATTGGGAGATATCAGTCAATTAGAAATTATGGCCCAAGAGATTGAAAGAAAATTTAAAAACTAAATTTAATGAGATTTCCCAACTTCATGAGATTCAGTGTTCTCATCATGGCAATCACAACTACAAAGATGAGTTTTGTGATTATTCATACAATCAATGCATTCAAAATGCTTTCGGGTTTCACACGCTGCACAAATCATTCTAGCATTATTAGAAAATAGAAGAATTTGAGTTTTTCCTATTTCACAGTCTCAATACTTGACTTCACTTTGTTCAAGTAGATCATTTGTCAAATCCACATATCCTTGAGGATCAAGTTCTTTAGCAAAACCCTTGTCGATATTAATTAGATATATCGAATGAAGATGGGCATTCAAAATATCACCATATTCTATTGGTGGGTTTTTGTAGTACCTATCACATAGATCTTTAATTCTCTGTACATCATCTTTTTTTCGTGCATTTGGAGGTAATAGAAATATTTTAGCAATTGGTAGCAAGCCCACCACAGGGGTAGCCAAAGAAAACTTTGAACAATGCTGACTGTATCTTGCAATCTTACTCATAATTCTTGCAGAGAAATAATTTATAGTATCCATAGCATGTTCAGGAGGAGTGAATCCAGTTTCTATTTCAATAATATTATTTCCGCCACCTTTCTTTGCAAAAATATCACAAACAAGAATATCAGAAACATCTTTTTCAACTTCGACAGTAAATCCTCTAGAAATTAAATTACTAGCGCAGATTAGCTCTAAAATAGAATGATTGATTTTGACAAGATTTTTCTTATACATTCCAATTAATTGTTGCCCAACATAGTTGAGTTTAGGAACATCATTTTCTTTTAGATTTTTTGAGAGTTTTTCAGACATCTCAAAAATATCATTGCTGAATTTTTTCAAATCCATGATTTAAGATAGAATGATTGTAGGGGTTTAAGAATTAATAGGGATTATTAAAGTAAGAGGATAGGTTAGCCACGAAATCAAATATTTTAGATCATACGGATCTAAATTTAATTATCTCAGATTCTCTCTTATGGGCAACCCTGAGATCAAGATATTGCGAGATGAACTGGCAAAGGCATTTGCTCAAATTTCTAATCAACAAAAGATAATCAACCAGCTGACAGAGGATATGAAAAAATCACAAGCAATCAATACAGAAATGATTTTGAAAATTCAGGAACAGGCAGGAAAACTGGCATTCTATGAAAATCCACATTCACCGTCATCTGTAAACAACATTCCAACACGTCAAAAAAAGGCAAACCGTACAAAAAAGAATTCATCCTCTCCTTCAAAGAAGGCAGGTGCAAAGATTGGTCATGTCGGTGTATCCAACACGAGAAAATCTGATTATACAAAGATACACAAACCAAAAAAATGTGCAAAATGTGGTAGCAAAGACATTACAGATACAAAAATTTTAACAAAGAGATTAATTGATATTCTATTTATTCCAAAGACTAAATACATAAACAACATTATACATCAATGCACCTGCAAGTGTGGATACATCACAACACCACAGGTCGGAATAGACGGAACATCAATTGGTAAAAATCTTATGACATTAATTTTATCGTTACAAAAACAAAACAACAGTCTAAATTCAATCAAAGAGATAGTAAACCTGACTGATGCATCATTATGTAAAAAAACAATACAAAATGCGTTGTTTGCAGTCGGTAAAACATTGGAATCTGATGTAGAATTATGGATGAAAAATATTAACAAATCAAAATATCTGAAATTTGATGAGACAACGTATACAATGTACAACAAGCAGGGATATGTCTGGACATGCATCAGCAATGATGCGGTATTTTATCATGCAGACAAAAGCAGGGCAGCAGCCGTATTGGATTTGCACTTTCCATACTGGAATATTCCCATTACCGTTGATGGTTATGCTGCATACAACCGTTTCAAAACAATTCAACGGTGTTGGTCCCACATACTGCGAGATGCCGAGTTTGAATCAGTTGATGAATCAAAAACCATGCTGTATGAGAAATTGCGTCTGCTGTATCACAATGCAAAACAAATCTCATTGCAACCTGATGCACATGTACATTATGATTCATCGGTGATCTCTTGTATGGCAATTGCAAATACATACAAGAATTTGAATTGCAAGTTTGGAGACAAGCTTGCACGAGCAACACCAAACCTGTTTACATTTCTAAAATATCCAGGAATGGAGCCCACAAATAACGAGTCAGAAAGGATGTTGCGCAAGGTCGTAATCTCACGAAAAATTAGACAACGTCTTGTAACTGAGATGGGTATGAAAATATTTGGCATACTGATGAGTTGTTTTATGACATGGCAGAAAAGAGGAACAAGCATCCCCGAAGAAGTGTTAAAACTGTATTGAGGACCTATCCTCTTACTTATTAAATTGACAGTCTCAGGGCTCGAGCCAAGTGAAATTACTCAATTAAAATTAAAAATTAGCGAATTTTTATTCATACTTTATCTTAACTGCAAAAATTAAAATGAATGTATGTGTCTAATGATAAAGCCATAGTAATAGGACTATGTTCATTTGTAATTTTATTCTCATTTATTCCAACTTCTCAGGCAGTGCTTTGGGAATTTATTGTAGAATTAGACATGGAAAAAGGTGTCATAAATTCTGGAGATACAGTAGTCGTTACTGGGAGAGTGGTAGATCACGCATATCATCCCACTAGAGGCGTAGAAGTTTTAGTTAGAACTGGGGCAGATACCACCAAAGCATTCACAAATCCCGATGGGGAATTTAAAGCACAATTTGTAGATTTTCAAAGAGTCCCTGGGACATACACCGTCAATGTTGTTGCATCATGGTATGGTATGACAGGATTTGCAAGTACTGAATTTCAAGTAAAAGGAGATGCCAGCCCAGTCTTAATATTACAACAGCAATTATCAACTGATCAAGCAAAAAAATATCTAAGTTCAAATGAAAGTGATTTTGAAAAAAATCCAATAGGCCAAACTTTATTCAAATATTACCATGGATTACATGACCAATTAATTATAGAAATAAAAGAATCCCAAAAACCAATTGCAGAAAAGATATTTTTAGAACAACAAAGAAGGATTGCTGAAAATCTTAGAAATGATGCAATTGAAGAATATAAGCCAGGTTATGGTACCTATGGCGGATATAAGTATGAAAAATACATAGTAGGCCTAAATCCAGAAATCAGAGATATAGTAGTAAATCAATTGAACTTTACTCAAAATAACTTTTTAGAGGCTCAAAAAATTAAAGCAGAAATTCTTGAGAATGGAGGAACGTATGAAGAAGCAAGACAAGCATATCTAGACAGATTAACAATCCCCAAAAAAGTTCTTGAGAAATTCAATGAGAACCAATCAGAAGAGTATAAAGTAGAATCAGAAAATCAAAGTAGTGAAGAATGAACAATTGGTAAATTCTAAACAGATTTTAATCTAAATTAAAAATGACATCATATTGAAAGTATATCACAAATCAACCTGTATTACCTGCAAAAAGGCAATCTCAAGTATGGAGAGAATAAAAATGGATGTAGAGGCACGTGATTTCTTTAAAGAACCTTTTACAGAATATGAACTGAAAAAAATCATCAAAATGACAGGTAAAAAACCACAAGAAATGTTGCGAAAGAGAGACAAAATGTACAAAGAATTAGATTTGGAAAATATTAAAAAGACAGAGGTTCAGATAATCAAGTTAATGGTAAAATACCCAGGATTGATTCTACGTCCAATTGTGATAATAAAAAACAAAGCATATGTTGGAAAAATAGACACAAATGATTTGAAATAATCTAATCTGAATTTTCTTTGAATATTCTAATTGCTTCTAAATGAGAGCAGTTTGCCTTTAGTCCTTTTCCATGATGAAATTTATAGAAATTTTTGAAACCAGGACATTCACAAATATCTGGTGTCACAAAGTAGGATTTTTCAGGATCAGATGAGGATTTTATTTGAAATAAATCATCTTCGATTTTTACCACACCACCACTTTCAACTAGTTTCTTAGCTTTTCTAATCGTATTTGCACTCATACAAAATCAATAAATCTTAAAGTTTTATTTGTTATTTTTCATATATTCATAAAACGTTTAAATTCTATGATCGCATATAATAGAGGACTAGTGATTTACTCTTCTACCTCAGTAAAGCCTAGAATTTGTTTCATTCTAGTCTTTTTTTAAATTAGGATATTTTTTGAACTCTACCGACTTTACCAGAATCTAATTCGACTTTAATTCCATGAGGATGAATATGACTAGATGTAAGAATTCGCTTAACAGTTCCAGAAGTTAATTGTCCTGAACGTTGATCGTGTTTTTGGATAATTTCCACCATCATACCAATTGAAATTTTATTTCTCGGAGGGATATCATTCATGACATTTAGTAACAATGAAAGATTCTAAATCTTTGTTTTATAAAATAAAGGAGTTTTGAAATTTACTCAAAACGGAATTTCTAATTTTGTTTGTGGTTTTGGAAGCATTCTCTGCAATAAACAGGTCTGTCTTCTCTTGGTTTGAATGGTACTTGACATTCATTTCCACAGTCGCCACATTTTGCGTCATGCATTTCGCGTGGTCTGCCATCTCGATTACCAAATCTAGAACCTCTATCTCCACCAAATCCACCAGATCTACCACCACCAGATCTCCCTCCAAATCTACCCCCACCTTCTCTTGGTGCTGGTTTGTGATTTTGGAAGCATTCTCTGCAATAAACAGGTCTGTCTTCTTTTGGTTTGAATGGTACTTGACATTCATTTCCACAGTCACCGCATTTTGCGGTGTGCATTTCTCTTTCTTCTCTATCAAAGGACATGTCTTTCAAAATCTCTAGATTATTATGCAGTAATAAACTGTGGGAAAAACATCTATCGTTATAAACTAAATTGTCATCTTCAGATTATTGGGTATGAAAAAATACATCGCCACAAGAATGGCTACGATGTTTGGGGTTTTGATGATTACATTATTGATTACGATTGTATTAGTAGGCTCCAATATGGATATAATTCTAAAACAAGGGATAGTTTTTCAAGTAAGATCTGAAATAACAGAGAATCCAGCCGTTGCTGAAAGTTTTTCATCAGTAGATGAATTTGAAGGGTTTATTCAAAATCAAATTGACCAAAGAATACAAATTTTAGGGCTGGATGAACCGTGGTATTCACCTCAAAGAATTGGGGTAACAATGTACAAAATAATGCTATTAGATTTTGGAAATGCTACATTTCTAACTAGTGATGAAGGGTCTTCAGATGTAAAAGATATTCTCTTTGAGAAACTCCCTAGGACAGTTTTGTTATTTACAACTGCAACCATAATCATATCAATTATAGGAATATTTCTTGGTGCTTTTTCTAGCAGTAAAGTTGGATCTACAATTGATAGAATTACTTCAAGTTTTGCAATAATCAGTTCTAGTTTTCCTGTATGGTGGATAGGGATGTTAATGATCTTTCTATTTGCATTTACATGGCAAATATTTCCAGCAAGAGCAACACCAGATATTCCATCATCAGATCCCACATATTTTCTATCTTTACTATACCACATGGCATTACCATTAATCACAATTGTAATGATCGGTTTTGGTTCATGGGCATATTTGGTAAGAAATTTCATGGTAGGGATTATGCAAGAAGATTTCATCATGGCAAAAAAAACTATTGGAATTAAACAAAAGAGAATTATCTATACACATGCACTCAAAAATGCTGCACCACCAATTGTTACAATTCTAGCTCTTAGTTTGTCAGGGTCTTTGGGAGGAGCAATAATCACAGAAGCTGTTTTTGATTGGCCAGGAATGGGAAGATTGTACTTTGAAGCAATCACTGTAATGGACTTGCCTGTGATCATTGGTGCAACATATCTTCTTACAGTATTTTTCCTAATCAGCATATTCATTGCAGATTTGCTTTATGGCTACTTTGATCCTAGAGTGAGGACTGGCCAATGAGCAACATTACACCTCATGAAATAAAGCAAGAATTTATGAAAAGCAAGATGGGAATTGCAGGAATTACAATTCTTTCAATTCTAATCACAACCTCTGCCATAACAATAATCAGCATTCCGGTTGAAACATTTCAAGAGTGGAACAATCCAGGGAATTGGATTTCAAATCCCAAAGTAGCCATTCCAATATGGGTAAATATTTTCATGACTGAAAAAATCCCTGAACATAAAATTTTGGAAAATCCAAACATTGAAAAAATATCAGCTGATGAAATAAATCTTACATCACATCATTTTGGTTTAAATTTTGATTATGATGATTTTCCTAATGATTTCATCTATGAGTTCTCCTCAGAATATTCAGGCTCACCACTTTTACAAATATCAGTAATTAGGCCAGATGGAATTAAACTGGATTTGATAACAACATCACTTCCACATTCAGATGGAAAAACAGTGCACAGTGAAAGAATTTTCTCTACAGATAATTCTATAAAGAAAAACCTGTTTTTACAATCAGAAAAATTTAAGTTTGTGTTTGAAAGACTATCTACAGAAAACATTATTTTTTCTAAAATTAGTACAGATGAGCCATTGAAAGGAAATTATATTTTTACTATTGACATGTATGGAGTAAATTCTGAAACCAAAATTCATGAATCAAAATTAATCATCGGTGGAAAGGCATTTGGAATAATGGGAACTGACGAGTTACGACGAGATTTAGCAATTGGACTTCTGTGGGGAACGCCTCTTGCATTGTTCATTGGATTAGTGGTTTCAATAGCATCAGTTGTATCAGGTTTGCTTTATGGCGTATATGCAGGATACAAAGGTAAGAAAACAGACGAGACCATGATGAGGTTTAACGATGTAATTTATGCCTTACCAGCACTTCCATTTTTAATTATTCTCTCAGTTACAATTAGTAATAGTATTTTTGTCTTGGTTGGATTTTTGATGATTTTTGGATGGGTAGGCATTGCTAAAGTGGCAAGAAGTATGTCCCTTCAAATCAAAACCCGAGGCTATGTAGATGCTGCAAACATGATGGGTCAGAAAGACTCTAAAATTGTCCTAAAACATATTGTTCCACAATTATTGCCATATGCTTTTGCAAGTATTGCAATTTCAGTTCCAGCAGCAATTACAACTGAAGCAGGATTAAGTTTTCTAGGATTAGGAGATCCATCATTTCCCACATGGGGACAAATATTACATGATGCCAATACGTTTGGAGCAGCAGCTAGAGGGTTGTGGTGGTGGATAATGCCACCAGGAGTAATGATTGCAATTACAGGATTATCCTTTGTATTTATTGGGAATGCACTTGATGCAATAGTAAACCCAAAATTGAAAAGATAATAAAATCAGAGATTAAATTTTCGAATTAATTCAATAGCACCATCATTCAATT
This sequence comes from Candidatus Nitrosopumilus sp., assembly GCA_965262905.1. Classification (GTDB taxonomy): domain Archaea; phylum Thermoproteota; class Nitrososphaeria; order Nitrososphaerales; family Nitrosopumilaceae; genus Nitrosopumilus. The sequence continues at coordinate 572,121 of OZ253567.1, forward strand.
TTATTGAATAGCATGCAGAATTTTCATTATTGATTGCTGCCAAATTGTTGGCAAATACTTTTTTGCTGTGACCACCTTCAGATGCTTTATCTGATTCATCAAAACAAATGGACATTTGTTTCATATTTTGGTTATTTTTTAGAAGAAATGCTATGAATTTTTGGTAATTATCAGCGTCAACCCAGTCTATGTTTTTTTCTTTACATATTCCAATCCATATTTCAATAGAATTTTGATATAGAACTCTTTTTCTTAATTCTTCTAATGCCATTTTTTATCAACTAAAAGTCCGCTTTTTGCATTTTGGATCCACAACGTGGACAAGTACCACCCTTATGTCTATTGTTACAAACAAGACAAACATATCGAATCCCACTAGATCCTCCTTGTGAACCCATACCAAAGAATCCACCACTGCCAGTTCCTGAATCTCCACCGTAATTGCCAGTATTACTCATTTGTCTTCTTCGCATAATCATTGGTAGTAAAATGAAAATTGCCACTACTGCACCTATGCTAATATACCATGGAACACCAAGATATCCAAGACCAATTTGCAATCCAATACTAAATACCAAAGAAGCACCTAGGAAAATATAATATCGTTTAAGTTGAGGATTCAATTCAATAAAACTATCTTTAAAACGGATATAAAGTTTCTTCAGGCCGGTATGCAGATTTTTTGTAAAATTATTCAATGAAAAGTGGAATGGCATTTCCATTACTATCCCATGCAAAAATTGAATCATCATCATATGGAGACTTGACAATCATGGAAACCAACCCAAAGAAATTATGTAAATCAGTTACAGAAGGTTCAGCAGAACCACTAGGATGAGAATGTATGATTCCAATATAGCTCATATCAAAAGGTAAGAATGAATGAGGAAACCCTGCAAAGGTAGGTCCAGTTTCACTAAAGGGTGGAATTACCAATCCATCTATTTTGATTTCACCATTTTTTGATTTTCCTTTTAAAATTAAAATTCCTTCATTGGGATGTTTCATTTGACAAAATGACAAGATACTATCAAGAACTTCTTTTTTCAATAGAACTTTACGTTCAAATTTTTTCTTTTTGAATAACACACCAAGTATCCAGTTTAGAACTAATTTAATTTTAAGTTGTTAAAATAGTGTAACGAGTATTTGAAAATTGTCTTAGTTTTTGCTCAATTTCAGAGACTAATTTAGGGATTTTGGAATCAATCTCATTAATTTCGCCTTGGAAAGTTTCAGATTTTAGTTGGAATTCATTCAATATGGAGACATTTTTTACAAGATCATTCTCCAAAGAAATCAATTCTTTAGGCATTAGAGAATTCAGATCATTTTGTATCTCTTGATATTTTTTATGATATTCTAAAGCTTGGCGTACAAATCGATCTAGAGACTCTTCAGTTTCAGTTATGTGAGAAGATGTTTTCTCAACATCCTTTACAGAAATAGAACCAGATAAAATTCCTTTTCTGATATTTTCAAGTATAACAATAATAGAATCCTTATTTGCCGCAGTCAATATATCAAAGGGCTCAGAGACTAAATTGGATAAAATACTTTTTTGATCCTTATCTAATGATGAAGCATATTCATATCTACTGAGAGGACGAGAAATCTTTGTAAATTGTGTATTTACTTGATTTTTAATTTTTGATTTTTCATTAACAAATTCATCCAAAGTATTTTTCAAGTTTTGATATTGTTGATAATCATCAGAAGATTTTATCTCATTGATACTATTTTGAATTGCAGATATTTTCTCATTTAATGTAATTGTGTTTTTTGTAATATCATCAATTTTTTGAAATTGTTCTTTATGTAATTCTTTTAGATTTTTTATTTGGTTAATCATGTCAAGTGTTTCTTCAGAAAGGGTTTTTGTAGATTTGAAATTTTTCAATAAATCATTTATTTCAGAGTGATTAGAATTCATGAGTGCAAGATTTTCTTTTAATTGTCCGGCATACTTTTTGGCAAAAATATGGATTACTCTGGTTTGGCGTCCCAAAACATCACCTACTTTTTTAAGAATAAGATTTAGTACAGAATTTAATTTCTCAGCATCCTCAAAAGAAGATATTTTTGGTAATGAAACAACATCTTTTTTGATCATATCAATTACTTGCTTTTTACCTCTAACCACAATGATTGCAAGATGTTTGTCTACATCATCCATATTGAGATCATCTTTTTCAAGAACATTACCAATTTTCATTAATTCCTCAATTAGAGGCGCAGTTTTGTTTCTCAGATTATTAATTTCAGATAAAGTTTGAGATTTTCTCAAAGCACTAAGATCAGATATAATTTTAGGAATATCTGCAAGTGAAATTTCCTTATTTTGAGGTATTTCATCAACAGGTATTTCTTCTTGTTTCTTTTTCCCCCATCCAAAGACCATTTGATATCTTTCTCTTAGGGGGATTAAAAATTGTTGTTCAACTAAAATTTAAAATTCAGCAATTTCCTGATAAGAGCATGGTAAAAAAGTCATTTCACACTGGAACTGTTAAAAAAACAATCAAGATCAAAGCATCAAAAGACAAAATTTGGAGAAAAATTAGCAACATTTCCAGATTGTCTACTTGGGTTGTTGATGTTAAAAAAACAGTATACCTATCAAAGAAGAAAACAGATGTAGGGGCCATTAGATTGATTACATTTGAGGATGGAAATCAAATTGAAGAGCATGTGGTTGCATGGAAAAAAGGAGAATATTTTACATATATCGCAACTGAGGGATTACCATTAAGAGCATACGTTGCAACAATTTCAATTAAACCAAAATCCAAAAATCTTGTAGAGTTGACATGGCAATCATATGTCAATAGTGAAAAAATGTCTGAAAAAGAATTTTTAGATTTCATAGTGTTTATGGCAGCATTTTACGAGGCATCACTTGAGAATCTCAAAGCATCACTTGAAAAATAACACTAGTGCATCTCAAAGTTAAAATGTAAATACGGTAAATCAGGGAAAAAATTATGAGTGACATGAGATTCATCATTGTAGGTATTGCCCTAGTATTTGTAGGATTTCTCATTCTAGGCGGATTTGGATATAATTTTCAAGCTGCCACTTTAGAATCAAATGAATTTGGAACATGTTACAAATATTCAGATGATTCTCCTCCAGTAGAAATCAATTGTTCATTTAAGATATTTGATCAGACAATATTCTTTGGACTAGTTTTAGGATTTATTGCAGCTGGAGTCATTTCTCTGATTAAAGGTGTCAGAGGAGACTGGGATAACAGGGTTAAACCAGAAGACAGGGTAGGACCAGGAAATAATCAAAATGACGATTCCAATAATCCAGACAAGGATTAATTCTGTTTTTTAGATTTTAATTTCACTAATTTTTCGTCTTCCATTTTTTGGAAATATACTTCTTCATATGGCATGTTTTCTCGATTTTATATTACAAAATTTACATTTAAGCTTGAAGAATGATTTGTACTTGTTCAGGCTTAACTAAAGACCAAATTCTAAGATTCAGACTCTATGATGTTTTTCATTGAATTGAACATCTCACCGAGTTCTTCCATTCTTTGATCAAATTGCACATCAGATATTTCATCAGGTTTATTCAAAGTGATTACAACTTCAGAAACATCACCGTTTGAAACAACTCTCATCGGAATATCCCATTTAGATTCCTCATCTACATATTGATGGTCCAAAATTCCAAGTGACTTATTTTCATTAAATTTCAGCATGGATTTTCCATAAGGTCCAGTAAATGACCACCAACCAGAATCATTGATTTTTGCATCAGGCATCATCTTTGGAGGTATTTTCAAAATTGCATCAAATGCATCTCCTGTTTTCTTTTCTACACTAATGGAAATAGTTCTTGATCTGCCCATAATAGAGATCTCACATAATGATTAAAAAAGATATAGTAGTAATTATTAGCCTTAGCACTACTAGGGCTATTTATTCAAAAATTCTTTAATTTTTTTGAGATTTGTAACATTTGATTCATGAAACATCACCATAGATTCAGACAATGTATTGGGCAATACAGATTTAAGATTATCAACTAACTCATCACCACTAGAAATCATATTATCAATTAATTTGTCGATTTCATTTTTCTCATCAACCATTAGAATTAGTAAGATTCTATTCTTAATTATCTTTTTTTATTAAAGTTAAAGTAGTACGTACGTTTTTTAGTTTTTGAATGTTCCATGAAATAATCTCTCGGATTTTTTCAAAATTTTCTGCTTGTAATTTTACCATCATATCATGAGTTCCAATGGTTTCAAAGACATCAACTACTTGTTCAAGTTCTTTGAGTTGTTCTACAATTATAGTTTCAGTACCAAGTTCACAATTTAGCATTACATATGCAACAGTCATGAACTAAACAACAAACTATGATTATTTAAAGATGGAGAATTTTAAGCAAAGCTTACCAAGTTACATGCACTAAATCTTTGAGGTTTCTTCTTGGTTTTGGGAATTTAGTTTGTTCAGGATATCCAATACACAAGACAGATGAAGGTATAAGATCAGTCCCTAGAACATCCATCACTTTTTGCTCATCAAACATTCCTATCCAAATAGAACTCAATCCCAAAGCTTGTGCTGCAAGCTGGGAATATCCGGCAGCTAAAGTAGCATCCTGGATGGCAAATTTTTTCAAAACATAATCAGGAAAATCAAACTTTACTCTAGAAGGATTTTTGCAGAAAATAAGAACCACAGGAGCATCAACGTACGGCTGTTTGTTACAGGCCTCAACTAGAAGTTTTTTCTTTTCAGGACTTTTTACATAGAATATTTCAAAACCTTGAAAATTGCCAGCAGTGGGGGCAGTATCTGCTGCTGCAATTATTTTATCAATTTTTGTAGTTTCAACAGACTTGTCTGAAAATTTTCTTGTAGATCGTCTTTTTGCCATTACGGCAAACAAATCAGTATCTACAACTTCAGTAGGACCAGATTTTAAGATGAAATCGAGTAAATTGTTTCGAACATTGTCATCTACTACCTCAGGTGTTTCTTGAGGTTCGTACCCTGCAGGATAAATCTTTTCTCCGTCCTTTTCTAAATCCATAAAGAGATTACAAAAAATATCTTATTAAAGAATTGGAAAATCTCATCTATTCTGCTTCAAACAGATCACAGCCAGATGTACATGGCTTGTTCATTACACCTTCACATACACCGAGTTCATTGTGCATTATTCGATGATGTCCACAAATTTTACATTTTTCTCTAAAATGAGAAATCAATTCGGCAGTAGAAAGATTAGAATCTTGAATTTTTGATTCAGTTTCTGCAGTCATAATGAATTGGAGTAATCGTGTTAGTTTAAACATTTTGAACAAATTATAAAATAAAGCGCCGAGAGAGGGACTCGAACCCCCGCACGCTTGCGCGTAGCCGTTTTCGAGACGGCCGCCGTACTACTTGGCTATCTCGGCATCTATTCTCAGAATAACTCCATAATAAAGCAAATCAGAAAAGACTGTAAAGATCAAACATTGTCAATATCAAATAATTCATCATTGAATTTCTTTTTGATTTTATCCTTTGTTTTATTCCATTTCTCATCACTTACAATATTTGAAAAAATAGAGTGAAACCCATTAAAGGAATTATTATCTAAAATAGAAACAATTTCTTGTTTTTCCAATTCATTAAATGGAAAATAAGAAACAATTTTAGAAATGGTTTCATCAGAATCATATTTTATTTCAAAAATTTTATCTTTCAGGTGTAAAGGCAAGTCAAGGGGCAATACCATTATGGAATTATTTGTATATTAAAATTGATTTCAAAAATTACATCAAAAACATCGATCAAAGTTAAAAGATAAACACAAAATACCTCATAAACACAACAAAATCCATGGGATTAAACCTAAAGGATTTGGTAGTAAGAGAGAAAACCACCCTTGAGGCATTTTCAAACAGAGTAATTGCAATAGATGCATACAATGCAATTTACCAATTTTTGGCAAGCATTAGAGGGCCAGACGGATTACAATTAGCAGATTCTGAAGGAAGGATTACCAGCCATCTAAGTGGATTACTATATAGAAATGTGAATTTTCTGTCATTAGGAATTCAACCAGTGTATGTTTTTGATGGAAAACCACCATCACTAAAAACTGCAGAAATTGAGCGTAGGAAAAAAATCAAAAGAGATGCTACGGTAAAATATGAAAAAGCAGTTGCAGAAGGAAATATGGAAGATGCAAGAAAATTTGCACAACAAACAACTAGCATGCGAGATGGAATGGTAAAAGAATCAAAAGAATTTCTCACATATTTTGGTATTCCATATATCGAAGCACCATCAGAAGGAGAAGCAACAGCAGCTCATCTAACAAACACAGGTCAAGCATATGCCTCTGCAAGTCAAGATTATGATTCCATATTATGTGGTGCAAAAAGACTAGTAAGGAATTTTACAAGTAGTGGAAGAAGGAAAATTCCTAACAGGAATACATACATCGACGTACTACCAGAAATTATTGAAACTCAGAAAACACTAGATTCAATTGGATTAACTAGAGAAGGGTTAATTGATGTTGGAATTTTAATTGGTACAGATTTTAATCCAAATGGATTTGAGAGAATTGGTCCAAAGACTGCAATGAAGTTAATTAAACAGCATTCAAGATTGGAGGACATCCCACAAATACAAGAGCAGTTAGCAGAGATTAAGTTCCAACAAATAAGAAAAATATTCTTAAATCCAGAAGTGGCAGATGTGGATGAAATCGTGTTTAATGAAGTAAATTATGAAGGAATCATGAAATATCTTAAAGAAAGAAGTTTTTCTGAAGACAGAATTCAATCTACTTTAAACAGATTGAAAAAAGCATTGGAAAAAAAGAGTCAAAATCTCGATCAATGGTTTTAGTTAACAAATTCATCTTTTATACTTCAGAATTTGACTAATTCTGTGGTCAAACAATACTACAAAGTTCTAAAAAAATTTAAAACTGAAAAATATTATGGAATCAAAATTAGACCACAGTACGCAAGATGTCTATCCATGCTTAAAGTAAGTCAAAGAATTAACCAAAAGAACTTTGGATTATAACTAATATTAATCACGTATTTACCACAATTTCGTTGTCAGATAAAATCACTCTTGAAGAACTAAAGTCACACTTGTGGAAAGCATCTGATATCCTACGTGGCTCACTTGATGCCCAGGAATATCGCCAGCCTGTAATGACCATACTATTCCTAAAGAGACTCGATGATACATTTGAGGAGAATATTGAAAATCTAGTCAAAGAAAGAAATTCATCGAAAAAGGCAGAACAAAAATTCCGTCACAAGTTCTTCATTCCAGAATCTGCTAGGTGGAATGTATTATCTGATGCTCCATCAAACCTAGGAGAAATAATTGATAATGTATACCTCATAGCAAAAGTCTTTTGAACATTACAAAAACAAATAGTAATGTTTTTTGATCAGTAGTTAGAAATAATTTCATGAACATCACAAATGATGAGTTACTCCAGGCCTACAAAAAAGAAAAAAATATTCACAAAAAGGAAAGATTACACGCAATGTGTAAGATTAAAATCAACAAATCCACAATTGCTGAAACTGCAAGACAAATGTTTTGTACATATCAATGTGTAAGGAACTGGCCTGGATTCATTTGAAAAATATGGATTGGATGGTCTGGAGGATCCCCCCCCTCGTTCTGGCCGTCCGCCATTAATCTCACACAAAAAATTACAAAAGATAGAGCAGGAATTTAAGAGAATTTCAGATCACATGACACCAAAAAAACTAGTACAATTCATATTTTACAGAACACACATCACATATCATATCAGTCATGTATGTCATTTGTTGCACAAATGGAATCTAAAACCAAAGGTTCCACAAAAACTACATGTGCGAGCAACATCCAAGGATACGTGCCGCAAGTGGAATAAACGCATCATTTTACGCATAAAAAAAGAAAGATTTTACCGTATTTATTCAGGACGAATCTGTATTTGTAGATGATGTACGTCTTGGTAAAAATATTGGACAGATGTACACCAAAGAATGATTGTACGGTGGAGAGGATCACACCAAAGGTTTTTAGTTTATGAGATGATGACAATTCATTTTAGATCGTATGAAAAATTCAACGCAATTGTATTTAGGGATTATTTGGAAGCAGCTCGTAAAAAATTTGGAAAAATATTTGTTATCGCGGATAGAGCACCACAACACAAAGCAAATGTTGTAAAAAAATACCTGTGTAAAAACAAAGATGTCAAACTGGCACATCTTCCAAGAGGTTCTCCACATTTGAGTATGATTGAAGAGATTTGGAGACAATGTAAACATGTTAATGTTGAATCAGAATTTTATGAATCAATACATGAGATGAGATATATGGTTATGGAATATTTTAGAACACATAGATTTAATTTGAATATGTATCAGTATTTTGTAAGAACAATAAATTGAAAAGACTTTTGATCTGAGGTATACTCACCCATTCCATGAGATACAACCTTGTGCTTTCCTCTCATTATCAAAGAAGCATATGCAGTGTAATCATCCGTATAATACAGTGAATCTTTTCTAGTGTATTTTTTGATTAATTCCATTAGAGTATCGTATTTTCTGTCAGGTACTGGAAACGTTATGACATGTCCGTTTCTCTTGTATATTCCAAACACTAGCATCTTACCTTCGGCTCCCCATCCACGTTTTCCCTTGCGATGACCACCGAACATCGCCTCATCTAGTTCCAGTTTACCAGACAGTCTTAGATTGGTCATTGATGAGTCATGGATTGCTTCTCGGAATATTCTAAATGTATGCTCTATTGTTTTGAGACTGATGTTTGTATAGAATCGTATTCTATATGCTGGAACTCCAAGTGAAAACAAGTAGAGAAGATGTGCAATTGTGTTTAGGTGAATTCTAATTTTCGCAAGATACGTTCCAGTAAAATCATCAAACTTGTACCTGCACTTTCTGCATGCATATCTTCCTGAGACATGGTTGATGTTTTTCCATTGACATCGTGGACAAATCCGTTTTCCTTGCCATCTTTTGTGTCGAAAATAGACCCTACTTTTCGTCACATTATTTACCAGTTTGATCGGATCAACATCAGGCACAACTTAGGCATGAACAATTTAGAAATATTTCTTGTTATTTGTTCCAACTAAGGGGGTATTACCTAAAAATAACATCAAAATGTTGGATCGATAAATACACCTAGAGAGAAATTAATGATATTTCAAGGTTACATGAGTTTGTTTGGTTATACAATAGAAAAGATAGTTGTTGGTTGAAGTTACTGTCTTAATTTGTCTTGATGATAGTTAATGTAGATACATCTATTGTTCTGTTTTTTTGAAAATCATTCCAGTTTATCTCAAAACTGGTTCAGTTAAGTAATTATTAATAATAAAAGAATCATTATGTGTCAAAAACAATTTTGATTTTTGATGAAATTCAAAATGTTCTCATCAACAATATAATTATTCTGAGTGTCTTCATTATGCAAGCAATGAAGAGTCATTCTTGGTGTAGGTGAACTACTTCCAAAATTAATTGACAATAGCCATTCTGTATCGCCATCAATTGCAGAGTAAAATAGTGTGTTGAGATCCATGTGAGATATCTCTACATTATCAAATTTTTCATAAAATGCAATAACTTCTAAGGTGTCTTTAAATTCATTATGCCATTTATCTTCATCAAACTGATGACCTGATGTAATTACAAATAAAATAAAACCAATGGCAGATATTATACCAATAATTAAGAAAAAAAGGGGTTTAAGCATATACGTTATGCCACCAATTTGCATAATTGCCCCACCAAGTGGCAGGCCAAACATACCTAGTAAGTTCGGGATTTGGTTCATCATGTTCATAATTTATTTTTGTTCCTGTTGATTTGGAATATATCAAAGCTTGTTCTCTGAATGCACCAGTATCACATAATCCAGTTCCAGGGGCTGTAGTATCTGTTCTTCCATAATCATTTGGATAATGACCTGAAAACAGTGGCAATATCTGATGATATCCTGAAGATATTACATGAGATTTTGCAGCACTCGCTGATGAATACGTGTCTGACAAATTCCCTACATAATTTGTGTGTGGATTATTATAACCACCACCACATGCAGTAAATGTCCACCATGTAGGTGTAGTACCATGTCTTATCTCTTGGATTGGAGGTTCTTCAGAAACACCAAACACTGATTTTATTGTAGTTGGTATGTATTGTAATAAGACATATGTAATTTGTGATTCACCAACACCATAAGATATTTGATGTGGTTCTGATTGCTCAACTATTGGATCAAACATTTTATGGAATTTGCCAGATTCTAAATTCTCCATAACCTCATCAACTAATTCTTGATTTGTTTGTCCAACATATGCTTGTGACATCATCATATTGTTTACTTTAGCAAAATCTTTCATGATTTGAATGTCAATAATAGAGACATTCTCATCTGTACTAATTCGTTTATAATCAATAGAGATGTATCCTTTACTTATCATTACATACGGATCAACTACTGTAAATGCATGAGATATGTCCTCAATGTCATAGCCTTTCACCAAATCCTCTCTTGTAAACTGTTTGTCTGATCTATCATTGAGTTTGCTAGCTCTATTTTCAGATTTATTTAATTTTTCAGAAAGGATTTCAAATGTATGTCCATCATCATTGATAGTTGCTGTCTCTATTTTGGATTTTAGACTAGCAATATCAACATATGTCTTCTCCAAAAGTATCTTGGTAGTTAATATTTGATCTTTTTTTGTCTCCAACTTATTTGTTTGTTGTTTGTCTTCATTTAATTTTGCTCTTTCAATATCTTTATCTAATTCAGATATTTTTGATTCTATTTTAGATATGATATCATTCTTATTGTTATCTGTTTCAGCTTCAATCATGATCATATTAGAGAATGGTAGAATCATTACAGCAATCAAAGAAGCAAACAAGATTGTCTTTGTTCTATTTTTACATTATTCATGTTATTGTAAACTGGGTTTTATAATGTGGATATAACATTATCTCTGACTCGACAGTTTTATTTTAAAGATGTGGAATGGGAATAAATAAACAATATGCATTGGTAATTAATTAGCATGTCATAATTACATACTTACCACCGTCTATATTTACACTGGATTCTATTTGTTGAAAACTTCCTGAATCAAATCTACCAAAGATTGATTCGAACTTTTGTATACCTCGGAGTACAAGTCTTTACAATTTTTCAAAACAAATAGCAATATTTTTTGATCAGTAATTAAAAATAATTTCATGAACATCATAAATAACGAGTTACACCAAGCTTACAAAAAAGAAAAGTACGATAAAAAAGATTACACATAATATGCATTCATCAAGATCAACAACTATATTATTTCTGAAACTGCAAGACAAATGTTTTGTACATATAATTCTGTAAATGAATTCATTTGAAAAATACGGACTAGAGGATCCCCCTCGTTCTGGCCGTCTGCCATTAATCTCACACAAAACATTACAAAAGATAGAGCAGGAATTTAAGAGAATTTCAGATGGAATGACTCCAAAGAAACTGATGCAGTTCATATTTTACAGAACACATATAATATTACTCACGTGCGTCATTTGTTGCACAAATGGAATCAAAAACCAAAGGTTCCACAAAAGGTACATGTGCGAGCAGCATCCAAGGATACGTGCCGCAAGTGGAATAAACGCATCATTTTACGCATAGAACAAGAAAGGTTTTACCGTATTTATTCAGGACGAATCAGTATTTGTAGATGATGTACGTCTTGGTAAAAAATATCAGACAGATGTACACCAAAGAATGATTGTACGTTGGAGAGGATCACACCAAAGATTTTTGGTTTATGGAATGATGGCTGATGACAATCAAAGTTTTTTTAGATCGTATGAAAAATTTAATGCAATTGCATTTAGGGATTATTTGGAAGCAGCTCGTAAAAAATTTGGAAAAATATTTGTTATCGCTGATAGAGCACCACAACACAAAGCAAATGTTGTAAAAAAATACCTGCGTAAAAACAAAGATGTCAAACTGGCATATCTTCCAAGAGGTTCTCCACATTTGAGTATGATTGAAGAGATTTGGAGACAATGTAAACATGTTAATGTTGAATCAGAATTTTATGAATCAATACATGAGATGAGATATATGGTTATGGAATATTTTAGAACACATAGATTTAATTTGAATATGTATCAGTATTTTATAAGAACAATAAATTGAAAAGACTTATGATCTGAGGTATAATGTTGAATCAGAATTTTATGAGTCAATACATGAGATATACAGTTATGGAATATTTTAGAACACACAGATTTAATTTGAATATGTATCAGTATTTTGTAAGAACAATAAATTGAAAAGACTTATGATCTGAGGTATACTTCCTAACAAAATTCTATGATCAGATTTGATCAACATTATGCCATATTGATCAGAACATTACTCATCAAATCCTGAATAATTTACAATTAATTCAAACATATAGCGACGACCAAAAGTTCGTGAACTAAACATCATCAAAAAATAATAATCGGATTTTTTTACCCAGGTAAATATGAATAAACCAAGATGCCTTGAAAATAGTTCACAAACTTTATCTCTTTACTATATCAAATATGAATCACAACTCATGGGATACCTTGACCTGCCAAGGTGCAATATCATCACAAGCATTTGAAATTATTGCTAAAATAATGCACAGTATCTTGCAATTTCCATGCTCCACAAAAAACAATTCACGATGGAACAGTACAGATGCACATAATTGTATCAGGTCATTATGTCTGAGAAACTCATGCAGAGTCCGGGATTAAAGAGACTGGCAATGGAATCCTAGAATCAGTAGATGGAAAAATAGATTTCAAAGTTTGATTTTCAAGATTTTTTGTACACTCTAAATTCCTACAAAATACTTTGAAAACTTTTTGAATATGCAGATTTACGTGTAAAAAAAAGATCAAAAATCGGACTGTAATTTCAAGATTTTCGGATGTGGAAAAATTTGATTATAATACACAAAAACAATGAAGTTAATTTTACTTTTCCATCTACTAATAAAGTTTCAAAATATCTTTAATTTCTCTCCAAGTATTCTAGAACCTGAGTCTGATATTCTTTGTGTAAGAGGATAGGTTAGTCGCAAAATCAAGCATTGTAAATCATTTGGAGCTAAATTCAAGGATTCCATCAAATTGCAATTCTGAGATGAATAGACATCTTGCGTAATTAGAGTAATTTTACAACATTACACAAATTCTTTCACAACAAGATCCAAAGCTAAGATCAAAGCATTTCCTTTCATGCAAACAACTATCAAAAAAACCAAAGGCATTTCTTTCATACACAGGGGTAACAAGATATTAGTTTGATGTGATTCTAAAGGATGTCAGAAAGAATCACAGTATTACTGAAAAACAAAGACCATCACAAGGTAAAAGACAACGAGACATTGGTGCTGGACATCCATTTGATTTGAATGTAAAAGATAGGTTGGTAAATGCTGCTAGTGTATTATCGAATGTATCTGACCTAGGATTTAACTGGTCATCTGTTTGGATTAGACCAGAACAATATGAGTAGAAATATCAGATATTTAGAGCCTGCAGTGAAACAATCAATCCCATCCAAATTCTATGCAGATTCAAAAAAGATTAACGACATACAGCAACTACACGAGTTCTTTCCTGAGCTAATTGTAATGATTCACGGTACAGAGCAACCAATTCCAAGACCCAAAAATCATACCAAAAGAAAGACACACTGTTCAGGCAAAAACATACAGTACAAAATCAAATCATAATAAATCTAAAAGGTGAAATAATTCACAAACCACCATTACTCCCCTGGACGAAGAAATGATTATGTAAATTAAACATCCAGTATTATCTAAAAATTTGATGATATTTTATGACCTTGGATATTTGGGGATTCAAAAAGACTTTAGATCAAATCAGTGTTTTGCCGTACAAAAGGGAAAAAAGTTGACCATACCTCAGAAAGAGTGGAATAAACTACAATGTTCCATCTGAATCAAAGTAGAGCATGCAATCAGTAAGATAAAGAAATTCAGAATTAATTCAAATACATTTAGGAATAGATTGTGTCGTTATGATGTGATTAGTGACATTGTTTGTGGAATTGTCAATTTCAAGATACGGCAGAAGCAAGAGTTTGTTGTGATGCTATAAAATCAGAAATTAAATCAGTTAGAAGGTTAGATTTTGTTTCTAATTACGCAAGATGTCTTTTGATCCACAAATTAAATTACAAATATAACTTATAGGCATTATTCTAGTAACAACCAAGAAATCATAATCCAAAATAAGTCAAACTATGAAAAAACAAGTGTATTTTATCATATTCAATCAATGGTTCTAAGATTTTAATTTAATAACTAGTCAATCTAATTTTAAAAAATGCCTCAAACAGAAGCCAGGAAAACTCTAAAAGATGCCCCAATTATGTGGAGGAGAATCAATTCCATAGGTGTGATTTTAGACTGTAATTCAACATATGCAGCAAATCTAGGTTATGCAAAATCAGAAATTCTCGGAAAGTCAATTTTTGAACACGTTCCAAAAGACTCTTGGGAGGACATGAATAATTCCCTAAAAACATGGTTTGAAACAGGCAACGTAACAGATAGAAAAATTATCTTTAAAAAACAAAACGGCGATACTTTTTCAGGGTTATTGCAGGCAACCAGCCTATATGATGAAAATAAAAACCTACTTGGAAGCAATACAGTAATTTTTGATTTGGCACAAATGTCAGATGATAAAATAAAAGAGTATGAAAAATTTTTCAATGAATCAAATAAAAAATTAGAGAAAATCAAAGAGAAAGAATATGATCAGTTTGATGAAAATTCAAAATCAAAATACGATGGATTAAAAGAAATGTTTGAAATGTTATCTAAAATCAAATTAGATGATTTAAAAAAATGATCAGTTAGAACGTTCTTTGTTTGATTTTTGTAATTTGTCAAAAACCTGTTGAACTTCAGTTACAGCAGTACCATCTTCCAATGTACTGATATCACCAATTTTTTTATTATTTCCAATTGCTTTTAGTAACCTTCGCATTATTTTTCCACTACGGGTTTTTGGTAATTTAGAAACAAAGTAAATTTGTTTAGGAGTTGCAATTGCACCAATATCAGTTCTAATTTTATTAGATAATTCTTTTTCTAAAATGTCAGAATCATTTGAAATACCTTGTTTTAAAACAACAAATGCAATTATCACCTCACCTTTAACTTCATCAGGGATACCACATACAGCAGATTCTGCAACACTTGGATGTGACACCATACAACTCTCAAGTTCAGCAGTACCAATTCTATGACCTGCAACTTTTAGAACGTCATCTGCACGACCTAACAACCAAATATAATCATCGTCATCTTTTAGAGCATAATCACCAGGATAGTAACAATTTTCATATTTTGACCAGTAAACCGTCTTGTATTTTTCATCATCGCCCCATAATGTCAAAAGCATTCCAGGCCAAGGATTTTTGATTACAAGATATCCCTTGGTATTTGCAGGAACATCATCACCATTTTCATCAACTACAGTGATATTTACGCCTGGAATGGGTAAAGTTCCTGAGCCGGGCTTGAGTGGAACAGTCTCCAATCCCGGGAGAGAGGAGATTAGCATTCCACCAGTTTCAGTTTGCCACCAAGTATCAATAATTGGACATTTTTCTTTTCCGATAGTTTTGAAATACCATTTCCATACTTCAGGATTTATCGGTTCCCCAACTGTTCCAAGTAATCTTAATGATGAAAGATCAAAGGAGTTTGGAATATCATCACCAAATTTCATAAACATTCTCAAGGCAGTTGGTGTTGTATAAAAAATTGTAACTTTGTATTTTTGCAAAATCTCCCACATTCTAGATTCATCAGGAAAGTCTGGTGCTCCTTCATACATCACTTGTGTTGCACCATGAAGAAATGGAGCATAAACAACATAGCTGTGCCCAGTCACCCAACCAATATCTGCAGTACAAAAAAATACATCTGAATCTTTAATGTCAAAAGCCCATTTGAATGTCAAATACAAATGTGTTAGATATCCTCCAGTACCATGTAACACACCTTTTGGTTTTCCAGTAGTTCCCGAAGTATACAAAATGTAAAGAGGATGATCACTAGGTAATTCTTCGGCAGGGCAAGAATCAGAAACACCATTCATTAATTCAGTCCAGAGTTTGTCTTTAGATGACATTGAAATTTTATTTTTGGTTCTCTCAAGTATCACCACATGTTCAACAAAATCTAATTCACTTATTGCATCATCTATTACATCCTTTAGAGGAACAATTTTTCCTCTCCTGTATCCACCATCAGCAGTAATGATGATTTTGGAGTTAGAGTCAGATACTCTATCTTTAATCGATGTTGCACTAAATCCAGAAAAAATTACAGAGTGAGTGGCACCAATTCTAGCACATGCCAACATTGCAATAGGGAGTTCTGGAACCATTGGAAGGTAAATTGTAACCCTATCTCCTTTTTTGACACCAAGAGATTTGAGGACATTTGCAAACTTTTGAACTTGGGTAAACATTTGACCATATGTGACATTTCTTGATTCACCATTTTCTCCCTCCCACAGGATTGCAGATTTGTCTGATTTTGAGGATTGATGGATATCCAGGGCATTATACGAGGCATTAATTGTACCTCCAACAAACCATTTAGCAAATGGAGGCCTCCAATCAAGTGTTTTTTCCCAGGATGAGAACCATGATAAATTCTTTGCCTGCTCATCCCAAAATGACACAAAATCAGCATCTGCCTTTTTTCTTAGGGAATCATTATTATTTCCCAGTCCAATATGAAAAGTCTCAGACATCGAAAAGTGTATGAAGTTAGATCTTTATATTTAGTTAAATTTAGTTTACCTTTCTAGCTTGTTTGTGACTATTCTCAAAAGAGTTTAGAATCTAAGAATTATTTGACCTTGAAATTATACACTTTTTCAATTATTGGAATGGTCTTTTCGGCATCCTCATTTGTTTTAATTTCTGACATATAGTAGCCTATTCCCCAATGGCCTTTTCCTGCAATATTCATTACAAATGAATTAACAGGAACAACATCTTTCTTTGTAGTTGAATAACGTAGTTTTAATCTATTTTTAAGAACTTCAACTGTACAAATTGCGAAACCATCTTTTTTGGAATAAAATCCCGCATACTTCTTCTTTTGTTTATATTCAATATCTGGAAAAGTTTCTAAAATATCATTTTTCAATTTGAAATAAATGTTCTTCATTTCTTCAGTTGGGATTTGTGTATCGTGTTTTCCTTCTAAATAATCTTCTTCAGAATATTCATCTAACCTAATGAAAGACGTGGATTTGGGTTTTCTTTTAGAAGATGTTTCTTTCTTATCTTCAATTTTATTTAATAATATAATTCCATTATCAAATTTTGAAATTTCGTATAGTTCAATTGGCAAGTTAATTGATTGACTTGCTCTTCTTTGATGTTCAGTGAATTCGGAAGAGATAAAAATAACTCTAGTTTCATCCCAATTCACATCCTTATCGGTATCCAAAACTTTTCCTTTTATTTTATGATACAATAAAACAAAATTCTCTTTTTTTTCTTGTAATAGTTTATAGTAACTCATTCCTTGATCTACAACACCTTTGTGTTTCACATTTTTGTATTCTATTATTACAAAGGAATTCCTATCATTATCAAATGCAATTGAATCTGGCCTTAAATTATCAATTTGATATTCTGTAATAAGAAATTCTAAGCTTGGGAAAATTATTGATAAATTATGTTCAATCAAAATTTGAATTAATTTTTCATTTTCATCAGCCTTTTTACCCCCTATTTTATACAATTCAGTAATTTTTTCATTTTTAGTCTGAAATACTTTCAATATTTGATGTGTAAAATATGATAATAAGAGTTTTTTTGATTTCCGAGACTAAATCCAACTTGAATCGATGCCGATTATCTTAACGCTGATTAAAAATTGTGATAACACCTACTTCTATCAGCTTTTGATTTTCGATATATCTTATCGAGCCAATCATTGTCGGCTTTATTGATAGGATGTCGGTTTTCAAATCCTTGATTTGTTGTTTTGACTTCAATGGTTTAGGCCTCATTGAATAATTATAAATCTAGAAACTAATACGACATTTGGCAAGTTAGATCCTTCTAAGTGTTAAAAAATAATATAAAAAAATTATTGTGCTTCCATTCTAGCAAGCCAATCGTTATCATTGTCGTCTTTTGAAGTATCTGCCGTCACCTGTTTGGGTGGTTCTGGAAATGCAAATGTTACCTCAGATTCTGTTGGAGGTTCTGGTATAGGGGTACTAGATGCCTCAATTGGTTCTGAAGATATTATCGTTGATTCAATTGGTACTTCTGGAAGTATAGTCTGAACTACTTGTTGTTTGTGTTCAGTTGTCTTCAGATATGAACGAGCCGATTCTTGGATGTCTGGTGTTGGAGGGGTTGTTATCTCTTGCACTTCCAATTCAAGATCTGCAATTCTACTCTTTACATTTGCGATTTCTGCTGTTTCGTGAGTTATATGCTCAATTACCTCAGTTGTGCATGATTTCACGATCTCAAATGTTGCATCAGAGATTTCATTGCTCTTAAATTGTACTTTTGCATCAAACGATAACATTTTTGTAGACTTCATTTGATCATCTAACTCTGTCAATCTTGTTTCAAGTATTGCTTTGATTTCACGTTCTGTTTCATCTAATGATACAAGTTTTGACTTGTATTTTTCATGAATGATTTCTGCATCTGTTTTCATGTCATCATTTTCAGAAACTATGTCAATCAATGCTTTCAATCGACGTAGAGTTAATTGTTTTTCACGAATGAGTCTTTGTGAGTCGAGTCTCCATTTTGGAATAAATATAACAACTTCTCCTTGAACGACTAGTTGCTCATACTGGATTTGCTGTAATCCTTGTGAACCGCAGTCAATTCCGACCGATTGAATACTGCCGTCAAAATCAGTTATGGTTCCTATGACTTTACCCATGAATGTTCCGTACATGTCTTTGACATTTTTACCGATAATTTCGATATCGTCATTTGTCATGTGTGATACTTTAGAGATTTGTATAATTGACAAAGTGTAAGAAATGTTTTTAGTTTTAGTAAGATTAAATTCACTAACTACACATCGCTTGAGATTTAGCAATTTTAAAATTTAGTGACAAAATAGTAGGCTCATGATTCAAAAAGAAGAACTTGAACAAATTTTGAATTTTGTCGCAAATCGATGGATTGAAGCTACAAAGGATCCAAACAACAAAGCAATGGATACTTTGCCAAACGATTTCTGGATGAATTCAATTGGAGGAAAAACAGCCAAAAAAGGATTTTGGGTTACAACAATTCTATATACTGAAAATGAAGCAGATGCAGAATCATTCAAGCAAGTGTTATTGAGATGGCAAGCAAAAGGTCAAGACAAAGATAGAGAGAAAGGACCCGATCTAATTCAAATTGGAAAAAAGAAATAGACTATTAATGATTGTGAAACAGTATATTCGTATTGTCAGAATTCTCAATTAAAGAAAAAAAGATTCTATCAAATCACTTTTCAAATACTGAAGGCAATGTCTTTGCAATAATTACTCCACGACAAGTTGATCGTGGTGCATTGATGTCAAGATATAGTAGAACTGACAAAAGTATGAGAAGAATTTTCCTTGATGAATTTTTACAAAATAAAACTAGAGGTGAGGAATTTTACAATAGAGTTCTCTTAGAGTATGGCGATGATTCTGTTGCAGAATTAGGTGAAGCACAAATTGCAATTGAAGGATTATCAAACATTGCGGTAAAAAAAATTGAAGATAGACGAATAGGATTATCATATTTAGAAAAATCATCAAGATATGTTGCATGGAATAAAAAAGAAAATGGAAAGTATAGATTTTATCGAGATCCTGAAATTATGAAATCTCGTTTTGCTGATATGTATGAAGAGAGTTGTAATTTTTCATTTGATGTTTATTCAAAAAACATTGAACCAATGGTTAATTATGTTAGAGAAAAATACCCAATTGAAAAATACAGTTTCAAAGATTCTAGTGATGGAAAAGAAAAACTATTTTTCAAATTAAAAAATAAATTAGATATAAAATCTGCAAACATGATTTACAGAGGATCAACTAAAGCTAAAGCTCTTGATATTCTTAGAGGGTTATTACCAGCATCAACTTTGACTAATGTTGGAATTACCGGAAACGGAAGAGCGTTTGAATATTTGTTAACAGTTTTAGGTTCATCTGAACTAAAAGAAGAGCAAGATTTAGCCTCAAAAATCAAAAAAGAGCTTGACACTACAATCAAATCATTTGTAAGACGAGCTGATGACAAATATGGGAATGCATTCCAAAAATATCTCAAAGATATAAAAAATAAATCAAAAACAATTACTGCTAAAGAAATAAAATCAAATCCAAAAAAAGGATCAGTTACTAAACTTGTATATTATGAACCAGAGAAAAATTCCATGGATATAATAATTACAAGTATCATGTATGAGCAATCACCTAGCACATCATACCAAGACATTTTACAACAAGTTAGAAAAATGTCAAAAAATAAAAAAATCAAAATTATTGATGAATTCACAAAGATTCGCACAAATAGACGTCATAGACCATCAAGAGCTTTTGAAAATATCTATTACACATTTGATTTATGTAATAATTTTGGAATGTTTAGAGACTTTCACAGACATAGAGCACTTACACTTGAAAGACAGTTACTAACTACAGATCATGGATACAACATGCCAAATGAAATCAAAGTTTTAGGAATTGAAAAAGATTTCAAAGACTGTATGAATAAAACTAAAGAAACATTTGATAAAATTAGAACCAAACTCCCAGAACAAGGACAGTATGTTGTAAACTTTGGGTACAACTATCCATATTTCATGAAAATGAATCTAAGAGAGGCATGTCATTTAATTGAATTAAGAACAGTTCCACAAGGACATGTAGATTACAGAAGAGTAGCACAACAAATGTTCAAACAAATTAACAAAGTTCACCCAAATCTTAGTAAAATTATAAAGTATGCAGATATGAAAGAATATGATTTGGAAAGATTTGAATCTGAAAAAAGAACAGAAGAAAAACGAAAGAAATTAAAAAAATAGAAAAATATTCTAATATTAGAATAATTAAAAAATAACATGACAGAAAAAATTGAGAAAAAGCCTGAAGAATGGAAAGAGCAGTTAACTCCAGATCAATATGAAATTTGTATTAATCATGGGACAGAACCACCATTTACTGGAAAATATAACGATACCAAGTTAGAAGGAGCCTTCAAATGCACATGCTGTGGGGAAGAACTATTCTCATCGGATTCAAAATTTGATTCAGGTTCAGGATGGCCAAGTTTCTGGAAACCAATTTCAGAAGAAAAGATAGAATATATTTCAGATAATGCATATGAAATGGTTCGTACTGAAGTTAATTGTAACAAATGTGGAGCACATTTAGGCCACGTATTTGATGACGGTCCACAGCCTACAAATCAGAGATATTGCATTAATTCAATTTCATTACAACATGAAAAAGATGAAGATTCACAATAAATGGACAAAGACTGGTTATTTGTGAAAGAATATTCAAAAATTATTAATAAAACACAATTAAGAATAATAAAATCAAGAAGAATATCATGAACTGCAAAAATCAAACAAAAAGGAAAGAAATGATTTGAGAATCATATTATGCGGTTTTGGGGTTGTAGGTCAAAGCTTGGTAAAATTATTTGAATCAAGAGCAGATGATCTATATGCAAAATATGGATTAAAACCTAGAATTGTAGGAGTCTTTGATAGTAAAGGAAGTGCAGTAAATCCGTCAGGATTAAATTTCAATAAACTAATCGAGACAAAGAAAAAATTTGGAACTGTAAAAAATTATGCAGATTCCAAAAATTCAATGTCAGGGATTGACATGCTAAAAAATATAGAAGCAGATGTTCTCATTGAGACTACTGTAAGTAATTACAAAGATGCAGAGCCAGGAATGACTCACATAACTACTGCCATGAAAAAAGGTATGCATGTTATATCAGTAAATAAAGGACCACTTGCCTTGGCATTCCCATCATTACTAGAACTCGCAATATACAACCAGGTGATGTTCAAATTTAGTGGTACTGTAGGTGGCGGAACTCCAATTCTAGATTATGCTAAAAACAGCCTTAGTGGTGAGAGAATTACATCATTTGCAGGAATTCTTAATGGAACCACAAATTATATTTTAACAGATATGGGAACAGGTGAAACCTACGAAGGTGCACTCAAAGATGCAAAAAATAAAGGATATGTCGAAGCTGACGAGGCATTGGATTTAGACGGACTAGATGCTGCAGCAAAACTAGTCATTCTTGCGAACTGGGTTATGGGAATGAAAGTAACCTTACCAGACATCAACTGTACAGGAATTAGAAAAGTTACAGTTGATGATATCAAAAAGGCAACCAAGAACAATTGTGCAATAAAATTAATCTCGTCTTGCAACAAAGAACTTGTTGTGGGACCAAAAGAAGTACCAAATGACGATCCATTATGTGTAAATGGAACACTAAATGCAATTGCCTTCACATCTGAGCATTCAGGTACTCAGACAATTATTGGCAAAGGTGCAGGAGGCATGGAAACAGCTAGTTCAATTCTCAGAGACTTGTTAGATATCAGACAAGAGATTGCTAGAGATTGAAGTCTAATTTAATTTCTAAAAGTGAAACCAGTACACTGCTAAAAACAGTTTCAGAAAAATGGGGAATTGAATTTCCTAAAATAAAAAATGTCAAAGTCCATCAAATTTCAGATGATGCACAAATAATTACAGGTGATGGATTAAAAATTCTAAAAATTGATGAAGACTATTTACCATTCTTGTCTGAAATTGAAATGTTGGAGAAATTTCCAACAGTTATAGTTGACATGGGTACAGTGAAATTCATGTGTAAGGGGGCAAACTTGATGAGACCTGGAATTAAAAAATTTACAGAGTTTGAAAAAGACAAGATAGTATGTATCGTTGAGGAATCTCAACACAAGTTTTTAGCAGTTGGAAAATCATTGGTAAGTAGCTCAGAACTAGAAACTATGGAAAAAGGTGAGGTGATAAATAATATGCACTATATCTCAGATAGATTCTGGGAAACAGGGAAAACTATTTACGATTAAAACAAATTTAAAAGAATTTTTCTATTTGATATCTTCTGTAAATTCTTCCGTACCATCTTTAGTGATTACAAGAACATCTAATCCATCACCACTAGCAGAATCTCTAAGAGCTGCTGAACGAACTGCATGTTTTGCCAATTCTACTGCTTCTTCTCTACTCATGTTGGGTTTGAATTGAGGATCCAAGACACCTAATGCCATTTCGGCACCAGTTCCAACTGCTGCATAATCATCAGGAAGTACTGAACCTAATGGGTCTAATGTATACATGATTGGTTTGTCGACTACACCACCAACAATTACCTGAGTTAGTAATGGGAAGTATCTTCTTTCATACATCATATTTGACATCATTTTGGCTACTGTATTTGGTGGAACATCTCTTTTGAGTTCCATTTTTCGAATTTTAGCTAAAGCGGAAATCTGTAAAGATAGAATTTGCATGTCTGCTACAAGGCCAGCACAGGTTGCACCAACTTTGTTAGTGATAGGGAATGTTTTCTTTGTAGATTTACTTACCAAAAAGTTTCCAAATGCGATCCTTTTCTCACTTGCAAGAACTATGCCATCATCAAAAGTAATCCCAACAGCAGTTGCTCCTGGCATATACATTGACATATTTCAAATAATTTTGCCGCATAATAAAGGGCTTTCTACATTTGACGTACAGTTTGTGGGCAAAATAATTATACTGGAAATTCAAGATAGTCACATGACCACTGCTGAAATTCGAGAGAAGATTCTAAATGATACAGTGTTCATAGGTTTAAGATCTACAATTGGCGTGATCTTTATTCTTCATGGAATCTCAAAGTTCAGTCCAGGATTTGCAGAGAATTTGCCAAACATGGGATTACCTGCAGAAATGCAAATTCCAATTGCATTAGCAGAACTAGTTCCAGGGATTTTACTAGTCATTGGAGTTTTAAGTAGATTATCTGCATCATTGATTTCAATTATTATGCTTGGTGCAATTTTTATGGTTAAAGGAGCATCAAGCATTACAGGAAAAGGGGGAGTAGAATTTGATTTGATTTTACTTGCAGTAGCACTTGTAATTATTATAGTAGGACCAGGTAGAATATCACTTGCTCAAGTTATCAAAAAATTACCTAGATGTCTCCACTAGGAATTTCCAAAATTATTCATTATCTCACACATACACTTTGTAGTTTTCTTTAACAAATCAATTCTTGCAAATTCATTTGGTGAATGAATTCGTGAAAACATGTATGTGCTTCCAACGGAAATGCACGGAGCATTTAGAATTTCAATAAAGGGGTACATTGGACCAGTACCTGCATTTGAAACATTAAGAATAGATTTACCAAATGACTTGTCTGCCGCATCTTTTACTTGAGATACAAAAGGATGAGAAGAATTAGTTCTTGCTGCTGCCTCACCATGATACACTTTGATGCCAACATCTAAGAATCCTTTTGATGTTAGGTGATTTTTTAATCGTAAAACTTGTTTTTTAGGATCCATTTTAGGAATTAATCTAAAATCTATCTTCACAAGTGCACTACCTGGAAGAATAGTTTTTGCACCATCTCCAGTATATCCTGAAACAAAACCTGCAATGTTACAAGTTGCCCCTCCAACTAGAGCCTTTTTTGCATCCATATCTTTCTTGTTACCTACAAATGATTTTATTCC
Organism: Candidatus Nitrosopumilus sp.; assembly: GCA_965262905.1. Lineage (GTDB taxonomy): Archaea > Thermoproteota > Nitrososphaeria > Nitrososphaerales > Nitrosopumilaceae > Nitrosopumilus. Next base: position 597,045 of record OZ253567.1, read on the forward strand.
AAATTCTTTTTTGAATACATTTTCATCAAATGGTTCATTTTTGATTATTTTCAAATCATTTTTTGAAAAAGATGAGGCTTCATCATACCAGCCTTTGATGAGTACCTTACCGTCAGAATTTCTCAGAGTGTTTATAGCCTCAATTAGTCGCCATGCAGGATTTTTGATTAATACAGCCAAGCTTGAATGTGCATCTCTGATTGATTCTTTTACAGACAATTCAACAAAGAGCAATCCTTTCATTCCAAGTCCAATGATTGGTCTGTTTTTTGCATCAACGTATCCAAATTCCCAGATTACTCCATCGCATGAAAATTTCTTTTTGTATTTTTTTAGATACTCTTCAATATGAGCACTACCAGTTTCCTCTTCACCTTCAATTACGAATTTAATATTACAAGGCACATCACCTGTTGTTTTCAAACAAGCTTCAACTGCTTTGATTCGAGTGATTAATTCTCCTTTGTCATCAGTTGCACCTCGTCCAAAGATTTTGTTCCCCTTTCTCGTGCCACTAAATGGAGGATCATCCCACAAATCAAATGGTTCTGCAGGTTGGACATCATAATGGTTGTAAAACATTAGAGTCTTTTTTGGATTTTGTTTTGATTTTATTTCACCATATACAATTGGTGCAACACCGTTCTTTAATCGTAAAATTTCTGATTTAACTCCAGATTTTTTTAGTAATTTTTGAACAAGAGTTGCACATTTTTCAATTCCTTCGTGTTTTGTAGAAACACTGGGTTGGCGAATTAGTATCTGCAAATCATAAACTAGGTCATCCATGTGAGAATCTACATACTTTGTTGGAATCATTTTACTCACACAATTCTATCAAAAGGCTTCATTACTGTTGGAATTTCATCTAAAAGATCCATGGATGTCATGTGTAATCCTAGTCGTTTTTGGGCGGCTTTTCCTGCTAATCCATTGATGAAAGTAGCAGCAGCAGCAGATTCTAATGAATTTCTATTATTTGATAGTAAACCGGCTACTAATCCTGATAAAACATCGCCAGTTCCACCAACTGTCATTGCAGGAGTTTTTTTCTCATTAAGATATGTGGTGGTACCATTTGATACAATATCAGTTGCACCTTTTAGTAGGACAGTAATTCCGAATTCTTTTGCTTTAGTTTCTACTAGTTTGATTTGTTCATTTTTTGTATTTGGAAGAACATCTCCAAACAATCTTTTGAATTCTCCTGCATGTGGAGTTACTACAACATTCTTGTTTGCTAATAGTGGTAAAACATCAGAAATTAATGCACTGGCATCTAGGGATAATCTGACATCTCTATCAAGTAAAGATTTTACAAAATGTAACAGAGAGTTTTTTTCTTGGATTGCTAAACCCATTCCAATTGTTGCTGAATGTAAATTACGAGGTAAAGCACCAATCAGTTTGTTTACTGCACCCAATGTTAGTTTTTGATCAACTAAAGGAATTACAATCAAATTTGGAGAAACTGCACGAGTCGGAGTAACGTTAACTTTTGGGACAGAAGTGTAAACTAGATCAGTGCCGCATTTCAATGCAGCAAGGGATGATAATATTGGAGCACCATGGTAAATGTAACTTCCGCCAACAACTAGAACAATCCCATTCTCACCTTTTCTAGATTTTGATTTTCTGGAAGGAATGAATTTCTTAATCATTGTTGAAGTTAGATTTTTTCTTACCACACTATACTCTCTAGAAAAATAGATGAATAAATCTTGTTTTAAAGTATCAAAGAAGGACTAGGCAGATTTTTTGGTTGTCTTTTTTGTGATTTTTAAACCGGGCTTTTTTGTAGTTTTCGTACTAGCCTTTTTTACAGTTTTTGTGCTAGTTTTTTTAACAGTTTTTGAAGGTGTTTTCTTTGGAGTTTCTGAAACTTTAGGGGTTTCTGTAGATTTTCTATCAAAAAAGGCCTTTCTTGCAAAGCAAAGATAGGTAGTATGACCAATCCCTTGGAAGGAATGTCTTGTTTTTCCCTCTCTAGCTTCTATCGTTCTGATAATATGTTCAGTAGATTCAATGTCAGTGAATTCGTTTTCAACTAGAGCCATTGTTAATTTTTCTAATTGGTTCATTGTAGGGCAAATTGCAAACATAGTTCCACTGCCCTTTAGCATCTTTCTAACTTGAGGAATCACAACCCAAGGATCTCCCAAATCAATTATTGCCATATCCATTTCCTCCAATGGCATTTTTTTAGCAGTTTTTAAATCCAAATTATGCTGAGTTACATATTTTGAAACTCCAGATTTTTTGATATTTTTTGCAGCAATTTTCATAAAGTTTTCATCTACATCAAATGTGTATACATGTCCACGTGGTTTTACAACACTGGCTACAAATGATGTCAATGAACCACTACCCGTTCCAATTTCTAAGATTTTTTGTCCATCACCAATTCCAGCTCTTGCAATAATGTACCCAATGTCTTTTGGATATACGATTTGTGTACCATGTTGAATTTTCATTACATAATCATACATTGTTGGCTCCAAAAGGTAGACATACTTGTCCTTGTTTGTCATTAATCTAGAACCATACTCTTTGCCAATTGCATCAGCGTGTTTGAGGACACCAATGTGAGTGTGAAAAGATTCTTTTTTAGAAATTTTAGCTAACCATTTTTTTGAATTGTTATAGAAGAATAATACTGGAGAATTATTCTTAATTATAGTCATATATTTTGCCTCAAAATTTTAGATAAGAATCTACTGGTCATTCATGGTTATAGAGAGTAGAAAGAGATTTGTAAAAAATCACCTAGTTTTTACATCACTATACTGGTAATCTGTTGCGTGATTCCAAAAATCGCGATTACCAAATCGGGTAATCAAAACGCAATAATGAAGAACAGATTCTTCATGAGATTGGAAGGACCTCTTCAGTTCTTTCAATCTCGCTTTAGATTATTTTTTCAAATTTTTGAGAATAGACAATATTCTTAAGTTCAAAATTTCTGTAGAGAATTTGTGAGTGTTAGAACAAGCGTATTTTCAACAAAAGAGATGGCAATAATTATAGGAATTTCAGTAATCGCCTCATCAATATTGTACATCTTATACGTTACAAGCAAGTAATTAGATTCTAAACTCATTTTGATATAATTATCCAGAATTAATGAATACAGTAGAGTTTGTTACGGCTATCATTTGGGCTATTTTGATTGGAACGTTCTCTTTTTTTGAAATTTCTAGAATTTCATTAGAGTGTTCTTCACTCAAATGTTTTAGAAATTCTTCTTCTTCAACATTATTTTGCTTGAAACTACAAGAGGTAAAGATACAGTTGAAATTCAATGATATCATTTTACAGTTCTACTAAAAAAATCAATACGCTTAAAGTTCATAATTATTTGATATAAATTATGGAAGGAGCAGATGCTGCCAAATTTGAACATCAGAGAAATAAATCGGAAATTGTAAATTTAGTGAAAGATATGTTTAATCAAGACAAATGGGGCGATGAAGAATACAAGAAAAAACTGCAAGAATTAGTTACAAAAGATGAAAAACTAGTTCAAGAAGTGATTAGAAAAATAAAGCAAGAAAAAGGCATAGAGTGACATTCCAATAACCTTAAGTTTATAAATAATTTAGTACCGTTGTGAAAGAGATTTTTGTATATTGTAAAACATGCAAGAAAAAAGTAAAAGCTGTAATTTTGACAAAACATGACAAAGAATACGATGAATCAACTAGCAGTTACAAACGACATGGTATGGTCAAAATTTTACAGCATACCATAGGATTTAAAAAAAACTGTGAAGATACATCTCAAATCAAAGCAATTGTTGAATCAGACTCTAAGGATAGTAATGGGGTAATGAACTAGATGAGAAATTTAACCATTACTGCATAATTCAAAGCGTTATTTACCTCAAAAATCAAAGTTATGTGCTGATGATTATTACAACGGGTTCTATCTGATTTCCTCAAATTTGATGAATATTGCCGAATAATGAAGCTATTTCTTGCGTATAGAGGATTTCGAAACTGCTACGCATGATTATTTTTGATCTACGTTTAGAAATTTAACAAAAAAGTAATCATTTTTGATTCTGGTTTTTTAACAAAAACATAGACGTGAGAGGTTCAATGAGTCAGAGACATCTCGCGGTGTTAGCTGGAAGAGCCCATTGCTCACATAAACTAGTTAACACAATTGTGTCTCCCTAGTAAAGGAGACTGACTTTTTTTCCATAGTTGGAATAAGGAATTCATGACTCCAAACAGTATTTTAAGACCAAACAAGGTACGATATCAAATTGACAGAAATTCAACTAGCCGGATCAGGCGGATGGATAAATGCAGATCTTACAGATGAGCAAGTAACAAAATCAAAACTTGTTCCAAATATGGACAAGCATTTTTTAGCATCACTTGAAAAATTAGATACTGCAAAAATGTCTAAACACTTTTGCAAACAATGCGATGCAGAGTTTGATGGCCCTACTAAAATACAAATTGAAGAACAGCCAAACGAAGCAGTTGCAGATGGATTAACTTTGATAGAAAGAGGACAATATACATGTCACAAGTGCAACTCGATTATCGGAGAATATAGAGTATTTCAAAAAACCAAATAATTCATTAAATTATTCCAAATTTTTATTTTCATCTCCAGCCTAAATAATGCGTATTCATTAAATACGGCAATTTTTTACTCTCATTATGTCAAATCAAAAATGCGTATCATGTGGAATTGGTTTCTTCTCCCCAACAGGAGCAGAGAAATGTTCTAAATGTGCAGGTAGCGAATCCCAAGGACAAGAAGGTCATGATTCCTGTGGTTGTGGACACAGCCATTAATTCTTTTTTTATCTAACATGGATATATCATACAAGGAATAATCAGACTCATGGCAAAAACACCTCAAGAAATGAAAAAACTAGTTGAAGAATTCATCAAAGTTACAAATATCAATTATGAAGATCAAACTGAAAAAATCAAAGAGAAAAGCAAGATAATTGATTGGCAATTTCATGTAGGGAGTAATGTTATAGTTAGCAAAAATGCAAACAGAGCAGACAGAGTTCATGTCAATGTAAATATGAGATTCCCACCTCAAGATGCTAAATTACTAGTAATGAAAAATCCATCATTTTCTAAAGCAATAATGGAGATTAGTGAGATTTGTACAACATGTGGAATTGGCCATCAATGGATTAAAGATGGTGAAAACATAGTAGGATTGGCAATATTTTCTCATGTAGATGAGGAATCATTAGATAGAATCTCATTTCATAACGCATGGGATAATGTGGCAAGAGTGTCAGGACATGTTCAAAAAATTCTTCGCTCTAATTTCAGTGGGTTTTCAGCTCAAAACAAGATTGATGCAACAGTTGGCAAATCAATGTACGGATAGACCGAAATGAACATACACTAGTAAAATGTAGTAAAAACGAAATGATTTCCTTTGATCATAGAGTATTAAGCGAATACAGAATTAAAATAGCAAAAATTGAGACACTTGCAAAGTCCATTTTGTCTCATAGAGACCCTAAAAGTGAAGAAGCTAAAGATGCATCAGAATTTCTAAATGTCCTAATTAATGAGACAGACAAGTATTATGAAAATAACAGCATCATATTATCAAATAACGGTAAAAGACCACACGCTCGCTCCAGACTAGTAGAAACCAAAGAATGGAATGAAAATATCGAGAAATACTATGAGAAGAATCCTAGACGAAGACCAAGAAAATAAATTAAACTAGCTGAGATAATTTTTGAATGTGAGTTATCATTTTCTGCTGCCAAGTTTAATGTCTTTTGTATTCTGTATTATTTACAAATTAAACCATATCACTTCAAATTAATCTAATAGAATGGTCAAAATCCCAATTTATTTTAGACCACAGTTTAGAAAATATAAAAAATCCAACAATTCTTTCTTTATCTTTCTGGAATTAGAGTAGGGGTTTTCTTTAGTACGTATTTTGCTAAAGTTTCTGGAGAATATTCAATCCCATGCACCGTACTCATATGATCCCAATAATCAAAGACCACTTGCTCGAGATTTCCTGTTATGGTATATTTACAATCAAAACCACAGTCATCATATCTGATTGTTACCATATGATATCTATGTCAAAACTGCATATATCAATTCGTTAGCTGATTAGCTAACAATCATCCAGAGTTAGTAGATAGAGTTAGTAGATAGAATTGGTAGATAGAATTGGTAGATAGAATTGGTAGATAGAATTGGTAGATAGAATTGGTAGATAGAATTGGTAGATAGAATTGGTAGATAGAATTGGTAGATAGAATTGGTAGATAGAATTGGTAAGCAAATAATAATTTTTGAGAATGTAAACTTTCCAAATTTCTATTTTGGTAGCATTAGCAAGATTTAACTGTAAAATTGTGATAATTTGTCTCTGTTTTGTACTCATTGTACGTTTAGGAACATTTATGGCTTAATTACTTTCGACTGACAGTAATTGGTTTGCACGCCAAGATATTCTACAGTGCTTCGGCTTTGTAGGATATCCCTAGGAAGAGACTAGTTTTCTTCCTAGGACATTACATTCTATTTGGTGCTTGAATTCCTAAAAGATCTAGAGATTTTTCTAAAACAATTTTGAAAGAATTTACCAGACATAGTCGAGAATTCTCCAAGGATTCATCCCCTAAATCAAGAACTTTGAATTTTTCATAAAATGAATTAAACGATACGGCCAAATCATAACAATACCTTGCAATTACTTTAGGAGACAGATTGTTTGCAGCATCTCTAACTTGTAGATTGAAGAGACCAATATTTTTAATCAAATCAAGTTCTGATTTTTCCTTCAATAAAGTAAAATCAACCTCAATAGTTGGAGTACGGCCAGATCTCTCCAAAATTCTCGAAGATCTAGCATACGTATATTGGATGTATGGTGATGTGTCACCCTCCAAGCTAAGTGACTTTGTCAAATCAAATGTAATTATCTTATCCAAATCTTGTTTTATCATTTCATATCGTATTGTACCAACAGATACTGAATGTGCAATGGAATCAATTTCAGAGTCATCCATTTCAGAATGTCTCTTTTTAGTTTCTTCTTTTGTTTTATTTTTTAAAATATCATATACAGAGTCAGCTGAAACATACAGTCCTTTTCTGCCAGACATTTGAGCTTGTTTGCCATCAGTTTCAAGTCCCAAAGTTTTTGCAGTATCTGAACTCAGAGTTACAGATTCATACCCTAAATGATTATACGCATCAGGGACAGACTTGAATTTATCCATTAGAGTAGTAATTATTTTTTGTAAATTGGCTTGACGGGAATCAATTACAGTGACAACTTTTTCACCAGTAAAATCTTTAGAGATTTTATCAGTTTTTTTCAGAGTGGTTTGCCACAAAACTCTAGAGTTTATCTGCTCTTTTTCATATTTTTCATAGTTGAATGGATCCTCAAGTAATCCAAGCTTCCAGGCAGCATATGGAATGTCTTTTGCAATGTATGTGGCAGTTCCATTACTGCGAACTATTACCTTGTCTTCTTCTTTACCATTTCCACGAATTACCCAACATCCACCATTCTTTCCTTCATTTTCAAATTCAATTAGTTTCATTTCTTTGAGTTTCGCAAAGATTTCATCCCATAAACCTGAGCGAATAATTTGCGATTCAAAGTTTAGACAATCATAAGTAACACCAAAATTCCAACATGTTTCTAATTGTCCTGCTAGTACTCGTCGAGTTATCTTATCACCAAACTTTGCAGTTTCTGAATTGCCATCTTCAAGTTCCTTGAGAACATTCTTTCTAATTTCCTCTAAACTAGAATCTGCCTCATATTTTTCAGTAGTTTTAACATAAACATCATCACCACAATAATGATCAAACTTTTTTCCATCAGGAGGCTCTTCTGCATATCCAAAATGTTTGAATCCAACTATGATATCAGCTACCTGTAATCCTGAATCATCAATATAATTTAGAACATTTACTTTGTAACCAGATTTTGCTAAAATTCGTGATACTGTATCACCAATAATGATATTTCTAATATGTCCAATGTGTAGTGCTTTGTTAGGATTAACACTAGTATGCTCAACTACAATACTAGAACCATTACCAAGCTCAACATCCCCGCATGTATCAAGATATGACTCAGATAGAATCAACTGACTAAGTTTATCCCAGTTTGCAATAAAATTAAGATATCCAGATGGATGTGGTTCTGATTTTAAAACAAGTGTACTAGTGCATGAAGAATATCTCTCAGAAAGCATTTCAGCAATTTCTTTTGGGTTTTTCTTGAGTTGTTTTGCAAGTAAAAATGAAACATTAGAACTAACATCACCAAAACCAGGTTTTGCAGGTTCAACAGAGAATTCTACAGATATGGATAGATCAGATAATATTTTCTTTAGATTATTTTCAATTTCATCAAGAATTGATTTGAAAGTCATTTCTATATCTCAGATAGTATAGGTGCTAATTTATCTAATGTCATAGCCCTTCATTACTTTTTTATAATCACTAGGCGTAAATGAGTATGCAAACACCCGAGCTTGTACCACTCTATTTTAAGGAAATTCTCAATCATGGCAAGGATTCTTCTGAGTTCTTTATGTTGTTTACCAGTGGCATAAACAATACTTGCACCTACTGTGTTGCATAACTAGATAATTTTTCTTACAGTTTGGCTTCCTAGAAATCATCCATAAAACTAAAGTAGAAATCAAACACATCCTATGACAATTGCAAGCCAACACACGATACAACAACTCTTTTGTCTTCATGGTATTATTGTACGATTTGATTTCCGAATCAAACCTTCTTTTCACTACAGAAAATATTATTTCAGTTTTATTTCTCTCAGGGTATAGTGAATAATCAAATTCCATTCTCATTAATTTTCTGTATTTGCCATGTGTATCTGAAATCAAATTATCTCCTCTGACTGGAATCATGGAAATAATATTCTCATCTCGAATCATCCTGTGAACTGATTCTACATCATATCCCCTATCTAACACCATAACATTCATTGGAATGATGTCAAGCATTTGAGAAAATAATTTTGGAAAATGCTTTGATGTCATGAGATATGAGATAGTGTTAGATTAGCACTGCACAAATTAATTGAGATTTCATATCAGATCCTGCAAACATTTTTGTAAATGCATCATATCGACATAATTTGTTCCTAAACACCTCACGATTTATTCTGAATTTCTTGATTTGAGCAATGAGGTGTTCGACCTTTATTCTAATTTTTGACTGTAACTTGTTCCATTCCTTTTGATGTATGGTTAATGTTTTTCCTTTCTTTTTCTTGTATGGTAGAATGCTGATTTGATTTTCAAAGTCTTTTTGAATTCCCAAATATTCGAGGTCATAAAATTGCAACAACTGTTCTGATAATACGGGATGTTTTGATTTGTATATGGAATAATCGTGATGACTTCCAGGTGAATGCTTTGATTTGTGTATAAAAATTCCATCAAGATTAATTGTGATTTAATTTTTGATTGTATGTTTTTTCTTTTTTCCTGAATAGTGAGTTTTTCTTTTGCGTATATCTTTTGGTCTAGGGATTGGTTGCTCTGCACCATGAATCATTGCAATTAGTTCTGGAAAGAACTGTTGCAGTTCTTGTATAGTTTTGAGTTTTTTAGAGTCTGCATACTTTTTTGCAGGAATTGGGATTGATTGTTTCACTGCAGGCTCTAAATGTCTAATGTCCCTCATTACATTTGATTTGTCCAGATCAAAAATCATTCCTATCATATCGTATGTTGTGTACATTTGATAATACATCATCAGAATCCCATCTTTGATGGAATGATCAAATTTGTGTCTCGCACCAATCTTCTGTCTCTTTTTTTGTTGATAGACGCTTTTGTTCTGTGGTTTTGTAATTTTTCTTTATCTCCTTGTACAGGGAATCAAATTGTGGAATAGTAATCCTGTTATGGATGAGGGACTGTTTTGGTCTTTTTGCTAGTTTTGTGTAATTAAACATGAATTGAAAATAATTCAATCTTAGCTTTGGATCTTATGATTAGAAAATGTTGAGATTATACTCAAATTGGACTAATTATGCAACTCATCTAACTATTGATTTAAATCGGTAAAGGCGAGTTTATCTAATGCCTCAAGAACTCCATCTCCTGCATGGGCGGACATCACCATAGTTGCCTCAGATTTCACATGATCGGATGCATTTCCTAATGCAATACTTGTTTTGGCTACTCTAAATAACGGAATATCAGTTGCGCTATCTCCAATTGCAATCACATCATCACTAGAAATAGATAATTTTTCCATGATTTTTGTAAATCCAGTTCCCTTGTCAACTCCTGGAGAATTAATGTGATATGCATATTGACTATCAGATAATTCAACTGAAACATTTTTTTCTTTTAATAACTTTCTTGCCAATTCTAAATCAAATGTTCTCTCCAAAACAATTTCAGTCAGTCTTGGAAAAACATGTTTTTCTTTGACATTATCAATATTGTTTTTAATTATTTCAAATGCTTTTTTACACTCTTCAATATTTCCAAGCAAAATATGTTCATCAGAATCTGTTGTAATACAACCACCATTCTCCCCTACTGCAATCTTTGTAGTTCCTCCAAATACAGATAACAAATATCCTTCAACTGAAGATCTTCCAGTTACAAAGATTACATCATGTCCCATGTTAGTTAATCGACGTAATGCTTCAAGGGCTTCAAGATGTATTCTACCCCCTCCATTTTCAGTGATAGTTCCATCAATATCTACTGCAAACGTTCTCTTTTTCACAAGAATCGTTTTTCGAACCGAATAATATTTGCTACTAAATGTAAGTTATACGGTTTTATTTGAAAAGAAAGTCAAAAGGAGTGAACAGTATTGGGCATTCCTGAAAAAATTAAATCCATTCAAGATGAAATGGCAAAGACTCAGATCAACAAAGCTACAGAACATCATATAGGATTACTCAAAGCAAAGATTGCCAAACTCAAAAGAGAGCAAGAATCTGAAGTTGCCAAAAAATCAGGCATGAAGCAGGATGGATTTGATGTCAGGCGAAGTGGAGATGCAACGGTTGTTTTCATCGGATTACCAAGTGTAGGAAAATCGACTCTACTAAACAAAATGACCAGTGCAAAATCCACAGTAGGAGCATTTCAGTTTACAACATTAACAGTAGTTCCAGGAATGATGGAGTATAGAGGTGCCAATATTCAGGTATTAGACCTTCCAGGGATTATCAAAGGAGCATCGTCAGGTAAAGGGTTAGGAAAGAGAATTTTGTCAGTTGCAAGAACAGCAGATCTTGTATTACTAATGTTAGATGTGTTCCAACCGTATCATGAAGATGTATTAATTAATGAACTAGGAAACATTGGAATTAGACTAAATCAATTACCACCAAACATTACAATTGAAAAAGCATCAATGGGTGGAATTGCAGTAGCACAACAAGTAAAGATGACAAAAATTACAATAAAACATCTCAAAGATATTTTACATCTTTATGGATTAGTTAGTGCACGTGTTGTAGTTAGAGAAGACATTACATCAGAGCAATTATCTGATCACATTGCAGGAAACATTAGTTATTCTAAAGCAATAACCATTCTAAACAAAATTGATCTAGTTGATGATGCATTTCTAAAAGATTTAAAAACAAAAATCAAATCAGACGTAATAGAAGTATCTGCAAACTCCGATGTTAATATTGAACTGCTTAAAGAAAAAATCTATGAAAAATTAAAGTTCATTAGAGTTTACTTGAAACCAAAAGGAGGTGAAACAGATTTCATAGATCCGCTTATTGCAAGAGAAGGAGACACGGTTGAAGACATTTGTAACAAGTTACATCGAAGATTAAAACGAGAATTCAGATATGGGTTAATTTGGGGAAAGAGTGTGAAGTTCGGAGGACAACGTGTTGGTTTGAATCATGTAATGATTGATGAAGATGTGTTAACTATCATCAAAAGACGTGGCGTATAATAAAAAATAGATCTGAAAAAGTTACAACATAAATTGTTGTAAAAAACTAAAAATAAAAAATAAAAAAATAATTTTTAAAAAAACAACGGATATTGCGACCAAAATAGATTGTAAATGGAAAATGTTTGATCCAGAGGCTGGAAAAAAACTTTGAAAATGATGAAACAAGGAATTTTACGATCAAAATAAAAAAAATTCAAATAAAATTACTTGATAATTTGTAATCAAATTGTGTAAATTTCTTTAGTTTAACCACTGAAAAACGATGAAATTGCGGAATTCTGTATGGCTACAAAAAGTAAAGCTGCAACTAAACGTAGATCAACTAGAAAATCTACCGCAGCAGCTCCAAAGAGAAAAGCTACTAGGAAAACTGCAACTAGAAAAGCAGCTCCAAAGAGAAAAGCAGCTCCAAAGAGAAAAGCAGCTCCAAAGAGAAAAGCAGCTCCAAAGAGAAAAGCAGCTCCAAAGAGAAAAGCAGCTCCAAAGAGAAAAGCAGCTCCAAAGAGAAAAGCAGCTCCAAAGAGAAAAGCAGCTCCAAAGAGAAAAGCAGCTCCAAAGAGAAAAGCAGCAAAAAGACGATAATCTCGTCCATACATTAACAATCGTCTTAAAGACGACGAATTGTTTTCATTTTTCAAATTCTAAAACAGTGTTAACTGTATAACATTAAATTAAAAATTTCAATTCATGATTTATATCATATTTATTTTTCAAACTATTACACAACATGTCTGTAAGGGATGTAGAAAAAATTGCAAAATATTAAAAAAAAGAAATATCCTAAATGAAGTTAACAACAAAATAAAGAAAAAGAAATTATTAACAGATTCTGAAAATGAATTATTAAAATAATTATTTTAAATTAAAAATTAATTTTCTCAATAAAGATAACTCATTAATTTAATTTGTTCTTCAGTGGAAATTGCATTTTTATTTGTTAATATTTCTAGTAAATCTTTGAATAGTGCTTTCTGTTCTGTTGACATTCCACCTGTTGAGCCTTTTTCTCCTGGCGGACCTGGCGGACCTCTTGGACCGGCTGGACCTACAGGACCTTGTCCTCCTACAGGACCTTGTTCACCAATTAATCCGATTGGACCAGTTGGACCACGTTCACCTTGTGGACCTTGAATTCCTTGTGGACCTTGTGGACCTTTTTCTCCTGATGGACCAGTTGTTCCACGTTCACCTTGAGAGCCTTGTGGACCTTGTGGACCTTTTTCTCCAGGTGTACCTAGTGGACCTGTCTGACCTTTTTCTCCAACAGAACCGATAGAACCTTTGTCACCTTTGTCTCCTTGTGGACCAGGAACTCCTGTTAATCCTTTAGAACCTGCTGGACCTTGTGGACCTTGTGGACCTTTTTCTCCGAGTGATCCTCCAACACCTTTGTTTCCTTTATCGCCCATTGGACCAGGTGGACCGTTAACACCTTTGTCACCAAGTGGACCTTTGTCACCAAGTGGGCCGGGACCACCATGAATTCCTTTGTCACCTTGTACACCAGATAATCCAGTTGGACCTTTTTCTCCAGGTACTCCTGATGAACCAGTTAATCCTTTGTCACCTCCTACACCTTGTGGACCATTATCTCCTTTGTCACCAGGGACACCACGTAATCCTGAAGATCCTTTATCTCCAATTAATCCAGTGTGACCTTTTTCTCCTTTGTCACCAGTTGTACCTTTTAATCCAGAAAGACCTTTGTCACCTTGTGGACCAATTTGACCTTTTTCTCCTTTATCTCCAGGTGGACCGATTGATCCTTTGTCACCTTTATCTCCTTTATCTCCAGTAACTCCTTTGTCACCAGTTAATCCTTTATCGCCAGAAATTCCTTTGTCACCTTGTGGACCTTTGTCACCAGTTGTACCTTTGTCACCAGATTGACCTTTAGAACCTTCAGGACCTTTAATTCCCATTACTCCTTGTTGTCCAGGTGGACCGATTGATCCTTTGTCACCTGCATGGCCAGATGGTCCAGCTGCTCCAACAACATTTGTTTTTGTAGAGCGTGTAGGTTTTTTATTATCAACATTTGTTTTTGTTTTAGGTTTTGTTTCAGTTTGTAACGTTGTTCTAGCTAGAGGAACATCAAATACAGTATGTAATGAAGAAAATAAATCAGTAACAACAATCCAAACTCTATCAAGATTAGTAATAGATGACGGAAGTGGATTTGTAGGAGAACCTATAGTTTCATAAAATAATCCATCTTTTACTCTAAGATGAAAGTTACCTCGCCATAAAGTTGAAAATTGTTTTAAACGAATATCATCATCAGATGGCCTACTATCAGTAACTGCAATTTGAGCTTCATAAACACCAGATTGTTTGAATGGTGCCTGTCCTTGAATCTCTAAATGCGGCTGAGATGACACAAACATTTGTGTGTATTTCAAGTATTTCTATATTTCTGGCTTAGGCGCATCATTTTTTGTATTTTATTTCAGTGATTTTTCATTAAGAATTAAGTAGATTTGAGAGTAATATTACAATAAAAAGACCAAATCATAGTTTTTTAAAGTGAATATACTACTTTAAGATGTCTTAAATCACAATACCCATTATTCCATGGACCTAACATTACTGTAATTTGACAATATGTCTGGAACATCGATACGGAACAGGCTGTCGTCATACATCAAGGTCGACCCAAGGTCGACCCAAAATCGAGATAACTGGATCAAATTTCAATTATGCATGAAATGTGCTCGCATCCTACATCCCAAGTTTTACAAAAATAAAAAGAACTAATGGTGTAAGACCATTTCCAGACTTTGAAAATAGAATTTCCACACCATTTGTAATGGATAAAATGCCAGACATTGAAGAAAAGATTCCAGGAGGAGGAAACAAAGCAAAAATTCCGGTTGAAATCAAAAAACTACGTAATATTGAAAAAAATTCTTAGTAAAATTTACATTTTTTGAAGATAAATGGGATTTTTTGATTCAATAATACCTTTAACGAACTATTTTGATATTGTTTGTGAATCGACTAGTTGCACAACTCAAATAATGCAAATCAATGAAGCAAGCCGACCCTTTACTAAAAATGTTAAGAGTTGGATCTTCCGCAGTAAAGCTAGTTGAAACAGCAATGAGTCTAAACAACTCACAAGACCCAGAACAGAGAAGTCATACATATTCATTTATGAAAACTGCAATCAAAGAATTAGATGATAATTTCAGTAATGATGGATTAAAAAATCACAATAATGGCTCAAGAGTAGATGATTCATGGAATGTTCGCCATCTGGAGAATCATTTGCAGTTCCTGGATATTGGCCCGAATTGTAAGATGATTGATAAGAACCATATGGGAAATCCCCAGAACCAATGGAATCCACAACAAATTGCATTGCACATTAATAAAGTCGTAAAGTATACTGTTCAAAAGGCAATTCATGATTTAGAGAAAAATAACATTGCAGAAATGAAGGGATATATCAATAATCTATACAAGAAAAATCAATTACAGGATAAGAAAATTAATGAAATCACACATCCACTTACAATTCCTGTTAATGATAATTCTTCTAGATCACCATTTGTTGTTTCCAGTTTCAAAGAATTGGAACCATGTCAAACCAAGATCAAAGCATTTGATAATTTAACAATGCAAAAAAACACAACAGGATGAAAGATGGTGATGGGATATTGAATGTCAAAAAACGACAAGAGCGTGAAATTTATGGTTGAAGAAAAACCTATCCCGATATAGTTAAGGCATCAAATATTTGAATATTTTAACAACTTTAACATCACCATTATCCAATATCTTTTGCATGTGTTTTTTCATCTCAGATTTATTTGCAAATAATGCATTGTCGTTTTCTTCTCTCCACTGTATCTGTATTGAGTTCTGGCGTATACGGTGGAAAATATTTGATGCCTTAACTATAAAGGTATTGGTGGCGGAAAAATTGTTAATAGTCCATACTACTGGAAGGATCAGAATAGACGTGCAAAAAGAGACTAGATATTTTTCCAGTTGTAAATTTCATCCTCAAAACTTTTCTCTGTTAGATATTTACAACCAGAATTATTGCAGCACAGACACCAATTAATGCATACATGTATTTTCGATACTTGGGGTCACTTGTTATCATAATATAATATGAGAAAAAAAGCATTTAAGAATTTAGAGGTATTGTGTTCCTTTTTGCTTTGTGGCAATATCTACAACTTCATCAATTGTAGATATGAATATTTTTCCATCCCCTGAAGTGCCAGTATGTGCAGCATTTGTAATTATTGAAACTATCTCATTTACTTTAGAATCATCAATTATTATAATTATACTCAGGACATCATTGTATCGTTGAATGTAACGACCTAATCCTGGTGTGATTTGTCTTACTCCTTTTCCTCTTCCTCTACTATTAGTAATAGTCAATCCATCGATTTGAGTTTTTTGTAAAGCATCTATAATTTCTTTTTCTTTAGATGGTAAAACTATCGCTTCTATTCTTTTCATTATAATTTCTAGTTTAATGTGTATTAGGAATTTTAGAAGTTTTTCCCAAAATCATATTTCTAACCTTTACCATCTTTCGTGCCAACATGAATCCACCACCCGACATTGAGCTGCCAATAATGATATGAAGAATGTTTGAATCTTGTTGTGGAGCTATTACCATCACATATGCAAATCCTGTAATCATTAGTAATATTCCAAATGCTGCAAATATTCCCATCATGACAGGGATACGCGAAGGAACTGGAGGTAATGTGAATTCTTTTGTAGAGTTTTCAGTAAAATCAAGATCCTTGCATACTTGACAGCATCTATGACGTTGTTTATTTTGCCAAGTTGTAGTTAAAAAGAAAAAGTCTTCTTTGCATGAATTACAAGATCTTTTTGGTAATGTAATTTTTCCATGTACATCCCAATCTTCCCCCATTTTTATCATACATGGTTTACAAAAATATCCATGAACGTGCCATTGTTTTTGAAAATTATATTTTTTCCAACCAAGTGATGCATTACATCCAGTACAAGAAGTCAATTTTTATCTCCCGAGGAGGATTCTGAAACTGATTTTTCACCCTTAAGAACTTGGGATATACCTTTTCGTGCTTCAATTATTGGCAAGAATATGATAATGGCTGATGCAATACTTACCCAAATTATAGAGATTCCAACCCAGACACCATAAGATATTGTATCAAAGACATAGTTTGATACGATTAATGGCATTGGCCATACGATAATTAGTATCAATGTCATAATTCCACCACCTCTAACACTAAACTTGAATGCATTCTTTAGAGTCGCCTCATCTTCAGTGTTTAGTTCAGATTCTACTGTACCCATTTCAACAAGGGTAATTTTATTTTTAAGATCACTCCAATCAAATGTACTCTTTGTAGCAAGACTTCCAATTATTGCAATTAGACCACCTGATACGATTCCAGCGATGTTTGCAAACAACATAGAGTAGTTATGACCAAGACTTGCAAGATTAACTACACCGCCAAATTCTTGTAATGATGCAGCTACTGATACCCACGTAGTTACGGCTATCATAAAGCCAACAACTGTACCTACTGTGGCAGCAACTCTATTTGTCCTCTTCCAAAGTATTGTCAGCGCAATTGGAATTACTGCGGCACCAATAATGATACCCATTGCCAGATAGACAAAGCCGAGACTTAATCCCATATGTAATAGCACTACCGCTAGACCGCCCATACCAATACCAAATCCTACAATTGACGCCCTAGATACTTTGACAAGTTGTTTACCTGTGGCATTTGGATTCTTGTACGTTCGGTAAATATCATAAGTAATTATCGATGAAACTGCAATGAGTTCTGCAGAGCCTGCAGAAGTAACTGCCATGAACAACATAGTAAGAACCATAATTGCACCTATTTCACCCATTAGTACAGTAGCAGCAGCTGGAACTACTAATCCCATTTGAACCTGTTGAGCAGTCAAGTCAACATCAAGCGCTACCGCCGTCAGCCCCATCGTAGTAGCAAGAGTAAATGGAATTGCAAACCAGCAAAGTCCGCCAAGTAAGAAACCTTTGACAGTAGAGGATGGTTTGGCTGCAATAGCTCGTTGCCAGTACGCCTGATCAACGAAGACGGTTCCAAAGTTTCCTACAATATTGATGATACCAAACATCAAACCACCAATAGATGCCATAGTTAGGAATGCACCTGCTGCATTTCCTTCGACAGGATGTAGATTTGCAGCTTCAACTAGTTTGTCGTACATTCCTTCAATACCACCTGTAATGTCAGTATTGATGTATACGGCTGAAACAAATGTCAATATTGTAATAAATATAATTATAGTATGCATATAGTCTGCAACAAAAGTTGCCTTTAGTCCACCAACTAGAGTGTAAATCAGTACACCGACAGGAATCAAAAATGCAGCTAGAGAAATATCCATTCCTGTCAAGCCATTGACAACTGCAGAGCCTCCAAGTAAAAGCATGGCAGTTACAATCATGTTAGTCATTAATGCAAATACTAGGAAGACTTTGTGTGAACCATTACCATATCTTGCACGAATAATTTCTAGGAAAGTATGTGCATTTGGTGCTTTACGTTTTAATTCAATAGCTAAAATTCCAAACAATAAAACTTGAATTGATGCTCCTGCTGCATACCAGAACGGACCACTAATTCCATATTGATATGCTACTGTTGAGGATTGTAGTAATGTTGCAGCCCAAGTCCATGCAGAAACAATTGCAGCAGCAGTTAAACCAGTTTTGATAGTTCGTCCTGCAGTGTTAAACATCTCAGAGGTCTGGACAAGACCAAGATATTTTTCTTCAATTTTTACCTCAATTGTAATAATTACAGCAAAAACCATACCTAATCCTACAACAACTGCCCATCCAATCCATTCAGGTAATACTTCACCTACTGCAAAGCCTTCAGAAATAGCACCAGCACCAAAAGCTAATTGTGGACTGGCAACCAAAGCGATAATAACAAAAATTACACTTAATGTAATGGGAAATTGTTTTGCCTGATCCACAAGAGTAATTATTTTGAGATTTACTTATCAATTAAAGAATCATGTGTCTTTAAGTACTCAATTTTTAAAGGAACTATTAAAAAAATCAAAGATTGAAAATATTACATCAGTAAATGTATGAACTAGAAAATTTTCTTGAAATTCTTTATCATGATAATGTGATTCCATAAGATCGATGGTAATATGAGGATGAGCATCTACTGTAGATATTATTCCCAATACAAAAACGAAAACAATTAAAATTCCAAAAAATGTAATACTTTTCATTTATTTTATTCTGTTCTAATAAGATTTTAACTTTTGAAATAAAATTCTAGCCGACATCGGCAGAATTTAAAACAAGTTGTATAGTCTAGCCATAGAAACTGCATTTGCAGGATCTACAGTTGCTAATTTCCCATCAACTCTAACCTCATATGTTTCTGAATTGACTTCTATTTTTGGAGTTAAATCATTGTACAGCATATCTTTTTTTCCAATAGAGCGACAATTTTTTACAGCAACCAGTTTCTTTTTTGAAGCAAGTTCTGATTCAATACCATCATCTAATGCCAATTTTGATGTAAAAATTACAGATGTAGATTGTACTGTTTTACCAAGTGCACCAAACATGGGACGATACATTACAGGTTCTGTAGTAGGAATCGAAGCATTTGAATCACCCATTAATGCATATGCAATAAAACCACCTTTTATGATCATTTTTGGTTTAACGCCAAAGAATTGAGGAGACCATATAACAATATCAGCTAATCTTCCAGGTTGTAAGGAACCGACATAATTAGAAATCCCATGAGTAATTGCAGGATTTATTGTAATTTTAGCCAAGTATCTTTTTACTCGAAAATTATCATTTCCCATATTGTCTTCAGGTAGAGGACCTTTCATCTTTTTCATTTTATCAGCTGTCTGCCAATTTCGAGTTGTAACCTCACCTACTCTTCCCATTGCCTGACTGTCTGATGACATCATACTGAGTACTCCCATATCATGTAGAACATCTTCAGCTGCAATTGTTTCTCCCCGAATTCTTGACTCTGCAAAAGACACATCTTCAGGTACTGCAGAATTTAAATGATGACAGACCATCATCATATCTAGATGTTCTGATAGAGTATTTACTGTAAATGGTCTTGTTGGATTTGTAGATGATGGAAGTATGTTTTGCTCTCCTGCAATTTTTATAATATCTGGAGCATGACCACCTCCAGCTCCTTCAGTGTGATATGTGTGGATGGTTCTTCCAGCAATTGCTTTAATTGTATCATCAACAAAGCCACATTCATTTAGAGTGTCAGTATGAATTGCAACTTGAATATCTGTTTTATCTGCAACATTCAAAGCAGAATTTATGACAGCAGGAGTAGAGCCCCAGTCCTCATGTAATTTTAATCCACAAGCTCCTGCTTTTACTTGCTCAAACAATGCAGTTTCAAGTGAATCATTACCCTTTGCAAGGAATCCAAAGTTCAAAGACATATCATCAACTGCTTCAATCATTCTATGAATATTCCATTTGCCAGGAGTACAGGTAGTTGCATTTGTGCCATCTGCAGGACCAGTCCCTCCCCCAATCATTGTAGTGGTTCCATTACAAATTGCATGAGTAGCTTGTTGTGGAGAAATAAAATGGATGTGTGAATCAATTGTGCCGGGAGTACAAATTGTATGTTCTCCTGCAATAACCTCAGTGTTTGATGAAATTATTATGTCAATATCATCCATAATGTTTGGATTTCCAGCGTTTCCTATACCGACAATTTTTCCATCTTTAATTCCAATATCTGCTTTAATAATTCCCAATATTGGATCCATTATTATCGCATTAGTAATTACAAGATCAAGTGAGTCAGCCCTCGATACTCCACTTGCTTGTCCTAATCCATCTCGAATACTTTTTCCTCCACCAAAGACTGCCTCATCACCATACTTTATCAAATCTTTTTCAATTTCTATAATCAAATCAGTATCAGCAAGACGGATTCTATCTCCAGTTGTAGGACCAAACAAATCAACATAATTTTTTCTAGGAATAGTTAGAGTCATTTTGTCATTCCTTGAAATTCTTGTTGTGTCGCTTTGATAAATGCCTCTTTTTGTTTTTCTTTTAGATCTCCATTTACCAAACCACTAAATCCATATACAATTTTTTTGCCACCAAATTCGGATAATTCAATTCCTTTTGTTTCTCCGGGCTCAAATCTTACAGATGTTCCAGCAGGAATATTTAGATGATAACCATAAGAGAGTTTTCGTGGAAAATCTAATGCCCTGTTTACTTCAAAAAAGTGTGTGTGTGAACCTACCTGTATTGGTCTATCCCCCGTATTTCTAACACTCAGAGAAATTGTAGATTTTTGCGCATGTGCAGTAATTGGTTTTTCAGATATGAAATATTCACCAGGAATCATAGTTCTCACACAATAGGGTCATGTACTGTCACTAGTTTGGTTCCATCCTCAAAAGTGGCTTCTACTTGAATGGAATGGATTAATTCTGTAACTCCGGGTAATACATCATCTCGATCTAGAACAGTTTTTCCTGAGCTCATTAATTCTACTACACTTTTTCCATCTCGCGCACCCTCTACAATATGATCAGCTAAAATAGCGATTGCTTCTGGATGGTTAAGTTTTAGGCCTCTTTTCTTTCTTCTTTGAGCAAGTTGTGCTGTAACAAAAATATTTAATTTATCTACATCTTTAGGAGTAAGCATCATACGATTAATAATATTTTAATGTATTTTAATAATTTAAAATACAAAAAAGATCTGAGAAAGTATAATTTCATCAAAAAAATAAAGTTATTGAATGTTAGAAGTAAAAAGAACAATTGGGAATATTTTTCTTGATGAGGAGTTTAAAGATGAATCTTTTGAAAGATTAAAGATATCTCGAATAGACATGGAAAAAAAGATTTTGAGAAGAAAGGGCACACATGGAACAGATATTGGTTTGAATTTAGAGCCCAAAGTTAGGCTTTGTCATGGAGATGTGATTGATAATGGCGATAAGAAAATTATTGTTGAGCAATTACCAGAAAAGGTAATATGTATCAAACTAAAGACCAATAATATCATAAATGTGATGGTTTTGCTAGGACATATTATTGGAAATAGACACAGACCAATCTCTATTCAAAATGATGAGGTAATTTTCCCAATTCAATCTGATTCTGAAAAAGAAGTGTTTACAAAATTGTTTCACAGCATAATTAATTACATCGAAATAAGACAAAGTGAGCAAATATTTTTGTCTCATTTAGGTGCCAATATTCATGAACACTGAAGAAATAGAGCAAGAGATGGGGGTAATGCAGTTATCAGATTCTTTTTTTCCTACAGGAATTTATGCTACATCAAACGGATTAGAGTATTTTTTTAAAGAAAAAAAGATTTGTGGAATGACTGAATTGATTCAGATGATTAAAACCAATATTACCCAACAAATAGGTCCATCTGATTGTGTTGCTGTGGGATATGTATTTGATAATGCAAATAAGAATAATTTTGAGCAAATTATTATCTCTGACAATATTGTTTTTGCTACAAAAACAATTAAAGAAATTCGTGATGCTTCAGTAAGATCAGGCATTCAGTTAATCAAATGTGTGTTAGAATTTCTAAAAGATGATAAATTATTGACACAATATTATAACAGTATAATTGAGAACAAAGCAAAAGGAGTTTTTCCTGTGGCATTTGCAGTTTGTTGTAATGCATTAAAAATTAAAAAAGAAAAAAGTATCATAATGATGCTGTATGGTTTTACTGTAGGTATTGTAGGAGCTGCATTACGATTAGGATTAATTCAACATTTTGAAGGACAAAAAATCATTCATAATATCAAGCCAATAATTAGTGAAAGTGTCAAAAAATATTCAAACAAATCTCTTTTAGATATGTGGCAGTTTGCACCTCAGATAGATATTTCTCAAATGTCTCATGAAAAAATGGATTCTAAAATGTTTATTACATAAAAATTTAATTTTTTATCATGTCTCACATTCCTAGAATTGGAATAGGAGGACCAGTCGGTTCAGGAAAAACCATGCTTATTGAAAGAATAGTTCCAATGCTTGCAGATATTGGATATAGTGTAAGTATAATCTCAAATGATGTAATTTCAAAAGAAGATGCAGATAGAATGAGAGCTAATTTAGCCACCAAAAGAAGATTACTAGATGAAAATATGGTAATTGGCCTTGCAACTGGCGGATGTCCACATACTGCAATAAGAGAAGACCCTTCGATGAATCTTTCTGTAATTGAGGAAATAGAATCAAAATATCCTCATCTTGATCTAATAATTATTGAAAGTGGTGGGGATAACATTACAACTACATTTAGTCCCCTTTTGGCTGATTATTTTATCTACATAATCGATGTAGCTGGTGGCGACAAATATCCACGCAAAGGAGGATTAGGAATTGAGAGTTGTGATCTTTTGATAATTAACAAGATTGATTTATCAGATATGGTTGGAGCAAATCTTGAAATTATGAGAGGAGATGCAAAAAAGATTAGAGAACAAAAACCATTTGAATTTATTAATTGTAAAACTGATGAGGGAGTTATGAAAGTAACTAAACATATTATTCGTGATTTATTATTTGATAAACCACCAAAATCAATTACAGAGAGACGATAAACAATAAATTGAAAAATTTTATTCCAGATGATACTCCAAAAGAAATTCAAGCATATGATACTAAAGTAGATCAATTAGATGTTGGAAAATCAGGTAAAATAGGAATTCTTGATTTGGAACTTGATACAAATAATGAAGGAAAAACAGTAATTACAAAACAATTTTCTCAAGTTCCATTATTAATTCAACGAGCTCTATATCCCGAAATCTCAAATCCCAACATGGCATATCTTTATGTAATTTCACCATCAGGAGGAGTTTTGCAAGGTGACAGATACAAAACAAATGTTGTATTAAAAAATACAGCTGTAGCGCATATGACAACGCAGGGAGCCACTAGAATTTATGGAATGAATTCTAATTGGGCATCACATATTCTCAATATTACAGTAGAAGAGAATTGTTATTTTGAATATATTCCTGACCAAATCATCCCCTACAAAAACTCTAGATACTATCAAAAAGTAAATCTCAATGTTCATAACAACTCCACATTGATTTATTCAGAAATCTTAACTCCCGGCAGAGTCGCATCTGGTGAATCTTTTGAATATAATATTTGTTATCTCAGAACATATTGTTCAGATCAAAACAAAAAAATTAGATTTTTAGAGAATACAAAAATTGAGCCAAAAAACCAGAGATTAAAAGATTTCGGAATATTAGGTGAGTATGAAATAGTTGGAACAATTTACATTTTGACTAGAAAAAAAATCATAAATGAATTAGAAAATAATCTTTATGAATATCTCAAGATTTTAGATAAAATGTCTATTGGTATGTCTATTCTTCCTGATGAATCAGGAATAATAATTAGAATTTTGGGAAATAAAACAGAGAATATTATTAATGTAATTTACAAAATACTTGATATCAGCAGGAAAAAAATTCTTGGAATAGAATTTTCCAAAATAAGAAAAAACTAAACTTTCTTTTTAAATCATTTTACAAGATAAAATGGTATTTTCTATTTTATTTCATATTATGAAATGATTGAAATTAAATTTCATATTCAAAGTCATCATAACACAAAGACAAAAAAAATTCAATTTTATAAAAATAATGAGGAAAATCTCAATACGATATATGGGATTATTACAGAGACAATTCATAAAAATGTCAAATGTGATTGGAATCAATTAATGTTAATTTGTTGTTTTCATTTAACCAATGAGATTCGAAAAAATACCCTAGATGAAATTATAGTAGGTAAATTGATAATAGAATTATCTAAATATCAAAGTGTTATACAAACTCTCAAGAATATCCAAAATATGTCAATTGAGGCCAAAATAGATAATCATCCAATGAGAAATCTAGAATTTACATTTAAAATTCCTAGTCTAACAGAATTACAGGTTTTGAGCAAAGTTTGAGTACATTTTGAGTTACGCGTCCCAAATTTGAACTAGATTTTCCAATACCTTTTTTGTTCATAATTATCATATCTACTTTGAGTTTTTCTGCAAGTTCTGTAATTTTCTCAGAAGGGTCTCCTAATTTGACAATACGTTTGTAGTTATTGATTTGTTTAGGTACCATAACACTTCTAAGAATCAGTCTTCCTTCTTCTTGAATCTGATTTGATAATTCTTCATCAATGTTTTCTTCATTTTTATTAGTCCATTCTACAACATGTACCAAGTAAATTCTTACTTGTGCTGATCCTCTGAAGAGATAATTTGCATGATAGAGTGCTTTTAGAGATCTTGCAGAACCATCTATTGGAACTAGAATATTCATTACAAGTGAATTTTTCTCATATAATGAATTATCAGATTGTTTCATGACATCTGAATCCATACTTGCTTTGTGAAAAATTTCACGGATGCTTTTTCTAGCCTCAATTAGTGGTAAAAATATTATGATACCAGCAGCTGTAAAAGCCCAAATTATTGCAAGCCAGACCCATGCATGAAATGATTGTTCTTCAAATACAAATTCAGTAAGATAAAAAGATGCTGGCCACACGATTACAAGAAAAATAGATATTGAAAAACCAGCTCTTTTACAAAATTTCAAAGAACGTTCAAGGAATGCTTTATCAGTATCATGTCTTAACATGGAGCTAACCTCCTCATCAACTAGATGAATTTTTTGTTTCATGATATCAAAATTAAAATTTTCAGGTTTTATCATACTTCCAATAACTGTAATACCTAGTCCTACAGAAATTGATACGATATTTCCTATCAAAAGAGGTAATAGATTTCCAGTTGAGAACAGAGTGATTTCACCATACATCAAACTAGCAGACCAAATCCAAGATAAAATACCACAAATCAATCCTACAATAGCTGCTGAGGTTGCAGCATACTTGTTGGTTTTTTTCCATAAAATAGAAAAGGATATTGGAGCTACTGCTGAACCAATTAAAATTCCCATCATGAGATAAATGTATTGTAAACTAAAACCTGAATGAAATAACAAAGATGCTAGTAATCCCATTCCTATTCCAAACCCCAGAATAGTAAATCGAGAAATTCTTATTAATTGACGACCAGATGAGGAGGGTTTTAGATATGTACGAAAAACATCATAGGTAACAAGAGATGAGACACTAACTAATTGAGAAGAACCAGCAGCAGTTACTGCAGTAAAAATAATTGTTAGAAGAAGAATAGCTCCAAAATCACCCATAAGATTTGATGCAGTAGTTGGGGCAACAAGTCCCATCCCAATCTCATTTTCAGTCAATGTAACTCCAGTTGCAATTGCTGCCAACCCAAGTGTAGTGGCAAGAGTGAATGGAATTGTAAACCAGGCCAACCCTCCCAAAATAAATCCTCTAGTAGCATCCTTTGGTCTTGATGCAATTGCTCTTTGCCAGTAAGATTGATCTACAAAGACTGTTCCAAAATTTCCTACAATGTTAATAATACCAAATATCAAAGCTCCCATTGATGCTAATGTCAAATATGTTCCAAATGCATTTCCCTCTACAGGTTTTAGAATAGATGCTTGGGTTAATTTTTCATACATTCCAGACATTCCGCCAATTTCTGGAGTGTTAAAATAAATGACAGTTACAAAGATTAGTACGACGACAAAAATTAAAGCCGCATTAAGATATTCTGCAAAAAATGTTGCCTTTAAACCACCAAAAATTGTATAAACAATTATTCCAACAGGAATTAAAAACGCAGCTAGAGTAACGTCGATTCCAGTTAAGGAGTTAATTACTGCTGCTCCTCCTAATACTAGCATTGCAGTAACTATAGTATTAGTCATTAATGCAAAAAACAAAAAAACTTTGTGAGAATGTTTTCCAAATCTAACATAAATCATTTCAGGAAAAGTATGCGTCATGGGTGCCTTTCTTTTTAGTTCTATTGCAAGAATTGAAAACAAGATTACCTGAATACTTGCACCAGCTGCATACCAAAAAGAACCTCCTAATCCAAATTCAAAAGTGACAGTCGTTGATTGTAAAAGAGTTGCAGCCCAGGTCCAGGCTGAAACAATTGATGAGGCAATTAATCCTGTTTTGATAGTTCTACCTGCAGTGTAGAACCATTCAGATGTTTTTCTAGTATGAAGCCATTTTGTTTCAGCCTTTACCATCAATGTGACTGATAATGCCATGATTAATCCAACTACAATTAATAGGACAAATCCAATATTTTCAGATAAAATAGCACCCATGTAAAATGAGATTAAAAACATGTATTAAAATAGAATTGTTATAAAATGAGATATTTTAATCCAGAATAAATAAAATTTGTTAAATAGTTGATTTTAAGATAATTCTTATTGATGGATAAGATTGATGAGTTGATAATTTCTACTCTTTCTCAAAATTCAAAACAAAAAGTTTTTGAGGTTTGGGATTTTTTGAAGGGATTTAATTATGACATAACAGAAGATGAAATTGAATCAAGAATATCAAAACTTGAAGAAGATAAAATTATCAAAAGTTATACAATAACTGTAGATACAAAGAAAATTCCACATAGAGTCATACGTGTAGATCTTGTCACGTTTAGAATATCCCAAGCACTTCCAAAAAGAGTAGATGGATTAAAGAAATATCTCAATGATGCACCATTTGTTTTATTCTCAGGCAAAACACGTGGAGGGTATGATTGGATTACAGTAAAATCATTTTTGTCAAATGATATGGCAGATGAAGAAAGTGACATTTATCGAAATTTGTTTGGAGACATTATTCAGACATATGAGGTATATGATTTTGTTCCACAGACAGCTGCATCAATTTATGCATTAACTTATACAGAAATTGAATACAAGGAATTTCTCAAAGAATGGACACCTCCATTTATTGGATCATAAATTATTCTAATTTTGTTTTTTTAAAGTGAATTGTTTCATCTATCATTGAATGAGTTTTTAATCTTAAACTCATCAAAAATTTAATCATCTCTGTTCTTTGTTTTGGAGGGATTCCATGTGCATCATCTATAAGATCAACAATTCTTGAAAGCGTAATTTTTAGAGATAAATTAGTTTTGTTTATCAAATTAAGTGCATTTGAATTTTTGTTAGAAATTTGATTATCATTTTTAATCGTTTTTTTGATGGCACGAATTTGTTTTACAGTCATCTTTTTGTTGACTATCTCATCTACTAGTTCACTATTCTGTGAACTAATTGTTGTTAATTCCAATGCTTGACTTACATTCAAATCATTATGAAGAATTTTTTCTTGTATATTATTTGAAAGCTTTAAGAGCTGCATTCGATGAGATACATATTCTTCACTCTTTCCAATTTTTTGAGCTAAATCTCTTACTCCCCCCCACCCATATTCATTTACATATTTTTGATAAGCTTCTGCTTCCTCTATTGAATCCATAGATTTTCTCTGAATGTTTTCAGTTAATTGAATCTCGTATGCCTGTTTGTCTGTCAAGTCCCTGATTTTACTTGGAATAAATCTCCAACGTAGGGATCTACAAGCTGCATATCTACGATGTCCTGCAACTATCTCAAATCCATGATCAAGGGGTCTAATCATAATTGGTTGTAATAGTCCATGAGTTTTGATGCTAGATTTTAGATTTGCTAGTTCTTGAGAATTTGAAGCTATTGTGTATCTGACAGGAGATTTTGATGGTCGAATCATTCGAATTTCAATAGGCTCTACAATTGAATTGTCAAGTATTTCCATTTAAAATTATCCTCATATTCTAAATTGATAAAGTAAAAATAGTATTTAGCCTTTAATCAAAAAATTACAATAATTTTCAATTATTGTTAAATTAATTTTATAACAACTAAAATTTCATAAAATCATTACTGTGTTGCACAACTAACCATCTGATCCAAATTATTGAACCAATTTAGCTTTAGATCATCAATTTTCATTTCTTATGAATCGAAACTGGAAAACAATCAATCATTCCCTCGTAACTAGAGGTGAATTAATCATGGGATGTTATTGACTCATGGCAAGAAGCACTAGATGAAATGAACAAGGGTAAAAAAGGGAAAAAGTTTGTGTATTCTGAATAATTCATGAATGCTCTGAGTTATGCCCGAGTGTATTTTGGATTGCCATTTAAACAAACTCAAGGAATGGTAAAATCACATGCAACTCACATTCCAGATTACCCTACAATACAAAGAAGAGTAAACAAGTTACATGTCAAGTTAAACCAAAAAGTCGAGTGATGATGTGGTAATTGCAATTGATAGTACAGGAATTAAAGTTGCAAACAGAGGTGAATTGATGAGGCAGAAATGATACATGAGAAGAGAATTCCTCAAAGATTCATGTGGCATATTCGTCTGTGGAAAATATGCCCCCCCTCTTTTGTTTGAGACATGCGAAGAGGGTTTCTCAAGATTCATGTGGTAGCTGATGTCAAAACCAAGAAAATAGTTTCACTCAAAATAACAGACGATCATTCCCATGATGCTCAACATTTACTTTCTCTAGTAGAACAAGCAGAGAAAAATGACAACAAGATAGTAAAGGTTCTGGTAGATGGTGCCATATGATTGTAAAGATAATTTTTCATACTGTTACTATGACAAGGAAATATTGCCTGCAATTAAAGTGAGAAAGACATCATCAATTAACACTAACTGTTATCCAAAAAGAAAATCTGTTTTGACACAACTGTATAATTTGGATCTGTGGAAGATTAGCGTAAGATATGGGGATAGATGAATTGTAGAATGTGTGTTTTCATCATTCAAACGATTCTTTGGAGAGGCCATGTAATGGCGCACAAATTCTGTAACATGGTAAAGGAATTGGAATTAAAAGTGGCATTGTATAATTTGTTTGCAAGTGTGTGATTAATCAAATATTTCATTAGTGTAAACTGTAAGAAAAATTATCTAGTTGTACAAACACAGCATCAACACCTAATGATGGAAAGTCACATTATTCTATTTCGGGAGAATTTTCAATCCACTATACTGTTCCTATTGGATATTTTGAAGTTGATGAATTTTTTCAGTCATCAATATTGAAACCTGTTCCAAATTCACATGGCCATATTATAATGTGTGATCCATCTAGGTCTTGGGATTACAGGTACAATTCACATCGTGCCATAATTAAGCCTATTTTTAAAAACAATTGGTACCATATAGTTAAATTTTAAAAATAGAGAGGCCTGTGTCAGAGTAGTTTTTAAAATACACGAGTATTTAGATCGCAAAGTTCTATTTCAAACCAAGTATGGTCAACATTAGGCTCAATTAAGATTGGTATTTATCTAGATAAAATGCCTATTTGAGATGTGAAGAAACTGTTCGGGAAAAAATCAAAGGACAAAGAGGAAACAAAGGTAGAGTCAACAATCCCACAAAAAAGAAGTTTAGTAGATGTAGATTACAATTTAAAAAGATTATACAAAAAAGGAATCAATTTGATGGCTGATGAAAAGCTAGAAGACGCCATTGAAATGTTTGAGCAAGCATTACGAATTGACCCAAACAGTGTTGAAGCATTGATGAAACTAGGATATGCCAGATTCCACCTAGAAGAATTTTCAGAATCTTTGAAAGTTTATGATAAAGTTTT
This sequence comes from Candidatus Nitrosopumilus sp., assembly GCA_965262905.1. Classification (GTDB taxonomy): domain Archaea; phylum Thermoproteota; class Nitrososphaeria; order Nitrososphaerales; family Nitrosopumilaceae; genus Nitrosopumilus. The sequence goes on from OZ253567.1 coordinate 627,674, forward strand.
AGAAATTGATGTTACAAATCCAGAAGCTTGGAATCTCAAAGCACTAGTACATTATGAACAGAAAAAGTATACTCAAGCTCTTGATGCAGCACAGAAAGCAATAGAGTCAGATACAACATATGGAATGGCATGGTACAATAAAGCATGTTTCTTATCATTGTTAAATCAAGTTCCAGAATCACTCGAAGCTTTGAAGCGCTCCATAGAAATTGATGTTAAAAATGCAAGAAGATCAATCAGAGATAAAGATTTCGTAAATGTCAAAATTGAAGAGGGATTCAAAAGAATTGAAGAAGTTGTAGTTTTAGAATCAGTTAGACAAGGATATCACACAATAGGTGCAATTGTGTGGACAACATTTCTAGATAGAGTAGATGCAGAAACTGCGTTGAGGAAATTATTAGAGAAAGGATTGATTGTTCAAAATGAAAAACGTGATGGTCTAAGTAAAATTCCAATATATGATCTTGCAGACAACATTGCAGAAAAACTAGGTAAAGAAAAGAAAGGACTCTTTGGAATTACAAAGAAGACATTACCTCGACCAATTAAAAATTTGAAAGAACTTAGTCAAGCTATTCAATCAGTTAAAGAGGCAATAGAAGAAGAAGACATTGATAAAACAATGGAACTCTTTGAAGAATTCATCGACCCAACAAAATCAGGTGAACAAATGATTGAGACTTTCTTTGAGCAACATAGAGAAATTAGATTATGGAAAATCAGACTAAAAGATAGAGGGATAGATTATCTAATTGACAACAAAGAAAAAATGATGGTTCTCTTTGAAGATATTGAAGGAACTGTAACAAAAAAACTCAGAGCACAGATTTCTTAATTATTCAGCAGACAAATCCCAGTAACTAGCATCTTCTTGTTTTTCAGTTGGTTTTTGAAGATTTTTCCATTCTTTGAAAGAACGAACATACAGTTTTGCATTAGACAATCCAGTAGATTTTAGTGCATAATATGCCAAACCTGAAAGTGTACCCACACTACCACAATAAGTGATAATTTCAGAATCCTCGGTAACACCCCGGTTATCCAATAATCGTTTCATGTCCTCTTTTGAGCGTAAAATTTTATCATTTGAGGCCAAAGTACGATAAGGTAAGCTGATGGCTCCAGGAATATGCTGTTCAAGAAAATTCAATCTCTCTCTGTTATCGATTAAAATCACATCGTCTCGGGTTTTGGCAGTTTCCAAATAATCTGAAGTTGCTAAAATGTCAGGTTTTAAGTTCATAGAATGTTCCTTACTTTGAATTTCAGGAGTAGTAGAATCATTTTCCAATCCAAGTGATTTCCAATGACTGTATGTGGATTCTAATAGAGTTACATCCGAATGTCCCAAATATTCCAAAGTCCATGCAACTCTTGATGCCAAAGCGCCAAAGGTATCATCATAAACTACAACAGGAGTTTCATCGTCAATTCCAATAGAATTTATTAATTTCAAAATACGTTCAGGACTATCATCAGAGAGTAGAGTTGCAAGGGGTAAATTTACAGCAGTTGGAATGTGGTCTTGTTTGTAGTCAGATTCTCGTCTAACATCAATTACTCTAACACTTTTGTCACGGATTTCAGAACGTAAAGAGTCTACATCAGTTGTAATTTTAACAGTGTCTGTCAAGCAGCACATTCACCCTTTCCAGTCTTTGTGTGATAACTAGAGTCATCTCCATAATCCAAGTAAAAGTCAGGATCTTCATCTATTGTTGGTGGAATAATTAATGGTTGCAGAATTTTTTTAATATCAACAATTGATTTAATTTCTGAATCTTCATTTCCATTTACAACTCGGTTAATCCAAGACTTTAAAGTGTCATTAGATTTTTTATTTACTTTGAAAATTTCAATTATCTTTAGAATTACTGGAATTACTCGTTTTGCAGGAACTCGAAGTAATGTTTGTCCTAACATTGTATCCCCATCAGAACGACCACCAATTGACATTTGATAATTTGCATACATGTCTTTTCCAACACGTCCACCACCACCAAAGAATCCCAAAGTTGCAATACCATGTTGTCCACAGGAATTAGGACATCCACTAATCTTAATTGAAGAATCACTAAGGTCATCATCTTCATCTAGTTTTAGTTCTAGGAATTTTCTTTGGATTTCTTTTGCCAATCTATGTGAATTAGTTAATGCCAGATTACAAGAGGTAGTTCCAGAGCAACCAATAGGCGCAGTCATAGTTAAAGCCCCTGATTTTGCTAATCCAGTCTCAAGTAGTTTAGAATACAGACGTACTAAATCATCCTCATGTACATATCGTAGAGCAATATTTTGGGTAAATCCAGATCTCCCCTTACCTTCAGACGAAAAGTTACGAATGATATCAGCCAATTCATGTAGTTGGTTTGCAGTAATATCCCCTGCTTCAAGTGTAAGAAATACTGAATGATAGCCTTTTTGTGTTTGCTTTACCGTGTTGGTTTTGAGCCATCTAGCATATCCATCAGGAATTGTTTCTCCACCATTCTCATCAGAGATTCGAATTGGTCTTTTGATAACATCTGGAGTGTGATCAACTTCCAGTTGAGTGATAACTGATTGTGTGGCTCGAACTATAGCTCTTTCTTTTAGTACAAGGTTTTGGAATTTATCCCAGCCCATATCATTTACCAAGTATCTCATTCTGTTTCGGGCAAGGTTTTTTCTATCACCCATCCTATCAAAGATTTTCACAACAGCAATTGAAGTGTAAAGCAAGTCCTCTTCAGGAGTAAATTCTTCTAACTGATGTCCAACAAAAGATCTGTTTCCCAAACCACCACCGAGGAAAATTTTAAATCCTTTTTGAGTAGTTCCGTCAATTTCTCTAATCTGCGGAATCAATCCCACATCAACCATTCTTACCATTCCATGTTTCTCACAACATGTAAAATTAAATTTAAATTTACGAGGAAGATTTTGAGCCATAGGATTTCTCAAAAAGAATCTTGCAGTTGCAAGTGCATATGGAGTTGCATCAAATTCTTCATCAGGACAAACGCCAGACAAAGGACTACACATTACATTTCTTACAGAATTTCCACATGCTTCTCTGGATGTCAATCCAACTTCAGCTAAACCTCTGAATATTTCAGAGACATCTTCAAGAATTACCCAGTGTAGTTGAATATTTTCTCTAGTGGAAAAGTGTGCACTCCCTATAGAATATTGTTCACTAAGTTGAGATATTTTTTCAATTTGGTCAGGATAAACTTCGCCAGCTGGGAGTTTGACTCTAACCATAGCATAATCATTAGTCATTCTAGTTCCATATGCTCCATGTTGTAGTCTATATCGTCTAAAACTAGCTTCGTCGTATTTTCCTTGACGGAATAACTTTACAGTATTTGCAAAATCATCAGCCTCATCCATTCTAGCCCAATTTATTTTTGATTTTACAGAATCAGGTGGAGATACTTTAAAATCCGATATAGTCAATACAATGAAATTTCTTTTAGTTTGGATATAAATTTTTAAAATCCAGGATTTTAGGAGAGATATTTTTCCCCAAAGTACAAAATTTTCATATATCTACGAAGAGGAAAATATTAAAAATAATTAGTATCACCTAATTTTTTAGAAATTAAATGTGGGAAAGTATTAATTATTCAGAAAACAACGAGTCATCATGCAAGAAGCAACAGTTGCAGAACAATCAGAGAAAATTTTTACAGACGTACGTGAAGTTGAAATTACACGTGCAATTGCAAATGAATTTCATAATGTATTAATTGACAGAGCAGAATCAGATGTTATAATTATTGGTGCAGGTCCAGCAGGATTAACAGCAAGTAGAGAACTATCTAACATGGGTTACAAGGTTTTAGTTATTGAACAAAACAACTACCTAGGTGGCGGTTACTGGTTAGGTGGATACATGATGAATCCAGTTACAGTTAGAGAACCAGCACAAAAAATCTGGGATGAACTTGGAGTACCATACAAAAAAGTTGCAGAGGGATTATACTTAACACCAGGGCCACATGCAGTATCAAAATTAATTGCAGCAGCATGTGATGCAGGGGTAAAATTCTTACAATTAACTAAATTTGATGACTTGGTTTTGAAAAACGGAAGAGTTGCAGGAATTGTTGTTAATTGGATGCCAGTTTCAGCATTACCACGAAACATTACTTGTGTTGATCCAATTGCACTTGAAGCAAAAATAATCATTGATGCATCAGGTCATGATTCAGTCGCAGTAAAAAGACTAGTAGACAGAGGTTTGGCAAAATGGAAAGGGATGGAACCAATGCATGTCAATGATGGTGAAGAACACGTTGTTCACAAAACTGGAGAAATATACCCAGGATTAATTGTAGCAGGAATGTCAGTAACTGAAACTCATGGATTAGCAAGAATGGGTCCAACATTTGGCTCCATGTTATACTCTGGAAAAAAAGCAGCAGAAATTACAGCACAAAAAATCAAAGAGTTAGAAAGATAAGCAATTAAAATAATCTCCACACAGTGAAGATTTCTAAAATAATTCTATACAATGAACCTACAGTTCCAGAGATTCAGATAGAGGAAATAAAACAATTCATCATAGACACGTTTCAAATCAAAGTTGAGATAAAAGATAACTTTTTTGAAAGTTTGGATGATAAAGCATTTGAAAGCATAGCATCAACACGGATTTTTGATTTAAAAAAACAGTTTAGAAAATACATTCCAACACAAGAAGAAATTCAAATTGAAAAAGAGAATCAAGATACATCTGAACAAGATATCATGACTTTGTATGATGGATTTGAATTACAAAATATCATTGCAGGAAATATCACAATTCCAGATAACACATTGCACATAATTTTTACAAACAAGCTTACTGCAACATTTGATAATGATGATTTCAGATACCATGCCAGAGCACTAATCAGTTCAAACCCCACAATAATTTCAACTACTGGAATCATAGAAGCACCTGCAAAACCTAAACAATACTATTTAGATTTAATGACAAATTTTTCAAAAGAAAAGATAGAAGAGATTAAAGAAAAATACAAAGGGGAATTTTTAGAATATCATGATTCAAGATTAAGTGGCATTGCAGAAGGGTATGTGTTACAAGCCATCATGTATTATACTACAGGGGAGGCATTTTGTGAAAATAAAGAATGCAGATTATTCAATGCTCATTGGCAAAAAGATTTGTTTTACTCACAAATTGAAAACAAGAAACTATGTACCAAACATCAAGATATTCACTTAAATTATTGAAATTAAGACCATTAACATTATGATGTCAGGCGGAGATGTAGGTTCAGCAGTTCTTGAAACAAGAGACGATGAAATTAAAATATCAGATAAAACAAAAACAAAATTTGATGTGATCATTATTGGTGCAGGGCCATCAGGGTATACTGCAGGAATTTATTGTTCAAGAGCAGGGTATGACACTTTAATTTTATCAGGATTACTTCCAGGAGGACAACTAGTTAACACAACAGAAGTTGAAAACTATCCGGGATTTGAAAATGGAATAATGGGTCCTGATTTGATGATTGATATGAGAAAACAATCACAAAGAATGGGAACTACCATTATTGATGATGTAGTAGTTGATGTAGATTTTAGACGTAAACCATTCAAAGTTCTAACAGCATCAGAGGAATTTGAAGGTCGTGCAGTGATCATTGCAACAGGTGCTAATCCAAGAAAACTAGGTGTCGAAGGTGAAGAAACTTTCAGTGGAAAAGGTGTATCATATTGTGCAACATGTGACGGTCCTTTCTTTAGAAACCAAGAAATTATTGTTGTGGGTGGCGGTGATTCTGCAATTGAAGAAGCAACATTCCTTACAAAATTTGCATCAAATGTTCATCTAATTCATAGACGAGGTGAATTACGTGCAAGTAAAATTATGCAAGAAAGAGCATTTAACAACGAAAAAATAAAATTCCATTTTGATTCAGCAGTTACTTTTATCAAGGGAGATCAAAAAATACAACAAGTAGTTTTGAAAAATCTAAAAACAAATGAAGAAACAACACATGATGCAGGAGGATTGTTTGTTGCAATTGGTCATGATCCAAATACACAATTGTTCAAAAGTCAAATTGATTTAGATGATCAAGGCTATATTGTATTAAAAAATAAAACTCATACCAACATGGAGGGGATTTTTGCTGCAGGGGATGTACATGATAGAACCTATCGACAAGCAATTACTGCTGCTTCCTTTGGATGTATGGCAGCAATTGATGTAGATGAATATCTCACTGAAACAGCAGATAAGCAGTGATGAAAAATGCTCAATGTGAAAAATGCCTGAATAAATTTTATCAAAAAGATATCTACACCATTCAACAATTTCAATACAGAAAATTACCTTCATACAAATGGTCTGTAAAATATTTTAAAAAATTAGGAATTACCGAATGGGATTCATTCTGTGAGACATGTATGTTAGATTATTTGAAAGAATCTAAAAAAAAATGGAATGAAGCAAAAATCTAAATTCTTTAGTGAGAGGATATATCCTCAATACAATCTCGGCAACTTCTTTTACTTGTTCCTCTTATCTGTCATCTCATAAAACAACTCAATATATATCCAAATTTTTTCATACACTTCAGTTACAAGACACCCAGTCTTATATGAATTGGAGATCTTTGCTTTTTTGATGGAACAAATTTGAGAAACTAGACATCTTGCATAATTAGACTAATTTTACAACATTACACAAATTCTTTCACAACAAGATCCAAAGCTAAGCTCAAAGCATTTCCTTTCATGCAAACAACTATCAAAAAAACCAAAGGCATTTCTTTCATACACAGGGGTAACAAGATATTAGTTTGATGTGATTCTAAAGAATGTCAGAAAGAATCACCGTATTACTGAAATATCCCAAGGCAAAAGACAACGAGATATTGATTTTACGATTCCAGTATCCTCTTACACTCTTTATTGTGTGTGAGAGAACCAAAAAGTGTTGAGTCAAGATCCAGAAAATTTAAAAAAATCAGTCAAAGAACACAGCGATAAACTAGCTAAATTAGGAATGGAATTAGGGGAAATTCAATTCAGTTATAAAATTGAAGAAAAAGTAACTAAAGAATACTGGAATCAAAGGATGGAAGATTTTAAAAAATACAATGAGAAAGGTTTGGAATATTATAATCAGGTTCATTCCATGATGGATTTGGCAAACAAAGAAGAAGCACAAAGATTTCTTTTACTTATTAGTAAATTCAGGCAATTAAGTACCACATTGTCAGAGACCATGGAAAAAATTAAAGAAAATCCAACAATAATTGATTCTAAAGATAGACAACAAAGTCTATGGAGTAGAGAAATTAAAAATCAAATTACAGAACAAAGTAACGAATGTTTACGACATGAAATGGACATGAATGGATCATTTAGAGAATTTTATGAAAAACATTTGAAAAGTATTCTTGAATAACTAGTATGCTAATTCAGACATGTGTTTTGCATCTTTAAGACAATTATCAAACTCTTCTTCAGTCATAACATTTTGAGTTACATAAACACTTTTAAATTTTCTTCCATCATCAGCAAAAATTCCTACAACACATGCATCTCTTTCAATAGGGTATTTTTTCATGCATGCATATACTGCAGCAGAAGATGGACTGATCAAGAGTTTGTCTTTAGTAAACACATCTTTTACAACTGAAAATGCTTCATCATTATCAACAGATACCCAATCATCTACAACATTTTCTCTTTTTAAAAATAAATCAGGTTTTGCAGATTCTTCAAAATTTCTCCATCCTTGAATTAAGTGATTTTGTTGTGGTTGACATCCAATTATTTTAACATCAGGATTTTTTTCTTTAAGATATGCACCTATTCCTGTAATGGTACCTCCTGTACCAACACCAGTAAAGAAATGAGTTACATTACCATCAGTTTGCTTCCAAATTTCAGGTCCAGTTCCAACATAGTGTCCTTTGAAATTAGCTTCATTGGCATATTGATTTGGAGAATAATACGTATCAGGTCTAGATGATGCAATGGATGTGGCAAGTGCAATACTTTGATCAGTTCCAGCGCCTACTTTGGGACACAAATCATCACTAGTCTCAAACACTTTGGCCCCTAGTTTTCTTATGATATTTTTGGTTTCATTACTTACTTTTTCAGGAATAACAATCTCCACCTTGTAACCTAAGATATTTGCAATCCCTGTTAAGGCAATTCCAGTGTTACCTGAAGTTGGTTCAATGATGATGCTTTTTCCTTTTGTCAAAAGTCCTTTTTCTTCACCATCTTTAATCATGTAATATGCAGCCCTATCTTTAACAGAACCAAATGGATTGTGACCTTCTAATTTTGCAAAATATTCTACATTGTCATGAGAAAGAGAATTCAAATGTACTAGAGGGGTATTACCTACACGATTCAAAACATCCGTATCAGTAACAGTAGTCATGATTTAGATTATTTCACCTTTTTAATTTTGAATGTAATAGTTTCACTATCTTTGGACATGTCTAATAATTCATGGCCACTTCTGTTAACCCATCTTGCAATATCATCCTCAGCCGCTGGATCATCAGCAGATACAATAATAATTTCACCTACTTGCATTCTTTCAATTTCAATTTTTGTTCTAAATACAGGTTCAGGACAAAATAATCCTGTTGCATCTAATTTTTTTTCAGTAGATTCAGACATTGTTAATTCCCAAAGGGTAAATTGTCATATTAAAAGCTATTCGAGTTTAACGAGATTAGGTAGAATAAGATAACAAGTGATTTTCAAGATTTTTTTCTCTGGTTGCAAATAGAACTGATTTGAGTGGTTTGCACACCAAAAATTGTTGAGTGAATGTTGGCCAGTCATAACAACGACCGTTTAGAGATTATTGGCTAGGTGTGAAAACTGTCATTTTTTGTTACTAGACATGTCACAAATATGTCATAATTTTGTCACAGATTGATAAATTTTACGACTTGAATGATATGACAATGACAAAAATCCAGTGTTTCTGTCATGTCACAACGGTCATTGTTAAAATTTTGTTAACATAAAAAAAGTAAAACATGATCAGTACCAATTTTGACACATATGTTATGTTTCAAGATAAACTGTACTGATATATTCATAGCATTCCTGACAGAGATGATTTTTTTCTAGAGTTTTTTTACATCTAGGACATTTCATATTTCCAATTATCCATCATTCATAAAAATAACTTCAACATGATTAGTGGATTTCATCCATTGATTCTTTCTTTGCGTTGATTTCTATAATTTGAGAATCATCATTAATTATCAATGGCACATTTGGTCTAATTCCTGGTTTATCATGAAATAGTGGATGTATTTTGAATTTGTTTTCTCCATCTATTGGACATTTATGTAAATAATCACATACACCTGCAACAAAACTATCTAAATCTCCAACAAATTTTTCAGGATCTTATTACCTGTCTGTCTATAATTTAGATTTGTAATATTTGGAGCATATATTGTTAAATTTAATTTCACATGACCTGTATGAGGTTGTTCTATGCCTGCATCATTTCTGACTTTTAATGCAGTCTCTCTCAGCATAATTATTAATTTGGTATCTTCTTTTCCTCATTGGGATTTTTTCGGAGATTTATCATCGACATCAAAACTAATTTTTGTTTTACTTATTCTCATTTTATCCTAATTTACATTACAAATAGATGAACTTGAGCCTATTTTCAACAAAATGTTGAATAATCATTAATTACAAATCAAAAGCTCTTGATTAAAATCAATAGAGAAACAGAGGTTACAATACTTTCAGCAGCAGTTACTGATTTTGCAGATTCTCTAGGATACTGTGAATACAAAATTCCATTATCCATCAAAGGAGTAAAACCAAAACCATCACAATCACTAATTCAAGGAACCAAAGCCCATCATGCAGAAGAAAAGTACGAGCAAGAACATGTAGAATTAGAACCTGTATCCATACAACAAATTGAGGACAAAGAAGAAAACATCGAGTTTGCACGTGAAAACATCTACTCTACACTAAATGTTCCATTTGAGTTTCCAACAGAGAATGTTCTAGTTTCATTATCAGGCAGAATAGACAAAATCCTACGAGTTGATGGAACTCTAATAGTTCAAGATGACAAATTTGCAGGAAGACCTCAGATTTATGATTCTAAAATCCAACCATATCCAAGCCAACTATTACAGGTTTTAGCATATCTAAACTCCAGTTACTCTGCAAAAAGAAGTAAAAATCCTGAGGATTTCTTTGAAATGCCACATACTGAAAAAAAATGGCAAATTAGAATTTGTAATAGAAAAACTAGAGAACCATACAAGATATTCTCAGAGGTACAAGATGCATTTTCTCTTCATTATCTACATACATCATTGGAGAAATTTGCAACCATATCTCTAGGGATAAACGAGCCTGAACATCACAATAGTGTGAATAAATGCAATGCGTGTAATTTGAAATCGTTTTGTGATTATAAAATATAGAATTTATGTTTCAGGATATACCGTACTAATGCATTCATAGCATTCCTGCCAAGGATGATTTTTTTCCAATATTTTTTTGCATCTAAAACATTTCATGTTAAATGGCATCCATCATCAATTAAAATAAAAATTCAGATGCATTGATTCCTTTTTCAGTAATTTTTATCCAATGATTCCGTCCAATCTTTTCTACAACGATAAATCCCCATTTTTCTAAGGGTTGTATGATATTTTTACTCAAACTTGCAAATCTCGCCATAGAATGATTTGTATCTTTTGCATTAATTGTAATTAGTCCCTTTTCTTCAGCAATTTTTGCCATTTCTTTTTTTGTGAGTTTACCAGAATTGTCTTTAACAATTTTTAATGCATCAATTAGTTTTGGTTCAGGTATTTTGATTGAATATGTAGGTACATCAACTATTTCTTTAATTCCAGTAGACAGTGGTTCTTTTACATCAAACCCAGGATAGTTTGCAGCCTCTACATAAAATGGATGAACATTATCAGATTCATTAAACATCATACATGCCATCATTGTTCCAATTGCTTGAATCTTACTACCCGATGCCAAATTCACATAGATTTCATTATCCTTTTCTTTTTCTAGAATATTTTTTACTGTACGAATTATCTTAAACAAATCAACTCTGTCATGAGATTCCTCTATCACTTCAATTCGTAATTTTTCTAATTGTTTTGTAATTTTTGAAACAAATGGAACTGCCTTATCATCACTCTTGTTCTCATGGACCAGTAACCAAACTTTGTCTGCTCGCTCTTGTTTTGCAGAGAGTACAATTCTATCAATTTCATACCCTACAGGAGCAATGTGTACACGTAATTTCGCAATTTTTGCCATAATAGTATCTACAGTATGCATACTATTGACATGCTATATAATAATTTCAGGCTCAAAATTACTCTATGAAACAAACACAAATACAAAAAATAGCACTTGACTCGTGCGTAGTAATTGACCTGATTGAAAAACCAAGTGTTGCCTCTGGACTCAAAGCCCGTCTTAGAGGTAAATCCATTATTGTAGTTCTATGTGATGTAGTATTACAAGAGGTCACAAGAGTGAGAGGTCTATCTCCACAAGTAATCATTGAAAAAATTTCAAAGATTCTTGGACGAAAAATAGAACTCTCAAAAGTCGATGAGCAAAACAAAACAGCAGCAGAGCAAATTACAAATCAATTTCAAACTTGTCATAACGGAGATAACAAAATCTTGAGTCTCTGTCAAGCAAAAGACTTTGTCTTGGTAACATTTGATAAGATGCTTCTAAAGGCTTGTTCATTTGTTGGCGTTGCAGCATTTCATCCTTTGATGGCAGGAGGAATTTAAAATGAAACCTGCAATGTATCCAAGAATAATTCGAGAGTTTGACGAGGAGATTATTGAGAATCTTGAAAATTATCAAAATTATCTCGATACTCATGAAATAGATTGGATCGAGGGCAAAATATCAGGAAAACTGAACAAAAAAATTGAGGAGAAAAATGATTAAATCAATTCCAAAAGATTCCCATAAAAAGAGTCTCTCCGAAGCATTTGTGAATTCTTTTGGAGGATATCCTATAGGATATGGTTTGGGAATTGTAGTTTTGCCCCTATCCATGGGTTGGCTTCAAGAAGACCCACTTGTTGCAAATTTAGCAATTACTCTAGTTTATGCCACAGTATCTTTTGCTAGGAGTTATTTCTTGAGAAGGGTATTTGAGAAATTTGGAATTGATGATAACTTTATCAGATTAGGAAAGAAGGTAATATTAAAAATGATAAGGAGAAAATTAAACTAAATGTCTAAAAAGAAGAAAAGAGAAGAAAATCTAAAAAAAATGGTAGCAGGAATTATAGAATCTTTTGATAAGAATTATGTTGAAAAAGTAAATGAGAAATTTTCAGGGACAAGTGATTGTAATCATGTGTGGGTATTCCATAACAAGTCAGAGGACCATACAGAAATCGAATACTATTGTGACGAGTGTCATAATCATAAAACAGAAAAACAAGAACAGAAAGAGCAGTATAAACCAAAACTATTACCACATGAAATAAAAAATCATGGACCTGCAGAACATCATATAGACTCACGAAAATACACCGCACCTGCAGAAAAAATTCAACTAGACGGAGATTTAATTGCTAGAAATAAAATATTTGATAATTGTTTTCAAAACAGAGTAATTATAAATGTCAATATAACAGGATTAGAAGAAAAATCAAATGTATTAGATACAATTATTCCTAAAATTATTGTTGATGAATGTGTTGCAAATTCTACTTTGATTAAAAAAATCAAAGAATTAGGATACAATGTGTGGTATTTGGGCAGAGGGTTACCAGATGATGAGATTTTTAAAGTTGTAAAGGAACAAAATGCAATTCTTGTAACTGAAGATGAAGAATTTCACAATAGAGTATTAGATGACCTTCCAATACATGACCCAATTTTTATCGTTAGAAATACAGATATTATTTTAGAAAATGTAGGCGTAATTCAAAGATACATGAAGAGGTTTGAGGAAAAATTATGACATCTTTTTATTGTGAATGCAAGATAGTGATACGTTGACCAACATTACTTTTCACGGTGGAGTAAATGATATCGGAGGCAACAAGTTCCTCGTGGAAAGCAAGGGGACTAAAATTTTCATGGATTTTGGCATGTCTTTTTCTCAAGAAGGCCAGTTCTTCTCACAATTTCTAGGACATCGTACATCAAACAGCCTCAATGACCTCTTTGAATTGGGAATTTTGCCAAAGATTAAGGGACTTTACAGACGTGACTATGCAAAGCACATGGATTTTGGTGGAGATGAGGATACTGAAATTGATGCAGTATTGTTAACTCATGCACATGTTGATCACTGTGCGTACATTTCATACCTTCGCGAAGACATTCCAATTTACTGTTCAGAAGAATCAAAATTAATCATGCAAAACTTTGATGAGACAGGCTCTGATCAATATCTAACTGCAAAACAAAGATTCCAAGTTTACAAAAATAAAAAAGGGGAAATTTCTAGAGCAACAGGGGACAAAGTTGCAGTTCCACGACGAATTGAAGTGTTTGAATCAGGAAAGAAATTCAATATTGATTCAATTGGTGTGGAACCATTACCAGTAGACCATTCAATTCCAGGAGTTCATGCTTTTATTCTCAATACTCCAGAAGGTACAATTGGAAATACAGCAGATTTAAGATTTCATGGAAGACGCAAAGATGACACTGAAAAGTTTGTACAGAGGTGTGCAGAATCAGATTTGGATGTTTTACTATGTGAAGGAACTAGAGTTGATGCACCATCATCAATTACAGAGTATGATGTGGAGGGGAAAATTTCAGATATTGTAAATAGCACAAAAGGATTGGCAATTGTAGGTTATCCAATTAGAGATTTAGATAGATTGTTATCATTTTACATTGCTGCAAAAAACACTAATCGTGATTTAGTAATTGATATGAAACAAGCATATCTGCTAAAATTATTTAATGAATCTGCAAACTTGAAAGAAAAGTATCCGTCACCAACTGATAAAAATATCAAGATATACATTCAGAGAGGATCTTGGGGATTAATTGACAAAGACACTGATTTATTTTCTGAAAAACAATTACTTGCAGACTATGGATTGTGGCAAAGAGAATTTTTAGATTATCCAAATGCTGTAGATTATAGAGACATTCAAAAAAAGCAAAATCAATACATCTTTTATTGTTCTGACTTTAGATTGCAAGATTTGATTGATGTAAAGCCTACAGAAGGTTCATCCTATATTCGCTCATTGACTGAGCCATTTAACACAGAGATGGAAATCAAAGAAGACCAGGTCAAAAACTGGTTTGTTCACTTTGGAGTGCTCAAAAGAGAGGATGATTGGCATCAGATCCATGTTTCTGGGCACGGAGATGGTGAACAAATCAAGTACGTGGTTGAGAACACAAATGCAAAATCATTGATTCCGATTCATACTGTAAAGGGCGAATATCATAAAAAATGGCATTCAAATGTGACTTCTGTGAATCAGCACGATTCGGTGAGTTTGTAAAATATGTCATCTACACATGACAGTGAAAAAAGAACATGTATGGGAATTTGCAAACAGTATAAAGTAACAAAACCTACAGGTAGTGGAAGATATGAATCAGGACAAGCACGTTGTCAAACATGTGATATATGGATTGATCATAACGGATGTATTTTAAAAAATCGAACTCAAGCCATAGTTGATTCATTAGGATGGATTTGTAAATGTTGTAATTACAGAGTTAGACAGAAACCACGTAATTTAGTGTACAAAGAAAAACTTCGAAATAGAAAAAAATTAAATTAAATTTTTTATATAATCATAATTTAATTCAGTAAGATTAATTCTAAACTCATTTGCTATACTTTCAATTACTTTAATTGCATCTACTTTATTTTCAGATGTTTTAGCAAATTCTTTATGACGTAAAAGTTCTTTGGCAATTAATTTACGTTCATTTAATCTAATTTCATCATCAGATTCTGTTAGAGGAGGTGTTACAAGAATATCATAAATTTTTGCAGATTTTTTATTTGTAATATCGTTTGTACGTAAAATTCTACCTCTTCTTTGAACAAATTGTTTAGGGTTACCAGAACTTGCCATAAATATTCCAGTTTCAACTGATGGAACATCTACACCCTCATCAAGACATTTCACTGCAGTGATACAATTAAAAATACCACCTTGTAACAGTGATAAAATAGATCCTCTAGATTTCGTAGGATCTTTGTAAGTTACTGAATCACTTTTTATTCCTTTAGCAAATAAAATGTTTTGTACTCGTTCAAGTTGTTTTGGAGTATCAGGAGGAGATTCAGGTCTGGGATTGTTAGTACAATATATCAAAGTAAGTTGTAATTTATTATTGAATTCCAGAGTCAAAATATCATCTAATGTCCCATCTTTGTTTTCAGCATTTGCAATAAGATCTGACCGTGCTAAGAATGCATATTTTTCATACTCTGTTAGAGGAATTCCTTTTTTTCTCTTAACTTCAGCTTGTGCTATAATTGCAGTCAAATTATTGTAAATATCCATTTCTTCAGGCGTTAATCTCACATAATATGGATAATAATCATACGTACACAATACGTGGAGTTTGTGAATTGCAGTCTCAAGATCTAAACGGTATGTAATTAATGGGTTGTGGCATTTACTACAAGTCTCTGCAGCAATAGGGTTCATTGTTTTACAATCCCTACTGTGGAAATATCTTGTTAAAATCCGGGTACCTTCATCATCCATATGTCGAGTTGGAGTTGCACTTAAACCTAATCTACAATCATATTCATCTAACAAAGTTTTTTCAGCGCTATCTGATGTAATATTATGAACTTCATCTAGAATGAGAAATTTTTTACTGTTTTTAATTTTAGAAATTTTTTGTGTAAAAATATCTGATGCTAATGTAGCATGTGTTGTAAAAACAACCATGATTTATGAAAATTAGATTGTAATGCATAGCCAAAATTTGTTAAACATATTTTGATGTCTAAGATAATATTTTGTTTGAATGTGTGTCACATGGACGAGATTGGTACTGATCATGTCTTACTATCTTTAATGATGACAAAATTTTCAGTGAAAGAAAATTTTACACATCACGCCATACTCAAAAGGAGTAATAGGGGAATGAATAAGTAGGGTATGATTTATGCCTGAAAATTATACCACCACACCCAATTTCATACCAAATTCATACCCAAATTTAGGAATGATTTTCTTTATTTCTAAAATTGTTTTTTAGTTCACGAATTTTTTTTCTCAAAGTATCAATCATCTCAATTAGTTCTATTTGTCTTGAAGATTTTTCTTGTATTTGATTTACCAAACATAATAGCAGGTTATGATCAGAATCTATTTTCTTTGTAGATTCTAATGATTTTTCTTGAATCTCAACTTTCAGTTGTTCAATGACGGATTTGTCATCTTGTTTTGTTTTTAATAATTCTTCATATAATCTATCAATCTCATCATTAGATTCATCTATCTGAATAGTGATTTTAGATTCTACCATTTCATAATAATATTCCAATTCCCCTCTTGATTTTCCCCGATATGTTTTTGATTGACTACCTGTATGACCCATAAACAAATCTCTAATGTCATGGTCCAACCTTGCATGAGTACAAGCAGATTCAAGCACTTTTCTTAATCTCTTAGGTCCTAGTGGGGATTGTTGTCTTTTTGAGATATGAATTCCATGTGTTCAGTTGCATGTCTAAAGTTAATTGCAAGTACAATATTGTTTAATCGTAATCCATCAGGTAGCATATCTAAATGACTCGGGTTATTTTTTGGGTCATACTGTATATCGTGTTTTCTTCTAAATATTTTCTTTCTTTCAGCGTCAGTTGTTATGAATAAAGGGTCAGAATCTATTGATTTTGCTCGTTCAGTATGGACATAGTTTCAAAGTTTCTTTGATGCTGTTAAACTGAAAAAAATTCTAACAAATATGAGGGTTTTACTTTTATGATGATTCAAGAACAATCTAGATTCAGTTTAATTTCTTACAAATCCTATATCTAATTTCAACAAATCACCATCATCAAGCTCTGCTGAAATTAAGCAATCCATAATCATCTGATCACGATAATTCAATTTAGATTGAAATTCTCTCAATAGACCCCTATTAAGCACGCGTCTTGGCTTACCGTTTTTCACTTCTTAGAAACAATGGATTGCTATCATCTATCTTGCCTACCTTTCTTTCAGTTTTTGCAAGAGTTATCCAATTTTGAGTGATGATACTGTTATGTCTAAAGAATCCACGAACACAACCATGTGTGCCATTGATTGCAACGTTCTCATCTAACCCTTGATTATCCATACATTAATTCTCAAAATCAATTAACAATGATTCAGTTTCATCAGAATCTTTCAATGCTAATTCAACTACTTTATCAGGTGTCTTTGTGGTAAATTTAAAAAACTTTGTAAGCCAATAGCGATATGTTCGCCGCATACTATCAGAAAGTCTTTGTCTTTTTGCTCTCTTTGTAAGTTGTTTCTTTAGATGCGTTACAGTAGCATAGGATTCTATTTCTTCCCAATTCACACCCAATTGTCTTTTCATAATGAAAAAATCCTTTCTGGATAATTAAGAATTAGTTTACCTATTTTCATCAGTACCTTAGAATTTGCCATTTATCTTTAACTACATAGCAAGCTCATCGAGTTTAGCTTGTCCTATTTTACTTTAAAATGAAATTTTAAAAAGATTATCTAAAAAAGTCTTCATGTTCAGAGCGAATTAATTCATCAATTGCATGCTCTCCAACCTTAAATGAATAGTCACGAATTATTGCAAATGGGCATTTCAAAGATTTACCCATAACTAATTCTGATGCAGAGGTTAGTTCATCAGCAATGGCAATTTCAGTTACTCGTAAAATTTTATTAAAAGAATCCAAAGTCCCCTCATAATCTAAAATAGGATTTAATCCAGATATCCCAATTGCATGATTAGTTTGCCCCATTCTAAAAGGTCGACCAAATGTATCAGAAATTATTACGGCCACATTTTTGTTTGATTGCTCAAAAATTTTCTTTCTAATTCTTTGTGCAGAAATATCAGAATTTACAGGTAACAAAGTTGCATATCCTTCTCGGATATTACTTTCGTCAATTCCAGCATTTGCACAAATAAAACCTTGATTAGTTTCAACTATCAAAATCCTATGTTTCATTCTTACAATTCGTTTTGATTCAGATAAAATCAATTCAATGATTTTAGGATCTTTTTGATACTGAGAGCCAATACCCTCAGCCAACAAAGAAGGGGTCACAGTTGACAAATCTATCAAACGTCCTTCTTGTTTAGAGATTATTTTTTGTGCGATTACTATAATGTCTCCATCATTTAATTTTTCAGATTTTAGAATAATATCAGAAATATCATCAGATGGTTCAATCTCTTTTTCAATATGAATAGGAATAATTTGCAAGTAATGCATCTCAAGTAGAGTACTAAAAATTTGTTTATGCAGGAGTTGCAGATTCTAATTCAAGTTTGTAGTGTTTGTTGATAATATCAATAATTTTAGAGAGATCTTTTTCTTCCAAAGTTGTAGTAGCCAAGTCTTTTACAATATCTTGGGCACGATATGCAATTCCCAATCCACAAACATCAAATAATTTTATATCATTTGCACCATCTACGACACAAACTATGTCTTCTTTTTTCTCACCCCATTCTTCAATTTTTATTTTTGCAGATTTTGATTTATCAGAATCAACGTTAATTGTGACGCCGTCTAGTTTACCATCTTTGAAAATTAATTCATTTGAAAAAACATAATCAAGATCCAGTTCTTTTTTTAATCTGTGCATCATCAAGGAAAAACCACCAGATACTGCCATGATTTTCCATCCTGCTGCTTTTAATGCTCTACATGCCTCTCTTGCACCAGTCATTATAGGTAATGTGTCAGATACTTCTCGACAGGTTTTTTCATCAAGGCCCTTTAAAGCTGCAACTCTAGTTCGTAATCCTTCTTCCCAATTAATTTTTCCTTGAATTCCTTGTTTTGTAATTTCCCAAATTTCAGATTCTTTGTTGAGTTTTTCTGCAAGAATAGGGAGATATTCTTCATCATACAAAACTCCCTCGACATCAAAAATAGCTAACAATAGTTTTCTGATTGGGAAAAAAACGCTAATTATATTAAAGTTTAAACTTTTTTTAGATCTAAAAAACGCTAGTAATAAATCACCGAGTATATCATACTAGGTATGGCAGACGAGCTAGAACGCAAATATGATGTAAAAATTGAAACAACAGAAGATAAAGTAAAATTTACTGCCGAACTCAAAACAAATCTAAAAGAACTAGGTTTGATGGACGATAAAGGAAAATTGAAACTCAAAGGGGTCAGTCCAAAAATGCTCAAAAGAATGAAACAAGAATTTGTAAAATGTCCAGTTTTGAAAGAAGATATACAATTTGTTCAATGTTTCGTATGTCTAAATTTCCAAAGTAGAGTTATGGGCGAAGTATTGTGTAAAGGCGACCCACTCAAATAATAAAGTAATTTTAAAGTGAGAGGGTTTGGTTCTCAGTACAATTTTAACACCGCTTCTTGGATGTTTGTTTTCGGTCATATCACAAAACAGCTCAATCTGTATGGTATCATATTTTCATATCCATCTCAGTTACAAGACGTTGTCTAATTTTGCGTGAAATTACGACTATGTAACATTTTCTGACTCGTTGTTTACAAATACAGATTTTCATAAAATATTATCTTTGAGGCATCCCAAAATCAGTTCGTCCCTCACTCCACATCGTATTCTTCTCCTGTTCGCTCATCAATAACTCTTGTTCCTTTCTTTGGCATCTTTCGTGCATATGCTTTTGCAAAAGTTTCCAGATTGTCCCAGTCAAGTGACATGTGGTATGTATCAAGCACATTAGATGTATTTTGCCATCTCCAAAAACATGTTCTCTTATCCTCCATGTCTCAAAACAAGTAAGATGACATTCTCATTTCCCTGATTGCATCCACGAACATTTCTCTACATTATGTATCTTCGAATAAAATTCTCCACATCATTGTTAGTTGATGGAACATCACAATGTATCACAAATGTAAACAAATCATTTCTTGCAGTTTTTAGTTTCTTGCCAAACTGAATCATTTCTGTATCTCCTTTAAGATATCGTACAATAGTATAATCTGTCTGTTTTAGCAGGGATCTCTTGCATGCCTTTTGCGTTGTTTCTCTGAATGTTTCTGTATACTCTTACACGATGTAACACATTTGAGAATTTCCCATAAAGAATTCTTGCTTGTCTGTCTTTTAATTTTTGCCAGATATTTTGCATCTCGTTGCAGTGCATCCTCTGTTTGCAACTTTAATTCCTGCACCATCAATTGCCAAAATAATCTCGTCGTATCCCCATTAGAATTATCATTGATTTCGATATCAAGTTTATTTACTCTCTTGTGGATTGATGTAAAATCAGGAACTGTTGGAATTTCATTACAGCATATACGGATTATTCCTTCAGTTTACCAGGATATGGCAACCCAATAATTTCATGAATGAATCATGGTCAAATTTTCTACCTCTCTTGTTGTGATTTATCACCTCTAGTTCTTTATTGCCAGTTCTTTATTGCCAGTTCTTTATTGCCAGTTCTTTATTGCCAGTTCTTTATTGCCAGTTCTTTATTGCCAGTTCTTTATTGCCAGTTCTTTATTGCCAGTTCTTTATTGCCAGTTCTTTATTGCCAGTTCTTTATTGCCAGTTCTTTATTGCCAGTTCTTTATTGCCAGCTATCAATTAGTCACATTGTATTGATTCCAATTAATCATAAAGAATGTTGGAACCAAAGATATTCTTTTGAAAAAGTTTTGATCAAATTGTATCGCAGTTAATCTCTAGACGGAATTACCATTCATCATCATAAATGAATCGATTCAGTGATTTCTCCAATGCCAGAATCTCTTCTAACTTCATATTTTCCAACAAGATTGGATCCAAGGAACGATCCAATACAGTAGGATATGCATGGACAAATGACTCTCCAACCTCACTTTGAATAGTAGCAGAGTCAAACACCAAGGTAGCCTTTGTACCTTCATCCATCATTAATTGTGCAAATCCAGAGTGTGCTCTAGTCATAACACTAGTTGCTGCATCCTCGTGGCGCTCAAAGTCAGGTGTTGTGATTTGTAGCCATGTGCCATAGTTATTCACAGTCCACAAGTATCCATAGTTATCCTCCCATATCTGGTATCTTCTGTCCTGCTGGGTTAGTAAAATGGCATCAGCATCAGATTGAGAGGTTTTCTTGTCGATAAAGGAATGTGTGTTTGCAGGGAGTAGTGATTCACCAGTAAACTCTACACCTTCATTGATGTATGTAACTGTACTTCTACGGTTTGTATCAACTGCAGAAATGGCTAGCACCTCAGATTTTAGGGGAGCGTTAACTGTAAAGTCAATTCCTACCGTATAACACATCTCATCAGTTGAGATACTAGTACACTTTACCTTGGAGATACTAGATATGGTTTTATCTACATCAACTAGTGATTCTTTTTGTTCATGTATTATACCAACAATGTCATAGTCATGGACATTGGTATAGTTTCTTTGTAGTTGTATTATAATGTCAGTTTCTGCATGACTCACATCGCCAACTTCAGGCACTCCTAATGATAAAGTGACGGAATTTAGTATCTTGTCAGTGTACACTTTGATATCAACATGATTCTCATCTCCAATTATTGCACTTGTTCGGGTAAAGTCTGTGTGCCAGTTGTCTGTAATGTCAAGTGAATATTCATTGAATGTAAATCCGTTCTCTACTAATTGGACTGATGTGACCTCCCATGATTTTCCAAATGTTGGTTTCTTTTTCCAGTCACTACTGGAACCACCACTGGATTTTATATCAAGGGTTGAAGCAATTGGTCCGGAGATGTGATGTATTGGATTACCATTAGAAGCAACACCTACTGCAAAAGCGTTGGTATTATCAACAATGTGTACAGATGATAAAGTTTGAAGGTTTTCAGTATGAACAACTACTTTATTCCAAGTATCGCCGCCATCAGTGGTGTGTAATGCGATTCCACCCTGAGAGTTAGATCCTACGGCCAAGCCATCCTTAGAGCTTGCAAAGTGTACAGAATTTAATGTAGAAAAGGTAGTAGATGGTGAAGAAGTGTCAGGTATAGGTAAACCAAGTTCATCAGTTGGTGTTAGATCCCAAGTAGTACCGCCATTAATAGTGCGAAGTATGGTTGCACCAAAATCAACAGCGCCTACTGCCCAACCGTTGCTAGAGTCTGTAAAGTGTACAGAGTTTAAATTCCCAGAGACACCATTGGTTTGTGGATTCCAAGTATCGCCGCCATTAATAGTGTGTAGTATAGTTCCACCATCACCTACTATCCAGCCTTTGTTATTATCAATAAAGTGTACAGATTGTAAGGGTTTATTGACACCACTGGTTTGTGTATTCCAAGTAGTACCTCCATCACTAGTGTGTAGTATAGTTCCAAGATCACCTACTATCCAACCGTTACTAGAGTCTGTAAAGTGTACAGAGTGTAAGTCCCTAGGAAAACCACTGTTTTGTGTATTCCAACTATCGCCGCCTTCACTAATGTGTAGTATAGTTCCATCTCTACCTACGACCCAGCCGTTTCTAGAGTCTGTAAAGTGTACAGAGTTTAAGTCCAGAGTGACACCACTGGTTTGTGTATTCCAAGTATCGCCACCATTACTAGTGTACAGTATATTTCCCCGCAAACCTACTGTCCAACCGTTGTTAGAATCTGTAAAGTATACAGATTTTTGATCTCGGTTATCACAAGATTCAACTACATTACCCTCATCGTCAATACAGGAAATTCTGTCATTATTCACACTCGCCAAAATAACATTATCTGTTGAAACAATTGGTCCGGAGATGTGATGTATCGGACTACCATCACCAGTAACAGTACCTACTGCAAAAGCGTTGGTATCATCAACAATGTGTACAGAAGATAAACTTTTAGAATCAACATCTAATTTAGACCAAGTATCGCCACCATTAGTGGTATGTAGTACGATTCCGCTAGTAACACCTCCTACGGCCAAGCCATCCTTAGAGTTTGCAAAGTGTACAGAACTTAATGTAGAAGGATGAGATAAACCAAGTTCGCCAGTTGATGTTAGAGTCCAAGTAGTACCGCCATTAATAGTGCGAAGTATGATTGCATTAAGATTAACATTACCTACTGCCCAACCGTTGTTAGAGTCTGTAAAGTGTA
Organism: Candidatus Nitrosopumilus sp.; assembly: GCA_965262905.1. Taxonomy (GTDB): domain Archaea; phylum Thermoproteota; class Nitrososphaeria; order Nitrososphaerales; family Nitrosopumilaceae; genus Nitrosopumilus. The sequence continues at coordinate 650,952 of OZ253567.1, forward strand.
CAGAGTTTAAATCCCCAGAGACACCATTGGTTTTAGTCCAAGTAGTACCGCCATTAATAGTGTGCAGTATAGTTCCACCATCACCTACTGCCCAGCCTTTGTTATTATCAATAAAGTGTACAGATCGTAAGGGTTTATTGACATTACTGGTTTGTTCAGCCCAAATAGTACCGCCATTAATAGTGTGCAGTATAGTTCCATGATCACCTACTGCCCAGCCTTTGTTATTATCAATAAAGTGTACAGAGTACAAATCCCCAGAGAGAACATTGGTTTGGGGTGTCCAAGTAGTACCGCCATTAATAGTGTGCAGTATAGTTCCATGATCACCTACTGCCCAGCCTTTGTTATTATCAATAAAGTGTACAGAGTACAAATCCCCAGAGAGAACATTGGTTTGGGGTGTCCAAGTAGTACCGCCATTAATAGTGTGTAGTATAGTTCCCTGAGTACCTACTGCCCAACCATTGTTAGAGTCTGTAAAGTGTACAGATTTTTGACCTTGTCTACGACAAGTTTCAGCTTCATCATTATCCTCAATGCCAGAACAGATTGTTTCCCTATCCACACTCGCCAAAATAATTTCATCAGATTCTGCACTGACATTACCTGGAATAATAACCAAAAGGGCAGAAAAGAAAATAATCGATAATAATGTAAATTGTATCCTCACGTTTACAATCAGCAATTAATATTATATAAATTAAACTTTGGCAGGTTCTGTATAATTTTTGATGGATGGCATGAAATACGGAAATCTTTTTCAAATTAATATACAAGTATAGTTTAGGTCGTGACCTAGAATTTCAATAAATAATTTAGATCAGAGTGTTATTTTCTAAATTATCACAAATAATTCCAAACCTTGCAAAAACTGTGATGATTTGGCAAGAAAAAATCAAGGAGCTAGAATCAAAATCATCACACTATGAAAACCCTCATTCTTTACCAATCTAATTCCATTCATTAGAGAAAACAAAAGGAACAAAGGAAAACAAACCATCACAACAAGCCAGGGACAAAGATGGAAACGATAATGGTGCCAACCCATTTCCTCAAACCAACTAGTACAATTCATCAATGATGTAAAGAGATGTTCAAACTAGGACAAGTACCAACATTACACAAACCACACAACAAACCAGAATAATTGCAGAAATTCTAAAACATTCACCAATTAGTGACAAAGCATGTCATCATTTCATGACTAGCGTACATTTACAAAAACTGTAGTGCAACAACCATTTCTGGTACAATTCCAAAGAAAGGATGTTTGGGATTTAATACAGGTTACACTATCTCTTTGGGCTGCAAGTGTTATACAAAGAAACATTGCAAATACGATTCAATCATTTTATTCTGTAACACTATCTGTCGTATGTTGTGTACATTATACAGTATATGAAAAACATTAGAATTCTGTCTTTGATGGATAGATCAAACTTGTGTCCTGCACCAATGTGTCTTTGTCTATTTTTGGATAATCTCTTTTGTTTTGTAATTTTTCTTTATCTCCTTGTGTAGGAATCAAATTGTGGAACAATCCTGTTATGGGTGAGGAATTGTTTTGGTTTTTTACTAGTTTTGTGTAATTAAAGATGAATTGAAAACAATTCAATCTTAGCTTTGGATCTTAGGATTAGAAAATGTTGAGACTATTCAAATTGGACTAATTACACAACTCATCTTACGTGTTTAGGTCGTGACCTAGAATTTCAATGAATAATTTAGATCAGAGTTATTTTCTAAATTATCAATCCAGTTATTGCAGATTTTGGTAATGTTTTACAATTGTTTTGCATTGCTTGTCTGTTATTTCTTTATGAATCATGTTAAATCCATTGTTGTTAGATCAATATTATCATCAAATGTTTACAAAATATTCTGTGTTAGGAAAAGTTGCAAGATAGTTTTTAAAAATAATTTACAAGTATGAAACAACAAGGATATTTTAAATTAATTAAACGATATTGTATCATCAATCATTGTATATTTACCAAGTTCAATCCACTCTCCACCTCTAATTCCCCATACTTTGTAATCGCTTTGATCTAAATCTCCGGCTTCATTTAGTTTTACAGGGCCAATTGCTCCGTGGTAATCATTAGCAACATCAAGTAATGCAGCTTTGATAACACTGATATCAGTACTTTGTGTTTCAAGCATTGTCAATCCAACTAACCATACTGCATCATATGAGGAATACACAAATGTATTAGGATCAACACCAAGTGTTTTACTCAGATGAGATTGTACTTTGTCATATATTGGGTTTTGGGCAGGTGCAAACTGTACGGTGGTAAATTGCACACTAGTTGAAAATTTCAAACCTATTGGATCATCTATTAGCTTGTGCTCTTTGGTGTTAGCACCAGGGCCAAACCATCGAACATCATCTAAAATCTCTTGTTGAGCAGCTGACTGGGTAAACTGTAATATCTCTGCAAATCCCAAAAACATGACACCGACTTTGTCAGCCCCATATTGATCAACATATTTTTCCACTTGTTGGGCAAGTAAAGATGTTGATGCAGAAAACTCTGGGGATTCAGGATTGTAACGTATTGTTTCACCTACTATTCCTCCTCGCTGCATAAAGGATTTAATTGCAGCATCACCTAAACCATCACCCCATGTATCTCCCCTCCAAACAGGAACTAAGACTTCTATACCTTCATGTTGCATTAGTTTTGCAATTGCAGGACCTTGGTTAGAGTCATCAGGGACTAGCCTGTATACACTATCATTTGGAATGGCAAGTGCAGGAGCTGATGAACAGCAACTGACTAGCAACATATTATTAGAATCAGCATATCCTTTGATATTGCGAATATTAGAGCTGGCCTCAGGACCAATTATTACACCAATGCCTTTGGCATTTAATGCAGTTAATTTATCAAGTGTAACTACAGGATTGGTTGCAGAATCTTCAGTGATCATTTTCAGATGCCATGGAGCATCAATGCTTTGCAAATACATGTTAAACTCTGATACACCAAACTTTGCACCCTCAGAATTTTCTATGCCATGTGTTGCCAAGTCTCCTGTTAGGGGTAAAATCGAGCCAATAGTTACCTCACCAGATAATTTGGATGTTTCACTAGTTTGCATCTCTGGGGTTTCACTAGTTTGCATTTCTACTGTTTCACTAGTTTGCATCTCTGGGGTTTCACTAGTTTGCATTTCTGCTGTTTCAAAAGTTGATACACCATACGTAACAGATACAACGATTAAAGCAATAACAATGATTATACTTAATTTCTTATAATTCAACTATTCATTTCAATAATTTGTCATATTTAAACCATCCACATCATAAGGTAGGAGGATAGGTTAGCCACGAAATCAAATATTTTAGATCATACGGATCTAAATTCTAGGATTCTCTCTTATGGGACCCTGAAATTATACATTGTGAGATGCAAAGGCATTTGCTCAAAATCATAATCAACAAAAGACAAACTAGATGATGTGAAAAAATCACAAGTAATCAATACAGAAATGATTTTAAAAAATCAGGAACTGGCAGGAAAGCAGGCATTTTATGAAAATCCACATTCACCGTCATCTGTAAACAACATTCCAACACGTCAAAAAAAGCAAACCGTACAAAAAAGAATTCATCCTCTCCTTCAAAGAAGGCAGGTGCAAAGATTGGTCATGTCGGTAAATCACAAAGATACACAAACCAAAAAAATGTGCAAAATGTGGTAGCAAAGACATTACAGATACAAAAATTTTAACAAAGAGATTAATTGATATTCTATTTATTCCAAAGACTAAATACATAAACAACATTATACATCAATGCATCTGCAAGTGTGGATACACCACAGGTCGGAATAGACGGAACATCAATTGGTAAAAATCTTATGACAGTAATTTTATCGTTACAAAAACAAAACAACAGTCTAAATTCAATCAAAGAGATAGTAAACCTGACTGATACATTATTGTGTAAAAAAACAATACAAAATATAGTTTGCAGTCGGTAAAACATTGGAATCTGATGTAGAATTATGGATGAAAAATATTAACAAATCAAAATATCTGAAATTTGATGAGACAACGTATACGATGTACAACAAGCAGGGATATGTCTGGACATGCGTCAGCGATAATGAGGTATTTTATCATGCAGACAAAAGCAGGGCAGCAGCGTATTGGATTTGCACTTTCCATACTGGGATATTCCTATGACAGTTGATGGTTATGCTGCATACAATCGTTTCAAAACAATTCAACGGTGTCCGGTCCCACATACTGCGAGATGCCGAGTTTGAATCAGTTGATGAATCAAAAACCATGCTGTATGAGAAATTGCGTCTGCTGTATCACAATGCAAAACAAATCTCATGGTCATCTGTTGCACATGTACATTATGACTCGTCTGTGATTTCTGGTATGGCAATTGCAGATGTATACAAGAATTTGAATTGCAAGTTTGGAGATTGACTTGCACGAGCAACACCAAACCTGTTTACATTTCTAAAATATCCAGGAATGGAGCCCACAAATAACGAGTCAGAAAGGATGTTGCACAAGGTCGTAATCTCACGAAAAATTAGACAACGTCTTGTAACTGAGATGGGTATGAAAATATGATACCATACAGATTGAGCTGTTTTATGACATGGCAGAAAAGAGAAAACAAGCGTTCCAAGAAGAGATGTTAAAACTGTATTGAGGACCTATCCTCTTACATCATAAGTTGTAAGACAGTAGATTGGAAAGTACATCAACTGATCATTTAGACAACATTTGAAGATCATCCGGATCTATGAATGATAATATTCCAAACCAAGTTTATGCAATTCCAAGAAATAACAAACAAGTAATGGAGCATGATTAAACCTCATCTTCCAAAACCTGCAAGAACAGGAAGACCAAGCTGGTTGAAAATGAACTCTCGATTAATCCTTGTTAGATTCTCTTTACGACTTGAATCATCTGTAATTGCCTTCTATTCTTGGTGTTTCTTGGTCTTGTTCTCAACACAAAGTTACAACAGGGACAATGCTTTCCTCCCCAATACATGAAAATCTCACATATGGAGCACATTTTTTGTCCTTGAATGTAACGATTTATGCCGTGAGTTCTTTTGGCTTTGTGTTTAGTACATGTTCCTTTGCAAACCATAACGAACTGACGAAAAGAGGATTTATGAGTGTTGGAAAACATCTATGTTAACTTGATTTTTCTATGTCCCGAATTTAACACTAGTGGGGAATGTCCAGAGTTTGGAACAGTGTAAAAATTTCTACATTGGTCAGAACTAGGTTGTTTTCATTTCATGGATTGTACTGTAGAATTATATTCATATTGGAATTATTTTTTTGGTGTGATAATGACTGTAAATAACGTAAAATATGTGATTCCACTCTTAACATTATTATTAATTTCTGTAGGAATGAGTAATGTTTTTGCTCAAGGTTAGACCAGACGAGGAATATTCTACAGATTAGATAGTATCACACATTAGTGATGTAAGTTTGGACAATAAAGCATACATTTAGTATACATCAGAAATATTTTTGGTTTGGTTGTTTATCTTCCTGTTTGGAATACTTAGTTTGGTCCTAGTATAGTTAAGGCATCAGATATTTGAATATTTTAACAACTTTAACATCACCATTATCCAATCTCCTCTGCATGTGTTTTTCATCTCAGATTTATTTGCAAAGAATGCATTGGCAATATCCTTTTTTTCTTCTCTCCACAACTTTGTTTCCTAATTATTCGATCTAGGCTCAAATTACAACCGAAAAATATATGGATCTTAATTTTTACAACAATTTCGTGCCACAGACTGCCAAGTATGATGATCAAAAATACATATCACGTGGGAAATTCTATACTCTATACCGGGATTCAGAAATAATGAAGGACGGTGTTAAAGAACTATACCTCATAGCAAAAGTCTTTTGAACATTACAAAAACAAATAGTAATGTTTTTTGATCAATAGTTAGAAATAATTTCATGAACATCACAAATGACGAGTTACTCTTAGGCCTACAAAAAAAGTTCGGTAAGAGAAAGGAAAAATTACATGCAATGTGTATAATTAAGATCAACAAATCATATCATTGCTGAAACTGCAAGACAAATGTTTTGTACATACAATTCTGTAAATGGATTCATTTGAAAAATATGGTCTAGGATGATCCCCCCCCCCTCACTCTGGCCGTCCGCCATTAATCTCACACAAAACATTACAAAAGATAGAGCAGGAATTTAAGAGAATTTCAGATTGAATGACTCTGAAAAAACTAAACAATTCATATTTTACAGAACACATATCATATCAGTCATGTGTGTCATTTGTTGTACAGATGGAATCCAAATCCAAACGTTCCACAAAAACTACATGTGCGAGCAGCATCCAAAGATACGTGCCGCAAGTGGAATAAACGCATCATTTTACGCATAGAACAAGAAAGGTTTTACCGTATTTATTCAGGACGAATCTGTATTTGTAAATGATGTACGTCATGGTAAAAAATACTGGACAGATGTACACCAAAGAATGATTGTGTGTTGGAGAGGATCACACCAAAGATTTTTGGAAATGATGACAATCAATTTTTAGATCGTATGAAAAATTTAATGCAATTGCATTTATAGATTATTTGGAATCAGCTCGTAAAAAATTTGGAAAAATATTTGTTATCGCTGATAGAGCACCACAACACTAATGTTGTAAAAAAATATCTGCGTAAAAACAAAGATGTCAAACGAGTATATCTTCCAAGCTCTCCGCATTTGAGTATGACAGAATAGATTTGGAGACAGTGCAAGCATGAAAATATTGAATCAGAATTTTATGAATCAATACATGAGATATACAGTTATGAAATATTTTAGAACACATAAATTTAATTTGAATATGTATCAGTATTTTGCAAGAATAATAAATTGAAAAGACTTATGATCTGAGGTATAAGAGATCCCTGCTAAAACAGACAGATTGTATCATTGTACGATATCTTAAAGGAGACACAGAAATGATTCAGTTTGGCAAGAAACTAAAAACTGCAAGAAATGATTTGTTTACGTTTGTTATACATTGTGATGTTCCAACAACTAACAATGATATGGAGAATTTTATTCGAAGATACATCATGCAGAGAAATGTTCGTGGATGCAATCAGGGAAATGAGAATGTTATCTTACTTGTTTTGAGACATGGAGAATAACTGAACATGTTTTCAGAGATGGCAAAATACATCTAAAGTGTTTGATACATACGTTTTTTGACATTTATAACTACGGTATCAAACTGTTGCAGAGTTACTCTAGTAAAAGATAGGAATTGTTTTGGTTTTTTTGATAATTTTAGATATGTTATCATGAAATTGTACAATCACTCTTAGCTTTGGATCTTGTTGTGAGAGAATGTTGAAATTATGATCAAATTGTATCAATTACGCAAGAGGTCTATTCTATCTAAAGAGGCCATTGTACGCACAGAAAGTAGAATATTCTTTTATTATACTAAATTGACTGTTACTTCTATGCAAATAGGCATTTACGGTTCGGGTAGTACAGAATCTTCTGCAAAGACAATCAAAAGAATTCTTGATGAATCTGGAATCACCTCATTTACAATATCCAAAACAAAAAGCAAACAAGCTGATTGTATAATTGTTCTTGGTGGAGATAAAGGAGTTAGAAATTACTTTCATCGAACTTTTGATTCTACTTTACCTGTGTTGGGAATTAGTGAGGGTGAGGCAAGTGGATTTTTAGCTCAAATTGAATTAAGAGAGTTCTCAACATATGTCAATTTATTAAAAAAACAAAAGTACACTGTAGAGGAAGTGCCTAGACTAGGTGTAAAAATTGATGGAAAAAATGTCTATCCTGTGTTAAATGATGTGGCAGTATTTTCATCAAAGAGTGCAATGTTGATGGAACATACATTGAGAGTTAATGGTGATGAGGTGTGGCATGATAACAGTGATGGAATAATTGTATCTACTCCTATTGGTTCATCTGCATATTCCATGTCTGCTGGTGGCCCTGTACTATTTCAAGACTCTGCTGTGTTTGAAATAATTTCTGTAAATTCTTTAGATGTTACTCGTAGACCCATCATTGTATCAAATTCTAGTTCAATTGAAATTGATGATATCTCTGCAAGACTACACTGCGAGGTAGTATTGGATGGATTGGACAGATACAAAGTTAAAAATACTGTAGAGTGCACTCAGTTTTCTCCTTCTGCAAAAATTATCCGTTTAAAGAAGAATTCTACTGCAATATCGGCTCTTGCAAAAAAGGTTCATCTTGCTGAAGAACTACTTAGTATGCCTCCAAGCTCCAAACTTTTATTGAAAACTCTGGAATACGAAGGATCTTTAACCCAAAAAGATCTTGCAAACAAAACATTACTTCCTGATAGAACTGTTAGATTAGCATTAAGCCATTTGCTCAAAAAAGGATATGTCAAAAAGAAAGTTTCAATTCGAGATGCAAGGCAAAAAATTTATGAAATTTCAAAGATTGAGTGACTAGTTTTAATCTGATTTTGAAAATTCCGTGGTGTGGGATTCGTCATTTGCTGTAGATTCATGGATTCTTTTTTGAATGTCTATTTTGTAACAAATCTTAGAGCAAAATTCTTTGATTCCTTCTTCATATTTTTTACCGCACTCTTTACACATTGTCAATTTATGAAATTATAATATGTGTAATACATAATAGTTTAACAAAAATTAATTTCTCCATTATTGGGAATTTCTAAAAATTATAATTATTTAACAACTGGTAAATTATTTCTCAGATGCAGCTTTGATGAATGCTGAAAATGATTCTTCAGGATACCCAGGTCTACTGTTGAATTCTGGATGGAATTGTACTCCGAGATAGAATTTATGCGATGGAATTTCTAACATTTCCATTCTTTTACCTCCATCACTATCTGCTGAAAATACCAATCCATTTTCTTCAAATTGAGGGATATACTCTTGATTAATTTCATATCTATGTCTATGTCGTTTACTGATTGTTGATGCATTGTAAATTTTCTTGGCATTTGTGTTCTCTTTAATTATAACATCATTAGCTCCGAGTCGAAGTGAACCCCCCATATCAGAAATATCTTTTTGTTCTGGTAGTAAATCTATGATTGGATTCTTTGTGTCCTGTTTTATTTCTGTAGAGTTTGCATCATCTAAATTCAACACGTTTCGCCCAAATGCAATTGCAGCTAATTGGAACCCAAAACATATTCCAAGATAGGGAATATTTTTCTCCCTTACATAATTTGCAGTTTGAATTATTCCCTCAGATCCTCTTGTTCCAAATCCTCCCGGTACTAAAATTCCATCATAATTTGATAGTACATTATAATCAGTAATTGATTCAGAATCTATCCAGTCAATATCAATTGATTTACCCATTTGTGCAGCTGCATGTTTTAGTGCGTGATTTACACTCACATAACTATCAGTTAATGTTACATATTTCCCAACCATTGCAATTTTTACTTTGTTATTTTCATGATTAACCATATTCTGAGCAATTTCATTCCACTTGTCCCAATTAGATGATGCATTAACCATTCCAACCTTTCCAAACTTTCTAAATATTGAATCCATTATTCCTTGGTCGTATAACATTTGAGGAACCTCGAAAATTGATTTTGCATCATGGCATGATAAGACATCTTTTGGTGTAACATTTGTAAACATTGCAATTTTCTTTTTTGTTTTCTCTTCTAATGGTAACGTGCATCTAACTGCCAAAAAGTCCGGTTGGATACCAATTCTTCTTAGTTCTTGAACACTGTGTTGTGTAGGTTTTGTTTTTTGTTCTCCAACCACGTCTAAGGAAGGTGCCAATGTCACATGAACAAAAATTACATTTTCTGGCCCTTCTTCTGCTCTCATTTGCCTTAGTGCCTCTAGGAATGGCAGTGATTCAATATCTCCTACTGTTCCCCCACACTCTACAATCAAAAAGTCTAGTTTTTCCTCTTCTGCAATTTTGGAAATTCTATTTTTAATTTCATCAGTTACATGAGGTATTATCTGAACACATACTCCAAGATATTCTCCCTTTCTTTCAGATTCAATTACTGAGGAATAGACTTGTGCTGTTGTAATGTTGTGACTTTTGGGAATATTTTGATTTAGAAATCTTTCATAGTTTCCAATATCCATGTCACATTCTCCTCCGTCATCTGTTACGAAGACTTCGCCATGAGCTACTGGATTCATTGTTCCAGCATCGTAGTTAAGATATGGATCTATTTTGATACATGATACTTTTTGATCCGTCAATTGTAATAATTTTGCAATCGAGGAACTAGTTACGCCCTTTCCAAGGCCAGACATCACACCACCTGTGACAAAAATCAACTTTGTCTGCACATTAAACGAACGGGTATCTAGTTTTTGTATGTTTTGTCTATCATGGATAGTTGAAATAGGGGGTACTATAATATCGTGACATGCAAGTACTGTTTTGTATTTTACCTATGCTAGTTCTACTTGTTGTAGGTTCTGTGGGTTTTGCATTTGCTGATAATTATGAAATAATAATTCCTTCAGGTGCATCTAGTTCAAATGCTCCTTATTTCTGGTCTGAGAAATCTACTGGAGTTACAACTGGAGAAATAACGGTATTTCCCGGAGATTCTGTTACATGGAATAATGCTGACAGTGCACTTCACACTATAACCTCTGTATCTGCCTCTGGTGAGATTGATGATATTTTTGATAGCGGTGTCTTTACTGTAGGGAAATCTTACACTAGAGAATTTGATGACCTAGGTGATTTTAATTATTATTGTATTCTTCATGAATGGATGACTGGCGTAGTCCACGTGTTAAAGAATCCTGGAAATGTTCAATCTATTGACAATATAGGTTCTGGATACAGTGATGACGGTTTAGGTTTTAGGGTCAAGTATATCCTTGACACAAATCTACAAAATGCGGTTCATGTTAATCCTGATGATAAGAGCTTGACGTTTAGGATTTCCGGTAATTCTAATAATGAGCAAATTACTTTTCTCCTTCCTGAAAAATTAATTGAAAACCCTAATGCTGTTTTAGTTGATGGAGTGATGACCGAATTTAAAACTGAGATAACTTCTTCTGGAATAAAACTAATAATTCCAATAACTGTCGATTCTCAAGAAATCAAAATCATGGGGACTAAAGTGATTCCAGAATTTGGGTTTTTAGTAATTAGTATTTTGAGCATCAGTATAATGTCAATATTGTTTTTGACTCGTTCTAAACTTTCAATGTTTAGATAGTAACGATCTTTACAATTGTGAATAATTTATCCACATTTCAAATAAATTTTAAGTTTTGATACCGCCATTGTTTTATTTTTCTTAGTCTATTGTGTAGTGAGAACCTCTAGTTTGGCGGCCCTTACTGAAATCGAGTTCCCCTCAATGAAAGTTTGCACACTTGACCGCCAGCTATGACGTTAATTTTAGAGAATTGTTTGTTTTTTGAGACTTTTAGTAAATGATGTAATTTTTGATTCTAGCTTGTTTTGTGGTGTTTTCTCAATTAGTTTCAGATATACACTACCCACAATTACTGCATCAGCCCCTGCTTTGATGTATTTTTTTACATCTTCTGGCGTTGATACTCCAAACCCAATTCCTATGGGGATCTTTCCTTTGGTTTGTTTCTTTACTTGCTTTATTGCGTCAAGTGTGTATTTTTTAATTCCTGTTTTTATACCCGTTGTTCCAAACACTGCAACAAGATACAAGAATCCTGATGATGCTTTTGATATTTTTTGAATTCTTGTATTGCTAGTATTTGGTGAGATTAGAAAAATTGTATCTACCTTGTTTTTTGCTGCCTGTATATACTCTTTTGATTCCTCAATAGACATGTCAGGAAGTATAAATCCGTCGATTCCTGCTTTTTTAGCCTCTGAAATGAATTTTGTATATCCTTTGGAATATAGAATGTTGGTGTAAGTCATTAGGACTAATGGAATGTCTGTTTGTTTTCTAATTTTTTTTACAAGGCTGAAAAACTTTGCAATTTTTGTTCCTTTTTCTAAAGATATGGTACTGGCATTTTGAATTACAGGTCCATCTGCTATTGGATCTGAAAATGGAAATCCTAATTCAATAATGTCTACTCCGCCTTTGACTAGTCCTCTTATTGTAGAGATTGTAGCTTTTTCATTTTGAAATCCTGCCATGATGTATGATATCAGGGCCTTTTCCTTTCTTGCCTCAAGTTCTGCAAACTTTTCTTTAATTCTTGACATGTTTATTCAAATAATTTTGTACTTCTTCGATGTCTTTATCTCCACGTCCTGAAAGTGTAACAACTATGGTTTCTGATTTCTTACCCTTTCTTGCAACTTTTACAGCTTCTACAATTGCATGAGATGACTCCAAAGCTGGAATGATTCCTTCTGTTCTAGTTAACAGTAGAAATGCATCAATTACTTCTGCATCTGTTGCTGAATGATATTTTATTCGTTTAGTATCTTTATAATATGAATGCTCAGGACCTACCCCTGGATAATCTAGTCCTGCTGAAATACTATGGGTTTCAGTAATCTGCCCTTCTTTATCTTGTAACAAATATGTCATCGTTCCGTGTAGAACACCTTTGGTTCCAGTAGATAATGTTGCTGAATGCATTTTTGATTTTAATCCATGACCAGCAGCTTCTACTCCAATGATTTCTGAACTAGTATCCACTAGTGGATAAAATGTTCCAATTGCATTAGAGCCTCCGCCAACACATGCAATTACTGTATCTGGTGCTTTATTGTTAATTTTTTTCATCTGTAATTTTATTTCATTTCCAATTACACTTTGAAAATCTCGAACCATCACAGGATATGGATGTGGGCCAATTGCTGAACCGAGCAAATAGTATGTGTTCTCTACATTTGTAATCCAGTCACGAATTGCTTCATTAATTGCATCTTTGAGCGTTTTAGAGCCTGATTTTACTGGGTGTACTTTACAACCAAGCATGTTCATTCGAAATACATTTTGCTTTTGTCTAATTGTATCTCTATATCCCATGTACACTTTTGCCTTCATGCCCAATGCAGCACATGCCATTGCTGTTGCAACACCATGTTGACCTGCACCTGTTTCAGCAATGATTCTTTTTTTATTCATTTTTTTTGCAAGTAGTGCTTGACCTAGTGTATTGTTAATTTTATGAGCTCCTCCATGTAACAGGTCTTCTCGTTTTAGATAGATTTTAGCACCGCCAATTTTTTCAGATAAATTCTTTGCATAGTATAATGGTGTCGGTCTTCCCGCATAGACTTTGAGATAATAATCTAATTCTTTTTTAAATTTTTTATTGTTTTTAAATTTAAGATAATTCTCTTCTAATTCTTCTATTGCTGGAACTAGGGTTTCTGGAATATATTTTCCACCAAATTCACCAAATCTACCATTTTTAGGATATTTCAATATGCATTCACCAGTTTTTTTACTTGTTCTTCAATGTTATCACTTTTCATTATGCTTGAGCCTATCAAAAATGCATCTGCTCCACATTTTTTTAGGTATTGAATATCTTCAGGTGTATTAATTCCACTTTCAGAAAGTATTGGTCTTGATTTTTCCACTCCTGAAAGAATGTTCTCTGTAGTTTTAAGATCAATTTCTAAAGTGTCTAGATTTCTGTTGTTAATCCCAATAAGGTCAGCTTTTGTGTTTAATGCATTTTTTAATTCTTGTTTTGTATGTACTTCAAGTAAAATTTGTAATCCTTGTTTGTGACCATAATCAATAAACTCATCAATGCCAGATAGAAATTTTTGGTCGTACAGTGACTGAATTACCAATATGTAGTCTGCTCCAATTTTCTTTGCAGTGTCAATTTGAATTTTATCAATCATGATATCTTTCATCAACATTGGAACATCTACTGCCTCTCTTACCTTCATGAAATACTCTGGAGAACCATGAAATAGGTGTGGTTGAGTCAAAACTGAGAGTGCTTTTGAGCCTGCTGCAATCATTTGGTTTGCAATGCTTACAGGATCTGTCAGTGTTCTGATTTTACCTAGAGATGGTGATGCAAATTTTACCTCTGTAAGTAATGTGGCATGTGGATTTGTCTGTATTGTGTGAAGAAAGTCTTTGGATGATTTTTCCAAACTTGCATCGACCTCATAGACTCCATCATCAATTGCCATCTTGGAGTTATTTACTAGCTTTCGTAGAATATTTTCAGGCATTAGTAATCTCCCTTAATTTTGAAATGTCGCCAGTGTCCTGTACAAACTTTTCTAACAATGAAAATGCTTTACCACTCTTTATTGTATCTAGTGCAAGTTCCACTGCTTCCTCAAAATTTTTAGAAATATTTGCAACGATTAGTCCTCCTGCTGCATTTAGTGCAGCAGTTTCAATCATTGCTTGATTTGCAGTGTTGTTTAGCACACCAACAAATGATTTTATCGCATCCTCTTTCGTACTAATTTGAATATCTTTTAATGTTGATTTATGTAATCCCACAATTTCAGGATCAATTGCATTCATTAACACTTTGTCATTTTTCAATACACATACGCGATTAACTGCACTTGTTGAAAATTCATCCATTCCGTCATCGGAGCGAACTGTCATGATGTTTTCAGCTCCCTTTCTTTTTAGTAGTAATGGTAATCTGTCTAAATATTCAATTGAAAATACTCCCACCAGTTGATTTTTTACTCCTGCAGGATTTGATAGTGGTCCTAGAAGATTAAATGCAGTTCTTTTCCCAAGTTGTTTTCTTGCCGCAGACACGTGTCTCATTGCTGGATGGAATTTTTGTCCAAACATAAAACAGATGTTGTATTTTTGTAAAATTTCTGCAATTTTTACAGGTTCTGAATTTAAATCATATCCAAAATATTCAAAAATATCTGCACTACCTGAAACTCCTGAACTTGAACGGTTTCCATGCTTTGCTACCATTCCGCCGGCTGCTGCTACTACAAATGACGCTGTTGTGGAAATGTTGAATGTCTGAAGTTTATCCCCTCCTGTTCCACACATATCGATAAGTGTTCCTTGATTTTTAGCCTCAACTTTTAGTGAAAATCTCTGCATTTTATCAAGCATTCCTAACAATTCATCATCTGTTTCCCCCTTGTCTGCAAGGTATGATAGAAAATCTGCATTTTCTGAATCGTTAGTTTTACCAGATAGAACATTTGTCATGACTTTGTTCATCTCATCATATGTGAGGTCTGTTTTTTCCTGTAATTTTGAAATAATGTCTGTAATCATTTTATTTTCTCCTTTACTTGACTGATGAAATTACCTAGAATCTTTTTTCCATCTTCAGTCATTATTGATTCTGGATGAAACTGTACTCCTTGAATTAGAAATTCTTTATGTTCAATTGCCATAATTTCTCCATCATCTGCTGCTGTAGCTATAACTTTGAGTACATCTGGAATTATGGTCTTGTCTCCAACTAAACTATGATACCTTGTTGCTCTAAATGGATTCTTTACATCTGCAAATAATTTTGATTCTAAATGATCAACAGGGCTGGTCTTTCCATGCCTTACACATCCTGCATTAGTTACTTTACCTCCAAATGCATCAATGATTCCTTGGTGCCCTAGACATACTCCCAAAATTGGTGTGTATGGCCCCATATCTTTGATAACTTCAGAACAAACACCAAAGTATTTCTTGTCTTCAGGTGTTCCAGGACCTGGAGAAATTATTATCGCATCATAATTTTTTTCTTTGATTTGCTGTAATGTGATCTTGTCATTTCTAATCACATCGCACTCTACTTCAAGTTCTCCAAGATATTGTGCAATATTGTATACAAATGAATCATAATTGTCAATGATTAGAAATTTCAATTTGTTGCCTCTTTTAATGCTTGAAGCATTGCTCCTGCCTTGTGTTCAGTTTCCTTGAATTCCTTTTCTGCAATAGAGTCCGATACTATCCCTGCACCTGATTGGACAAATCCCTTATCATTTTCTATGAAAATACTTCTAATCGCAATTGCAAAATCACAACATCCATTATATGAGAAATATCCTACAGCCCCTGCATATGGTCCTCTGGCTTCCGTTTCTAATTCATCAATAATCTCCATAGCTCTAACCTTCGGTGCTCCTGATACTGTTCCTGCAGGAAATACTGCCTGAAAAGCATCAAACATATCATTTTCAGGTGCCAGATTACCTACCACATGACTAACTATGTGCTGAACATGACTGAATCGCTTTATCTCCATTAATGATTCTGGATGGACTGTTCCATACTTGCAAACTCTACCAATATCATTTCTACCCAAATCAACAAGCATTGTGTGCTCTGCCAATTCTTTCTCATCGTGGATTAACTCTTCAGATAACGCCTTATTTTTCTCCTCATCATCTGTAATTTTTCTTGTACCTGCAATTGGGAATGTCTCCACTTTGTCATCTGTAATTCTAACTAACATTTCAGGTGATGCTCCAATGATTGTCTTATTTCCTTGCTTTAGATGATACATGTATGGTGAAGGATTTAGTTTTCTCAATGTTTTGTATAGTGTTAGGTTGTCTCCATTTGTATCAAAAGCAAACTTTCTAGATAATACCGCTTGAAAAATATCTCCATCATGAATGTATTTTTTTGCCTTGTTTACAATTTCTGAATATTTTAATTCATCCATGTTTGGTGTTACCTCACTTGCATGGAATTCTCCAAACGTATCATCCCCCATCACAAATTTGTTAAATCTGTTTTCATCATGGTAAAAATAGAATAATTTTTTATGTATTTTGTCATATAGAATCCCATCATCATAAATTCCAAATTCAATTAACGGCTGTGGTGAATTATTGGAATCCTTGATGTTCTCTATCAATCTGATTGCATCATAGTTTACCACTCCTACTGCTCCTCCCAAATACCGATAACTTTGATCATCTGATTTTCCTAATAGTTTTTTTAGTTCTTCAAATGGGTTTGTGGTTTGAATCGTTATAGTTTTTTTATTTTCAATAATTTCCACTTTATCTGAATATCCCTTGAGGATTATTTTTGGGTCAAATCCCATAGCTGATGTTTCAGCTAGAACTTCAGGACCTGTTAAGGATTCAAATAGAAATGAATGTGAATAGTTTCTTGAAATTTTATTATAAATTTGAAATTGGTTTTCAGATAAATCTAGAGGTACTACTTTTGCTTGTGTCTTTCCAAAGGTGTCCACCCATAAACAAAATTTTGGTGGTTTATTATTTAAATTGATGAGATGATTCTGATCGGTCTAGGTTTAGTTAAAATTGTTGATTTCTTAGGCGTAAAATAATTACGGTATTGTACGGTACCTTTAAAGTCTAGTTGATCGTAGTATAATCACCATGCAGAGAACAAATCAAACAATTATACAGAAAATGCATATTCTCAAATCACAAACTATCTCATCTTCAGTAAGTAAGGTGGAATGCTACATTTGTGGAAAGGGATTAGAAGATGGTCACAGCATTACCGCAAAAACACTACCAACTGGGATTGTATTATTTTGCGATGTTCATTATTCATTACAGGATTAACCATCATTTATAAAACAACTACGAGTCTAAGACAATTTGATGTGTTTAATCTTTTTCTATATCTTCTCTTAGTAGAATGATATGCATTGTAATGGATCTTGTAAAGAATATCTGGCTAAAAGTAACAGTTTTGAAGGCGGTAGATATGAACAAGGTCAAAAACGATGTCCGCAATGTGAAGTGTTCATTAGTTGGGAAGGATTGTGGTGTCCTTGTTGTGGACGTTTATTGAGATCAAAACCTCGGGCTAAAAAATTGAAACATAAATTAGCTTTGAGTCGTGCAAAATAGGGGAACGTGTGATATTTGTTATTGAATGTATCCTATTTGTTTTTGGTTTAATATCGGGAATAACACGTGGTTTTGGACGTATGATGGATGAATAGTTTCTCGATCCTAATCTCTTTTTGTTTTCCTAAAATAATCATAAATTATTTACATTAAACATTACAATAATTCAAACGCAGAGAAGAACTCCTTTGCGCCTTTTTTAGAGAGTTCTTTATTTTTTGTTTGACAATAGTTTTTGGTAAATGTACATTTTGGACACCCTCCCCAATTCTTTTCCTCTTTCTGATTTTTTTCAGTTGGACAATCACAATCATTTACCAGTGAATTACATATGTTGAGTATTTTTTCAAATTCATCATAGATGATTTTACTGCACCCGTTAAACCCGTCTGATGAATTGTCATAAATGTAGATTACTCCATTTTCATAATATACGTCAATATCGCTTGATTCTGCTTTTGTCAGAATTTTGCTTGCATTTACTAGAACATGTGATATGGTATGGACTCTTGGGTCGCTGACTATTGGACTTTTTGAATCTGAAATATGTTTTGAGACAAATCCTGTAGGAAGTGTTACACTAACTGCTGAGTGTTTTGATTTCCAATAAAAATTTCTCCATGATGATGTATTTCCATTATTATGCATCTCATATTGGTCTGTTGTTTCATTATAGTTTCCTTTCATGTAGCCTGTGATGGTTCTATCTAGAGAAATTATTCCATAACGTAGAGATAATTTTTTGTCTTCAGCATTGATTTCTCTATTAATGGCTTTACCCTCAGATGTCCGGATAATTGAAGTTCTAACTATCGGGATTGTTCTCTTTTGTTTTTCATACGATTTTACAAGATACGCTCTTGCTCCGTTTTGAGATTTTATCAGGGAATTTACTTCATAGTTTTGTTTGTTGAAATGATAGATTGCCTTTTGATGTAGTTGATAATATCCTACAGGGACTCCTCGCGTTCCTATTTTTCTTGAATTATAGTAAATGGAAATTTCTCCGGATGCACCACGTAAATTTACACTATTTGCAAAGTCAAAGAACTGGGATTTGTCTGACTCATTCATAGATTGATCTTCAATCTCAACTGATTCCTCATGTTTTTCAGAAATTATTGAATTTTTCTTGTTAATTGGAATGATATGGTCTTGTGATAGATATTCATCAATATGACGTGCAAAATAGTGACATGCTGCATCATCTGAATCAAATACACAGATAGCATAAGATTTCTGACCTTTTCTTCCCGCTCTTCCTATTCTTTGAATAAAAGAATCAAACTCATTTTTAAATGCAGAAATAACTACATCCACATGCCCAATGTCTATTCCTAATTCCAAAGTTGGAGTACATGATAGTACGTCTAGTTCTCCTGCCTTCATTTGAGATTCGTATAATTTTCTATCCTTTTGATCAAGGCCTCCTCTGTGAATTTGGATTCTAATTCCTGTGTTTGCCTCTTCAACATTTGATGCCAAAAATTCTGCATCATTGTGAGAATTGCTAAAGACTAATTGTGTTGAATTGTTCTTGTGGCAAATTGATGAGAGCATCTCCATTGTAGTTCTTTGTTTAAATTTTCTAGGCATTACAAAAAACATGTGCATGTTTTGTTTTCGTCTAAATTCACTTTTAATGTAAGTAAATGAATCTTCAGGCAAATCAAACATGTTTGAGAAAAATTCTTTTGAATTATCAAGAGTAGCTGAAGAGCCTACAAATTGAACTTTCCCCATGAATCTTTTCATTCTTTTTAACACATGACATACATTAGAACCATGAAAACTAGTATAGGAATGTGCCTCATCCATTACAATAATTTTTGCATTCTTGAATAGTTCATTCCATTTTTTATCCTGTAAAATTAAATGGTAATTGATAAAATCAAAATTTGTTGCAATGATTAGCGATTTTTGACTAGCATCTGAAATTACCATGTCCTTGTAATCCGTACTTTGTCCTCCGTGAATGGAGTAGATTGCTATTTTATCTGCAAGCTTACATTTTTGAATTAAATCTGAAATCTTTGATACTTGGTCGTCAATTAGCGCATTAAGTGGATACACAAGTAATGTGAAAACTCCCGGAGTTGGGTTCTCTGAAATTTTTTGTATCACTGGAATTGTAAATGCTTCAGTTTTTCCAGACCCTGTTGGTGCTGAAATAATTGAATTTTCTCCCTTTAGAATTGCCCTTACAGATTCATCTTGGAACGGTAGCAACCCTGTAAATCCATACTTTAGTAATCCCTTGATGATATTCTCTGATAGTACATCGCTTAGAGTTTCAATTGGAATCTTTTCAGCTTCTGGTGCGATTAATCTTTCATAGTAAATTAGTGCAAGGGATTCTTCATTATGCCCTTGAATTATTTCTCTTATAATTGGGTCATTGTCAATTAATGATTTTGGAATTTTAGAAATATCATACATGATACTTTCTGGTAATGGAATTTTATTTTCAGATTCCTTTGGTTTTGGTTTTGTATATTTTTTAATTTCATCGAGATAGCATGACATTCCTGATTCTGTTGGACCATCACATCTGTGTGGCTCATCAGTCCTTGAATCCATTGGGATGAACTTTCCACTGTCTGATTTGAATACCTCATCCCAGTAAATTTCTGCACCACAACCTTTGAAGCACTGTTTAGTTTTTCCTGAATAATTCACGCCATAGGTTGGTGTTTTGACCAGAATTTTTTCAGGATTACATTTTGGACAAACCCATTGACCTCCAACATCTTCATAGCTTTGAACAAGCCTAGAATCACAGTTATAACAAAATTTCATGAATAATTTTTAGACTAAATTACCATTAATGAATATATGAGAGTGAAAAATTTACCATTAATTTCAAATTTCTAACTCTAAAATTGACAATATTTAATGTGTATAGTCATAGTTGTTTAGATTTATTTTAAATCTTAAAGTGGTTTGTTGAGAATCTAAGTATTGTCGTCTTTATGTCCATAATTGTAATGGCATCTCTTGTTGCAAAACCAATCTAACCCTCTCAAATATTCTACACGATCTAACTTGCCACAAAATGTACATTTTGTAAAATTCTTTATGTTTTTCTCTCAGGTCAAGGATTATGTAAAAATTAAAAGAAGTTTGAAAAAATCATTCAAAACTATTCCTTGCTTAAGTGATAATAGATCAGTGATTGAAACTTTTGATATTCTTTCAACCAATTCTAAACACTCAATCACATATTTTAAATCAAAAAAACTTGAAATTCCATCTGATTCTTCTAATGTCTCAAAAAAATTATTGAATTAATTCAAAATATCTTAAACAGCACTTAGAGAATAATATTTTCAGTTTAATCATGAGTAAATTCCTGAAAACCTAAACCTATAAGACCAAGTTTTGTGTATTACAATTATGGGATGGAAAAAGACCTTGAGTAAATTTTGCATCATGAAAAAGGTTAGAGACAAGGCAAACGAGTCTGATGAAGAGTAATTTTCAAAATTATTTAAAAAATTATTAATCAATTCACTGTAATCCCTATATTGCCATTAGATAAGATGCCCGAGCCTGATGAATTTGTTCTAACGCACAATTTCAAGGTATTACACACAAAGGGAAATCCTGTTGCATGTATAATTGATAATCAAAATTATTCTAGATATGCCTCGCTGCCTAACAATCCTTCATTGAAGGCAAGTTTGATTGGATTTTTAAATAAACATGATGATCTGGGATTGCTTATGGGATTTAAATTAAAGATACACACGGATACTGAATTCTTAGAATATTCCGTGTATCCTGACGAGGAATTTATTGATACAGTAATTTTTGATGAAACAATTCATATCATTAATGATACAATGGAGAACCTTTTTTCGCTTAGGAAAATTAACACGGATCAATTTGTAAAAACAAGATCTGAGTTTGAGAAATTCAAAAAAATCATGTAACATCAAATCATTCAATAACTACTAGTATCAAAAATTTTCAGTGGCAAGTTTTACACAGATGCTAAAGGCTGTAGAACCCGTACTTTTGGATAGGGATGATGGACATTGGTATCAAACTAAATTTGACAAAATTTATCCTTCGATCAGCACAATTCTTTCTGTAACTGCTCCTGAACACAAAAAAAAGGGATTACAATCATGGAAAGAAAATGAGCCAGCTCACGAATACATTACAAAACAAGCCCAAGATATTGGTACACAATCTCACAAAATCATAGAGAATTATCTTAGCAATAGCCTTACAATGGAAGAATTTGATTTGCTACCAATTGCACATTTTAACAATTTGAAACCTTTTCTTGAGAATATTTCAGATGTCACCTCTATTGAGCAACGAATGTACTCAGACAAACTACAGGTTGCAGGTACTAGTGACTTGATTGCAAAGTATGATGGAGAATTATCCATTATTGATTACAAGACAAAACGCAAGCCTCAGATTGATGACTATATGTATGAATATTATCTACAAACTACATGCTATGCATATATGTTTGAGGAAACAACTGGTCAGAAAATTAACCAGGTAGTAATTCTAGTTAGTAGTGAGAAAAATACTAGACAGGAATTTATCAAAACATGTGATGACTATGTTGAACCTATGATGAAACGAGTAGAGGAGTACTATTTGAATAATTTACAATAAATCAAAACAACTCTTCTAGATTTTTATCCAATTCTTACACTTGCTTTATTAAATCGTTGACTAAACCATCAAGACCATCTAGTTTTTGCTCAGTCTATGAAGTTCTTCCATTTGACCAATCAAACATTACTGCAGGTATCTCCATTGCTTGTGATGAATAATCTGCCAAATCTTTGATATTTAATTTCAATTTATTTTCATCTTTATAATTAATTATCAGGTTACCTGTTTTTTCAATTACATATACTTGCTGTGTTGTTGCTTCTCTAAAATCTATTAAAAATAATCCTTTGATTGAATTTTTCATCATAATTTATTTTTTTACAAATCCTTTCTACCATTTGCTCCAATATTACATATTTACCAAAACCCTTTTCTAGTTTTATTGGATTGATAATGATCTTCAAAAATTTCTTTATTGTATCTAGATGAGAATTAACAAATGATAATTCTGCATAAATGATAAAATTTGTTAATTCCTCATTTTTGTTTCAAATGTATCTAATTTAGTATTAGTTCACCCATTGAATGTAAAAATGACTATCTAAATTTTATGAAATTCTTGAAAAATTCTTCATACAAATATTCTTTATTAAACTGTACTAGTTCTTGCGATTCTATGTCTTTTAAAATTGTGAAAGTTGCTTTATAATTTAGATCAAGGGTCAATGATTTTTTGAAATTCCTATGAACTTAAGCGTATTGGAGTTTTAATTCTCATCTATTTTTTCTTCCAACCTTTCCATCTACTGTTGAATTCTATCTCTTCTTTTCTTTCTATTATTTTTCGACGATTCATTTCTAATTGTTTCATATTTTTTTGTAGATCATCCCATTTTTTTTTAATTTCTGCCCTGAGAATTGGATCTTTTGTACTTTGGTATTCATGTTTTAAAATGGTCCATTGCTTAATAACATCATCGATCTCATAATTTGCTGCTATCAATTCCTTGGATACCTCTACTATTGGCTCATCCATTGAGTAATTCTTCAGTGATCTCTAAACTTAAGCCTATTGATTATTTTTCATTTTTGGAATTTAAAAAATGAATGTGATGTTAGCTGTTGGTTTATAGTATTTGAAAAGAGAGGATTATCTCTTTGAATATTCTATATTGGTTTATGATGACTGAGAAAGAAATTCAAATATTAAAAAAAGAATTACTTGGGAAAATTAATTCAGAGGATAGTTCCTACTATGGATTATCTTTAGAAAATTTGATTCTTAAAAATTAATTTTTCTATTTATTCCAAATTGCTTGAGTTTTAAGCCATGCGATCAAATCTTTGTAAAGTTTACTTTTTTGCATGTTTAGTACTCCGATTTCTAAATTTGTTGAGGACTTTACTGTCTTTGTATAATTATCATAAACTGCAAAAATTATCTTATCTAGGAACATTTCATTTTGCATTTCTTTTTTTGCTAATTCTTCAGATTCTGTCATTGCAAAACTTACAAATAATACGCCGTCCACCCAGTATGCATTTGCTGCATCTAATGATGACATCATACCTATTAGATCGTCAAGATTTAGCTTTATCATATCTCTAACGTAGATTTTATCATATGGTTTATGGACAAATTCTGTCATGATGTTCACTTTTCACATGGTCTAATGAATATTTGCAGTGATGCTTAATCCATCATCCTAATTTGTTTTTCAGTGTCTCGAATAAAATCTTCATATTTCATAATCTGTGTAGTAATTTTGAATGCATTCATTTGATCCTCGTTATCTTTAGAGCCGAGATATTGTTTTCTTAATTCCATTAATTTTTGCTGTTCTTCAGTTACTTTGATTATGTCATTTTTGAGATCATTTCTAGTTGCCACACATTCTATATGTGAATTACAAATTTAAGAATTTTAATGATTTACTTTCTTTTGAATTGTTTGAAAATTTCAAACATTTTAAACAGATTTTCAGAACTTTGGCAAGCCAGAATAAATTAAATGATCGCCACGACTAACCATGTCCAAGAAGATTGAATAAAATGGAAAAAAAGTTCTTCAGGAAAAATATCGAAAAGAATTCAAAGAGAAATTTAGAGAGGATTGAAAAAGGCAAAGTAATGGACTTTACGTAAAAATATAATTCTCTACTATTTTCTGTTTGTTTGTTGATTAATTGTAAATTTTATAACTAGTTTTTCTAAAATAATTCCATGAGTGATGATAAATCTTCAGAACACGAAATGTTTGTGACAGAATTTCCAAAGAAAGGCTTTGGAATTGTTGATTATCTTCAAGGTAGGGTAAATTTCTCTATAATGGATCAGATGAAATTAATGCATAAATCTGGAATGAGTCCAGAGGAAATTAAAAAGATCTTACTTGCAAATATTACTGAGATTATAGATAACTTTGAACCTGAATCAAAAAGTCCTTGAGTCAAGTTTAGTAGATTCTGCCATAATGATTTTGTGACACTGACATGTACAATTAGTATGAGGCATATCATTGTCCATTCTATATTTGCATTCTTTGGTATGTCCTAGCATCATTTTTCAAAATCCACCTTTAACACATCATAATATTTCTCATGTACTAGAAAAGAGTTGAGTTTTTTTAAGAAAGAACATGAAAATCAAGATTTTGCAATATCATAATCTTCTTTACCATTACCAAATTTTTGTGTGATTATTTTTACTCTGTATTTTTTCCCCCTTTGAATGTCTTGAGATAATATTGTGGGTTTACCATTATCATAAAATTTTGCAACGATCATCTTTCTTGAAGTGTAAAAGTTCTTCACTCCTTCAAATTCCTCCTCAGTTTCAATATTTATCTCAGTGATTGTTTCTTTGCCCACTTTTTTTCCAACATTCTCAACTTTTACAATTGTAAAAACTCCCTTGTCATCTAGTTTTGAAAGTGAAGCTTCGATCATATCTTACTCTCATCTTCTTCATCTGTATTGATGTTATCACATTCAGGCATTGATGTTGAAATTTGATCATTTTGCTTTATCAAATAATCTAATGTATTCATGAATTTTTTACTTTGCTTTTGAACTTAAGCGTATTGACTATTCTCAAAATGGTTTAAAATTAATCTTTTTTGTGTAAATCCCAATCATCATTATTTGGTTGTGTTTTTCTGAATTTTGCTTTTTTTACTGCCAACTCCATGATTGTTCTTTCTTCATTTAACATTTTTTTTGTTCTTTGTTAGTATTTGTCAATTATGTGACACTGTTTTCTAATGCTTGAGATTGACACTTAAGACTATGACTTTTTAAAATATTACACATTTTGAACTTAAAGACATTATATATTATCTAAAATTTTGAGAATTAATCACTCAAAATCCCATTCGGGAACAAAAACAATTTCATCTCTTCCTAACTCTAACATGGAAATTGGCATATTCTTTGTTAATTTCATGGCTGGTTCATAACAATTTAGACTATTGCAGTCCAAACACATCCAACTCCCTCCATCAACATGAGTCATAATCATTTGAAGATCATCACTGTTGCAATTGTAACAGATTTCAGGAATTTTGTCTAACTGTTTAGCTCTACAAATTATTAATCTACCATCTTCATCGTAATCTGTCATGGAATGTGTGAGAGAATTATGAACTTAAATCTTATTGAGATAATTTTTTTAAATCAAAATATTCTACCAACGCATTGCTGAATTCTTTTAATTTCACCTCATCAAACTTTGATTCTTTAAGTTCTTCCCCACTTTTCTCAATGATTTTTTTAGTACGAATAAAGTTCTCTTATCATCACAATGCATGATTGTATATTAAAAAATCAGAATTTATCTATTACTTGAATCTAAATGATGGATTCTACTGGGATGATGATTTTCTTTTTTGTAACTTTAACTGCAATTATTCCCATAACTGCTCCTAGAATAATCATTATTCCTAGAATCATTGCCAAAGTTTCAGTAAATTCTGGAAATAATGAATATCCTGAGACTCCACTGAATACATAAAATTGAATGTAAGCCATTCCTACTAGAGGCATGCTATAAACTAAAGATATTGCTCCAACTAACCCTCCTGCAATTTCATCTCTAAATTTATTGATTTTAATTTTGTTTGAAATAATTGCATCTGCAACTATTGCTGTGATCATTGCTGTGATCATTGCTGTGACAAATCATGGTAAATAATTCCATAATGCTTCTGCTGGAATTACATTTGCAGTGATGTTAAAGAATATCAATAACGCTACAACGCTGCTTGCCCAACCGAACTTTTTCATAGATTTTGCTGCCCCCAGAAAATTAATGTGCCGAAAAATGGTATTGTTAGCCCCAGAATTATACCTGCAACATATTGGTCTGGATTCAAATTCATTGTTTCTCCTCTAGATACTGGCAAAGTGAATTGAAAGATAAATGCAATTACAATAAACCATAATGCTGAAAACGAAACTACCGTTACTGGTTTTCAATTTTAAATCCATGTGGAATTAATCTGGTTAATCCAAGTGTAATTCCGACTGACTGTATCAATATCCCTGTAATTAGAGTAAGGTGAGTTGGGCTAAGTAACTCGTCTGTCCCAAACATTTCATATCAGGTATAGTCGCTAAGTTCTGCAAAAATCTGAATAATACTACCAATAATGATTAATCTCAAACAAAACGACAATGATGTACTACGTAATTCCTTATCTCTGAATAATATGATAATTGTAAGAATAGCTGCAATTAAACTAATTCCAACTCCCGAATACAATACTGCATGTGGGAGTGTAAAAAATGTCTCAGAGACCCCAAGTAGATGACTGATAATATCCCAACTTCCGCCCCAAATATCTAAAACACTACAAATTAATGATAATACAATAATAATTACGATGAATTTTGTTGGTTTATTCATTCATCAAACACAAAAATATTACTTTATGAATATTATGAATTAAAAAATAAACGCTTTAGACACTTCTAAAGCAGTTCATCGGCACTACTAGATTTCTCTAATTTGCACCAACAGTTGGGACTACAAACATTACCCGACAATTTATTCGTCAGATACTAGCCAAGAAAGACCAATTACTTCTTCCCAATTTTGTTGATTATTGTTATCTTGCATATCATACTATGTGAGAATTTTATATTTAACAAAGATGAACGATTTCTCAGTACAAAAGAGTAGTAATGCCTTATATCAATATTCAATAATAATTGTCACC
Organism: Candidatus Nitrosopumilus sp.; assembly: GCA_965262905.1. Lineage (GTDB taxonomy): Archaea > Thermoproteota > Nitrososphaeria > Nitrososphaerales > Nitrosopumilaceae > Nitrosopumilus. Next base: position 678,573 of record OZ253567.1, read on the forward strand.
CGACCATACCTGGTGACGATTCAATCCTAGAATTTTTGAATCTCACCTTTTAATTTTGAGAATTTGCAGTTTTTTCATAATAGTATTCTTGTTTCTTCAAGTCTTTCTCTGAGATGATTCGACATTTTCGCATTGGAACCAATCGCGATATTTGTTCATAGGTGTTCATGTCTCTAACATCTGCCGCATATGCAATTTGTAACAGTGGCGGTTTTTCTATAATCATGGGTTTTGCCTGCTCATATCCTCCACTCTGTCTCATACCTGTACGAAACAATCCTAGATGACTATTGTTTTTTGAAATTTGAGGATCTTGATAACAACAAATTGCAAATTCATCATTATCTTTCTCAATAATGGTTAATCTTGTAAATTTATCACTCCAATCTTCAATCTCTTTAGCAATGATTAGGGCCTCGTTTTTATCTTCAAAAACTGTGGATACTACCAATCTATCTTTCTCATATGCCCAAGATATTCCGTAAAAATTGTTCTTCCAAGTAATATCCAAAGACATAATTCTCATTTAATATCTAATCAAATTAATGCTTTCTAAGTCAAGTTATATTGCTAATTAGTTTCATTATTTTCATTTCATTAAACATATGTTTGAAAAATGTTTAGTTCATCTTTTATATCTCGAGCCTGAATGATTAATGACGCCTTCGTTTAGTGGTCTATGCATGCTATAAACGATCACTATTCCAAGACGTCGATTATCTCTTTTTCAATAATGCATCTTCAGGAGTTTTATCTTTGTTTGATTCCCAATGCCAATTGTGATGTTTCTTCCAATGTGTTTCTAATTCTTCAGTAGTTGGCTCTTTTCCTAATGGTGTTCCACACAATTTACACTGTATCATTTTTCTCCTCTTTTGGTTTTTTCTTTTTTGATTTTACTACAGGATGACACTGTACTGGTAAATTTTCATCATCCATACATTATGTATAATTAATTTAGAATTAAGAGTTTTCTTTTTTTGGTTTGGGTTTAACTTTAGATTTTTTATTATTATTGCGATATTTTTCCCTCTTTCTTTTTTGCTCCAAATCTAATATTGAATATATTTTCCCCATTTCACATAGTTTCATCTCGCCAGTATAATCATCATGAATTGATTCAAAGGAACCACTGGATAATAATTCTCCAACAATACTCCATGCCATGTCTTCAGAAACATCAAACTTGTAAGAGATGGTTGAAACTTTGGTAAAATATCCACTTTGAGAATTTCTCTTTACAAAACTTTCTACCTTTTGTTCTGTTGTCAGAGATGGCTCTCTCTTTTTGAAATTTCTATATAGTTTTCTCTCGGACATTATCTGTCTATTCTCCTCTCTTGTATTTTAGATCAATCCTTTGCATTCATTGTATCTGGATCATTGTTGCCTGGCAAATAACTATCTCCTAACTTGTTCTGCATTCTCTCATCAAATTCTTCTTGTAACCGTGTAAGGTATAGTTCAGATTCTGTTTCATCGTCAGGTATTCCAGTATCCGTATCAAAATTAAACCCAGTTGCTAAATGATAAAATTCTTCAAAAAATTCTTTACAGTCAATTACGTCTACTTTCTCATCTACTACCGCCACTAGGGAATCATTTTCAATTCTAAAATTCAGGCAAATTTCTTCGTCTATCACGATATCTGCCATAACTGACATAAGATAAGCCACATATTTTGAGTCTAATTTTCCTAGGTTTTTGTTCGAAATCCACAACTCATATCCATCTAGGAAATTATCAAATGTTCTAACTACGACATCTCGAATGAATGCATCAGGATTTGCCATCTTTGAATCCCATGATTCAAAATCATTTCGTTCTGCATATACTGTATCAAAAGTTAATTCTTCGTTTAATTGTTCAAATTCCCAAATCTGTTTGTTAGTCCACATTGGCGAATAGTCTTGAATTAATTTTCTAGTAGTTTGATCCAACAAAATTTGTATTTTTTTCTTCTGTTTAATCTTATCTTGACCTAATTTTTTCCTGATTTGAAAAATTCTATGGTGCATTCTGCAAGTTCTTTGCTTGAGTGTTTTTTGATATCATGTTTGCAATTAGGGCATGTACCTGACTCTTCTTCAGAAAACCCGTCACCTACTTGTTTCATACAACATTCCATTAATTCTTCTGTGGAATGTGACTCCATTGCAAGTTTACATGTAGGGCATTCAGTCAAGTCAAATTCATCAAAACTTTGTAATTATTAAATTATATTTGATCTTTTAAAGAGTCTGGTATGTCTTTTAATGACAAATTTCAAAATAAATTACATTGTATTTGTAATGAATATGTTATTTTTGAAATTATTTATGATATTGAATGTGATTGGGGCAATCACACTGTAATTCAATGTCCAAAATGCGAAGAACTCTTTTCTATAGATTGTGAATGCCTTGCATTCCAAAATGCATTGAAATTAATATCTTTTAATGAAAATTTATTTTCTGATGAGCAAAAATTAAATTATTTGAAAAACTCTCATCCAAATTAAAATTTTAAGCCACAGATAAAATTGATAATCAATGTCGAGTGCTTTAGCGATTACCAATATCCAGCTATATTATGGCAATAATTCTACTTTGATTATTCTTTTAAAATAAAAAAAATATGAAAAAGTTGATGAAATTTATTAAAAAATTACATTGAGGCTAATTCTATTAATTTGATGGAAAGTTTTAGGTACTCCAATCTATTTGTTTGATTATTAAAATAGTAATTGTGCTCATAGTGAGTTTTGGATATGCATGGTATGTAGATTTATTCCATCTTAACACTTAAACTAGTAAGGGATTATCTCCATCGATTGAAAACCTTCAACAAATATCAAATGTAGTTACATCTGAAGAACATCAAATTATTTACTATTCCTTTGAAGATGTACCTGGTGTCTCAGACAAACAAATTCCAATTGACGCATTAAAAAAAGCACTAGATACTTGGAAGAAATATAATCTAAATTTAGAATTTATAGAATCTAAAAATTCTAACATTGAAATTAACTGGCAAAAATATGCATCATCTACTCATACTGGTTTAGCAACATGTAACACTGTTTTGTTTGGAATTTTGAGTCATCGTGTATTGGATATATCCGTTGGTGCACAAGACTGTAATTCTAATTTTGTTCAAAATGATGAAAACATGGTTGTAAATATTCTGATGTATGAGATTGGACATGCAATGGGCTTGGGCCACACTAGTGAGGAAAATCATTTAATGTATTCTACTGAATCTCCTGAAATTGACTATGAAACCAAGGGATACACTATTCCTAAAAGATTTGAAGAATTATACGTTAGACAAAAATTATCACTATCTCAAGAAACAGAAATTGAATCTCAAATTAAATTATTGGATAAAAAAATTGCACGTGAAGAATCATAATATGATGAATACTATAAACAGTACGAATTTTACGAAGGAAAGACTCTTCATCCTAAAGAATTTGAAAAAGTACAACAAGCTCATGAGAAAATAAATGAACAAGCAGAAAAAATAAATGACTTGATTGATCAACAAAATGAATTAATTGTACAAATCAATGATATTTTGAATCAACTTGGTTGTAATCCTAATTTTGAAATTGTATCTTAACTATCCAAACAACAAAATTAATCCTACAATTAATGCAGATACTGAAATTCCCATCCATACATAAAATTTCTTCATCATGAGTAATCTCAGAATTATCGGAGATTAATAGTTTAGAATTAAGAAAGCAAGCAAATTTGATATGTTATCATCGGTCCTTTGGGGGTTACAGTAGATATCAAATTCGCAATCATCTTGCTTTCAATATTTGTATTGACTGGTATTTTGAAAAATTCATAAAATTTACCATGTCTTGAATTTTGATCAAAAAGGGTTGAAAAAGTGATCCATCATCCCATGTATGATTGAGCCTGATATTTTAAAAATTTCATGCATGAATAATTTAGTATAATTTGCACACACATTTTCTTTTAGTCTTATCTCCTAATTCATAGCAGAGTTATCTGTTTGACGGCTATCATACATTTGCCTTAGTCGACCATACTTGGAATTCATTTGCCGTCAAATATCTTCTTTTCAAAACCACACCTAAAAAATAAAGAATAATTTTATCCTTATAGAAATATGATTAAACATGGGTGAAAAAACAACTTTGGAATGGAGTCAAAATTTTACTCTTTCATGGTCTGATTTTCAAGCGGAATCAAATCCTGCAGTTTTTGAAGACAGTCATAGTATCATAAAATATAGATTCACTTGGGTTGTGGATTCAGAAAAAGTTGATGAAAATATTGTTTTCTTGATTAATAATATTTCCCTCTTTGTAGAATTCCATCCATTATTATCATGGGTACGACAATCTGAAGCAAATGAATCATTACTAAATCATGAGCAAGGGAATTTTGACTTGGCTGAACTGGTAAAATGTGAGTGTATTCTAAATTTACAAGAACAATTCTACAAAAAACATTTCTCAACTCGAGGCCAAAATGATGAACAACGAAAACAATTTGCAAAAGAAGATTCTGGGAAAATGATTAATGGACAAGTGGAAAAATTACAAAATCTCTTTGATGAAAGATCCCAAAAATACCATGATGATACCAATTATGGAAAGAATCTCGGTGAACAAATAAAATATGATTTATCTTTTAAACAACTACGTACATAATTTGTCTTGTAGTGTTACTCTGATTGGTCATATGTAAATGATCTATTTTTAATTTATGTAAACTGCAGTTATCGAAATTCAAATGGGGTGAATTATCTAAATTAAATTTAGATCATACTGAGAATAAGTTGGAATTACAAAAAGAAAAATCTACACCTAGAACTTTTGTATCTTATACTGTATTTTGGGATGATTAGGTTCTATGTTCTATGATTTTATTTTCAGGAATTGAATTAATATAATTTACTAGGCTTCTATAATATTTTAAATGAAAATTTAAATCTCTCATTTCTGTCTGCTTTAGTTCTTCAAGTTCTGGACCAAAATCTGTTTTATTTGTTTCAATATGATTTAATGTATTCTCATTTACTTCAATCATATGGAAAAGACTATGCAATACTTCTCCTTTAGTAAGAGACCTATCATATGATTTTTGCAGTAATGTTTCAACCCAATCCATATGATTTCTAAAAATAATTCTCATATCCGCTCCAGAATTTGAAATATTCTGACCTTTACTCTATTTTTTTTAGTCCAGGCTGGAAAATCTATTTTTTAGATGCCTGTTTTTTTCTTTCCATGATTTCTTTATTCCTTTCATTATCTGAATGAACTTCAACATGGTCGTATAGCTCTTCTTTTGAATCAAATAATTGTTCGCAATAGTAACACTGGTGCATTTCATTATTACTACTTTCTAAGTTAAAATACTTTCTTAAAAAAACATGAAAATTGTTCACAATATTTTGCTAAAATCGGTGATTATCAAAAATTTTAAAAATATGTGGATGATGAACTATTTAAGATTACCTTCCATTGTCTTCTTTGTGTGATCAGATTTTCTCGTGTTGGATACACCGACATGACCAATCTTTGCACCTGTCTTCTTTGAAGGAGAGGATGAATTCTCTTTTGTACGGCCGGTCTTTTTTTGACGTGTTGGAATGTTGTTTACAGATGGAACGATAAATGTGGATTTTCATAGAATGCCTGCTTTCCTGCCAGTTCCTGATTTTTCAAAATCATTTCTGTATTGATTGCTTGTAGATTTTTCATATCCTCTGTCAGCTGGTTGTTTATCTTTTGTTGATTATGATTTTGAGCAAATGCCTTTGCCAATTCATCTCGCAATGCATAATCTCAGGGTTGCCCATAAGAGAGAATCCTAGAATTTAGATCCGTATGATCTAAAATATTTGATTTTGCGGCTAACCTATACTCTTACGTTTTCTTCTTTAACTTTTTGTGCTATGTTGCCAAAAGGATCTTTATGTCATTATTCCTCGTTTAAATCTACTCCAAACATTTCTGTTTTAGGTAACAATCCTTGTTCTGTTGTTTGAGATAAGACTATCTCATTTGATATGTTGGCTTGCAGTACAATAAGCCATAGCGCTACCCATTGCCATTACACCTACGACAATTCCTACGTAAATCATCGTGTTTGATATAAAATGATATATTAATTTTTTATATTAATGATGTAAGACCTCAGTGCAATGCAGTGAAATTATCTTAAGGTGTTTCTACTTTAATTTCCGCATTACAAACAGGAATATTTCCGGTCTGATTTTTAAAATCTTCAATTAATTGCAGTTGCATTTCTTTTGGATTTTCTACAAAGACCCTTTGATAGAATGACGTTTTTTGTTTGCATTCATCACCCTCAAATTCTGTATCTACATACTTTGCAAATTCTGCTGCCAGACTGTCTGTTTCTCCAATAAATATTGGATCTCTATTTCTGGTGTACAATACGTACACACCTGGATTTGATTTTACATATTGAGAACTATCTGTCCATACTCTCATTTTATCATCTAATAATTCCATGATCTAACACAATGACAGTATCTATTAAACTAGATTACAACCTCTAGAATACTCCAATAACCCTTATGCTTTTAATACTGAACAAAAAAAGATGTAATCCTGTCTTTATTAGAAAAATTTCCAGATCATTTCACTCCTAGGGAAATCCAAAAAGAGATCATTTCACAAATAGAGGAGAAATTAAAATCTGGATTTAAAAAAATTATTCTGTGTGCTCCTACAGGTGTAGGAAAATCTCTTGTGGGTGCAACAATTTCAAATTATTTTGAAAGTTCATTCACAGTAACTGCATCAAAACATCTTCAAGATCAATATATCAAAGATATTCCATTTCTAAAACCTGTAAAAGGTAAGCAAAACTTTCCATGTCTCAAACTTATGGAATCAGAAAAAGTTGACAATGATAGAAGGGCTATGAGATGGGGTTTAACCTGTGATAAAGGTGAATGTCAAGAAAGAGTCTCAAAAAATGGCAAGGAGGTTTTCGAGGTATGTAAATTCAAGCCTACTATAAAACAGGTAGAAGATCACACTACTGATGCAAAATCTTGCCACTATTACATGCAAAAATATGATGCACTAGTTTCTAATCATTCTCTTTGGAATTATCACGCATTTTTCACAATTATGAAATTCAACAAAAAACTCTTTGAAGAATATCTTGATAGAAAACTAACCGTTTTTGATGAGGCTCATAAAATTGAAGATCAAATAATTCAATTTGTTGGATTTGATATTTTTGCAGGACAAGTTGATGAATGTAATTTAAATTCAGAAAAATATGATTTCACGGATTTAGATTCTATGATTCAATTAACTGATGATATGGCATTCTCATATGCTAAAAAAATCAAAGATATCAAAGAAAGTGTATCTTTTCAAAATAATCCGGATTATGAATTGCTTACAGGATTAGAACGAAGACATGACAGATCTGCACAAGCTAAAATTGACATCATGAATGACAAGGGTAATTTTGTTGTAAATGATCCTCTCAAAGATTTAAATGGAAATTTTAGAATAATTTCTGTAAAACCTATTGATGTTTCAAAGTTTGCAAATTCTTTTTTTGAAACAGAATACCAATTATTCATGTCTGCAACAATTGACAAAAATAGTTTCTGTGAAAATATGGGGTTGGTAAAAGATGATGTTGCATTTGTTGATACTCCAAAATCTCCATTTCCAATTGAACATAGAAGTATAGATCTTCTTAACATTAAGAGGCTCAGCTATGGTTCTACTGAAGAAGATGAACTTGAAGTAATCAAAACAATTGATAGAATAATGGATGAACATTCAAACGAACGTGGATTAATCCTTACATCATCAATTCCCAGATGCCAAAAAATTATCCGTCATCTTTCTCCAAAAAATACCCAAAGAATTAGACTCTGTCATAGTAAAAATAAGGATGGCAAAACTCAGGATGAGGTTATTTCTGAGCATGCAACTGAACCTACGAGCGTTTTACTATCTTCCTCTTTATGGGAAGGTGTTGATTTGAAAGATGATTTGTCTAGGTTTCAAATAATTGCAAAAGTCCCATATCCGAATTACACAGAAAAGAGAACAAAGGCTAAAATGAGTAAATTCCCATCATGGTACACTTCACAAACTTTAACTAAAATTCTACAAGGCTTTGGTCGTTCAATCCGAAGTGATGATGATTGGGCAAAAACATATGTCTTGGACACTGCTGTGAACAACGTCTTTTTTATGGGTCAACAAATGATTCCAAAGGCATACTATGATGTTTTAGGAATGGATGAAGTTTAATTTTTAAATTATTTTCTTTCTGCACATGCACATTTGACATAAACCATTTTGAATTCACCATCTGATTTTATGTTATGTGACATTGGTTTCCTACATTGCTGGCATTCTGTAAATCCAAAATATTCATCAACTTTAATCATTTTATAATCCCAGGCTTTTTTCCCCTCATTCCAAAATACTGAGTTTATTTCAGATGGTCCTTCCATGAATAGCAATGCAAATTGTTTCATTAATTAATTTTCTATCTGTTTAGATTTTTAAAATCTAGACACTTTGTATCGAATTCATTGAGATATTTTTTAGCGTTAATGTTTGCATCCATTATGTATATTTCACACGTTTCTGAATCAATTAATTGCTGAGAATTGTCACTGTTAATCATTACCTGTAATGCAAGAATGCTTACTAGCGCAATTATCACAATTATTGCGAATTTACTAGAGTAAATGTCCATAAAGTTTCTCTATTCATTTTAAACTTAAATCTAATCATTTTAAATCTAAATTTTTTGCTTTATTGTTGATTGTAAGGGGTTTTTATGATACGCTTTATTCTAGAATGTGTGACAGATATTGTCGTTTGCTCAAATTGTGGATTATCATATTCTACAATAGAAAATGATCTTTGTAGTCATTGTAACTTTACCAACAAAGATCGATAATCTTTTCTTTATTTTATAGATTATGAAATTATTTGTACTAGTATTTCACAATTAATCTATGAAAGGAGATTTACCCGGTATATGTGAAGATTGTGGGGAACATATCACGTATTCTAAAACGCGTACTGAAACTCATGCAGAATATTTAAAAAAACATCGATGTCCAAAGTGTGGGGCATTTGCATTGAAAGTAAGAGTTTAGATTTTTAATTGCAAGTATGGACTCTTTACTAGCTGTGGGAATTCCTCTTTTTTATTTTCTAAACATCAACAAGAATCGAGTTCCAATTACAGAACCCACACCAAGAATTATCACCAGTGGAATAATTATTTGAGCTTGTTCTGATTCCATTTTCTTATTCCTCAATAGACAGTACGCTAAAACCATTATTAAAAGAAAACCTGTAGTAGACAACAGTAATTTGATAAGCAAAAGTTGATTTCTTTTTCCTGTTATCTCTGATGAATATCTGAGATCGTGATCTATAAAGCTTGTGGATAAATTGTTCTTTCTATGGATTTGCAGTAGTGATTGCACCTTGTGCTGCAGAGCCAACAAGTGTTGCATATTTTGCTAATGCCCCTGACGTATAGTTTGGTTTAGGTTACACCATGATTCTTTTCTTTTAGCCAACTCTTCTTCTGAAACATGAATATCAATAATTGTCGTTTCAGTATCAATTGTAATTTCATCTCCATTTTTCACAAGAGCTATTGGACCTCCGACATATGCTTCTGGTGCAACATGTCCCACCATGAATCCTCTAGTGCCTCCTGAAAATCTTCCATCAGTTACCATTGCAACTTTTTTACCTAAACCTTGACCTACAAGTGCTGCAGTAGTTGCAAGCATTTCTCGCATTCCTGGGCCTCCTTTTGGCCCTTCATATCTAATTACTACCACGTCTCCTTCTTCTACATCTCCTTTGGCAACTGCATCAAAGGCATATTCTTCTCTGTCATACACTCTGGCTTTACCTGTAAATTTTGTCATCTCAACTCCTGCTGTTTTAATAACTGCTCCATCAGGTGCAAGACTCCCTTTGAGTACCACAGCAGTTCCAACTGAATGCAGTGGATTCTCAATTGGACGAATAATTGTTTGTTCAGGTTCTGGAATATTCATAGCATCAAGATTTTGTTGAATTGTTTTCCCAGTAACTGTGATACAATTCTCGTTTAGTAATCCTTTAGCAGCTAATTTTTTGAGAACAAATGGAATTCCTCCAATTTTATCAAGACTGTTCATTACATAATTTCCGCCAGGTTTCATATCTGCAATATGAGGTGTTTTTTTTCTAATTCTTTCAAAATCATTATATGTCAGTTTAATTCCAGCCTCATTTGCCATTGATAACAAATGTAAAATTCCATTTGTAGAACCACCAATTGCATTTAGCATTACGATTGAATTCTCAAATGCCTCATACGTCATGATGTCTCTTGGTTTAATGTTTAATTCTAATAATTTAGTACATGCAGCACCTGTATCATAAACCATTTTGCTTCTACGGTCATCTTCTGCCGGGGGACTTGCACTTCCAGGTAAAGCTAATCCGATAGCTTCTGAAATTGATGCCATTGTATTTGCAGTAAACATTCCTCCACATGATCCAGAACTAGGGCATGCCGTATTTTCTATATTTTTTAACATCTCTAAAGAAATCTGTCCTGAATCATATGCTCCAACTGCTTCGTAAACATCTACGACTGTTAGTTCTTTTCCATCTAAAATTCCCGGCATGATTGTTCCTCCATATACAAAGACTGATGGTAAATTCAATCTAGCCATTGCCATCATGGTTCCAGGTAAACTTTTATCACAACCAGCTATTCCTACAATTCCGTCATACTGATGTGCTCTGACCATTAATTCAATAGAGTCTGCTATCACTTCACGTGAAATCAAAGAAGATTTCATTCCTTCATGACCCATAGCAATTCCATCACTAACTGCAATTGTTGAAAATATTCTTGGAGTCGCTCCATTTTCTGCAACTCCTTTCTTTGCCTCTTCAGCTAGAGTTGGTAATAATATGTTACATGGAGTTGCCTCATTTCCAGTATGACAAACTCCGATGAATGGTTTACTTAGATCGTTATCATCTAGTCCCATAGCTTTGTACATTGCTCTGTGAGGAGAACGTGCTGTTCCATCAACCACATTCTTACTAGAAATTTCCATAATATCTCAAATTTGAATTGCTATAATTTAGACTTTATCGATATACAAAATACTATAAACTAATACTAGTTTTAGGAATAAATCACATTGTCTAGCCTCAAAATTCTTTGAATTAAGGAAACTTGGAAGGAAAAGATCAAATCAAAGAAAGAGGAATAACCCATCAAAGCTTAAGTTCATAGAAAATCCACTATTGTATTGAGTAATCGGCGTACGGGGTTAGCTTTGATAATTGCTTCAGCCATTATTGGAATTATTACTGTAAGCTTGGATAGTTTACCAAAAGAGGCAATTATACCACTTTTAACAATTACTGGTATTGGTTTTGTCAGCGGCATATTTCTGCTAAATTACAAAGCAAAACATTCCAAACGAGATAAAGGTAAATTCAAAAGAACAAACACCAAGTCTTGGGATGCTTAATTTTCAGATAGTTAGATTCTAAAAAATAAAGAAAAAATAACTTTACTCCCAAATGAAAGTAATGTTTTATGACTCTACTAGATTGAAGAAATGAGTTTTTTAGTTATAGTAAAACGGCTACAACTAAGACTTTCGTCAGATTGCCAAGAATATAGTTTTTCATTAAATTATGTTATTTTAGGCACAAATTTACTTTGAAAACTTAATTCGTATCAAAACAACTTAGAATAGATTGGTTTGTTTCAGATGTGATGGAAAAGGTCAGTACAAGAATCAATTTGGCATAATGGAAAAATGTGAGTCTTGCCAAAAAATGAGTATGAGTTTTGAAAAGGTGAACTCTGAAGCAGATTTAGACGAAGAAGGATATTGAAATTAACTCTAAACTTTTCAACTACACTTTAGTTTAAATTGTAAATCTTTTGAATATTTTCATGGAACAAAAAGCACTAGAATGTCCAGTTTGTAAAAGTAACAAAGCTGAGATTGCAGGTGATGATGTGAAACTCAGTGGACGATTTGAAGATAAGGAATTTCTTACAACTGAATTGACTGTTCTAAGATGCTCCATGTGTGGATATTATATGATGTTTGACAAAAATGCATCATCATTTACAACCAAGGATAAATCTTAAAAAAATTATTTGACTAATTCTTGATTGTCTAATTGTAACAAGTATCCTTCTATCTCTTCAGGAGTTTCGGCACCAAATACAATTAGCACTCTATCACCTTCCATGATTTCGTATTCTCTAATATCTGGTACTTGTTCACTGTTTATAAATAATTTTAATTCATAATCTTCGTTTGAACAGAATTGTTTTCCATCTGGGAATACATAACATTCATCATCAAGACCAATTGCTAATGTATCAAAGAGATATCCTAAATCAACTCCTGTTGCATGCTTGTGAATGGTTGTCCCGTCATTGCCTTCAAAATGAATCCAACTTGATTTAATTTGGAACGCTGGACTGGCAAATTCAAATGTGTCGCCAAATATTTTTACCAAAAGTGCTGCGTGTGAGTGTTCACTTCCTAGTGCTCCTGCGTTATCTGGACCTCCAGGTGCAGTTTCAGTCATGTTGAGGAACAAGTAGACTGAATATCCTACGATTACTGTAATTACTGCTAGAACACCTATTGCAATAAGAGTCTCTTTTCTCTTTTTTGCAGAATGTTTTGTAGCATAGTTTTCACGTTTTACTTCACGCTCTTTTCTTTCTTTTCGGCCCATAAGATAATTCCACTCTGAAATTTACCCTAATTAACCATTCGTCACTTGATTATTTCAGATTAAAGATATTGTATTGATTTTGAATTTGTGAATATTTCTTAAAAAAAGTTAATGTTGATCGATATTGTTTTTGACTAGACTCTTTGTAATGACATTATAACTAATATCTATGTGAATTGCAAAGAAGGATTTATTCATGATTTTGTGTGGTTTGAGATACTATCCTCAAAAAGATGCATGCATTGTGGACAAGAAGAAAACTAGATCTTTGAGATTTACTTTATACAGTTAACTTTTACATGCCTAAATCATATTAGTTTGAATTGAATAATAATAAATAAAATTACAAATAGTTGTTCTTTATGGGTTGTATTTTTTGTGATATTTTGGATGGAAAACGAGATGGGCATTTCTTGTACGAGGATGAATCACATGTTGCATTTTTAGATAAATATCCAATAGATGTAGGGCATAGTTTGGTAATTCCAAGAAAACATCATGAAAGAATTACTGATATGGATTCAAAAGATGTTGGAAATGTGTTTGCAATAGTTCCTAAAATTGCAAAGGCGATTTTGGATGCTACAAGGGCTGATGCATTTAGTCTTGGACAAAATAATGGGCGAGCAGCAAAACAAATCATTCCTCATGTTCATATTCACATTATTCCAAGATACAATAGCAAGGGTACCGTGTGGACTAAACGTCAGATTTCTACTGATGATGAACTTTTAGAATTGGCAAAAAAAATTCGTGCTCTTATTTAGAATGACCTGGGTTGTATCTCAAAATGGCACCAACTTTCCCTAAACTTGAAAGCATGTTTCCATGCTCTGCACTTCCAGAAACAACTTCCAATTGCGACCCAACTTTTGATGATAGAATTTCTAAATAATCCACAATATCTTGTTCGTTGACTTCAACATCCATAGTATTACATCCAGGGCATGGTTTTGAAGAAAATTCTCTCTTTTTTGGAATGACTAGTGGTCTATCAACAATCTCTTCTTGGATGTGTTGACAACGCTTGCATTTTACCTCTACTCTATGAAGATTTGTGTTATCTGTAATTAACAAAGTTTTAACCACATTGTTTTTTAGATAATCAATTACTTCTTGCAATCCATATGATCCTTTCCCTGTGTTTGTGTTAATTTCTCTAAACAAATCCTCAACCATTTTTTTCTCTTCAACTAGTCTGAAATTCCCTAAAATGTCTGCCGATTTTGCAAAAGCCTCTCGGATACCCTCAGCTCCTGCATACGATGAATCAATAGTATTGATGATGTTATTTTGTAATCTATATTCTAGATAGTTCCCATTTATGAAATCCTCTTTTGTAGGACCTGGACCTGAAATAATTAATCCCTTTACGGGGTAAATGTCGATAAAGTATTCTCTTGTAACTTGTGCAACTCTGTTGTAAAAATAACTCAATTCCATCTCTCTAAGTTTTTGAAATCTTTTTGCAGACTGTCCACCCTGTCTGTGTTTACCTGCAACTCCTGAACCTGTCTGGGACAAAACCTCAATTTTATCTCCGTATAGTAATCCCCATCCTGCATCTTTTGCGTCAATTGCTAAAAATCCAATTAGATTGTCATCCTTTAGCATGTCCTTTAGAATATCTACGTGGAAATGATCATCACATCTGTACAGATATTGATTCAAATCTTTTGGCGGGTCTATTTCCCAAACTGTAACCACCTCACTTCCTAGAGGTCCTCCTTCTTCTGGGGGTAATGCTCCACAAAATATCACCAGTCCTTTATCTGGAGTTTTTTTGTACATCTTTAATCTTTGAACTACTTTGCCTAACGAATCAACAACATGTGATCTTGTTAAATCTGATTTGATATTGTCTGCAGTTCCTTGCTCTTGTTGTAACGAATTGATAATTTCGTGTAACTGTTTTCCTTTTGGAATATACACTGTGATTAGTTCCGTACCTCTGCCTGATTTTTGAGATAACTCTTCTAGAGTTTTTCTGATTTTGTATATTTTAACAGAATCTTGTTTTTCAATGTCAATCTTGGGCATTATGTTCCATTCCTTAATTGCGAATATATCTTTTTGATTATTTTTTTGAAAATCATAATTCATCAAATGTTTTTAGAAATACTTCTAAAGGTTGATTCCCTCTAATTTTGATAATTTTTTCTCCATTAAAGACCAAAAATGATGGTGTTGCATCAATTCCTATCTCTTTTCCAAATTCATGGATGGTTTTTACTTTGTTATGGTATTTGTGATCATCAAGACATTTGTTAAATTCATCCAAATCCAAATTCACCGTATTTGCAAAATTTTCTAATGATACTCTTGTGATCCAACCTGTTCTTTCCCCTCCCCAATTCTTGTACAATTCATCATGGTATTGCCAATATCTTTCTTGGTCTTCTGCACAATACGATGCCTCTGCAGCAAGAAGAGAATCCGGACCATTCAATGGAAAATCTTTGAAAACAAATTTGACTTTGTCGGTATTGATAAAATCTTCCTGAATCGTATTTAGTGTATTTTGATGAAATTTGTAACAAAATGTACATTGATAGTCTCCCCATTCTAAGATTGTAATCGGTGCATTTGGATTACCAATAATTGGAGAGCCTCCATCAATCAAATTTGAAGCAGTAAGTAAACTGGGCTCAGTTTCAGATTCGGGATAAAATGCCAAAAACATTCCTGTAATCATTCCAATTAATACAGGAATTACTAACAAGTAAAATTTTACCATGTGAGAACAAATTTTATTTCAAGTAAATATCTGTCTAATTCTATTTTAAATCTGATTTTGTAATCCCGTCATTATTTCTGTTAATTTTTAGCATTGTTTGTATGATTGATTGGTATCCACTGCCCATACAGATTAATTAACAATCCTTGAATGATCTCTAAAAGTTGTTTTCACATTCATTATCTTCTGGTTCTCTACTTGATGTGCTCATTTTCTAATATTTAAAGAAAAAAATCATGTCAAAAAGATTGGTATGTTAGATCTTATACAATCATATTTTCTTTACAAAATCTGATTTCTTTATAAATAAAACAACCATCCAAGAGCTTAAATATATTCAGAGAAAGATGATTTTCATGTCTGAATCACAACAAATCAATGTTTCAAAATCCTGTGTTTCAAAATTAGCAATTCTAGCATTAGCAATTATTTTCGCAGCAGGATTGTTTGTTGTAGGATTTGATAATGGGCATATTGTAAATTTTGTATTTGCTGAAGATGGTTCTGTAGGTAATGTTGATCCTCTAGTCATTCATGAACTTACACACGATATGCGACATGCAGCAGGTTTTCCTTGTCATTAGATATTTGAATTAAAAACACTTCTTTTCATTGTAATCATTTTATTTTCAAGGGTATTAGCTGGATTAGTTCATGGAACTGTAAATTTTGCAATAGTAGAACCCTATCTTGATCAGACAATTGGAATTGAAAATCATACTTTATTTGAATCAGGAGAAGAAGAAGACACTCCTGAATTTTGAGTGGAATGTGAGGGATATAGAATATGGCAAAAAAGTGGGCAAATTCTAGATGGTGTAATTTTAGGAATTTTTATGGGTGCTCTTTTTAGAATTGTATTTGCAATATCTAAAAATTTACTTCCTGAAAATCATATTGTAAAAAAATCTCATTTGTTAGCAGGAATTATGTGGTTTACTTTGTACATCATACCTTTTCTCAAATACCCTGCAAATTCCCCCACTGTAGGTGATGGTGAAACTATCGTTCTTAGAGCAATTCTGTATCTTTCTTTTATTGCAATATCTGAAATAGGCGCACTCGACTTTTACTTTTTATCAAAGAAGTTTAAAAATAATAAAAAAGTTATTTCTTTTATTGAGTATGATATTTTTATCGATATAATCTTTTTCATAATGCCTGAAAACCTTGATGAAATTACTGCTCCGATGAATTTAGTAAATTAATTCTGGTTGATGTCTATGCTAGGGGCCACATCATTTTGGATTTCAATAGGAATAATTTTTTGGATATTTTGGAATCGATTTAATTCTGATAAAACAATTCACTAACATTCAATATTATTCTGACTCTATAGAATAAGAATGATGACATCTCGTTTAAATACATGAACAATACTTCTGATATTCACATGACAAAAAAATTAACTTTACCTCAATTAAAAAAATATGATGTTACTCAAAAAGTAATTGAAGCATTAGCTGATTCTGAATCAAGAGCAATTCTATTTTCAATAATTAAAAAAGGCAATACTGCTGCTGAATTATCTTACAAACTCAAAATCCCTCTTAGTTCAGTGTACAAGAAATTGAATGATCTTGAGGAATTAACACTGATTGAAGTAGAAAAATGGATGCTTTCAGACAAAGGTAGAAAATACAAAATTTATCGAAGTAGAATAAGTAAGGCCAATATCTCTATTAGAAAGCCAGAACCCACTTTGACATTAATTCCAAATTGAGCGATATTATGCAAGAACCAACTATAATCCAATTATTTGAATTTGACATTACTCAGAAAATTATTGAATCACTTAGTAATGTGTGTACAAGATCTGTCTTATTTTCTGTAAAAAATGAATCAAAAGATGCAACGCAAATTGCTGATGAATTAAAAATTTCACTTTCCACAGTTTACAAAACTATGTCAACTCTGGAAGATCTTGCCCTAGCCGAAGTTGATAAATATATTATATCTTCAGAAGGTAAAAAAATTAAATTGTATAGAAGTAGAATTGGTAAAGTTGAGATAATTTTGGATGATTTAGAACCGAACCTAAATCTTTATTCCAATACTATAAATCCAAAATCTAATCCCTAGATATCCTCTTTATTAAATCTCTAAAGTGACATTATTCTCATTCTATAGACTCGGAATTATATTTTAGAACGAATTTTTGATTAAAATAATTTAGATATCTTATTCTAACTTTTTGTAAATGATGAAACGACAAATTACATGAACATTGATTGTTGTATTTGCAGTAGTTGGTGTTTTATCTGTACCATTAACTCAGACTGTACAAGCAGAAAGTTTAGTTCCTGAATGGATTAAAAATAATGCTGGCTGGTGGGATGATGGCGATTTAGATGATGAAACTTTTCTAAATGGAATTAAATTTCTATTAGAAAATGGAATAATTGATGTTTCATATGAATCAAACACAGCAATTGCAGAAACTATTACCATTGGGTTTATTCCAGTAGGAAAAGCTAATGAATTAACTCCTAAAGCTCATGAACTAGAAATATTTTTAGAAAATGAACTTGGCGTAAATGTTGAAATTGTTGTTCCTACAGATTATAGTTAAGGCATCAAATATTTGAATATTTTAACAACTTTAACATCACCATTATCCAATCTCTTTTGCATGTGTTTTTCATCTCAGATTTATTTGCAAAGAATGCATTGCCATTTTCTTCTCTCCATTGTATCTGCATTGAGTTCTGGCGTATACGGTGGAAAATATTTAATTATATTTTTGATGCTTTGATATATTTCTCTATGGGATTGCTTTTGTGGTACGATGCATTGTCTGCAAATAATAATAGTTTTTTACCATTATTGTTTCTGCTGTGATTTTAAAAAATCAAGGAATGAATCTGTATTTGATTTGTCATAGAACTTGCAGAAGAACACACCTTTATTTCCCAATGCGCCAAAAGATTGAAACTTTTCTCGTGTGTGATTGATTGGTGTGGTGATATTATTTTCTGTAAGATACCATCCACGTTTTATGTTTGGTGCTATTTTGTTTGTTGACTCATCCAGACATAGTAATGATACATCCAAGGTTGCTGTACTTTTTAATTGTCCTTTTTGCATTTTTTTAAAACGGTTCTACTCCTCTTTTGAAGATGATGTGTGATTTTTTAGATGAGAACCCAATTCTGTAGAGTAATTCATGCATTGCACTTGCAGAGTATAGAGTGTTGTACTTTTTATCCACATGTGTAATTACCATCTTACACTCCACATGAATTGATTAAATCCAAATTTCTCTGGACCTGAAATTAGATCATTCCTTAATGATAGTAACTGTTTTTCACTCAAAAAACAACAAGAGGCCGTGTATTTCTTACGGTGTGATATGCAGTTATTCCCTCTTCATCCATACGATTTAGCCGGTAGTTCAGATAGAGAGTATGACATCCAAACATATCTCAGAATATGAAATATTTTGCTTTCTCTATATTGCAGTATCTAGTCTTATTTTGGCTTTTTTTGCACACTTTACTTAAAAAATCGATGCATGTTCCTTTCATGAAATGGCTACCTGAAGATACCATTAATGTTTTGATTTGAGATGATTTTGTAAGTGTAAGATATGATCTTAGATCTTTGGGGTTGAAATAATTTATAATTTGTTCAAAATTTATTTGCCTAAACTATAACACATCTCCAAGAGTTTTTTCCTGAACTCATTGCAATAATTCATGGAACAGAGCAACAAATTCCCAGACCTAAAAATAAAAAGAAGAGAAAGACCCATTATTCTGGCAAAAAAATACAAACAAAAATTAAATCACAATTAATCTAGAATCACAAACCACCGCATTCCCCTGAACGAAGAAATAATTACGCAGTATTGAAAATAAAACATCTCAAATTATCAAAAAAATTGATGGATTTTTATGATCTTGGATATTTAGGAGTTGAGAAGAATTTCTCAAAAGGAATGAAACAAGTTACAATGTTCCATTCGAATCAAAGTAGAGCATGCAATTAGCAAAATAAAGAAATTCAGAATCAGCGATACGTTTAGGAACAGACTGTGTCGTTATGACATGGTTAGTGAAATTGTATGTGGAATTGTCAATTTCAAGATACGATAGATTTGTTGTGATTCCATAAAATAGAAATTATTGAGTCTTAGCATACTCAATCATCTTTTGACTTTTTACTAAGGCATTTGTTTTTTGTTCTTACATATTTTCAAAAGAATTTTTTTATTTCTTTCAAATAATGAATTTATTAAAACAGTATTCGCCCATTTCTTGGAAATATATTTCTTCAAATAATAATGGGAACACCTAATCATTTTTTGTAACTTTGTAAAGATATGACTGTTTCATGAGGGATTCTTAAAAGTTTTCAAAAATACATATGGTAAAAACTGCTCACGAAAGGCTCATTAGTCAAATTAATTCAGTGAATTCTAGTTTGGGTAAAGAAGACGTAGGAATTACAGTTTCAAAAAAGGATGATTTTAGTGAATGGTACACACAAGTAGTTCTAAAGGCAAAACTTGCAGATTATGCCCCAGTGAAAGGATTAATCGTTCTCAGGCCAGATGGTTATTCAATTTGGGAATCACTAAGAAGTACATTTGACAAGAAATTTTCAAGAAATGGCATTAGAAATGGATTTCTACCAATACTAATTCCAGAATCACTGTTAGGCAAAGAACAAAAACATTTTGCAGGATTCAACCTAGAAGTATTTTGGGTAACTCATTCAGGAACCAATGAAATTGGAGATAGATTGGCATTAAGACCAACATCTGAGACATTAGCATATACTTTGTATTCAAAATGGATTCAAAGCTGGAGAGACTTGCCATTAAAAATTAATTTTTGGAACAGTGCCTTGAGAGCAGAAATTAAAGCAACAAAACCATTTATTAGGACTTCAGAATTTTTGTGGCAAGAAGGACATACGGTCCACAGTACTCAAGAAGAAGCAGAAAAAGAAGTAATCAAGATTTTAAATATTTACAAAAATACAGTAGAGGGAGAACTAGCGATTCCAGTAACAACAGGTAAAAAAAGTGAAAAAGAAAAATTCGTTGGAGCAGGATACACTACAACGATAGAGTCAATCATGCCAGATGGGAAAGCATTGCAGATGGGTACATCTCATTTCTTAGGTCAAAACTTTTCAATACCATTTGAAGTTAAATTTGCAGATAAAGATAATGTAGAACATTTTGCATGGCAAACATCTTGGGGAGTGTCTTGGAGATTGATTGGTGCGATGATCATGATACACGGCGATGACAAAGGATTAGTTTTACCACCAAAAGTAGCTCCAATACAAGTAGTAATTATTCCAATTTACAGAAATGATGAAGGAAAAGAAATAGTTCTTACAAAAGTAGAAGAAATCAAAAATGAATTGGAATTAAAAGATATCAGAGTACATGTAGATAAAAGAGAGGGACTATCACCAGGTTACAAATTCAATGATTGGGAATTAAAAGGAGTTCCATTAAGAATAGAGATAGGTTCCAAGGACATTGAAAAAAATAGCATAATAGTTGCAAAAAGATACAATCTTGAAAAAAGTAGTTTGAGTTTTACAGAAGTTGAGAAAATACCCACAATATTAGATGAAATTCAGGTGGAGATGTTAAAAAAGGCCAAAGAAGAATCCAAAAGTAATACTTTAGAGATCTCAGATTACTCTGATTTTAAATCAAAAATCGAGAAAGGAGGTTTCTTCAATTCACCATGGTGCGGAAAATTAGAATGTGAGGAAAAAATTAAAGAAGGAACAGGGGCTGAAATTAGAGTCATACCATTTGGAAGTGAAAATACAGACCAAAAATGCATCTATTGTCAAGAACAAAGTGTTTCAATCCCAGTCTTTGCAAGAGGATACTAGAAAAGCACCCACAAACATAAAAATATAAAAAACATTATTTTCCAATATTGACTTCTAATCCAGAGTTACAGCCAGGGATTTCATTATTAGGACAGTTCAAAGAGACACGCAGTAGAACACTAGAATTAGTAAAAACTTTAGAAACAGATGATTTTGTAGTTCAAACGGCATTTTTTACGAGTCCACCAAAATGGCACATAGGACATGTAAGTTGGATTTACGAAACAATAATGAGTAAAATTGATAGTAATTACGAATTTTACTCTAAAGAATTTTCAGAATATTTGAATTCCTATTATCAACAATTCGGCGTACCTCATGACAAAGGTTTACGAGGAGTTGTTTCAAGACCAACAACTGATCAAATTTTCCAGTATTTCAATACAATAAATCAAAGAATGGAGAAATTCATTCAAACCCAAACACTTGGTGAAGACACCATAAAACTAATCATGACAGGATTTCATCATGAATGTCAACATCAGGAACTTTTAGTGTATGATTTACAACATTTACTTGCAGAACAATACAGACCAGTAAAGAAAAATGTAATCAGAAAACAAACAAGCGTTGAAAGGAAATCAATCCAAATCAAAGAAGGGTTGTACACCATGGGAAACAACGGAGGGGGATTTTGTTATGACATTGAATTACCGAAACACAAAGTTTACCTCAATAATTACAAAATAGATGAATTTCCAGTAACAAACAAGCAATATCTAGAATTTATGGAAGACGGAGGATATGAGACCTACAAATATTGGTTATCAGACGGATGGGAAAAAGTCAAAGAAAACAAATGGAAATCTCCAATGTATTGGGAAAAAATTGAGGGTAAATGGCACACAAGAAATTTTTTAGGAATTAAAGAAATTAATCCAAACGAACCAGTATGCCATGTAAGTTTCTATGAAGCAGATTCATATTGTAAGTGGGCAGGTAAAAAACTTCCAACTGAAGCTGAATGGGAAAAAGCTGCTTGCTGGAATGAAGACAAGCAAGAGAAAACAACATTCCCATGGGGGAATGAAAAGCCAACTGATGAAAAATGTAATTTACTTGAATCATACCACTGGGGTTGTTCTGAAGTAGGATCATATCCAAATGGAACTAGTCATTCAGGATGTCAACAAATGATTGGAGATGTTTGGGAATGGACATCATCAGAATATACAGGATATCCAGGATTCAAGTCAGGATTTGATGAATACAATGACAAATGGTTTACAAATCAAAAAGTTTTGAGAGGGGGTTCTTTCGGAACACCAAAGATGTCAATTAGAGGAAGTTACAGAAATTTCTTCAGATTAGATGAAAGATGGTTGTTTTCAGGTTTTAGATGTGCTGAAAATATTTAGTTTTTTGAGACTAGAGTTAATGAAAAATGAGTATTCTTATCTAACCACGTATGATTAATTTTGAATCCAGTACTTTCAAGAAAGGTTTTAATTTGTTCCAGAGTGTATTTGTGAGAATATTCAGTATGGATTAATTCATTTTTTTTCAAATTTAATGAAAGGTTAGATTTTGAAATTATTACAGATTGATTTACTAAAGATTTCAAATACATTTCAATTCTCTGATCCTCTTTATTATAAGTAGAATAATGTGAAAAATTGTTTAAATTAAAATCAGCATCAAGTTCATCATTTATCCTAGATAGAACATTGAGATTAAATTCAGCAGTAACACCCAGTGCATCATCATATGCAGATTCTAAAATTTGTGAATCTTTTACCAAATCCAAACCAATTAAAAATAAATCACCAGATTTCATGGTGGAATTTATTTTTTCTAAAAAGGTTTTACCATCAGCAGGAGAAAAATTACCAAAGCTAGAACCTAAAAATAGAATTAAATTATTTTTGTTGTCATAATTTTTTAAAAATTCTAATCCACCTTCATAAGTATCAATAATCCCAGTGATTTGAAGATTATCATAATCTTGTAATAGTTGTTCTGAACTTTCAGTTAAAATTTCAGAGATATCAATTGGGAAATATTCAGTAGTTTGTTGCATTTTGGTAAATATATCAAGTAGTAATCGGGTTTTTACTGATGCACCACTACCAAGTTCAACTAATCTAAAAGAATCATCAATAAATGAAGGTAATTCAGTCTGCAAATTCTTTAAAATAGCAATCTCAGTTCTTGTAGGATAATATTCAGGAAGGGTACAAATTTTTTCAAATAAATCAGAGCCTTTTTTATCATAAAAAAATTTAGGCGTGATAAATTTGAAATCCCTATTCAAGCTTGAAGAGATTTCTTCAGCAAATGTTTTCTCGATTTTACTAGTATGAGGTTTAAAATATTGAAGTTTAGAATCTATGACATATTTTTTGTAACCAAGGTTTTTTTGGATTGTCTCATTCAAGTATTAATCAGGTCTTTTTTTAACATAAATGCTTTATCCCCAATTTTACGCATAAAAAATATTTCTTGATATACTTCTTTATTCAGCAATAATCATTGGATGAAATTCTAAGAGTTGAACATTTGAAAAAATATTTTACAAAAAAAGAAATGTTTGGGAAAAAATCACTAACTGTAAAAGCAACTGATGATGTATCATTTTCATTAAAAAAAGGTGAAGTTTTTGTTTTAGCAGGGGAATCAGGTTCTGGGAAATCAACCATTGTAAAATTAATTCTTAAATCAATAGAGTCAGATGCAGGAAAAATATTTTTTGAAAATCAAGAAATTGATAATGATAAAGAAAATTTAGCAAAAATTAGAATGAATTGTCAAATGATACATCAAGATCCATATGACTCCATCAATCCTAGAATGAAAATTGGAGACATTGTATCTGAACCACTTGAAATTCATAAAATCGGAAACAAAGAAGACAGAGCCAAAAGAGTAATCGAAGTATTACATGAAGTAAAATTAGAACCAGCTGAAGACATTGCAAAGAGATATCCTCACATGTTATCTGGAGGGCAAAGACAAAGAGTAGTGCTAGCAAGAGCTTTGGCACTAAAACCCAAAGTAATACTGGCAGATGAGCCAGTTTCCATGTTGGATGTGTCAATTAGAGCTGAAATGTTAGAATTGTTGCAAGAGTTACAGAAAAAATACAACATTTCATTTATCTACATCACACATGACTTGGCTACTGCCAGATATTTTGGTCAAAGAATAGGAATTTTGTATATGGGTAAAATTGTGGAAATTGGACCAATCAATCAAGTGTTGGTAAAACCCAGACACCCCTACACTCAAGCATTAATCGATGCTATTTCAGAGCCTAATCCTGACAATCTACACAAGGATAGAAAAATTAGAATCAATGACCCGTTAGATATTGACGTGTATCAGGGATGCAGATTCAGAGCAAGGTGTCCATACGCCATTGAAAAATGCATAGAAGAGCCGATATTAGAAGAAAATAATGTAGATCATTACTCAGCCTGTTTTGTGAAACTAGACTAGGAAGTTTTCATTGAAGGAATTCGTTTATCTTTGTAAGTAACAACATGAGATACTCCATTTTTTGGAAATACACCATAGATCAATTTTGCTTTCTGAATTACAGAGTCTTTTAGAGATACCATAATGAATTGACTTTCCTTAGAACGTTCTTCTAAAATTTTTGCTAATCTTTCGGAGTTTGGTGCATCAAGGTGAGCATCAACTTCATCAAAGAGATAGAACGGGGATGGTTTTAGTTTTTGTAATGCTAGAACAAATACAATTGCAGCTAGTGTTTTCTCACCACCACTAATTGATGTAGATTCCCTTTTTGGTTTATTTGGGAATTGAATCAAGTATGAAATTCCAGAATTAAATATGTCATCTTCATTTTGTAATTCTAGCCATGCATTACCATTAGTCATTTTATTGAAAATTAAACGAATTTCTTTATCGACTGTATCAAATGCATCCAAGAATGTTTGTCGTTTATCTTTTTCAATATCTTCAATAAATTTGACAATAGAATTTCTTTCAGATTCAAGAGAATTCTTTCTCGTAGACATGGAACGGTATCCATAAGATACTTCGAGATAAGTTTCAGGGGCTTTGGCATTTAATGCATTTAGAGAAGATAATTCAGTAGTTAATCCATGTACAACAGATTCAACATCAAATGTTTCCATGTCTTTATCAAATCCAAATGCAGATAGTATTTGTTGTAGTTTGGATTCTTTTTCAACTAATTCACGAAGATCACGAGTGAGGGAATCAGTTTGACGTTCTATGATATTGATTTGTTTAGTTGATTCTTTGTCTTTTTCGGATAATATTTTAAGTTTATCATCAAATTCTGTAATATGTCCAATGGATAAACCAGACGTAGAAATGAGTTCTTGTTCATTTTCTCTTAGTTGTACAAGTATTTCATTTTTTGATTCCTTTTGAATTTTAAGTTCATTAATTTTAGTTTCTAATTCTTGTTGTTCTAATTTCAATGAATCTTCCTCTTCATGAAGGCGGTTAGATTGTGATTTTTCTCTATTATCTTGAGTTTCCATAGTTGTGAATTGTGATTCTTTGTCACGATACTCATTCACAATCGTAGTATGTAATTTTTCAATATCTATTTTTTTAAGATTAATTCTTTGTAACTCACTTGCAATTCTAGATTGTTCCCCACTTGCATAGTTTTGTTCAACAATAGAAATTCTATCATTAAGAGAATCAATGTGAGACTCATTAGTACTAATTTCTGATTCAATCATATTATTTCTAATAGTTAAATCAGAAATCCTCTTCATTAATTGTTGTTTCATGTTAAGAACAGATGAGATTCTAGATTTTAAGTTAGAATTATTTTCAGTTGCAGAAGATAAAGATTGTTCAGATAATGAAAGCCTATCAGTGTTTAATTGAATGCTATTTTCTAATTTTTTAATTTCTTGTTTTTTGTTTAGCATCACCCTTTTGACCAAACTAATTGATTTGAACAAGCCATCAATATCACTACTTAGAGAAATCAATTTTGTGAGTTTTGAAATTTTAGAATTATTATCAATTATGACAGTACCTCCTTTGGCTTCAAAGAATTCACCACCAATAGTTACTGCCTTGTAACCAGATTGAGACAGATTGTATGCGGATTCTCTAGTTTCAGTAAGCACGACATTTCCAAATAGGAAGGTTTTGAGTGCAGAATAAGCAGGATCGCATCTAACATTATCAGACAAGACTCCCAACACTCCAGGTTCTTTTGGAATAGTTAATTTGGATTTTGGAATGGCATCAAGTGGAATGATTTTTAGTTTTGGAAGTTTTTTGGCTCTTGCAACTTCAGCAATTCCAAGTAATGTGGCAAAGTCATTAACAACAATTGCTTTAATCCAATCAGAACTTACTGCTAAAACAGAACGCTCATATTTTTTATCCCATGAAATCATTTCATACACTAATCCTACAATGCCAAGACTTTCTGCATCTTCTTTTAATTTTGCAACAGTGTAATCCTCATGCATGAATCCTTTTACAGTTTTAATTTTCGATTCATAGCGTGTTGCTTGTTGATCTGATTTTTCAATTATTTGTGCCCATTCATCCATATCATTAAGAATGTTAGATTTTTTTGTTTGGTATTTTTTAATTCTAGATTTTAATTCAGTGATTGTAGCACTATTATTTTTTATTAAAGATTCTAATTGAAAGTGTGCCGTACTTAATTCTTCAACTGCAGATTCTGTTTCAATCAGTTTATTAGAATTAGTTTCAATGATTTTTTTAGATTGTTCTTTTTCATGCTGGATTTTAGAGAATTTTAATTTTACAGCATTGAGTTGTACATTAAGTGTTTTAATTTTTTCATCAATTTCAGATTTCTTACTAGCAGATTCTGATTGTTCTGCTAAAACTTTTTGTCTTCGGGAATCTACTAATTCAAGTTCTTTGCCAATATTGTTTTTCTTTTTGTTTGTTTCTTGTATTGATTCTTTTATTTTTTCAATTTGAGTGTTAATATTATTTCTAGCATCATCAATTGATTCTAATTCCATGTTTAGTTCAGGAATTCTTGCAGTGATTCTTTCAATTCTTTTTTGAGATGCAGATATGGCACTGTTATGAATTTCGTATTGTTCCATAGCAGCAGCAATTTCAGTATCTAATGCAGATTTTGTTTGATTGTAACTATTAGCTTCTCCCATCAATTTTGATCTTTTAGTTTCAAGGGATTCAATTTCGGTTCTTAAAACAACTCTTTCTTCATCAAATTTTGTTACTTCTGCAGTTAAAGTGTGCAAAGTGGTTTCTTTGGAGACTTTTTTACTAGTAATTACTTTCATTCCATTAGCCGCATCTATTGCTTTGTAGCGATTTAACTCACGCTGTAAAATATCATGACGTAGTTTTTGATTTCTTTCTTCTTCTAGTTCATCAATTCTCTTTTTGATTTCACCCATTTTGGCAAGAGCAATTTCTAATCGTCTATCTGCTTCATCTAATTGTTTTACAGATTCTACTTTTTTATCATCAAAATATGATAGTCCGATTAAATCTTCAATTGTTTTTCTTTTTTCTTCTGAAGTAAATTCAGATATTCTAGTAACAGTTCCTTGTTGCACAGCATTAAGTTGACCTAAACCTGCATTTGCCATATCAAGCAAATCAAGAATTTGGCTTCGGGTTGTTTTCTTTTTATTTAGATAGTATGTGTTTTCACCATTGGCATCCATTTCTCTTGTAATTTCAACAATATCGGAATCTATAGGAATTTTTCTATCAGAGTTATCAAAATGGACACTTGATCTTGCCATTTTTGCGCCATGTCTTGCACCTTCAACATCATGGATTAGAGATCGCAGTTTGTCCACTCTCAAAACTTTTGGTTTATTTTCACCCATTGCAAAAAGAATGGCATCCAAGATGTTACTTTTACCAGAACCGTTTGGACCAGAAATTGAAATTAGTCCTGGTTCAAACTGTACAGTAGTATTCTTAAATCCAAATGATTTGAAACCGAAGATCTCTACTTTTTTAACATGAACCAATGATAATTATTTCTCATTACGTTGGATAATCGATGATTAACAAATTTAGTTGACAGAATTGATTAATTTTTCTTGTTGTGTTACGATATTTTTCGTAGCGGTAGAAAAGAAAATGATGATTTTTTATTAGTGATCACATAATTACGCCTACTATAATTACTAAGAACCAATTCTAAAAACATGGTCAAGTTTGGGTTAATTCAAACTGTATCACAAAGTACTAATCAAAAAGGAATTTTTGACGTAGTAAAAATTCTGAAAAATTGGGAAGGAACAACACAGACATTGTATGCCTGCCAGAACAGTGGCTAAAAAATAATGAGATCAGTGATTTTAATTGAGTTTTCAGAGTTTAAAAAAATAGCAAAAAAATTCTCCATGACCATAATTCCAAGAGTATTTTATGAAATTATAAAGAAAAAAACATCCAGATGAAACCTCATCTTCCAAAACCTGCAAGAACAGGAAGACCAAGGAAAAATGACTGAACGACAATTAATGCAATTATGTTTGTAGCAATAACTGGATGTAGATGAACAGAACTTCCCATACAATATGGTTTAAAATCAACTGCACACAGAAGATTTCAGAATTTGCAACAAAAAGGAGTTTGGAAAAAAATTCTCAAATCTACAATCATATCAGTACACAAGCAAAACAAACTTACAAAAGATATCAGTTGATTCATCATCAATTCCTGCCAAAAAAGGGAGATGTAATAGGATTTGATGGATTCAAGAGAATTATAGGCTCAAAAATTCATGTTGCAGTGGAATAAAACGGTTTACTGATATCAATTGTGTGCAGTCCTGTAAATATTCATGACAGTACAAAATTTGTAGATGTTATGGAATCGATTTCAGGATATTTGAATATGAATCAATAAAAGAAATCATATCATGTTTTGCAGACAAGGGTTATGACAATGGCACCATCAGAGATTATCTGAAAAAACATCATTCCATGCATTCCAAAAAGAAATTTCAAGAAAAACAATCATAAAAAGTACGGTGATGTAAATCAAAACAATTACAACAAGGCAAGATTTGTTGTTGAGAGATTTTTTTCATGGTTCTCCAGAATGGTTAAAGAATGGATTTCATAGAATCATATATGAAAAGAACTGTGATAATTATTTATCATTTGTTTACTTGGCATGTATCATGATGTATTGGAGAGTGTTGGGATGAGTTGGTTGTAAATCAACACAATTTACATAAAGATATGCTGTAACATTGTCTTTACATTTATAGAATATATCACATCATAAAGAGTAATGGGACTATTTAGTAGAAAACCATCATTTTGTGGTGTTTGTAACAAGGAACTCACTCACAAACATAAACCAAAAAGAGAATGGAATGTTAAAGGTCCACTATGTGGAGATTGTCATTTTGATAAATCAAAAGAATACTATGAAGGAAAAGTAAGACAGCCATGTGTCGTATGTGAAGTAACACAGAAAATTACAGATTTGTGGGAACCCAGATGGCAGTGGGACATGGAAGGTTTGTTATGCAAAAAATGCTTTGATCAAAAAGAAGAAGATCATGGGAAAAAGAAAAATTTTTGCTCTCTATGCGGAGGGAAAATGGGCTTAATCAGGTATAATGCAAAAGGGGATTGGAAGATAGAAGGTCAGCTTTGTAGAAAATGCTGGGATGAAAAGAAAGCAGAGTTTGGATAAAAGTGGGATTTTTTAAAAAAATTAAATGTGAAATTTGTGATAAGAAGTTTTCAAAAGAGGAAGAAGTGATGAATCATAAACAGATTGTTCATGGAAAAGATTTGAAGTATGATTGTAAAGAGTGTAACAAGTATTTTTCAAACATGGAAGATATGAGGACTCATTTACAAAGAGAACATAGTTACAAAAAAGATAGATAACTAAATTGCTTTTACTGTTTTAACTACTGTAGGTCTATCTTTTGTGAATACTCTAAAACCACAAATACATTTGATTTCAGGTAATAAAGATAATTCAGAATTTAAAACACTAGTACCACATCTTAAACAAGAATAACGTACATCAAAAGTTTCGACAGGAGTTTCTTCTGTTTCTTCTACTTCTTCAACCATGTTAATCATCAAAATTTCTATAATTTAAGGATACCAGATTATGTTAGAGATAATTCAATATAGACATCATCAGGGATTTTAAGTCTCATTAACTGTCTGATTGCTTTATCATCAGCGTTGATATTGATAATCCTTCTATGCATTTTCATTTCCCATTTTTCATAGGTTTCTGTTCCACTACCACATGGTGATTTTCTTGTTGCAACATGTAGTCTTTTTACAGGGAGTGGGGTTGGACCTTTAACTTTAACACCAGTTTTTTTACCAATGCCCATGATCTCACCACATACACCATCTAATTTCGGTAGACTGGTAGAAGTGAGTTTAACACGAGCGGTTTGTGTCATAAAATCCGCCTAAGGTTTGTACTCTTCGGTAATTTCCTTTACAATTCCTGCTGCGATAGTTGCACCCATATCTCTAAGAGCGAATCTACCCATTTCAGGGAAATCTTGGAATGTTTCAATACATGTTGGTCTCACCGGTCTGATTTTTACAATTGCAGAATCTCCAACTTTAAGGAACTTTGGATTTTCTTCTTCAACTGCACCAGATGCTGGGTTGATCTTTTGGAGGAACTCAGTAACAGTTGCTGCAACTTGTGTAGTGTGTGCGTGCATTACTGGTGTGTAACCAGGAGCAATTGCTGTTGGGTGGTGAATGACAATAATTTGGGCTTTGAATTCTTTTGCAACATTTGGTGGGGCATCAGGAGTACCAAGAACATCTCCCCTCTTGATATCTTTCTTTTCAATACCTCTTAGGTTGAAACCAATGTTGTCACCTGCTTCTGCAGTTGGCATTTCAGTATGGTGTGTTTCAATAGATTTGATTTCACCAAGGGCACCAGATGGCATGACAATGATTTTTTGTCCTGCTTTCATGATACCAGTTTCTACTCTACCTACAGGTACAGTACCTACACCAGTAATAGTGTAAACATCTTGAATTGGAACACGTAGTGATTTACCGACTGGTTTTTCAGTGACAGTAAAGTCATCAAATGCTTCAAGCAATGTTTTACCTTTGTACCAAGCCATATTCTCAGATTTCTTGACTAAGTTATCTCCCTTCCATCCAGAAACTGGAATACATGGGACATTTTCTAATTTGTAACCAACAGATTGACAAAGTTTTTCACCTTTTGCTTTTGCTGCCATAAATGCGTCTTCTTTGTATTCAACTGCATCCATTTTGTTGATTGCAATAATAATTTGAGCCACACCAAGTGTTTTGAGCAAGAATGCGTGTTCTCTTGCTTGTCCACCAGCTGCAATTGCAGTATCAGTTTCACCTTCTTTTGCTGAAAGTACTAGAATGGCTGCATCTGCTTCAGAAGCACCAGTAATCATATTTTTAATAAAGTCCCTGTGACCAGGAGCGTCAATCAAAGTAAAGAAGTACTTTGGTGACTCAAACTTTTGGAAAGCTAGATCGATTGTGATGCCTCTCTCTCTTTCGTCTTTAATGTTATCCATAACCCAAGCATACTTGAAAGTATCACCTTTTCCGGTCTTTTCAGATTCATCTGCGTGAGCTGCAATAGTTCTTTCATCTACAACTCCGAGATCCATCAAAAAATGACCCATAGTAGTTGATTTTCCATTATCGATATGTCCTGTAACAATCAGATTCAAGTGTGGTTTAGTTGCCATATGAAAAGCCTCATTGAGGGCATTTATTAGCGTTATGGATTTTTGAAGAAAAATTAAAGAATCTTCAATTAATTACAGATCAAAAGACTTTGCTAAAAGCACATAAATCAAAGAGATAAAAATTACTTTTATGAAAATTACAGTTTCAGTTATCAAAGCAGATGTCGGCGGAATTGGCGGACATACAAAACCTAGTGACGGCCTAATCAAAGCAATTAGAGACACCGTTGAAAATTCTGGAGATTTACTTATTGATCATTACATAGGATATTGTGGAGATGATACTCACATCGTTATGACACATACACATGGTGTCGATAATGAAAAAATCCACAAATTAGCATGGGATGCATTCATGGCAGGAACCCAAGTGGCAAAAAATGAGGGATTGTATGGAGCAGGTCAAGATTTGTTAAAAGATTCTTTTTCAGGTAACGTAAAAGGAATGGGTCCAGGAGTTGCAGAATTAGAATTCGAAGAAAGACCTAATGAAGCATTTACTGTTTTTGCAGCAGATAAAACAGAACCAGGTGCATTCAACTATCCAATCTACAGAATGTTTGTAGACACATTAAGTAATACAGCATTGATTGTAAACAAAAGTCTAGCATCAGGTGTTGTAATGAATATCATGGATGTCGAGAAAGCACAAATTGCATCATTACAATTATGGGAAGATAAACCAACCATTGAAGCTGCATTAATGTATCCAGGAAGATATGTTGTAGATTCAGTATACACTAGAGAGGGAGAGCCAATTCTTGATGCATCTACTGACAGATTACACAACATTGCGGGAACATATGTTGGAAAAGATGATCCAATCATGTTGGTAAGAACTCAAAAGAATTTTCCAGCAACTGAAGAAGTAGGAAGCATGTTTAACAATCCACACTATGTTGCCGGTAACACAAGAGGTAGTCACAACATGCCATTAATGCCAGTGAAATTAAACTCGGCAGCATCAATCAACTTTTGCATTCCAATTGTTGAATCACTAGTATTCAGTATGCATAATGGTAAATTGGTCGGACCATTTGACGGATTTTCAACACCTGATTGGGATTACATTAGAGAAATTGCAACAAAGAAAGCTATGGCAATTAGAAGTCAAGGATTCATTCATCCAGCAACATTAGTACCATCAGAACTAGAATATGCCGAAGGTTACAGAGCAAGAATGGATATTCTTGAAACCAAAATGAAACCAATGGAAAAAAAATCATCAGGTGAAAAGAAAGAGAATTACGAAGATCCAGATTAGTAATTACAGATCTTAGTAATCATAGGAAATAGTTAAATCAAAAAAGACCATATTACTATAAGGTTATGAATGCTTTTCAGAAGGTGTTTGATTGGAAAACGTATATTTTCACAGTATTAGCAGTCATATCTTTTTCAAGTTTTGTAGCAGTATTATTTGGACAAACTATTCCAGGGATTATTTTGGCATTTTTCAAAATTGCTGGAGAATATGTAGTGTTAGGAGCAGTGTTCATCTTTGCATTAGCATGGTTATTCAAAGCAAAGCCTCACAACCGTCCAAAAGAATATTCCGTGGTACCATTTGATGTGTATGGTAAAAAAAGTAAGATTGATGGAATACGAACAAATTTCAAAACACATGATGTTGCATGGAGTTTTATGAGACAATACAAAGAATCATACCCATTTTACAACTTTGCACTAGTTTCAGATCTTCAAAAGTCTGAGAAACCAACAATCTTCAGATACATCTAATTCAGACTTTTATTCAAGATTACATAGAGAAGTGAAATGGAGTTTTCAATTTTAGCTGAATCTTTTAACAAAATGGAATCCACTAGAAAAAGATTAGAATTAACACAATTTTTAGTCGAATTATTTGAAAAAACCCCTCATGATGTAATTTCAAAAATTGTATATCTCATTCAAGGAAAGTTAAGACCAGACTTTGAAGGAGTTGAATTAGGAGTTGCTGAAAAACTTGCAATCAGAGCAATTTCAAAATCATCAGGCATCCCAATTAAAAAAATTGAAGAGGAATACAGAAAGAGTGGAGACCTAGGTCATGCATCTTCAATAATTTTAGAACAAAAAACTCAAACCACATTTCTTGTTGAAGATATAACAGTTGAAAGAGTCTACGAAACGCTATTCAGAATTTCAAAACTAGGTGGATCTAGATCACAAGACATGAAGATTAAATATATTTCAAGTTTACTTAATGATGCAACTCTATTAGAGGCAAGTTTCATTTTGAAAATTTTGCTAGGAACTCTAAGACTAGGGATTGCAGAAAATACAGTAATGGATGCATTAGCAGTAGCATTTACAGGAGAAAAAGAGAATAGGAAAAAAATACAATATGCATACAATGTATCAAGCGATTTAGGAAAAGTTGCAGAAACAATTGCAACAAAAGGCATAGAAGGAATTGAAAATTTTGAAATCACATTATTTAATCCCATTAGGCCAATGTTAGCAGACAGAGTGAAAAGTGAAGCTGAAGCTATTGAGAAAATGGGAAATGAATTTGCAGCAGAATACAAACTAGATGGAGAGAGAGTACAACTTCACATAGAAGGAGACAAAGTAGTATTATTTTCTAGAAGTTTAGAAAGAATTGAAAGTTATTATCCAGACATCATAGAGAAAATCCCAAAAAATATTCAAGCAGACAATATTATTTTAGAAGCTGAAGCAGTAGCAATAAATGAAAACACAGGAGAATTTTTACCCTTTCAAGAGTTAATGCATAGAAGAAGAAAATACAAAATAGAAAAAGCAGTTACAGAATATCCAATCAGTGTAAACTTTTTTGATGTGCTATATTGTAACGGAAAAAATTGCATGGAGTCAAGTTACAAAGAAAGAAGAGATACACTTGAAAAACATGTAAAAGAAGACGAATTTGCAAAATACATTCCAATGAGCATAGTGAGAAATGAAAATAAAATTGAAGACTTTATGGAAAATAGTATCAATGCAGGAAGTGAAGGTCTGATGCTCAAAATGTTAGATAAACCATATCAAGCAGGTTCTAGAGGAAGTCACTGGTTAAAACTAAAAAGAGAATATAGAAACGAGTTAGGAGACAGTTTAGATCTTGTCGTAATAGGAGGATATTTTGGAAAAGGAAGAAGGACTGGAAATTATGGGACATTGCTTTTAGCAACATATGATGAAGATGAAGACACTTTTCCTAGCATTTGCAAAGTAGGAACAGGGTTTACAGACGAGTCTTTAGATCAACTTTATCAAATTTTAAATCCCAAAGTTTCAATTAAAAAAAATCCACGCATCATTAGTGAAATGGAAGCAGATGTATGGTTTGAGCCCGAATTAATAATCGAAGTAGTTGCATCTGAAATTACTCTCAGTCCAATTCACAAAGCAGCAATGAATGCAATTAGAAAAGATGCAGGGTTGGCTTTGAGATTTCCAAAATTTACTGGAAAAATTAGAGTTGAAAAAACTGTTGAAGATGCATCAACAAATGAAGAAGTCATCACATTATACAAAGGACAGAAAAAAATCGCTCACGATAAAAATTTGATGTGATTTGTGCTCAAAAAAGTTCTAAAACCATAGATGATTTAAATTACCTCAAGGTTTTTTTACTTATGTTATGTATAGTGGAGAGCTTGAAGTTCAAGCAAAAAGAAAGGCTATAGCAGTTTTACAAGACGAAATCAATAGAATTTTAAATGCATCTAGAGAACTCGCAACACTTCCTGAGTTAATGATGAAAAAAGACAAAGCAGGAATAAAAAACACATTAGAACAAATTTCAACAATTGAAGAAGAAGTTGAAAACTTGAGAAGAAAAATTACACGCGAAGTAGCTGATGTCGGAGGTTTAATCATGAATAGAGAAAATCTTTTAAACACAGCATATACAATGGATGAGATTGCAGGTTACATTACAGGCATTTCATTCAAACTATCAAATGTAAAAATTTCAACTCTAAAAAATGCAAAACTAGATACTGACATTACAAAACTGATTGAATTAGTTGTAGACGAAGTTTACAAACTAAATGAAATCATTCGTAGTCTTAACACAAACACAGCAAATGCTATTGAATTGGCACAAGAAACACAAACAATTGAAAGAGAAATTGACATAAAATATAGACAAGCAACAATGAAACTCCTAGCATCATCAATTACAGATACAAAAGAAATATTGTTAATCAAAGATGTTATTGAAGGAATAGAAGAGATGTCTGATAAATGTCAAAGAGTTTCAGATTCTTTCATATTGTTAGCACTGAGCCTATAATCAAACAAAATCCTTACACTTTTACTTTATTTTTAATTTAAAACAACCACGCATTTTACTAAAGAATTCATATACAGATAGAGGTCTACAAATTTATGAAAAGTGAACTAATTGAAAATCGAATCATAGTATGGAATATTAAAGATTCAAAAAAACTTTTCAGTCAAGGATATTATGGGAAACCTATAGGCATACCAAAACCAAAAATCGAAGAAATAGATGCACCATTAATTTTAGATTTGATTGAGGGATTATACCTATTAGAAAATAAAAAAATAACAATGACAAAATCTAAACAAAAAATTACACCAGAGCAATTAATTGAAATTTGTAAGAAAGAAGTTTTTGAATTTGATAAAAAATATTTAGTATACAAAAACTTTAGAGATAAAGGATACATCATTAATCCAGGAATTAAATTTGGATGTGACTTTGCAGTGTATGAAAAAGGTCCCGGTATTGATCATGCACCATTTTTAATTCAAGTGTATACCAGAAGTGAATCAATTTCATCTACAGGTATTGTTCTAGCAGGAAGACTGGCAACTTCAGTTAGAAAACAATTCATTTTAGCAATTCCAAAGGGTAAAGACAAGGTGGACTTTTTAGCGTTAGATTGGTGGAAAGCTTAGACAGATTTTATGTGACCAGCGATTCTATCATAAATTTCAAAAAGTTCTTTTGTAATTCCAAAAGCAATATTATTATCCCATTTACCTCTAATCCTCACAGCCACATCAGTAGGTTCTACATAGATTGTAGCGTCTTTAACAGATTGTTTTGCTATCATTTCATTTAATTCAATATCAGCATTTAGTTTTGATGCTAGACTGCCAGAGCCTATCCATTCAACCCCTACTACAGTTTTTGAGGCAAAATGACCCTTTGTGATTAGTTTAGTTTTTGCAACATAATTATTGTAATTAATACCAGTGACTTTTCTTACTATGAATTGAGCTTGAAATCTATCTAATGCGCCCCAAGGGAGTGGATTTGGATCTTGCATGATTATCCCTTTTGAATTATTTGTATTGCGTCAATATTTGAATTCTTGACATCAATACATCCCTTGTTAGTTACCATTCTAGGTGTTTGAGCAAAATATCTACTATAGTAATCATCTTTTTCAATTTCATCAGTTCCAATTTCTTTAGCTTCAGAATCTACACCGATCTCTTTTAACATTCCAGAAAATTTTTCAGGCCATGATTGGTAGACAAAGGTGTCGGACTCTGTATCATGCATTATTCACCATGAATCTTACCCACAAATAAAGATATCAAGAAAATATTGAGAATAGGGATCAATCAAAATAAATATCACAAAAGTTTCGTCAGTTTATCTATGCTTAAATTCCAAAATAAAATTGCCTTAATTACAGGAAGTGGTACTGGAATAGGCAAAGCCATTGCTACAAAATTCATTGAAGAGGGCGCTAGCGTCATAATTCTTGGAAGAAGAAAAGAACCATTAGAAGAAGCAGCAAAAGAACTAAAAGGAAAAATCCCCCAAGGCACAAATGCTTCAGTTAGAATTTTTGCAGGAATAGATGTTGCAGATGAAACAGCAATGAACAACATGTTTGATACACTAAAAAATGAAAATTCAACAATAGATTACATAGTTAACAACGCAGGCGTCTCAGGGCCTGTTACGTGTTTTGCAAATGCATCACTTGATGAATTCAAAAGCACAATTGGGATTCATCTAACTGGAACATTCTGGGGCTCGGTTCAAGCACTAAAAGTAATGAAAAAAGGCGGAAAAATAATTACCATTTCTACATTCTTCACAGAAGAGAAACCATTAGAACAAAGACCTTATAGATTTAGAAGTCCATATACTGCAGCACAAGGGGCAAAGAATAGATTAGCAGAATTATTGTCATGGGAATTAACAGATAAAGGAATTATATCCATTGCAACAAATCCAGGACCAGTTCATTCAGATAGAATTTACAAAACAGTATATCCAAAAGCAGCTGCAGAGTTTATGAGAGTAAGTGGATTTGAAGATTTAGCCCCAACTGAAGTAGATGAAGCAAATAAAGAATTACTTTTATTATTAGGTGAAGATGAAAAGATAATTAAAGATGGAATTGTTGCTGCAGCTACAAAACTTGCAAATGGAAAAGACATTTCAAAACTTACAGAGACATTTACCAATCTATTAAACAAAATTCAAACTATTGCAGAAAAAGTTCAAAACAACACATCACATATGATTGCAAACAAAGAATTTCTATCACAAGGACAAGTTGCAGAGACAGTTCTCAATTTATGTGATGATGAAATTGCAAAAATAATTAACGGTAAAGTAATTCCTGGAGATAGAGTATTTTATCCAGTTAAACCACATATTGGAACTTCAACACCAAGAGTTCATCAACCAGACTTTACAGGAAAAGCAGTTGTTTTTACAATTGATGCAACTGACAAGGCAGATGCAGAGAGAGTAGAGTTTTTGGCACAACATGTTGAGAAGAACGGAGGAAAAGTAGCTTGTTTCATATCACAATCAACATCAGTTGAACTACAAGAATACATCAGTAGTAAATTCCATTCACATGTAGTAGACATAAAGAATCCAGAAGAAGTGGTAAAATGGCTAAACACTGCAAAAACCAATATCGGTGATATTTTAGGCGTAATTCACATAACTGGAAAACTTCCAGACATGCCAAAATTAACAGAAGTGTCAAGAGCTGTATGGGAAGCATTAACTGAGAAATTTATCTCCACTCCAGCAATTGTTGCACAAATAGCACTAGAACAATTTGTTCTAGGTGGAAGCAAAGACCCACGACTTTACAAAGATGCTAAAGGTGCAATTATGATTATTGGTCCAGATTTACCAATAGGAAGAAAAGTTACAGGTACTCAAAGAGCACAAGTGGAAGTTTTCAGAGGAGCACTAAGACCATTTACAACTACTGTCAATCAAGAACTAAGTGATGTTCTAAAGTCAAAAATCAGAATGTTTACAATTTTTCCAGGAACAGTAACAGGTTCAGAACCAGACAATCAAAAAATTGCAGATGCATTTAATTTCCTAGTATCAGAAAATGCAGCATCATCAGCTGAAATTATCTTTTGTGTTGATGAATCAAGATAAGAATGAAAATATTCTCAAAGTTTAGAGTAAATGATACATTTCATTCTACATGTAGTATTTCAGATAAAAAACTAGAGGAATATCTAAAATTTTCCAGAGTGAGAAATGTATTCTTAGAAGATAAAAGAAAAGGAGAACAACAACTAGTTTCAGGAAGGCCGTCCTATAGCGAAAAGCAAAAGTTCGTGAACTATTTTCAAGGTATCTGGATTTGTTTATTCGTATTTGCCTAGGCAAAAAAATCTGATTATTATTTTTTGATGGTTTTTAGTTCACGAACTTTTGATCGTCGCTATATCAAGAATAAAAGGAGAATTTACAAGACTGAATCAAATTTATGGAAATGACATAATTTTTCTAGGAACAGATTGAGATGCAGAATGGAAAAATAGAAACACAAGATTTCTCAAACCACTATACATAGATCAAGTGCTAAAACTGAAATTCACAGATAGAAAATATTAATGATAAATTTGGAGAAAAATTGTAGACTATGAAGGAACATCGCAAGATGAAGAAATCATCGCAAGATGAAGAAATCATCGCAAGATGAAGAAATCATCGCAAGATGAAGAAATCATCGCAATATCAAAGAAAAATATTTACAGAATTAAAAAAGAGCCACCCAGATAAAACATAAAGTTAATCTTCTAATTCTTCATCATTTCTTCTTGCAGGCCTTATTGGGATAAACATTACTGTCATAGAAGAGATTAGGTAATTTTGTATTTAATAGAGACGTAGAAATCATACTTTGTTTTAGAAAATAACAGGAGAGAAGACTAGCAATTAACCATTTTATACACCATTTCAGCCCCCCCCCCCCCAATACACACAAATTATTTAATCAACAAGTATTTTTTGAAATATTTCTAAAAGTAATTTTTAACTTTAAGCTTTTTTAGTTTCAATTAACAAATTCATTATTGCTTCAGATGTAACTATTCCTATTACTTTACTAGTATTCTTTGGATCTACTACAGGTATCATGTCAAAAGGATGGGAGTTCATTTTTTAATTACTGTCAACTCATCCCAACACTCTCCATTACATCATGATACATGCCAAGTAAACAAATGATAAATAATTATCACAGTTCTTTTCATATATGATTCTATGAAATCCATTCTTTAACCATTCTGGAGAACCATGAAAAAAATCTCTCAACAACAAATCTTGCCTTGTTGTAATTGTTTTGATTTACATCACCGTACTTTTCATGATTGTTTTTCTTGAAATTTCTTTTTGGAATGCATGGAATGATGTTTTTTCAGATAATCTCTGATGGTGCCATTGTCATAACCCTTGTCTGCAAAACATGATATGATTTCTTTTATTGATTCATATTCAAATATCCTGAAATCGATTCCATAACATCTACAAATTTTGTACTGTCATGAATATTTACAGGACTGCACACAATTGATATCAGTAAACCGTTTTATTCCACTGCAACATGAATATTTACAGGACTGCACACAATTGATATCAGTAAACTATTTTATTCCACTGCAACATGAATTTTTGAGCCTATAATTCTCTTGAATCCATCAAATCCTATTACATCTCCCTTTTTTGGCAGGAATTGATGATGAATCAACTGATATCGTTTGTAAGTTTGTTTTGCTTATGTGCTGATATGATTGCATATTTGAGAATTTTTTTCCAAACTCCTTTTTGTTGCAAATCCTAAAATCTTCTGTGTGCAGTTGATTTTGAACCGTATTGTATGGGAAGTTCTGTTCATCTACATCCAGTTATTGCTACAAACATAATTGCATTAATTGTCGTTCAGTCATTTTTCCTTGGTCTTCTTGTTCTTGCAGGTTTTGGAAGATGAGGTTTCATCATGCTTTACTGTTTGTCGGTTATTTCTTGGAATTGCACAACTTGGTTTGGAATATTATCATTCATAGATCCAAATGATCTTCAAATGTTGTCTAAATTATTAGTTTTGGGATCAGTTGAATATAGTTTTATTACTTTTATTGTTAGATCGGGCCACACAATTGCCATTATCTGACATTAATTACCATTGATTGGTAAAAATTTGATTAGTTATTGATTCATAATGATTACCACATATTGATAAAAAACAAATTTTTGAATTTAAATCAAAATTAAAAACATTATGAATAAGTTCTAAAAATTAATGTAGATGATGAGAATCTCGGAAGTAAGAAAATCATTAAAAAAAATCATTTCAGGACAAGTTATTTGGGAAAAAGAAATACTAGAGTATTATTCAGTTGATGCAAGTTCTTATCAAATTATTCCTAAGATTGTAGTAATCCCTAAAAATGAAGAAGATGTAATTATTCTAATTAAATTTGCACAGAAAGAAAAAATCTCGGTTACTGTAAGGGGGGGAGGAACAGGATTAGTTGGTAGCGCACTTAATGATGGAATAATTTTGGACCTTAAAAATTTAAACACTATCAAAATAAAAGAAAATTTTGTTACAGTAGGCACTGGAGTTTTCAAAGGTATGTTGGACATGAAATTAAAAGAAAAAACAAAGTTTTTCCCTCCCAATCCTTCAGTAGGAGCATATTGTTCAGTGGGAGGTATGCTAGGAAACAATTCTAGCGGGAGTAGGAGTTTGAAGTATGGTAGCACAATTGACAATGTAAGTGAAATTACTTTCATAAGTGGAAAAGGAGAAAAGATCATATTGCCTGAAAACAAGACAATTGGAAAGACAATTACATCCTTTTCAAAAAATATTTTGAAACAAAAATTTCCATTAGTGACAAAAAATTCATCAGGGTACAGATTGGATTTGGTGAAAACTCTTAATGACACACATAAAATAATGGGGGGTTCTGAAGGAACCTTGGGAATAATACTTTCAGCTAAATTAAAAATCAGAAATATCCCAAATAAACGACTTTTATCAATTATTGAATATTGTTCTATCATAGATGCCACAAAAAACTGCATAGATATTTTGTCAACATCTCCTTCTGCAATAGAATTTGTAGATAAATTGACATTAATTCAAATTCCACAAAAATTTGATAAAAATACAAATTGTTTATTATTTGTAGAATATGATTCGAACATCAATATTAAAAAAGAGAAATTAAAAAGAATGGCCTCGGGGAAAATCAAATAGCAAACATCAAATAAAAAAGAAATTGAGAAATTATGGAAGTATAGAGATTCGTCATTATATTACAGTTTAAAATCAATAAACGTTAAAAATAAAATCCCTCACATAATAGAAGACGCTGCTGTTCCAATAGAAAAACTAGAAGAACTATTTTCAATCATTACAAAAATTAACCAAAAATTTAAAACAAAATCCATTATGTATGGACATTTGGGAAATGCCAACATTCATCTCAGATTAATACTAGATAGAAAAAAAATGCACAAAATTAATGAGATTTCAAAATATTATTTTGAAGAAGTGATAAAACTTAGAGGCACGATTACTGGAGAACATGGTGACGGGTTGGCTAGGTCGGAATATGTTAAAATCCAATATGGCACGAAGAATTATCAAATTTTTAAACAATTAAAGAAATTCTTTGATCCATGTGACATTCTAAATCCAAATAAAATAATTACAAATAAAAGTACTATGTTGAAAAATTTAGAAAACTTTTAAAAATTTTATCCCGACTAGAGAACAATGTTATTGTGCTGGAACAGATAGTTTTTGTAATTTGTTATAATGTATTCTCAAAAAATCCATAATCTTTCTATCTTCATTTTTTTCAATTGGAGCACCATTTGCTAGAATGCTGAGATATTTTAAATCCGATTCTAACTGATGTAACGATGTTTTTATTCCTTCTTCATACTTCATCCTCAAAAATTCAACCATGTTCTCCTCAATCAGTACAATTTCATTTTTCAAATTAGATATGTCTTGATGAAGAGCATCTTGCATTAATTATACATGTAAAACATTGGAAATAACTTCGATTATTGAATTTCTTAATTATTGATTAAAAATTTAAAAAAAATTAAACAAATTTTTATCAATTAAAAAAGATGACTAAAAGCCCATATTGGAATTAACCCAATTGACTATAGTAGATGAGTTGTATAATTAGTCCAATTTGAGTATAATCTCAACATTTTCTAATCATAAGATCCAAAGCTAAGATTGAATTATT
The DNA here is from genome assembly GCA_965262905.1 of Candidatus Nitrosopumilus sp. GTDB lineage: Archaea > Thermoproteota > Nitrososphaeria > Nitrososphaerales > Nitrosopumilaceae > Nitrosopumilus. The sequence goes on from OZ253567.1 coordinate 722,172, forward strand.
TTCAATTCATGTTTAATTACACAAAACTAGTAAAAAGACCAACAATTCCTGTCAATAACAGGATTAGCTATTCCACAATTTGATTCCCTGTACAAGGAGATAAAGAAAAATTACAAAATTACAGAACAAAAGAGATTATCCAAAAATAGACAAAGAGACATTAGTGCAGGACACAAGTTTGATTTATCCTTCAAAGACAGAATTCTAATGTTTTTCATGTGCTACAGAATGTACACAACATACGATATGCTAGGAATGATTTTTGATCTGGACAAATCAAACATAATGAGAAATATCAAATATTTAGAGTCTGCAGTGAGACATCCCAATTCCATCCAAACTCTATGCAGATTCAAAAAAGATTAACAGCATGCAACAATTCTTTCCGGAATTAATTGCAATGATTCATGGTACTGAACAGTCAATCCCTAGACCAAAAGATAAACGCAAAAGAAAGACACATTATTCAAGAAAAAAGAAAAAACATACAGTACAAAATCAAATCACCATAAATCTTGATGGGATAATAATCAACAAATCTACACACTCACCTGGCAGTCATCATGATTACAAAATATACAAATCAAAGCATCCAGTATTATCTGAAAAATTAATGGTATTTTATGATCTCAGATATTTTGGGATTCAAAAAGACTTTAAAAGTCAAATCAGCATTTTACCATACATGAAAAAAAGAGGAAAGGAATTGACTAAATCTCAAAAGGAATGGAATAAGATACAGTCAAAAATTAGAATAAAGGTAGAGCACATCATTGCTCAAATCAAGAAATTCAGAATTAGTGACACGTTTAGGAACAAATTATGCCGATATGATAGTATTAGTGAGATTGTTTATGGGATTATTAATTTCAAGATAAAATGGAAAGAAGAATTCATTAACATTCCATGACATCATGGAACGATTAGAAATCAAATCAAGTGAAAGGTCAAATTTTGTCTGTAATTACGCAACTCATCTAGTCATTATGTTTTGAATGTTTCCAAACTCTTCTCCTTCTAGACTAACAAACAAAAGAGGATTATTTGGTGGCGGCACAGTAATTCTTTTTATTTTATCATATGCTACTATTGCATATTTTCCGTTTCCAATTTTTGATGATAGTTTTTCTCTTTCTTCCCAGAATGAAATTGATCTTTTTAGAGATTCTTTTGTCTCATCCATGCTCAAATAACTAGTGGTGTCATCTCTAATGTTATTCCATAAGATATTGCCATCATGATCACCGATTATTGCAACCATTGAGCTTGGAATCTCACCTAAAATCATGTTAAGGAGTTTTTCTTCATTTTCTGTAACATTTTGTGTTGCAGCCATTATCGTAATGATCAATTAAAACAACATAATCTTGGCGATAGGTTTTCCTTTGAATTGTTTGAAAATTTCAAATATTTCAAACAGATTTTTAGAACTCTTACAAGCTAGCATAAATTCAATAATCGCTATAATTTACCATGCCAAAGAAAATAGAGCAAAGTGAAAAAAAGAAACTTCAGCAAAAATATCGAGAAGAATTCAAAGAGAAATTTAGAGAGAGGATTGAAAAAGGCGAAGTAATGGACTTTACCTAGGATATAATTATCTACTAAATCCTTATTTATTTATTACATTGATTGTAATTGTAGATTTCATTCCAGGTATTTTTCTTATTTTTTTACTAATAATTTCAGAAATATCATTATAAGTGGGTGCAGAAATCTTACAAATTATTTCATAGTTTCCAATTAGCAGGTCAGCTTCTATAACTTCGGGAATTCCTTGCAATATTTTCATAATGTTTGATTCCTCAGATTTTGAACAATGAATAGTGATAAAGGCATGAGCCATATATTCATCTAATACTTTTTGATCAATTTTCTCTACCTTTAAAATCCCTGGTTTTTTATCTACTAGTAAAGTCAGAGTTCTTCTAATGTGGGATATTTTTCTAATTCCATTTGTAATGTCCTTTTGGATGTTTTTTTCATCAGATGATTCAAGAATTGATATGATATCATAGGTTCCAAATGTACCATGTGCATCTATAATACTTGGAATTTTATTTAAATTTGAAATAACAAAATCTTCTTTTCCAGATTCATTTTTAATCAAAACATAAGCTTTTGGCATTAATTCTGTCCCTCAATTCCCATCAATGTGAGAGTGGAACGAATGTGTTTTATTTTTCTTATACTCCATGTTATGGTTTCTCTAAGCTTGTCACTATCAGGATTCTCTATTTTTGCAATAATGTCATATGCTCCAAATGTTCCATGAATTTCCTTGACTGATTCAACATGTTTCAGAGAACTAATTATTTCATCTTCAGAACCAAGATCACAATTAATTAGAATATAAGCTGATCCCATAAGTTATACATACATAAAACATATTTAAAGCAAACTCTATAATATCCTTAAAATTGTAATGCTTTTTATTTAAAAATCAAATATTTACACATAATTTTATTTCAATACGAACCATGAATTTTTACAAATATGGCGTTTAAGATTCTTGTTCATTGACTATGTTCAGAGTCATACTGGTTTTGATGTGAGGTAAAGATCTAATGGCTTTGGTAAGAACATGATTCAATGTTTTTTCATCAGATGCCTCTACCTTACAGATAACATCATAAAATCCAAAAACTACGTCTGCTTCCTTTATCTCTGGTATGTGACTGAGATTTTTTAATGTGGAATACTCTTCACCGTTTTCACAATGAATCACCACATACGCTTTTGCCAAATTTTGTCCAAGCATCAAACCAACTAGTTTCTTTGATGGTTGAAATAATTCTTCAGATTCTGAGCGGGTTAACGTAACTGTAGAATGTATTTTTGGCATGATGCGAATGTCCATAGTTGTAATTTCTTTAATTTTATTCTCGCTGTCAGCTTCAATTTGTGCAATAATATCGTACAGGCCAAATGTTCCATGAGCTTCTTTTACCCCCTTGATTTTTTTCAGAAATGAAATAACTTGTTTTTCTGAACCTAAATCACAGTTCATCATTACATATGCTTTTGGCAATTATTTCACATCCCTAATAATTAATGAAATCTGATGTTTAAACATCACCATATTACCACGGATTTAGAATAAAAGACTTTAGAATAAATTTTAATATTCAAAAATATTGAAAAAATTAAACAAATTTTTATTATTGGTGTAGGGTACTTTTTATTTTATTGTGATTACTTAATCTTGGCAGTAATCAGTCAAGTAAACATCGAGAGAGAAAAGGTCGATGGTGTTGATCAATGGATCAGTTCATGATTACTGCCTATATTTTTTTGATGGTTAGGGTACATATGATTAAAAAAAATAGTTTTAGAAAAAAAATAAATTCTTCAGGTTTAGAAAGTGTTACAATTACTGATATTGAGACGGAAGAAATTATTTGTCAAAGGTGTGGAATTGTAGTACAAAATACAAATTCATACGATAGACGAGAGGATATTTTTACGAAAAGTATCAATGTTAATCAGGTTGGTAATAGGGCATCTCTCAGGCTTCACGACATGGGTCTTGCAACTGTTATTAACACATTCTACCAATTCCAATTATTCTAAATCACTCCACTTGATTGATCTTAGATTACATGTACAATTCCCTCTTTTATGGCATTTTGGGCAATTACAATCACAAAATAATAATGATACGTCACATCCTACACATTTTGTATATTCTGCAAAATCTTCTCTCATTCTATCTTTATATTATAACATTATGAAAATTAAATGTTAAATTTTTTATCTTAAAATCTATTTAAAATTTACCCGTTTTTCTTTAAATTTTTTATCCCCCTGCTGCTGCATAAAACAATGCACATTCACAATCATCACGTTCATCACCGTATGGGCACTTGCAATGACAATATAATAATGGATTATGACATATTTGACAATCAGTATAGTCAAACTCTTGTCTGGATGTTTTTTGTGACATTTTATTTCTTTAAGCATGGCTTCCTGTCCCCATAAGTGTTAATGTGGATTTGATAGAAGGTAATCTCCGAATCTTCCATATGATGTCTTCTCGAAGTTGTTCCGGATTTTTAGTTTCTACTTCTGCAATAATATTCAACTGATCCCAAAACTAATAATTTAGACAACATTTGAAGATCATTTGGATCTATGAATGATAATATTCCAAACCAAGTTGTGCAATTCCAAGAAATAACAGACAAACAGTAAAGCATGATGAAACCTCATCTTCCAAAACCTGCAAGAACAAGAAGACCAAGGAAAAATGACTGAACGACAATTAATGCAATTATGTTTGTAGCAATAACTGGATGTAGATGAACAGAACTTCCCATACAATATGGTTTAAAATCAACTGCACACAGAAGATTTCAGGATTTGCAACAAAAAGGAGTTTGGAAAAAAATTCTCAAATCTACAATCATATCAGTACACAAGCAAAACAAACTTACAAAAGATATCAGTTGATTCATCATCAATTCCTGCCAAAAAAGGGAGATGTAATAGGATTTGATGGATTCAAGAGAATTATAGGCTCAAAAATTCATGTTGCAGTGGAATAAAACGGTTTACTGATATCAATTGTGTGCAGTCCTGTAAATATTCATGACAGTACAAAATTTGTAGATGTTATGGAATCGATTTCAGGATATTTGAATATGAATCAATAAAAGAAATCATATCATGTTTTGCAGACAAGGGTTATGACAATGGCACCATCAGAGATTATCTGAAAAAACATCATTCCATGCATTCCAAAAAGAAATTTCAAGAAAAACAATCATAAAAAGTACGGTGATGTAAATCAAAACAATTACAACAAGACAAGATTTGTTGTTGAGAGATTTTTTTCATGGTTCTCCAGAATGGTTAAAGAATGGATTTCATAGAATCATATATGAAAAGAACTGTGATAATTATTTATCATTTGTTTACTTGGCATGTATCATGATGTATTGGAGAGTGTTGGGATGAGTTGGTTGTATTTTCTAATTATTTAGATTGTGAATCAGAAAATTTTCCAGCATTATTGAATGGAATCAAAAAAGGAACAATACATACTGTAACTATCCAAGTTCACAGTATTTCCTAATTTTTTTATAATAATAAGGATGATTGATTATAATGAGAAAAACATTTATTCCAATAATTACAAAATTTTGCGAATTAATAGAATTAAATATTATAAATCCATTATGTAAAAAATAATGTCTGACAGACTAATGCCCAAGAATTACATGAGAAATTTTTATAATTTTAGATATGTTATCATGAAATTGTACAATCACTCTTAGCTTTGGATCTTGTTGTGAGAGAATGTTGAGATTATGATCAAATTGTATCAATTACGCAAGAGGTCTAATTTACATTACAAAATTTGTATAAAAGCACAGGGAAATTATCGAGGCTAGAATCCCAAAACATTTCCAGATAGTGAGTCAAAAAATAGTTTTGCAGCTGCAACTACAATTACTACAGAAACAAGAATTTGCAAATAGCGTTCTTTGATATCAATAGACAATCTTGCACCAACTAATCCTCCGATAAATGAACCAATAGATAAGAATCCTGCTTGAAGAAAATCAGGATGTCCCAAGAAACTATGAACAATTACTCCAGACAAAGATGCAAACAAGAGAATCATTTGAGACGTAGGAGCAGCTTTTTTCATCGCCATTCCCATTCCCACAATCATTAACGGAACGAAGATTATTCCCCCCCCAATACCAAAAAAGGAAGAAATTATTCCTGCAAAAAAACTTGCACCAATTATAAAAACAATCATCTGTTTTGAAATTGTTTTCTCTTTGGTTTCAATTTTTTTTCTTAAAAATATGTACGCAGCTGATGCAATCAATACAAATCCAAATAAAATTTTAAAAATATCAGGGGCAACATCAGTTGACATTATTGCACCTAAAATAGTTCCAGGGATTGAGAGTAATCCAAGTTTAAGACCTAAAGAATATTCTATTCGTTTTTGTTTTGAGTAAGAGATTGTAGAGGCAGTGGCATTACTTAATGCAGCAAACAAACTATTACTAGCCGCAGCAGTTGGAGGAAATCCTAAAAATGTTAAAACAGGAACCACAATAATACCACCACCAAGACCAATCATAGAACCCAAAAGTCCGGCTGCAAATCCCAAAGGAATTAGCCATAGTTGATCAATCACGGTAATCTCAATCAAAGAATTTTCTAATATATAATTAAACTACTTTAGAATAATTAATGTCTGTAAAATAGAATTATCCTTTGTAGTTATTTCTAAAGATATTTCATATCCTGCCAAATCATCGATTTTAGATTTAATATTACGCTTGTCTGAATCAATGTAAAAAGTTTGAACCCCCTCTAACCATGATGAGATTGTAGGATAGTCTTCAGATTTTTCTTCTTCCCAGCAGTCACAAACAAGGGTTTCTATCATAACCTCAAATACTACAAAAACTCCATCTTGATTTGATTCTAGAGAAGGAGTTTCAAGATTAGCAATGGCTAGAACAGGAGACTGAATATCACCTCCAATGTTGATATTTCCAAGTGAAGTTCCATCATAATTCAATACCGCAGTGGTTGTACAGTATTCTACATTTCTTGGAAGTCCCTTTTCAAAATAAGTACAGTATTGACTTATGGTGTGATCAGTAATTGCCGTAGGAGAAGAGACAAAAATATCATGGTCTTCTAAATTATTTTGAATTTTTTCAATGTCATAATAGCTAAAACCGTTATCATAGATTAATTGGGATTCAGAGTCTGAAGATGTATCATTTGACAATATAAAAAAAGCCGAAACAACAATGACAATGCCCACTAAAATAGGAATCACAATCATCCTGTTCATAGAAAACAGATTTTTTATTCAAAGATAAGGCTTTGCTATTCTAAATTGAGATAATTATTAATTTAGAATCAGGGGTGATGTTATTTTGATCAATAAATCCAGAAGTTACTTCAAGTACATATGATGCATCATTATCTGGAACTACACTCTGACAAGTAGTTATTTCTACTACAGTTTTACATGGCGGTACATCTTTTTCAATATGTACAACGTTTCCATCTTGATCAAACCAAATCATATCTAATGAAAATTGCATGTTAAGCATCCATAAAGAATACAACCCCGGTTCAGTAAATACAAAAATCATTCCTTGATCATAAGGTAATTGATCTTGGAACATCAATCCACGAACTCTTCGTGGTTCAGAATCAGCAATTTGAACTTCTAGTGCAACATCATCAACCAAAATAGTACCGCGGGGGAATTCAACGGATTCTAATTTACTATCACTTGGAAGAGTCAACATACCAATTACTCCAATAATCACAGCTGCAATTGTAATTGGAATTAATGCTTGAGCACGAGTTGTCATGAACTAATTGGTTTAACTCCTTTTAAAATGTGTTAAATTGTATATTATTTTTCGATGTTTTCAAAAATTATCTGTCACATTCTAGTTTCTCAAAAAATATTCAATGCTCAGATGAGGAGATTTTAGGTGAAATTTACCCCCAGAATGCGCCTGCATGGAAAGAAAACATCAGAATCTCAAATTATCCAAGAGATATCACAAATGATTCATGGAATGGTAGATAGCAAAAGTAGTCTTTTAGACAAATTACCTGATGGAGTTGAAAATATTGAAGACATTGATAGAGTAAAAAAAGAATTTGAAGAAAAACTTGTAAAAGAGAAATCAGGATTTTTGGAGGAATAAAAAAATGAATTATAAAAGACAGATTAGCAAATTTGAGAACAATGAAGAGAACCCACTTCATACAGGAGCTAAAGGGGAAAACAAAGTCATTGATGAATTGTTAAAGTTTGATGATAGTTATCACATCTTATGTGGTGTAGAAGTTACACTATCAAGATGGGTCACATATAATGGAAAAAGAATCTAAAATCAGCACAGATGGATATTGTAGTTGTTTGTCCAAAAGATGTCTTTATCATTGAAATCAAAAATTGGAGTGATAATTATGTTAAAAACAATACAAACCCAATCCCATACGAACAAACTGAAAGAGTAGGTCGTGTTCTATGGATTTTACTTCAAGATGTGATCAAAGACACTAGAGTTACAAACATTCTACTTTCAATTCAAGGAAATATGACATACAATCAAAATTATCGTTCAGTGTTTGTTTCAAGTTTGAATAAAATAAATTCATTTTTAGAAAACAGGCAAGATTTATTGAATGAAAAAGAGATAAACAAGATTGTTAAAAATTTACAACGTTCTTTTATTTAGTAATTCAAATATCCTCAATGTTCTAAATGTGGAGCTTATCAGAATTAGAAAAGAAGTTAGGAATTAACAACCATATTTCATTGTACTTCCCTTATTGAGTAGAACCCAAGCATTAGTACTTGGATTGATATCGTTAACGTCATAATGGGCGGTATCAACGCCATTACCATTAAACTCTATAACGTGTGCATGACACGGAACTGATTTAGGCCGTATAGGCCACGAAGCATGATGGTCATCATTCCATGCTGTAATTGTATCGGGTTTGTAATTAATTAAATTCGGAGGATGACCGTTCCAAATTTGATACAACGTATTACCTCCTAAATCTGCATCAAATGACTCTGTACTTTTTCCAGAACCTCAAAGATGAACATTAACCCTTTTTGTGTCAGTATCTTTTTGTGTCAGTATCTTTTTGTGTCAGTATCTTTCTGCATCCACATAAATCGCATTACACACTAGAGTTTGTTGATAATTTAAGTATGATCTTCCTAGGTTCACAGAAAAGATACTCTAAACTGGAAATTAAGCATGTTGATAATTACTAAATTTTTCTAACCCCAACAATCACTATACCTGAAATTCCAAAATACATCAATTCATAAAGAATAGTTTTATTCAGTTTGAATTTTTTTTTCTGATTTTTGTTTTGCAACAAAAGTGGAGAGTACTTCATCAGTCAACTTGTCAAACCTTGATGCAAAATACAACGCATTAGAATATACCATAATATCATTACGTTAAACAAATACAATAGTGTGTTCTGTAAATTATTTACATTTGTTTATTTTTTCTACAAAAATCAAAACATTCTAGCAAAAATCAGTACAATCTAGCAAAATAATTTCTAGCCAACATCCAGTATCTTAAATTATACACAACATTAACGACTAGCGACTTGTAGCATACTACATGCGCTAGGTAACAAATTCTCGCAAAATCCAATACTAGTTTTTGCTAGGCCTAGTTGTAGCTCATTAGTGAATCATTTCACGTGACTAGAATTTGTAATTTAGATCACTTTTAGCTCAATCATTAGAAAAGAATACAGAAAAGAAGATCTACCAATAACTGCAAAATTCATTATTAAACACACTATTCACACTTTTTTTGTAATAGTAGGAACGAAAATCACCAGAATAGTGATTTTAAAAACTAAGAGTGTTTACATTACAGAATTCTTAAAATCACTAATTGTGGACATGTTATTTTTTGTCTGATGTCCAATGTCATGAAGAGTTGAACCGTTGTATTTTTTGTCCAAGTATCGTCCAGCAATTATCATAGGTCCACCAATAGCGCAAGTCACACCTGTTGGTTCAGGTACCCATAACATCAAAAATCCTATTTTTTGAAGTTTTTTACCAGGAGCAGGTGCTTTTTGCAGAGCTCCCAATGAACGTGCAGTGTGTCCGTCATCCATTCCAGATACTTCAGAATACAAATTAGCTCTACGTTTAGCAGAATCAGAGAATTTCTTCAATTTTTCGAGACGTGCCTTTAAGGGATCAACCATTCCAACCTTGATTTAGAAGAAATTAGTTAAGAAACAAAGATCAACTCATGTCACATTCAAGTCAACAAAGAGTAGCTAAAATCAACGAAAAGACACTCAATTATACTAGATTTCATTTAGATACAAAGATACATGAAAACTAAAGATTCCAAAAGACTAGATTCAATCAAAGCAGCTCATCAGTTAGAGAGAACCCGTTCAAGCTCAAGAATGGAAGATTATTTAGAAATTATTGGGGAATTAGTAGAGTTGAAAGGATATGCAACTACTTTGGATATTTCAAGATACATGAATGTTAGTGCACCAAGTGTTACCAAAATGCTTCAGAGACTAGATGAGAATGGATTTTTAGAATATGAAAAATACCATGGAATTAATCTTACAAGTAAAGGAATACAAGTTGCAGAAGGAATAAGGCAGAAACATGGAATATTATTAGAATTTTTTGAAATTTTAGGTGTAGGGTATGAAACAGCCAACCAAGATGCAGAAGGAATTGAACATCACTTAAATCCAAAAACAATAAAGCAATTAAGGAAATTTATTACTTTTCTAAAAGCAAATCCAAAAATTATTGATAATTTTAAAAATCTTTAAGATAAAGTTTGATATCGCTTTGTGAAAATGAAAAATCCATCAATGTTCGTGCCACATCAGAACGTTTAGGGATTTTAATTTGGCCTTTTTTTCCAATTCTAACAGATGCAATAAATTTTGCATTGGAATAGATATCCACATGCATAGATGTGAAATCTCTGTTCACAGTAAGGAGAATTGCAGTTTTTGATTCAGAGAAACTAAATGGTAAATTATTAGATGTTAATGATAAATCATCAGAAGATTTTTCAACAACGTCGATATGGATTTTGAGTAATTTTTCAATTTCATTAATGTTTGAACCTCCACGTCCAATAATGGATGCAATATTTTGTTCATTGACCATAACTTTAACTCTATTATCAGATAAAATTTCAACCTCAGCATTGGGATCATAGCGTCTAAAAGTTTCTTTGATTTTATCCTCAGCAAGTTTTTCTATTCCAATTTTATCTACTTTTTTACCTACTGGAACTATAACATTTTCTTCACCAAAGGTGTAAATCTCATGTTCTAGAACATCATTCTCAAAATTTCTAATTTCAATTACAGGTCTAGCCAAATCAGATTCAGTCATCCCAGTTGGAACTTTTACTTTTAATTCTAAATCATATACCATTTGAATTTCACCGTCTTTTACAAAAACTACAGTGTCCAAAACATTTGGAATAATCCCTAATTCAATTTTTCCAATGAATCGCTGAATTGCATCTAATGGAGAATTTGCATGAACAACACCAACCATTCCAACTCCAGTTAATCTCAAATCAGCAAAAGTAACAAAATCTTCTCTTCGTCTTACTTCATCAAAAATTGTATAGTCAGGTCTAACTAATAATAAAATATCAGCAGAATTATCAAAACTTCCATCAAGTTTACTGTATTGAGTTACTCCCGAATCAACTTGTAAATCTCGTGGAGATTCAAATGTTTTTACAATCTTTCCCTGTTTATGATAAAAATTTGCAAGTCCTGATGCAAGTGTACTTTTTCCAGAACCAGGAGCACCAGAAATAACAATACCTTCTGCACTGTCAGAGAATCGTTCCATTAATTTTTCAGAAATAGAATAATCTTCAAGAGATAATTTTACAATTGGATGAACTATAGTAATTTCAAAAGATTCTGAAAAAGGAGGATATGTAATTGCAATTCTATAATCTTGATGTTGAACAACAGATGCACCTGTTTTAGATATTTCCAGAGTAGTAGAATCAGATATGTTCACGACATCCAAAATTTGTGCTGAAATTATTTCTAAATAATCCTTAGATAGAAGATCATCGTTTAACTTTGTCAATACAAAGGCTCCAGGTTTTCCTTTTTTTGCCAAAGGGCATTGATTTTCTTTCAGATGAACGCTCATTGTGTCAGAATCAAAATATTTTAAAAATTCTAAAGATTCGTTTTGAATTTGAGATTTTAAAAATACTGTTTCAACATCTTCTGCCTGTGCCACTAAGTGTTGAACATGATCAGAAGTGTACAGTATCGCATTATTTTGTTTAGCCATATCTACTATCAAAGAGTCAATTCTCCCACTACTAGCAAGCTTCACATCATCTGAAGAAGGATGGGTCCCACCTACAACAATACTTAGCCCATAACTTCCAGATAATGATTTCAACTTTCGAATCTTCTCAAGACCAATGAATCCCTGTTCTTTTTTCTTTGATGCTTGGGATTGCAACTCATCAAATACAGCTTGAGGAATAATGATTTCAAAATTTCTAACACTCCCAGATTCAATTTGAGATACAAGTTGGCCATTGATAATTACGCTAGTATCAGCTACAATTTTTGACAAATTTCAGATCAATTCCATAGATAACTAATACCCTATTTACTTTCTTAAATTAAAAACTTGATTGATTCTAAAACACCATTAAAATCAAAGGGTTTTGATATGTATGAAGATGCACCATGCTCAACTTTGTTTCCCAATTAGAAATTTTTGCATTAATTTAGATTTAAATGAATAAATCATATAACAAGAACCATTAATTTTTGTTCTATTTCCTATGAATTTCGTTATATTTTAGCGAAAAAATGAATTAGGAAACAAAGTTGTTCACAGTAAACCTAATCAAAGAGCAACATTCTCATTTACCATCCCAAAAGATGAGCCAACCAAAACCCCTTTAAAATCTGCTTAAAGAAAACAAACTTTCAGAACTAAAATCCCTCACACTCTTAACAAAATCGATATTTTTGTATTCAGAACATGGAACAACTACATGAAAAATAAGCAATTTTATGAAAATTGTATCAAATATTTTGAATTTTTACGCAAAAAATCCAGCACAGACTATACTTTTGAAGATGAGTATTATTTCACCATGCCTGCAATATCAAGCCATTAGAGAGCAGAAGATTTACGAACCATGCAGAATTGTATAGAACATGGATACAAGATTACAGGATCTTGCAGATAGGGCAGTCAAATATGCCGAACAGTCAGGTGCTCAATATTGTGACGTCAGAGCAGAACAGCAAGAACAAAAGTCAGCACTAATAGAAAAAAATTCAGTAGAATATGTCAAGATTAATGATGATAGAGGAATAGGTATTAGGATTATCAAAGATAATGTATGGAATTTTTGCTCAATTACAAATCCAGAAACATTTGAGCAAATTAAAGATGCAATAGATAATTCAATAAAAAGTAACAAGAACAATAAAAAAAATAAAATAAGACTATACCCCAATCCTGCAAAAAAATCTCAAGTTAATTACCTAATAATCAAAAAACCCGAATTGGAAGATATAATAAAAATTGGATTAGATGCAGATAAAATTATTTCAGAGATTCCAAAAATTATCAAATCTATTGTAAATCCATGGTTTACAATTAATTCAAAATATTTTGTAAATACAGAAGGTTCAGAAATTATGCAGAATTTTACAGATACAGTTATCGATATGGTGGCAACAGCTCATGATTCAGGAATAACTCAATCAGTTAACATTACAGAAGGTGGTAGAGGGGGATTAGAACAATTGACAAATAAAAACAAAATTCAACAATGTGCAAAAGAAATTGCATTAAAAGCATCACAATTAACACTTGCAAAACCAGTAAAAGAAGAGAATGCAACAGTAGTAATGAATCCAGATTTTGTATCATTACTTACACATGAAATACTAGGACATCCATCAGAGGCAGACAGAGTATTAGGAAAAGAGATGGCATGGGCAGGAGGAGCATGGTGGAAAAACAAACTAGGAGAAAAAATTGGTTCAGAGAATCTTAACGTATTTGATGATCCTACAATAAAAGAAAGTTTAGGATGGTATCAATTTGATGATGAAGGTATTGAAACAAAGAAAACAACTCTAGTTGAAAAAGGGATTTTAAAAAATCACATGCAAAATAGAGAAACCGCCATTGATTTTGATACAGTGCCAACAGGGAATATGAGAGCAACAAATTACCGATTTATGCCTCTGATACGAATGGCATGCACTTGTATCGGTAATGGGGATAGGAATGTGGATGAAATTATCAAAGATGTCAAACACGGATATCTAATCTCAAATATGAAAATTCCATCAATAGACATGAAACGATACAATTGGAGTATATCATGTCAGTATGCTCAAAGAATTGAAAACGGAGAAATTACTGATTTGTTAAGGGATGTTATTGTTATGGGGACGGCACCCAAATTCTTCGAATCAGTTGATGCATGTGGAAATGATTTCACTGTAAGACCAATAACTAATTGTGGTAAAGGTGATCCAATGCAATCAATGATTATGGGAAACGGTGGACCAACAATAAGAGGAACTGCTACCGTGAAGAGTGTAAATTAAGAAATGAAACAAAATTTAGAAATTATTAAAAAAAAGGTTATCAAATGTACAAAGTGTGATCTTTGTAAAACTAGAACTAATTCAGTTCCAGGAAAAGGAAATTTTCATTCAAATGTAATTTTTGTAGGAGAAGCACCTGGAAAAAATGAAGATAAAAAAGGTGAACCATTTATCGGCATTGCAGGTAAAAAACTTTCAATTGCACTAGAAGGAGCAGGAATTTCAAGGGAAGAAGTATACATTACAAACATTGTAAAATGCAGACCTCCAAAAAACAGAGTTCCAACTACAATCGAGAGAGAGACATGTCAGGAATATCTAAAACAAGAAATTGCAATCATTAAACCAAAAATAATATGTATTTTAGGAAATACAGCATTTAATTCTCTATTGAAGGGTTCAGAGATTACTAAATTCAGAGGAAAACTAGTTAGAAAAGAAAATCAATTATATTTTTTGACAATTCATCCAGCAGCAACTATTTACAATCAAAAATTGATTACAGTGTTGAAAAAAGATATGGTAAAATTATTTGATATAATTATAAAGTTAAAAAACAATAAAAAAGTAAAAATAGACATTGACTATACTTCCTAGAAAATTTTATTCAAAAGATACAGTTACGGTTGCAAAAAATCTTTTAGGAAAAAGAATAATTAGAAAAATAGGACACAACGAAATATCAGGAATTATTACTGAGACTGAAGCATATAGACATAATGATGATCCAGCAAGTCATGCATTTAGAAAAATTACAGATAGAAATAAAATAATGTTTGGAGATGTAGGCTTTGCCTATGTCTATTTTACATATGGAATGTATTTTTGTTTTAATGTAGTAGCAAAAAATTCTAAAAAAGCAGCTGGAGCAGTACTTATTCGTGCAATTGAGGCTGAAAAAGGAATCAAAATAATGCAAAAAAATCGAGGAACTCAAAATTTAAAAAATCTTACCAATGGACCAGCAAAATTAGCACAAGCCCTAGACATTACCAAAAAACATTACGGTATAGATTTGACAAAAAAATCCAAACTATACATTACTGAAGGAATTAAATCAGAAAAAATTATATCATCCCAAAGAATAGGAATCACAAAAGCAGTAGACAAAATGTGGAATTTTAAAATAACAATTTAATCATCTTGACCTTCAGGATTATTTTATCCAAGGAGCAAACGTTCCCATGACTCTTTGCCAGTCCAATTTTAAAAGTAAAATAATCATTGCAGTCATAATTACACCAAAAATAACAATACCAATGTAAATAGGGGTAGGATCATTAACATTTTCCAAGAAAGGTTCGATAAAAGACAATCCAATATTGTGTGAAATTAAAACTATCACATAGCTAAGAACAAGTTTTCCAGTAAGTGTTACAATGAAAAATCGTTTTGGGTTATACTTTGCAAGTCCCAATGGAACAAATACCATATCATCAGGCAATGGTGTCGCTACAGCAATAAATGCCGCTGCTGCACCATATCTTTTAACCAATCTTTCAAAAGGCCGCATCCTTATTCTGGTTTTTTTATTCATTATTTTTCGGCCACTAAAACTAATAAAAAAGATAATTTGTTTGGCAACAGTAGCAGTAAGTGCAGACACTATTGCTAAAATATGTAGATTGTATTGATTGCCAACAGACATTGTTGCAAGAAACAAAAATCCAGGCAATGGCACAAAAGGAATAAGGGAACCGAAAAAATTAACCAATGATAAAATCAGGTGGCCATCATCAGGCGCAAGGAGAAAATATCACCAAATTCCATGAATTAATCATTTTCAGATAATATTTAATGAAAACGATATTTTTGGAGTATAAATAAATTAAAATTGAAATTAGCCCATAAATGAAAGATCATTAAAGAAATTTGTATTATTTCATATTGACAACAGATATCAAAATTTTGAATACTGAAGATAGAATGTTTGTAATTGGAAAAGCAAATAGATGAATAGTAATAAAGACAATAGGATTTTAAATTATACAAAATGAGGAAAAGTAATCATGAGTTATGAATTATTTTTAGAATATTATCAACAAATACATGATATTTTAGCTAACAACACATTTCAAGAATATGGAATAATTGGATTATTTCTTAACTCACTGTTATCAGCTACTGCAATACCGTTACCAACTGAAATTCTCACATCAGCTTTGTTAATTGGTGGGGAGAATATTTTTCTTGTAGGAATAGTATTAATTGTAGGATCTACGGTTGGAGGAATATTAAATTATTTTATAGGATTTGGTGGAAACAAAGTATTCAATAGATTCAAACAAAACAAAAATAAAGAAATCATAGAGAATAAAAAGAAACATAATAAATTACTGGACAGATTTGGATGGAGTGCAATATTTTTTGCAGCGTGGATTCCAGTGGTTGGAGATTTGATTTTGATTTCTGCTGGTGCAAAGAAAATGAAGTTTACCAAGTTTTCATTTTTTATGATCACAGGTAAAATAGTTAAAACAATTGTTGTAGTAATAGGATTAGGATCTCTATTTTAAAAAATATACTCGATACGGATATGAAAGAATATTTGTGACCACGTCAAAACAATATCATTAAAATATCATCCATTTACCACTAGAATAATTGACAAAGAAAGATTTTGAAACCATTTGTGATACAATTGCAACAATTAGCCCATTTATCAGATTTGTAGGAGCAATTGGTGAAAGTGGGAATCTATTAGCATACAAACGAAGACCAGATTTAATTCCATTATTAAATGAAAAAAATACACAGCATCAATTTTCACATATTGCAATGAAGACAGATTTGGAAGGATTTTTTGATAAAAACCTGGGAGAAATAGAATTTGTCTGGGAAGAAAGAAAGAAAGTGCAAACCATCTCATTTGCAATTAAAAAATCAAGAATTTGGATATCAATTGATAAAAAAGTAATCAGATCAGAAATGTTAAGAATTATAGATTCATGCTTGCCAATTGTGAAAAAATATTCTTAGCATATGAAATGCTCATATTGTGAAATTGACTTGGATTCACTTAGTATGACAGACGGATTAAAACACATATTAGAACATAAAAAAGAAATACAAAATTAAAATATTTGAATAATTTTTAAAAAACATGGATAAATCAGATGAAATTTAAAAATTAATTGATGAGATTAGTTTTAGAAAATCAAATTCCAAAAACTATGAAAAAATAAAAATCATAGGAATCAGTAAAGAATTAAGAGAAATGATGAAGTTTGAGCAAGACTCATTTAAAAAAATTGAAGAGTTTGAAAAAACTCAAAAAAATCAAGATTTAATGCAATATGTTAAAATGATCAGTAGAAATACAACTGGAAGAGAAATTTCCCAACTACAAGAAACATATTTAAAAAAAATTGATGAGGAATTTCTTAATAAAAAATAAATTTATTTTTCATCTTCATATAACCAACATCGAACATAACCAGTTTCAGTTTTAAATTTAGGAGGAAGTTCTTTACATTTTTCTATAGCTAATGGACATCTTTCAATAAATCTACATTGTGTTGAAGCATCAAGTAAGCTTGGAGGGATGCCTTTAATGTATTTTGGAGTGTTTCCCTTCAAAGTAGGAATTGATTCTAAAAGTCCCTGAGTGTAGGGATGTTTTGGATTCTTGTAAATTTGTTCTGAAGAATTAAATTCCACCATTTGTCCCCCATACATTATACCAATTTTATCAGCAATTTCAGATAGAACCGCCAAATCATGCGTAATTAGCATAAATGACATGCCTTCTTTTTTTAAAGATTTTAATAAATTAATAATTTGAGCTTGGATTAAAACATCCAATGCAGTTGTAGGTTCATCAGCAATTACAAATTTTGGTTTGAGCAGTAATGCCATTGCAATGATAACTCTTTGTTTCATTCCACCACTTAGTTCATGAGGATATTTTTTCAGAACATGTTCATCAAGAGATACAGAATTCATTGCATCAGAAATTATTTTCTTTGAATCACCATCAAAGGAATGCTCTTTTAAAATCTCAACGAATTGTTCATTGACAGTAAATACAGGATCCAATGAATTCATGGCACCCTGAAAAATCATTGAGATTTTTTTCCACCTATATTCATCATCAAATTCTGAATCAGCCAATTCTAAAATAGAAACTCCATCAAATGTGATTTGTCCTTCAGTGGTACCACCCGAAAGCATTCTAATTAATGACAAACCCAAGGTACTTTTTCCACATGCACTCTCACCAGCAATCCCCATAGATTCACCATTATTCAATTTAAAATCAACATCATCTACAGCATATACTGGTCCTTTAGATGAAGAATATTTTGAGGATAATCCACTAACAGTTAGAAATGTCATTGTTTTCTTAGATCCAAACTAGAATTTTTGTTTTACACTAAGGGATATAAACAACATTATCAGAATAAAAAAAGTTGATTTAAATGAAATTACCTATTTGTGGCTTTGATGCAAAAAATTCCGTTCTGTGCCCTCAATGTGAAAGTAAAGTTGAATCAGGTGAATTAACAAAAGCAGATGTAGAAGCATCTATGAATCTTGCAAAAATTGCAAAATCAAATAAAGAAATTAAAAATTTTACACTATATTCTTGTAAAGAATTTGATGAAAATTTTGTATTAACTCTAGCAAAAAATGACATCATGTTGATTAGGCAAAGTAGGACATTATATCGAACATTACAAGACCAATTCAAAGGTAAAATTTGGCTTGTAGAGTCAGATGAAACAGACAAACGTTTCATAGAAGATTTGTTCTTTCCCACCAAAATCTTATCAATTAATGTAGTTTGGGCACCAGGCGATATTCAAAAAACAAAAGCAGTGGTTTCAGGGAAATGGACTCCAAAATTCCCTATCGATACTGAAAAAGTGGTACAGATAGTCAAGAATGCCCGAAACCTTGACATTGAGATAGAATTTGAGGATAAAAGATAGGCATGGTTTTTGTAAAAACTCACGATATTTCTGAACTAAATCAAGAACGGAT
Source organism: Candidatus Nitrosopumilus sp. (assembly GCA_965262905.1). GTDB lineage: Archaea > Thermoproteota > Nitrososphaeria > Nitrososphaerales > Nitrosopumilaceae > Nitrosopumilus. The sequence goes on from OZ253567.1 coordinate 741,339, forward strand.
AGGAAAAGAAGTAGTGTTGGGAGGATGGATTGAGGATTTTAGAAAATTAGGAAAAATGTCATTTATCACTCTTCGAGATGTTTCAGGAATATCTCAAGTTATAGTCAAGGGAGAACTTAATGACAATCTCGGTGAAATTAATCGTCAAAGTGTTGTTAGTATTAGAGGAATAGTGCAAGAAACCAAAGCTCGTGATTTTGCATTTGAGGTTAAAGCAGACGAAATAGAAGTTTTAGGAAAAGCAATTCACCCACTACCAGTTGACCCAATTGGTAGACTAGAAAGTAATATTGATACAAGATTGAATCATAGAGCACTAGATATGAGGAATCAAAAAACAGCTTCAATTTTTAAATTGCGACATCACGTATTACAATCTTTAAGAAAAACTCTTGCAGATAAAAAATTCATTGAAATCACAACTCCAAAAATAATTGGAAGTGCAAGTGAGGGGGGAGCAGATTTATTTTCATTAGACTATTTTGGAAAAACAGCATATCTTGCTCAGAGTCCACAATTATACAAAGAACAAATGACAATTGGTTTAGAACGAGTATTTGAAATTTCAAATTTTTACAGAGCAGAAAATTCTCACACTGGAAGACATTTGACAGAATTTACCAGTATAGACATTGAAGCTGCATTTATGGACTATGAAGATGTCATGAGTGTTTTAGAATCACTTGTTGTATTAGTTTACAAAGATGTTTCAGAAAATTGTAAAACAGAGCAAGAAGCAATTAAGCACACAATAGAAGTTCCTTCAACACCATTTGAGAGAATCACATATACACAATGTGTTGAAGAGTTGAAAAAAGCAGGGGAAAAAGTCGAATTTGGAGACGATTTACTTGATGCACATCTTAGAATCATCGGACAAAACCATCCAGGATTTTTCTTTTTAACTGACTGGCCCATGAAACTAAAACCATTTTACATCAGAGAGAAGGATGATGATGCAACACTTTCACGTTCTTTTGATTTGCAGTATGGATTTTTAGAATTATCCTCAGGAGGAACTAGACTTCACAATCCAGAAATGCTCAAAGAGAGACTAAAAGAGCAAGGACTAGATCCTAACCAATTTACAGACCACCTCAAAACATTTGATTGGGGAATGCCACCACATTCAGGTTGGGGAATGGGATTAGATAGATTGATGACTACACTTATTGGAATGGATAATGTTCGCGAAGTAGTTTTGTATCCACGAGACCCAGACAGGCTTAGTCCATAGAGGAGCATATGAAATATGACATTATTCTGTAAACAATGTAACGAAAGAAGATTACCGATAGTCTTTGCTAAAGACAAACCTCCATTATGGATATGTGAAAAATGTGGAAATTTTGCAGATGGTGAAGATATCATCATTCGAGAAGTGACTAAAGAAGAAAAAGAAGGAATAAAGAAAAAGTTGGAAGATTTTGAAAATAACACCGAATTAAATGGTGAAAAACTAAAAAGAAGAAAAGGCGTTAATTGATCATGATTGATCAAAAGGATGCGAAAAAAGTTGTAGAAGTAATTGGGAACAATTTGATTGGAGTATCACATGATTCTAGTAGTTTTGCTAAATTGCCTGACTCATTTTGGGGATACTTTGCAAGAGGACACGATACAAAAGGGACATTCGGTGTCATCGTGACTTATTCTGAAGAAGGCAAAGATGTGGATGAGTTGATCAAAATGTATGAAGAATGGGCGACAAAAAATAAAACAAAATCTGAAGAATCTACTTAATTTATTGTCAATTTTGTTTAGTAAACTCAGACATAAAAAATGTTTTAATCATTTTTTACTTCAATTTTATTTTTATTGAATTTGTTGTATCCATCTTTATTGTATCCATCTTTGTTGTAGCCTAGGTGATCATATCCAAATTTATCATACCCGTCTTTGTTATGTCCATTGTCATCATACCCATCTAAATCATATCCGTCTTTGTTGTATCCCTTTAGATCATATCCATTATTATCATATCCATTATTATCATACCCGTCTTGGTTAAACCCGTCTTTGTCATATCCGTCTTTGTTGTATCCCTTTAGATCATATCCATCTTGGTTAAACCCATTTTTGTTGTATCCATTTTTGTTGTATCCTTTTTTGTTAAACCCATTTTTGTTGTATCCATCTTTGTTGTATCCTTTTTTGTTGTAGCCGTCTTTATCAAAATTTATTTTTGTATCAATGTGAATCCCATCAAGAGAAAAACCACGATTATCATACCCATCTTTGTTGTATCCATTTTTGTTGTATCCATTTTTGTTGTATCCATCTTTGTTGTAACCCTTGTAATTGTATCCATCTTCGTCGTATCCATCTTTGTATCCTTTTTTGTCACATCCCTTTTTATCATATCCCTTTTTGTTGTATCCCTTTTTGTTGTATCCATTTTTGTTGTATCCATCTTTGTTGTATCCATCTTCATCAAATCCATTTTTGTCACATCCCTTTTTGTCATATCCATCTTTATCATACCCATCTAAGTCATACCCAAACTTGTCAAATGTTTTACTAAATTTATCAAACAAACCCATAACAGAATTTCACGAATCCGATTTAGATAAGCATTTTCGGGCCTAAGAATAGTCAATAAACGGATCTATTGCTACTTAGTTTCTTTGAGTAGTTTACGATATCCTTCACATTCTTTACAAATTGATTTTCCTTTGTATTTTGGATTTCCATCAGTGATTTTCAAGGTTCCAGGAACGAGTTTACAAATACAGCAATTTACCATAATATATTGAAAAAATTGTATTTAATAAAAATTGGCAATCATAAAAAATTGGAAATTTCAAGATAAAATGGGCTCCAATACATCAAAATAACTAAACGATCAATTTTTTACACTTTTCCAAGTTTAACAAAAAAATAGGATTACATATAATACAAATTATGAAGTATTTTTGTGAATTGTACAAAACCAGAAAAGAATTCACGAAGAATACATTCAAAGGATATCACAGGTATAAAGTAATTATTACTAGATGAAAATTTAGATCATTGTTAAATATGATTTTAACGTAATAGTTATGACGAGAAACCTCTGTTCTGCGTCGTAGAGCAAACGGTCTGGAAAACATATCATGTTAGGAATACGTCCTTAATTTAACGTGTTTTCCTTATACCTCGTTGTTTTAATAAATAAAATGTCCTTTAAAGATTATCTGTAATCTGTTTTGTAAATTCAATAGTACTCTTATCTCCACCAATATCTTTGGTTTTAACACCAATTTTTACTAAATCAAAGATAGTTGATTCCAATTTTTGACCAATCTCAATACATTTGGAATCATTGTGTTTGTTTCCTAACCAATCAAGCATCATCTTAATTGATAACAAGAAAGATGAGGGATTGGCAATATTTTGACCTGCGATATCAAATGCTGCACCGTGAACTGGTTCAAACAATGCAAAATTATCTCCAATATTAGCAGCTGGTGCCATACCTAATCCTCCAACCACTTGTGAAGATTCATCAGATAAAATATCCCCAAACAAATTAGTAGTAACTATAACATCAAACTGATCTGGTTGACGAATTAAATTCATAGCACATGCATCAACATACATTTCTTCAAATGTAATATCAGGATAATTTTTGGAAACATCAGTACATGCTTTAGCAAACATACCATCTGTAATTCGCATTACGTTTGATTTATGAACACAAGTTACTTTTCTCATAGAGTCACGTTGTGTGGCAGTTTCAAAAGCATATTTTGCAATTCGTTTTGAAGCTTTTTCAGAAATAATTCTTAATGCAACAGATGAATCACCCAAACTAAATTCCTTCCCAGTGTAAAGATCCTCAGTATTTTCTCTAACTATCACCATGTCAATATCATCACGTAATGCAGGCATGTGTGGATATGATTTTGCAGGTCGAATATTTGCATACAAATCAAGCATTCTCCTCAACACCACAATTACATCAGCTGCACTTTCACCAACAGGGGCCTTCAAACAAACATCAGATTGTTTTATGGAATCAACTGTTTCATCTGGAAGTGCCCTACCAGTTTCAGATAGTGCCTTGTCACCAGCAAATAATTTTGTAATATCAAATTTTAAATCAAGTTTATCATGAATTGTATTTAAAACAGAAATTGCAGATTCAGATAATTCAGGACCAATTCCATCGCCAGTGATTAAAGAGATTTTATACATATCAAAACATCACAACAAGGGAATTTTAGGTTTAGCTTATCTACTTTTCGTTAAACATCTTTTTGAGCATAATTCTATTTATCGCATCAATGACTGCTTTAACTGAAGTAGTTACAATGTCTTCACCAACGGATTTTGCTGAAATCTTGTTTCCTAATGGATCCTCAACTTTTACTGTCACTTCACATAAGGCACCAGAGCCACCAGAAATAGATGCCAATCCATAGTCTTTGATTCTAATCTCTGAAATCTTACCGGTGATTTTCTGGATTGCATTTAATGCTGCATCTACTGGACCAACTCCATAATCAGTTCCAATATGATCCTGACCATCAATATTTAATTTTACAAATGCATAAGGCATTGTTCCAATTCCAGTAGATACTGAAAAACCAGTTAATTGTACAATTCTTTTAAGTTCTTTCTCACCTAAAACCTCACTTGTCATAGATAACAATTCTACGTCAGTAACTTGTTTTCCTTGATCACCAAGTACTTTGACTTTTTCTAAGATTTGTTTTGCTTGTTCTTCAGTTGGTTTTACACCATATTCTGCCAACATTGCATTCATTCCATGAACCCCTGCATGTTTTCCAACCTTTAGCCATCTTTTTCTTCCCACTAATTCAGGACTAATTGGTTCGTAAGTAAGAGGATTATTCAACACCCCATGAGTATGAATTCCAGACTCGTGGCCAAATGCATTAGCCCCAACTATTGCTTTGTTGGGTTGTACAATAATTCCCACAGTCTTTGAGATGAATCTAGAAGTTTCATATATTAATTCAGATTTAATGTTAGTTTCATAATTTTGTTCATAAGGCAAACATTTGAGTGCCATAGAAAATTCTTCCAATGAAGCATTTCCTGCGCGTTCTCCAATTCCATTAATAGTAACATGTGCACATGCAGCACCTGCATGAATTCCAGATAATGCATTTGCAACTGCCAATCCAAAGTCATTGTGACAGTGAACACTTACTGGGAGTTTTGTAGATTCGATTGCATCTCTAGTGATTTCAGCCATATATTCAGGAGTTGAATATCCCACTGTATCAGGAATGTTAACACGATCAGCACCTGCTTTTGCAACATCACCAAAAACTTTTTTCAAAAATTCCCGGTCGGTTCTGGATGCATCCTCAGCTGAAAACTCTACTTGTAATCCACGTGACTTTCCATACTCTACTGCCTCAATTGCGTTTTCAAGTGCTTGGTCTCGAGTCATTTGGAGCTTGTGTTCTAAATGAATGTCAGATGTTGCAATGAATGTATGAATATAATTTAATCCAGCATCAATTGCTGCATCAATATCTTTTTTAATAGTTCTAGTTAATCCTACAATTTCACAAGATAAGCCTTCAGAAGTAATCATCTTAACTGCTTTTAATTCACCATCAGAAATTACTGGGAATCCAGCTTCAATTGCATCAACACCTAATGCATCAAGTTTTTTTGCAATTGCTAATTTTTGATCTGGGGATAATGAAACCCCAAGGGTTTGTTCACCATCGCGTAATGTGGTATCAAAAATTCTAACATTTACCATTATGCACCACTTCTCTGTAATGCAGCAACACCAGTTCGTGCAACATCAAGTATTCCAAATGGCTTTGTTAATTCCTCAAATGATTTGATTTGATCAGGAGTGGCAGTCAATTCAACCATCATGGAATCTTTTTTCACATCATGGACTTTACCACCATATGCATTTGCCAATTTGTTAACTTCCATACTATCATTAGCATTACTGAGCTTTATCTTAAAAATACTAAGTTCTCGAAATACAGTTTTGTGTTCATCTAAATGCTCAACTTTGACTGTATCAATCATTTTATCGAGTTGTTTTACTACCTGTTCGATTCGTTTTTCATCACCATATGTGGTAATTGTCATTTTGGAGTAATCAGGATTTTCAGTAATTCCTACGGAAATACTATCAATATTGAAATTTCTTGCTCTAAAAAGATGAGTTATCTTGAATAAAATTCCAGGTTTGTTTTCAACTAAAATAGAAAGAATTGCCCACATCATAAATCACCTAAGAGGGTAAAATCATATCCGATAACGAAGTTCCAGGAGCTACAAATGGCAATACATCTTCTTCAGGATCAATTGGAATATCAATAACTGTTGCAACATCACTGCCTAATGCATTTTTGATTGCTTTGTCAAGTTCATCCATTGATTGTGCACGAATTCCTTGCGCACCATAAGACTCTGCTAATTTAATATAATCAGGACAACTGTGTTGCTCTACACCAGTCATTCGTCTATCATAGAAAGTTCTCTGCCATTGTGCCACCATACCTAATGTAGAATTGTTTAAAATAAATACAATTACTGGAATATCTTCTAAAACAGCAGTTGCAAGAGAATTTTCGGTCATACTAAAACTGCCATCACCTGCAATATCCACAACAGGAACATCAGGTTTTGCAACTTTGGCACCAATAGCAGCTGGAAATCCCCAACCCATAGTACCAAGCCCAGTAGAACTAAAGAAAGTACCAGGTTGAATTACATCATAGAATAATGATGCCCACATTTGGTGTTGTCCAACTTCAGTAGTTACAATAGATTCTTTTGGTAATAATTCACGAAGTTTACGTAAAATTTTAGCAGCACCCATTTCACCTGGATGAATTTTCAAGTTTTCTTTCCAGTAAGCTTTAGTTTCTTTAACATGTTTTACCCAAGGAGATTCATCTGTTTTTTTAATAGCCTTTTGTAAAAGTAACTTTACCATAACTCTAAGATTTACTTTTACATCGCCAACAACTGCAATCTGAGCATTTTGATTCTTGCCAATTTCAGCAGGATCAACATCCATGTGAATAATTTTTAATCGTTTTTCAAAAGCCTCAAAAGTTCCAACAGATCTATCCGAAAATCTAGTTCCAATAGCTAAAACACAGTCAGCTTCTGTCATCATTTTGTTAGCTTCTGCATGTCCATGCATTCCAATTGGACCTAAGGATAAAGGATGCGTTTCAGGAAATGCCCCCTTGCCTTTGAAAGTAGTAACTACAGGAAGCACAAGAGTTTCTGCAACGGCTTGTAATTCAGCAAATGCTGATGAAATAATAGCTCCACCCCCAGCTAAAATAATTGGTTTTTCAGCATGAAGTAACATATCGATTGCTCTTTTAACATTAACAATATCAGGATCAGCCCACGGATGATAACCTTGAATTTTAAATTCATCTGGAAATTCCATAGGAGATTCATTAGTTTGAACGTCTTTTGGGATGTCAATTAATACAGGTCCAGGTCTTCCAGTTTCTGCAATGAAAAACCCTTTCTTGACAACTTCTGGAATTTCTCCAGCAGTTCTTGGTTGAAAAGCATATTTTACAACAGGATTTGCCATTCCAATAATATCACTTTCTTGAAATGCATCTCTACCAATCATGTTAACAGCCACTTGTCCAGTAACTGCAATCATAGGGGCGGAATCTGCTTGTGCAGTTGCAATACCAGTTAAAATGTTAGTTGCGCCAGGACCAGATGTTGCAAAGCATACACCAGGTTTTCTACTGACTCTACCAAATCCATCAGCCATATGAGCTCCTGACTGTTCATGTCTTACCAAAATATGTCTAATATCACATCGATTAAATTCATCATACATTGGAAGATTTGCACCTCCCGGTAATCCAAATACTTGTTTGACACCTTCTTTTTCCATTGCAGTCATCAAGGCCTTTGCACCTGTCATAGTTTCCATTTTATTCATTTAATTTCTCTCCATAATTTTAATCTAGTAAATTTTGGGCACACTATAGCAGAACAATAAGAGGCAAATCATTGCCAAATATTTTAGTTAATTTTATGTCCATTGAAATCATAAAAACAATCAATTGATAATTTATAAAGATTATCTAAAAAATAATCAAAGATTCACTTTATAATGATACAGAAGACTTAAACGGATATTTTCTACATTTGAAATGGACTATTTTGAGCGATAATGAAGAAATAATCAATGTCATAGAGACATTATTTGAATCAGGAATCAGTAAAGATCTTTCAAAACTTAGAGACATTCATCTAAATGATTCCAAATTTTCTAGTTTCAGTGATTTACCACCATATGATCTCAAAGATTATCAAACAACAATTGAACTTGAAGAATTAAGGTTTATCAGCATATCAGATTATTCATATGAAATTAAAAATCCAAAAATTAGTTTGTATGGAGATACAGCAGTTGTTGCTTTAGAATTAATTCAAAAAGGAATGCTAGTAGATAATAAAGCATACACAGGTGAACACTTGGCAATTACCGGTCGTGCAACATTTGTTTTAGTAAAGCAGCCAACATGGAAAATAGCACATATTCATTTATCAAAGATTGGCGGATGATGTCTATTTTTCAATAATAGTTGATTTACTTTGATCAGGGTTGTTTGATTTACTTTGATTAGGGTTGTTTGATTTAGTTTGATTAGGGTTGTTTGATTTAGTTTGATTAGGGTTGTTTGATTTAGTTTGATTAGGGTTGTTTGATTTAGTTTGATTAGGGTTGTTTGATTTAGTTTGATTAGGGTTGTTTGATTTAGTTTGATTAGGGTTGTTTGATTTACTTTGATCAGGGTTGTTTGATTTAGTTTGATTAGGGTTGTTTGATTTACTTTGATTAGGGTTGTTTGATTTACTTTGATTAGGGTTGTTTGATTTACTTTGATTAGGGTTGTTTGATTTACTTTGATCAGGGTTGTTTGATTTACTTTGATCAGGGTTGTTTGATTTACTTTGATCAGGGTTGTTTGATTTACTTTGATCAGGGTTGTTTGATTTACTTTGATTAGGGTTGTTTGATTTACTTTGATTAGGGTTGTTTGATTTACTTTGATTAGGGTTGTTTGATTTACTTTGATTAGGGTTGTTTGATTTAGTTTGATTAGGGTTGTTTGATTTAGTTTGATTAGGGTTGTTTGATTTAGTTTGATTAGGGTTGTTTGATTTAGTTTGATTAGGGTTGTTTGATTTAGTTTGATTAGGGTTGTTTGATTTAGTTTGATTAGGGTTGTTTGATTTAGTTTGATTAGGGTTGTTTGATTTAGTTTGATTAGGGTTGTTTGATTTAGTTTGATTAGGGTTGTTTGATTTAGTTTGATTAGGGTTGTTTGATTTAGTTTGATTAGGGTTGTTTGATTTAGTTTGATTAGGGTTGTTTGATTTAGTTTGATTAGGGTTGTTTGATTTAGTTTGATTAGGGTTGTTTGATTTAGTTTGATTAGGGTTGTTTGATTTAGTTTGATTAGGGTTGTTTGATTTAGTTTGAGGTTCTTCGCTAATTAATTTTTGATATAATTTGAAGGCTTGATCAACATTTTGGTTATCATGTACAATTGCCCTAACGGCTTTAATCATTGAAACAGGATGATCAGATTGCCAAATGTTTCTGCCCATATCAACGCCAACGGCCCCGGCTTTAATTGCATTAAATGTTAATTGTAAAGCATCACGTTCAGGAATTTTTTTCCCACCTGCCACAATAATTGGAACAGGGCATGATTGGATTACTTTTTCAAAATTATCACAATAGTATGTTTTAACAATATGGGCACCTTGTTCTGCTGCAACACGACATGCTAATGAAAGGTATCTAGCATCCTTGCCTAGTTCTTTTCCAACTGCAGTTACTGCTAAAACAGGTAATCCATATTTTTCTGCTTCACTAACCAATTTTCCAAGATTAACAATAGTCTGATATTCATATTTTGAACCAACAAAGATAGACATTGCAAGAGCACTGGCATTTAGTCTAATTGCATCCTCAATAGAGACTGTAATGTCTTCTTGGGATAGATCTTCACCTATGATACTAGAACCACCAGATACTCTCAAGACCATAGGAGTATCAGTGGTTGCAGAAACAGAAGATCTTTGAACTCCCCTTGTAACCATTAAAGAATCACAATATTTCAAAAGAGGTGCAATCACTTTCTTTGGATTTTCAAGTTTTTCAGTTGGACCTAGAAAATATCCATGATCTACTGCCAACATTAATGCACGGTTATTTTGTGGTTTAATTATACGAGAAATTCTATTTTGTAATCCCCAATCCATATTTCTTCGATTTTGAAAGAATGAAAATCCCTTCTTAAGCCTTTCTTATTTTGTAATAATTATTTTCATTGCATTTTCACCAATGTGGGCATGATCAAATGCTTTTTGAGAATCAGAGATGGAGTAGGTGTGTGTGATTAGTTGTTTAACATCAATTTGAGAGGATTCAATTAGATTGAGTGCTTCTTTGGTATCTGAATCAGATGCAGCATAGCTAGTAACCAAAGTTATTTCCTTAGAATAAATTTTACTTATATCTAAATCCAATTTTGCTCCTTTTGATGGAACACCAAACATCATTACAATACCTCCTTTTCTAGTCATATCGATAGCATCATCTAATGCTTTGAGGCTACTAGTAGCAACAATTGCTACATCTACACCTTGTCCACCAGTATTATCCAAAATTGTTTGTTTCCTATGTTCATCCATAGAAGAAATGGAAGCAGTAATGTTGAATTTTTTTGTAAAATCTAATCTAAAGTTATTTATATCAAAGCAGAAAATTTTTGAGAATTTTTTTGCATGTGCTAACATAACATGCATCATTCCAGTTGGACCAACTCCAAAGATTGCAGTAGAATCACCTTCCCTATATGCAAATTTAGACCATGCCCTAACACAACATGCTAAAGGTTCAATCATTGCAGCTTCTTCATAACTAAGAGAATCTGAAATTTTTAAAACTCCACCATGTGAAACATTCCATGCAGGAACAATATATTCTTCAGATAATCCACATGGAGAAAGATTAGTTTCATAATATTTTTTACACATTGTTTCATTTCCATGATTACAGTAATGACAATCATAACACGGAACGTGATGATGTGTAAAAACTCTATCACCTTTTTTGAATTCAGTTACATCAGAACCAACATCAAGTATTAGTCCAGAAGGTTCATGACCTAATCGCATTGATGGTTGTCCATATTGTCCAAAAACTTTTTCCAAATCAGAACCACAAATTCCACAAGCATGCATCTGTACTAAGACATCACCAGAAGTTAACCGAGGTTTCTCTACATCATCAACAGAAATTACAGATGCTTCTTTAACAGATACACTTTTCATGGTAAAACATTGGAAATTTGATTATAAGAAGATTATACACCGAGAATCTTCTTCAACATTACTCTGTAATCAACTTCAGTTTTTTCACTTCCAGTTGCAGGTAATGCAAATACCAAAGTTGATTTTTCTGCACGTAATGCAGTTAATTCATCGCTGATAGATTCTGTAATATCATCACTAACCAAAACAAGTCCAACATCAGAGTCATCAGTTAATGTCTTAATTTCTTCAAGGGCATTTTGAGGATTTTCAGAAATTTTTCCTGGAATTCCAGCTAATTGAAAACTAGTTACGAATGATTTACTGCCAACAGTAAAGATTTTCACAGTTGTGGATTTTGTACGTTCTAATTTAACCCTTTTTGGAGTAGTTAGATCAAGAAAGGTTGATTTAGTTTAAAAAACTAGTCAATTCATGGCAGAAATTGACACCCAAAAAGACATCTATTTGTTCCTACATGGAAGAATGGATCTTAAAGAAAAAGCAACAAATGCATTAACTGCAAAAGGATTTGCAGCAGATAAAGTCACAATGGCCTTACCAACTAAGGTAGGAGAAGTAGGAGATTACATGGCAATGTTATGGATGCCTCCAAATCCAGATCACATCAAAATTCAACAAATTACTAAAGTTGAAAAAGTTGAACCAGAAGGGATTGTTGGTCTTTGGAAAGGAGTTTCAAAAGACGATATCGACACTATGCCACTAGAATAGGTTTAGCTGAATCCAGCACCAAACTCATTACCTTTTTCTAAAACATCACTAGAATCAGAATTTTTTAATTTTCTATATAATAATGTCTCATAAACTATCTTCAAAGCGCTTTCATCATCAAGATCACAGTCTTCCTTGATCTGATTTTTGTATTTTTCTAATTTTGCAACATCTTGCTCATCAGGTGAAAGATTATCGTGAACCATAAGATTTGCAATTTTTTCTATTTCAGAATTTTGTTGGTCTTCATCCATAATAGTATGAAGAATTTCTAGTTATTAACAGGTTCGAATTATAAATCAGAAATCAAGCCTCTAAGAAAATCAAAAAATTCATCATCAGAAAAAATTATTTCTTCAACTTTATTTTCATTCCTAGCTAGTTGTGCAGATTCAAGATGATAGCAAGTCATTTTTCCATTTAATTTACCAAAATAGAAACTAGGGCAAGAACAATAATTACAATTAGGATCAATCCAATGCTCTTCGCCTTTTCCAACTACAGTCCAAATTTTGCGCTGTGTTGGCTCAAAAATATGTAATTTTACTCGTTTTTCAGAAACCAAAGACTGAACTCGATCCAAATTTTTACTCATAAGGGTTTAATCAGATATCTACAGTATAACTTTGATGTTACAAACAAGAATCGTTCCATCAAAACCTGCATTAATTTTGGAAGGTGATAAAAAGAATCTCATAGTTACAGATGTCCATATTGGATTTGAAAGCAACATGGCTTCAAATGAAATTTTTGTAGGTAAAAATTCAACAATTAATGAATCAATTCAAGAATTATCAGACATTATAGATTCAGAAAAACCAGATTCAGTGATTTTGTTAGGAGATATCAAATCAAGTATTAAAAATATTTCAAAAAACGAATGGGATGAAGTTCCTTTGTTTTTTAAAAAGATAAGAGAAAAATGCGATGTAATACTAATTCCAGGAAATCACGATGCAAATATTCAAAGATTAGTTCCAGATAACATTACAATGATTAGTTCAACAGGGATGGTTGAAGAAAATGTTTTGCTGACACATGGTCATACGTTACCTTCAAAAAACTTTTCACATATAGACAAAATTATCATGGGGCATCTTCATCCAGTATTTTTTCAAGAAGATTCTATAATCAATGGTCAAAGGGTTTGGGTATCAATTAAAATAGATAAGGAAAACATATTCCCAAACAAGATAGGGGAAATTGAAATAATAATTGTACCATCATTTAACAAATATTTTTATGCTACACACAGAAAACAATACAAAAAATCTATTTCCCCAATAATCAATAAAATTAATGAAATATCTAAAGCAAAAATAATTACTCTTGATGGAGCAATTATCGGTAATGAATCAAACATCAACCAAGTGATTTAATCAGGGAATTTTTTGCTACATCATTTTATAGAATACTTGCGTTTATGTTTTTCATAATCACTCATATTTGTCATATGGCTCAATTGGATCTTTTGTTGTTTTGTTAGTTCTTAACCATTCCAATGTTTTTACAAATGAATCAGCCAATTCAATAGTAGTCAAGACAGGAATACCTAATTCGAGTGATTTTCGTCTTATTTGATATTCATCATCAAGCATTCCTACATATTTTTCTAAAGTAGAGGTACTTGGAATATTTATGATAAAATCAATTTTTCGTTCATAAAGCAAATCAGAAATATTTGGCTTTCGTTCAGGTTCTGAAATTTTATGAACAATTTCAACCTGTCCAATTTTTTCTTCAAAGAATTCTGCTGTGTGTTCTGTTGCCAATATTTTAAATCCTAATTGTTTTAATTTTGCAATTGTTGGAACCAGTTTTGCTTTATTTTGTGTACCGCCTACAGTGACAAGAGCTGAGCCTTTGTCTGGGAGATTATAACCAACAGAGGTCAATCCTTTTGATAATGCATCATAGAAGCTATTTCCAAAACATGCCGCTTCTCCAGTAGATTGCATTTCAACTCCCAATGCAATATCAGCCCCCTCCAATTGCATAAAGGAGAATTGGGGGACCTTAATTCCATAGTTGCAGATTTTTTTCCATTTATTTTCAGGGATTTTAGGCAGAGGTTTATCCAAAATAGCCTTAGCAGCAAGAGAAATCAAGTTTGTTTTAACTAATTTTGATACAAAAGGCATTGAACGCGATGCTCTAATGTTCAGTTCTATCACATAGACATGATCATCATGAACTAAAAATTGTAAGTTGAATGGTCCTTTGACATTAAATGTTAAGGCAATCTTTTTTGAATATTCATTAATTGTTTCAATAGTTTTGTTACTTAGACGCCAAGGAGGAATTACCATCATAGCATCTCCAGAGTGAACGCCAGCACTATCAATATGTTCAACAATAGCACCAATGACAACTTCTTGTCCATTACTTATTCCGTCTACATCAACTTCAAGTGAGTTTAACATGAATTTAGAAATTACTACAGGATGATCAGGGGATACATCAGTAGCTTCCTTGACATATTTTTTTAATTCTTCTTGAGACCAAACAACTTTCATTGCAGCACCAGACAAAACATAAGAAGGTCTAACAATTACAGGAAATTCAACTTCTTGAGCAAAAGATTTTGCTTCATTTAGATTTGAAAATGCTTGCCAACGAGGTTGTTGAATGTGAAGTTTATCGAGTTCTGCACTAAATTTAGAACGATCTTCTGCTCTATCAACATCTTGTGCACTAGTACCCAAAATGTTTACACCGTGTTGTGCAAGTCCAGGAGTTAAATTGTTTGCAGTTTGACCTCCAACACAAGTAATGATTCCTTTTGGATGTTCAAATTCAGTAATATCTAAAATTCTTTCCTGAGTTAATTCTTCAAAGTATAATCTTGTACAAATATCATAATCAGTTGAAACAGTTTCAGGATTACAATTTACTACTGAGACACTTTTTTCACCATTTTCTTGAAGACCCCAAACCATGTTGACAGTACCCCAGTCGAATTCAACGCTACTTCCTATTCTATAGGGCCCTGCACCAAGTACAATAATTCCCTTTTCATCCTGTGGGATTACCACATCATTAGAGTGACCACCATATGTCAAATACAAATAATTTGTAACAGCAGGCCATTCTGCTGCAAGGGTATCAATTTGTTTAACTGAAGGAATTACACCTAATTTCTTTCTCAAATCACGAATTTCATCAGGGGATTTGTCTTTTGCACGTGCAATCTGCTTATCTGAAAAACCAGATTTTTTTGATTCCCACATCAAAGATTCATTGAGTTCAGAATCTTTTAGTTTCTCTTCAATATTTACAATATTTTTTATTTTTTCAATAAACCAAGGATCAACAGTAGATAATTTGTGAATTCGTTCTACTGTAATTCCAATCTTTAATGCAATTGCAACATGATATAGAATTTGATCATCATGATGAGATAATTTGTATTCTATTTCTTCTTCAGTGTATTTCACTCCGTTTTTACGATTCAAAACTAACCCATCATTTCCAATATCCAACATCCGGATTGCTTTTTGGAATGATTCCTCAAATGTTCTACCAACTGCCATTACTTCTCCAACAGATTTCATTGTAGGGCCAAGTCTTCTATTAACTAATTCAAATTTATCAAAATCCCATCTAGGATGTTTACATACAATGTAATCAAGTGAAGGTTCAAAACATGCAGTAGTATTTTTTGTAATTCTATTTACAAGTTCAGATAAATTGTAACCTAGTCCAATTTTTGCAGACATATATGCTAATGGATATCCGGTTGCCTTACTTGCTAATGCAGATGAACGAGAAAGTCGAGGATTGATTTCAATTGCAACATATTTAGCAGAATCAGGATCTAGTGCATACTGTATATTGCATTCACCAACTATTCCAACATGTTTTGTTGCACGAAGTGCAGCTGAACGTAACATATGATATTCGTGATTATCAATTGTTTGTGATGGTGCAACAACAATATTATCACCAGTATGGGCTTTCATAGAAAGGACATTTTCCATATTACATACGATCACATTATTTCCATCATAATCTTGCATTACCTCATATTCAATTTGTTTCCAATGACCAATGTATTCTTCAACTAGTACTTGTTTGACCAGACTCGCTTTGAGACCTCGTTCAACAATTTCATGTAATTCAATTTCATTATATGCAACACCACCACCTCTACCTCCTAGAGTATATGCAACTCGAATAATCACAGGATATACTAATTCTTCAGCTGCCTTTTTAGCATCTTCAAAATTGTTGACAGTTTTACTTCTAAGTACAGGTACACCACATTCATTCATAGAATCTTTGAAAAGTTGTCTATCTTCGGTTTTTTTAATACCTGCAATCTGAGTTCCAAGTACACTGACACCATATTTTTTGAGAATATCTGATTCATCTAGATTAACACCACAGTTGAGAGCAGTTTGTCCTCCATAGGCTAACATAATTCCATCAGGTCTTTCTTTTTCAATAATTGATTCCACATACTCTGCATTAACTGGAAGAAGATATACTTGGTCTGCAAATCTAGTATCTGTTTGGATAGTTGCAATATTTGGATTAATTAAGACGCTGTTAATTCCATCTTCATGTATTGCCTTGAGACATTGACTTCCAGAATAATCAAATTCTCCAGCTTCGCCAATTTTAATTGCACCACTTCCAAGTATCAGGATTTTCTTTAAAGATTCGTTTTTTGGCAATTATTTATTTCTCCATTAGGTTTTTAAGTTCTTCAAAGATGAATTTACAATCAAAAGGGCCAGGAGCAGCTTCTGGATGAAACTGTACTGCAATACAACTTTGTGTTTTATGTTTTATTCCTTCAACTGTTTTATCATCTGCATTTGTAAACCATAATTTAAAATCAGATTTTTCAATGGATTCAGGCGTAATACCATACCCATGATTCTGACTTGTAACATAGACTTGATTATTTTCTAAATTAATACAAGGTTTGTTTTGTCCTCGGTGTCCATATTTTAGTTTGTAAGTTTCTGTATTTCCTGCAATGCCAATAATTTGTGCACCTAAACAAATACCCAAGGTAGGGATATTATTTTCAATTAATTTTTTTACAGTATCAATAGTGTCTGGGCATTTTTGTGGGTCACCAGGGCCGCTACTAAGTACAACACCTTCAGGATGATATGACATTACTTTTTCATATGAAGTATTCCATGGAACTAAGATTGCTTTGTAACCAAGTTCAATAACATTTCTTAAAATAGCATTTTTTGCACCAGTATCAATTACAACGACAGACTTTTCTTCATCACCGTAGATTTGTTCTTCTTTTGTAGAAACTACATCCATGAATTGTTCAGAATCATAATGTTTTGCAGATTCTAGTTGTTTTTTAACAGATTCAACATCAATCTCAGTATCAGATACAACCAAAGCTGTCATCATTACTCCACTTGTTCGAAGTTTTTTTGTTAATTCACGAGTATCAATTCCAGAGATTCCGGGCACCTTTTCATTGTTCATCCATTCATCCAAAGTCATAGAAAGATTCCAATGACTTGCAGTCAAAGATAATTCATGAACAACTAAACCACGAATTTGTATTTGATCAGATTCAAAGAATTTTGAAATTCCATCTTCATCAACAATTGATGAATCTGGAACACCGTAATTTCCAATCAGAGGATAAGTTAAAGTGAGAATTTGACCATTATACGAAGGATCAGTTAAGGCCTCAGTGTAACCGACCATCCCAGTATTGAAAACAATTTCCCCAAAAACAGTTGTAGAATAACCAAAACCTTGACCATCAAGAACAGTACCATCATCAAAAATTAGTTTTCCAAACTTATTTGTGTGATTTGATTTCTTTGTAGTAATTGTGACCCTCGTAAAGTCCGAATTATTATGAATTTAAGTTTTATGCGTAAATAAAATCTAAAAAATTGATCGCAAAACGAGATTAATCAATCAGAGTGCTTGGAACTCTTCGCTCCATTTGTGATAAGCACGAATCATCTCAGTTGAAACACTAGGTTTTCTTCTCTCCATTATATTTTTAAAATCAGTAGTTGTTAGGTCTCTTGGTTGAATAGGTACCTCACCTTCTACTGGTTCATGGTAATCGGGAGCATCAAAAATTTCATGAACTGTCTTAATTTGTGCGGCTTGACAAACATCTTTGATATCACTTGCACTGTATCCATCAAATAATTTTGCTAATTCAGTATTGTTTACATTGATACTTTTACTCAAAGGGGCAGTGTATTGTTCAAATAGATTTTCTCTTGCTGCTTGAGTAGGTAATGACACATAGATTCTTTTTTGGAATCTTCTAAGGAAAGGCCAATCAAGACTCCATGGTTTGTTTGTTGCACCAATTACATACAACATCAAATCTTTTCCTTTCCCATTAACTCCATCCATTTCAGTTAAAAATTGATTTTTAGTTCTAACTTCGCCTCCAACTTCACTACTTCTAGATCCTAGTAGAGAATCAACTTCATCTACAAACAAAATAACAGGTTTACCTTCTTTTTCAGTATATTTTCTTGCCATAGCAAATAATTTTGAAACATTCTTTTCTGCTTCTCCTAACCATTTACTCATCATTGATGATGCATCTACATTAATGAAATAACCATCCATCTCATTTGCAGTAGCTGCTGCAAGCATAGTTTTTCCCGTACCTGGTGGACCGTAAAGTAACATTCCTTTTGGCCATCCAAGTGGAAACAAATCAGGTCTTTTAGTAGGATATACAATAGATTCACGTAATGCACTTTTTGCATCATCTAAACCAATTACTTGATCCCAAGTAACATCAGGTTTTTCTTTCATAATTAATTCTTCAAAATCATTTTCATTTTCTTGTCTTTGTACTGATTTCTTTTGGTCTGAATCAGAAGCTTTTGGATCAACAGCAGGTTCAATACCATGAGATTGTTGTAATGCTTGAATTCTTCCATGGTAAGAATTACATCGTTCTTTGTAGATTTGATTCAGTTTACTGTTAGGATAAAGTTGTAATAATTTTACTAAAGCATCTATTGCTTGTTGATAATGAGTAATTGCCATTCCTCGAGCACCTTGAGAATCAAATTTGATGGCTTCAGAAGCATATTTGCTTGCTGTGTTTTCTAATTCTTGGGGGGCTAAACTCATTTCAATTACCTACGCAGTTTCCTCTCTAGAATTTTGTTGGTATTCTACGGTGTTAATCTCTGTCACAAAATTGGTTAAATTAATTGCACTTGTTTCATGTTCATTATAGTCAGGCCCATCAAGGTATTTTTTTTTGAAATCAGACTGGTCTGAGATATGATTATGCATGTCTTTGACTTTGTTAATAGAGTCTTCAGCAGAGATTATCAATTCAGAAACCTCATCATCCAAATCTTCAATAAAACTGGCAGTTTCATCAATCATAGAAGTGAAATGCTTGAGAATTGAGCGCATTTCTTTCTTATCATCATATTTACACATCATAAAATTAGCAATTCCAACAATTTTGTCTAAATCTTGTAATTCTTCCAAGGTGAGTTTATCAATTTTTGAATCTTCTGAAGGTTTTACTTCAGATAGTTTTTTGTCAATTATTAACGAAATAGATTTGATTCGTTCCATATCTTTTAAAAAATCTCGTTTTTGATTTAGCATATCAGGTATTGTATAATTTCGAAAAATCAAGATTAGGGTACTGCTTACTTAATTTAGAGTCCACCATCAATTTTACTTTATTAAGATTAAAAGACGATTCATAGTTTGATTGACTAAAATCAAATCTAGCAGTAGTTAGAGCAGCCGAATCTATTACAACACTACCCAAGTGAACAGAGATTTCAGATAGTTTTTGACTACAGTTTGGAATAAATTCAAAAAGTTGTGCACTAACAGTTCTAATCATAGGGATTGAGGAGGGTAAAATTTCAGGAATACTACTTATGTTAGAAATTCGCCCCATATTCTTTTTGACATAAAGCAGAATTTCTAATGAAAGTGTTACAAGATACTCGTGTTTCAATGCATTAATATGAAGTTTGTTAGATTCATCAAAATCATAAATTAAATCTTGATTTAATTTTTTTATTTGAATTTGTTTATCATTAAGAATGTCAATTACGTCATCTAGAATATTCATAGAATATTTCAATCGAGGAACAAGAGTTACAGAATGAGAAATATTTTCAATTTCTATTGAATTAACACTACATTTTACCAACATACCGAATATCACTTCTAGATTTTGTATTTGAGGACGATGTATCAAATATTTTAGTAACCACAGTTACACCCATCAGCAGATACAATTTTGATTTTTTTTGAGTATTTGTGTAAAGGAATTTAGCTCTCAATTTTACCTAATAACAAATCATGTAAAACCATGGTAAATGAGCACGTTTTAACAGTCAGTCTAGAAGAATTTGGATTAAGCAAGTATGAAGCACAGGCATATGTGGCATTAATTGCAAAGGGCACTATTTCAGCAGGAGACCTTGCATACTATTCAGAGATTCCAAGAACAAAAATTTACCCAACATTGTTAAAACTAGAAAATAAAAAACTAGTCATCATTTCAAAAAGCAAACCAATTATGTGTACAGCGATTTCCCCAGAAGATGCTTTTGATGGAATAATTCATGAGCAGATCAATAAGGTAAATGCCATGAATACTTTGATTTCCAATTTAAAGAAAGCAAGTGAAGAAAGTAGAAAGACTCGAGGTTCCGAAGAAAAAAGATATTTTCATTTGAGTGCAAACAATGTGTTATCACAGCTACAAACAATGATTGAAGGTTCAAAATCATCAATCAAAATTATGACTGATCAATGGGGTTTTGGATTATTGGCTGAATGTAAAGAACAACTGTTATCAGTATTACGAAGGAATCTAGATGTTAAAGTTCTAGTAGCACCATCTCAAATTTGTTCTGAATCATTTAGAGTGATTCCAGATGGAGTTGAAATCAGAGCATCAGATACTACACAAAACTGCTTCATTTTTGATGAAACGGAATTGTTAATGATAGATAACAGTAACGGTAAAGGAGCAATCTTTTCATCTACAGATATTTTAGAAATAAACCAAGAAAAAGTATTTTCCAATATTTGGAAAAATGCAATTAAGACCAAAGCATTAGGAGACATGACAAAGGCAGAGGCACAAGAAATTTACAAAATTATTAAAATTGTTAATGAAGCAGGTTTACTATATTTACTAAATTCTTCAATGGTATCTAAAAAACCAGAAGCAGATATGTTCAAACTTTTGGAGAAGAATGGAGTTTCTTTAAAATCAAAAACACTAGATGACGTGATTGAAATTATTGATGCAATAATGCAAATCACATGTTCAGGTCATGTTAATTTTGAGGCAAATACCAAAAACATTACGATTGAATCAAAATTAAACAGTGGGCATTCATTACCATGGGTATCAATTTTAGATAGATGTCTTCAAAAACAAGGGTACAAAACAAAAACAATATATCAAAATAATTCGAGTAAAGGCGAAAAAGTCCATATTAAAATAACTAAAAATTAAAAAAAATATTCAAGTAATTTTGAATTAGTATTGCATTTTTTCTGAGATTCTTTATAGGCAATATATGAAATAAGTCTAAAGTGCTTTGAAAATTGGTATTTCCTAGTAGGTTTTTTCAATAAATGCAGATACAGTATTTGCTAATTTTTGACTATCAATCATTTTTGTATTCTTGTTGAATTAGTTCAATAGTCTTCGAATCAAATTTTGCAAAACATTTATTCAATTCTGCCCCATCTAATTCTTCATCATGATATAACATTACAATTATGAATTAAGACCAACATTCATTACAATAGTAGATAAGAAAGATGTACAAAATACTCAGTTTTCATACCTTATTGTAATCAATAGGACCCCCCATAAGAGACAAAATTTCAGTCACCACCAATAAATAATTCCAATAAAGAGACAATCCATGCAAATGATTTCAATTGAATATATTTTAGAATGCATGAATGATGAAAAAAATTATGTTGGAGATTTATGGCAAACTTGTCTAAATAACAAAAAAAGATTTAAAAAAAGTAAGCTAAAAGAAATTTTAAAAAAAATGGAATCATTAGGTCACATTAAAAAACACGGTTACAAAGATAACGCATATTATGTAAAACATTATCATCATTCATTTGAAGAGCATGTTGGTTTTGTTAATAACAATATTTTCACATATGAATCTAGAATAAATTCTTCAATTAAAAATTTAGAGAACAAAAAAATATTTTTAGATATATCAAAAGATCTCAGTTCACATAAATTTAGTAAACATACAAAAGTAGATTATGAATCATTACTAACTAGTATGACAAGCATGTTTGAATTAGCATCATCAATACTATGGACTAAAGAAAATAGCGAGGATAAAGAATTAAAAAAAGAATTAACAAAGGACTTCAAGCAAATTAATGAATTCATGGAGGAAATAAATCGCAGATTACTTGAAGGTAGAAAAACTCAAGAAAGAATAATCTTACAACGTGAATTCACAGGTAAAATTCCAAAAGCAGGATATCTAAAAATCTAAATTAAATTTTAAATGTCACCAGAGACATTTACTAGATCCTCATCATAAAACGCCTCTAGTGACAATTAATAGGAAATTTTTCACATATACAAAATCTTCTAATTATTTTGAATTTAAAAAAGACTCATGAGATAAATTCTAAATACTAAAATCAGACCTAAATTAAGCATTATAATCATGATAGAAGAGAAACTTGAATCTATTGGAGTTAAACTTCCAAATCCACCTACACCCGCAGGATCATATGTTCCTGCAGTAAAAACAGGTAATCTGTTATTCATTTCAGGACAAATACCAATGGAAGATGGCAGAGTACTCTTCACAGGCAAAGTCACAGATGGGAATTTAGAGATTGCTCAAAAATCAGCAAGAATGTGTGCAATTAATCTTCTTGCTCAGATGAAAAGAGAATTAGGGAATCTAGATAAGGTAACCAGAATAGTTAGATTATCTGGATTTGTAAATTCTGATTCAGAATTTTACCAACATCCAAAAGTAATCAATGCAGCTTCTGATTTATTTTTTGAAATATTTGGTGAGAAAGGAAAACATTCCAGAATTGCAATTGGAGTAGCTTGTTTGCCATTAAATTCTATGACCGAAATAGATGCAATTGTAGAGTTTTCAGAATAATCAATTTGGAAATTTTCTTAAATAGATTTTTGAGCTAATTCATTCATGATACAGATGTGTCGCGAATTATGTAAACGGCTAAAATCAACAGCATTTACAAATAATTTACGATATAAAATTGGACAAAAATGGTGTTCACTGTGTGTATTGTTTTTCTTTACTGAAGAAAATACAGGTCCATGTTGTAAAACAAGACTTGGAACTAAAGCTAGGAATAAAAAATATGAAATGCCAAGAATGTAATCATGAAAAAGACAAATGTGAATGCCTATGCTGTTGTTCAATTTCAAAGATAGGCTGTGTTTATTGCATACTACCAGTATTAGGTAAGAGGATAGGTTAGCCACGAAATCAAATATTTTAGATCATACGGATCTAAATTTAATTATCTCAGATTCTCTCTTATGGGCAACCCTGAGATCAAGATATTGCGAGATGAACTGGCAAAGGCATTTGCTCAAATTTCTAATCAACAAAAGATAATCAACCAGCTGACAGAGGATATGAAAAAATCACAAGCAATCAATACAGAAATGATTTTGAAAATTCAGGAACAGGCAGGAAAACTGGCATTCTATGAAAATCCACATTCACCGTCATCTGTAAACAACATTCCAACACGTCAAAAAAAGGCAAACCGTACAAAAAAGAATTCATCCTCTCCTTCAAAGAAGGCAGGTGCAAAGATTGGTCATGTCGGTGTATCCAACACGAGAAAATCTGATTATACAAAGATACACAAACCAAAAAAATGTGCAAAATGTGGTAGCAAAGACATTACAGATACAAAAATTTTAACAAAGAGATTAATTGATATTCTATTTATTCCAAAGACTAAATACATAAACAACATTATACATCAATGCACCTGCAAGTGTGGATACATCACAACACCACAGGTCGGAATAGACGGAACATCAATTGGTAAAAATCTTATGACATTAATTTTATCGTTACAAAAACAAAACAACAGTCTAAATTCAATCAAAGAGATAGTAAACCTGACTGATGCATCATTATGTAAAAAAACAATACAAAATGCGTTGTTTGCAGTCGGTAAAACATTGGAATCTGATGTAGAATTATGGATGAAAAATATTAACAAATCAAAATATCTGAAATTTGATGAGACAACGTATACAATGTACAACAAGCAGGGATATGTCTGGACATGCATCAGCAATGATGCGGTATTTTATCATGCAGACAAAAGCAGGGCAGCAGCCGTATTGGATTTGCACTTTCCATACTGGAATATTCCCATTACCGTTGATGGTTATGCTGCATACAACCGTTTCAAAACAATTCAACGGTGTTGGTCCCACATACTGCGAGATGCCGAGTTTGAATCAGTTGATGAATCAAAAACCATGCTGTATGAGAAATTGCGTCTGCTGTATCACAATGCAAAACAAATCTCATTGCAACCTGATGCACATGTACATTATGATTCATCGGTGATCTCTTGTATGGCAATTGCAAATACATACAAGAATTTGAATTGCAAGTTTGGAGACAAGCTTGCACGAGCAACACCAAACCTGTTTACATTTCTAAAATATCCAGGAATGGAGCCCACAAATAACGAGTCAGAAAGGATGTTGCGCAAGGTCGTAATCTCACGAAAAATTAGACAACGTCTTGTAACTGAGATGGGTATGAAAATATTTGGCATACTGATGAGTTGTTTTATGACATGGCAGAAAAGAGGAACAAGCATCCCCGAAGAAGTGTTAAAACTGTATTGAGGACCTATCCTCTTACAGTATTAGGATACAGACAGATTAAAAAAATTCTAAGAAAAAAAACACGGAATTGAATCTAAAGATAAAAACATTAATACCTATTTGTAGAAAAGGGGTATCCCAAAATCAGTTCGCCTCTTACTCCACATCGTATTCTTCTCCTGTTTGCTCATCAATAACTCTTGTTCCTTTCTCTGGCATCTTTTGTGCATATGCTTTTGCAAGAGTTTCCAGATTGTTCCAGTCAAGTGACATGTGTGGCTCGATATGATTATACCAGTGGAGCAGCTTATTGATGGTACCAAACTATTTCTGCTTTCTTTGAATCTCACTGTGGAATCATTCCATTAGTTTGTCGATGATTTACTCTTGCCATGATGTGTTTTATCTCTAGTCTGACTAGTTCCTGCTCAAAGCGTGATGCACCTTTTTTCTTGTATTCTGCTTGATTTGCATAAAATTGGGAAACGGTGATCAGTTAGAATTGATGCGAGTCGGCCATGCTTTGCAATTGCTTTTTTGAGAACCAGAATAGCGTTATCTGTTGTAGCTTTTGCAAACACACCATGATTAATGATGAATCGTGATGTGTCATTCTGATAACACAAGAACCACATTCCATCATCTAACTGCTTCCAGCCAGTATGCCCGGAATGGAATTAGAATATATTCTCTCAAATTATCCACTTTCGTCTCTTTCTTTTCTTTGGTTGCTCTTCTGCCAATCCTACACTTTTCAGTATTTGGTGTATTGTGAGGTATATGGATTCCATTTACATCAATTTTCAAGAAATACAGCAGAGCATCTAAACTTTTCAAATGTTGACTGTACAGTTTGTACCATCTGCTCTGTGATGATTCTTTTTGACCTGCCTAGTTTTTTCAATATTGGAGATGTTCCTGTACTGCGATATTATGAGTACAATTTCTGCACCCAACGTGTTGATATCTTCATGGATGAGGCAACATCTGCATTTTTCATCCCATCTTCCTTTTGCTCTGATTATCCATGATACTTTGATTGGATCTAATTTCTGCATAATTCGATGATTCTTGGCCTCTATTCCATACGTATCGTGATTTTAGTCTAGAAATGGTGAGGCGAACCAATTTCAGGATAATAGAACCTATTTGTAGAAACAATTCATATATGCTAAAAATTCAATGATAATATGCTCAAGATTTCATTGATGATGTTATTTACAGTATCAATGGTATCAACTTTGGCTTTTGCAGAATCAACAATTGAAGTACAAACATCAGTTGATGAAATCAAATCTTTAGAATCAATTTGGATTACAGGTAAAATTACCAATGTATCAGAATTCAAGCCAGTTAAACTTAGAGTGATTGGACCTGATGGATCCATAGTATTTGCACCTCAAGTAGCAATAGAAGATAACGGAGAATTTAAAAAATTACTAACTCCACCAATACCAAGTTTTGATGCAGGAGTATACATTGTCACGGCAGGCCATGATGATATTAAAATGATTGCCAAAACTCAATTCACAGTTAATCCACAAGAGATTCCAAGAAATCCAATAATGCAATCAGAGCTACAGAAAGTAATTGTTGATGAAAAATCAACAATTACAAGTGGAATTGTAATGAGGGCAGAGGCAGAAAATGGCTCAGATGTCATTAAAATTTTAGGAAATACCAGTTTTAGAGATACAGATATCACACTAATTGTCAATTCACCAATTGGAAATCTAATCACAATTGATCAAGTGACACCCAGAATATATGGTGACTTTGAAATAGAACTCAAAGTTGGAGGCCCAATGTGGAAAGAAGATGGAATGTACACAATCACAGCAAATCAAGGAGCAGTCTCAGAACATAAAGAATCAATTCAAGTAGAAATTAAAGATGGGGTTGTAGTTCCAGAGTTTGGTGTCATAGCATCATTAATTTTGGCAATTTCAATTATTGTAATAATTGCAGTTTCTGCAAAGTCTAAACTTGCAATATTACCTAGATATTAATTCTAGAATAGAAATTACAACATCATGTTGAGTTTAAATAAAATAAAAACAGAAAAATATATTTCACTTGAAACATATAGAAAAAATGGTCAATCAGTTAAATCACCAGTATGGTTTGTTATTGAAAATGATTTGTTATACGTCATCACACGAAGTCAAACAGGGAAGGTAAAACGTCTTAAAAATAATCTCCAAGTAAAATTTGCATTATGTACAATTAAAGGAAAAGTTACAGGAGAATGGATTTCAGGTACTGCAAAAATTTTAGATGATAATCAAACCAAAGAAGCAGTAAAAATGAGAGACAAAAAATATGGTTTCATGGCAAAGATTGCAAAATTCTTGAGTAAAAACAAAGGAAAGTTTTTCGCATTTACGATTAAGATAAATTAACAGATTTTTGTAATTTCATTTCACGTTTTAGTTTGTAATTTGTTAGTCCTGCAAATCCAAAAATTATTGCCAATCCAATATAGGATAAAACTTGACTATATTCAATAAGTACAGATGATACTCCAATCCCCACAATACCCGGAAGTAAAGACAATGCATAGAGCCACCAACCACAGCAACCTAATGGGACCAGAGAAAAGAATGAGAAAAAGGATGTTGCAGCAGTGCTACTAGTGTTACCTCCAAATGCTTTTTTTCTTACATCTAATTTACAACCCAGAGTTTTACTTTTCTCAGACAGAAAGACTTGTAATCCAATGCCAATACCCATTCCAATGATTACAATTGAATTAAGTTGAAATGCCGCACTAATTGCATCCAGAGGATCCAATGCAGGAGTGGTAAAAACAACCACTGTAAGATACACTGTAACTGTGAGGATTCCTACAAGTATTGCTTTTTGAATCGGTTTCATTATTGATCACCAAAAACTAACGTTTCAGGATGAAATGCAACCCATTCAAACCAAAATCCAGGCTCAATTGGCATTCTACGTAATTTTTCTCCCAGATATTCACCAGAGATAGATAATCCATCATAATTCCATTCAGAATTAGTTTGCACATCTAGAATTTTTCCATCATCAAAAATAAAATCCAATTGAACATCATTAACTATTCTCTCAAATGCACGAGAATTTTCAGAAAATAAGGATACTAACATTATAGGAGTCTCACCAATCAAATCATTGATGATAACATTTGATTCAATATCATTTTGTTTGTAAGCTTTGTAAATTCCATCTTGATTAAATCCAATGATTATTTCTTTTGGGAATAGTCTATCATCATTGTGTTCTACAGGAAATATTATTCGTGGTTCTGTGTAATAATTACCATAAGGATCAGTAGCATACGAACGAATGTGACCTGTGTCAGTAGTTAACACCAAAGTATCAGGATGAAGTTTTTTCCAATCACCCCAAGTAATAACATCAAATGGAATGAAATTTAATTGATATCCAGTTAATTCACCTTTAACTGCAATTCCAAGAGCTTGACTCCAATAGGATTCAGTTAATCTATCATACATCAATAAATTACTGTTGTAAAGTTTTCCAGAAGTTCCAAATTCTACTTCTTGTCCATCAATTATTCTCTCAAAGACTTGATTTGTATAACATAGAGGGCAATAAGTAACTGAAACAGGAGTGTCACCCACATTGTCATTAACAATTTCATGCCAAACTAAAATGAAAATAGGATACGCTTTTACTTCACCATTAATTTCTAACCCAATTACAGTATCAGAGTCAGACATGAACTGGGAACTTTGCACATCTGCAAATATAGGATTGTCAATTGATGGGATTCCATCCTTTGGAGGGCCACCGCCTTTTATCCTATCAAGTGGAATCAGATGTTTTACACCATCAGTCTCCATCATTGTAAGTTCTGAGGATACATTAGACTCGTTAGTAAAAGGGGTTTGAGGGACAGATTCACCATCATAAAAAACAGACAAACCGGCTAGTGCCACACCTGCAATTACAATTGGCACAATAACTTTAAGATTCAATTTTGAATAATTTTGACAAGCAAAATATTAAACAATTATTCCAATTTAATTGGGGTAAACCCTTTTAACAAATTTACAAAAAATTCAACCATGAATACAGAAGTGAACCTAAAAGAGAATGTATTGTAGGATATTACTCACTGGGAACTCAGAGCATCAATCAAAGTCATATTCATAGTTTGAAAAAATTTGATCTCAGTTGGCAGGAATGACTAACCAGTATTGGAATGCCACCAGAAATGCAATTATCAATTGCATTAGCAGAATTCATTGGAGAAATTTTGTTAATTGCAGGAGTACAAACTAGAGTCACGAGTTCAATATTTGCAGTAATTTTACTTGGTGCAATATTCCACATCAGATGGGAAAATGGATTTTTTGTCTCTCAAGGAGGATGGGAATGGGGTTTAGTAATGCTGGTAGTAGTTCTTACAATAATTGTTGTAGGTCCTAGAAGAATATCAATTTCACATCTAGTAAAAAGAATTCCTAGATTCTTGCAGTGATTATTTTATTTTCTTATTTAATTCTGTGATGAATTTTTTTATTTTTGGTTTTGGAACTACAGCGCCACATGCTTTATCATGACCACCGCCAGAACCACCAAGACTAGTTGCTAAAAGATTTACAATTTTACCCAAGTGAACCTTACAGTCCTTTGAGCCTCTAACTGAAACAGCGTAAATGCCATGATCAACTCGTTCTTTGTATGCAACACCAACATCTTTTCCAGATAATCCCATTACAAAATTGACTGCACCACTTGCACCAGCATCTAAAATTTCCATATGACCAAGATTAGTCATTGTTTTCAATCCTACCTTTACTTTTGCAATCATTTGTGATAGTTTTTCTACCTGGATTTGTGCAAATTCATAGGTGTTTGGAATATCATGTGGGAATTTAGAGTCGGCTAATTCTTCAACTAAATATTGTAAATAGTCAGGTTCTCTTTGTCGACCTACAATATTGTAAGTCATTACAGTTGCACTAATTAATGCAAATTGTCGGTCATAGATTTGTAGTAATTTTGCACCAAGTGGTCGGGCTTCCATATAATCAGTGATAGCAGCACATGCGGCCACAAATGATGCATGATCATTAAGTTTTGATTTGAACGCAGTGTAAGTTAGAACTGCAGTACATTCATTGATATCATGAATTACCTTTACTTTGATTTTGTTTAATGCATTTACAACGTTAGGATCAATATCATGATGATCAATGTAAGTGACTGAAACATTATTTTTTCTCAAGGTTGTCAAAATATCAATGAATTCATCTTGTGTCTTTTTGCTTAATCCTAAATCACAAATAAATAATGACTTTAATTTTTCATCTAAAACTACTTGGTTTAACGCTTCCATTTGTCCAGGATAATCAACCAATATAGCATCTCCACCAAATGCTTGACGAATTAATGCGGCAGAGCTAATACCGTCACAATCTTCCTTGTGGGAAATACAAATTACTTTAATACGCTTAGATGTACTTGTTTTTTTAGCTGCTGTTTTTTTGGTTAGTTTTTTAGCTGCTGTTTTTTTGGTTAGTTTTTTAGCTGCTGTTTTTTTGGTTAGTTTTTTAGCTGCTGTTTTTTTGGTTAGTTTTTTAGCTGCTGTTTTTTTGGTTAGTTTTTTAGCTGCTGTTTTTTTGGTTAGTTTTTTAGCTGCTGTTTTTTTGGTTAGTTTTTTAGCTGCTGTTTTTTTGGTTAGTTTTTTAGCTGCTGTTTTTTTGGTTAGTTTTTTAGCTGCTGTTTTTTTGGTTAGTTTTTTAGCTGCTGTTTTTTTGGTTTTAGAAGATACCAATACAGATTCAAAAATCACAAACCCTCATTTAAATGAAGAATATAAAATTAAGATTGTCTAAAAGGCTTTTTGATACTTTGATTTACCAATGAACTTGAATCAAGATATACATCATATAGTGATAGTCCTTCCATTTGGGTTTGATTATCAATTTCTTGAATTTTTTTGAGTTCTTCAGATGAAGCATTTAGTACCAAGTCATCTAATTTTTTCAAATGCTCTCGCTCTTTAGGAGTCATTAAGTTTTGATTAAAAATTATCATTTATGACCAAAAGTTGCCATATTAGACTAATTACTAAATTTCTTAGACATGATTTTAGCTAAAATATAATAAAAGATTTCCAGTAGGCTCAGTATGAAGACAAAAAATATCGGTCTGCGAGGAATTGAAGTTGCAGATACCAAAATTTCCAACATAGATGGAGATAAAGGCAAGCTCATTTATCGAGGGTTTGATATTTTAGATCTTACAAAAAATTCAACATTTGAAGAAACAGCATATCTTTTACTTTATGATAAATTACCAACAAAAAACCAATTAGATGAATTTAATGCAAAATTAGTTGAAGCAAGATACATTCCTAAACAAATGCAAAAAAACATGGGCAATTGGAGAAAAGATGCAGATCCAATGGATATGCTTCAAGCATTTGTATCTGCACTTGCAGGTTACTATGATGAAGAATTTTCAAATAAAGATGCCAGTTATGATAAAGCAATCAACCTCATTGCCAAAGTTCCAACAATAGTTGCTAGTTGGCATAGAATAAGAAATGGATTAGAACCAGTAGAACCGGATTCATCACTTAGTCACGCTGCAAATTTCCTATACATGATGTTTGGAGAAAAGCCAGACTTCGAAGTTGAAAAAATATTTGATGTATGTTTAATTCTTCATGCTGATCATACATTCAACGCATCTACTTTTACAGCCAGACAAGTTGCATCAACTAGAGCACACATGTATTCAGCTTCAAGTGCTGCAATTGGAGCACTAAGTGGAGAACTGCATGGAGGAGCAAATACAGAAGTAATGAAAATGCTCTTAGAAATTGCAGAATTAGATAAGGTAGAAGACTGGATTAAGGAAAAAATGGAGGCAGGAGATAGAATTATGGGAATGGGTCATGCAGTGTACAAAACTTATGATCCAAGAGCACAAGTGTTAAAAAAATTATCGAAAAAACTAGCTGAAAAAACTAAAGACCCATGGTTTGACATTACAGAAAAAGTAGAAACTACAACTATTTCTGAAATGAAATCCCAAAAAGATCGAAACATTTATCCAAATGTAGACCTCTACAGTGCATCACTGTATTACATGTTGAAAATTCCAATGGATCTCAACACTCCAATCTTTGCAATTTCAAGAGTTGTAGGATGGGCAGCACATATTATTGAGGAAAAATTTGCAGAAGCTGCACCTAAACCAGCATTGTATAGACCAAAGGCCACATATGTTGGAAAATATTGCGGACCTCAAGGTTGTGAATATCAAACATTAAACTTGAGGAAATAAAATTAATTTCTTGTACTTAACCAGTCTTTAGCTTTTGAATTGACATCATGTTTGTACAATACTTCAAAAACCATATCATAAAATGTAATACCTTTTTTCTGAGCCTGATCATCAAGCCACTTGATCCCATCTGCTAATTCTGGATCATATTCTGAAAATTCAACTAACTCATCTACCATTTTCGAGAAGAAGGCGTGAGATTCAAGCATATGTACACCTTTCAATCTATGATCATAAGTGGGGGATTCAAAATATATTAACAAAAGACCCCTTTTTGGTTGACAATTGAACCATGTTTTTTATTCAGATGGAAATACAAAGAAAATTTTCCGGATAATTCAAACTGATGATTCAGTCATTGAGTAAAATAGAGAACATGTAGATATTTACAAAAATAAAATTTCAAATTTACAATCAAAATATGTGGCGTTACATATTGGACTATTTTGGGGAATTGGAATATTCAAAATAAAAAATGAAGATATTGTCAAAAAAAAATTGATGAAAAAATAATGTTTGATCAGTTAAGTATAGACTTGAAAATAGAAGATGAATTTATTGTAAATCGAATTAAATTCGTCAAACAATTAACTATACAAAGAAAGTTGAAGGTACATTTTGAATTAATTAATCAAAAAAATAACTTGGCAAATAAAACACTAGAATCAAAAGAGCTTAAAACCAAAAACAGATAATTACTTGATGAGAGCTCAATCGCAGTTTATGATTATGCTTAGCACCATATTGGTAAAAGAAAGATTTGTTCATTAACATTGACAACACTTCATCTTCAATTAGAGCGATCTTATGAAATTTTCAATGGATAATCAACAATACTGAAAATATTTCAACAATACTGAATTTCATGAAGGTAAGTTTCTAAAAATATCCATTTGTGATGATTAGATTTATTTACTATATAGAAATTGATGGATCAATTATGGCAGGTATAGACAAGGCAGCAATAGTATTCTCAATTGCAATTGCACTAATAGGTGTAGTAATTGCAGTTGCAGGAAGTGCTGCAGATAATGCTCCAACATATACTGCTCCAGTAGTTACTGAAGAAATATCAGAGCCAAAAACTCAAAATGAGTCATTTGGTGCAGATATTGCTGAGAAAGTAAAATCTGGGGACAATATGATGGAAAAAGAAACTGTGGAACTTGAAGAGGAAATCATGATGGAAGAAACTCAGGAAAAAGAAACCATGATGGAAGAAACTCAGGAAGAACCAGCAGGACCAACAACTCACATAGTTGATATTCCAACAGGTACTTCAGTTCGAGGATGTGAAGAAAGTAATGCATGCTACTTACCAGCAGATATCACAATCAATGCTGGAGATACAGTAGAGTGGATTAACGTCGACATGTTAGTACACACAGTAACTGGTGGCAGTCCAGCAGATGGCCCATCTGGCGTATTTGATAGCAGTCTAGTCATGGCAAATGCGAATTATGCATTTACATTTGATGACGCAGGCAGTTACGATTACTTCTGTATGGTTCACCCATGGATGGTCGGTAGTGTTACAGTGAACTAACCAAAATTTTTCCTTTTTTCTTATTTTATTTGATTTTTCCTTATTGTTCTATTATACGCAACCCCAAATCGATGTGTTTCATCTCTAGCATATTGTAAAATTTTTAGAGATGATTTGTATTTTGGAATAACTATAGGGTTTTTATTTTTAGGCAAATAGACTTCTTCATTTTCTTTTGCCAAAGAGATACAGGGTAATTCCAACCCAAGGGATTCTAAGGATTTCATTGCAGAACTAAGCTGACCTTTACCTCCATCAATCACTATCAAGTCAGGAAGTTCAGAATGTTCTTCCAATAATCTATAATATCTTCTCTTAATAATTTCACCAATCATTGCAAAATCATCTCGTCCAAATACTGTTTTGATTTTAAATTTTCGATATCCAGATTTATTTGGAATGCCACCAACAAACCTAGACATGGATCCTACAGCAAAATCATCTCCATGATTAGAGATATCAAAACATTCAATGATATTTGGAATAACAGGGAGACCAAGAATTTCTTTTAATTCAACTAAACCAGGATCTCCACCTTTGGAGAGGATCAATTTAATATTTTTCAAGATTAGATTAATGATATCTTTTTTCTTACCTTTTAAAGGGCATAGAATTTGAACTGTGAGTCCTGATTGTTTAGAGAGTAATGATTCTAATAATTTTTTATTGTCAGGTAATTCACTAACCAAAATAAATTTTGGAATTTTATGTGTAGAATAATATTGATATAAAAAATTTGAAAAGGAATTATCTCCAACTAAATCAAAAAAGAACTTGTCACTATCTCTAATCACACCATTAATTATTCTAAAGTTCATAACAGTTGCAGATTGCTCTTGAATCCCTATTCCAAAATATTCTTCATCAGAGTTTTCAACATATTCCATTTTTTGTTTAGTTTGAAGACTTTCAAGCCTAATCAAGGTATCACGAATGTCTTTTGCACGTTCAAATTGTTGTGATTCAGCAGCTTGTTGCATTTCTTCTTCTAATTTTTTTGTAAAAATTTTGGCTTGGTTTTTCCCTTTCAAAACATCCTGTAATGCATTCACATGTTTGGGATATTTTTCTCGAGCATCTTTAAATTCACAAGGCCCCTCACAGTTACCCAGATGATATTCTAAACAGACTTTTTTTGGAAGTGTTTTACAAATTCTAATTTGAAATGTCTTTCTCAAAGTACCTATAGTTAATAATTTTGAACTGCCTTGTGTAAAAGGGCCAAAAGTTTTTCCCCTACCTAGAAATTTTCCATCCCTAGTCCTTCTTGAAACTAACAATCGTGGAAATTTTTCATCAGATATTCTAAGGTATGTATATCGTTGTTGATCTTTTAATTCAATGTTAAATCTTGGCCGATACTTTTTGATCATATTTGATTCTAAAAGAAATGCTTCACTTTCATTATCAGTTAAAACAAATTCAATGACAGAGATATTTTCAACAAGTTTTTGAGTTTTATAATTTTGATTTTTGTTAAAATACGATCTTACCCTATTTTTCAAATTTTTTGCCTTACCAATATAGATAATTTTATCATCAGAATCTTTCATTAAATAGATTCCAGGGTCAGTAGGGATAGTAATTTTAGAAATATCAAAAGTCATTTTTTTAACAATTTCTTCAAATACTTTCCAGTATAACTTCCAGGTGCTTTTACAACATCTTTAGGAGTGCCAACTGCAACTACTTTGCCACCTTCATCTCCACCCTCAGGTCCAAGATCAATTAACCAATCAGAATTTTTGATTACATCCATGTTGTGCTCTATTACAATCACAGTGTTTCCCAAATTCACTAAACGATTAAGAACATCCAGTAATTTTTGAACATCTGCAAAATGTAAACCTGTTGTAGGCTCATCTAAAACGTATAGGGTTTTTCCAGTACCTCGTTTTGATAATTCAGATGCAAGTTTCACTCTTTGAGCCTCACCACCAGATAACGTGGTGGATGATTGTCCAAGTTTGATATATTCCAATCCAACATCATACATAGTTTGCAATGTTCGTTTTATTCCAGGGATATTCTCAAAGAAATTTAATGCCTCATAAACAGTCATATCTAAAATATCAGAAATATTTTTTCCCTTATACAACACAGACAAAGTTTCAGTGTTGTATCTTTTTCCTTTACATTCATCACATTTTACATAGACATCAGATAAAAACTGCATTTCAATTTTCTTTACACCATCTCCATCACATGCAAAACACCTACCAACAGCAACATTAAATGAAAATTGACCTGGCGCATATCCACGTTCTTTCGATAATGCAGTATTTGCATAAAGTTCTCTAATAGGAGTGAAAGATCCAATGTAAGTTGCAGGGTTTGAACGTGGAGTTCTGCCAATAGGGGATTGGTCTATGGCAATTACTTTATCAATATTTTCTAAACCAGTAATTTCCTTATGAACACCAGATCTAACATTTGATTTATAAAAATGATTTTCTAATGTTTTTAACAGAACATCATTAATCAGAGTAGATTTTCCAGAACCAGAAACTCCAGTTACAGAAACAAAAAAACCTAAAGGAATTTCAACATCAATAGATTTTAAATTATTTTCAGAGGCTTTCTTTATAACTATAGAACCGGATCTATTACGGACTTTATCAGTCAAATTAATTAATGAGTTATTTTTCAGATATCGACCAGTTACAGATTTTGTATCTTTAAGAATTTGGTTTACTGTACCTTCAAAAACTACGTTTCCTCCATGTATGCCAGCACCTGGACCTAAATCTATCATCCAGTCTGAATTTCGTATAACTTCTTCGTCATGCTCTACAACAATGACTGTATTACCCAGATTTCGTAGCTTATTTAGCGTTTTAATGAGTCGGGCATTATCTCGTTGATGCAATCCAATTGTTGGTTCATCAAGCACATATAATACACCAGTTAAATTAGAACCAATCTGAGTTGCCAATCTAATTCGTTGAGATTCACCACCAGATAAAGTAGAACTTAATCTATTCAAGGATAGATAATTTAATCCGACATTCATTAAAAATTCAAGACGTTCTTTAATTTCTTTTAGAACATCCCTTGCAATGTATTGTTCATTTTTAGTTAATTTTAGTGAAGAAAAAAAATCATAGCAATGATCAATAGAGATATCACATACATCCATTATTCCTTTTTCGTTAATTTTAACAGCAAGAGATTCTGGTTTTAGTTTTTTACCATTGCATGAATTACAAGGAGTATCTCGCATGAATTGCTTTAACCATTCTCTTTTTGATTCAGAATCAGTCTCCATAAAAGTTCGTTGTAGATTAGATAAAACACCTTCAAACGTATTTGTAGATTGCCAAGAAGAATCTCCAGATTTTGAACGATATGTGAAATCAATTAAATCATCTGTACCATGTAAAATTATTTTAAGATGTTTTGGTTTTATTTTATCAAAAGGTGTCATCAAATCAAACCCAAATTTTTTACCCACTGCTCTTAATGCTTGACGTCTAAATGCAGAAAATCGTCCACTCCAAGGAATAATTGCACCATCCAAAATAGATTTAGTTTTATCAGGTACAACTAAATCTCCATCAAACTCCATCTTTACTCCCAAACCATTACATGTTTTACACATACCAAAAGGAGAATTAAATGAAAAAGATCTTGGCTCTAATTCACCTACGGTTAATCCACAATAAGGACATGCATTGTTTTGTGAGAAAATCTTTTCGGATTTCTCAGTTGCAATCATAACATCGCCTTTAGATGTATTGATTGCAGTCTGTATGGCTTCAAAGAGTCTAGATCTCTCAGATTTTTCAATAGTGATTCTATCAACTACAATCTCAATATTGTGCCATTTTTGTCTATCAAGAGATGGAATATCATCACTCAGGCTCAGAATCTCACCATTTAAGCGTATTCTAGAATATCCGTCCTTTTTGATTTGTTCAAATAATTTCTCATAGGTTCCCTTTTTTCTCTGAACCATAGGGGCCAAAACGAATATTTTTTTCCCTAAAAAATCTTTGAGAACAGAATCGCATATTCGTTCTATTGATTGAGTCGACACTTTACGTCCACAATTAGTACAATAAGGAATACCAATTCTGGCAAATAACAATCGCATATAATCATAAATTTCCGTAGTAGTTCCAACTGTAGAACGTGGATTTTTACTTGTAGTTTTTTGTTGTATCGCAATTGCAGGAGAAAGTCCTTCAATTGAATCAACATCAGGTTTATCCATCATTTCTAAAAATTGACGAGCATATGAGGAAAGAGATTCAACATATCTTCTTTGTCCTTCAGCATAGATTGTATCAAATGCCAAAGTAGATTTTCCAGAACCAGACAATCCACTAATTACAACTAATTTATTTTTTGGAATATCAATATCTAAATTTTTTAAATTATGATGTCGTGCACCCCTAATTTTTAATTTATTTTCGGTCATTTTTATATTCAATCTCCTTTTCCAGTCTTTTTATTCTATCTCTACATTCAATCGCACGTTCAAAATCTAACTCTTCAGAATATTTTCTCATTTGAGCATCAAGATCAATTACTTCAGTTGTAAGATCATATGTAGATTTTAGTTTCGAATCATCTAAAGCAACTTCTTGAATTGGAACAAATTTGATAATAGTTTTAGGTGTAATATTATGATCTTTGTTATATTGAATTTGTTTTTCTCTACGACGTTTAGTTTCACTCATAGTAGTTTTCATAGATTGTGTCGTTTTATCAGCATACATTATGACA
Organism: Candidatus Nitrosopumilus sp.; assembly: GCA_965262905.1. Lineage (GTDB taxonomy): Archaea > Thermoproteota > Nitrososphaeria > Nitrososphaerales > Nitrosopumilaceae > Nitrosopumilus. Next base: position 779,837 of record OZ253567.1, read on the forward strand.
GTCCCATTCACATTTCTTGCAGCTCGACCACATGTTTGAATCAAACTTGTGAAATTCCTCAAAAACCCTTCCTTGTCAGCATCTAAAATTGCAACTAGAGAAACTTCTGGAAGATCCAACCCTTCTCTGAGAAGATTAATACCAACAAGAACATCAAATTCACCCAATCGTAATTGCCTAAGTATCTCAGTTCTCTGCAATCCCTCGATTTCCGAATGCATGTATCTAACTCTAACATGTTTTTTTGAAAGATATTCAGCCAAATCTTCAGCCATCCTCTTAGTCAAAGTAGTGACTAAAACTCGTTCAGAATTAGCAGATCTTTTGTTAATTTCCCGGATTAGATCATCCATCTGGTTTTTTGTAGACCTAATCTCAACTTGAGGGTCAAGTAAGCCAGTAGGCCTTACAAGTTGCTCAACAATTTGAGATGAAATTTTTTTTTCATATTCAGAAGGAGTGGCTGAAACAAAAACTGTATTTTGTATGTATTTTTCAAATTCTTCAAATTTTAGGGGACGATTATCAAACGCACTAGGTAGCCTAAACCCATATGTAATCAACTCATTTTTTCTAGAACGATCTCCCTTGTACATCCCGTGAAGCTGAGGTAATGTCACATGAGACTCATCAATTACCAAAAGATAATCATCACCAAAAAAATCCATCAAACAAAATGCTTTTTCGCCGGCTTTTCGTCCATCAAAATGTCTAGAGTAATTTTCAATTCCAGAACAATACCCCAATTCTTCAATCATTTCCAAATCATATTTTGTCCTCATCTCAAGTCTTTGTTTTTCTAATTCATTTAATTCAGACAATCGTTTTTTTAATTCATCTCTAATTGATTTAACAGCATTTTTACGAACATCTTTTGCAATAAGATAGTGTTTTGCAGGGTAAATTTTCATTTGAGATACTTTCTTTTTTTCTTTCAAGGAAACATGATCTAAAATAGTTATTTTTTCTACCTCATCTCCAAACATAGAGATTCTAACTAAATCTTCAGAATATGCAGGAGTAACATCAATGGTATCCCCTTTAACTCTAAAATTTCCAGGTGCTATTTCAGTATCATTTCGTTCATACCTTGCATCCACAAATCTTCGAATTATTTCACTTCTTTTAATTTCATCACCCGTGTTAATTATAACAGCTAAATCGTCCCAATCCTTTGGATTACCAAGAGAATAGATGCAAGAGACCGTAGACACAATGATTGTAGGTTCTCCTGAAAGCAACATTGCAGTTGCCTCTAGTCTCATCTTTTCTATTTTTTCATTAATTTGAGTATCTTTTTCTATGTAGGTATCAATTTGTGGAAGATAACTTTCCGGTTGATAATAATCATAATAGGATACAAAATAACCAACATTGTTTTTTGGAAAAAATTGTTTTAATTCAGAATAAAGTTGTGCTGCAAGAGTTTTGTTATGAGAAATCACAAGGGTATTTTTTCCAGTTCTTGCAATTACATTTGCAACAGAAAACGTCTTTCCACTTCCTGTCACCCCAAGTAATGTTTGAACGGTTCCTTTCTTCACACCTTTTACCAAGGAATCAATTGCTTGAGGTTGATCGCCTGTAGGCACATAATCAGATGCTAATTCAAAGTGTGAGATTTGTTCCAACATATTCAATCCCTAAAAACTGAACTTATAGCTAACGTTTTCCAAATAAGAACAACAAATCAAGAATATATCAAATTTTGGAATTTTGAAAAATGTTTTAATTAAGATTTAATAAAAAAATTGAGCGGTAATAGAAAAAGATACTAAAAAACCTCAAAGAAACATAGTAAGAGGTAATGATAGACTTGACATTAAAAACAAACACATTTCCTGAAAAATTAAAGGCTGAGACTAAAAAGAATAGAATTCAAACATAGTATGAAAGAATTCCAATGAATTAAATAAATCCCATAATTACCATACAGGTTCATCAATCATCTTTAAACCAGATTCAGTTACTTCAAAACCCATAATTTTCAAAGTTTCAATAGCAGATGAGGAATTTTTCTGTAGGATTTTTTGTGCCAAATCTAATCGGTTTTCAGGTCTCATGTGTTGACCAATTTTGTATTTACCATGCAGTGTTTGAGGAGTTACTTTGATTACACTTACAGCATCCAACACACGCATTTCAGATTGGATAGGATCATACTGGCCTTCAGGTTGATATTTTTCCATCAAACCATTTAGTGCAAGAGTTTTTTCTTCTCTATCCGATACAAAAGAAGCAATGCCTTTGATTACAACACTGATGTATAATGTATCAGCTAAAGATGCATTGTGTGGATCTTCAAAATAAGATGGTAAAAATTCTAGTTCCCGGTCAGCTTCAAATCCAACTTTGTTATTTTTAGAAATATTATCAAGTTTCTCCCCCTTTACGTGAGAATGCATGTAAACTATATCATTAAGAAATACAAAATTCATAGGAATTATTTGAGGAAAACCATTCTCATCAATACTTGCTACACGTCCAACATGTTCTTGATTCAAAAATTCTTTTATTTTCTCATTGGATTTAATTTGGAGAATTCCAGTTAATTGCATAATTTAATTCAGTAAAATAACATTATAAATCCAAAACATAGAAATCCCTAAAATACAAGGTAAATAAAAAATTATCATGGATGATCCATATCTTAATGAATTAAGAGATGATTTTCAAGGATATTCTAATCAATTAAAAAAATTAAAAACAAAATTATTAAAATCAAATTCCCCAGATTTACAAGCAAAAATCATCAAACAAATTGATTCTATAGCAAACAAGATGGAGAGTAATCAAAAACAATCAGTAAAAGTAACAAAATCTAGAATTAAAGAAAGAAAATCAAAATCAAAGAGATAGATTCAATCTTCTTCATCTAATTCTTTGGCCATAGCCTTAATTTCCAAAATCCTGCATTCTAATTCATTGCATTCTGTTTTGAATTCTGTGTCCATATAGGGTTTTTACAAAAATAATCAAAAGCAAATAACATTCTAAAACTTGACTTTTTTCATCCAAATTCTTCATTAATGTAAATTCCTAAATTTAGGATTAATTTAACATATGAAATGAGTGAAGTAGATGAAGAACGAGAAGAAGCAGTCAAGGTAACTTTGAACCTTCTAGAAGAGTGGGGTTCTGCATCAAAATTCATCTGGTTTAGAGAATTACATAGAATTACAGACATTGACAAAGGATTGCTTCGAAATATCCTCAATGAATTAAAGAAATCAAAAGAAGTCAAAGAGATGCATGGAACCAATAATAGAATATTTTTTTGTCTCAAAAGATATTACATCAAATGTAGAGACGTAGAGTTTAGATTCAAAGGTAAACAAATAATGTTAAAGGATGGAAGTAAAACAAAAATCATTCAAGGTTCAACTAATGCAACAGAACGAACTAGAAAAAGAATAGAAAAGCAAAAAAACAGACGTAATTCAAAAGCAACTACAAAAAGAAAAAGACCACATAAATCATAGAGAGTCTTCAGATTGGCGTCTTGAAAAATTTGATTCTGCACGTTTCAGTTTAGCAGATTCTGCCACATCTTCAGTCATATCATAAAGATTGTGTAATTCCATATCAGGAGTTAATTCATCTTCCTTTTCATCATCTAAATCATACTCTAAATTTGCTAAAATGTCAACATTTTCTTCTAAAATATCAAGACATTTTTTTACAGATTCAGGAAGGTCTTCATCCATCATAGCATCTAGAACATAGTAAACTAAATGATTTGCTGTATGTTATAGTAAAGAACGTCTTATTGTGTGGCTATTTCTCTGAGTTTTGGCATTACATGAGTTGCAAATTTGTCAATAGAGCCAAAGTAGTTCTTACCCCAAAAACGAATTACAAAGTGGTTGACACCAGATTTCATGAATTCCTCAAATACTGGAATTATATCTTCAGGAGTACCAAGTGCAATTGAAGAACGAGCAACATCATCAGGCATCTTAGTTGCAGCCTCCCTCATCTTTACAATCCAAGATTGGTCAGACATTGAATATTCTGTAAAGTATTTTACAAAATCAAATCCTTCAATTTCTTTTAATTTGTGAACTCTCAATATTTCAGGCTTGAATAAACTAACTTTTACTGCTTCTTTCATTTTAGCCCATGATTGTTCCGCATCTTCAGAAAAGTACACATCAATATCAAGTGCAAATTGGAAGTTGTCTTTTTCTTCTTGTGTTCTATTATTTTCATCCATTGATTTTTCAATTTGTGCCTTATGATCTGCAAAGAGTGGTGGAGTATAACCAATTGGTAACCATCCATCACCTAATTTTCCAGTCATTGCAAGTGTACGTTTACCACCTGCCGCCATGTATGTTGGTGGATGTGGTTTTCTAATTGGTGATGCTTGCAGACATGCGCCTTCTAATTTGTAATATTTACCATCATAACTAACTGTGTTATCAGGAGTGGATTCATATAATTTATGAATAACTTGAATTTGTTCTTCCCATTTTGAAACTGGTTTTTCAAACGGAATACAAAATTCTTTTAGATTTTGTGCCTCACCTGCTCCAATTCCCAAAATCGCTCGACCTTTGGAAATTCTATCAAGAGTGATTGCAGCTAGTGCAATGTTAGAAGGATGTCTTCTAATTGCGTCAGTTACACAAGTTCCCAATTCAACATTACTTGTTACAGCTGCAATTGCAGACAGCATAACCCATGGATCTAATACAATTGCATTTTTCCATTGTGGGACATTTGTGTGGTCCATATAGAAAATGGAATCATAGCCAGTTTTGTCAGCAAGAATACATGCAGTCAATATTTGGTCTTCAGAATAACCAGCTCTTGCTACATTTAGTCCATTTTGAATACCAAATTTGAGTTGTTTTGAAGCCAAGTACATTTACGTTAAATTATTAGAATAAAAAGTTTCATTAAGCTGCCAATTTCACACTATATCAAGAAAATAAAAAAAATAAAAAATATTGAATTTTTTACAAGTTGCCTGCATTGATATCTTCAAGACATTTTACGACATCATCTTTTGATATTGGGATTGGATTTGGATCCAAATGTCCTTTATCTGTCATTACAGTGTCGGCAGCTTCTGAAATATCAGCTTTGAGTTCTAGTTTATCAAATCCTAATTTTTCCATAGCCTCTTTGAATCTATCATAGAAGATTGATTTGTTATGTTTGTGTGCAACGGTTGTACATGAGGATAATGAAAATCCATGGGGTACACCCTCATTTGAGAACACATAAGACAATGCATGTCCTAGAGTTGTAGAACAATTACCAAAGCCCATTCCAGACAACATTGATCCATATGGATAATTTTCTGGTTTGTCATTCATAATTGCATCATACAAAATATCAAATGCTTGTTTGCATAAAGTTCTAGTCAAGTCATTACCGAGTTTGCTATCATAGCCTTCGGTTGCTTGAGCACATGCATCACAGACAGAATTTTTCAAGACTTGTTCTGGAGTGCCATCCATAAAGTATGAATCGACTACAGCCATGTCAGCTAAAAATTTGTCTTCACGTAACAATTTCTTTTTACCATCAAATTTCAGAACGCAATAAGTTGTCATTTCAGCTCCAGTTCCAAATGTTGTTGGAATTAAGATTTTTTCTTTTTTCAGCTCAGGTGCAACATATTTTACTACATCCATTGAACTTCCACCACCAAGTCCAATTAGACATGATGGGTTTTTGTCTTTGTATTGTGAAATAACAGTATTGACATCGTCAATTGATGGTTCAGGTTTTACTTGGTCATACAACATGTAATCCTGAATACCCATTTTTGCCAACCATTTGTCAGATAGTGCTGGAGGAACGGTTGTGACAACTAGGGCATTTTTTGGATACTCTGTTTCACCAAGTGCATTTTCTCCAAAGTTGATAGCTTTTGGAATGCGTACTGTTTGCATAAATCAATGGCATCATTGATTATTATTATATCTTACATTACCTATGGACATCATGATAATTCAAAATTTTGATGACTTGGCAACTACAGACAAGAAGAAAGATTGTTTAGAAATTTTAGAATCAGGACTTCAAGCAGCAAATCCAGAAAATATTATTAAAAAATTTGTCACTCCTAATGAAATTAAAATTAACGGTAAATCATTCAATTTAGAGAAATATTCAAGCATCTATTCAGTAGCTTTTGGGAAGGCGGGGGACACCATGACCAGGGCACTAAATGCAGTTATTCCCATAAAAAGCGGAATCATAGTTATTCCAAAAGGCTCAAAATCAGTAATCAAAGGTAAGAAATTCCAGATTTTCAATTCCAGACATCCAAAACCAGATACAACAAGTGTAAAGGCAGCAAAAGAAGTTATGAAATTTGTTCAAAACAAGCGAAGTGATGAGTTGATAATTTTTCTAGTTTCAGGAGGAGGTTCATCACTGTTAGCAATGCCCGATGATATCACTTTGGATGACAAAGTCCATGTTACAAATACTCTGCTAAAATCTGGAGCAACCATACAAGAATTCAATTGTATTAGAAAACACCTATCCAAAATCAAAGGAGGTAAGCTTGTAGAAAATATGAAATGTCAAGGAGTTGGACTAGTAATGTCAGATGTTGAAGGAGATGATCTGTCATCTATCGCATCAGGTACAACATACATGGATGATACAACATATGCAGATGTATTAGAAATTATTAAAAAATACAAAATAGGATGGAAAATACCTAATGAAGTTTTTACACTTTTAAAAAATAGAATGAATAAAAAAGAATCAGAGACTCCAAAAAAAACTAAAATTGAAAATTATGTGATAGCAAATAATGATGATTGTCTAAATGAAATGAAAGATAAAGCAGAAAAAATGGGTTACACAGTTAGTGTAATGCATATTTTTGGAGATATTAAAGAAGTAGTAACTAAAATTCTTGAAAAAATTTCAGAGAATGAAAAAACATGTATTGTTTTTGGAGGAGAGCCAACAGTCAAAGTTCTCGGAAAAGGGATGGGAGGAAGAAACCAAGAATTAGTTTTGAGATTATTAAAAAATACACAAAAATTAAAAAAAATGGTTATCTCATCTGCAGGAACTGATGGAGTGGATGGAAATTCAGTATTTGCAGGAGCAATTACAGAAAATGTAAAAATAGATTTGGATGTTATGAAAGAATTTCTTAAAAATAATGATTCAGGGAGATTCTTTCAAAAACAAAAAGGCAACATCAAAACAAATCCAACTCACACAAATCTAATGGATATAGGCATTATATTGAGATAAATTTCCAAAAATTTAGGCGTAAAATATCAATTTTTTGAATTTAATTAAACAAATGGTTGCTCAAAAAGGAGTCCTTCAAATATCATAATTTCCTAATTAGAATATGATAAAAAATAACCATGGGTTTTGTAATGATGTTTCCTGCAAATGTGACTGCCATGAGGGATCAAGTTTTAGAAGAGGCAATAGGAAGAGACAGTATTGCTAGAAAAACAATTCTATACGTGTAAAGTCAGGATAGAATAATTAATTTTTAAAAAATACAATGAAGTATTTATCATTCTAAATTCTATTTCGTAATCTTGTGTAGGATTATGAAAAAAGAGTGAAAGAATTATTAGTAATTCCTAACTAGATAAAAAATTGAACGTAGATTATAAAAAGATGGCAATAGATCTTCTAAATACAGGAATGTGGGATCAGGGCAGGTTAAGATTCATTATAGAATGTATAGAAAAGAACAAACCAATTTACAAAACAGACAAGGCATATTTAGAATCCATAAATGAGCAACTAGAAGAGAAGATACAAAAACTACAAGGGAATACAGTTAAAACAACTGAACCAAAGAAAAATGATTCAAAGACACTGATTTCTGATGAAGATCTTAATGAGATCATAGATAAACAAAGATCAGAGACAGTAAAAATATCTACACCTGTAAGAAAAAAGAAACCATTTCTTGCAAGATTATTTTCTAAATGAACAACATACTAAATTTTAATTAATAAAATATCTCGAAACAGTTAGATGGTAGATTTGATTCAAAATTTCATGTCAAAATTAACAGATAAACAATAAAATGAGAATATCAAAAAAATAAAAAAAGATCTTAAACAGTAAAAGAAGACCATTGAAAAATTAGAGAGAAAAATTAATATTTTACTAGATCAAAATAAATTAAAAAAGAAATTAAAAATTCAAGTATGATCAATATCAACTAATACATAATCCATAGTAAGATTACGAAATGATTTTCAATGTAGGTTATTTTGATTGTTCAGGGATCATGATACAATCAGTAAATTTACAAGAATATCAACTGCATCATAAAAAATGGGAGTTATTATTACAAGACCATGAAATTATATTTGCAGGATTTCTAGATAACATGGGGAATTTGATCGTAGGCGGATTCAAAGATAGAGTCACTCCATGATGAATCTGAAATGCAAAAACTATGTATTGAAAATGTTCTCAGTGTAGAAACCCTACATGATTTTGATTATACTTTAGGGAAAATAGAATATACTGCTTCACGAAGAAAAAAGGTAAGAGGATAGGTCCTCAATACAGTTTTAACACTTCTTCGGGGATGCTTGTTCCTCTTTTCTGCCATGTCATAAAACAACTCATCAGTATGCCAAATATTTTCATACCCATCTCAGTTACAAGACGTTGTCTAATTTTTCGTGAGATTACGACCTTGCGCAACATCCTTTCTGACTCGTTATTTGTGGGCTCCATTCCTGGATATTTTAGAAATGTAAACAGGTTTGGTGTTGCTCGTGCAAGCTTGTCTCCAAACTTGCAATTCAAATTCTTGTATGTATTTGCAATTGCCATACAAGAGATCACCGATGAATCATAATGTACATGTGCATCAGGTTGCAATGAGATTTGTTTTGCATTGTGATACAGCAGACGCAATTTCTCATACAGCATGGTTTTTGATTCATCAACTGATTCAAACTCGGCATCTCGCAGTATGTGGGACCAACACCGTTGAATTGTTTTGAAACGGTTGTATGCAGCATAACCATCAACGGTAATGGGAATATTCCAGTATGGAAAGTGCAAATCCAATACGGCTGCTGCCCTGCTTTTGTCTGCATGATAAAATACCGCATCATTGCTGATGCATGTCCAGACATATCCCTGCTTGTTGTACATTGTATACGTTGTCTCATCAAATTTCAGATATTTTGATTTGTTAATATTTTTCATCCATAATTCTACATCAGATTCCAATGTTTTACCGACTGCAAACAACGCATTTTGTATTGTTTTTTTACATAATGATGCATCAGTCAGGTTTACTATCTCTTTGATTGAATTTAGACTGTTGTTTTGTTTTTGTAACGATAAAATTAATGTCATAAGATTTTTACCAATTGATGTTCCGTCTATTCCGACCTGTGGTGTTGTGATGTATCCACACTTGCAGGTGCATTGATGTATAATGTTGTTTATGTATTTAGTCTTTGGAATAAATAGAATATCAATTAATCTCTTTGTTAAAATTTTTGTATCTGTAATGTCTTTGCTACCACATTTTGCACATTTTTTTGGTTTGTGTATCTTTGTATAATCAGATTTTCTCGTGTTGGATACACCGACATGACCAATCTTTGCACCTGCCTTCTTTGAAGGAGAGGATGAATTCTTTTTTGTACGGTTTGCCTTTTTTTGACGTGTTGGAATGTTGTTTACAGATGACGGTGAATGTGGATTTTCATAGAATGCCAGTTTTCCTGCCTGTTCCTGAATTTTCAAAATCATTTCTGTATTGATTGCTTGTGATTTTTTCATATCCTCTGTCAGCTGGTTGATTATCTTTTGTTGATTAGAAATTTGAGCAAATGCCTTTGCCAGTTCATCTCGCAATATCTTGATCTCAGGGTTGCCCATAAGAGAGAATCTGAGATAATTAAATTTAGATCCGTATGATCTAAAATATTTGATTTCGTGGCTAACCTATCCTCTTACGAAAAAAGGTTGTGATATTTACTTTTGAATTAAATGAAAACGTATTGTTTGCATCCACAGAACTGACTGTGGATATTGAGAAAATTGCTCAAAAAATAATTAAAATTTGCCAGATTTAGTTAAAATTTAAAAATAATATCTACATAATTTATCTCACGATTATGTATTATTGAGAAATTCTTTCAATAAAGGATTCATGAATTTGTTCAAATGATATAGATAGGTTTTCCTTGTTGCATCAGACTTGGGATATTTTCAAAGATAAGCATGCTTCTCTGCACATTGTTTTAATAGGATAATGACGTATTTTAACCAGAATATCCATGTTAGAAAAACAATTTAATCCAGAGATGCTGTATAATAGAATAGTTCATTTCTATATCGATAAAAAAGGATTTTCAAAAGACAAAGCAAATGAAATTGCTCAAACAGTGGTACAGAAAGAAGCTATACGTAGGATTTGTAAAAATGAAAAATGTAAACACTTTTCTCACGACCACATTAGAAATGCAGAAACATGTTTAGTTGATAATTGTGGATGTAATGGATTTACTAAGTAAAATCATCTAATGAATTTTCAAGTAATGGTTGTGCACTAATTCCTCTTTTCCGCATGTCTTCTGCAAATTCATCTACAAATCCATGTATTGTGTAAACTTGTTCAGCTCCGGATTGTACAACCATGTCAATTAACTCAGGGTAATCACAATGATCACTCATTGCAAATGAATAATCTGTTCGCCGCCCAAAAGAATATTTCATTGATTGTGCCCATCCACTAAATCCAATTGTTACTGCACCATATTTCGATTTCATATCTTGAACAAATTTATTTTTGCTTGACATCATAGGAGCAACCATAACCCATGGCTTTTTTTCAAGTAAACCATTTTTTTCAGCCTCAGTATGTCCAATGCCATCATTTAGAGATACACCAAATTTTTGATGTAGTGTGTTCATGTCTTTTACAGAATCGTGAAGGTATAATGGACCCCAGTGCCCAAAGAACTGAGTGATGGTTTGGGCTTTACCTAATTGATAGCCCATCAAAATTACAGGAACTCCTTTCCCATAAAGTTCAGAAATTAATTCATTTACTTGTTTTAGAATATCCTCAAGTTTTGGAAAAATAAATTCAGGCAAACCGAATGTACATTCAGTGATTAGAGTTTTGCACTTTGGGATTTTAGCACCCTTTAGAAATCCACGATCTCTAGTACAAACATCTCCAGTGTAAAAAATATCATCAAAAAGTAATCCTTTGGCACCTAAAATATGCCCACTATCAATTAGAGAAAAATCATCAAGGGATTCAACATGATTTTCCATCTTGAATCCTCGAAGATTAGCTATCTCATTAGTCTCAATAGAAGATAGAATAGTTCCACCATTTTTTGAGGGAAGATGATCAGAGTGTGCATGAGATACAAAATTTATTCCATCAACATCACTGTTTTTTGGATCCAAGAAAACTCGTTTATCATCAACCTCACACAGGATTCCATTTTTTGTCATCCTGACTTTATTAGGCAATGAAAATAAAATCAGTTGGATTTGATATAAATTGCAGGTTTGATCTAATATTGACTAGTTGCTAAATCTAGGAATTCTAATCTCAGGTCGTGGGAGTAACATGGAATCTATTCTAAAGGCAATTAAGAAAAAAAAGATTCCAATCAATCCAGCAATAATAATATCTAACAAACATGATGCTAAAGGTCTAAAAATTGCAGAAAAATTGGGAGTAAAAATTGAGGTTGTCGAAAGCAAAGGATTCAAAGGAACCAGAACAGAATACGATAAAAAAATTATTTCCATCCTCACAAAATATGGAGTTACACCAAAAAATGGCCTTGTGTGTCTTGCAGGATTTATGAGAATTATAAGTCCAGAATTTGTAAAAAAATACAAAAACAGAATTATCAATATCCATCCAGCTTTACTTCCAGCATTTCCAGGATTAGATTCACAAAAACAAGCATTGGAATATGGGGCTAAAGTATCAGGATGTTCAGTTCATTTTGTAGATTCAGGAATGGATACAGGTCCAGTGATTATTCAATCAGTAGTCAAAATTAATGAAAAAGACACTGAAGAATTATTATCAAAAAGAATTCTAAAAGAAGAACACAGAATTTATCCTGAAGCTGTGAATCTATTTGCTAGAAAGAAAATCAAAGTTTCAGGTAGAAGGACAGTAATTAATTAAGAATTAGGACCACCAAAAAAATACAAAACTTTGAGCTCCTTTGTATTTCCATAAAAACAATGTTCAACATCTTTTGCTACAAAAAATAATTTATCTTTAGATACTTTGTAATTCTTGTCTTTAATTTTTAAAAATCCATTCCCTGAAATTATATAGTATACCTCATCACTATCATGAGGTGTTTGAATGTCTTCCTCACCAGGTTTCAGCACTAGAACCCCAGCTGCTAAACTATCCTTATTGATAAAAGTCTGAAAATAGAAATTATTCTTTTTTATTTTTTCTAGATATGTATCTAAATCATACTCTAGTTTCAATTTTATTCAGCAGCTACTTCGTATGTTTTTCTCTGAGGATCAGCACTCATGAAAGAATGTCCAGTTGGATGAATTTTTTCATGTTCAGGGCTCTGGTGCATTTTGATAAAAGTCTCCTTGCTCTCATGCTCTACAAGAATTCTAAAGCTTCCATCAGTTGATTTTAAGAATCGTCTTGAAATGAATCCAGAGAAGTTGCACAATACTTTGTTTGATTCTGCAAACCAGCTTTTGAAATCTTCTTCAGCACCATCTTTGAGTTGAATATCGGCTATCATTACAAACATGATATGACTAGGAAAATAACCATTTAATTTCTTTTCCATGATCTTCAACTTGAATTCCAAGAATTAAATATCTACAAATCAAAAGCAGATTATGGTGGGAGTCAAAATTGATGGTAAGATTATTGCTCAATCAGTTAAGGACAGAGTCAAAAAAGCAGTAGAAGAGTTGAAAAAGCAGGGAATTTCCCCATGTTTAGCCACAGTCCTGATTGGAGACGATCCAGCCTCTGCCACATATGTAAGAAACAAACACAAAGCATGTGAAGAGGTTGGAATTGCAACCAAAGACCACAAACTAGATGTAAATATCACACAATCAGAATTAACAAAAATCATTGATGAATTGAATTCAGATAGAACCGTTCATGGAATTCTAATGCAACTCCCATTGCCAAAACAATTAGATGAATTTATCACAATATCAAGAATATCACCAATAAAAGACGTAGATGGTTTGACTCCACATAATACAGGATTACTAGCTATGAAAAAAGCAGCATTGGTAGCATGTACCCCATCAGGAGTTATGGAGATGTTTGATTATCATGGAATAAATCTAGAAGGGAAAAATGTCGTGTTGATCAATAGAAGTAATTTGGTAGGAAAACCATTGTATCATTTATTGTTAGAAAAAAATGCCACAGTTTTGACATGTCACTCTAAAACTAAAAATTTATCAGAATTATGTCAGACTGCAGATATTATCATCACCGCAGTAGGTGACAGAAATAAATTCACATTAACACCAGAGATGATCAAGGATGGAGTAATTGTAATTGATGTTGCAATTTCAAGATTCCATGAAAAATTAGTAGGCGATTCAAATTATGACGAAATAATCCAAAAAGCGTCATTTGCAACACCTGTTCCAGGAGGGGTTGGACCCATGACAGTTGCAATGCTATTGAAAAATACAATAACAGCAGCGTCATTGAGTATTCAAATTGGACAATAATACTGAAAAAGCATCATTACGAAATCGTCTTTTGGAAACAAGAGACAATACATCTTTTGATTTATTAAAAATTGCAAGTGAAAAGATTCAGAAAAAATTAAAGAAAATTTATGCTTTCAAAAATGCTCAGAAAATTGGGATGTATTATCCAATAGGGAGTGAGATTTTTACTCAAGATATCATCCAAGAGTTAATCAGTCAAGGGAAAGAGATTTTCCTACCCAAAGTTACTGGTGAAACCATGGAATTTAGAAAAATTGTCGATTTTTCAAGCCTAGAACATGGCAGTTTTGACATTATGGAACCAAGAGACGATTGTCCAGTAGAGAACAACCTAGATGTTATTTTAGTGCCAACAGTAGGAATAGATCTTAGTGGAGTTAGATTAGGTTATGGTTATGGATTCTATGACAAATATTTGGCAAAAAATAAAACTACAACAATTTCTCTCACCTTAGAAAAACAAATCATCAAAAAAATCCCAAAATCAGATCACGATATCTTAATTGATTGGATTCTCACTGAAGATCAAATGATACAAACTCAAAGATAAGAAAGACCTTTTTGACCAATATCCTTGCAATTAAATTTCTGAGACCACGTAATCTTTTCAGTTGTAGCATATGCATTTTTAATTGCAGATTCTAATGTATCACATAATGCAGTTACTCCTAATGCAGTTACTCCTAATGCAGTTACTCCCAATACACATCCACCATTTGAAAGAATTTTTTCTCCAGATTTTTTTGCTCCAGCATGGAAAACAATTGCTCCTTCAGGGACAGAATCAAACCCAGTTATTTCATCATCTTTTGAACAAGCCTGCAGATACCTCTTTGATGCCAAAACAACACATACTGCAAATTGTGATTTCCAAGTTGTGGGAGGTAAAGAGGACAATGTACCATCAACACTTGCTACAAAATAATCATACAAATCAAAATCCATCCTCATAGTAATTGGCTGGCATTCAGGATTCACCCATTCGAACATTATATTCTAAAACAAAGGATTTATCATCTCGAATCATAATTCTCGCATACAAAAAGCCCTTGAACAAAATTCCTTCATTTTTCATTGCATGAATGGTTTTTTCAATGACTTGTTCTTGAATTATTTTTGCTAAATTATCATCAACTATAGGAGTTGGAGAATACACACCCATTCCTCCAGTGTTTGCACCCTCATACATTGCCTTTTCAGATGGAGATGTTGCTCTACCTATGGCCTCCAGTCAAGATCATGAGAGAAGTTTTGATAATGACTAGGCTTCAATTCCATCAATTCTTTCCTCAATGATGATTCTATTTCCAACATCACCAAATGTCTTATTTACCAAAATCATTTGAATTGTAGAAATTGCCTCATCATTACTGTTACAAACAATTACACCTTTTCCCGCTACCAAACCATCTGCCTTGACAACAACATTGTAATCAAGCAATTTCACATATTCTTGAGCATCACCAAATATTTCAAATCTAGCAGGGGATATTTCATTTCGTTTCATAAAGTCTGGGACCCAAATCTTACTTGATTCAAGTTGAGCAGTTTGTTGAGAAGATCTAAATACTTTGTGACCTAATTTGTTAAATTTATCAATAATTCCAGCAGCTAGATGGTCTTTAGGACCAACTATAGTAAAACAATTATTTTTTTGAGCAAAATCTGCTAATCCATCTAAAATCATCCACACTAATTGGAACATTATTTTCTATTCCCCCACTTCCAGGAGTGGTGAAAACAGTTTCAACTTTACTGTTTTGAAATAACTTCCAAGATAAGGAATGTTCTCGTACACCAGAACCAATCACTAAGATATTTACCAACAAAAATTATCTGTTTCCCAATTATACAATCCAAGCCTCAACAAATCAATTTAGCTTTATAATGCCACAAACATTCCAAAATTTAGATGGAACTTTCCCCAAAATTTGATGCCAAAGCAATTGAATCTGAAATTAGAAAGTACATCAAATCCATTGATTTGGAAAAACAGATTTTTGCATCAGACAAGCCTGAAAAAATCCGATTTATCGAGGGTCCACCTACTATGAATGGAATCCCACATGCAGGACATCTCAGAGGTAGAGTAATCAAGGATTTGTGGTATCGATTTAACACACTACAAGGAAAAAAAATCAAATTTAATGGGGGATGGGACACACAAGGACTTCCAGTTGAATTGCAAGTTGAAAAAGAATTAGGAGTTACCGGAGGAAAAAGCGAAGCCATCAAAGAATTTGGAGTTGAAAGAATTGTTTCTGAATGTAAAAAAGTTGTAGAGAAATTCAACAAAACATGGGTGAAGGTAGATGAGCAACTGGGAATGTCATTTAATTATGAAAAAGCATATTGGACATTTAGAGATGAATTTATCGAAAGAGAATGGCAAGTTCTCAAAAAAGCATACGAAAATAAAATTTTAGAAGAAGACTTTACAGTAATTGCATATTGTCCAAGTTGCCAAACCTCACTTAGCCATGCAGAAGTAAATCAAGGATATGAAGAAGTCATAGACCCATCACTGTACTACAAAGTCAAACTAGTAGATGAGGATGTATTTTTGATAGTATGGACTACAATGCCATTTACCCTTGTAACTGATGCCATGGTGGGATTACAACCTAAAGAAGACTATGCATATGTCAAAGTAGAAAATGAGACTTGGGTAATTGGAAAAACAAGATTGGAAGAATTCATGGCAGAGGTAAAAATTGAAGAATACACAATTGAGAAAACTGTAAAAGGATCAGAGTTTGAAGGAAAAAAATACATTCATCCACTATTAGATTTGATTCCAGAACTAAAAGAAATTTCAAAACTAGATAATTATCATGTAGCAGTATCAGAGACATTTGTAGATGCCAGTGCAGGAAGTGGTCTGGTCCATTTGTCACCTGCAAATGGTGAAGAAGATATCAAAATTGCGAATAAACGCAAAGTCAAAATTTTCAGCCCCATTAATGATGAGGTAAAATTTACTGAAAAAGCAGGGAAATATCAAGGAATGTTTGTCAGAGATGCAGACAGGCCAATTGTTGAGGATCTAAAAGAGTACAATGCACTTGTAAAAATTGGAAAAATTAAACACAAGTATCCACTATGTTGGAGATCACACCATCCAATTGTTTGGCTTGCCAGAAAAGGATGGTTTTACAAATTAGATAGATTAGATAACAAAGCAATTGAAGCAGCAGAAAATGTAGAATACTTTTTTGAGCAACCAAAAAACAGATTTCTTGGAATTATCAAAGAAAGGCATCCTTGGTGTATTTCTCGAGAAAGAATTTGGGGTTGTCCTCTACCAGTTTGGAATTGTGAAGATTGTGGTAAGAAAAACTGGTTCTTTACTAGAAAAGATATTGTAGATTCTGCAGACAAATTGCCAGATGGCCCAAACTTTGAATTACACAGACCGTGGATTGATAACATTACAATAAAATGTAAAAAATGTAATGGGGTAAATACAAAAAGAGAAGAATATGTTTTAGATACTTGGCATAACAGTGGGGCAGCAGCATATGCATCACTAACTGATGAAGAATATGCTAATGAGATTCCTGCACCATTTTTCACAGAAGGTATTGATCAAACTAGAGGTTGGGCATACACACTATTAATTGAAAATGTAATTTTAAACAATACAGCAACTCCACCTTACAAATCATTCTTGTTTCAAGGACATGTTTTAGATGAGAAAGGAGGGAAAATGAGTAAAAGTAAAGGAAATGTTCTAGAAGGTGCGGAATTACTTGAAAAATATCCAGTGGATCTGATTAGATTCTATTTCATGTGGAAAGCAAGTCCAATTGAGCCACTAAGTTTTAGCACGGAGGAATTAATGTCAAGGCCATATCAGGTAATTAACACATTATTCAATTTACACCTGTACTTTCAGCAAAATAGTCAATATGATAATTTTGACAAATCAAACTCAATAAAATGGGCAAAGCAAAATGATTTGCTTACATCTCCAGACATCTGGCTATTATCTAAACTCCAAAAACTAATTCAGATTCTTACTGAGAAAAATGAATCATGTAAATTTCACGAAGGAGCAAAAGCAATTGATGATTTCATAATTAACAATCTTAGCCAAATTTACATCCCAATTACCAGAGGAGAGTTATGGGATGAAGCCGATGAAAAGAAAAATAGAAGATTGTCAATCTATGCAGTTCTAAGCGAAGTTCTTAAAACACTAGATATTCTGATTCATCCATTTTGTCCATTTACAAGTGAGTATCTCTACCAATCAATATTTCTAGGAAAACAAAGTATTCTACTTGACAAATGGCCAACATACCAAGAAGATTTAGTCAATGAAGAAATTGAAGAATCATTTGATATCATGAAAGATGTCGTATCGATTTCTTCAGCTGCCAGAATGAAGGGAAAGCTGAAAAGAAGATGGCCATTAAATGAGGCCCAGATTTGTGTAAAGAAAGGTCAAAAAAGTAAACTCGAATCACTATCAGAACTATTACAATCTCAACTAAATGTTGAAAAATTTACAATTACTGAAACAGAAAAAGAATCAGGATTGGAACAAATTCTAGAACTAAAACAATTAGGATTGTCAGTTAAAGGAGTAGTTGAATTAGAAAGAAAACGAATTGGACCTAAAGCAAAACAACACATGGGAAAACTTGTTTCCACATTTAATGAAACAAATCCAGATGAAATTATTTCATCACTAGAAAAAAATTCAAAGTATGATTTTGATATTGATGGAGAAACAATTTCATTGGATAATGAAGATTTCAAAATTGACTTTGATGCAAGTGAAAATTTTGCAGCTGCAAAAAGAGAGAACTATACTGTAATAATTTCAACATCAAGAAACAAAGAGATGATGGCGAAAGGATTGGTAAAAGATATTGCAAGAAGACTTCAAACACTTAGAAAAGAGAGAGGATACACACCAACTGACGTTTTAGATGTTGCATCAATTCTAGAATTAGATGAAGAATCCCTTGAAATGATGAGAGAAAAAGCTAAAGAACTAGCATTCCTAGTTAGAGTAAAACAGGTCAACTTTACAGAATCTTGTAAAGAATACAAAGAAGATGACATTGATGGTCAAAAAATCAAAATTTCAGTAGAATAGATTTTGAAAATTAATGTAATATTTTTATTACATTTAGGAATCACATAAGCAAATGTCAGAATCAACTCCAAATGTTGTTGGAATTAACATTCTAAAACAAAATGGCCTAGATGTAGACGAATTGTTAAAGAAATTAACCAAAAATGCAGCAGTAGAATTTACTGCATACTATTACTTTACCAATCTCAGAGCACATTGTACAGGCATGGAAGGGGAAGGATTGAAAGGAATTATTGAAGATGCAAGATTAGAAGATCTTAGTCATTTTGAATCATGTCTTGAGAGAATCTATCAATTAGGTGGAATTCTTCCAAACGACGCAACAGAATTTATCAAAATTTCTGGCTGTGAATTCTTACAACTTCCAGCAAATCCAACAGATCATAAAGCGATTCTAGAAAAATGTCTCAAAGCAGAACAGGGTGCAATTGTCAACTGGAATAAAATTTGCCAGATGACATTTGGAAAAGATCCCGTCACATACGATATTGCAAAAGATATCTTAGCTGAAGAGATCGAACATGAGTCTTGGTTCCTAGAACTAATCTATGGAAGACCATCAGGACACATGCGAAGAAAGTATGCAGGCGAAAGACCACATACAAGAAAACATTCTAGAGCATTAGATATGGCCTAAGTGCCAAATCATTTTCTTTATTTTAAATTTAGAATTAAAGTGACGGTATACACGGCAAGTTGTGAAGATGCGTTGTTTTATCACGGTTAAATATAAAATCACATAATGATAACATGGTAAAGCAGATTAGCCTTGACGCATGGCAAATTCAGCATTTATCAGATCTGTTAGAAAAAGGCTCAAACATTGTTGCAAAAACAAACAGACCCATTGTTCTGTATAGACAAACGCTAGAGGAGGAGGAGAAATCTTATGAAGAAATTGTATGTTCTCTTACCAAAGGATATGTTATTGAGCAGATGGTCACATCTGGAGGAATTTTGGTTCCAAGCTTTCACCAACAATTTGTATTCACCATTGAAGAATATCCTCAAGAATTATTACGAAAAAGTAAAGATCGCTTTTTAGAAATGATTGATTTTCTAGATGAACAATTAAAATAATATCTTAATTAATAAAGACCGTAAAGTTCATGAGTTTTGCATGCAATTACTTGAATTTCAGGCCAAGGAATTATTCAGAGAATATGGAATCAACTTACTTGATAGCATCTCATCTACCAATATCGAAGAGGGACGAAAACATGCAAAAGAGATAGGATATCCATTTGTGATTAAAATTCAAGTGCCTGTCGGAGGAAGAGGGAAAGCAGGAGGTATTCAAAAATGTCAAAATGATGATGAATTTGAGCTAAAATACCCTCAAGTAATGGACTTGACAATAAAAGGCGAAAAGGCAAGAGCAATTTTGCTTGAAAAAATGGCAGATATTAAAAAAGAATTGTATCTTTCAATATTTTTAAATCGTTCAAAGAGATGCTATACAATTATTGCATCAGCTGAAGGTGGAGTAGAAATTGAATCAGTCAAAAATCAAATTATTAAAGAAATTGGATTAGGAGATGTTTCAGATGAACTTGCAAGAGAAGTTGCAAAGGAAATGGAATTAGAAGAAAATACGGCAGAACAATTTGTTGACACTTTAAAAAAATTATCAAAATTAACAATTGAAAAAGAAGCAGAACTTGTAGAGATTAACCCATTAGCAATTATGCAAGATGGTTCAATCATGGCACTAGATGGGAAATTTGTTACAGATGACAATAGTAATTTCAGACATCCAGAATTACAACAATACCAAGAAAAAACAGCAATTGAAGAGCAAGCTGAAAAAAGTGGATTCTCATTAGTTGAACTTGATGGAGATATTGCAGTCGTTGGAAACGGTGCAGGACTTGTAATGTCAACATTAGACATGCTATCAGATAACGGTGGAAAACCCGCATGTTTCTTAGATGTAGGTGGAGGTGCAACAACAGAATCGGTGTATGAAGCATTAACGTTAATCAGTCAATTGCCAAGAGTGAAAGGAATTCTTGTAAATCTCTATGGAGGAATTGTAAAAACTACTGTTGTTGCTGAAGCATTTCTCAAAGCATATGAAAATAATTTAATTGATTTACCAGTATTTTCAAGACTAAAAGGTACAGCATCAGAAAAAGCAAAAGAAATGCTACAAGGCTCTAGAACGAACATATTTGATTCAGTAGAAGATGCAATTAATGCAGCAGTTATGGGGATAAAGAAATGACAGACATTTTTGGATTGTTAAAGGGGAAACCAGAAGATTCAGATTATGAGAATAAAGGAGTAATCGTTCAAGGTATTACTGGGGCATATGGCTCACTGCATGCAAAACAAATGATGTCATATGGAACCAACGTAGTTGCAGGTGTCACTCCAGGGAAAGGAGGTCAGAAATTTGAGGATAAAATTCCAATTTACAATACAATGCAAGAGGCAGTAGATGCAACTAATGCAAAAATATCAATTGTATTTGTTCCAGCAAAATTTTTCCTTGACGCTGCCAAAGATGCATTGAATGCAGGAATTAAACTACTAGTTGCAATTCCCGAACACATTCCAATTAGAGACACAATGGAAACATTAGATTTAGCAATACAAAAAGGAGCCATAGTCATTGGACCAAACACCCCAGGAATTATGATTCCAGAATTAATCAAAATAGGAATCATGCCACCAATGCCATTCAAAGCAGGGAAAATTGCAGTGCTATCAAAAAGTGGCACATTACTTTATGAAATTTCTGATGCTCTTACAAATTCTGGGTTTGGTCAATCAATCACCATTGGAATTGGAGGAGATCCAGTTAACGGAACAAGATTGATTGATGCATTTGAGATGGTAAAAGACATTCCAGATATAGAAGGCTTGGTAATAGTTGGAGAAATAGGAGGGGACTCTGAAGAAATTTTAGCTCAAAGGATTATTGAAAGTGGATTTAACAAACCAACTGTTGCATACATTGCTGGACGTGCAGCCCCTAAAGAAAAAAGAATGGGTCATGCAGGAGCAATAGTAATGGGGAATTATGGTTCGGCTGAATCCAAAGTATCAATGTTTAACAAAGCAAACATTCCTGTTGCAAAAAGACCTGCAGAAGTACCAGTATTATTAGCAGGAAAGATGGAAAAATCCGATTAAAATAAAAGAGAGAGATAAAGGAGAAAATTAAATGCCTATCACAGACCCAGAAAAGAAACGAATTGCACAACAAGCACGTCTTGTGATGAGAATTTGCTTCAAATGTGGTGCTAGAAACGACATTGGGGCTACACGATGTAGAAAATGTAGAAATCCATACTTGAGATTAAAGAACAGAAATCTCGGTGTCAAGAAATAGGATTAAGAAATCATTAATTTTTGTCTATAATCTACAATTATAGATTTTAATTCAGTATGATATTGTTTGATAAAAGATTTTGCCTCATCAGGATTATCTAATTCTTCAAAGGTCATCTGTAGATCTTCAGGGAGTTGTTCATTCATTTGAAACAGAACTTTAGCAGCCTCCACATATTGCCCTAAATTATCAACATATTCAAATGCCAATTTCATCCTGTCAATTATGGTATCAAATTCTTGCAATGACATAAAAATTATTTTCAATAAGAGTAGAAAAGATCAAGGTAATAATGACATAATCAGATAGCAAAGATAAAAAAACTCCTAATTGAACAATTTAGTTGGACCGGTCGTCTAGTTTGGTTTGGATGACGCACTCACACTGCGTAAGGAAATTACTTTCCCGCAAAGGTCGTGGGTTCAAATCCCATTCGGTCCACCACCCATCATGATCCTAAAATAGGATCCACATCATGGCATTATCTGATGGAAATCACCCTAGAAAAAATCAACATCAGGGCAGATCCGTATCAGCTGTTTTTGGATTCCATAAAAAACAAGGAAACTGCCAGACGATACAAAAATTTACCGTATACATTTCTCAAAATAATTCCAAATCAAATATACTAAGACATATTGGGTGAAATTCCTCAAGACAGGAAAAGAGAGACGCTTGCAAAATTCTTTGTAGAAATAGCAAGAAAGGACTCGGATGTTGCATCAAATATTATTGCAGTATTCATCAAGGAAGACAAGAAGAGAATTGACTCCAGAGAGATTAGTCCCCAGACATTTCCCAACCACATCAAGCCAATCAAAGTTTTGCTTGACTCCAACAGAGTTGCAATTCATTGGAAATCCCTAACAAAACTATTTCCAAGAATAAAGAGAGGATCAAATGACAGAGCATGCACCAGAGAGGAAGTGCAGAGAATGCTGGAAATAACAAATGACATTACAGACAATGTGATTGTTCTTTTATTCTCATCTAGAGGATTCAGACTGGAAGCAGGGGACTCTCACATGGAAAGATGTGGTTTTTCAGAAACAGTAATGGCAGTTTCAAAGGAGCAGCATTGCTTGTTTACAGAGATGATCTTGAGCAATACTGGACATTTATTACACCTGAAGATTGTAACACTGGATGTTTATCGTTAGAAATGGAAGTCAGACATTGGACGATATCCAAAGCCAGACGAGCCGTTAATCAGGGCAGTAAAGTTTCTTGTAATTCGAAGACTGAATCAAAAAGGAGTAAGAAAAAGAATTGAAAAAATAGTCCGCACCATAGGTCTCTGACCACCACTTCCACTTGATAAAAAAGACATGAGGTAAAACTAGGACATGGCTTTAGGAAATCGTTTAACACAAACATGAGATGGGCAAAAGTGGACTTTCTTGACAAAGAGGAAATGATGGGACATAAGACAGGATTGGAAAAGCACTATGAAAGGTACAATGAGGAAAATTTTGAGTGATTTTCAGAATATGAAAAAGCCATTCCATTTCTCACAATTTCAGACACTGAGAGAGTAAAAATTGAGAATCAGCAACTAAAAGAGGAAAAAAATTACCTTGAGAGAAAAATACCTACTTTAGTTGAAGATTCTGTTGAGAGAATTAAGAAAGATCTAATCAAAGAAGGTTGGAAAATTCCTACTGAATGAATTGTTTCACCTACGAGCCAGTTTGGCTCGGCTAATGATGATGTTTAAGTGAGTGTACGGTATTACTCAAAGATACCCTGAAATATTCAGACATATCCTAGGCGATATTAGTCCGCCATAATTGATTTGGTGCATCAGGCTTGGATAATATTCTGGTAGATTTTATAATGTCATTTTTGGTCTTTTTAGGTTCAATCCAGCCTAATTTGTGAAATATTCTCTGTATTTGTTTGCGATTTACCGGCTTGTCCAGTTCTCTTGATACTTGGGCGGCCATTCTACGTGTTCCATATGTTGGTCTGGCATTACCAATTCTTTGAACCACATCAGTTACTGCTATGTCTGGTGCAGAGTCGATGGCTGGTGCCACTGCTTTAATGTAGTTGATACGTTTGTAGAAGGTGGATTTGACACTCCTTTGATGTTGCAGCACCAAAAGATACTGCAATTGACAGTATTGTTAATGCAGTAGCAATAGCAAATCCTGATTGTTCCAAATTGATTCTTAGAACTGATAACGGTTCCCAGCATAATAGTAAAGATTTCAGAAAGGCAGTCATACTAGGAATAAAGCACGAATTCATCTGAGCATCACACGCCAGAGCAAAATGGACATGTAGAATCATTTCACAAGACACTCAAGAAGGAATACTTGTGGATGTACAAGTTTGCAAACTATCAGGAAGTAAAAGTTGCTCTAGAAAAAGTACGGATTGATTACAATGGTTCCAGGATTCACTCATCTTTAGGATATTTGACACTTGATGAGTTTATGGAATTGTGGAAGATGAAAACATAAATGAATCAGACTGTATGGTACATTATGCAAAAAGTAGTACTAAAAACAGAGGTTCCACTCCAGATTGAATATATTTTATGTTAAAGAAGTATGGTAAGAGTATAGGTTAGCCACGAAATCAAATATTTTAGATCATACGGATCTAAATTTAATTATCTCAGATTCTCTCTTATGGGCAACCCTGAGATCAAGATATTGCGAGATGAACTGGCAAAGGCATTTGCTCAAATTTCTAATCAACAAAAGATAATCAACCAGCTGACAGAGGATATGAAAAAATCACAAACAATCATTACAGAAATGATTTTAAAAAATCAGGAACAGGCAGGAAAACTGGCATTCTATGAAAATCCACATTCACCGTCATCTGTAAACAACATTCCAACACGTCAAAAAAAGGCAAACCGTACAAAAAAGAATTCATCCTCTCCTTCAAAGAAGGCAGGTGCAAAGATTGGTCATGTCGGTGTATCCAACACGAGAAAATCTGATTACACAAAGATACACAAACCAAAAAAATGTGCAAAATGTGGTAGCAAAGACATTACAGATACAAAAATTTTAACAAAGAGGACAATTGATATTCCACATATTCCAAAAACTAAATACATAAACAACATTATACATCAATGCATCTGCAAGTGTGGATACATCACAACACCGCAGGTCGGAATAGACGGAACATCAATTGGTAAAAATCTTATGACAGTAATTTTATCGTTACAAAAACAAAACAACAGTCTAAATTCAATCAAAGAGATAGTAAACCTGACTGATGCATCATTGTGTAAAAAAACAATACAAAATGCGTTGTTTGCAGTCGGTAAAACATTGGAATCTGATGTAGAATTATGGATGAAAAATATTAACAAATCAAAATATCTGAAATTTGATGAGACAACGTATACGATGTACAACAAGCAGGGATATGTCTGGACATGTATCAGCGATAATGAGGTATTTTATCATGCAGACAAAAGCAGGGCGGCAGCCGTATTGGATTTGCACTTTCCATACTGGGATATTCCTGTGACAGTTGATGGTTATGCTGCATACAACCGTTTCAAAACAATTCAACGGTGTTGGTCCCACATACTGCGAGATGCCGAGTTTGAATCAGTTGATGAATCAAAAACCATACTGTATGAGAAATTGCGTCTGCTGTATCACAATGCAAAACAAATCTCATTGCAACCTGATGCACATGTACATTATGATTCATCGGTGATCTCTTGTATGGCAATTGCAAATACATACAAGAATTTGAATTGCAAGTTTGGAGACAAGCTTGCACGAGCAACACCAAACCTGTTTACATTTCTAAAATATCCAGGAATGGAGCCCACAAATAACGAGTCAGAAAGGATGTTGCGCAAGGTCGTAATCTCACGAAAAATTAGACAACGTCTTGTAACTGAGATGGGTATGAAAATATTTGGCATACTGATGAGTTGTTTTATGACATGGCAGAAAAGAGGAACAAGCATCCCAGAAGAAGTGTTAAAACTGTATTGAGGACCTATCCTCTTACGAAGTATGACTAATGGTTGCTTCATGTAAGGGAATATGTCATAAATTTCAATCAAATACTTTTGGAAACAATCACAAATATGAAGATGGTTACAAAAGATGTAATTTCTATGACGTGTTTATTAAAACCCGCGAGTTAAGATACCCATGCTGTATTCTAATATTGCGAACAAAATCACGTGTGAATCCAAAAAGAAGGAATTAAAAAAACACCTTTTTATGACATTTACTAAGACTTTTCATAACTTAGGACTTAATTAAATGAAATTCGATGAAGAAAAACTATTAGCAATAGAGCACACAGGCTCACCCCTATTAGTTACAGCAGGTCCAGGTAGTGGAAAAACACGAGTGATTACTGAAAGAATAAAATTTCTTCTAAAAACAGGAATGAAACCATCTGAAATTCTCTGTCTTACATTTTCAGAAAAAGCTGCAAATCAACTCAAAGAAAGATTACAAGAAGATGATGCCATTAAAGAAAAAATAGACATTTCTGAAATTGGAATTAGTACATATCATTCTTTTTGTAGAAATTTCCTAATAGACAATACAGAATCGACAGGGCTTGGAATGAAGGGAGGGATCTTAGACAGACCGATATTCTTAGTCTGGGGAGTTCAAAATATCGATAAATTCAACTTTGATGATCATATAGAAATAGGAAATAATGCAGCAGAATTAATTGAAAAAATGATTGATGGGATTAGTGTATTTAATGATGAACTAATCACACCTGAAGAATTACAAAGATATGTTGATAAAAAACTAAAAGATCATGAATTAATCAAAGACATAAAAGAATATGAATATATTCACATGTTAGATAATCTTGTAAAAATTTACAAAGAATATGTAAAGTTCAAGAAAGAAATTGATGTGATGGACTATGATGATTTGATTGTAGAGGCAAATAAACTCCTCAGTAACAAGAAAAAGCCAAATGTATTAAAACAGACTCAAGAAAAATACAAACATATTCTAATTGATGAATTTCAAGATAACAATTTTGCACAATTCTCTATTGTTAAAAAACTAGCTAGTAATGGAAATGTTACAGTAGTAGGGGATGCAGACCAAAACATCTATCGATTCCAAGGTGCATACACTGAAATTTTCAAAGACTTTAAAAAAACATTTCCAGACCATACCGAAATATTACTAGCAAAAAACTGGAGAAACCCAAAATTTGTCATAAGTGTATCAAATCAATTATTATCACAAGATAAATTTCGAGAACCAAAGGAAATCGTGCCTACAAAAGACGATTCTCAGAAGGTAAACGTGGTCGAATGTACATCTGAATTTGCACAAGCAGAGTTTATCAAAAAAAAAATTAAAAAAATCAAAAAAGATGATCCAAATTGTACCTTTAGTGATTTTGCAGTGTTATCTAGAAAACAGCGAGATGGACTAAATATTGTACAGATTTTAGCATCAGAAGGAATACCTGTAAAATATATTGGTAAATCTGAAATTCACAACTCACCTAATGCAAAAGTATTGTTTTCATTTCTAAGAATTATTGCAAATCCAATGAAATCTATGACTAGCATTACAAGAATTTTACAAGAGTATGGCATTACAGAACAGAATATTTCGAAAATTAATCATGAAGCAACAATTAGGGCACGCAGTATGACTGACGGAGATTATGCATACGATGTATTATCTGATTTAAAAGTTAAAGATCTTACCCAACAAACAGAACTAGGAGAACTTTTTTATTTAATCAAAGAACTCATAGATATTTCTAAAAATAATAATCCATCAAATACAATTTATCAAATAGTTAGAAACAAAACAGATATTTACAAAAAAATTGCAAATGACGATTCAATTGAGAATTTCATTGAACGCTCAATACTTAATGATGTAATTAATAGTGCATATGATTTTGAAAAGATAAGCCCCAAAGCAAGAATTAAAGAATTCTTAGAATTCATTGATGAATTAGAAAAATTTGATATTGAAACAAGAAGAGGAGATATTGATTCTGAAGCAGTACAAGTATCTACAATTCATAAGAGTAAAGGATTGGAATTCAAAACTGTTTTTATCATTGATGTTGCCACTTTCAAAATTCCACTGAAATATACTGCTAAACCATTCTACGTTCCCAAAGAACTTGCAAGTGGGGTACTTCCATCAACAGATCCAAAAGAAGAATTCCTAAGGGAAGAAAGAAGGGTATTATATGTAGGCATGACTAGGACCATTGAGAATCTATTTTTGATGTATCCTACTCAATATGAGAACAGAACAAAGGCAAATAAAGCATCAAAATTTTTGCAGCCATTAAAGCCAGAAGAAAATGACAATATTAATTTTGAAAAATATGATTCAAATGCGAGGGATATAATTTCCACCACATTTGATGCCGTAGATATTATCAAAAATAAACAAATGACACAAGTAATCAAACATTTAGACAATGAACAATATGAAAGCGCAGTCCAGAAAATTTTAGATTTGGGGAAAATAAGGTTCTTTCAAAAAAATAAAACAACCATGAATTATTCATATGAGAAAATAATTAATCAAACTCCTAGTGAATATATTGAATCAGAATTAAACGGAAGTAAGCCAGAAAAATTAGGATTTACAAAAAAGAATTTATCGTTTTCTAAATTTGATACATATGAAAGATGTCCAAAACAATTTTGGTACCAATACGTACTCAATGCATTACCTGAAAATCAAGAAGCACCAGCACTTTACAAAGGAAGCACGTTTCATGAACTAGTAGAGCATTCTGCAAAAAGACAAAAAGATGGAAATATTGATGATGCAAAAAAACTATTACAAGAACTAGAAATACAATGGGATCCTACAAAATATCTAACTAGTCCAGTTCAAAAAGAAAAACAAGATAAACAATCACTAGTTCCAGCATTGGAATCTTATCTAAAGTGGTCTAGTTCAAATCCAAATGAGATTGTTGCACTTGAATTACCATTTACCACATACATTGGAGGTTTCCAAGTTAATGGAGTCATTGATAGAGTTGAAAAAACTCCTAGTGGAGAATATGTAGTAATTGACTACAAAACAGGTGGGAAAAACAAGGAAGTTGATGCTGTAAATAGCCCTCAATTGAATTTGTATGCTTTGGCTCTAAAAGAAAATTCTGATTTTGGAAAATATCCAAGTAAAGCGATATTCTTCTATGTTGAAAAAGCAGAAGGAGAACAATTATTCGAATATAAAGTGGATCCTGCCAAAGTTGATGAGATCAAGGGGGTTTTTGAAGGATATGTTAAGGCAATTCAAGATAAGGAATTCGAGGCTACACCAAGGATGTTTACATGTAAATTTTGTCAGTATTCAGATATTTGTGATGAGGCTGAATAAAATTAGGTAATATCACCCCTTAGTTGGAACAAATAACAAGGGATATTTTTCAATCACTCATGCCTAAGTTATGCCCAGTGTTGATCCGATCAAACTGGCAAATAGTATGTCGAAAAGTAAGGTTCCTATTTTCGACACAAAAGATGGCAAGGAAAACGAGTTTGTCCAAGATGTCAATGCAGAAACATCAATCATGTGGATAATAGATATGCATGCAGAAAGTGCAGATACAAGTTTAATGATTTTACTGGAATATACCTTGCCAAAATTAGAATTCCCCCAAACACAATTGCACATCTACTCTACTTGTTCTCACTTGGAATTCCAGCATACCAAATACGGTTCTATACAGAAATTAGTCTCAAAACAATAGATCATGCATTTAGAATATTTCGAGAGGTAATTTATGATTCATCAATGAATCATCTTTAGGCTGTCCGGTAAACTGAAACTAGATGAAGCAATGTTTGGAGATCATCGTAAGGGAAAACGTGGATGGGGTGCCGAAGGTAAGACGTTAGTGTTTGGAATATACAAGAGAAACGGACATGTCATAACGTTTCCAGTACCTGACAGAAAGTATGATACTCTCATGGAATTAATCAAAAAGTATACCCGAAAAGGTTCACTGTATTAGACCTCTTGCGTAATTAGACTAATTTTACAACATTACACAAATTCTTTCACAACAAGATCCAAAGCTAAGCTCAAAGCATTTCCTTTCATGCAAACAATTATCAAAAAAACCAAAAGCATTTCTTTCATACACAGGGGTAACAAGACAACAGTTTGATGTGATTCTAAAGAATGTCAGAAAGAATCACCGTATTACTGAAAAACAAAGACTATCCCAAGGCAAAAGACAACGAGACATTGGTGCTGGACATCCATTTGATTTGGATGTAAAGGACAGATTGGTAAATGCTGCTAGTGTATTATCGAATGTGTCTGATCTATGATTTAACTGGTCATCTGTTTGGATTAGACCAGAGCAACGTGAGTAGAAATATCAAATATTTAGAGCCAGCAGTGAGACATGCCAATCCCATCCAAATTCTATGCAGATTCAAAAAAGATTAACGACATACAGCAACTGCACGAATTCTTTCCTGAGCTAATTGTAATTACTGATGGTATAGAGCAACCAATTCCTAGACCAAAAAATCGTACCAAAAGAAAGACATACTATTCAGGCAAAAAGAAGAGACATACTGTAAAGAATCAAATCACAATAAATCTAAAAGGTGAAATAATCCACAAACCACCATTACTCCCCTGGACGAAGAAATGATTATGCAAATTAAACATCCAGCATTATCTGAAGATTTGATGGTATTTTATGACCTTGGATATTTGGGTGTAGAAAAAGACTTTCCAGATCAAATCAGTGTTTTGCCGTACAAAAGAAAAAAGTTGACCATACCTCAGAAAGAGTGGAATAAACTACAATGTTCCATCTGAATCAAAGTAGAGCATGCAATCAGTAAGATAAAGAAATTCAGAATTAATTCAGATACATTTAGGAACAGATTGTGTCGTTATGATGTGATTAGTGACATTGTATGCGGAATTGTTAATTTCAAGATACGGTGGAAGCAAGAGTTTGTTGTGATACCATAAATTGAGAAATTGAATCAGTTAGAAGGTTAAATTTTGTTTCTAATTACGCAAGATGTCTATTCCAGATCACATCCAGTTCAGATTTTACCAAATCATACAATGTTACTGAAAGCAAATGCAATGTAAGGTATTCAAGGATTACAGTATGCGACATCCCGGAACAATCCCAACATGCTCTCACATAGAGGCCGCCAAACTATTAAAAACAAGTCGAACAATAACTAACCATTGGAAATGTCTTCTGACAAAACCCGCTTCATCATTGCAAACATTACTTGGAACGAAACCGGATGGAGAAACATCTATGTCAATCCAAAAGCAGGACATAGATACGTACAAGAATCTCCAGGGCACGAATCTCTAAATTTTGATTTTAACAAAAAAAACCTCGATACAGACACAGATGTTTTTGGATATGTACAGTGGACAGGTGTTCCAAGAAGGTTTGAAGAAAAAGGTGTCGTATTTTTTTATTCAAAAAATCTCGAAAGCAACAAGGGCGAGATTGTTGGCGTATACTGCAATGTAAAAATCCTTGACCCCCCAAGAAAAGTTACGTGGGAGGGGTTTGAAAATAACGAGTTGATTGCAAACATAATGGCAGACAAATCCATGTCGTCACTTTTTCCAGTTCCTTTAGACTCAAAAAAATATTCTACAGAGCGACTGGTACCCCAAGCAGGCCTCAAATACGTTGAGTTGGATCTTGCAAGACAGATCATTACCGATGAGATCGACAAGCTAAAACAATCCGGAATAACAAAAGATGAATTCAATAAATTTACAAATATTTTTGAATTTATCACTAGAGAAAAATTTGATAATGGAAGATATGTTTCCAAGGATGAAATAGATGAAGTAGAGCAGCAGGAAATTCAGAAAATGATTCCTGACACTGTAACCAAAGGTGACATACTGCGCGAATTAAAATCATTGAATCCCAAAATGCCCCAAGAAATAGTGTTTTCTGGAAAAACGTTCAAGAGAGATAACAAAACTATCACATATCTAAAAAGGCTTCGAGACTTCAAATGTCAAATTTGCGGAATAAAAATCCCTAAGAAAGACAGGGGATTTTACATAGAAGCTGCTCATATTACGCGAAAAAGTGAACATGGGCTGGAAACTCCTAAAAATATCCTCATCCTTTGTCCAAACCATCACAAGGAATTTGATTATGGAGATCTAAAAATCATTGAGCGTTCCAAAAGACTACTTGTGGTAAGAGTATAGGTTAGCCACGAAATCAAATATTTTAGATCATACGGATCTAAATTTAATTATCTCAGATTCTCTCTTATGGGCAACCCTGAGATCAAGATATTGCGAGATGAACTGGCAAAGTCATTTGCTCAAAATCATAATCAACAAAAGACAATCAATCAGATGGCAGAGGATATGAAAAATCTACAAGCAATCAATACAGAAATGATTTTAAAAATTCAGGAACAGGCAGGAAAACTGGCATTCTATGAAAATCCACATTCACCGTCATCTGTAAACAACATTCCAACACGTCAAAAAAAGGCAAACCGTACAAAAAAGAATTCATCCTCTCCTTCAAAGAAGGCAGGTGCAAAGATTGGTCATGTCGGTGTATCCAACACGAGAAAATCTGATTACACAAAGATACACAAACCAAAAAAATGTGCAAAATGTGGTAGCAAAGACATTACAGATACAAAAATTTTAACAAAGAGATTAATTGATATTCTATTTATTCCAAAGACTAAATACATAAACAACATTATACATCAATGCACCTGCAAGTGTGGATACATCACAACACCACAGGTCGGAATAGACGGAACATCAATTGGTAAGAACCTTATGACATTAATTTTATCGTTACAAAAACAAAACAACAGTCTAAATTCAATCAAAGAGATAGTAAACCTGACGGATGCATCATTGTGTAAAAAAACAATACAAAATGCGTTGTTTGCAGTCGGTAAAACATTGGAATCTGATGTAGAATTATGGATGAAAAATATTAACAAATCAAAATATCTGAAATTTGATGAGACGACGTATACCATATACAACAAGCAGGGATATGTCTGGACATGCGTCAGCGATAATGAGGTATTTTATCATGCAGACAAAAGCAGGGCAGCAGCCGTATTGGATTTGCACTTTCCATACTGGGATATTCCCATTACCGTTGATGGTTATGCTGCATACAACCGTTTCAAAACAATTCAACGGTGTTGGTCCCACATACTGCGAGATGCCGAGTTTGAATCAGTTGATGAATCAAAAACTATACTGTATGAGAAATTGTGTCTACTATATCACAATGCAAAACAAATCTCATTGCAACCTGATGCACATGTACATTATGATTCATCTGTGATTTCTTGTATGGCAATTGCAAATACATACAAGAATTTGAATTGCAAGTTTGGAGACAAGCTTGCACGAGCAACACCAAACCTGTTTACATTTCTAAAATATCCAGGAATGGAGCCCACAAATAACGAGTCAGAAAGGATGTTGCGCAAGGTCGTAATCTCACGAAAAATTAGACAACGTCTTGTAACTGAGATGGGTATGAAAATATTTGGCATACTGATGAGTTGTTTTATGACATGGCAGAAAAGAGGAACAAGCATCCCAGAAGAAGTGTTAAAACTGTATTAAGGACTTATCCTCTTACTACTTGTGTTTGAATTAAATGGAAAAAAATATAGAATTAACCTGAATCTGGAATGAGCATGTGGCTCTACAATGGTTGTCGAGCCAGATTGGCTCGTATTGTTAATTCGATCTTAAGAAAATTTATGAATTTCATATGATTTAAATTAAAAATGTAAATTTTAAGATCAAGTAATGATTTCAGATATTCTGCTCTCCGAAATTCAAAAAAAACGATGTTTGTTATTTCTTGGAGATGGTTTTTCTCAAAATGCTGATGTGCCATCAGGTTCAATGCCTGATTAGCCAAAATTAACTAAATTACTATCTAAGGATATAACAGAAAAAAGTGACAATCCTTTGGAAGTTACGTCAATTTATGAAAAAGAATTTGAAAGAACAAATTTAATAAAAAAACTCAATGAATTACTTCACGTACATGATGCAACCCCTGGCGATGTCCATAAAAAATTGGTTGAGAATGAATATTTTGATACTATAGTTACAACTAATTTTGAATTTTTACTTGAAAGGACATTTTATCAAAAAATAAACATGTAAATGTAATTGTAGGTGATGACAACATCATATCTTACTCCCCTTCAACAGATACTAACCTTATCAAAATTCATGGCTGGAAGTTCCTTTTCTCATAAATTTGAAAAATCTGGAACATATCTTTATCATTGCATGATACATCCATGGAAAACAGGAAAAATTATTGTTCTGGATATATAATAAAATATAATTTCTTTATTCTAGGTAAAATTGGAACTTTTTTAGAGACAACTTGCTCTACTAGTCCGGTCGATGTGAATCTGTTAGTTATTACATAGATTGTAATATTTCTCAAAAGCCTCTGTAAGCCCTCCTGTCGTTCTAATTCCCTGTGGTTGTGACTGAACATGAATGGGAATGTTGGTTTGTTTTAACTCTCTTTCAAGAATTTTATAAACTCCTTTTCCAATCACTATAATTTTTTCAGGATTTGCATCTTGGGTTACTTTTGATATGTGATTCTTCCAAGAAATTTTAATTATTCTTTCCATCATACGTGGCGGTGGTTTTTTGCCAGCGTTGTATGTTGCTACTATGCTTGCATCAACTAACCAAATACCTCTTTCCTTTAGTTGTTCTAAAACGGATATTTTATTACGTATTCTTTGACGAAATTCAGGTGTTGGGCCAAGTAAAATCTTCTTTTTTTCTGAATCAACATTTTGATTCAAACATGAAATAAAAATCTCCCAATATTGCCATGTTCCTCTGTTAACTGAAACATTTACCATATTTTTCTCCCCATATCCTAAACAATAGACTAGTTTCACATATCCTGTAGGGCATTCTTTTAGTTCTGGAAACCCAGAATATTGCATGATGCTGTCGTGTTCTAAATCTGTGGTAAATGAATGAGACTCGGCTAACAACAGTATTTTGATTTTATTTGGTTTCCAAAAATTCCTATGTTCGTCAACGGATTTTACAACCTTGAATGATTCAAATTCCAATCCACTTCCAATTGATTCTTTGATTTCAGAATATGTTTTTTTTAATGACACATTTTACATCTTTTTCCTCAAGATTTATATTTTTCAGGTATAACTGGGACTTTTTTAGACCCAACTTGCTCTACTGGTTCGGTCGAGTTAAACTATCTACATCCAAAATAATACTCAGGATAGTAGGCAAGTCCCATTCGGTCCATCATTTCCTATTCATAATAATGATTCTGTCCTATTCTAAATTACAGAAATTAGTATCAGGATCATAAACTAATCCAGGACCGCATTTTGGATTAGATTCTCCAGAATCTATTGTGTTCAATACTTTGCCAGGTACACAGAAATTGGTATCAGGATCGAGAACAGTGCCAGTACCACATTTTGGATCAAATTCACCATAGAAAATATCTTCATTTTCAATTACAGGTGTAGAGATTGTATCTGATGATGAATCTAATGCATTATCAAAATAGCCTAGAGAGTATCCAGTTCCAAGTATTATCAATATCAAAATAGGGATTCCGACAATAATTGGAATCTTTAGTGGAATTGATTTTGAGAAACTAGAAGATTTTGATTCAGGAATATGTTGTGGATTAGTACCTACTTCAAAAATAGAAGTTCCACAAATCATACAAAAGTTAGCACCTAATGGGCCTTTTTTTCCACATTTCCAACAATGAATAGTTTCTTTATTTTCAGGTTCATTTTCAAAAACACGCTCATCAGTTGGAGTATCAGTGGGATGTTTAATCAGGTATTTTTCTCGTAAGTTTTTTAGATAATTTTCATCAGTAATCCAGATTTTTTTATTTTGAATAAATGTCTGTTTGATATGCTCTAATCTATACGGGTCACCAACATCCAATTTCAATAAAGCATTCACTTCATCTACGATATCTATGGAATCCATATGTTTTCTGTTATAACACATGTCATTAAAAACTAATTGAAAAAATGGCTGCTAAATTTTATCTCAGAATCTAAAAATTAGTTATGTCACATTAGACTAATCAATAGTTGTGTGTGATGGGTATCATTTCTAAAACAAGTATCCAATCTTGTTTAAAGTATTTTCAAATGGAATCAATTGAGCAACATGCTTTGTGACCTACATAAAATGTCGTTATACAGACCTTACAAGTACTCATGCCAAAATACCCACAGGTTGAATTTGATCTTTATAGTTTAGGTAAATAAATTTTGAACAAATTATAAATTATTTCAACCCAAAAAATCTAGATCATAGATTACACTTACAAAATCATGTCAAATCAAAACAAAACATTAATGGTATCTTCTGGTAACTCATTCATGAAAGGTATGTATCAAGATTCACACACAAATCAACATCATTACACCAAAAGATCAAAGATTAACTAAATTATTCTACAACACATGTCAGATTGTGGTCATGAGAAAATCATCTTATACCCCACATCAAAAGTCTTTTCAATTTATTGTTCTTACAAAATACTGATACACATCAAGATTAAATCTATGTGTTCTAAAATATTCCATAACTGTATATCTTATCTCATGAATTGATTCATAAAATTCTGATTCAACATTAACATGTTTACAATGTCTCCAAATCTCTTCAATCATACTCAAATGTGGAGATCATGGAAGAAATGCCAGATTTATATCTTTGTTTTTGCGTAAATATTTTTTCACAACATTTGTGTTGTGGTGCTCTATCCACGATAACAAATATTTTTCCAAATTTTTTATGAGCTGCTTCTAAATAATCTATAAATGCAATTGCATTAAATTTTTCATACGATCTAAAAATTAATTATCATCATCTCATAAACCAAAAACCTTTGGTATGTTCCTCTCCAACATACAATCATTCTTTGGTGTATACTCCATTGCAAAAGTCTTTTGAATATTACAAAAACAAATAGCAATGTTTTTTGATCAGTAGTTAGAAATAATTTCATGAACATCACAAATGACGAGTTACTCCAGGCCTACAAAAAAGAAAAGTTCGGTAAGAGAAAGGAAAGATTACATGCAATGTGCATAATTAAGATCAACAACTATACTATTGCTGAAACTGCAAGACAAATGTTTTATACATATCAATGTGTAGGAACTGGCCTAGATTCATTTGAAAAATATAGACTTGGATGATCTCCCTCGCTCTGGCCGTCCGCCATTAATCTCACACAAAACATTACAAAAGATAGAGCAGGAATTTAAGAGAATTTAAGAGGGAATGACCCCAAAGAAACTGATGCAGTTCATATTTTACAGAACACATATCATATCAGCCATGTGTGTCATTTGTTGCACAAATGAAATCAAAATCCAAAGGTTCCACAAAAACTACATGTGCGAGCAGCATCCAAGGATACGTGCCGCAAGTGGAATAAACGCATCATTTTACGCATAAAAAAGGTAAAAAAGAAAGGTTTTACCGTATTTATTCAGGACGAGTCTGTATTTGTAGATGATGTACGTCTTGGTAAAAAATATTGGACAAATGTACACCAAAGAATGATTGTATGTTGGAGAGGAACACACCAAAGAATGATTGTATGTTGGAGAGGAACATACCAAAGGTTTTTGGTTTATGAGATGATGATAATTAATTTTTAGATCGTATGAAAAATTTAATGCAATTGCATTTATAGATTATTTAGAAGCAGCTCATAAAAAATTTGGAAAAATATTTGTTATCGTGGATAGAGCACCACAACACAAATGTTGTGAAAAAATATTTACGCAAAAACAAAGATATAAATCTGGCATTTCTTCCATGATCTCCACATTTGAGTATGATTGAAGAGATTTGGAGACATTGTAAACATGTTAATGTTGAATCAGAATTTTATGAATCAATTCATGAGATAAGATATACAGTTATGGAATATTTTAGAACACATAGATTTAATCTTGATGTGTATCAGTATTTTGTAAGAACAATAAATTGAAAAGACTTTTGATGTGGGGTATAAATGATCAGTTTTGGGATCAGTTGCACATATAGCAAAGAGATAAAGTTCGTGAACTAAATTATTCCAAAACAAAAGATTTTTTGATCAGTTTACACAATGAAATACATGAACAAGTTAGAATCACTTGAAACAGCATACAGAAAAGAACACGCAGATGTTGCAATGAGAATAATTGCAGTACTAATGATTCTAAAAAATGGTAAAGACGTACAATCTGTCGCAAAAAATTTATGTTATTGCACAAACTGGGTGCGTAAATGGGTTGGTCGTTTTGAGGAGCATGGTATTGATGGTCTCTACCAAGAAGCGGTAGACCAAGATTAATCTCAAAGAAAAGAATGGATAGTATCATCTCAAAAGCAATGTCAACTTTGTTTACGCCTATAATGTTGCAGCAAACAATAGATTATTCTACTGGAGTAAAATTACACATAACTCACATCAGAAAGATAATGCACCAGTATGGAATGTCTGCAAAAACTGCACAAAAATACCATATCCATCGTGCAAGCATATCTGCTGTTCGTAGCTGGCAACAACGCATTAAAAAGAGAATTTCACGCCTAAAAAATGATATATTTGTCATTGCAATGGCAGATGAGGCATTCTTTGTGAGAGATGTAAAAAAAGGAAAAAAATACTGGACAAAAGTTTCAAAGAGAATATTTCTTCCATACACAGGGAATCATGAAAGCCTGGCAGTATATGATACCATCACAGAAAATGGCAGTCAGTTGTTTAGAGTTTATGATAGATTCAATGGCATAACATTTGTAGAATATCTAAAAGAGTTACACTTGAAATACGGTAAGATTGCAATAATGCTGGACCGAGCATCAGTTCACAAATCAATAACAGTCAGGGAATATCTTGCAAAGAATCCTGATGTCAAACTAATATGGCTTTCAAAGGGATCACCGTATCTAAACATGATTGAGTAATGCCAGAAGATTGGCAAGCATGCATTGTTGGTATCTATACATTATGCAATGTTTACAGAGATGAACAAGGCAGTCTCTAAATATTTTAGGGTAACAAAGTTCAAGCTTGATATTGTAAATTATATTTTCAGAAACCCTGCAAAAGTGTTCACGAACTTTTGATCTTCACTATAGATTGATCTGTTTTATGAGTTGACAGAAAAGAAGAACAAGTATTCAAGAAGAGGTGCTGAGATTGTACTGAGGATCCATTCTCTTACCATTTCCTTACTTCATTGGAATTTGGAGATTAACATTGCAATCAATGCATTAACGTCCTTATCTGTGAATCCATTCGTTTTCATGTTCTGCATTATTTGATTTGTCATAGTCTCAATCTCTTTTTTTTGTTTGAATTGTAATGATACAACATTGTAGTGCTCTGTACCGTCAGCATGTGTTATAGTTACCTGATATGATGGCTTTATGAAATTATCTGAAACTTTTGCAAAATGTATTGACGCAAGTCTCTTGAATTTTTCAGATATCTCTACTAAATTATTCTCAAACAACTCATGATGATTATCACTCCAGGATGCAATTGGCACATCAGTCAGACTCAGTGCAATGTAGTTTATCCAATCCTCGTCACGTTCTAGCGTATCAGAAGATATGGCCGTAAGAAATATCTTCATATTCATATCTGTCACGCTTTGTAGCATCACCGATGCCGTATCTGAGAGTTTTTCCCGGTTGTTAATGGCAGTGAAATCAAACAGTTGATTCTTGATACTGTCTATAATTTCAGGAAATTTTTTTTCTAGCATAAGTTTTGACTTTGTAAGAGTACGAGAGAATTCAGCAATGTCTGATGATGAGGAC
Organism: Candidatus Nitrosopumilus sp.; assembly: GCA_965262905.1. Lineage (GTDB taxonomy): Archaea > Thermoproteota > Nitrososphaeria > Nitrososphaerales > Nitrosopumilaceae > Nitrosopumilus. The sequence goes on from OZ253567.1 coordinate 819,885, forward strand.
ATCTTGGAATCAAATGGGTCAAATCCTAATGCTTTTGGCAGAGATTCAAAAAGCAATGTGTCAGGCTCTGTTGCATGTAGAACAGTATCCCGTACTGCCAATATGTTTTTGTCCAGTCTCTTTGTTTGTTTAACATATGGTACTAATACCGAGATGGATCTGATCAGATGGGACACTACATCCAAAACACTTTCTTTACCCTTTATTTCAAAATCATTTGCAATAGTTGTCAGCAACTGTCTTTTGGATGCAGTGTTCCTGAAATATTTTAACTCAAAATGATTCGGATTTTTAATCAACCTCTCTACAATTTCTATTGCAATTTTTGGTACATATGTTCCATGTTCGTATAGTGCAATGTTTTCTTTGTATATCAGAAGAAGTGTAGTTATAAAAATTGCAATGACTCCGTCCTTCATTCCAAATGGGGGTTTTTTGCACATGTAATAAACATCAGACAACAAGACACGTTTTTTGGATTCCCTAAGCATGTTCAGTATGCCATTCCAGACAGGATATATGGTACTGTTTGAATCTGGAGGTTGCAGCATCCATTTCATTTTTGAATCTTGGACATGAATCTTGTTTTCGATAAATATTGCCTCATATACTGCACGATCAGGCCCGTATCCATCTATGCCGAATCTAGAAACATCTGTATGTACAAGCATGTCTTCTAACAGCTTTCTTTTTGCGGCAGAGCCTTGTGAGGATAATACGATTCTATTTATCATCTCGTTGTGTATTTGAGGTGTTTGATGATATGCATCATTGCACACTGTAGACACTATTGCACTAGGGGTTCCATGTAATTTTAATTTGGTATTTTTTGGATACGTCCACTTTGCAGCATGGCCATATGTCTGTACAAACACTTGATCTAGAATTATCTCAGCATCCGTTAATCTCTCCTCCATCTCCTTGCGAGCAACCCAGTCAGATATGACATCCTCATCATTGTCTAAAATATCACGAATTGCCATTACCTCGACTGCAGCATACTGTAAATCAGACGTATTTCCTGTATTTACTATAATTATAGGCTTGTCCGATATTGGATATTTGGAATTATCGGTGACATATAGAATTATACCATCATCAAAATCACTATCCGGCGTTATATGAGATTCTGATGTAAAACGTCTGCCAAACAATCGTATGGTGCCAGTCTCTATACTATGTTTTGCAGCCACAATCGATTCTAGACTCATAATTTGATTCAACATCTCAGATAATGATGACTTTTTGTATTTACTGCGATATAGGTTCAGTTTTATTGCAATATCAATATCAGTTCCGTGCCATATGCGGTATTCGTCTGCATATTTCCTGTATGTTATCATGGATTTTTTCTCTAGTTTTTCAAGTATTTGTTTTGACTTACCGTTGCCTATCGCATATTCGATTGTTCTTTGTGATGCACGAAGGTAGCCAGATCTTCCAATCAGATTCAATATACCTATGGTCTTGAGAGATTTTATCTCTAGATCATCGAGTCCATGAGAATCACGAATTATAGTCTCGATTTCCAAAAGTCTAGTAATGTGAGAAGAACTAGAATGAATCATGTTTGTACCTGATATGAAATGATCATATAGAATGTCCAAACCTATCAGGGGTGGCGACATATCATTCCATTTGTGTTCGTCAATAAATGTTGCAACCGTATGTTTACTACCATCGGAGATAAATGAAAGTAAGGTTCGCTCATGCTGTCCATATCGTGAACAGAGTTCGGGCAGAACCTCAAGTGAGAGAGGACTCAGAGGATAACATGATGCAATCAGATTCGAATCAAAGTTACTCCCTATACCGATTCTCTGCAAGAGTTTCATCTCTTTTTTTGCCCATTGGATGATTTTTCTAGATCTTGAACTGTCGGCATCTAGTTGTATGGTATTTGAGATCAATAATCGCACCTGATCAGGAGAATTTGCAAATGGAATATCCTCAAACCGTCCTTGAATCTTTGCCCATTCTTGCTTTTGGATAAGTGATGCACCAACTGCATAATCCTCAAATGCCATGTGTTGCAGTGTAATTACTGACAATGATAAAGCCCTGCTAGGTCCTGATATCTCTGCAAGTTCCTGCAGTAAAAATAGATCACTTTGTTGTGTTTCATCTGTAGTAAAATATTCAATGTTTTTACCAAACTCATCAATGATTATTACTACAGGGGTTACCGCACACATACTTTTGAGGATATCAATTACCTCAGACGTGGATGGAAGTCTGTTTTTGATATGTCGTATGATTTTTTTTAGATCATTGGCCTTGGAAAAGTTTCTTGTCGTGTATGTGCCAAACTTTCTCTTTGCCCCATCATCTAATGTACGTAGTATGGTTGCAGTTATTGGCTCACGTCTTGCAGTTACTACACATCTGATCAGTCCGTCTTTATGTACATCTAGTTTTTTTCTTGCATCCAAAAGTATCTGTGCAGTAGAAGATGATTCTTTCTTTAGAATAGAATATGCTGTTTTCCATTCATCATCGTTGCTACCAATCAAACTGTTTAGAAATATAGCCATTGTTGATTTGCCTGAACCATACGGTCCTGTAACTGAGATCATTCTTCCACTTTTAGCACCTGACAACCCTGCCGAAAAACGTTCAATTATCTCAAAAGTGCTGGCACTTGGAAGATAGTTCTTTATGACTGCAATACTATCATCCTCAATATTTGAAGATGCGTATGATTTTGGGGTAACTGTAACGAATTTTGAAAGACGTTCCTGTTTGTTCTTTTGGGCTACCCTCAAGACACTAGCGGCTCCGTTGTAAACGGTTTTGATGATTTTGGAATCTGTTTTCCATATACTGATGAAAGTACATCCATTGATGCATCCTTGGCAGAATCAAATACAAGGTGCGGTGCTCCGTTTATGTTTTCTAACGATATTGAACTAGACCGATCACATGCCTGTCCTAGCAAGTCTGCAAGATCATTTTCTTGTATCTTAAACGTATTTCCTACACTACCTGTCTCTAGTGCTAGTCTGCTTACTGATACACTCTTTGATGTTATATCCGATTTGTCAATAAAGTCAAGGCATGCAAAGGCAGTGATTAGCGGAGACAGTCCATACTTTTTACCAAATACAAACCTCATCATATTATGTGATTTTTGTTTTACCATATGTAACTGTCTAAAGGGGCAATCAAGATAATCCTCCATTGAAAGTCTATTTTGCATTGTAGTATACGTATGTATGAATACATCTACATCTTTTTTTATTGATTTTGGACTAGGCGTATTCCATTCAGATATGTTTGTAACACGTGTCCTAACTGATTCAACCATATTTTCAATTTTAATGTTTGTTGCAGAAAATTCATTCATTATAATCCACCATACAGGAAGACGACAGGGTGGTGCATAAAGCAACCAATGTAGCAACCACAGAGTATCTGGTTTTTCAATGTAAGGATCAAGACCGTTGTTACTAAATATAGCATAACCCATGTTCGTATGCACCATCTCTGTGTGTTTTCCACTTACATGTGTTTCAAATATTTTACTTGCAATACCCCAAAACTTTATTGCACGTACCATGTTTTTACCCACACCTAGCTTGACAGGAGCATCCTCTCGTGAGAATATTCTGCTGTCTATTTCAATCTTATCATATGCTCTTTTTAACCACCCATATCTTAAATGAAACGTTTCATGATTTGCAAACACTGCTGTAGGTATCGCATCAGTAATTAACATCTTGCCTCACATTTTTCATCTCGGATTCTTTTGCTCTTACAAACTGTGTAGATTTGGCAATCGCATCAACTGCAATATCAATATCTTGCTGTGTTGTCTGGCGTCCTATGGACACACGAATGGATTCATTTGCTTTATCACTATCTAGGCCCATGGCAATAAGTACGTGTGAGGGTTCCAAAGATGCAGATGAACATGCACTTCCGGTAGAGATCTCAATATTCCGTGCATTTACAATCATTACATCTGCTAAAACGCCGGCAATTCTCAAACTTGATGTGTTTGGAATCCTTCTTGCCGTTTTGCCATGTATTGTTACACCTGAAATAGATTGAGTTATCTTGTTTTCAAAGTTATCACGTAGTTTTTCCTGTATTGCTGAATTTTGTAATCTCTCGCCTTGTGCAATCTCGCAGGCTTTGCCAAATCCAACTATTCCCGGAACATTGAGAGTTCCACTTCGCATGTTATTTTCCTGCCCACCACCATACAACAATGCACGCATTTGTTTTCGTGCATCACGTGTGGCAACAAGAGCGCCAATGCCTTTCGGTCCATAAATTTTATGGCTGCTAAATGTCACCATATCTATATCAAGTTCTTTTGCATCAAAAGGAATTTTCCCTATTGCTTGAGTGGCATCACAGTGAACCAAGACGTTGAACGCATGTGCTATTTGTACAACCTCTTTGATTGGATGAATCACACCAGTTTCACTATTTGCTGCCATAACTGATACAACATCAACAGAACCGTGTGTAAGAGTCTCTTTCAGTGAATCAATATCAAGTGTGCCATCTGAAGTTACATTGATTTTCTTGACTGTCGCACCTTGTTCTGACAATATACGACATGGTTCCAATACAGATTTGTGTTCTGATGCACCTACAAGAATGTGTAATGGTTGCCGTCCCTTGTTTATTGATAGACCGTAAAAGACCAGATTATTTGCCTCTGTCGCGCCGGAGGTAAATATCACATCAGATGAGGCCATGCCAACAATCTTTGCAACAGCCTGACGTGCCTCTTTTACTATATGATTTGCCATTTTTCCCGTATCATGATTCTGACTGGATGGATTCCCAAACTCTTTTTCAAATATTGGAATCATGGACTGTATGACTCGTTTATCTACAGGAGTAGTGGCATTATAATCCAGATAAGGCATAGTTGGTAGTACAACTTGAGATATTTTAAATTAGGCATTCTCAAAAGACGTGTGTTTATGTTGTGTCTAGATTCTATCGCATAATTTAGATGTAAGAGGATAGGTTAGCCACGAAATCAAATATTTTAAATCATATGGATCTAAATTCTAGGATTCTCTCAGATTTGCAATCCTGAGATCAAGACATTGCGAGATGAACTGGTAAAGGCATTTGCTCAAAATCATAATCAACAAAAGATAATCAAAGAGATGGCAGAAGATATGAAAAAACTACAAGTAATAGACATCTTGCTTAATTAGAAACAAAATCTAACCTTCTAACTGATTCAATTTCTCAATTTATGGTATCACAACAAATTCTTACTTCCACCGTATTTTGAAATTAACAATTCCGCATACAATGTCACTAATCACATCATAACGACACAATCTATTCCTAAATGTATCTGAATTAATTTTGAATTTCTTTATCTTACTTATTGCATGTTCTACTTTGATTCTGATTTTTGATTGTAGTTTATTCCACTCTTTCTGAGATATGGTCAACTTTTTTCCCTTTTTTCTTTTGTACAGCAAAACACTGATTTGATCTGGAAAGTCTTTTTCCACACCCAAATATCCAAGGTCATAAAATATCATCAAATCTTCAGATAATGTTGGATGTTTAATTTGCATAATCATTTCTTCGTCCAGGGGAGTGTGGCGGTTTGTGGATTATTTCATCTTTTAGATTTATTGTGATTTGATTTTTGATTGTATGTTTTTTCTTTTTGCCTGAATAGTGTGTCTTTCTTTTGGTACGATTTTTGGGTCTTGGAATTTGTTGTTCTGTACCATGAATCATTACAATTAACTCAGGAAAGAACTCGTGCAGTTGCTGCATGATGTTAATCTTTTTTGAATCTGCATAGAGTTTGGATGGGATTGGTATTGATTTTCTTACTGTAGGCTCTAAATATCCAATATTTCTACTCACGTTGTTCTGGTCTAATCCAAACAGATGACCTGTTAAATCATAGGTCAGATACATTCGATAATACACTAGCAGTATTTACCAACCTGTCTTTTACATCCAAATCAAAGGGATGTCCAGCACCAATGTCTCGTTGTCTTTTGCCTTGGGATAGTCTTTGTTTTTCAGTAATACGGTGATTCTTTCTGACATTCTTTAGAATCACATCAAACTGTTGTCTTGTTACCCCTGTGTATGAAAGAAATGCCTTTGGTTTTTTTGATAATTGTTTGTATGTTAACATGAAAGGAAATGCTTTGAGCTTAGCTTTGGATCTTGTTGTGAAAGAATTTGTGTAATGTTGTAAAATTAGTCTAATTACGCAAGATGTCTACTGGTTCTAGATGTTTTTTGAGTGAAAAACAGTTACTATCATTAAGGAATGATCTAATTTCAGGTCCAGAGAAATTTGGATTTAATCAATTCATGTGGAGTGTAAGATGGTAATTACACATGTGGATAAAAAGTACAACACTCTATACTCTGCAAGTGCAATGCGTGAATTACTCTACAGAATTGGGTTCTCATCTAAAAAACCACACATCACAAATCAGCCTCAAAAGAGGGGACAGAACCGTTTTAAAAAAAAGCAAAAAGGATAATTAAAAAGTACAGCAACCTTGGATGGTAAGAGTATAGGTTAGCCACGAAATCAAATATTTTAGATCATACGGATCTAAATTTAATTATCTCAGATTCTCTCTTATGGGCAACCCTGAGATCAAGATATTGCGAGATGAACTGGCAAAGGCATTTGCTCAAATTTCTAATCAACAAAAGATAATCAACCAGCTGACAGAGGATATGAAAAAATCACAAACAATCATTACAGAAATGATTTTAAAAAATCAGGAACAGGCAGGAAAACTGGCATTCTATGAAAATCCACATTCACCGTCATCTGTAAACAACATTCCAACACGTCAAAAAAAGGCAAACCGTACAAAAAAGAATTCATCCTCTCCTTCAAAGAAGGCAGGTGCAAAGATTGGTCATGTCGGTGTATCCAACACGAGAAAATCTGATTACACAAAGATACACAAACCAAAAAAATGTGCAAAATGTGGTAGCAAAGACATTACAGATACAAAAATTTTAACAAAGAGATTAATTGATATTCCACATATTCCAAAAACTAAATACATAAACAACATTATACATCAATGCATCTGCAAGTGTGGATACATCACAACACCGCAGGTCGGAATAGACGGAACATCAATTGGTAAAAATCTTATGACAGTAATTTTATCGTTACAAAAACAAAACAACAGTCTAAATTCAATCAAAGAGATAGTAAACCTGACTGATGCATCATTGTGTAAAAAAACAATACAAAATGCGTTGTTTGCAGTCGGTAAAACATTGGAATCTGATGTAGAATTATGGATGAAAAATATTAACAAATCAAAATATCTGAAATTTGATGAGACAACGTATACGATGTACAACAAGCAGGGATATGTCTGGACATGTATCAGCGATAATGAGGTATTTTATCATGCAGACAAAAGCAGGGCGGCAGCCGTATTGGATTTGCACTTTCCATACTGGGATATTCCTGTGACAGTTGATGGTTATGCTGCATACAACCGTTTCAAAACAATTCAACGGTGTTGGTCCCACATACTGCGAGATGCCGAGTTTGAATCAGTTGATGAATCAAAAACCATACTGTATGAGAAATTGCGTCTGCTGTATCACAATGCAAAACAAATCTCATTGCAACCTGATGCACATGTACATTATGATTCATCGGTGATCTCTTGTATGGCAATTGCAAATACATACAAGAATTTGAATTGCAAGTTTGGAGACAAGCTTGCACGAGCAACACCAAACCTGTTTACATTTCTAAAATATCCAGGAATGGAGCCCACAAATAACGAGTCAGAAAGGATGTTGCGCAAGGTCGTAATCTCACGAAAAATTAGACAACGTCTTGTAACTGAGATGGGTATGAAAATATTTGGCATACTGATGAGTTGTTTTATGACATGGCAGAAAAGAGGAACAAGCATCCCAGAAGAAGTGTTAAAACTGTATTGAGGACCTATTCTCTTACCCTTGGATGCTCCACGCTATGTCTGGATGAGTCAACAAATAAGATGGCACCAAACATAAAGCGTGGATGGTATCTTACAGAAAATAATATCACCACGCCAATCAATTACACTCGAGAAAAGTTTCAATCCTTTGGCGCATTGGGAAATAAGAGTGTGTTTTTCTGTAAGTTCTATGACAAATCAAATACAGATTCATTCCTTGATTTTTTAAAATCACTGCAGAAACAATAATGGTAAAAAACTATTATTATTTGCAGAGGATGCATCATACCACAAAAGCGATCCCATAGAGGAACATATCAAAGCATCAAAAATATAATCAAATATTTTCCACCGTATACGCCAGAACTCAATCCAGATACAGTGGAGAGAAGAAAATGGCAATGCATTCTTTGCAAATAAATCTGAGATAAAAAAACACATGCAGAGGAGATTGGATAATGATGATGTTAAAGTTGTGAATGTATTCAAATATTTGATACCTTAACTATAATCTCACGAAAAATTAAACAGCGTCTTGTCACTGAGGAGGGTATGAGAATATTTGGCATACTAATGAGCTGCCTTATGACATGGCAGAAAAGAGGAATAAGCATCCAAGAAGCGATGTTGAAATTGTACTGAGGACTTGTCCTCATACCTTCCAAGAGGTTCTCCACATTTGAGTATGATTGAAGAGGTTTGGAGACAGTGTAAACATGAGAATATTGAATCGGAGTTTCATGAATCAATATATGAAATGAGATATACGGTTATGGAATATTTTAGAACACATAGATTTAATTTGAATATGTATAGCGACGATCAAAAGTTCGTGAACTAAAAACCATCAAAAAATAATAATCAGATTTTTTTGCCTAGGCAAATACGAATAAACAAATCCAGATACCTTGAAAATAGTTCACGAACTTTTGCTTTTCGCTATATCAGTATTTTGCAAAAACCATAAATTGAAAAGACTTATGCTCCGAGGTATGATGATCGTTATTTTTTGATCCAAATTAAATATTTTCCTATCTACAGACATATTTATTATTATGACCATTAGAATCCTTAAAATTTAGCAATACCTGAAACCAACCATGTCATTCAAGATCTGTTTTCCATATGTCGGAACAGTACTCGTCTGCTACTTCAATTCCAGGCATATCGTCGGCGATTCTGTAAAGTTGAAATGATTCAGTACCACCCATTTTTGGCCCTCTCATCCCACGTCCAATCATTTGCTGATGTAATACAAGAGATTTTGTAGGACGGGCTATAAATACAACATTAATGTTTGGTGCATCAAAACCTGTTGAAAACACATTAAAATTAAAAATAAATTTTATCTCGCCACGACGAAATTTTGCAACAACATCTTTTCTATATTCAATTGGTGTATCTCCGTCAACATGAGCAGCTTTTACACCTAATGTTTGCATTAATGCACACATTAATTTTGATTGTTCAACATTTGTAGCAAAATATAAAACCTGTAAATTTTTATCTTTCATTTCTTTGAGACATTCAAAAATGATTATGTTACGTTCGTCATCACGTGATATCTTATCTAATAATTTATTTGAAAAATCATTATACTGTGTAAGATATTTTTTATCCTCCACTGTGAGACGATATACTTTATTTGATTTTATTGTTTTAGGTGTATATTGTGCCAGATATCCTTTACCTTGTAAATATTCTATGGTATTTTGAGACTTGGAATCTATTTCAATTATCTCATCATTGAAAAATTTACGAAGTTTGAATGATTCCATTCCGCTTATAGGCGTAGCAGTAAGACCGATTATCCTCGTGTTATTTTTTTCCATTATTTTTAATGTTTCTTGATGTGTGGATGCAAGGACATTATGTGCCTCATCTGTAATTATTAGATGAGGTTCAGGAAGAGGTATATTTCTTTTGCGCATACTGTTTAATTTTTGATATGTTGCCACAATAAACGCAGAGCCTGTGAAATTTGTTAGATTAGCATCGCCCCACAATCTATACACATTGAGATCTGTTTTTCCAATATGAGACCAAACACTCATCATACTTTCAACTGCTTGTGAACATAATTCTTCTCTATCAGCAATCCAAACTATCTGTCTATCCTCCTTGATCTCTTTACCTTGATTAATAAAATGGCAGATGATTTCCATTGCAGTTCTAGTTTTTCCGGCACCTGTAGGCATTTTTATTATAAATCTAGTCCAAGGATTCTCCACTAAATCCAAACTTGTAAAAAAAACTTTGGTTTGATATTCTTTTAAAATTTTCAATGGTGATTGAGATTTCTCACATATGATGTGTTCCTTATTGAGTGAATTATCTTTAGGTATGAGACTTTTATCATAACCAAAAATTTCTACAAATGTACGTGTCTCAAAATTATTTCCCCAAGTCAATTTCGATGCCTGACTAATTAGATCTTCAATTTGTTCATCTTTTAGATATTCTGCGTTAGATAATCGTACCAATTTTAAAAATTTTAAAAGAACTTTTTTATCAGCTCTCGCTAAAAGTTTTTTTCGGAATTTTGATTGTGAGTAATTTGCAATGTTCAAAGAATGATGTAACATTCCTAATTTATTTTTGTCAAAAAGTATGTTAGATTCTGATTCTTTTAATTGGTATAAAATATAATTAATACGTTCAACATAGTTGCCAAGAGACTCTTCTAATTCGTGCTGAGACAGTTTACTATTTAACATATTATGAAGAACGTCTATACACGTTTCGAAGGTTTTGACTCCACCATTGCATCAAGTCTTCTAACACATTGTTCGTACTTTGTTCCTTTATTTCAGAATTATCCATTTTGTAGTATGCCTCAACATATCCATAAATTAAATTATCTATATCTAGTTTTAATTTCTTAGATATTTCTTGTAATTTTTCATTTTCAGGCATTTGGTTTGCAATTTTATCAATGTCATTTAATCTTGCATATACTGCTTGGAAAAAACCATGATTCATATTATAATGTACAACATTTTTACCTAAATCAGTGATTATATCTATCAATGGGCCATCAGATCTAGCTTGTACATCTTCAATTATCTTATAATTTGAATTTAGACTGGTAACTTCATTCACATATATTTCCTGTTCTTTAGGATCGTTAGATATCTCCTCACTATGCTCTTTTGCATTTTTTTGTATGTCTTCAGGTGTTTTGTCTGTCTTTTTTGGATTTATATTTGAATTTAATTTCTCTTCTGCATCTTTATGAGATTTACTTGGTCCATTGTCATCTTGTCGCATTTGACACTCATGATCTTTTGCCGTTTTTTGTATGGCCCTTCGATAATTTTCAATTTGACCTTTTAACTTTTTTTGTAAGTCTTCTCGTAATTCTATCAAAGGTTTTGCTCCATTTTTAATATTTTTAACAGAAAACCAATGATCAAGAACAGGATCAAAATCGATCTCACAACCCCACCATCTATCTATTTCTTTTAATTTTGGGCTCCAGTTGGCAATATGTCCATAAAATACTTCACGACCATTTCTTAAAATTGAAATTCCTTCGTTTTCCGTTATTTTTCTGCGTTTACTACAGGATGAATTTCCATCCCCAGCTGCTCCTTTTCCTTCTGGATCTGTTGAAGCACTCTTAGCAAGCCTTTTACGCCATGATTCTGGCAATAATGAAACTCTAATACGAATAGTTCCACGTGCTGACTCATCATCTGGTTTATCAACATAGTGTACACTGTATGGCATTGTATGACAGTGATCAACAACAGTAGTCTCATCATCTTGGAACTTGGATTTTGTAACATACAATGGATCGTGGGAATTAACGATTACGCCATTAACATAGATTGTTCTTATATTGGGATTGACAACTATTTCCTTTTCTTCAATTATTTCTTTCCCGATGAATTTTCTATAAATTCGTCCAATTCGATGTATTAATTCATCTTCATTGACTGTTTCATTTATACGATCTATATTATTCCAGATAACCAATGTACCATGATCCCCTACTAAATCTGCAAAATCTTTTGGTAAATCTTTTTGTTGAACCAGACTAATTACAGGTTCGGAATTTTGGTCGCTAATATCTAAAAATGTATGATGCCAATTCCCTCGGTGTTCTCTAGAATACACTTCAATTCTTTGACATAATGTAATTGCACCATAAGTCATTCCTACGCCAAATCGACCTATTCCTTTTCTGTCATTATAACGTCCTGACCAGCCAAGCTTAAGACAATATTGCAGTAAATCTTTATCCATTCCGTTACCATCATCACCAAATGCAATAATATTTGGTCTTGGTTTCTTTTTACCTTCTGGGACGGATGATTTAATTCGGATTTTAATCTCATGCGAGTCAGCCTGTATGGAATTATCAATAATCTCACATATAGCAGAATATATGTCAAAATCAGAATTACGCAATGACTGTAATGCCATTCCAACGTGAATAGGAGAGATATTTTCTTGACTCACATATGGATTTAAAAATAACTATCTTTTAACCTATTCGATCATATGAAAGATCTTTATTATCCTGAAATTGGTTCGGCTCACCATTTCTAGATTAAAATCACGATACGTATGGAACAGAGGCCAAGAATCATCGAATCATACAGAAATTAGATCCAGTCAAAGTATCATGAATAATCAGAGCAAAAGGAAGATGGGATGAAAAATACCGATATTGCCTCATCCATGAAGATATCAACACGTTGGGTGCCGAAATTGTACTTATAATATCGCAGTACAGGAACATCTCCAATATTGAAAAAACTAGGCAGGTCAAAAAGAATCATCATAGAGCAGATGGTACAAACTGTACAGTCAGCATTTGAAAAGTTTAGATGTTCTGCAGTATTTCTTGAAAATTGATGTAAATGGAATCCATATACCTCACAATACACCAAATACTGAAAAGTGTAGGATTGGCAGAAGAACAACCAAAGAAAAGAAAGAGACGAAAGTGGATAATTTGAGAGAACATATTCTAATTCCATGCCAAGCATATTGACTGGAAACAGTTAGATGATGGAAGGTGGTTCTTGTGTTATCCAGATGACACATCACGATTCATCATTAATCATGGTGTGTTTGCAAAATCTACAACAGATAACACTATTCTGGTTCTCAAAGAAGCAATTGCAAAGCATGGCAGACCCGCATCAATTCTAACTGATCACGGTTTCCGAATTTTATGCAAATCAAGCAGAATACAAAAAAAGGTGCATCATGCTTTGAGTAAGAACTAGTCAGACTAGAGATAAAACACATCATGACAAGAGTAAATCATCTGCAAACTAATGGAAAGTTAGAATGATTCCACGGTGAGATTCAAAGAAAGCAGAAATGGTTTGGTACCGTCAATGAGCTGTTCCACAGGTATAATAGATGAGTTGCGCAATTGATTCCATTTGATAACAATCCCAACATTTCCACACAACAAGATCCAAAGATAAGATAGAACCATATCATTTTATGTTCAATCATACCAAATTAGTAAAAAAACCAAAACAGTTCCTATCCATAACAGGATTAACTGTTTCACAATTTGATTTTTTATCCAAAGAAATAAAGAAAAACTACAAAACCACAGAACAAAAGCGTCTATCAACAAAGAAAAGAGACCGAGAGAGATTGGTGCAGGACACAAACTGATCATTCCATCAAAGATAGGATTCTGATGTTGTTGATGTATTATCGAATCTACACAACATATGACATGCTAGGAATGATATTTGATTTGGATAAATCAAATGTAATGAGGGACATTCGATATTTAGAGCCTGCAGTGAAACAATCAATCCCAATTCCATCCAAACTCTATGCAGATTTAAAAAAGATTAACAGCATGCATCAATTGCAAAAATTCTTTCCAGAACTAATTGTAATGATTCATGGCACTGAACAGCCAATCCTTAGACCAAAAGATAAACGCAAAAGAAAGACACATTATTCAGGAAAAAAGAAAAAACATACAATCAAAAATCAAATCACCATAAATCTTGATGGAATTATTATACACAAATCTACACACTCACCTGGCAGTCATCACGATTATTCCATATACAAATCAAAACATCTAACATTCTCTGAAAAATTAATGGTATTTTAGGACCTCGCATATTTGGGAATTCAAAAAGACTTTTCAAACCAAATCAGTATTCTACCATACAAGAAAAAGAAAGAAAAAACATTAACCATACATCAAAAGGAATGGAACAAGTTACAGCAAAAATTAGAATAAAGGTGAAACACGTCATTGCTCAAATCAAAAAATTCAGAATTAGTAGCGATACGTTTAGGAACAAATTATGCCGATATGACGGTATTGGCGAGATTGTTTGTGGGATTATTAATTTCAAGATACGGTGGAAGCAAGAGTTTGTTGTGATTCCATAAAATCAGAAATTGGAAAAAATGTAAGGTTGAATTTTGTTTGTAATTGCGCAACTCATCTAATCATATCAAGCCACACATGTCACTTGACTGGGACAATCTGGAAACTCCTGCAAAAACATATGCACGAAAGATGCCAGAGAAAGGAACAAAAGTTATTGATGAGCAAACAGGAGAAGAATACGATGTGGAGTAAGGGACGAACTAATTTTGGGATACCACAATCATATGAAAGATCTAGAAATTATTTTTATAATGATGAAAATTAGAGATGGCATACAGTACACGGCGTAGTTTCATCCTCATCATCTAAAGCATCTGCAAGTACATCAACTAGAGGCAGATTTTTTCTTTTTGCTTTGGATCTTTTGAGTCGCTCTTCGTGATTTTTTATTATTTCATCACGTCGCTCTAACAATTCGGACAATGTCTCACCCTCAGACCACGTGTATTGTCTTCCTTTCATACTACTTGATTTGAAATCTGCATCCCCTGAAACACCTGCATCTTTGAGTATTTTTTGCTCTATTGCAACTGCACGCTCAAATAAATCTGGATGATGGTCTGCCAGGCCAATCCATTCAGATTTACGTTGAAAAAAGCAAAAATAGCAACCAGAACGTGTTCTCCATTTGTAATAGTCAGGTAGGTTGACGCCTGTATCTTCCAATATTTTGACTACTCCCGTATGATCAATATCATCATCAATGAATGGAAATACTGTTTTAATGTTGGATTTTGTAGAGACGTAACCTGTTCGGCTTTTCTCATCTGCACGAATTGCAACATATGATATGACATCATCCTCCCCTATCCAGTCTTCCAATGGTTTTATCTTTAATACACCAGTACACCACCTCATCTGCGGAGATGGCAAAGTGCCACGATATACCTCAAAATAATGATCAAAGCTTCTAGTAGAGTTTAATTTTATAATTGGCTTTCCAAGTACAACTTCTAGTTTTGCAAGATATGCATAAGTCTCTGGTAACTCTGCCCCCGTATCACAAAAAAAGTATTCCATATCTGGAACTTTATCTCTCATGTATATTGCAAGCGCACTAGAATCCTTACCACCAGAAATCCCGCAAACATTTCTAGACAATAATAAGTATCAAAATCATAACAATATAACAATGTAATTGTCTAGAATTTTGAAGTGATTCCTTTAATATTTTTCATCTATATCTTTTCTGATCAGTAACACATTTTAATTTACAATTGTCAAAAAATGAAGAATTATAATTAGATGAATTGCGCAATTGATTCCATTTGATACAATCCCAACATTTCCACACAACAAGATCCAAAGATAAGATAGAACCAGCCTTGTAGAAACCATATCAAAATAACAAATTCTAGTTTCCTAATTCTACAAGTATTATATGCAATTAATTTCAACAACATTTCATTGTTTTGAGCAATATCATTTCTTGATGAGATGTCTCCAGACATTATCTGTTTGATTACAAAAAAGATAGTTTCAGATTTGTTTCGATGATGATATAATTCAACAGGAAAGTTTCTCTTCATCTCTTTGCGATGATTTCCACTGGTTCTATATATTGGAACATCAGCATATCTTGTTGGAATAATTGCAGCTGTCTCAATATCTCTTGCACCAACATGATTATTCTCATCATCAAATCTCATGTCACCTAACACGATATCAACTGGAACAATATCGTTTGTTCTCTGGAGCAAAGGCAAAAAGTTTGGATTGTCATGTTGCATGTTGTGGCGCAACATGGTACGGCAAACAAGCTGCGAATTCATATTTGCACAAACAACAATTTTCAGGAATTCTCTGCGTAAATAGATTCTTTTTGTGTAGTAATATGACGCAGTACTATAACTGAATCCACTCCAATCAATTCCTGCTAAAACCAATCTAACTTTTTTGTACAAAATAAATTCCTGCAACATCTTGTGGAGTAGATTTCCATCTAATCTTGCAGCTGCCTTTTGTAGTGTAGTGAAATGAGGAATTGTAGATAATCCCAAATATTCTTGTATCCCAACATATTCTTCTAAGAATTTTGTGAATCTCCTGTAACTCTTTGATTCATACTGACGTATTGCCAAGAGAATCAGATGGGTACAAACAGAATAGATATGATCTGATTTTGGATGTAAGTAACGTGGAATTCTACATCGAGTAATAATGTTTAGTAGTGTTTTACACATTTTGACGTAAAATGATGCCATATTGTTTGGTGCGAATTCATCCCTAATGGATCTAAATTATCTAGAATTGATTACAAATTGGTCAGAATCTGATGGTATCTACAAGGCCGATAGAACCATATCATTTTATGTTCAATCATACCAAATTAGTAAAAAAACCAAAACAGTTCCTATCCATAACAGGATTAACTGTTTCACAATTTGATTTTTTATCCAAAGAAATAAAGAAAAACTACAAAACCACAGAACAAAAGTGTCTATCAACAAAGAAAAGAGACCGAGAGAGATTGGTGCAGGACACAAACTGATCATTCCATCAAAGATAGGATTCTGATGTTGTTGATGTATTATCGAATCTACACAACATATGACATGCTAGGAATGATATTTGATTTGGATAAATCAAATGTAATGAGGGACATTCGATATTTAGAGCCTGCAGTGAAACAATCAATCCCAATTCCTGCAAAAAAGTATGCAGACTCTAAAAAACTCAAAACCATACAAGAACTGCAACAGTTCTTTCTGGAACTAATTGTAATTACTGATGGTACAGAACAACAAATTCCAAGATCCAAAAATCGTACCAAAAGAAAGACACACTATTCTGGTAAAAAGAAAAAACATGCAGTCAAAAATCAAATCACAATAAATCTAAAAGATGAAATAATCCACAAACCACCACACTCCCCTGGACGAAGAAATGATTATACAATATTGAAAATTAAACATTCAGCATTATCTGAAGATTTGAGGATATTTTATGATCTCAGATATTTGAGAATTCAAAAAGACTTTTCAAACCAAATCAGCATTCTACCATACAAGAAAAAGAAAGGAAAAACATTAACCATACATCAAAAGGAATGGAATAAGATACAGTCAAAAATTAGAATAAATGTAGAACATATCATTGCTCAAATCAAGAAATTCAGAATTAGTAGTGACACGTTTAGGAACAAATTATGCCGATATGATGGTATTAGTGAGATTGTTTGTAGGATTGTTAATTTCAAGATACGGCGGATGTAAGAATTCATCACAATTCCATAAAATCAGAAATTAGAAAAAATGTAAGGTTAAATTTTGTTTGTAATTGCGCAACTCATCCATCATAATGAAGTTAGTTTAAAGGGATCAAAATCACACCAATATCATGAAAGCTAGATTTACCGGAAAATGTGTCGAATGTGGCGACGTCATAAAAGCAGGCAAAGAGATTCTAAAGAATTCCAAAGATCAGTGGGTTCACAAGGCATGTTGTGACTTGGAAGAAGAATTACCATAATCAGGATCAAAACTAGTGTAAATTAGTAGTAAATTTTTTAAATGACATTAAAAAAACAAAGATGAAATGAGTGCAAAATCAAATATTTTATTAATTGTATCAATTATGACAGTATTTGGAATAATGGTTATTCCAGAAAATATTTCTGCTGAATCAAATCAAATCACAGTTACACCAATTAATGAGGAAATTAGCTTGGAAAAAACAATTACAACAATGAATGTTCCTGAAGATAACAAACTACCATGGGGAACAGTCAGAGGAGATGCATCAGATGTTGCTGAAAGATACCCAGTAATCATTCAATTTTACAAAGGAGTAGATCCAGTTCACTTTGCACAAGTAGATGTTAAAGGAGATGGCTCTTATGAATACAAATTTAGAGTTAGAAGCTTAGATTCCAATTCAGGAGGATTTGTAAATATCTTTCAAGGAGATTATACTGTAAAAATTTACAAAGTAATCCCAAGTACTAATGATTGGGCATAATCAATAAGGCGTTCCAGTCTTTCTAATGCAGAAACATATCATTCAAACTCCTCTAAAAATCTAGAGAATCTTCTTTCATAATTTTTATCAAGTAACTTTCCTTCATCATCAAAGACTTTATGGACTTTGAGAATTGTGAAAAAATTGCAAGTCCCCCATCTCTGCCAATATCTGTCTAATGTGATTTCCTGCAGTAACACCACTAAATGAACCCACAGAATAAGAAATAATTGTAGAAGGTTTGGAAAAATATTTTTCTAGAAAATAATCTAATGTATTTTTTAATGCTAAAGAAATACTATAATTGTATTCAGGTATAATTAGGACATATCCATCCTGCTTCTCTGATTATTTTTTGTAATTTTTCAGAGAGATATTTCATCTCTTTATACATTTTATCCAATAACGGTAAATCTAATTCAATAGGGTCTACAAGTGAGACAGTGTGACCTTTTGCTTCAAGTTTTGATACAACTCATTGTGTCACTTTGATGCCATTTCTTACAGAACCTACAATAACTACAATTTTTGCCATGAAAAAATCACATCTAAACAAGATAAGAGATTTTTACTAAATACAAAATCTGTCAGATAATGTCATAGAATTCATATACGGAATATTCAAATCAAGAGCTAGAAAATGAGTAAGAATTTTTGGCATGATATAGAAACAGGTACAGATGTTCCTGAAATCATTAATGCAATTGTAGAAATTCCAAAAGGATCTATGAACAAGTACGAATATGACAAAAAACACAACATGATAAAATTAGACAGAGTATTATTTTCACCATTTCATTATCCGGGAGATTATGGATTAATTCCCCAAACATTATCAGAAGATGGAGACCCCCTTGATGCACTAGTGCTAGTTACAAATCCCACATATCCAGGAATTCTAATTGAAGCACGACCAATAGGATTACTCCAAATGAAAGATGATGGAGAATTTGACGATAAAATAATCTGTGTTGCAACAAACGACCCAAGATATCTACACACAGTAGATATTACAGATATTGAAGATCATTATCGTTCAGAAATTGCTCACTTTTTTCAAGTGTATAAAGAGTTAGAAGGCAAGAAAGTAGAAATCTTAGGATGGAAATCAGCTAAAGAAGCCAAAGTGACAATCATTGAATCAATTAAAAGATACAAAGATACTTTGAAAAAATATTAGTATGGCAAAAGAATGTGAACATTTCACACAAGAAGAAAAAGTTTCTAAAAATACAAAAAATTGTCAAGAATGTGAAAAAGAGCATTTACCAGTTGTTGCACTTCGAATGTGTTTAACATGTGGGCATGTAGGTTGCTGTGATTCATCAATTGGTAAACATGCTACCAATCACTTTGAAGAAACAGGACATCCTGTAATGCAAGCAGTTCCAGATAATATTTGGAAATGGTGTTATATTCATGAGGAATATTATCAGTCAGAATAATTTTAGAGATTAGATAAGAAATTATTTTTTGTTATTTTAATCGTAAACCATCAAGTCTTTTTCTTCAAGTAATGCATGAATTTGGTTGACAGAACGATGAACGTCTTTTTCAAGTTTTGCTCCAACACAGACTAGTTTACCTGATGCAAAAATTAGAATTACAGTTTTTGGATCAAGCATTCTGTGAATTAGACCTGGGAATTGTTCTGGTTCATACATACTTCTAGGAAGAGTTCTTGCAGCTTGCTCCAAGTTCACTTTACCACCAAGATTAATTGAAGATACAATATTCTGAATTGAAACTATAGGATCATTTTTGATTTTGATTTTACCTTTTCGTAAGATTTTCACTACTTCAAACACAGCAGTTTCAGCTAATTCTTGAGATTTAGCGCCTGTACATACCATTTTTCCTGAACCAAATAGCAACGTAGCAGTCTTTGGGCTTTTTAGTCTGAATACTGCACCTGGGAATTGTTCTGGATGGTATTCAACTGCCGGGAATTTTTTAGTGATATCTACAAGATCTAATTTTTGTTCAATAGTTGCAGAAGCCACAACATTTACAATTGCAATAATAGGTTTAGTTTGAGTCATATCATTTACCTCCCCATCATATCCATATTTTGGTCTAATCTTAGACCTTTGTATCTATTTCTAATTGTTACTTCAGTAACATTTGCGGCTTCGGCAATATCACGTTGAGTTTTATCTTCACCATTTTTAACACAAGACAAGTAAAGTGCTGCAGCTGCTAATCCCATAGGATCTTTTCCTGCAGATTCTTCATGTGCTTGTGCATCTTTGAGTACTTTAACTGCAAATCGTTTTGTTTTTTCTGTAATTCCAATAGAGCTTGCAATTCTTGCAACACATTGTACTGGATCAACTACAGGCATTTTTAATTCCAATTCTTGATGTAAAATTCGATAACATCTAGAGATGTCTTTTTTCTTAATGTTGCCTGCATCTGAAACATCTTTCAGGGTTCTTGGAGTTTCAGTATCTCTACATGCAGCATATAGGGATGCAGCAATTAATGCAGAAATAGAACGGCCTTTTACAAGCCCTTTCTCTAAGGCTTTTCTGTAAATATATGATGCTTTTTCAATAACAGCATCAGATAATGAAAGTTTGTCTTTCAATGTAGATAATTCACTTAATGCTTGTCTAAGATTTTTGTCAGATGAAGCATTAACTTTACTTCTACTATCCCAAGTTCTTAGTCTTTCAATTGTACTCTTCATTGTAGATGTAAGTGGTTTTCCAGAAGAGTCTTTATTCATAGGACTGATAATAGTTGCAAGACCTCTATCATGCATTGCTAATGATGTGGGGGCACCAGTTCTTGTTGGATCTGCCCCACCTTCTTTGGAAAAGGATCTCCATTCAGGTCCAGAATCTTGTAAAGTTTCAGTAATAACATAACCGCATTTTCCACAGAATCGTTCGCCTGTCACATTGTCAGTCAGCATGGAATTTTTTCCACAACGACCACAGGCCGAATCTGCATTGATAGTTTCTTGAACCATAAGGATTACTCTTTTTATGCCATTTATTTCCTATATAAACGACTTATTTAGTGATTTTTGAAGGAAAAATTGAGCCTAGGTTTTAGGAACAAATTTTTTAAAAATTTAAAACTTGACAAAATTTCTTAAAAAATTCTAAAAAATGAAGAACTTGAATAATCTAATCCACATATTCATTTTTTAATAGTTACAAAACAGCAAGCTTAGATGTCATCATATCAGTTAGGTAAATGGGATCTAACAGAATTAGTAAAAAATCCAAAAAGCCCTGCATTTCAAAAACAAATTAAAGAATTAGAAAAACAGGCAGAAAAATTTGAAAAGAACAAATTAAAATTAGATCCTAAAATGTCATCTAAGCAATTTATGAATATTCTTCATCAAGTTGAAGGTATTTCAGAAAACATGAGTAAGATTGGAGGTTATGCATCACTATCATATTCTTCAGACACACAATCAGATGAAGCAACATCTCTAATGACAAAAATGTCAAAACTAGGCTCTGAAATATCAAATAAGATTTTATTTTTTGATTTATGGTGGAAAACACAAGTTGATGAAAAAAATGCTAAAAGACTCATGAAAGATGCAGGAGAAATTACAGAGTATCTTTCACACAAAAGATTATTTGCAAAGTATGCATTAAGCGAACCTGAAGAACGTATCATAAATACATTAGATGTGACAGGAATATCTGCACTTGTAAAATTGTATGATAAAATTACAAATTCTTTTGAATACAAAATGAAAATTGGAAGTAAATTAAAAGTAATGACAAGAGAAGAACTCACAAATTATGTCAGAAGTACAAATCCAAAAATTAGAGAAACATCTTACAAAACAATTCTTTCAAAATATTCGGAAAACAAAGGAGTGGTGGGAGAAATTTATCAAAATATTGTTCAAAATTGGAAAGATGAAGGGATTGAGATTAGAGGGTACAAATCCCCAATATCGATGAGAAATATTGGAAATGATGTAGATGATAAAACCATAGACTCACTACTGTCAGTTTGTAAAAAAAATTCACCTATTTTTCAAAAATTCTTTGTTCAAAAAGCAAAAATGTTAAAAATGAAAAAACTGCGTAGGTATGATTTGTATGCCCCAGCAGCAGCAAATATCAAAGAAAAAAACTATTCTTATGATAAATCTGTAAAACTAGTTTTTGAATCACTTGGTAAATTTAGCAGTACATTAGAAGAGCACGCACGTAAAGTATTCAATGAAAATCATATTGATTCAGACATCAGACAAGGAAAAAGAGATGGCGCATTTTGTAGCACTTTAACTCCTAAAATTACGCCCTATGTACTGGTAAATTTCACAGGTAAATCTAGAGATGTGTTTACTTTAGCTCATGAATTGGGCCATGCAGTACACAGTCAAGCAGCACAAGATAGATCCATCCTTGTTCAAGATGCACCACTACCATTAGCAGAGACTGCATCAACTTTTTCAGAATTACTCCTGTACGATAACCTATCAAACAAAATTTCAGATGATGAGAAAAAGGCAATGTTATCAGAGAAAATTGATGATTTGTATGCTACAATACTAAGGCAATCATTTTTTACAATCTTTGAAATTGACGTACATAAACAAATTGGGAATGGGACCACAATAGATGAAATATCAAAAACATATTTGAAAAATCTTAAAGTTCAATTTGGGAATTCAGTTAGTTTGTCAGATGACTTTGCAATAGAATGGAGTTGTATTCCACACTTTTACCATACTCCGTTTTACTGTTATGCCTATTCATTTGGGAATTTACTTGCATTATCATTATTTCAGAGATACAAAAAGGAAGGCAAAGACTTTGTTCCAGCATACATTGGCATTCTGGCAGCTGGAGGTTCTAAAAAGCCTGAAAAACTTCTTTCAGAGTATGGATTTGACATCACTAGTCCAAAATTCTGGCAAGAAGGATTTGATTATGTAAAAGAACAAGTAAACACACTCTCATCTTTGAATTAAATTTTAGAATAAATGGGGCCGACAGTCCAACGCATGGACTGCCAGCTTGTTCCCCGAACGGTTTGAATTCGATGTCAATTCAAAGACACAGATAATCCGATTTAAACGTTTGAAATTATTTCAGGTTCAATTTTTTGGGTTTTATCTTCCTAATAGAGATCACAAGAATTCCAATAGTTATTCCCAACTGATACAGAAAATACAATAAAACTTCAAAAGTACTAGGTGTAAGATCAGTGAAATGACTTACAGTAGTCAATATCAACAAAAGTGCACTGAAAAAGAAAACGAATCCTTTAGCAATACCAGATAGATTTGTAAACTCTAATACAACAAACCTCATCACAGTTACAGAAATTGCTAATACAGTCAAAAATCCAGTATTCATCCCAAAAATCAAAAAAAGACCAGATGCAATCTCAGTAGGGGAATTTGCAGACAAATTTAATAAACTCACTTTATCAGGGGAAGCAAATCTTGGAACACTCAAAATTGCATTTATCAAAAATAAGACAAACATTGTGATTGATATAGTTTTTACATGATTTTGTAGGCGAGGGAATCTCATGGGAATTGCTCTGCCAAAAATTATTCCTTGAAACAATCCAATTCCAAAAGCACTCAAAATTGCAATTAGTTGGATAATTGGATTAAGGAAAAGATCTACTAGAATCGGAATTAGTGCAATATTATCTAGATATTTGTATTAATGAGAACATTAGTTACCAGATAACATATTCTTATTAAAAAAATAAGAAAAAATTACAATAGTGAGCAATATGAACAAAATAAGAGTAAATTTAATAATTTCAATTTAAAAAGATAGTCAATGCAAAAAAAGATTCTTTTCTTTACATTAAGCATGCTGATAGGAGTTTCAACTAGTTTTGCATATGCTCAAGAAATAAATCTTGCAACATTTCAAGAGAATGCACAAATAGTCGTAGATAGGAGTATATCTCAAAATGTCACAGCGTCAATAACGTTACAGAGTACCAGTATTCAAGAAATTAAAATTCCAGTCGAGTTAGAACAAAGTATTCGAACCGATAAAAGAATAACAGCAATCACATTCACCAATCAAGATCGATGTGTTCTTGGAGTAATTGATCAATCATGTATTTTGATTAACGTGAAACGAAATATGGAAGATAGAGGCATCATTGCTATTCAAGATTCTACAAAAATGATTGCAGAAACATACATTGAAGAAATCAATCAAATTTTCGATACAAATGCAGAATTTCATTCAGTTTTCGTACATACCAATGATAAATCAAATCAAGCATTAGAGACATCAGGGACTATTTCTGGAAAAGGAGTAATTTCTGCAGTGTACACATTACCAATGGAAGATACCAATTCAATGTATGAAAAAGTGTCAGCAATCTTAATTCCAAAAATAATTAGAGATGGGGGAGGATTTTATCATGTTGCCAAAAAATTATCATTTGATGAAAATGCAAAAATGACATTTTCAATAATCCCCTTAGATTCTAAATCTCTTTTACAGTTAAAATTATCAGTCAATTATCCAAACATGGCTTCAACAATATCAGAAATGAGCCCATTAGAATTTCTACAAATTGAAGAGATCAAAAGATCAAATTATTTTTCAGCAGGATTTTATCCATTAAATTCAATCATTCAAGTAATAATTTTATCACCTGAAAGTATCAGTATTTCAGATATTAACGGGAGTATAGTTCCAACACAAATTATAGATAATGAAAAAATTCCTACAGACATTAAAAAACAAGGATGGATTTTTGATCCTCAAGAAGGAGAAAGAATTCAAGGAAAATACATTTTTGGAGAAGAAACATCCATTAGTGCAGATAAATTAAAATTTTCTTTAGAAGGCAACAATACAGAAAGTAAAAAAGCAGAATCAGATGAATCGATAGTAGTAGTTGTTATAATTACAATAGTTGCAATAGCAGCAGTATTATTTTATCTTAAAGGATATAAAAAATAATCACAGTAAAAGAACTGCTGCTGCAAAAACAGTTGTCCACTTTCCATCTTTGTCACCTTTAGTGGTTTGAGTAATGTTATGAGTTTTATAAATTTCACCAGAAATTGACCACTGTTGTCTCTTTTCATTCCATGCTTTATCAGCATCAAATGGAATTCCTAAAGAAGATGCAAGCATTTGTGCTGCAATATCCTCTGCATAATCTCCTGCTTGTACTTCATTTTGTCCAAAAGATTCGTATTCAGACAGATATCCATATCGAGACTTGTCCTTTGGTTGTGCAAGACCCACAGATGCAGCACATACTCTATGTGGTTCATTTGTTTGGTTTTTTGAATAAATTGTGAATAGAATTTGTCCAGGCGAGATTTTTTTCAAACCTTCTTTTCTTGAAATTAATTTTGCTTGAGGAGGAAAAATACTTGAAATTAACACAAGGTTAGTTCCAGCAATACCAGCATCTCTAAGTGCATATTCAAAACTAGTTAATCTATCCTCATGAACTCCTTTTCCTTTTGTAAGAAACAAATTCTTTGCAACTAAATCTACCATTTCTGAATTGATGAAAATGAGTTATTATTTATACTTTAATTTAGACAAAGATTAAAAATGTTTTTCAAAAAGATTTTGAAAATTAATTAGTTTTTCTTTTTTTCTTTCGTTTATCAGGATCTTTTCGAGTCTGAGTTAAATAGATAAATGCAAAAAATGCCCCCAATCCAATATTTATCACACCCATGAAAGTAATCATCATTTTAAATGAGGGAGGAGTGTAACCAGATAACCCTATAACTATACCAAGTATACCAGTTGCAAAAAACATCATCGTCAAAAATTTAACCCTAGTAGGTTCGATGTACCTCATATCTGATATCAAAATACGACATTATTATAAACTGACGGTGAATTTGATAGTTTTAGAGTAAAATTATTTTCAAATTAACTAACAGGTAACACTTTAAACCTTCAAAAATTTCATTCTACTTCGTGCCAATGTAGCTCAGCCTGGTAGAGCAATTGATTTGTAATCAATAGGTCATGGGTTCAGATCCCGTCATTGGCTTCTTTATTTTAGTTCAGATCCCTCAATCCAAGATTTGGCAATACGATTAAGTATACTAGATTTGGATTTAATTAAAATGAGTTCAGATGATTCAGAAATAAATCAAAATAATAATGAAAAAATTTCTGTAAAAAAATCTACTTTTAATGGATTACTCATAGGAATAATAATTCTAGTTGGAGTAGCAGCATTCTTTGCAGGGTCATACATATCAAATCTAAATTCAAATCAGATTTCAGCAATAGATCTTAATGAAGCAATGGCAAAACTAGAGCTAAAACTATTACAAAACCAATTACCTACTAAACAAGCAACAAAACCAGTAAAAATTTCAATCGATGATGATCCCATTATAGGAAATCCTGATGCTCCAATCACCATTGTAGAGTTTTCAGACTTTCAATGTCCATTTTGTGCAAGATTCCACATTCAAACATTGCCATCATTACTAGAAGAATATATTGAACAAGGTAAAGTAAAATTAGTTTTTAGAGATTTCCCGATTCAAAGTATTCATCCAAATGCATTACCAGCATCAGTAGCGGCTGAATGTGCAAATGATCAAAATAAGTTTAGAGAAATGCATGATGCATTATTTGAAAATCAAAATAATTGGAATAGACTAGAAACTGTTGATGCATTATCATTATTCAGTCAATATGCATCAAATATGCAATTAGATCAAGAATCATTTGATTCATGTCTCAATAGTGGAAAACACATTCCAGAAATCCAAAATGATCTTAATGATGGAAAAGATTATGGGGTTTCAGGAACACCAGGGTTCTTTGTAGGGAATGATCAAATTGGATTTGTTGAATTAAAAGGAGCACAGCCATTTGATAGTTTCAAAAAAATAATTGATGCTCAACTAAATTCATAAAAAATAACAAGCGTTTATTAGACCATAATCGACATCAAGCATCAGAATAATGACGAGTGGGCAATGAGCTTTTTCGTCATTGCCAAAGAGAGAAAAACAAAATGACAAAATTTAAAGATTTAGGATTAAGCGACAATGTGCTGAAAGGAGTTAGTGATCAAGGTTACGAAGAAGCATTTCCAATTCAAGCAGCGGCGATTCCAGTTTTACTATCAGGTAGAGATGTCGTAGGACAAGCACATACAGGTTCTGGAAAAACAGCAGCATTTGCATTAGCAATGTTAGAAAAAATTCAACCAAAACAAGGAATTCAGGGTTTGATCATGGCACCAACAAGAGAATTAGCTATGCAAATCACTGATGAAATCAAAAAATTTGGAAAACATACAGGAATTAAAACTGCAACTGTCTACGGAGGACAAGGAATGGGAATTCAATTAGATACACTTCACAGAGGTGTTGAAATTGTTGTTGCCACCCCAGGTAGACTAATTGACCATCTCAAAAGAGGATCAATTGAACTAAGAGATATTTCTCACATTGTTCTTGATGAAGCAGATACCATGTTGGATATGGGATTTGTAGACGATATTTCATTCATTTTAGATTTAGCCCCCGAAGAAAGAGTAATGTCACTGTATTCAGCAACAATGCCAACTGAGATTTTAAGACTATCAGAAGAATATTTGAATAATCCAAAACAATTCTTACTAGATGCAGATGATCTTAGTGGAGAAGGAATAGACCAATCATATTTGGTAATTAAAGATCGTGACAAATTCAAGTATCTAATTGATTTTATAAAACCAATTAAAGGGCAAATCATCGTATTCTGTTCAACAAAATATAGAACCAGAGATGTTGCAAAATTCCTCCATCAAGAAAAATACAATGCAGTAGCTATTGAAGGAGACATGTCACAGCATAGAAGAGAACAGTCCATGGGTAAATTCAGAAGCGGTAAAGCAGATATTCTTGTTGCAACAGATGTTGCTTCAAGAGGAATTGATGTTCCCAGAGTAGAACTAGTAGTAAATTATGATGTACCAAATCAAGAGATGGCATATTTTCATAGAATTGGAAGAACTGCAAGAGCTGGTGCAAAAGGAAGAGCAATCACATTTGTGTCATATTCATCAGTAGGTGATTGGAATCTAGTTAAACGCCAAATCAAAGTTCCAATTACTGATTTAAATAAAGAAATGGGAATTCAAATCTCAATTCCAGACCCACTAAAAAGACAAACTCCATCAAGAAGATATGGCGGACAATCCAGATCTAATTATTCTAGAGGCGGGCGTTCTGGAGGATATGGAGGTTCAAGAGGAGGAGGAAATACAAGAGATAACAGAGGTGGTAGAAGAAGAAGCAATGATAGAGATGGAAACAAGAATAGCTACGGTGGACGTAGTAGATGGTAATACTGTAAAACTTAAAGACTCGAACTACGTAATTATTTTAAGATAAACCAATGCACAAAGGATTCATTTTATTAAATTGTGACTTAGGAGCAGAAGAATACATCGTAGATGAATTAAAACAAATGCAAGACATTAGTAGTGCACACCTTACTTTTGGCGCATATGATGTGATTGCTGAAATTCAAACTGGCAATCAGAATGAATTTGAAAAGGTGATTGCAACTATTAGAAGACTCTCCAGAGTCGTTAGTACAATGACCCTAAATGTCATAGTTCCCGAATAATTGTTATATGAGTAAATTTAGGATTGTTTCAAATTGCAAAAAATTGATTATGAAGGAAAAGTTTGGGTACTAAATTACAATAACCCAGAACCATTATTAGATCACGCCATACATATGCTTGAAAGACATGGGGTAAAACGTGAAGATATGGAGATTACAGAGACTCCAATAGTTACAGTAGGCTCAATCGTAGTAGAAATTTGGCCATATGAGTTAGTTATCGGAAGAGTCAGAACCACACGAAATGACTCTTTTATCAGCGGTACTGAATTTTCAATTGAATTAAAGTTAAACGATAAAGGAAATTACGTAGATTACATTTGAAAAAAAATAAAATTCAAAATATCACCATTGTTGCAATAGGAATTATTATCATCGTAGGAGTTATTGCATATAATTATTCAGCAGAACAAACCAAACAGAAAGGGTTTCAATTTGGTAATGAGATTGCTCAAATTCAACAAGACGTGGCAGAATTACAGACAAAATTTTATTCTGAAAAAATACAATGGGATGAAGGAGACATTACAAAAGAAGAACTGTTAGCATACTATGACGAACATGTAGAAAAATTTAAAAACATTATTTCGAGATATCATAACTTGTCCACCCCCGAGTTGTTTGAAAGTTCAGTGGAATTATTCAAGATTTCATCTGAAACTCAATTAAAAAGTGATGTAGAGTATATCAAATGGATTACGACTGGAGATGAATTAGCCAAAGTAAGATCAGATACACAAATTCAAGAAGCATACGAGTATGAAAATTTAGGATTGATTGAATTCCAATTAGCCAAAACAGGAATAATAGAGTTTGATGAAGCAGATAAATTTTCACCTCCAGATAAAGTACTCAAACAAAAAGTAATTCAAATTTCAGAGAATATGAAAAACAAATGTAATTCAGAGTTTAAAAATGAAATGAATGAATTTGATTCAGATGAAATTGAAGTAGAATGGTTTAATTGTTTTAACGATGCTGAAAAATGGAAAAAAGACCATCTGCCTTAGAGTTGTACATACTACAACAAAGCAGATTTTTGTAAATTTTCCAAGGTGCCAAAGAGTTCTTCAAGTAATGCTTTATTTTCAAGAGGAGTAGGTTTTGAGAATTTTATTTGAAACGCTATAGTAAGCATATCTTGGTCAGTATGGGAAATTCTTACAGAATGCCAATCATATTTCATTTTAGATATAAATAATTTCCATTTTTGTAAATGCTCATTAACGCGATTCACTTGAGATTCTACATTTGTCAATGAAGTATCTAAATCAGTGTCAAATAATCTAAATTTAACAAGAGGGATCATAATTATACCACCTAAAATTTTATCATGGTTTTTTAACATGGAAAAAATAATTTCTTCAGAATTGTCTTTTGGAAAAATATCCCCATAATCAGGATCAAAATATCCCGCAATGAGTTTTTTGGAATCATAAATTCTAAAATAACCCTCATCTGATTCTAATTTCCACAACATCTTGTAAAGAGTTCATGAATAAATAAACGATTAATCAAAGACAATGAATTTATCATATAGATTATTTAAGATTAAACAAAAGTATTGAATTTTTAGTTGATGAGAATGTTTTAGGTCTGAATATACATCTAGATACATTAGAGAGAAAATATAGAAAAATTGAGGATGACAATTATCCTGAAAAAGGATCTAAAGATCCAGTAGTTGCAAAATTTGCAAAGGATGAAAATCTCATCATAGTTACAAACGACGATAAACTTACAAAACAATGTGAATTATTAGACATTGATTTTGTATTCATGGATTTGAGAGAGTTTGCTAAGAAAGTGAAAGAATACTCAGAATCACATTGATTTTGAGCCAAAAAGGAAATGATGATAAAATTAATGAGATCGCAATGAGCCTAAACATAGTGAATAAAAATAGACTTTTTGAACTATAGATGAACGTACAACTAAATCCGAGTGTTTAATAGTAAAAAATGATCATAACCATGAGAAAAATTGGCTATGCTCCAGATTGGAGCCTCCCTTCATAGCAAAGTTGTGTCTGATTTCGAGGAAAAAAGGCGATTAAGGAAAAGCATCACCAAAATTCAGCAATCCAAAACAAGCTATGGAGTGGTTAAATGGTAGTGCATAAGGTTTCTCTGGTCCATACAATTTACCAAAGGTTTTCAAAAATCATTTCATAGTTTTTCTGAATTAGATCAATGGCGTGTACAAGATTTTATTGGAAGTGTCGTTTTTATAAAAAAACTAACAACAGTATATCAGCACACACCATGTGATGATTGCCCAGCAGATTTCCATCTTTTTGGAATATCCGATGATGGTTTAGGAAACAAAGGAATTGAAATTCAATGTTGGTTAGATAGAAAAAATAAAACAACGAGTTCTTAAAATGTAGAAAGTCAAACAAACCTAAAAATAGAACTTGGAATATTTTGTACCGTTAACTGAACATCATGTTTAATCAAAAGAAATTATAGAATACAGATTGATTAATTATGAAATCAGTATTCTATGCCTAATTATGGATATTATTCATTAATTAAACAAATAGATTATCTAAAGACAATTAAATAAACTAGAAAATAAAGACAATATCTATGGTAATTTCCAAGGAAAACAAGGATTTCATAAATAGTTTAATTGATTATTACATTAGCGAATCAGAATCATATAAACAGATAGCAGAAAATTTTGTACCCGAGATAGAATCAGTTCCAGATACAGCATTTGGAATCATTACAGGATGTGTATATTCTGGATTTTTACAAGCATATCAAAATCAGCAGCAAACACCAAGTTTAGAAGACATGAAAGAATTTAATCAGATAATAAAAGACAGAGTGGCAATAATCAAGAAATCCATTATTGATCCTCCAAAAGTAGAACCTGTACATAACAAAGCAAAAATTATGCCTGAAAATACAGACTCTGAGGATTAATTATAATGAAAAAGAGTGTGCCCAATTAGACACTCTATGACTCCTGTTGGACTGGTTATACTATCACAAGTGCATAAATACAGATAGTATGCGATATCAAATATTAGTAAATTTCTATTAAAACACTTACGTAGAAATCATCAATAAACAGATCCTAAAAAAATCAGCATAGTTTAATTTCAACTATTATAAACAAATCTTATGAATGTGGATGGAAGTAAGATAATTTTTATCTTAGGAGTTACTGCGGCCGTAGTGACTGCAGGTATAGTATTGTACTTTTCAATTCGTTAAAGATAAATCATCAAAGAAACAAAGTATATCAATGTCAGCTACAAATGAATTCAAAATCACACAAATAGTAGACAATGGTCAAATGATTCAATTAACTTTGATTGAAAACATTACAACAGAACCAATTTCGCAACAACAAATGATCATGGAAAATGTTGCAAAAAATTTAGATTCTGAAACTAAAGAACAAGTGATGCCATTATTAGAAGCAATTCTACAAGCCCAACCAAAAGTAAACATCAAATCATATCAACAAACTCAGATGACAATAGCAATGCCAAAATCAAGATATGAAAGTATGGGAAGACCACAAGTTGGAAACATTATTGCTACAGATTTGAAGAAAATTTAAAGATTTGAATTTATTTCTTCAAGAGTATGTAAAGGTAAAGAGCAAGTAAAATCTTTACAAATAAACACACTAGTTTTCTCTTCAAAAGATTTACCTTCAAAAAAAGGATATTTCAAAAGAGATTCCAGTTGAGCAGGATTTTGAATTGTTATTAAAATAGAATTTGGCAAATAATCTAAATCGAGTGATTTTCGTATTTCAGAATTTTCAGTATTGATCAAAGTAATTTCCACAGGTTTTTGAATATACATTGAAATTGTATTTAGTAAATATCCAAATCCAAATGGGTTTTCAGCAGCAATTTGTGCCTGAGATTCCATTATTTTTGTAGTGATTTCAAGAAATGTTTTTTCTTGAGATAAATGATACAATCTAAGCATAGCAAAGGCAGAGACAGAGTTTCCAGATGGCAAAGACAAATCATAATTGCTCTTTGGTCGAATAATCAATTTTTCATGATCATCAGAAGTCATAAAGAAACCATTATTTTCAGAATCCCAGAAATGATCCACTAAATGATGTCCTAATTTTACAGATAATTTAAGATATTTTTCATCAGGTTCAATTTCAAATACATCTAGTAATGCATTAACAAAATAGGAATAATCCTCCAAATAACCATCAATTTTTGCAACCCCATTTTTGTAGGTTCGTAATAATTTCTCATCTACCAAAAGTTTCTGTTCTATAAAGGAAATGCAATTCTTTGCTGCATTAAGATATCTTTCATCCCCAGTTACACGATATCCTTTAGCAAACGCAGTAATCATCAATGAATTCCATGAAACCAATACCTTGTCATCCAATCCAGGAGGAATTCTCGTTGAACGGACTTTGAGTAATTTTTCTGAACAAGATTTTAAAATATCACTAACCTCAGATTCAGATTTTCCAAAGTTAAAAGCAACAGTAGAGATGTTAAGATTATTGCACAAAATATTATTTCCTTCCCAATTTCCCCCATCAGTTACATCATAGTATAAACAAAATAGGTCTGTATCACTTCCTAGAATTTCTTTAATTTCACTTTTTTTCCACACATAAAATTTCCCCTCTATTCCTTCAGAGTCTGCATCATATGCAGAATAAAATCCGCCTTCAGGCAAAGTCATTTCACGCAAAACAAAATCAAGTGTTTTTTTCAAAACATCAAGATAAAAAGGATCTTTAGTTATCTGGTATGCTTCAGCATAGTTTACAGGAATCAAAGCATTGTCATAAAGCATTTTTTCAAAATGGGGAACCAACCATTTTGCATCAGTGGAATATCTGGAAAAGCCTCCCCCTATTTGATCAAAGATACCCCCATTGGCCATTTTTTTGAGAGTTTTGAGCGCAAATTCATTGAATTTTCCTAATCCAGTTAGTTTTGCATATCTAAACAGAAATGACACATTTGCAGCATTAGGAAATTTTGGTGCCGAACCAAATCCACCATAAGTTGCATCCCCTAATTGAAATAAGTTCATAGCTGCCTCATCAAGAATAGTTCTTTCCAATTTTGAAGTAGTTTGTATTGTTTCAGTTTTTTGTAATGAATCAACAAATTTCTCAGCAGATTTTTCAATATCTTTTGGTTTTTCTGTCCATGCTTGTGAGAGTTGTCTGCAAATGCTTCCAAATCCAGAACGACCATAAGAATCCAAAACAGGGAAATAAGTTCCAGCATAGAAGGGTTTTTGATCAGGTGTAAGAAAGATACTCAATGGCCAACCGCCCTGGCCAGTAGCTATTTGACAAACTTTTTGATAGATATCATCAATGTCAGGTCGTTCTTCTCTGTCAACTTTTATGTTAATGAAATGTTCATTCATAAATTCAGCAACATCTTCATTTTCAAAAGATTCATGAGCCATTACATGGCACCAATGACAAGCGCTATATCCAATGCTTAAGAAGATAGGTTTGTTTTCATCTTTCGCTTTTTTTAATGATTCATCATTCCAGCCATACCAATTAACAGGATTATGTGCATGTTGGAGTAAATAAGGACTACTTTCATGAATGAGGTTATTTTCTACCATAGTTTATCAAATTTGTTTGAATATTTGTACCTAATTGGCATTATGCTAATTCCAAATTCCTTTTCCTTCTGTTAGTTCATAAATTCTAACGTTAATTTTCCCTAGCAATTTGACTTTAGATTTGTGTGCTTTTTTATCATGACTGTAATCTTTTTTTTCAACTAGTTCTTGTAATCTTTTCAATTGCTCGAGAGTTAGTTTTTTAAATTCGTGTTTAGAATTTGTGATGAGTTGTAACAATTTGACTCGCTCATGGTCTTCATCTGTAATTTCAGCCATATGTACAATTTTGTTAATTTTACAAATAAATCTTAGCGTAAAAGCAAGATTGGCCTATTGCTTAGGATAGACCAATCTCTGACCATTGGGTTTATCAGATTAATGATAATTTCAACACCCGCCGGATATTCTCCCAGAAAATTAAATCCCATACGAGTCTACAAATTCATCATTAAACATCAAATATGAATAGAAATCAAAAATTAATAAACGAATCTTAAAATTTCGTGATGAATTGTTGAATTTATGGAAAAAATGCGTGCAATGGTACTTTCAAAATGTGCCAAAATTGAAACAAACCCATTAAAACTTACACAAATTGATAAACATGAAATTAAAAGATCAAATGAAATTTTATTAAAAATAGAAGCTTGTGGGGTTTGTCATTCACAGCTTCATGGAATTGAAGGGGACTGGAAAGATATCGGGATTCCGCCAGTATTACCAACAGTTCCAGGTCACGAAGTGGTTGGAAAAGTAGTTCAAATTGGAGATAAAGTTACTAAATTTAAAACTGGAGACAGAGCAGGAATAACCCCTCTTCTAGAAGCATGTAAAGAATGCCAGTATTGTAAAGAAGGAAAGGAATACCTCTGTGAATCATCAGTAATTACAGGAGAATCTTTCAAAGGAGGGTATACAGAATACATTACAGTTGTAGAAGATTTTGCAACCAAAGTACCAGACAATATGAAGGCAGAGTATGCCGCACCATTATTTTGTGCAGGTATCACGGCATACAAAGCAGTAAAGGCAGCAGAACCAAAACAAAATAAAAAAATCGGGATTTTTGGAATCGGAGGTGTAGGACATATGGCAATTCAGTTTGCCAAAGTAGAAAATTGTGAAGTAATTGCATTTTCAAGATCACAGAAACATCTGGATGTTGCTAAAAGATTAGGTGCCTCAGATGCAATGGTGTTTTCTGAAAATCAAAAAGAATTTCTAGACACATTAAAAGAAAAACACGGTACATTAGATTCAGCCATAGTATTTGCTCCGGCAGACATAGTCACAGATACTGCAATAAAATCAGTAAAGAAAGGAGGATTAATTGTGATTGCAACTGTTGGTGAAAACCCATCATTTATGCCATTTGAGGAAAAAACAATTCGTGGAACTTTGATTGGTTCTACAAAAGATATGGAACAAGTAATCAAGATATGTGATGAAGAAAATATTGAAGTTATTTCTCAAATTTTTCCATTAGAACAAGCAAATGAAGCACTCAAAAAATTAAAAAATTCTAAAATTGAGGCAAGAGCTGTTTTAATTCCTTAATTTGGGGCTTGGATATCAGAAGAGGATGTTTTTGATATGAATTGTAAAAGATGCCACCATACAGATGAGGTACATAGTAAAAATGAAAATAGTAGTTATCTTATGAGAGTAGGAAGATGTCAAATTCCAACATGTACATGTCAACAATATTTAGATCCTATTCAAGAAATTGATGAGGATCTTTTGTAACGATTCATATATTAAAATAATTTCATTAAATCATGGACAAACACAAACCTTCAGATGAAATGATTAAAGATTTAGATAATTTGTTATCAAAACTAAACGCCATGGAAATTGTTGCATCAGATGATTTTCAAAAAAAAACAATTAAAGTCCAAAGAGCTTTGGTGGAAGGTCAAATGCATTCAATAAATGAATTTCAACATTTGAAAAAAGCTATTGATTTGTTAACTTTACAGTTATTTGATGTTCAAAATAAAATTAACAATTCATCTTAGTATCACTTAACCCACAGCCTGTACATCTAAAAAGTGTAGATTTTTCAAGAAGTTTTTCAGGCTTCATTTCAGCACCACAACAAAGGCAAGTAATTTTTTCTGATTCTGTATTTGCCTCGTCAGATTTTCGTACCACGTAATCAGGTTTTGATTTTGGAATATCTGCAGAATTGCAAAGAGGTTTGTAATGAGCAATTATCTTTTGAAATATAATTTTTCTATGTTCAGAATCGGATTCAAAGAGAGGCAGAATTGCTAAATGTAATGATTTTTCAGAGCCTAAATGGTTAATCCAGCATTTGTATTGAGAATGCTTAACAAAAAATGACTTGTCTTTCGTCTTTTCACAATCACCAACATATACAATATTGAATCTGTCTTTGTCTCTAGATAGAATCAGGTAAACTAATTTTTCCATTGGAGGCCCCCATTCTTCAAGTGGAATAGGTCCAAGAAATTCGTATTGTAGAATTTGAATGCTCAATGAAGATATTTGGAAGTACTTTCTTTTCATCTTTTCCCAAAAAAATCCCTAATACTAATATTTGATCGCAAAATCCCAACTTGAAAAGATTAAATTCAAGAGTTCTGGATTCACCGTAAATGAAAGAACCTCATAATTATGCCCAAGTGGGATACTCGATGATTTTAGTATCTGCTAGCTTAGCAGCAATAGGCCTCATTGCACTCTTTACTGCTGATGATGTACTATTTTCAGACAATATAGCAAGGGACAATACTATTCATTTTAACGAATGTAAATCAAATGATTTTGTACCAGATGATTGTGTAAAATATAGAGAGAGAATTAACAATGAAGCATCAGGAATTTATGTAGATCCTTCAAAGTGGAAATAATCTAATATCCATTTGTAAAATCTTCAATCATGTTTTGATTTTTAGTAAGACGATTCATAGCAAAAAATGCACCACCTACAATTCCAGCTTGATAAAATGTATACAAGAAAACTCCTGATGAGGTAGGATCAGATTTTGTAAAACTCAATACAAGCATTGTAAAGAACACAAATGTTCCAACAAAGGTAACCAGTCTATTTACAATTCCAGTATTCATTCCAACAATTCTTTTAGTTGCAGCTGCCATCAAACCTATACTTGTGATAATCAGAAAAGTTGCACCGCCATTAGCAGTAATAAAATTATTTATCCAAGGCAATAATCCATCATCCAATATTTCCATATCAGGCATTATACTACCACCATTAATTGCAAAATTCACGGAACTGAACATTCCACCAACGACAAAAAAGAACAAGAATAATTTTATAATTGATCTTTTAACAGGACTGCGGATTTCTGATGGTTTTACCGCCCTCTCAGTGATTCTAATCCCATAAAGAAATCCTACAGCCATTGCAGGGAAAAACATGATGTTGATAAGAATTGGGGATTCTTTGTTAATCATCTCAATTTGAGGATGGAAAATCAGAAACAATAGAATAGCAAGAGATGCGGAGGCTACAAATAGAATTAATCCCATATGACTATGCACATTTGACTCTTGGTAATTATTCCAGTTGGACACTTTATCGATTCAAAAAAAAATAATTAAAAACCAAATCCGAAAATCATTTGCTTAAATTATCAATTCTCTTTACCCTTTTTTAGTAGAATCAAGAAAAAATATCATGAAAGGTGGAAAAATCCTTACAATAATTGGAATTATCATAGGGATATTTGGTTTAATTTTTCATCTTCAAGGTCAGTCAATAGTTGGACCAGAATCATCATTCATGTATGCAAACCCAGAATGGGTCAGTTATGGTTTGCAGATAATGATTACAGGGATAGTCATTTCAAGTATGGGATTTGTAATTCTCAAAAAAAATTAATTTGTAACACAGAGAGTAATGGTACTTCTAATATTTGACAATTTTCTGATTTTAGATGTAATTATTTCGTTGATTTGTGAAGCAGAATCAATCACAAATTCAGCTACAACATCATAACTTCCATAAGTTACCAGACAATTTTTGATTTCAGGAATTTCTTTTAATTGTGAATACAATGATTGTTCTTCTCCAATCTCACAACTAATCAACATGTATGCTTTTTCCATTTGAATTATATTTTCTTAAAAATACACCAACTTAAAGACATCTAAAGAATTACTTTTCTAAAACAGATCTCAAAAACCAGATATCATAGGATCTTGAGGTTTCATTATTTCTCGTAACAAAATAGTTGCAAAAGATCCTCGAGATAATGAAAATTCTACAACATCATCATGTGCAGAATAGTCTGAGCATTGTATTGCCGCTTGTCTAAACCCACCCTCACTACTTGCCTCTTGCATTTCTTTAATGAAGAAATCTTTTGGGGAAATTTCTTCTTGTTGAAGAATTTTTGAAATTTGAAAATCAAATCGTGTTTTTTTGTAATACGAATAACCGACAAATGGCAATGCTAAATTTTGATCCATGCCTTTAACATATTTTCCAATAATAGCATGATCATCAAAACAAACATCTCCTGTTTGTGCTTCAAAAAGATCCTCACCATCTAAAAATGCAGCACTCAAAGATTGATTGAAAATAAAAGATTGGTATGCTTGAATGTAAAATCTTCTCAATGAAACAGGAATTGCCCTAATAGCACGAATTGGTTCTCCATGTTCAATCATTTCTTTTAGAACAATTCTTTCAACATCCATCTGAATTGGAACTTGATCAAAGTATTGCTGATAATTGGTCTTATCAGATAATTTTTGACGGATTTCAGTGTTTTCTTTAGAATCATAGGAGGAGGTAAAGGACAAGATCAAATCAACAGTTTTGTCAAAATCTTGCTGTAAAATGGACTTGCCAATCAGATGGGTTACAGGTCTTTTAGAGCCAAACCTCTGATAACCATAGAAATTAAGAATTTTATCATATTCTGTAAAAGATTCTAATTTATTTTGACAATCAGAAATTTTTAATTTAAAATGATTTCCAATCATATCTTTTTTTGATAGTGGTTTTTTTACAAAACCTAAATGCTCTAGAGAATATTTATCACTAGAAAAATCATCTATAGGTTTTCCTTTATTTCCAGAACAAACAAATTGTTCTGTAACTGCTGATGCATCTTTTAATCCAAGAGATTTTAATCGAATGCCTTTTTGTCTAAAAATTCCAGATAGTGCATGATTGGTATCAATTTTTTTCTTTTTTAATTTATACACCGCATATCCATGTTGATCATTAATTAATTTTTTAGATTTTTCAGAAATTAATTCACTAACTTGAAAATCTTCAGGTTCAATTCTAATTTTACCCCCTATGCCAAGAAATTTAGTACTGTAAACTGAAATCCCAATTTGTGAATCTAAGTCAGGTATCACTCTATTGTCACGGTTACATATTTGCTAATTGCAACATCAGATAATTGTGCACCGAGTAGAACTTTGTATGTACCAGAAATTGCATCTTCAGTAGTATTAATTATAAGAGAAATCGGACGAGGTGCATCAGAATCAAGTTGGAATGTTTCAGGTGCATCAACTAATTCAATATTCAAAAAATCATGTGTTGAAGATAAAATTAATGAAACATCAAGTAGATCTTTTTGAGATAAAGAAGACACTACAAAGTCAATTGATTTTGAATTTCCAGGCGTAGTTGTTAATGAAGTTGATGTTAGTTGTATTTCCAAAGGTAATGGGATAGAAGTATCAACTACTCCGATATTGTTTTCGGCCCATTCAGTAAACCAGATTTTTTCACCATCAACAGTGAAATCAAAGATTTGAGCAACACCACAATCAGCCAACATCATACCTGTTCCAGAATCACAATCAGCCCAGTTAGGATTCTTTGAAGGAACATGATATTCAACAAGAGATTGAGCATTTGGATCCATTACAGAAATATTATTTGCAGTTTGTTCATTGAAAATAATTCTACCTTGATCATCAGATTCAATCCAATAAGGTCTAGATATAGGTGTCTTTACAACTCCTGTCTGATTACCATATGTACTCAACATAGGATCAGAGGTCACGTATTGTACAAAGTTTTCAGATATAGGATCGAAATTAAAGAATGAAGAAGATGTTGTGTCAGCCATCCAAATAGTACCATCATCTGCTACAGTAAGACCGTTAGGAGTTAGAAGTGTTACCGGCAATCTATAGATTTCAATATAATCAATCAATGGAAGATATTGCTCTCCAGAATTTACAACAGAGTTAAGATAATCATTTTGATCAAACTTTACTAAAACTCCTCCTTGCTGATACAACCAATTAGTATACCAGACATTATCATTGGCATCTACTGCAAAGTCTGCAGTTACAGAGTCATCAGTAGGAGATGGGATACTAAGATAATTTACTTCCTCGTCGGATTGATTAGGATCTAAAAATGTGAGTTTGTTTCCAGTAAAATCATTTATTATTATTTGAGAACCATCAACTAAAAGTTTTTGAGGTAAAGAATCACCTTCAGATGGATATGATAATCTATCATATGTCTCATCAATAGTTGAGAATTTCCATATAGAATCATAAGATTCGTCAGTATACCATATAGAACCATCAGGAGCATAATCCATCCCCCACATCATTGAACGTCCACCTGGAGGCCACAATGAATTTTCATATTCAGTAAATGTTTCAGTAGTAGGATCAAATTTTGTAATTTTACCAGTATTAGTTTGAGCGAACCATACGTTTCCATCATAATCAGTTACTATTGCAAGTGGATTTGTACACAAAGTTGGAATTGAAAATTCTCGAACAAAATTTGTAGACTTTGCATTACTTGAACCACAAAATTGAGAACGTTGTTCATCGGGGAAATTATCTGCCGGTGTTCCAGTTACAGTAAGTTCAGGAGTATCAGCACTAGGATCAATTCCAGGCAATGTCAGCATTACAGTTGATGAAAGTAAAATAAATCCGAAAAATATAGTTACAAAAACTCCTTTTTTCTTCATATTACAAAAAATATCGAACCTTGTTATATCTCATTCCAAGATAATAAAAATTACAGTAATTTAAGATCCCCAGTAATTTTATCAATCAAATTCTCAGGAGCAGGACCAATTGAAATACACGTAGTAGTTCCAGGAGCTAGTTGAGTATGTCCAGCATCAGATACTTCAGACCAAGGCAGATTAAGTTCAATTGCACCTCTTTTCACTTTTTGTAATTCTTTAGTTCCAAAAACTTTAACGACCACTTTTTTTTGTTCCCCCCACCATTCTTGATACCATTCAGGGTGTGATTTTCTAACATGCTCTGCACCAAGAACACATGCATGACCTACCTGAGCTGCAATCTTTCCTTTTCCCATGTCAAGATCAGTTCTCACAGCTATCACCTGCTTGATATCACCCATACAATAATCAAATTTAGGCTTAATGAAAAACTTTTGAATTAAATAGTTGACAAAGAAACAAAATCTATGATCTATGACGTAGTAATTGCGGGAGGAAGTGTTGCAGGATTACTATGTGCCAGAGAAATATCCTCAAAAGGCCTTTCAGTTTTAGTAATTGAGG
This sequence comes from Candidatus Nitrosopumilus sp., assembly GCA_965262905.1. Classification (GTDB taxonomy): domain Archaea; phylum Thermoproteota; class Nitrososphaeria; order Nitrososphaerales; family Nitrosopumilaceae; genus Nitrosopumilus. Next base: position 861,903 of record OZ253567.1, read on the forward strand.
AAGATTATGAGATAGGAACTCCAGAACATTGTGGAGGTCTAGTAAGCATAGCAGGATTGACAGAACTAGGAGTAATACCATTTAGAAAAACTTTTGATCATATGATAGACTCAGCTGAAATTACTTCTCCAAATGGAGATAGTTTTACAATTAATTCAAAGAGACAAAAGGTTATTGAGATTAGCCGAAGAGAATTAGATAAACAAATTGCTTTTCAAGCTCAAAAAAACGGTGCAGAGATTAAAGTTAGGACAAGTTTTCAAGAAATTACAGACACAGGAATTAGAACTAGTGAAGAAAAAATTGACTGTAAAATTTTTGTTGATGCACGTGGAGTGTCATCTTTAATCCATAAAGATAGAACCGGGATTTTATCATCAGCACAATATGAAATTTATGCAAACTGGATAAAAAAAGGCAAAATAGAAGTAATTTTTAATCAAGAAAAATATCCAGGATTCTTTGCATGGATTATTCCGTCAGGAGAAGGTAAAGGGAAAGTAGGAGTCGCTGGAAGAGGAATTAATGTATCTGAGACATTAGGGGATATTCTTAAAGAGAAAGGAAAATTTTCAACAATTAGAAAAATCTTTGCACCAATTTGGATTAAAGGACCTATCAAAAATTTTGTAGAAGGTAAAACTGTGATTATAGGTGATGCAGCCGGGCAAGCAAAACCAACAACATCTGGAGGTATATTCACTAGTGGGATGGGCGGAGTATATGCAGGACAAGCAATATCAGAATTTTTGAAAACAAACAAGAAAGAAGATTTAGAACAATATCAAAAAAAATGGATGGTAAGGTTTGGAAAAGAATTTGAAAAACAATTGTTAGCTAGAAAGATTTTAGAAAGAATTGATAACCATACAATCAATAAATTGTTTGAAACAATCACTCCAGAAATCATAAAAGAAATTTCAGAGAAAGATGATTTTGATTTTCATACTGGAACGATTGTAAAATTACTAGGATTGAAGGGCTCAATTAAAACAGCTCAAACTCTAATTGGTGGAGAAATCAAAAAATTACTTGGTTAGAATACACATAATTTCTAAGGAAGGTATAAATGATGTTTGCAGAAAATTGGGGTATGTCATCATCTACCATATCATTACCAACATGTAGTTGCTGTCATAGACCAATTATGCCTAATGATAAATGTGTAAAATTCAATTGTCCTAATTGTGGTGCAGATTTAATTTGGAGATGTCAAAGTTGCAGAGAAGCAGCAAGAAACTATACTTGTTCCTCATGTAACTTTCAAGGACCTTAGAAAATGACTCAATTACTATTCATAACAAAAATCCTCCCTAAAGGAATGGAAGTAAATTTAGATAAATTGGCTGAGACCATTAAAACTTCATTACCAGAAGGAATGTCAATGAAAAGACATGCAAAAGAACCATTAGCATTTGGTTTAGAATGCATCAAGGCAGAATTTGTTTTAGAAGATAAGGAAGGTCAAAGTGATGCTCTAGAGAACGCAATAAGATCAACTGACGGGGTGAGTGAGTTTGAAGTTCTCAACATGAGTAGAATGTCAGTTGACATGAAATAGGTGATTTTTTGACACGCAAAGAAGAGCCTTTGCAAATGAGGATTGGAGAAGCAAAGCAACGAGACGTAGGAAAGAAACGTGCTCGAATTGGTCCTGAAGCCATGGATTTTCTCAAAGTTACACCTGGCGACATTATTGAAGTAATGGGTTCAAGGTCTAGTTGTGCAGTGGTTTGGCCAGTTGATGAAGATGAAAAACTACCAGATATTATTCGAGTAGATGGACAAACAAGAAAAAATGTAGGTGCATCATTAAATGATTTTGTAAAAATTCGAAAAGTCACATCAAAGTTTGCAAAAACAGTTTCATTAACACCAGTAAATGATTCAGTTACAGTTGACAAAGAATTCACAGACTTTGTTAAAAATAGATTGAAAGGATTGCCAATAACTCATGGAGATGAAATTTCAGTTATGATTTTAGGAAACTCTATGGATTTTAAAATTTCAAAGACATCACCAAAAGGAGTAGTCAAAATTGACCGTACCACAAATTTGAGTATTTCAACAGAAACCTCAATTGACAGAAAAGTCAGAGTAACATACGAAGAAGTCGGAGGATTAAGACGCGAAGTGAAAGCAATGAGAGAAATTGTTGAACTTCCATTAAAACATCCAGAATTATTTGTAAGATTAGGAATAGAACCCCACAGTGGAATTTTACTTTATGGCCCACCAGGTTGTGGGAAAACTCTTCTTGCAAAAGTTATGGCAAGTGAATCAGAAGCCAACATGTTCCCAATTAATGGTCCAGAAATAATGAACAAGTATTATGGAGAAACAGAAGCTAAACTAAGAGATATTTTCAAGGAGGCAAAAGATAATTCCCCAAGCATAATTTTCATAGATGAAATTGATGCCATCGCACCAAAAAGAGAAGAAGCATATGGAGATGTAGAAAAAAGAGTTGTTGCTCAACTATTAGCATTAATGGATGGTCTTAATGACAGAGGAAATGTCATTGTTCTTGGTGCAACAAACAGACCAGATAGTGTAGATCCTGCTCTTAGAAGGCCAGGAAGATTTGATAGAGAATTTGAGATTTCAGTTCCAAATGAAGATGGAAGATTAGAGATTCTTGAAATTCATACTAGAGGTATGCCAATTAGCGATAACATTGATCTTAAAGATTTGTCATCAGAATTACACGGGTACACTGGCGCTGACATTAAATCACTTTGTAGAGAAGCTGCTCTAAAATCAATCAGAAGATATCTTCCAGAGATTGATCTTGAAACAGAAAAAATCCCTTCTGAAGTATTACAATCAATGCAGATCAAACTAATAGACTTTTACGATGCAATGCAAGATGTTGTCCCCACAGCTATGAGAGAATTCTATGTTGAAAGGTCAAAAGTATGGTGGAAAGATGTTGGAGGACTGGATGATATCAAAAAATCACTTTCAGATAATCTCATTATATCTATGAAAGAACCAGCCAAGTTTACAAAGATGGGGATAAAACCTCCAAAAGGAGCTTTAATTTATGGTCCACCAGGTTGTGGAAAAACTCTACTTGCCCGAGCCTTAGCTACTGAAACTGGAGCAAATATGATTTTAGTTAAAGGTCCAGAAATACTTTCTAAATGGTTAGGGGAATCTGAAAAAGCAATAAGAGAAATTTTTAGAAAAGCAAAAGCAGCATCTCCATGTGTAGTAATATTTGATGAATTAGATTCCATTGCACGTTCCAAATCAGGAGATGGTGGAACGGGTGAGACAATTCTAAGTCAGTTACTAACGGAAATTGAAGAAGGTATTTCATCAAGAGTGGTAGTTATTGGGATTACAAATCGTCCAGATGTTTTAGATAATTCTTTACTCAGAACAGGAAGATTAGATTTGGTGCTGTATGTAGGTCCACCAGATGAAAAAGGAAGATTAGAGATTATTAAAATTTTGACACAAAAAATGCCATTAGCAAGCGATATGAAATTACAAGAGATTGCAGTAGCTACTCAAAATTATTCAGGTGCAGATTTGGCAGCATTATGCAGAGAAGCGGCAGTTGAAGCAATGAGGAACACTTCTCCAAAGATTTCAAGTCATGACTTTTCAAATAGTTTGAAAAAAGTCAGACCGTCAATTACAAAAGAAGTAGATCAATGGTACAACACAGTAAAGGAAAGTATATCTAACGTGGTACCAAAGTCAGTGGATAAATCATTCTACGGATAAAAAATGGCAATACCAATAAGAAATACAGTATTTGATAAGATTAAGGATGCAAATCGTTTAACAGATGTTGAACTTTTTAAAAGTCTTGTAAAAGACGGACATGTAATTGCAGATGATAGATTCAACAAAATTCTTTTAGATTTAGAAATTCTTGGGCTTATTACAGTCTCATGGATTACAAAAGAGGAGCGTAGAATTGAAGTAGTTGTAGTTGAAAAAACAGTTGACAAACATGAACAACAGATTAAAAAAACTACTGAAAGTGATTACGAAGCTAGTTTCCCAGGCGTAGATAAATAAATTTTAAAATAATGGGTAATGGAATGCTGCATCCAATGCAACAGCTACAAAAACTATTGTGAGATAAGGAGCAGTTACTTTGTATGCTTTCCAAGCAAATTCAGATGTAGGAGTCTTTGTTAATTTGTAATGATATACAAGCATTAATGCTCCAGAAACTATTGCAATAACAGTATAAACAATTCCCATTCCATCTGGAATAAATGAAAGTATCAGAGAATATGGAATTAAAATTAATGTGTTACCTAAAATAAATTTTGAAGTTTTTTGCATTCCAATAACAACTGGAAGCATTGGAACTTCTGCTTTCGCATATTCGTCTTTGATTTTCATTGCAAGACACCAAAAGTGAGAAGGAGTCCAAACAAAAACTAAAAAACCAACAAAGAAACCTAACAAATCCATACTGCCTGTAGCTGCTGCCCATCCTGCCCAAGCTGCGGCACTACCGGCAATACCTCCAATAACAATGTTAGATACGTTTCTTCGTTTTAGCCAAACTGTGTAAATTACAACATACGAAAAAATTCCCACTGCGATAAAAAATGCAGAAACTGCATTCAATGCAAAGTAGCCATAGATTACAGAAATACAACTTACAGCCAATCCATATATCAAAACATTAGATGCTGCCATCCTTCCAGAAGGAATTGGTCTAGTACTAGTTCGAGTCATTTTAGGATCAATGTCTTTATCATAATAGTGATTTAGTGCACTTGATCCAGCAGAAGCCAAAGCACCTGCAATAATTATATGCAAATATGACCAATAATCTAGCTCAGGAACACCTGGAACTAGCTTACTTGCAGCATACATGGATGTAACTGCAGTAATTACTAAAAGAACAACAATTCTGGGTTTTGATATCTCCAGTATTTCATTAAATCCCAATTCACTCTATCCTATTCCAAAGCCATTTAATTTCTTCGTCTAGATCCATATGATTTCGCAAGGAATAAGTATCTCAGCCCTATCAGCTATCTTAAATGAGTAATTGGGACCTCATGATGCCAGGAATGGGACTAACAGCTATAGGATTAGCTGGGCTTACATTATCGTATGCAGGTATTGCACACACATTCATCGATGGTATGCATGCACTTACAGGCTTGACCATGTTTGTTGGATTAATTTTCCTTGCAACAGGTATCTTAGATGGCGGGATTTCAACTAGTAATAGAGCCAAAGCTACGACTTTGGTAATTTTATCCATAGCATTAGGATTTGGAATGTATGCTATGGTTTTGAATACATCAAATTATACAGTCACATTAGCAGGAATTTTAATGGCAATTGCATTTCCTGCAATTATAATTTCATATCTATACATGAAACATCCAGAAGTAGCAAAACCAATCGGGGCAATTGTTTCAATGGCAGCTGCCACAGGAATTATCATGTGGGTATCATTTGGAATGTTCTCATCTCCTGACACATACATGATTCCTCAGCAAGCATTAATTGAAGAACCAACTGAAGATCTTACACCATCAGGACCAATATTTGCAATTGAAATTTTAAAAGATTCCACCATAGATGGTAATCCAGATTATTCACCAGATGTAGCAGTGGTAATACAGGGATCCATTGTTGAATGGACTAATGCAGATGCTGTAGCTCACACTGCAACTAACACAGAGAACTATGGAGATGTGTTTGATTCAGGTTTAATGATTGAAGGAGATGTATTTACACTAGATACAGCAGATGTGGAAGTTGGAGAATATGTGTATGAATGTAGTTTCCACCCCTGGATGGTTGCAACTTTAGTTATTGAAGCTGCAAAAGAACCAATCAAAATTACAATTCCACAAGGAGCAGCAATTCCTGAAGACGGGCAAATTTACTATGATCCAGAAACAGTAGACATTACTCTTGGAACTATAGTTGTATGGGATAATGCTGACACTACAGTACACACAGTAACATCAGGAAAAGCACCAGAAACAGACGGTATCTTTGATTCAGGAATGATGTCAGCAGGAGATATTTTTGAATTTACATTTACAGATGCAGGGACTTTTGATTATTTCTGCACATTCCACCCATGGATGGTAGGAACTGTTAACGTAGAATAGATTTGCAGAAAATAAAATTATCAGAAACAGATAAAAAAATCCTATCAGAATACTCAGAGAATCAAAAACCTAATGAATCATGTGCTATTTTATTTGGTAAAAATGATAAAGTTTTAGATTTATTTTTAACAGAAAATATAGAAAAATCTCCAGTAAATTTTACAATTTCAAATAAGCAACTAATTGAAGGTTATAAAATTGCCGAAGAGAAAGAAATGGAAGTAATTGGAATATTTCACTCACATCCAGATTCAGATGCATATCCATCAAATACAGATAAGAAATTCATGCAAAGTAATCCAGTTGCATGGGTAATTTATTCCGGAATAAATAAAAATTTTAGAGCGTATTTGTTTGAAACAGATATTATAGAAATCCCTATTGAAGAATAATTCAAGATTGTAGACTGGACGTAACACGTTCACTATGAATATCATTTAGAATTTTTTTGTCTGGAGAAATAATTTTTCCAATAATATTGACAGGTGATGCAGGAGTAATTTCTCCAGAATTGCAATTAGAGTAGAGCCATAAAACAAACATATTGCTTTTCCAGTAGGCCAATATGCAACATCATTTAGTTCAACTGGAGACTGCATTTTCTTCAGGTTGAAATATTGGGGATTTTGATGTGTAAATTTCATCACCCCAAACACTAAGATCAACAGTAAAGGATAATTTTTCAATGAAATCATTAACAGTTTTTGGAGAATAGGCATCATCTAATTCTAAGAGTATGTTTGATGAATGTGGAATTTCAACTATAACAGAATGTTTCATAATTACTCTGATCTTTGAATTAAATATCCCTTTTTTTAATTAAATTTATGGAAATTCACGTATACGATACTTACGTCAAAGCAGCAGATGGTCACACCATGCACTTTGATGTAATCACTGGTGAAAAAGACCACGACAAAGCCATCACATATGGTAAAGAGTGGTTACAATCCGTAAATGAAGGAGAATCAGAAATGACTACAAACGAATGTACATTCTGCCATTCACAAGGAGCACCAGAACCTGTAGAGCAGGCAATTAAGGAAAAAGGCTATTTTATCCAAAAGATGGAAGGTTGTCCTTAATCATTTTTTCTTTTTATTCAAAGACATATTTTTTAAATTAATCAATATAGAATAGCCATGTCTGAAAACAAATACTCAAAGTGGACAGTTGAAGGAGACAAGAAAACAAAATGGATTTGTGGATGTTTTCAAACTGCTGATAATTATTTCAAATTTTGTGAAACACATGATGTCACTTTGAAGAAAGCAATTCAAGCTCAAATTGATGAATTAGATATGACATTAATTGTTGAAGATTAGATAGCAAATATTGCGACAAATGCCGATACGAATACGATTGCAATTGTGTTTAGTAGTTTAATGACAGTATTCAATGCTGGGCCAGCAGTGTCTTTGTAAGGATCACCGATAATATCTCCAACTACTGCAACTTTGTGGATTTCAGAGCCTTTCTCTCCTTTCATCTCAACTAGTTTCTTTGCATTATCCCATGCACCACCAGTGTTTGCCAAGTGGTATGCTAGTAAAATTCCAGTTACGACTGCACCCATTAACAATCCTGCGACTGCAGTTGGACCTAATAAGATACCTAAGATGATTGGAGAAATAATTGCGACAAGAGCTGGTTTCCATAGTTCTTTCATCGATGCAACAGTTGCAATGTCTACACATTTAGCATAATCAGGCTTTGATGTTCCTTTAAGAATACCAGAGTCTGCTTTGAATTGACGTCTAACTTCATCAACCATTTTTCCTGCAGCACGTGATACACCATTAATCAGTTGACCTGTAATGATAAACGGAATCAAACCACCAATTAGTAATCCAACTATAATTGCAGGATTGGTTAAACTATAATCTAATTCTAAAACACCAGCGAAAACATGAGCAGCCTCAAATTGGAATGCTTGAATCATTGCCAAGGCAGCTAAAGCAGCACTTGCAATTGCAAAGCCTTTGGTAACAGCTTTTGTGGTATTTCCAACTGCATCAATTTCATCAGTGACTTTGCGATTTTCTTCACCCATTCCTGTCATCTCAACAATTCCACCTGCATTATCAGCAATTGGACCAAATGCATCGATACTAAGAACAATTCCTGCTAAACTCAACATTGCCATTGCAGTTAAAGCAGTTCCAAAGATTCCATAAAGTACTGGGTCTGCACCATCAGGTGCTGCACCAGATGCGAGGCTGTAAGATATGATAATTGCAAGAACTAATGCAATCATGAATGGCCCTGTAGATTGCATACCTTTGATAATTCCCATTAAAGTTAATGATGCATATCCCCATTTTGCAGAGTCTGCAATTTCTTTTACAGGTCCTTTTTTGTAACTAGTATAGTAATCTGTAATTTTCTGAATTACTGGAACAAGAATGACACCAATAACTGTTGAACCAAAGAGAGCATGTGATGTTGCAGAATCTTCGATAAACTGAGTGATGAACACATAATTCAATCCAATTGCAATTGCTGCTGAAACATAAAACGAACGATTAAGCGGCTTCATAACATCTGTTACTCCCTTTGAGCCAACAATGACAACGCCGATAATTGACGCAATCATTCCTGATGAACCGATCAATATTGGATATAAGAAAAAGTTTGGTGCACCAATTAATGCTGCAATTAGTAATGCTGCAAGTATTGTAACAATATATGATTCGTAAATATCAGAACCCATTCCTGCTGCATCACCGACATTATCACCGACATTGTCTGCAATTGTTGCAGGGTTTCTAGGATCATCTTCTGGAATGTTTACCTCGACTTTACCTACCAAGTCAGCACCCATATCTGCTGCTTTTGTAAAGATACCGCCGCCAATTCTGATAAATAATGCAATTAGACTTGCTCCAATTCCAACTCCGGCAATTGTGATTGGGTCTGGATAAATTAGATAAAGACCAGTTATTGCAACTAATGCCATTGCTGGAACTGCTAGTCCCACAGTGGCTCCACCTCTAAAGGCCATAGCAAATGTCTTTCCTAGACCTTCACTGCTGAGATTTGCAGCCCTAACTGCTGCTTTTACTGTAATTTTTAATGAGATAATCCCTGCAACTGCAGATAATGTTGCACCTACTGCAAATGCAATTCCGTTTGACGGAGTCAAGAAAATACCAATAATTAATGATAATGCGATAGCTACTGGAACGATAATCATCATTTCACGTTTTAGAAATGCTGCAGCACCTTCTTTGACGGCATTTGATATATCTATCATTTCTTTTGTTCCTGCCTGCTGTTTGACAATCCATACTACCAAACCAGATGCGACCAAAAATGATGCAATCGCGGCAATAAATGGCAGAATTTCTGGAAATTCCATAAGATACGTTGCTTGCCCAATTTTGGGAAATATAAATCAAATAGTGGGGATCTTATTTCTTTTTCTATATGGAGGAAAGGACTTTCCTTTTAGTCCTTGTCGTACTAATTTGTTAAATCTTTTACCATGAGCAAGATATGGAAATCTCATATGGATCAATTCATGAACTATTGTATTCTCCAAAGTCTTCTCATCAGGTATTTTTCTTACATTGATGAAAACAAGATTATGTTGAAGATATGAAACTCCATAATATTTGTAGGCAGATGTTCTTCTGCCCTCAGTCATTTCTTTTGGGGCATCCAATACTTCTTTGGTAGCTAAGAGAATTTTAGGTTCGGAAATTGAAAAACGATAAGAGTAAATTCCAACTTTTTCTAAAATTTGCAACGAAAGTTCAGGGTCCAGTTTCACAATATTCATTATGGAATCTGTGTTTATCTGGACATGTCAATAGTTGTACAAAATTTGGTGTATTTTGATTCTATAAAATTATGAATTAATGGGGTCAGAAGGTTAAGTGGGGTAATCACCAATCATACAGCCACCGTCTCATCACTCCCCAATTATTCCATTAATTCAAGTAGTCCTTGTACTTTATTTCTAATTTCTGGAGTTATTCTTACTATTACTAGTCCTTCGTTTGGTTGACCATACAAAACAACAGAATTTTCAGGTGCATGAATACATACAGGCAATACAAGAAGATCTTCCTCACCATTTACGAAAATTCTAACAGGAGATTGTAGAGTGAATGCCTTTTTGATTATCTCAATACTTTGAGGAGTAATTTCTGCTGCAGGGTTATCAACTATCAATTCTGTAGCATGTTCTAGTTTAGGCGGTTCTCTTTTTTCTCTTTTCTCCAGACCATCGATAATTTGCAATGATGGAATTAAACCAAAGTCAATCATTTTTTCAGTGGTTCGATCACCTACAGAAATAATATACAAATTTTCAGAAAGATATTTTTCAATATTATTTTTATCAGTTTGATTTTCAGGTAAGAGTATCCCTAAAGGAATTTTCATTTGTTCTCTTAATGAATTAGGTAATTTCACAGGAATCAGGATTGATCTGGAGTCTTTTCTTCAATAGTATTTTCTTCAGTAGACTTTTCTTCAGTAGACTTTTCTTCAGTAGACTTTTCTTCAGTAGACTTTTCTTCAGTAGACTTTTCTTCAGTAGACTTTTCTTCAGTAGACTTTTCTTCAGTAGACTTTTCTTCAGTAGACTTTTCTTCAGTAGACTTTTCTTCAGTAGACTTTTCTTCAGTAGACTTTTCTTCAGTAGACTTTTCTTCAGTAGACTTTTCTTCAGTGGTATTTTCTTCAGTAGACTTTTCTTCAGTGGTATTTTCTTCAGTAGACTTTTCTTCAGTGGTATTTTCTTCAGTAGACTTTTCTTCAGTGGTATTTTCTTCAGTAGACTTTTCTTCAGTAGACTTTTCTTCAGTAGACTTTTCTTCAGTAGACTTTTCTTCAGTAGACTTTTCTTCAGTGGTATTTTCTTCAGTAGACTTTTCTTCAATACCTTCAGAGGCCATCTCTTCTTGTAGTTTTGCTGCAATAATACTACATTGTGCTGCAATATTTTTTGCGCTTTTTCTAAATGCAGCTGCACTTGGGGAGTCAGGATCGGTAATCATTATAGGTTTTCCTAAATCAGAGCCAGCCATAATTCCAGAGTTTAATGGAATATCACCTAAGAAAGGCATATTGAATTGTTCACTAATTTTCTTTGCACCACCTTCACCAAAGATGTGATGTTTTTCCTCACATTTTTTTGAGCCAGTTTTCATTTTTTTCCAGAACCACCGACCAGTTTGATACTGATATTCTACATTATTTGTACAAATGAAATGTGCCATATTTTCAACAACACCAATGATTGGAACATTTAGCTTATCAAACATTGAAACCGCTTTAACTGCAACATGACTTGCAACATCTTGTGGAGTTGTAACAACAAGTATTCCAGTAATTGGAATTGTTTGTGCAAGAGTTAATGGGATATCACCAGTACCAGGAGGAAGATCTACAATAAGATAATCCAAGTCAGACCAATTTGTATCAACTAAAAATTGTTTTAAGATTCCAGAGATAATTGGACCACGATAAATTGCTGCTTGATTTGATTGATCAGCAAAGAAACCAAATGATACAACTTTCAATCCATGAGAATCTACAGGTTGAAGTTTGTTATCTTCTACTTCCATGGAACCGTCTTTCATTCCAAGCATCAATGGAATACTAGGGCCATAGATATCAGCATCTAGTAGTCCAACTTTTGCTCCTGATTCGGATAATGCTAAAGCTAAATTCAAAGAAACAGTTGATTTTCCCACTCCACCTTTCCCACTGGCAACCCCGATAATATTTTTGACAGTTGCCATTCCAGTATCATCATCAAGGGAACGGCCCTCCATTACTTTGGCAGTTACTTTCAAATCAAAATTTTTCAAATCAGAAAGGTCTGCAATTGCCTTTCTCACATCATCTTCAATTTCAACATTGAACGGACATGCAGGAGTAGTTAATTCTAAAGTGAATTTCAAATTAGCATCATTTAGTTCTAAATCTTTAATCATACCCATTGATACGATGTCTTTTTTCAAATCAGGATCAATTACAGTGCTAAGTTTTTCAAGAACTTGATCGATGCCAACCATTGCTCAAAAAGTCAGTTTACTTTATTTAAACATAAGTTAGATTGCAAAAAAAAATGCATTTATTTGAAAAATATGAAAAATCTTTGGAAATTCATGCCTAAAATCACCTAAACATTCATAAATTGAAATTCAAGAAAAACTGTACATTTGTTTTCTATATCTACCCTAGTTGATGTTGTCAGGATTCCTCCAAGCTTGTTTGGAACTACACTCAAAAAGGCAGGAGTAAACATTCTCAAAGAAAAATACGAGAGTATGATTAATGCAGATTTAGGATATATCATTATGATTTTAGATGCCAAAGTAGATGAGATGGGAAAAATGATTGCAGGCGATGGTGGAACATTCCATAAAGTTGAATTTGAAGCATTAACGTTTTATCCAAAATTACAAGAAATCGTTCAAGGTGAAATTGTAGATATTACAGACTTTGGAGCATTTGTAAGAATTGGTCCAACTGATGCATTACTTCACTTGTCACAAGTGATGGATGATTATCTTAAGAGTGATGTAAAATCGGGAATGATACTAGCAAATCAAAGTGGCAGAACATTAAAAGTTGGTTCTACACTCCGTGCAAGAATCACTGCAGTATCATTAGGAAAAGCTGCTGCAATGGGTAAGATTGGAATTACATGTAGACAACCATTCCTCGGAGCAGACGATTGGATTGTAGAAGAAATTAAGAAAGCCAGCGGTGGCAAAGAAGAGCCGGCAAAGGAAGAAAAAGTAGAGGCTAGTTAGAATGGCACGAGAAATGGCATGCCGCAAATGTAAACATGTAACAACTCTAAAAGTATGTCCTAATTGTAAATCATCAGACTTGACACCAGATTGGAATGGAGTAGTACTAGTAGTTGATCCAACAAATTCAGAAATTTCTAAAACTTTAGGAATCACTACAAAAGGCAAATACGCAATTAAAGTAACATAAAATCTTTAAAATTAGATTAACATTTTATTAATATATTGACATTTAATTCAAAAAAACAATTATTACAATTCCTAGCTGAAGATATTGGTAAAGGGGATATTACTAGTAATCTATTACCTAAGAAAAAAATAACAGCGGAAATCATCTCCAGAGAAAATGCCATTGTTGCAGGAGCATCATATGCAAAAGAAATTTTTAAATTAAAAAGATGTAGTTCTAAAATTTTGAAAAAAGATGGCTCCAAAATAAAGCCAAATCAAACTATAATGATCATTTCAGGTAATGCAGAAAACATACTAACTTGTGAGAGAACAGCATTGAATCTTTTAACAAGAATGAGTGGGATTGCAACTCAAACAAATGTATTAGTAAAAAAAATCCCAAAGAAAACAAAATTGTATGCAACAAGAAAAACAGCCCCAGGCCTAAGATATTTTGATAAAGAAGCAGTAGAGATAGGAGGCGGTAAAAAACATAGACTTACACTTGATGAAATGGTTATGATTAAAGATAATCATATTGCAATCGTGGATTCGCTATTATCTTTGATTAAAAAAACAAAGAAAAAATACAAAAAATTTGAAGTTGAGGTTGAAAATACATCGGATGCAGTATTAGCGGCAAAAGAAGGAGCAACCATCATCATGCTGGATAATTTTACCCCAGCCCAAATTAAGAAAACCATTCAAACTTTGAAAAATCAAAAATTAAGAAATAAAGTATTACTTGAAGCATCAGGCGGCATAACAACTAAAAACATTTCAAAATATGGTCAAACTGAAGTAGATATTATTTCAGTAGGAAGTATCACAAATTCTGTCAAAGGGATTGACATGAGTTTGGAGATTTAATTTAATTCTTCTAACAAATTAGAAACAGACTTATTTTTAGGATCAATTTCTCGAATTTTTTCGCAGCATTGTATAGCTCGCTTATTTTCACCTAATTTTTGATGGGAATACGCCTTTAACAATAAAACATCTACATCATAGGTTCCAATTTCAAGAGCTTTTTCAAAATAATAAATCGCAGTCTTGTGTTTATTTTGTAAATAGTAAATTCCACCCACGGTAAACAAAACATCGTGATTATCGGGTATTTTATGTAAATAATCTCTGCCTGATTTTAAGGCCTCAGCATATTTTTTTTCCTTAACAAGTTTTTTAATTTCTTTTAATTTTTGAGTATTTTTTTTCTTTTGAGGATCTTTTGGCGCTCGTGAAAATAATCCAGTCATAGTAAAAAGGTTTAGCTAATTGCGAGCATTCTATCTATTGCCAAACGAGCCTTATCTGCAATTTCTTTAGGAACTGTAACGACATTTTTTTCATTTATCAATGCATCATATACTTTTTCAAGGGTAATCATTTTCATATATTGACATTCTGCTTTTTCTGATGCAGGAATAAATGTTTTATCAGGATTGTCTTTTTTCATTCGATATAAAATTCCAGTTTCAGTTGCAACAACAAAGTTCTTTGCCTTTGATTTTTTTACATGATTTAACATTCCTTCTGTAGAAAGAATTGAGACTTTTTTATCATCATAACTTCCATCAGCAACATCATACATCATTGGCGTGGTACAACTACATTCAGGGTGAATTACAAATTCAGTATCTTTCATAGAGTTTAATTTTTCAATTACATCTTCAGCAGTGATTCCTGCATGAACATGACATTCACCAGCCCAAATATGCATATTTTTTCTACCAGTCATTTTAGCAACATACGATCCTAGAAACATATCAGGTAAAAACAAAATCTCCTTGTCTGCAGGAATTGCTTTAACAACATTAACAGCGTTAGAGGATGTACAACAATAATCAAGTTCTGCTTTAATTTCAGCAGTAGTGTTAACATATCCAACTGCAATTGCATCAGGATGTTGTTTCTTCCAATTTCTTAATTCGTCTACAGTAATTGAATCAGATAATGAGCATCCAGCTTCTAAATCAGGTAGTAAGACCGTTTTTTGAGGACTAATGATTGCAGCAGTTTCTGCCATAAAGTTTACACCACAAAATAGAATTGTTTTTTGTGGAACAGTTGCAGCCTGTCGAGATAAGCCTAAAGAGTCACCAGTAAAATCAGCCACATCTTGTACATCAGGAATCTGATAATTGTGTGCTAAAATCACCACATCTTTTTCTTTCTTTAATCTTAGAATCTCTTCTTTGAGTGCCGAGGATTGTTGTACGAGCATAAACCAAAGAAAATTGAATTGGATGGGATTTAAAGAATGGGAAATAGTCCAGAATTCTCTGAAAAACTTGCAAATGTGGCAATTATTGCCATATTACGTACCAATCTGAATGTCATCTGAACAATACTTTCTCAAAGTTTCAATTGCAGATAAAATTGCCAACCTACTAGTTTTTGGATTATTTTCATCAGGGTAATTTTCAATTGTAAAAGTCATCTTTCCAAACTTTCCTTCAGCTTCAATATGATGAGTATTTTTGTCAGTGTTAGGATCTGCAATGATTTTTACTTGAGTTTTTTCACTCCCAATTCCAGATAATGATAATAGTGCTGCAACATTGATGTTTGCAGGGAATAATGACACTGCTTCTTTTGCAGTTCCTTCAAAGATTACAGTGGATGAATTTATTTCATCTAAATTAATATCAGATGTTTTAAAAAATTTGGCACCTTTTAATGAACGAGGATGTTTTGTTGTTGTGATAGCTAAAGATTCGAGTTCATCCTTAATGGATTTAATTCCATCTAGTCCTGCAATTGCTCCAGAAGGAAGATAAATTGTTTTTTTGAAATCCTTACAAGCATCAGATAAAATATCATATATTGATTCATCTAATAATGCTCCAACACTCATTATCATTAGATCTTTTTTGTTTTGTAATACACTCAAAGACACATCTCTAACAGCATCTTGTGAAGCAGCTTCTACAACAATATCAACAGGATTTGAAGATAGCAAGTGTGAATTCTCTACAATTTCAGGTTTGTTAGTGAGTTTTTCAACTAGTAGTTTAGATTTCTCTTTTGAATCATCAAAAACATGTGTAAGAGTTGCAAAAATTTTTCCAGAATCAATCGCTAGTGCAATTTGAGTACCCATGGCACCGCATCCCAAAAGACCAATTCGTTTCAATGATTAATTATAGAAATTGTCTCTTAATTAATTCTAGTCTGCAATTAGAAATTTATGAGAAAAATAAGCATAGAATTACATAGAATTCATGCCAAATCTATTTAAAATAAAATAGGGATTTTGAGATATTGGTGATTTTTCAAAATAAAGTATTATTTGGAATAATATTTTTTTTAACTTTATCATTCACTCTTCCAGTAAATGGTGAAATAGAATCACCAAGACAGCAAATGAATAAAGGGACATTACCTGAAAATATTCTTTGTATAGAAAGACTAGAATTAGTTATCAGATCAAATGGGGCTCCAGCTTGCGTAAAACTAGAAACAGTAATAAAAATGCAAAAAATGGGCATGTTATTTTCTCCAATAAAATTCATAGATTTGAATAACTTTGAAAAACCCTTTCAAGCTACTGAAAAAGAAATTTCAACAGTTCCTGCATCAACCATGTCAATTGTAAATTTCTACATAACTGATCATGATTTGAATATTGCACATAGCGGAGTTGAAGTTGTTCCTATTGAAGGGCTTTTTGAATTTACGGTGAATGATATTTCGATTGAGGGTCCTAAAAATATGATTGAGACAGGACCTAATACTGGTCAATTTTACATTAAACTAGAATTACCTGAAACAATAAATGGAAAACCATTAAGTCAAGACGACATTGTCTGGATAAAATATTTGGATGAATCAGATTATTCAGGAGAGAAAAGAATACTAGTGAAATCAGTGCCATTGACCAAAACATTTGCCAAAGTACAAACATCTGGAGGAGGATCCAGAATAGGTCATGATTTTACAGTTAGAATTTATGAACCAGATGCAAATAGGGATTCAAAAAATGTAGACAGAATCCCACTAAGCGAATTAGAATACAGAGGAGACGGAGGAATTAGAACCACTTTAGCAAATCCAAAATTTGACGCTAATTCAGCATATCTTATAGAAACAGGACCAAACTCCAACTTGTTTGAAGTTATAATTAAAATTCCACGTCAGGTAGATGGGAAAACAATCCACATTTGGGATGAATATGAAATCAGATATATTGACAAATCTACACCATCCAACACAAATGAAAAAGTGATTCTAAAGGGAAGAATTGGTTAGATTTTGAAAAACACCATTTAATTTTCAGACTATCAGGCTCAAAGGTGAACACGGAGATCAAACAGGTTGAATTCAGATAAACAAGACATCAAGTATTGAATTTTTGGTAGAGAGTATGGAAAACAGAATGTATCATCCAGCATTCCCAAGTGAGAAATCAAAGAGTAGAAAAAGATTGATGATTCCATCAAAGAATGACTATGAAATAGATTTTCTTTTAAAAGATCTTTTCAACATCACAAGAAAAGATCTCCAAGATTTGGAGAAAATAATTTCAGACTCAAGACAGCGTCCAAGAAAAGAGCATAATCATCCACCAGATTCTGTGATGGCTTTAGTGTACGGAATTACGACATTGAAAGTAGAAAAATAGACAAAATAGCACCGGATCAGCGCATAGAAGGAAGATTTTAAGCGTGTAAAGTATCCACAGTATGCATACTATACTCATGTTTCTTAATATCATTTTGAATAAAGTTTAATCTATGAAACGAATTGAAACTAGGATAACTAACAGTCAGATTATTAGTCTAGGGAAATATTAAACATGCCAGCGGGGAAAAAATACACATGAATGATCCAGTAAAAAGTTTGATTGAAGAATTGGGTGCTCATCTAACACAGAAAGAGCACTCTGATATAGTAATGAATAATGGGAAAGGAAAGCAGTTTCTCATTGTACCATCTGAATTTGTAGAGATTAAAACAGTGGGCAATCCACGCAAGATCGCTTTTGTTGATGGTGGAGATGGACTACTAGAAGAGTCACCGAATTTTCTAATTACAATTAATCGAGTGTACTTTTCACTGTTCCAGGGAAAGAAAAGGATAAAGCCTAAAGCCAATCCTCGTGTACAGTTTTTTTCCAGTGTCACATCAACCATTGAAACAATCAATGGAAAGAAAACTGTCAGTTATGATACAAAATTATTTTCACATAGTGATGAGGATAAAAAATATCTTCCAGAGGCATCTGATTTGACATCAACTACTGAAAGCACCGCAGTGTTACAAGGTACAGGGTTGAATTCTTTAGGTAGACGATTTGCAGAATGGCAATTGGCAATACATGTAGTAGAATCAGAATTAGAAATAGGTGACATGATAGTGATGGATGGTTCATTGCAGACTAATTTTAAAAATGAAATAAAATATGCAAACAAACTATACAATTTGGCAATGAGTAAGGGTGTAATTGTTTGTGGTTTAGCCAAGACAAGTCGACTAATTACAGAATCAGGGGAGCCATTGTTGGCACGAATTACAGAGATTGCAGAAGATGTTCCATATGAAAAATGGTATGTCAAAGTAGCAGAAGAGATATCAGCTGATGATAGAGGATTTATGATGGCAGTTAAATTTCATGGTAAATCTCAATTTGTATTTAGATTTGAGATATTACGAGAACAGTTTGAGAGTATGAGTAGTGATGAGTTAAACTCTGTTCTGGATAGTTTAGTTGAGAATTGTCAGGATGTATCCATGCTTGGCTACCCCTATGGTGCCATTGATGCAGATAGATTTGCCCAAGTTAGGCGCGATGAGCTCAACATGTATCAAGGATTCATGATGACAGAAAAGATGGGCCATCCTGAATGGACGAAATTGAAAAAGTATAGTGCATCATTGGCAGCACATGATGTTCTAAATGGGGTGACCAGTTAATGGATGAATTATCTATTGTAGGACAAGTAGTTGGTGGAAGTTTCGGTGACATTGTAATTCGTCAAAAAGCTGGAACTGATTTAGAGATTGGGGATTTGATGGTGTCTGAAGAAAACGGTTCATTTTTGATTTTACAAGTATTTTCATTAGAATTTGGTAGTCAAATTCAAGATAAGATGCAGCAAATGATGTCAGGTGTTAATTTAGAGCAAGGGGTAGTTGATGCTCACTTTTACGAACCAGACTTTGTAAATTATGTATTAGCTAGAATAAAACCACTAGCTCGTGTGTTTAAAGAAAATTGTGATGTTAAAATTCCAAAAACACTACCTTCATTTTTTAACAAATTACGATTAATCACCAAAGATGATTTGAAATTTTTAGAAAAAGAGAAAGATTCAGTCTTTGTTGGATATATCAGAAGTGGAAGTAAAGTGATTAAAGAAGTTGAAGTTTGGCTACCAGCTGAAGATGTATTCTCACACCACGTATTAATTCCTGCAACTACAGGACGTGGGAAATCAAATCTAGTTAAAACAATTCTTTGGTCTGTACTTGATACAAACAAAGTTGGTGCACTAGTTTTAGATGCACACGATGAATACTTTGGACGAGTTGGGATTGGATTAAAATTACATCCACGTGCAAAAGACAATTTAATGTACTATACACCATCCAATCCCCCAGTTGGAGCTAATAGACTAACAATTAATTTACAATCAATTAGACCAGAACACTTTGAAGGAATTGTTGATTTCTCTGATCCACAATTCCAAGCAATCAGGATGGCACATAGACAGCACAGGTTAAACTGGGTTCGAGAGTTGATGATTACTGATGCCGTTGATGCAGGAATGGAGAGTTCTTCTCAAGGTAGAGGTGAATTTGCAGCAGCTACAATGATGGTAGTTCAGAGGAAATTACGCCTATTATTGAGCCTAGAAAAGGATGAAGAAGGAGTTGTATTGTCTCGACATGAGGTCTTTGATAGCACCACCAAAGGATTGGCCACAGTAGATGATATTGTAAAAGATATCGAGCAGGGTAAAGTCGTTGTGCTTGATACATCTCGATTAGGTGATGAGGCAGAGTTACTAGTTGGAAATATTATTGCAACAAAATTACTACAAAAATACAAAGATGCCAAAGCCAGTGGAGAGTTGGATAGAAAACCAGTAGCCACCATAGTAATTGAAGAAGCACCTCGTGTCATTGGAGTTGACGTGTTAACATCAAGAAATGACAACATTTATTCTACAATTGCTAAAGAAGGACGTAAATTCAAAGTTGGATTAACTGCAATTACTCAATTATCAAGTGTAATTCCAAAAACTATACTTGCAAACATGAATACAAAAATAATTCTAGGAAACGAGATGAAACAAGAAAGAGAGGCAATCATAGCTTCTGCATCTCAAGATTTATCTGAAGATGACAAAAACATTGCAAGTTTAGATAAAGGTGAGGCAATCATCACTAGTATCTTTGTTCCATTTGCAATGCCAATTAAGATTCCGTTGTTTGAAGATATAGTAAAAGAGAAAGGCATAGCACCGGAAACTGGCAAAACAAAGGTGTTCTAGTTTGTTATTTGTGCATTTGTCAGATATTCATCTAGGTTTTCAAAAACACGAGTCATTACAAAAGATAGAGCAGCAAGTCTTTGAGAAATGTTTTGATGAGTGTATTACTCGTAAGGTAGATTTTATTTTAATTCCAGGAGATTTATTTCATGTAAACATTCCAGAGATGCGAGTTCAAAAGTTTGCATTTGCAAAGTTCCGACAAGTGCATGATGCAGGCATTCCAATTTACGTCGTATATGGAAGTCATGATTTCTCTCCAGTCTCAAACTCTGTAATTGATTTGCTTGCAGAAATAGGATACATCACCAAAGTTACAATAGCAACAAGCCACGATGATGGAAAGATATCCCTTGAATGTCTAGTGGATCCAAAAACAGATGCTAAAATTACAGGACTGTCAGGTTTGAAGGTTGGAAAGGATAGAGAATGGTATGAGAAACTGGACAGAGAGTCATTAGAGGTTGAATCAGGCTTTAGAGTATTCTTGTTTCATAGCGGAATTTCAGATATGAAGACGGATTCAGGCATGGATGGTGACCAAATGCCACTCTCATTGCTACCTAAAGGATTCTCATATTATGCAGGAGGTCACATGCACAAATTTAATCATCAATCATTTGACGGATATTCAAACGTCGTATACCCTGGAACTCCATTTGCAGGATACCATGCAGATTTGGAGGATAACGCAAATGGACAGAAACGTGGCTTTGTTCTAGTGGAGTTTGAGGATGCAGTAAAGTCAGTTGAATTTGTAGAGATTGAAAATACTGCATATGAAATAATTGAAGTTGATGCCAATAATAGAAAAGCCGAATCAATCAATCAAGAGTTGTTAGAGAAAACAAAAGACATTGATCCTGCAGGCAAAGTTGTAATAATTAAAGTCAAAGGTGAGTTAACATCAGGGAAAACAGCAGATATAGATATTTCTGCAATCAGAGATAATCTCAATGAAAAAAATGCAATTGTAGTTAATGTAAGTAAGAATGAGCTGACATCAAAAGAATATTCAATTACAGAAGCAAAGGGTGCAAATAAAGAAGAGATTGAAACTAATGTGTTTTCTGAAAACATTGGACAGTTACGATTTGATTATCCAGAATTGTTAAGTGATGAAGGGATCAAACTTGCAAAAAAATTACTATTAGAATTAGGACAGCCAGTGTTAATTAATGAGAAAAAGAATGAATACATTCCAAGGATTCGCAATAATGTTTTAGCAATTTTAGGGTTAGATGATGCTTCTTAATTCATTAATAATTGATAACATTCGAAGCTATGAGCATGAGGAAGTAGAGTTTCCTCTAGGCATATCTTTGTTTGAAGGTGATATCGGTTCAGGAAAATCTACAGTACTCATGGCAATAGAATTTGCTCTGTTTGGTTTAGGTAGTCAAAAAGCAGAATCCTTACTTGCAAAAAAAGCAGAGTCAGGTTATGTGATTTTAGATTTTTCTGTAAATGGTGAAAAATATGAAATTAAACGAACGTTATTGAGAAAAAGTTCTGGTGTCAATCAAGATCCAAAAAATTCTTGGATAAAGATTGATGGAGTTAAAGAGCCACTATCACCATCTGAGCTAAAACAGCGAGTACTACAGATTCTCAAATTTAACGAGCCAGCAGACCCAAAGGCTGAGAGTAAGATATTTCGATATGCCATATTTACGCCTCAGGAATCCATGAAGGAGGTGCTTTTTGACTCTAGAAAGCGTCTTGGAACAATTCGCAAAGCATTTGGAATTGAAGATTACAGTATTGCTGAATCTAATGCACGTGAAGTATTATCTGAGATTAAAACAAAATCTGCAGTTTTAAGAGAAAAGTTTAGCGACATTTTACAATTAGAATCTGAAATTAATGAATCTAAAGAAATGAAATCTAAATTAGAATCGGAAGTTTCACAAAAACAGGATTGGCAAAAAGTTCTCGAAAGAAATGAGAGTAAAAAAATGCAAGAACTAAAAGAGTTGCAAGCAAAAAACAATGATAAAATAAAACTAGAACTAAACAAAGAGAATTTAGATGAAAAAATAGAAACTGGAAAAGTACGCATTGACACTATAGAGCAAGAGTTTACAAATTATGAGGTAGAACTAAAAGAATATACTGAAAAATTAGAAAAACTGCTAGAAATAAAAAAACCTGAAACAACAAAAAGTATTCCAGATATAATGTCTGAAATTAAAAAATTCCAAAAAATTAACGATGATGTGATAAAATCAGAATCTGAGAAAAATAGCATACATCAAGATGTGATTAGATTAAAAGAGAAGTTTGGTGATAAAATAGATTCAGAGAAAGAATCCATTGAAAATACACTAAATGGTTTGTTGCAAGAAAAAGAGTCACTAGAAAAATTTACAGATGAAATTAAAGAAAAACTAGAAAAGATAAATGATCAGAAAATTCAAAAAGAGACACTCAAAGGTTCATTGGAGAAAGAGATTTCAAAGTTTTCTCAGTTAGGAAACGCATGTCCCACATGCAAGCAAGAAATTACTGATGAACATCATCACAGTTTAGTAGATGAGAAGAAAAAAGAAGTAAAATCCCTAGAGGTAGAATTACAATCAATTACTGATTCATTTTTTGAATCAAACTCAAAATCTAAAGAAATTCAGAGTAAAATAGAGTCATATGGGCAGGAAATTTCACAGATTCAAGGAATAATTCCAGGAATTGAAGAGTTTAAAGTAAAATCTGCAAGAGAGAATCAATTAGAGAATGAAATTAAAGAACTAGAAGAGAAACTTCAGGATTCCCAATTTGAAGGTAAAAATCCTGTAGAGTATCTAACTGAACTAAAAGATAGAGTAATGCAGTCTGAGAGTGCAACAGACCAAATGCAACAGATAATCAAAGTAAAGCAAAAAGTTGAGAAAAATATTGTGGACCATCAACAAGAAGTTGATTTGATAACATCTCAAATTTCAGAAAGAGAGGTAGAATTAGAACAGATACAAAAAGAACTAGATTCTTTTGAAGATTCAGAAGAAAGTGTAACAAATAAGGAAAACGAACTAGATTTACTCAGAAAAGAAATTACGCAAGTTTCGAGTGCAATTGCAGCAGCATTAGAGAATTTGAGGAATCAAACTGAGAAAATAAAGGAACATGAATCAAAAATTAAAGAATCCAAGGAATTTGAGACAAAGTATAAGAAATTTGATCAGTTTCAACAATGGCTAGAAGTATTTTTCATTCCAACGATAACTCAAATTGAAAAGCAGGTGTTGTTATCAATTTTGCAGAATTTCAATGAAACTTACACCAGATGGTATTCAATTTTGATAGAAGACCCCACCAAAGAATCTCGAATTGATGAGAACTTTACGCCAATTGTAAATCAGGATGGATTTGATCAAGAGATAGAGTATTTGTCAGGAGGTGAGAAGACAAGTATTGCATTAGCATATAGATTGACTTTGAATTCACTGATGAGAAAAGAGACAGAATCGATGAAATCTAATCTGTTAATATTAGATGAGCCAACTGATGGATTTTCTAAAAATCAATTAGGGAAAATTCTAGAGTTGTTAAATGAATTGAAATCAGAACAAATCATATTGGTTTCTCATGAAAAAGAACTTGAAACGTATGTTGACAATATTTCCCGGATTTCAAAAGAGAATGGATTGTCAAAGATTTCAAGATTGAATTAATTTACTTATTTTGGAATCTCTTTTGTAATCAAGTCCTTTATTTCCCACAGTAATTTCATGGTTCTGGCCTCATCTTCTATAATATTGTCAATTAACTTATGAGGTGACAAATTAATTGACTCTTTTTTTTCTAGGGGATTATTTACATCTAAATTAAAATTTGAAATATCATTTACTGATACTTTCCATGCATTGTCATTAGAAGTCTTCTTTTTGAGCCATTTTTCAATCTCTATAAAATATTCATACTTGATGGGATTAGATTTTGTGTATTTTGGATTTTTTGCCTTAGTTGCTTCCCACAATCACTCATCCACTTTCATCTCATAGTACCAAATCTCTTTGGTTGGTTTGCTTTTATCAAAAAACAGGATATATTAATTGTAATGGTAATATATGGTTCAAAAATAGTTTCAAGAAGTTTAATTATTGTATGTAAATTAAATTTTTTTAGAAGATCTTTTTTAATTTTTGCATCAACTCATCCTGCAAAGAAGGGTCCATTAGGTAGAATAATACCACATCTGCCATTTGTTTCTCAAGTCAAGCATCTCTTTGTATAACCATTCATACCATTTTACAAATTCATCAGTTTCTTGTTGGATATAATTTTCAATCTCTTCATAGTTTTTTGTGTCATACCATGTGAGTATTAGAGAACCGCTATGAGATTTTCCAGTCATTTTATCAAGTCCAGAATTTTTGAATTCATCTTTGTTCATCAATATGCCAATGATTCTCAAATCAATGAAAGGTCTGGATAAAATTGAAATTGGAAATAAATCGTCATGTCTTGAAGATTTTTCTAAGAGAAATTTGTGTTCAAAACCCAAGTTAAATCCGACTGGAACAAAATCAAAAGAATTTTGACTAATAATTGGGAAATCTTCAATGAATCGTCTTAACATCTCTTTTTCTCCCAACTCCCACTCTGAGAATAGTTAATTCGCCTAATTGCCTGCCTGTTCCACGCTCAAGTTCCACATACTGTATTGGTAATTATCTTGTTTTGGACATCATCAAGACCATTTGTCTCAATATCTAGATAGTATGATCCCATAGCAATCCTTTGTTTGTGAATATTTTACTATGATCATTGTAACTAATAGTATGTAAAGTATGCATACTATTGTCATGAATCATAATAATACTAAACAGTAATTCTATACATGAAACAAAACATAATTCAAAAAAGCGAATTAAATTCTAGACCATCTTTTTATCCTAGAATTATTCGAGAGTTCGAAGACGAACGAGATGAAGAACCAATGTTCTATAGAGGACAAAGATGAGAGGTATACCTCGGAGCACAAGTCTTTTCAATTTATTGTTCTTACAAAATACTGATACATATCAAGATTAAATCTATGTGTTCTAAAATATCCTATAACTGTATATCTCATGTATTGATTCATAAAATTCTGATTCAATATTTTCATGTTTGCACCATCTCCAAATCTATTCTGTCATACTCAAATGTGGAGATCTCAGAAAATATGTCAGTTTGACATCTTTGTTTTTGTGCAGATATTTTTTCACAACATTTGCTTTGTGGTACTCTATCAGCGATAACTGATATTTTTCCAAATTTTTTACGAGATGCTTCCAAATAATCCATAAATGCAATTGCATTAAATTTTGGTAATACCTACTCATTTGGAACAGGTTTTACAAGCATTTTTACCAACATTTTTACCAACATTTCAAAGATATTCTCATCTCTGTTGTTAAATCTAAACTCTATCTCCTTAAGATACAAATGAAAATACTGCTTTGGCACACCTCGATAATGATACATTCAAGTTTTAGCATAACTCCAAAACCCTTCCATTCCGTTTATGTGAGCATCGCCTTGAACATACTCACCCATTCCATGAGATACAACCTTGTGCTTTCCTCTCATTATCAAAGAAGCATATGCAGTGTAATCATCCGTATAATACAGTGAACCTTTTCTAGTGTATTTTTTGATTAATTCCATTAGAGTATCGTATTTTCTGTCAGGTACTGGAAACGTTATGACATGTCCGTTTCTCTTGTATATTCCAAACACTAGCGTCTTACCTTCGGCTCCCCATCCACGTTTTCCCTTGCGATGACCACCGAACATCGCCTCATCTAGTTCCAGTTTACCAGACAGTCTTAGATTAGTCATTGATGAGTCATGGATTGCTTCTCGGAATATTCTAAATGTATGCTCTATTGTTTTGAGACTGATGTTTGTATAGAATCGTACTTTATATGCTGGAACTCCAAGTGAAAACAAGTAGAGAAGATGTGCAATTGTGTTTAGGGGAATTCTAATTTTGGCAAGATACGTTTCAGTAAAATCATCAAACTTGTACCTGCACTTTCTGCATGCATATCTTCCTGAGACATGGTTGATGTTTTTCCATTGACATCGTGGACAAATCCGTTTTCCTTGCCATCTTTTGTGTAGAAAATAGACCCTACTTTTCGTCACATTATTTGCCAGTTTGATCGGATCAACATCAGGCACAACTTAGGCATGAACAATTTAGAAATATTTCTTGTTATTTGTTCCAACTAAGGGGGTATTACCTAAATTTTTCATACGAGCTAAAAATGAATTGTCATCACCTCATAAACCAAAAATCTTTGGTGTGATCCTCTCCACTGTACAATCATTCTTGGGTATACATCTGTCCAATATTTTTTACCAAGACATACATCATTTACAAACACATACTCGTTCTGAATAAATACGGTAAAACCTTTCTTTTCTATGCGTAAAATGATGCGTTTATTCCACTTGTAGCATACATTCTTGGATGCAGCACGTACATGCACCTTTTGTGGAACCTTTGGATTTTGATTCCATTTGTGCAACAAACGACGCACGTGAGTGATATGATATGTAATGTTTGTTCTGTAAAATATTAATTGTTTAGTTTTTTTGGAATCATTCCATCTGAAATTTTCTTAAATGCACGCTCCATCTTTTGTAATGTTTTATGTGAGATTAATGGCGGACGGCCAGAACGAGGGAGGGATCCTCCAGACCATCCAATCCATATTTTTCAAATGAATCCATGCCAGTTGCAGGGTGGGCAGAAAATGTTACAAGAAAATTAGGAGAAGACTAGTTATTGGTACAGATGAGATTCCACATATCGATAATACCAATGAATCGATAAAAATTCTGATTCAAGAAATGAAATTACTCAATCAAACAATGTCTGAAATTAAAGACAAATTAGATAGTATTGCAAATGATATAAACAAAATTCCTTAGTATTTTTTAAATTATTGTACATTAACAATTCCAGTCATCCAAGGATGAACCATACAGAAATAATCATAAGTTCCAGCTTCATCAAATGTAAATTCAAAAACATTTCCTGCCATGAATAAACTAGAATCAAACACAGATGAAGCATCATATACAATTCCACTTGTTACAGTATGTGCTGCAGAATCATCATTAATCCAAGTAACAGTTGCACCTATTGCAACATTAATTTCATAAGGCAAATAGCATTCGTTTGTATCGTTACATCCTGGAATTGCAACACCGGCAGGGACTGAAACAATAGCGGTCATCGGCAATGATGCAAATGTTGTTTCTGGTGTTGGCTCAAGAATGACACATTCACCCGAATAATCTAATTTTACATCAGCAGTATTCAAATCACACATATTTCCATAAGTTTCACCATCAACTCCGCACATTGGATCCCATTGCATTGTACATGCAACTAAATTTTCTTCAACTCGTGGTTCAATAATATCAGTAGGATCCATAGCGATAAATCCAATAGAGATTGCAGCCAGAACACCTACAATACCAATTATCCCATAAGAAAAATTCATCTCATCCACCTGTTAACTTTGCAAACTTTTCGTTCTTACTTAACTTTTCCATAAATTCAATATTAGACAATGCAACAATTGCAGATTCAACTACGGGTTTTTCAGGATCGTTTAGAGCCTTTTGAAGAGACTCTTTTGCTTCTTTAGAACCTACAACACCCAAAGCTATTGCAGCTTCATGACGCACAAACATACTAGGATCATTAAGAGTTGCATCAGTTAATGGTGGAATAGCACTAGAGTAAGACATTTGACCTAAAGCAAAAGCTGCCTCATGGCGAACTAGTTCATTTTCATCATTTTTTAAAACTTTAGCAATATGAGGAACTTTATCCTCACCTCCAAAATCAACTAAAATACATGCAACCCTTGTTCTAACAACATAATCTGGATGTTCTAAAAGAGAAACAAAATATTCAGTATCTTTTTGTTCATATTTTAATTCCATCTCTCCAAAAAGTGCCATTCTATATTCAGTAATTACCTGCATTTTGATTTGGAATTTTTTGCGTCCTATATTAGGCTACTTGAGAACAAATCCAAAAATAGTTGAGATATCTATTTAATGGAAAAAATCCGATAATTTACTATGAGTGTAAAAATAGGTGAGAAAGCACCAAATTTTGGAGTTTCAGAATGGGTACAAGGAGTTCCAACAAATTTTGATCAAGAAAAAGATCATATTGTATTGTTAGAAGTCTTTCAAGTGAATTGTCCAGGATGTTTCATGAATGCAATCCCTGAAGCAATCAACATCTATAACAAATACAAAGATGAAGGAGTTCGAGTTTTAGGTTTAGCAACTGCTTTTGAAGATTTTGATAAAAATACTTTAGATAATTTGAAAATGCTTGCAGAAACAGGTGAAGTGATTGGTGAAACCAAAGATGCACTTTCATCACAGGGTCAATTAAAAGATGGAAACAAACTATCTTTCAAAATTCCATTTCCGTTAGGAATGGACAACTTGACTAAAACTTCAGGAGAAATCAGTCAGGAAAAAATAATGGAGTTTATCCACCCCCAAATTCCAGAGTTTGACTCACAACCAGATGAATACAAGAATCAAATCATTGAAAGAGTGAAAAGTTACATGAAATCAAAAGAATATTCAGCTGAAACATTTGAGAAATTTGCCCTACAAGGCACACCATCTATGATAATTATAGACAGAAAAGGGATTCTTAGAGATGTATCATTCGGACAATCAGGTCATGTTGATGCCATGATTCAGAAATTAATTAACGAGAATTAAGTTATCTAATCAAAACTAGTGCAATAGATAATACTACAACAATTACAAATCCACTAACAAGAGTAATTTTTGCATTATCCATTGCAGATATCAAAAGTAGAAAAATTCCAGTATATTTTATTTTCTTCTTTTAACTGTAAAAATTACCACGGCAACTATTCCACCAATGATCAAAAGTATAATGATTATCGTTGTGTAGGTTAATCCATAATCATAGTCATCTGTAGAAATAGGTCCAGTTGGAGGAATGTCAGTAGTTATTTCAGTTAAACCAGAAAGATATTCAGTTCCAACAATATCCAATGTATTATCTCCAGAACCTGTAAAATTTAATGTTACAAAAGAAATTTTTTCATTTGTTCTTACCTGAGGAATGTATTCTTGACCATTAAGATAGAATGTTAAATTTCCTCCTAAAAGATTCTGAGGAAGAATTACTTCACCTAAATTATTCTCCAACCCACTTGATATGTAAAGTGTTAATTTTTTCTCATCTTTATCAAATTCAAAATTGGAGATATTAAAATTAGAAGTAGTTTTTACTTCAAATGTATGACCACCTGTTTGAACATCTAATCTATTAACTAATCCAGTAGCATCAGATAATGCACCATATACTGGAGTTATTATAAAAGATAATGCTATAAATACAAATAATATTTTTTTCAATTTATGCAGTTTTAGGAATTCTTTTAGTTATTTCTTTATCTTGAGCAATTCGAGGATGATCAGGATCTGCCAAAATTACTTCAAACCAATAATGTTTTCCATCTTTATAGATAAAATAAGATCCTAAAAATTTCATGTTTGGATATCTTTGGAGGACTCTTCTATTTGCAACAGTCTTCATATCATCATCTGCTTTGATTCGGGTAACACCAAGATGTTTTGGCCTTCTACCACCAGTAGGTCTTTGTTTTCTCATACCACCAGTACCAACTCTCATTCTAACAATAATGATGCCTTGTTTTGCTTTGTAACCTAATCTTCTAGCTCTTTGTATTCTACTTGGCTTATCAATACGCGTGACTGCGTTTTCTTTACGCCATTTAATTACACGCTCACGTATTTCAGGGGAATTTTCTTTCCATAGTCTGATCCACGTTTGATCTTGATAACTAGGCATATCGAAAATAGAAAAATCCCCTTTAATAACTGTAAATCAAAAACTATACCTAAGCAACGCTAATCAATTAAAATTACCTTGAGTGGGGTTTCACAAGCCACGCACTCAAAGATTTTGCTTCCGCAGAAAACTCGATAAATAAATTTAGTCAAAGTTATTAAAAAAGATTTCTCAGTATTACTTTGAGATTTTTATTGAGTAGTACCAACTTTAAGAAAAGATGATAGCCAAAACATCAGTATTATCAGCATTATTCATTATTGGAATTATACCTTTTTTGTCCCTAGTTCATGCAGAACCATCAATTTCAGTAATTATGGAACAAACCACATACAGTTATTGTGAAAAATTATTTTATATAATTGAAGTTTCGGAAGTAACTGGAGATCCTGCAATAATTCACATTAGTGATGAATCAGGGAAAGAAAGTAGTGCCATACCAATTGAAATTACAGAATTACAAAATCCAATTCCTTCATTAATTCCATTTGAAGCAGAAATATTTCCATTAGGAAAATATTTCATAGATATAGAATATGCGGGGGCAGTAACTTCTGTAGAATTTGAATTGATAGAATCAGATTCTATTTGTATTCCAGGGTTGATTAAACCAATAATGGCAAACTGGCTTTCAGGAAATATCTCTGATGGCTTTCTATTAGATGCATTTCAAAAATATGTAGATATTAAATTAGTAAATATTCCATTTGAAATAAATGAAAATAATGTATATGATGTAGAAGTTCCTGAATGGGTAAAAAATATTGGTTACTGGTGGTTGGAAGAAGCAATATCAGATGATGATTTTTCTAATGCAATGAATAATTTGCTTGAAAGAAACATCATCGGATTCCCAATAGAATCGGAAAATAAAATATGAATAAACATTCAATCATCACGATAATTGCAATTATTGTAATCATTACACCATTTGCTCATTCAGGGTTGAGTATTTTTGGAATGCAGCAACTCGAATACAGGTGGGATAACCCAGGACAATTTAGATTTTTTACAATGTCTAATCATGGAGAAATGGAATTGTGTAATCAAATGCCTTTTTGGATTAGTTTTGAGAAATTAGAAATTACACCATATTTTGAAACAAATGATTTGGGTTCATTTTCAATAGAATCATCCACGATTAATCCAATGTCATCAACTGTACAAAAAGGAACATTTTCTTCAGAAGGATTATCTGTATCTCAGCATATTTTCATGATATTGGATTTTGAATTTGATGGGGGAGATATCAGACTTGATCCAAATCAGCTAAGTGTAATTGTTCAAGCAGATATGCCAATCTTAGGAATTATTCCATATTCAACTACAACCCAGATATCAGGCTTTGATTTTGATAAAATGATGAATGCTGAAGATTTAACTTGTGATTAACTATTTTTTCTGGCTTTTAGCAATTATTCCAAAAACAACTGCAACAATTCCAGCACCTAGAAATGCTATAACAAATCCCATTATCGATTCTTTGCCCATTCCTTTTCCACCAGAACTTGATGTGGATGATGTTGAATCAAGAACACATTCTCCATCTTTGAGAACTGTTCCAGGACCACATCTTTCATCCAATACACATTCTCCATCTTTGAGAACTGTTCCAGGACCACATCTTTCATCCAATACACATTCTCCATCTTTGAGAACTGTTCCAGGATCACATTGTGTTGGTGAAGTGTTATTTGCTGCATTTACTGTGGCTTTGGCTGCGGCTTTGGCTGCTGCATTTGCTGCGGCTTTGGCTGCTGCATTTGCTGCGGCTTTGGCTGCTGCATCTTTTTCACTAGTATCAAGAATTACAATTGTAGAATCACCAAATACGGAACCAACAATTTCAATTTCTTCAGTACCTGCAGGTAATTCAATACTCAAAATTCTACTTTGAAGAGTTGTTGATGTTTCTGAAAAATTTTGTTCGTCACCATCTGCTAAAATAATAAAGTCATCATCTAATCCTTTAAAGGTTGAATCAAAGAAAGAACGATCTAAGGTAACATCCAATGTACCACTTGACTCAGTTACATCTACTGTTAATATCAAAGAAAAAAAATCAGTGTCAGCTTCAATTCCCGAAACAGTTATTCCTGTTGCATTATATTCAACATCGAAATGAGTTCCATCTACATCAACAGACATTGTTTCTGCATATACCAATGCAGTTGAAATTATAATAAACAAGATTAATCCAAGGTATATTTTCAAGAAAGAATTAACACCAGGTAACTTTGTATATTTTTCCGAGTACAATTCATTTACAACAAAATTATTCATGGGTATATTTTGACTTCCAAATTAACGTTAAAAATGAAGAGCCGATATTAAATTACGTAAAAGTCAAGCTTTTTTACTTATTTTTAAAGTTCAGGCAGAAATTATATTAGATTACGCCACGGAGAATCTGAATAATTTTTTCAGCAATTACATTTGCTGCCAAAGATTGAGCCTCTTTAGTTTGAGCTCCAATGTGGGGTGTTAGAATCACATTATCAAGTTCAGCAAGTTTTGTTCCAATTGCAGGTTCTTTTTCAAATACATCTAGTGCAGCACCACCTAATGTTCCATTTTTGAGGGCATTGTAAAGTGCATCCTCATCAACAACACCACCTCTTGAAGTATTGATAATTTTTGCAGTCTTTTTCATAGTGGACATTTTTTCTGCATCTAAAAGATGGTATGTAGAATCTAAAAGTGGAACATGAATTGAAATGTAATCAGAACTTTGTAACAGAGTGTTCAAGTCAGCTTTCATTAAACCAACTTCTTTTGCAAATTCTTCATCAATTGGCATGACATCATATCCAATAATATTCATGTTTAATGCTCGTGCAAGTCTTCCTAATCTTTTACCAATATTTCCTAAACCTATAATTCCCAAATATTTTCCTCGAAGTTCTGTTCCCTTTAGTTCTTTTTTGAGCCATTCTCCATTCCTTATTGCTCTATCACCTCTACCAGTTTGTCTTGCAAGAGATAACATTAAACCTAAAACTAATTCTGCAACTGCATTCATTGCCCCTTCAACGGCATTAATTACACGAATATCTTTTATTTTGGCTGCTTCTTGATCAACATTATCCAATCCAACACCAACTCTTGCAATAATCTTACAGTTGTCAGCTTTGTCAATCATTTCTTTTGTAATGGTAGTTCTGCTTCTAACAATTACAATATTAAAAGTGAAAATCTTCTCTAAAATTTGTTCAGGTGTAATCTCCGGTTCATATGAAACTTTTAGTCCGTTATCAATCAAAATTTTATTCAATATAGGATCGACTACATCACAAATCAATACTGAGTCTTCAAATCCCATAAGATTAAAAAATGAAGTACGGCATATAATTCATTAAGAAAATAAAAAAAAGATTGTTAAAAGATCAAGAAGTAAGGATTTCTGCTACTACAGGAATTACTTCCCATAATACGACATAATCGCCACTTGCTTGCATTTCAGAAGCTACTTCATCAGTCATTAAACCGTGAATGTTTTGGGCAGGATGTGCAATACTGTTCATTCCCATTGGTGGGACAGCATCACTTGGATTGCCTAAAGCATATGCATAAGATGCCACTGGTGCTGGGATAACTCCTTTCTCAACTAGAACTGGGTTCAAGCCGAATGGGTCACCTGCTACAAAGACTGTAGCTGCGCCAGTGTAAAGTGCTGCATAATCATGATTTACTGCTGCATATGCACCTGGTTCATCAAATACCAAGTCAACAATCATGTTTTGTGAACCTCCGAGTAACCATGTTTCAGTTGCTGCAGATTGTACTCTGTTACCTTGGGTAACTCTGTCCAAGATTTCTCCAACAATGTGGAAAAATACTGGTTCGTTACCGTGGTTTTCGATAAAGAGTCTCACGTGTTGATTATTTTCAACAAACAAAGGTTGTGATTGGTATTGCTTGTGTTCAAGTCCATTCCATGGTTGTGCGACAAAGATGTTCTTGTTTACATCGCCATTGACGAGTAAATTATGAGCCATGTTTGGTACATAACCAAATTGCATTCCATTAACGACTGTTGCGGTGTTTTGATGTGCAAACATTGCTGTTGCATCATAATTGCCGTCATCGTTCAAATACAATTGATTGTATTGGAGTTGAAACTCTAATGCGTCTGCATCGTAGAATTGTCTATCTAATGAAACTTCGCCATCACTAACTGAGGTTTTCTCTACCATTAATTTCTTGTATCCGTTGACAGGATCAACAATTGCAATTCCGTACATGCCGGAAAGAACGTGTTGGTCCATGCCAATTAGTTTGACACCAGAACAATGGTATTTGAAAACACCAGCAGATTCAGCAATGTAGCAGTACATGCTTGTTTCACCAGGATTAACGGATTCAAAGTTTCCTGCTGACATTTGAGATGCGTGCATATCGTTACCGTGTCCAGTAACTTCATCATCTGGAATTGTAAGTGTCATTTGTACAACATCACCTTGTGTAACTCTTAGTGTTGGTCCTGGGACTTGTCCACTAAAGGTCATGGCGTTGTAAGTTTTTCCTCCCATGATTGGAAGTTCGACACTTTCACCAGTCAAATTGAACTCGACTACGTCTCGTCCAGTTTGTGATAATGCACCACAATCAGTTTCTGCGAATGCTTGAGGCATTACAAGTTGTAAACCGCCCATTTGATGGATTTGTTCAATTACATCGACATCCATTTTATTGATGTCGAGTGATTGTCCGCCAATTTGGGTTTGTGTGTATGTGCTTCCGAATAAGGTTGCTCCCATTACAGCTACTGCTGCAATAGTAAAGAGCATGCTAATACGCTTATTCATAAAGCAACGACCTTATAATTCCTATATAATAATTCCCATTATTAGCACGTAGTTTTTTAAAAATATCTGAAAAAGAATGAATAACGGTGAGAAATTAGTATAGTCATCATGAAATTTCGATTAGATCAGGATTCACTTGGAAAAGTCAAAATCCCAGTCGACGCATATTATGGGGCATTCACAGGAAGAGCAATTGAACAATATCATGTAACAGGTAACAAAAGCCATAAAAATTTGATAAAGTCATTTGTGATGATTAAACGATCTGCTGCAATCGCAAACATGAAAACAAAAGCAATTGACACAAAACGTGGAAAAGCCATTGTCACAGCTTGTGACAGAATTCTAGCTGGAAAATACGTTGATCAGTTTGTAGTGGATATGATAAATTCTGGTGCAGGTACTGCGTTTAACATGAATTCTAATGAAGTCATTTCAAATGTTGCTTTAGAGGTATTACATAAGAAGAAAGGACAGTATGAATTCCTTCATCCAAATGACCATGTCAACATGTCTCAATCAAGTAACGATACATACCCTACTGCAATGCATGTTTCAATTTTGATGAATCTTAAAGAAACTATTCCTGCAATTGATATTTTAATAAAATCATTATCTAAAAAAGCAAAACAATTTTCATCATTTAAAAAAATTGGACGAACTCACTTGATGGATGCATTGCCAGTAACATTAGGCGGTGAATTTGCAGCATATGTTACATCAATTTCTAAAGCTAGAAAAGAAATCATCGATGCACAAAAAGAATTACAGAATGTTGCACTCGGCGGTACTGCCGTAGGTTCTGGGGCTAACACTCCAAAAGGATATAGAAAAATTGCAATTGTAGAACTTGGAAAGATTTCAAAATTATCACTAAAACCAGAAAAAGATATGCAACATAGTTTGCAAAGTAAATTTGCTGTAGCAAATTTGTCAAGTGCTTTACGAAACTTGGCAATAGAAATTGGCAAAGTTTCAAATGACATTAGATTAATGGCATCAGGTCCAATTGCAGGATTAGCAGAACTAGGAATTCCTGCAGTTCATGCAGGTTCATCAATCATGCCTGGAAAAGTAAATCCATCATTAGCAGAATGCATGAACATGATTTGTTTTAACATCATTGGAAACGACACAGCTGTTTCATGTGCAGCCCAAGGAGGACAGTTTGAGCTAAACGTTATGCTTCCCGGAATGCTAAAGTGCATGTTAGAATCGACGGATATGCTAAAAAACTTCTTACCAATATTTTCTGCAAATCTAATTGACGGAATAACAGCTAACAAAGACAAATTACGTGAAGATATTGAAAATAGCCCTGTAATTGTCACGCTACTAACTCCAAAAATTGGATACCTAAAGTCTGCAGAACTTTTCAAAGAATCACTAAAAACTGGAAAAACTATCAGGGAACTTGTAGTTTCAAAGAAACTAATGAGTAACAAAGAGATTGATTCTCTATTTGGATAGATTATGGCAAAGATCTTTGTAGAAGCTTATGGATGCTCTGCTAGTTTTGCAGATTCAGAAATGATTTTAGGATTAATTCAAAATGGAGGGCACACATTATCCGATAATCCCTCAGATTCGGATCTAAATATTGTAGTCACTTGTTCTGTAAAAGATTCAACTGCAAATAAAATGATGTATAGAATTAATTCTTTAAAATCAAAGCCTCTCATCGTAGCAGGTTGTCTTCCAAAAGCGGAAAAAGAAAATGTTGAAAAATTTTCAGGAAATGCTAGTCTGTTAGGACCTAATTCGTTAGGGAAAACCCTTCAAGTGATTAATTCAACCCTAGAGGGAAGAAAGCAAGTTGCCTTGGAGGACACCGACTTGTCCAAAGTAGGACTTCCCAAAGTAAGACTAAATCCAACTGTAGGAATTGTAGAGATTGCAAGTGGATGTATGAGCGAATGTACATTTTGTCAAACCAAATTATCTAAAGGAGATCTTTCAAGTTACAGATTAGGCGACATTGTAAGACAAGTTCAAACTGAAATCAAAGAAGGGTGTAAAGAAGTGTGGCTGACATCTACAGATAACGGATGTTATGGATTTGATATAGGTACTGATTTACCATCATTAGTAAACGCAGTTTCTGAAATTCCAGATGATTTTATGATACGAGTTGGCATGATGAATCCGATGTACATGCCAAGGATTAAAGAAAATTTAATAGAATCTTTTGACAATGACAAAGTTTTCAAATTTTTACATATTCCAGTACAGAGTGGAAGTGACAAAGTACTAAACGATATGAAACGAGGTCACACATCTGGAACATTTAGAGAGATTGTAAATAAAGTGAAAGGAAGATTTGGAGACTTTACTATTTCTACAGATATCATCGTAGGGTTTCCCACTGAAACAGAAAAAGAGTTTCAAAAAACAATAGAATTACTAGACGAAACAAAACCAGATGTTGTTAATCTATCAAAATATAGTGCAAGACCTGGAACAGATGCTGCTGAATTAGAACAAATTGATGCAGTTGAAGTAAAACGAAGAACCAAGATAATTTTTGAACAGATCAGTAAATTGTCAATAAAGAGTAATCAAAAATGGATCGGCTGGAAAGGCAAAGTCCTATTTGATGAAATGACAGATGAGGGAATAAAAGGCAGAAACTTTGCTTACAAGCCTATAGCAGTTAAAGATAAGGTTGAACTAGGCCAATCACATACAGTTGAAATCACAGATGCTACTGTGAAGCGATTGATTGGTAAGATCGCAAGCTAATTTTTTTCGATCTAAAATTTGATTAAAAAAACGTAAGAAGGTTTTTTATCTAAATCAGGAAATAAGATCAGAAATGAGTTTTCAAGTTAAAGAACCAGTCTTAGTCATTGGCCTTGGCGGCGTAGGCTCAAAATTGGCAATAGATGCAAAAAATTCTCTAAATTCAGATTGTCTAATAATTAGTAATGATAAAAATGATTTATCATCAGAAATTCCATCAGTTCATGTTTCTACTGAACCTATAGTTAATCCATCAGTCCAATTAATCAGAGGTTCAACTTACAAAGTTGCAGAGGAAATAAAATCAAAAATTTCAGGTTATTCCACAGTTGTCTTAATGAGCAATTTAGCAGGTAAAGCAGGCTCAGCCATGGCACCTGTAGTATCAGAAATGTGTAAAGAAGCAGATGCAGGATTAGTTTCCTTTGCAATTATGCCTTTCAAATATGAGAAAGACCGAATTTTCAATTCAGGAGTATCCCTAAAAAGAATAAGAGAAAGCTCAAAATGCACAATTGTACTTGATAATGATTCATTGCTTGAAAGTAATCCAGATTTAAGTTCAAAGGCGTGTTATGAAATTGCAAATTCTGCAATGATGCATGTTGTAGGTTCACTTGGTTCTTCAGAAATATCCAATGAGACAAGTATTCTATCTACAAGCAAGAACGTTCAACATATTGAAGATTCACTAAGAGATTCACTCAAAATGCTTTATGGAAACGCCCCTCCAAATTCAGTTAAACGTTCAATGTTGTATGTAGTTGGAGGAAGTAACATTCCAGTAGGAGTCATCAACTCAATTACAAACCTTACAGCAGGAATTGTTAATGAAAGCAATTCACAGATTGACATGACTTCATCTGCAGAAGAATCCAAAGTCGTAATGTTATCATCAATTCAAGGAATGACAAAATTCGATAACTATGATCCTTTAGGAATGATCCCTCAAGAAGATACACTTGATTGGTCAACACCAGATTGTAGTATCGATTATGAATTAGACTTGTATCAATTAGAATAAACTTATTTTTTAAAATTATAATTTTTTGAAAAAAATTAATCTTTAGATGGTGCTTCGTTAGATGGTGCTTCGTTAGATGGTGCTTCGTTAGATGGTGCTTCGTTAGATGGTGCTTCGTTAGATGGTGCTTCGTTAGATGGTGCTTCGTTAGATGGTGCTTCGTTAGATGGTGCTTCGTTAGATGGTGCTTCGTTAGATGGTGCTTCGTTAGATGGTGCTTCGTTAGATGGTGCTTCGTTAGATGGTGCTTCGTTAGATGGTGCTTCGTTAGATGGTGCTTCGTTAGATGGTGCTTCGTTAGATGGTGCTTCGTTAGATGGTGCTTCGTTAGATGGTGCTTCGTTAGATGGTGCTTCGTTAGATGGTGCTTCGTTAGATGGTGCTTCGTTAGATGGTGCTTCGTTAGATGGTGCTTCGTTAGATGGTGCTTCGTTAGATGGTGCTTCGTTAGATGGTGCTTCGTTAGATGGTGCTTCGTTAGATGGTGCTTCGTTAGATGGTGCTTCGTTAGATGGTGCTTCGTTAGATGGTGCTTCGTTAGATGGTGCTTCGTTAGATGGTGCTTCGTTAGATGGTGCTTCGTTAGATGGTGCTTCGTTAGATGGTGCTTCGTTAGATGGTGCTTCGTTAGATGGTGCTTCGTTAGATGGTGCTTCGTTAGATGGTGCTTCGTTAGATGGTGCTTCTACTTTGTCAGAAATTTTTTCGGTTTCTTTTTCAGGAGTTACTTTAGCATCTTCATCTTCAGTGTATTTAGTGACAAGAATATAGCCTTCGTCTGTTTTACTCATTCTAACTCTAACTTTTCTTGGAGGATTTCTAACACCTCTTGCCCACATGTCATGAGCTAATTCTTCATCTATTTTGATTGTCTCAACTTTCATGTGATGTCGAGCAAATTCTCTAATCATGTTAATTGCTCTAACGGCTCTATGTTGTGATTGTGAAATTTTTACTTTACCAAGTGGAATTGTATAAACTCGTTCTAATTCTTGAGACAACTATCCGACCTCCACATCAGTTGATCTCCAAGCTCTGCGTTTTGGATTGGTTCTAACATTTCTCTTAGTTTTGAGAATAATCCATGCAGGTATTGCTGATGTCTGTCTAGTCTTTTTGAGTAGACGGATTTTCCTTCCAGAGGACTTACGTGCAGCCATAGATTTTCAGGCACGAAGAGCTCTTTTTAAATGAATCTCAGGATTTTAGACAATCTTGAATCTGTTTCAGAATTCTAGCAGAAGCACCCCACACAATTTGATTCTGAAATTCAAAGGTGTACATTTCTTGAATAATATTGTGAGATGGATCTGGATCCCTTGCTTCAGTTTTTAAAAATGACTCTAGAGGAATATGAAAAATCTTTTCAACTTCTGCGTTGGCTGAAAGTGTAGGGATTTCATTTACTACTGAAACAAAAGGCAAAATTAAAAATCCAGAGTTTAATGTAACAACAGGTTCCAATTGGCCAATTACTTGTTCTTTAGAAATTAAAAGTCCAATCTCTTCACGAGTTTCACGCAATGCAGTTTCTAAAAGATCAGAATCGTCAGAATCTAATTTTCCACCAGGGAATGAAATTTCACCTGCATGAAATTTCATATGTTTTGGTTTTTCAGTCATTACAACAATTGGCTCTTTACCATAAATTACTACAAGTATAGATGCCAAACGATACTTTCCATCAGTTTCAATTTTAGGATTAATTATAGTTG
Source organism: Candidatus Nitrosopumilus sp. (assembly GCA_965262905.1). GTDB lineage: Archaea > Thermoproteota > Nitrososphaeria > Nitrososphaerales > Nitrosopumilaceae > Nitrosopumilus. Next base: position 902,640 of record OZ253567.1, read on the forward strand.
AGAGATTGGATTTTAAATCATCAAAGAGCATTGTAATTCTTTCCTACCATTCCAAATGGGTATTGGTATTCAAAGGTTTTAACCAAGGATAGAGGAATTGAAAATATGACAATCAGGTATGAAGCTAACCCACCCAAAATTCTACCCGATGTAGATACAAATGAATCAATTAAGAAATTTGTAGATAAAATAAAAATTATATCAAAAAAATGTGATGCCATCCACTTGACTGAAAATGTGTTAGGATTTCAAAGAGTTTCAACAATTGAAGTGGGTAAAATTATCAAGCAAGAAATTCCAAATTTGCCAATTACAGTTAGCCTTAGAGTTAGAGACAAGAATGAAAATGAAATTTTAGAATTTGTAGAAAAATGTATTTCCATAGGATTTTCAGGGATTTTGATATTAATGGGAGATCCTTCACAGACAGGAAAAGAAGATTCAGGCCAGATTCCAAGTTTAACAGTCAAGAGATTAAAAGAGCAAGGAGTGGATTTGAAAATTGATTTGTATCTTTCAATATCAAACAAGCCTAATTTTTCAAAAATTGGAAAAAAATTAGAGGCAAAGCCCAAAGGATTCATGACTCAAGCTATTCAAAACATAGAACAAGTTCAAAATTTATCAGATAATCTTAAAGAATTTTCAATAATTCCAATTCTATTATATCCATCTCCTAAAAATGAAAAATCTGCAAAATTTTTGAACTTAGATTTGAAATCATATTCTCAAGAATTTGAAGAATTGTTGAATAAAACACATGAGATTACAAAAGATGTTCTGATTACATCGCCTAGCGATTTTAATGGATTGAATGAATTTTTAGGAAAAATATATTCTAAAGTTTAGTCAATCTAACAAAGCTAAAGTTACAATACAAAATATTTTGCATCAGGATGATGAATCACAATTGCTGCAGTTGATTGTTCAGGAATAATTTGACCAGATTCAGTTAGAGTCATTCCAGATTTTTCAGGTTCTAATAATTTCCATACTAGATGATGTTGTGAAACATCAGGACAACTAGGAAATCCCCAACTATACCTTAAACCGCCTTTTTCTAAATTCAATTCAGTTTTGATTCTCCGATTTACCCATTCAGCTAAAGCTTCTGCAACTTCAACTGCCAATCCATGAAGATAATATGCATCAGTGTATTTGTCCTCTTTATTCCATTGTTCAACAATATCTGCCACCTTATTTCCTACAGTTACAGATTGAAATGCAACAATATCTTCATCACCAAAATAATCAGTTAGACATAAATGGTCGGGTTTTGTTGAACGGGGAAATTCCAATTCAACGTCATTACCATGAGGATTCTCAACTAGTAATTTTCTATCTTTATTATGACATTTGAAATACCCATAAACAATTTCAGGCTCAAAAAGTTTATCTCGAATTAGTCTTACTTTCCATTCAGTTAACAATTGTTCATGTTCTTCTTCGGATTCAGAACCCACTTTTCCTCTCAAACCCCAAGATAATTTGAACAAAGATTTTTTATCAATCATAGTCCAAATTTCTGCCATATTGATTTGATCTAATTTTAAACGAATTGGCTCTCCAATTACTTTTGGAGTAGGAGATTGAACTGATTTGATGTCACTTTTTGGAAGCGTGTCAGGATCTACAATTGCAGTGGATTTTTCTTTCCAGTTCTCTAACTTTTCTTTCCAATCAGCTAAGAGTTTTGGTTTTTCATCAGAAACTAAAACATCCATTGTTTTGAGACCCTCAAACATAGTATTACAGTAAAATACCCCAGGTTCATAAATTCCATCTTCTTTTGCTATTCTGTTAATGTAGTTGGTGTTAATTGCAGCACCACCACAAAGAATTGGAATAGTCATATTGTTTTTCCTAGCATATGCTACAAAGAATTTCATTTGTTTTGAAGTAGCGACCAATAATGCAGACAATCCAATTGCGTCAGGTTTTGTTTCATTGATTTTGTCAAGGAATTTTTGTAATGGAACTTGTTTTCCCAAATCATGTACAGTATATCCATTATTTTGAAAAATTGTCTTTACAAGATTTTTGCCAATATCATGAACGTCACCATAAACAGTACCTAAAACAAGTACACCTTTGCTTGTTCCTTCCTCTCTTACTAAATATTTTTCAAGTTCACCAACGGAAGCTTTCATACATTCTGCAGACTTGAGAACAAAAGGTAAGATTAGTTCTCCTGAACCAAATTTATCACCAACCTCTTTCATTGCAGGAAGTAAATCTTCATTGAGAGTTCTAATGGCACTATCATGTGTGACTTCTTGTGGAGCATCAAGAAAAAGAATCCCATCAGCATCTTTGATAATATCATTTTTCCCAAGTTTCTCTGCGATTGCAGATACAACATCATTTTGAATTCCATCTTTGAGTCTATTTACAATTCTAAAATTCGCACGTTTTCCCGCAGGCCAGGAAGGATCAACATCAACTTTCTTTGAAGTAGTACCAATTTTAGATCCTGTATTCTCAAAATAGGCAATCGAATCAGATAACGCATCCGGATGCGTGTTAAAGATTAGATCATCTACGAGTTTTTTCTCCTTCTCATCAATTTCACCATAAGGAATAATCTCTTTTGCATTAACTATTGCAGAATCAAGACCAGCTTTAACTGCATGATATAAGAATGCCGAATTTAGAATTTTTCTAGCATAAGGTGCAAGACCAAAGCTGATGTTACTAAGACCCAAAGTTGTGAAAGAATTAGGAAATTTTTCTTTAACTAATCTAATTCCGTCTAGTGTATTTTTTCCTGCATCAAGGAATTCATCCTCACCAGTTGCCAAAGTAAATGTAAGAACATCAAAAATGAACTGTTCAATTTTTAATCCATATTTTTTTCCGGTTTCATAAAGTAATTCCGCAGTATCAACTTTTTGTTGAGAAGTCTTAGCCATCCCTTCTGGTCCAATGCACAAAGCAATCGCAGGTAAGCCATACTTTGCCATGATGGGAGCTAGTTTTTCAAATCTACTTCCATCACCTTCAAGATTTATTGAATTAATTATTGGTCTTCCAGGTATCTGTGTTACAGATGCTTCAATGACTTCAGGATCTGTAGAGTCAATTACTAGTGGCGCATCAATTTCTAAGCTCAACCGTTTTACTAAATTTAACATGAATTCTTTTTCATCTGCTCGTTCCGTAGTTGCAACACAAACATCAAGACAGTGTGCACCATCCTCAACTTGCATTCGACCCAAATCAACCAAGCCCTCATAATCATCTTCGAGAACCATTTTCTTTGCTTTACGAGAGCCTTGAGTATTGATTCTCTCACCAATAATCATAGGTGCAGGGATTTGTTTTAGATCAACTGCTTTCAATGCTGAACTTACTCTTGGAACTGTCAATACTGTAAAATCACATCTGTTTTTGTAAATACTTAACTCTCTATAGAACTGGCTTTATCGTCAATTATTTTTCTCAAGGCCTTGATGTGTTCAGGATTTGTTCCACAACAACCACCAATAATTCGAACTTTTTTGTAGTCATTAAGAAAATCACCTAAGGCTTTACCCATTTTTTCAGGAGTCATTTTGTAAACTGCTTGTCCCCCATCATTTTCAGGCATACCTGCATTTGGAACAACCAATATGCTATGTTCGTCTTGTTCATCTAACCACTGAACACTAGGATTCATCTCAACTGGACCAGTAGAACAATTTAATCCAAAAACATCAATTCCCATATCAGAAACAGTTGTGTATGCAGCTTGGACATTTGTGCCAAGTAGCATTTTGCCGTATTGATCCAATGTTGTATTTGCAATAATTGGAACTTTTTTACCAGTTTTTTTTATCGTATTATGACATGCCTCAATGACAAGTTTGATTTCTAGAAGGTCTTGGCTTGTTTCAATTAGTAATGCATCAACACCACCAACAATTAATCCTTCAGCTTGTAACTCAAATGCTTTACGTATTTCATCTAGTGGTATTTGACCAAGATCAGGATCATTAGAACTTGGAAGATAACCAGTTGGCCCCATTGACCCAATTACATATCGCGGTTTATCTGAATATTCTGCACAAACTTCAGATGCAAGTAAGGCAATTTTTTTATTAAATTCAATTGTTTGATCTCCAAAACCATATTCAGCAAGTTTGATTTTATTTGAACCAAAAGAATTTGTTTCAACACAATCAGACCCAGCATCTAAATAATTTCTATGGATTTCTTTAATCCATTCAGGATGTGTAATTACTAATCCATCGTTAAAACCATCTTGATTATTGGGAAAGTCTTCTGGTTGCGGATCATGTCTTTGGATTTCAGTTCCCATTGCACCATCAAATAATAATACACGATTTTTCATTGCATCAAGGAACGGCTCTTTTTCTGTCAACCTTATTTCAAAATATTTTAGCACAGTTTAACTCTTTTCAGAAAAAACCTCAAAGAGTTGTAGGATTGATACGTATGTTGAAATTAGGTGAAAACGAATTTAAGATATATTTATGCTAAATCTTAAAGTAAATAATCTAGTTCGTAGTGCTACCTTTTTTCAGCATGCTGGAATCTCAATAGTCTTTGTTTTCATGCCCATAATTGCAAAAGGGGTTACTGAATCCATATTTGAGATTGGACTTTTGGTGGCATCATTTAGTTTTGCCCAAATTTTATCTGAAATCTATTTTGGAAGACATTCAGACAAGAAAGGAACGAGGCTCAAATTCATCAGAATTGGCTTCATAGGATGTGCTATAGCCTTTGGATTGCATTATTTTGCAGACGACCTCACTGCATTTTTCCTAGTGAGAATTCTTGCAGGAATTGCAAGTGGAATAATGATTCCTGCAATGATTGCATATATCTATGAGGCAAATATTGATAAAAAAAGAGCAGCAACAGTAATTTCATTTCATGTGTTAGGATGGCTAGGAGGGATTGCAGCAGCAGGATTTGTAAATGATCTTAAATTAATTTTCTTGATTAGTGCAGCATCATTTGTAATTGGATTACTCTTTACAATTAGACTACCAAATCCTGAGCAAGTAAAAGAATTAACCCCAGGTACTACAAAAAAAGTAATTTCAAAAAACAAATTTCTCTTTTTATCATTATTACTAAGACATATTGGAGCAGCAGCAGTATGGACTATTCTTCCAATAATGTTAATGGAAAAATGGGGTGCTGAACTTTATCAAATATCAATTATATATGTTGCCAACACATTGACTGCATTTATCTTGATGAATATTATGGCAAGTAAAATTCATCTATCTAATGTAACTAAATTCAAGATCGGTATTGGGTTTACAACATTTGTATTTGTAGGATTGGTATTTGTCACAGATTGGTGGATGGCAATGCCGTTTATGGCATTGGTTGGAGGAACTTGGGCATTTTTGTTTATTGGCGGAAATTTCCATCTGATGGAAAACAATCCACGTTCAACATCAACTGGAATCTTTAGTTCAACTCTATCTATTGCCACAGTAGTAGGTCCTGTAATTGCTGGCAGTATTGCATTTGTATTTGACTATAGTGCAGTAATGTATTTTGCAATTGCAATAATCATATGTGCATTCGTTGTTTCATTAAAGATAAAAAATGAAAGAAAAATTGAAATGTAGAGATTTGAACTAATCAAACAAAACCCGATTAGAGTATTTCACTAATCCAATTCATAAAAGAGATTCATCTCAAACCCCAACGAGACATTACTTTGTTTTCAACTCTCTTGAAAATTACACCATCAACTGCCAAACCAATGCCCATGATTACAACCATTATTCCAATGACTTGTGAGACGTCATTGAGTGAACGTCCAGCATTAAGCAAAAAGCCCAATCCTAGGAATGAAAATAGTATCTCAGCGCCAATTACACCCCTCCATGCAAATGCCCAACCTTGTTTGAATCCTGAAATCATGTATGGAAAGGCTGCAGGAATCAATACGGCAGTGATTAGCTGAGTACCCTTTGCACCCATATTTCTTGCAGCCTCAATATAGTGAGGATCGATGTTTTTGACTCCGGTGTAGGTGTTTATCGTAACTGCAAAAATTGCACCAATAGCAGTGACAAAAATGATTCCACCGTCAGTCAAACCAAACCAAAGTATTGCCAATGGCACCCAAGCAATTGAAGGAATTGATTGTAATCCTAAAACTAGAGAGCCTACAGTTTGATTAATAACTTCAATTCGTGCCATAAAGATTCCCAAAATAACACCACCAATAATTGCAATTCCTAATCCAATAGCCAATCGCCACAAACTAGTTGCAATTCCATAAAGTAAACTACTATCTGCAGCACCATATGCCAAGTCTTCGGCTACCTCATACGGAGATGGGAAGATATTATCAGGCCACACTCCAGCCATTGCAATTACTTGCCATACAACAACAATTCCAATGTAAAACGCAATTCTATGTGGTGTGAAATTTTTTGCCATAATTATCACTCTTTACTTTTCTTTACCTCAGGTCTTAATTCTGCTAAGATATCTTGTTGAAATTGTAATAATTCTTTATCTTCAGTAACTCTAGGTCGTGAGAAATTATTGTCAACTTCTTTTTTAATTACTGAGGGACGATTACTAAAAATCACCACTTTAGTTCCAAGTACAGCAGCTTCTGCAACATTGTGAGTTACAAACAAAATTGTCTTTTTTGTCTTTTCCCAAATTAGCTGCATCTCAACTAGCAACAAGTCACGAGTCTGTGGATCAAGTGCAGCAAATGGTTCATCCATTAACAATACATCAGGATCCATTACAAGAGCTCTTGCAATAGCTACACGCTGCTTCATTCCAGTGGAAAGTTGGTATACGTAAGAGTCTTCAAATTTAGTTAATTGCATCATATCCAAATACCTATGAGATATTTTAGCTCGTTCTTCTTTTGGAATACCAGCCATCTTTAATCCAAATTCTACATTATCCTGAACCTTCAACCACGGAAACAATGCACCCTCTTGAAATACCATAATCCTTTCAGGACCAGTTTCAGTGACATTTCGACCATCAAACAAGATTTGTCCTTCATCAGGTTTTTCCAAGCCTGCAACTATACGCAAAAAGGTAGATTTTCCACATCCTGAAGGACCCACTAGGCATACAAAGTCTCCAGCCTCAACTTTGAGATTAATGCCTCCAAGGGCTTTGAGTTTGTGAGAATCATGGCTGAAATATTTTACAATGTTTTTTGCCTCAAGTTTGGTCATGTGTTATTTTCTCCTTCAATGAGATTTGTATCAAAGTAGTAAAAAATACCAGACAAATCATATCCATTTCTTCCAAGATATCCTAGGGTATCTGCCTTTTCTGCAAATGAATGAATAGAATCAGGTAAAGGGTCACCAGTTATTACAAGATTAGATAACGCAATATCTACAACATCATCAGATAGAGATTGACCTAAATGAGAATCTAAAAAATCATTGAAAATAATTCTAGTGTCAATAGGATTTTGATTAATCCAAGTTACTGTTTGATAATGAGAATCTAAAAAATTAGAAATGATTACAGGGTTTTTTTCTACATAATCTGCATTTGCAATTAAAAGAACAGATGCAAATTCATGGTTTGGCCATAACTCCTCTTCATGAAATAGTCGTTTTCCATCTAATTCAGTTTCTAAAATAGTAGCCCACGGTTCTGCAACCCATGCACCATCAATATCACCTTTAACAAATAATGTGTAGATATCAGGGTTTGGGATATTGTAAACTATAACAGAGCCTCCTTTATCAGCTGTTTTTAATTCATGTTCAGATAGATAATGTCGTAATGATACATCCTGAGTGTTACCAATTTGAGGAGTAGCAATTTTTTTTCCAGTAAAATCAGATACAGAATTTATTTCAGATTCAGGGTGAACGATAAAGCTTGCCCCACCGCTTGCAGCGCCAGCAAGAATCTTTACATTATGATTTTCAGAATTTAAAAATCCATTGATTGCAGGGCCAGGTCCAACATATGCCAAATCAATTGAATTTGCAAATAGAGATTCTATAGCCTGAGGACCGCTATCAAAAACACGAGTTTCAATTTTAGTTGTATTTCCCATACTTGTTTCAAAGAATCCTTTTTCCACCCCTACAATTGGAATGGCATGGCCAATATTAGGAAAGTAAGCAATACGGATTTTATTCTCATTTGGTTCAGTAGAACTAAGAGACACTCCCAATACAGATAACAAAATAATGCCTGCAATGCTTGCAGAAATTACCGATCGAGTTTTCATTAAACAGCGTTATATTTGGCGGTTAAATAATCATCGAATTTTAGCTCAAGCTAGTCAGAAATTTTTCAAAAATAATTTAATTTGGGCACATCACAAAAGATAAATTCCAAAATATGGCGGAAAAGATGTTTCATGACTCAAAAAGGAATTCTTGCATTTTCGGGTGGACTAGATACTTCAGTTGTTGTAAAGTACCTACAAGACGAGCACGATATGGATGTCATTACTGTCACAGTAGATGTTGGACAAGGCGATGATTGGAAAAAAATTGCAACCAAAGCAAAAAAATTAGGTGTAAAAAAACACTACAATATTGATGCAAGAAAAGAATTTGTCAAAGACTATATTTTTCCTTCAATTAAAGCTAATGCTCTTTATCAAAAAAAATATTGTCTTGCAACAGCACTTGCTAGGCCATTAATTGCAGAAAAAGTTTTAGAAATTGCAAAGAAAGAAAAAGTAACATCACTTGCGCATGGTTGTTCTGGAAAAGGAAATGATCAAGTGCGATTTGACATCACATTACGTTCAGGTTCAGATTTACCAATCATAGCTCCTATTCGAGATAAAAATTTGGATAGAGATACAGAATTAAAATTTGCAAAAAAACATGGAATAGAAATTGACACTGTAGCAAAAAAATTCAGTATTGATCAAAATTTGTGGGGACGTGCAATAGAAGGTGGAGTGTTAGAAGATCCATACGACGAACCTCCAGATGATGCATTCATTTGGGTTAAAACAAAAAACTTACCTGACAAACCAACATACTTGGAAATTAAATTTAACAAAGGAATACCAGTTGGAGTTGACGGTAAAACAATAGAGTCGCTAAAACTAATTGAATATATTAACAAAAAAGCAGGAGATGCAGGTGTTGGAATAGTTGATCACATTGAAGACAGAGTTGTCGGAATTAAATCTCGTGAAGTATATGAAACTCCAGCAGCAACTTGTCTAATTGAAGCTCATTCAGATTTAGAAAAAATGGTTCACACCAAACATGAAAACAAATTCAAATCAATGATTGATGATGAATGGGCATATTTGGTGTATTCAGGACTTTGGCAAGATCCTCTAAAAACAGATCTTGATGGATTTATCGAAACATCCCAAAAGCCAGTATCAGGTACTGTGAAACTAAAACTGTACAAAGGAAGTATCAGAGTAGTTGGAAGAAAGTCAAGCAACTCATTGTACAGCCATGATATTGCAACTTATGGAGTAGAATCAACATTTGATCAAAGACTAGCCAAAGGATTTGTCGAATTGTGGGGAATGCAGTCAACAGAAGCTAATAAATTACAAAAGAAAAGGTCTACAAAAACATGAACTGTCCAGAATGTGATGCAATATTAAACATCCCAGAAGATGCCTCAGTAGGAGAAATTATCTCCTGCCCTGATTGTGGTGCTGACTATGAAATTTCTAAAAAAGACGGATCAAATGTCGAGCTTAAACAAGCAGAAACTGTAGGCGAAGACTGGGGAGAGTAATGTCAAAAGTTTGCATCGTTTTTGACCGCTTAAGAGCGGAAGAAAAGATGCTTCAAAAAGAAGCATCTGAACTAGGACACGATGCATTGATGTTAGATGCAAAAATCACTCAAGTCAATACAGATAGTAAAAAAGAAAATTTTGATTTGGGAGATGTTGTTTTAGAAAGATGTGTTAGTTATTTTAGAGGACTTCATTTTACTGCTAGTCTAGAATTTATGGATATTCCCGTATTAAACAAGTTTGAAGTTGCAAATGTTTGTGGAAATAAAATGTTCATGACGTTACTTTTAAAAAAAAATAATGTACCGACACCTAAAACATATTTTTCATTTTCAAGCGAAAGTGCAGCAGAGAATTTAGATAAAGTAGGATTCCCCCTAGTTATCAAACCAGTAATTGGGAGTTGGGGAAGAGGCGTAATGCCACTAAAAGACAGAGATACCATGGAAGCAGTTTTTGAAATAAGAGATATTACAGATAGTCCTCATGACAGAATTTACTATTTACAAGAATTAATCCAAAGACCACCAAGAGATATCAGAATAATCACAGTTGGAGATGAAGCTATTGCAGCCATGTATAGAAAATCCTCAGGCGGATTCAAAACAAATATCGCTCTAGGGGCAGATCCAGAGATTTGTGAGATCACAAAAGAAATGGAGGATATGGCAGTAAAAGCGTCAAAAGCCATGGGTGGTGGGATTTTAGGAATAGACATGATGGAAGATGACGAAAGAGGCTTGGTGGTTCATGAAGTTAACAATACAGTAGAATTCAAAGGATTGACAAGAGTTGCACAACGAAACATACCAAAAGAAATGATAGAATTTGCTTTAAACTACGTAAGAAAATAATTATACTCCTTTAGGAGGTATCTTATCATGAAAGTAGGTGTTGTAGGAGCATCAGGATATGTAGGTGGAGAGACACTTCGTCTTTTAGTAAACCATCCAGACGTAGAGATCGCAATGGTCACATCAAGACAACATGTAGGAGAATATCTCCACAGAATCCAACCAAGTTTGAAAGGATTTACCGATCTTACTTTCTCAGAATTAGATTATGATAAATTAGCAGACAAGTGTGATGTTGTATTTACTGCAGTACCTCATGGAACTGCAACTGAAATTGTAAAAGCCATCCATGATAGAGGAGTCAAAGTAATTGATTTGAGTGCAGATTATAGATTGCATAATCAAGATGCATATGATAAATGGTATGGTTGGGAACATCCACATCCAGACTATTTAGAAAAATCAGTTTTCGGAGTACCAGAATTGCATAGAGATAAAATTAAAAATGCACAACTAGTTTCTTGTCCAGGATGTATGGCAGTTACATCAATGCTTGCACTTGCACCATTAATCAAAAATAATCTTATCGATGAAGAACATATTATTGTTGATTCAAAAATAGGTTCATCAGGAGCAGGTTCTGGTTCAGGAACAGCCCATGCAATGAGAGCAGGAGTAATCAGACCATACAAACCTGCAAAACATAGACATACAGGTGAGATTGAACAAGAGCTTAGTGAAATTGCAGGACATAAAATTCGCGTTTCAATGAGTCCACATGCAGTAGATGTAGTTAGAGGTATTTTGTGTACAAATCATACATTCTTAAAAAAAGATATTGATGAAAAAGAGCTATGGAAAATATATCGTCAAGCATATGGTGAAGAAAGATTCATCAGACTAATCAGAGATAAAAAAGGATTGTATAAATTCCCAGATCCAAAATTCATAGTAGGTTCAAACTTTTGTGATATTGGATTTGATTTAGATGAAGATAACAATAGATTAATTGCACTTTCTGCATCAGATAATTTGATGAAAGGTGCAGCCGGTTCTGCCATTCAAAACATGAATGTAATGTGTGGTTTTGATGAAATGAATGGACTAAGATATACCCCACTAACTCCCATTTAGAAATGATCACAATTAAAATTGGAGGAAGTGTAGTAGACGACTTACATCCATCAACAATTTTAGATATTAAAAAAATAGCAGAAACTGAAGGAATTATTATTGTTCATGGCGGAGGAAAAGAAGTTACCAAAGTATGCAAACAGCTTGGAAAAGAACCAAGATTTGTAACATCTCCTAGCGGTATCAAGAGTAGATATACAGATAAAGAGACTGCAGAAATTTTCACAATGGTAATGTCAGGAAGGATTAACAAAACTATTGTTCAGATGCTTCAGAAAAATGGTATTAATGCAATTGGTCTTTCAGGAGTAGATGCTCAAGTAATTAGGGCAGATCGAAAAAAGAAATTACTCATAGTAAATGAAAAAGGTAGAAAACAAGCAATTGATGGCGGATATACAGGAAAAATTACAGAAGTTAATTCAAAATTTATCAAATCACTCTTAGAACAAGGCCTAACACCAGTCATTTCACCTATTGCAATGAGTGAAGAATCAGAATTTTTGAACATTGATGGGGATAGGGCAGCAGCATATGTTGCAGGCAAAGTCGGTTGTGATAAAGTATTATTCATCACAAATGTTGATGGATTATTAATGGATGACAAAGTTGTTCCAAAACTAACATTGGTAGAAGCAAAAGAAATTAGACCAAAAATTGGTCCAGGAATGGAAAAAAAGATTTTGGCATCAACTGAAGCATTAGATATGGGAGTAAAAGAAGCATTGATTGGAAATGGACAAAGAGAAAATCCAATTTCATCAGCAATTGCACATGATAATTGTACGGTGATTGAACATGAGTGAAGACCAATTTATGGGAAATCTGTATCAGAGATTTCCAGTAACAATTGAAAAAGGTGTAGGGGCACATGTATGGGATGTAAATGGAAAAGAATACATCGATTGTATGGGCGGATACGGAGTAGCATTAGTAGGTCATAAAAATCAAAGAGTTAATGATGCAATTAAAGAACAGATTGATAAAATAATTACGGTTCATAGTTCCCTATACAATAAAACTAGAGAAGAATTTTTGACAACTCTTATCAGTTTAGCACCTAAAGATTTGACACAAGTCCATCTTAACAACAGTGGTGCAGAAGCTATTGAAGCTGCAATGAAATTTGCAAGAAAGTTTACAGGGAAAAAAGGAATGGTTGCAATGAAAGGATCATACCATGGAAAATCATTTGGAGCATTATCATTAACATTTAATCCAAAATATAGAAAAGCATTTGCACCACTAGTAGAGAAAGTTTCTTTTGCATCATATGGAGACATGGAATCATTACGCTCAGTAATTGATGATGATACTGCATTTGTAATTTTGGAACCTATACAAGGTGAAAGTGGAATTATTGTAGCACCTGAAGGATTTTTACAAGAAGTTAGAAAACTTTGTGATGAAAAAGGAATTGTGTTAATTTTTGACGAAATACAAGCTGGTTTAGGTAGAACAGGCAGATTATGGGCTTGTGATCATTGGAATACGGCACCAGACATTTTGTGTCTTGCAAAAGGGATTGCAGGAGGAGTGCCAATGGGAGCCACACTTGTCAGACCAGATATTTTAGCTTCAATTAGTAAAGGTGAACATTCATCAACATTTGGCGGTAATCCAATATCTTGTGCAGCAGGGACTGCAGCTCTTAAAGCAATTACAGAAGATGGTTTAATAGAAAATTCAGAAAAAATGGGAAAATTATTCAAAGAAGGTTTAGAAAAATTAAAAGAGAACCATTCTATGATTAGAGAGATTAGAGGTAAAGGCCTCATGATAGGAATTGAGATGAAATTTGAGGTTAAAGATATTTTGATGGGATTAATCAAAAAAGGAGTTTTGATGCTATACTCTGGAAGAAACATACTTCGAATTCTCCCCCCATTAGTCATATCAGAAGATGACGTAACAAAAGTTTTACATGTTCTTGATTCTATACTAACAGAAGAGGAAGCAAAAAGGAATGTACAAGGATAAAGTAGACGAAAAAATTATAGGGTATTTGAATGAAGATTCTAGAGAATCATTTGTAGATATAGGAAAAAAACTAAAACTATCAGAATCTGCAATTAGAAGACGTGTAAAAAATCTAGTAGACAGTGGAACAATTAAAAAATTTACTTTGGAACTTGGGGAAGAAAATTCAACTAGTGCAATTGTTTTAGTTTCAGTAGATTCTGCAACAGAAACATCCAAGGTATCACTAAAACTTGCAAAGCTTGAAAGAGTGAAAACAGTTTATGAGATTACGGGTCAATATGACATTACAACAATAATGAGTGCAACAAATATTGCAGAAATTAATTCCACCATTGATGCTCTAAGAAAAATTCCAGGAGTAGTAGATACCAACACAGTCATTATTTTAAGAAAAATTATCTAATTACGACTTTCGTTTCAAAATTTAATTTTAAAACTAATTTAGGATCATTTTTACTTTTTATCACCGAACTTAGTACGAATATGTTTATATCATCAATTTATATCAACGATATTAGTAATGGAAGATCCGAATCACTATGCAAACATATACAACGCATATGAAAAAAATCCAAAGAAAATCAGAATTTTAGATAGTACTCTAAGAGAAGGTGAACAACATCCAGGTGTTTCATTTACAAATAAACAAAGAATTCAGATTGCATGGATGCTAGATTATTTTGGTGTTGATCAAATTGAAATTTCCCCAGTAGTATCAAGTGATCACAAAGAAGCTACTAAAACAATTATCAAGCAAGGATTAAAAGCTGACATTATTTCTCACGGACGTGCACTCAAATCAGATGTAGATATTTCATTAGATTGTGATGCAAAATGGTGTGCAGCATATTTAGGAATTTCAGATATCCATCTAAAAGATAAATTAAGAATTACAAGAGAAGAGGCACTTGAAAGAGCAGTAGAAACTGTAGAATATGCAAAATCCCATGGATTAAAAATTAGATTCACAGTTGAAGATGGAAGTAGAGCAGAGCCAGAATTCTTACTAAAAGTATGTAAAGCAATTGAAAAAGCAGGAGTCGATAGAATCAGTTTGCCAGATACCGTAGGAATTTTACGTCCAATTGGAATGTACAATTTTGTTAAAAAAGTAAGAGAAGTAGTTAATGTCCCACTAGATGCACATGTTCATAATGATATTGGATTTGCAGTTGCAAATGCATTTTCAGCATGTGATGCAGGGGTAGATCAAATTCATACCACAATTGATGGAATTGGAGAAAGAACTGGAATTCCCCCCCTTGCAGAAGTTGCAGTAGCATTGACGTATCTTTACAAATCACCAAATGATTTCAGATTAGACATGTTACTTGATTTATCTAGATTGATTGAAGAATACACATTAATCAAACCATATGATTCTAAACCAATAGTGGGTTCATCAGCTTACAAACACAAAGCTGGAACTCACCTTGCAGCAATTCTGAAAAATCCCGCAGCTTATGAACCAATTCCTCCTAGAGCAGTAGGAAATAGACGAAGGATAGTCTTTGGAGAACTAGCTGGAAAAACAGGTGCTGCTTATTTGATGTCGCTTCTAGGATTAGAGAAAAACGATGAAGGAGCAAAAGCTGTTGCTGCAGGATTAAAGGGTCTAAGAATGGGTGATCTAATAGAGATCCCTCTAGAAGATAGATTTGAAAAAAAGATAATTAATGACGGTAAAAGTTAGTCATAATTGTTATTAGCAAAAAATAATTTTAAAGAAAATGAATCGTACTCCTCCTAATAATGTCAAGAGAGAACTCAGAAAAGAAGTAAACTTTGAATGTCCAGTAAACGGATGTGAAATTCCATATCTACATATCATTACTTTAATCCAACATTGGAAATTGAAGAGCATCAAAATCCAGAAGGCACTATAGCATTATGTCACACATATCATGATCATGCAGACGGTAAAAATGGACTATAGAACGATTAGAAAATAAAAAAAATCCATTCATTAAAAGTAATCAAGTTTCTGACAGTTTTAATTTTTTATGAAATGAAATTGTATGTAAAGCTGGTAAAATTGTAACCAATGCACAAACAGTTTTAGCGATTAATGGAGAACAGGTAATAGGTTTTGAAAAAGATGAAGATGGATATATCATATTAAATTTGAAAATAAGAGACATTAATGAAAATTTAATTTTATCTATGAATAAGAATGATTGGCAGGCGGATACAAGTGATCTTTTTGACCTTGAAGTTACGACTCAAGGTAAAGAACTAAGGGTTAAAACAAAAGATAATTTCACAGATCTTAAAATTAGATTTGAAGAACATTCTCAAAAAAGATTTGTTGAGTTGATGCCAGGGATTCAAACAGGAGAGCATAGACGGATTAATTACAGATATGGGTTCTCCAGAAAAAATTTCAGTGATTAAATTATCAGGTACTTTTTCTTGGGGAAATCATACGTTTGGATTTTCCAAAAATTTGACATCCTTTAGCATTATTAGTAGAGATGGCAAGAATACTGCTGATGAACCTGATTTCAGTTGTTGGATAATTGGAAAAGACAAACATGTATCGATACATCAGATACAAAAGGGATATCAATTGGGGCTTTATTTGATAAAGCAAAAACAAGGGAAAGAGCAGAAAGAAGACAAAGATAAAAGATCAAAACGAATAGTTCCAATATTAATAATAAAATAGCCAAAAAAACACTAGTAAAAAAGATAATTAATGATAAATAAAGAGGAGTAATGAAGAGAAAATATGTCAAAATGTGAAGAATGTGATGCAGATATTTCCATTCCAAGTGATGCACTTGAAGGAGAAATTGTAACATGTCCGGAATGTGGTGCAAGTTTTGAATTATCTAAAGGTTCAAATGGTTTCGATCTAAAGCCGGCCCAAACGGTTGGCGAGGATTGGGGACAGTGAATCCTGATGTTACCATTCTTTACGATACCATCCGTTGGGAAGAAAAAGCTCTGTTAGAAGCAGGCAAAAAAAAGAACATCAACATCCAGATGGTTGATTGTAAAAAATTGGCAATAAATTTAGAAAAAAAACCTGAAGATTATGGTGTTGTTATTCAGAGATGTGTAAGCTATTATAGAAATTTACATTCAACAGCAGCTCTTGAAGGATTAGGTGTTAAAGTAATCAATTGCCTAAACACTGGAGTGTATGCAGGAAATAAATTATTTACACATATGCTATTAAAAAAATTCGGCGTACCAACACCAGATGCAACTGTAGCATTTTCAAAAGATGCAGCATTAGAAGCATTAGATTCACAAGGATATCCAAGAGTGATCAAACCAACAGTTGGAAGTTGGGGAAGATTAATCTCAAAATTAAATGACAGAGATGCAGCTGAAGGAGTTATTGAAAGTAGAGAAAATATGTATCCAATTTACCAAGTTCATTATTTAGAAGAATTTGTAAAAAGACCACCAAGAGACATTAGAGCAATCATGGTAGGAGATAAAATAGTTGCAGCAATTTACAGATCTTCCAAACATTGGAAAACAAACATGGCATTAGGCGGAGTAGCAGAGCCTTGTAAAATAACACAAGAAATGGAAGAGATGTGCATTAAAGCAAAACATGCAATTCAAGGAGATATCGTAGGTGTAGATTTGATGGAAAGCGATGAGAAAGGACTAGTTGTACACGAGGTAAACAATACCACGGAATACAAAAACACAGTAAGAGTGTGTGAAGTAGATATTCCTTTCTTAATGCTAGACTATGCACTGAAGATAGAAAAGTAAGAATTGGACACTCATTTTACAGTAACACCAAGATTTGCAGTAAAGATGCTAGAGAAAGCACTTAGATTGTACACACCATCTTTGAGTGAAAAACCAATGGCTGAATTTTTAGCTGATAAATGTGATGATTTGGGATTTGAAGATATTCAGATAGATGAAGTTGGCAATGTAATTGCAAAGAAGGGTTCAGGATCTCCAAGAATTATGTTATGTGGACACATGGATGTAGTACCAGGGAAGGTCAAAGTTCGAAAAGAAGGAGATTCACTTTATGGTAGAGGTGCATCTGATGCAAAAGCACCATTAATGGCAATGTTATTTGCAGCAGCTTCAATTCGAAATAACAATGGAACAATTATTTTTGTTGGAGCAGTGGATGAAGAAGGAAATGCAACAGGAATTAAGAATTTAGTCAAGAAAAAAATGGATATTGATTACGCAGTTTTTGGAGAACCCAGTGGGATTAAAAAAGTAACAATTGCATACAAAGGAAGACTGGCGATAAATCTCAAAATTAGTGTTGAAAATAGTTCTCATGCAAGTGCACCATGGCTATCAAAGAATGCAATTTTAGAATCCATGGTATTTGCAAGAGAATTAAAAGAAAAACTAGAAGCAAATCAAGAAGGTAAAACAAAAGGAATGCTATTGACAGCTACAATGACAGAAGTAAAAGGAGGAACAAGTCATAATGTAACTCCAAAAGAATGTGAAACAACTTTTGATATTAGGATTCCAGTAGATATGAATTGTAAAACAATTGAACAGAAAATTGCAATACTTGTCAAAGAAATATCTCAAGAAAGAGAAGTAGAAGCATTTTATTCAATTTTAGATGAGACTGAACCATTTGAAGCACCTCATAATTCACCTCTAGTAAGAGCATTTACGCTTGGTATCATGGAAACTGAGCACTCACGACCTATGTTGATTAGAAAAACAGGTACAGGAGACATGAATGTACTTGGAAATCAATGGGGAATTCCAGTTGTAACTTATGGTCCAGGGGATCCTCATCAAGCCCATACAATTGATGAGAAAGTTTCAGTAGATGAGTATCTCAGAGGAATAGAAATTCTCAAGAAAACACTACAGCATTTAAAAAGACTTCACGACAAAAATATTCAATAATGCTGTGGTTTGTAGGATTAGGGATTTCTGGATTCAAGTCTATTCCTAGTGAGGCATTAGATGTGTTATCAAAAGCAAATATTGTGTATTTAGAACAATTTACCAGTCCAATAGAAAAATCAGATTTAACAAAAATCAAAAATGCAACAAAAGGAGAATTCAAACTTGCAAAAAGATGGTTAGTTGAAGACGGTAGTGAAATTTTAAAAAATGCAAAGAAAAAGAAAGTGGTTTTATTGGCATATGGAGATCCTTATATCGCAACAACTCATATCGAATTACGAACAAGAGCAATTGAAGACAAAATTAAAACACATTCAATTCATGCAGCATCTTCACTAACTTCAATGATAGGAGAATGTGGTTTGCATTTTTACAAAGTGGGAAGAATTGCAACAATAATGAGCGAGATGAAATCACTAACAACTCCATATTTTATAATATACAAAAATATCATCGAAGGTAATCATACTGTACTTCTCTTAGAATATAATCAAGACAAGGATTTTTTCTTAGATCCTAAGGATGCATTAAATGGGCTTTTAGAAACTGAAAAAGGTCAAATAAGAAATGTCATTAGTACTTCAACATATGTAATTGTAGCATCAAGAATAGGATTCAAAGATCAAAAAATTATTTCAGGTAAAATATCAAGTTTGAAAAAAATTGACTTTGGCAAACCACCTCACACTGTAATTATTCCAGGCAGATTACACTTTACAGAATCAGATGCTTTGGAATTATTTGGACAGTGTATTGATGAACCATTTGATAATACAGAAAAAACAAAGAAAATTTCCATTCAAATGATGAAAAAATATGTACCTATGGTTAGAGAAGCATTAGATGAAGTAGAGCCACTATACAAAGGTCAAAAAGAATTTCAAGGGATTTTGGAAAATGCTGAATTGTATGTCAAGGACGCAGAAAAATTTCTAGAAGATGGTCAAGATGAAGTGGCAATATTGAGTATAGGGTATGCTGATGGTCTTGTTGATGCATTAAGATTGGCAAAAGGCCTTGATCCAAAGATGTAATTTTTAGCGATGAATTAAAGAGAGGGTCAAAAATAGAAAAAACATTGGAACAAAGTCAAAAAACCACCCTATCCATCATGTATGTCTGCCAAATTGAAGGAAAAGAAGCATTAGAAATGCTCAAGAAAAAAACCATGCTCTCTGAAAATATTATAAATTCAGAGATTAATGATTTGATCAAAAACCAATTCGTTAATGAAGATAGAAAATCCCTTACTGAAAAAGGAAGAGATTCTCTATGTGTTGTATTAGCAGGTGGGGTTTTTGATATTATTCATCCAGGACATATTCATACATTAAATGCTGCAAAAAAATTAGGCGATGTTTTAGTTGTGGTAGTTGCAACTGATAATACAGCAGTTAAAATGAAGAAAAGAAGACCGATTCATGCACAAGAACAAAGACAAGAATTAGTAAATTCATTATCTATAGTAGATCTTTGTTTGATTGGACAAGAAAATGATATTTTCAAAACTGTAAATCATGTAAAACCGCAAATTATTGCATTAGGATATGATCAAATTCATCAAGAGAGATTTATTACAGAAGGATGTAAAAAAATAGAACTTGATGCAAAAGTCGCAAGATTGCAATCTCCAATACCTCAGAGTTCTAGTTCAAAAATTCAAAAAGAGTATGGTGAATCTATTCATGGAATTTAGGAAGTTATTGGAATTTTTATAGAAACTTTAGAACCATCTTTTAATTTTGCAGTTTTTCGCATACAGGATTTTGAAATTAATTCAATTATAGAATCATCATGATGCGTACGTTCAAGAATGATTAATTCACAATTTATAGAATTGTTTAGTTTTGCAGTAAAGCATTTCACCCAACCATAAGTTCTCTTTCCATCTGAAAAGCTCTTAATTTTTACACCATTCAAAGTTTCAAATTGTTTTATTGCTTCTTGATGAATTTTTTGGTCCAATCTAACATTAAGAGTTCCAAGATATGGAACATACCCAATTTTAGACTGGAATTGTTTTGTATATCCCTTTAACCCCATATAGTATGCACCTTCACCCATTCCAGAAACTAAAGTTCCTTTTAGTTCAACATGAGAATGTGATGAATCAAGACTTTTTTGCAATATTGCTGAAAGTTTTACCATTTCAGAATATCCTTTTGAAGTAATTTTTACAGAAATATTTCGTCCATTAATTATTCTCTCAATGAACTGATTTTGTTCTAATTCTAGAAGATGTTTTGAAGCTGCCTGTTGTGATTTTTTGATACTCTCTCCTAATGATGAAGTAGTGATTGAAACATAGTTGTATTTGGCACCTTTTGAAAGCAAATATGAAAGAGTTAGGATGTGCTGAATTTTTAGCTCAGTCATCTATTCTAAGATATGCCCAAGTCACCAAATGTTTTGAGTGTCATTCCATCAGAGTTTGATAATTTTGCAATTCTGTGTCCAATTACACATTCAACACCAGCATTTTTGGCACCTTCTAAAAGTCTCTGAGTGATAATTCCATCTAGTAGAAGATATTTGATTCCAGATTGTGAAGATAGTTTGTTCACAACTTCACTGATTGGAACTTTGAAAATTTCATTTTGATCACCGTCTAATGCAATTGATTCAAGTGTTTCATTTAGATTTAGAAATACTTTGGCAGCCATTTCTGCAACAGGTTTATCATCTTCATTTTTTATCTCTGATGCAGGGTTTCCATCTTTAATCTCAGTAGCAATCGGACTTAAAATCTCATCAATTCTTGCTGGAGTTAATTCTTCAACTTCAACACCAGTGTCTGCTTGAAGTTCATAATCTAAAGTAACAATGGATTTAAGTTCTTTAAGAATAAATCCACCAGATCTATCACCATCTAAAAATGCAACAACAATGTCTTTATTGCCACATAATTCTTTGATTGATTCATCTATTTTTGCACCTTCAATTGCAAGTACATTATCATAACCTGCTCTCAGAAGATTGATTACATCAGCTCTTCCTTCAACTAGAATTACCCAATTAGAATCAAAAACGCCTGAACTACATGTTAATTTTGATGGCCCATATGTTGATAATTTTCCAGTATCACCTTGATGAACATCATTTAACATAGTTTCACCTTCACTAACAGTCTTAGTTGCCCATTTTTGCTTGATCTCTTTTGCACGTCTTACAATATCATCTTTCTTTGCAGCTCGCACATCATCAATAGTTTCTAATTTGAATGTACAATCAAACGGACCTACTTTGTCAATGCTTTCAATTCCAGCAGCAATTAATGCACAAGTATCAATATCTGTACTCATTGGGATTAATGCATCACCACTAGTAGTGTTAGAAGTGGATTTAGCACTAACTTCAATACGACCAACTTTGGAAACTCGTTGCAGTTCATTCAAATTCATCTCTGGGCCTAACAGTCCTTCTGTTTGACCAAAGATGGCTCCGATTATATCTGCTCTTTCAACGAGTCCATCGACTTCATAGGAAAGTTTAACGTGATATTTGACAATTCCTGATTGAGGCATAAACTATTCATCTCCTTTATTATCATAATTTGAATCTCTACCTACGATATATGAGGGTATCGCAAAAATAGTCTAAAAAATATGAAATTTTTCAAAAATTTATCCATTACAACAAATGCTGTAGAATAATCTAAAAATGAAAAATAATGATTTTGTTTATTCAGTGCTAAATGAGGAACCACATGAACAGGATTTTGTAACATTTGGATTGTTAATTTTAAATCCTGAGCCCATTAGGCTTTCAATATAGTCTACGTTTGCACCTTGCAGATGATCAACGCTGTAGCTGTCAACTAGGAGTTTTACTCCATTTTCTTCCATGACGATGTCATCTTCTTCTGGTGCTTTTTCAAAGCCCATTCCATAAGATAGACCAGAACAACCTCCACCTTGAACATATACTCTAAGGTATTCAGGGGATTCTGCTTCTTCTTTCATGAATTCATGAATTTTTTCAGCTGCTTTTGCGGTAACTGTGACCATCTTTTGTGTTTGCTCAGTTGCCATTATGAATCAAAATAGTGATTCAAATTATAATAAGCTTTTCCCACCGGACCCAGTAGTAATATAACAAAAATAAGAAAGAAATTAGAAATAGCTATTTCTTTGACTTGTTAACAAATGCAATCATTCGCTCTTCCCTGTCAGGATGAGTAAAGCAATTTCTCCAAGCAAGGAGTTCTAGAGTGAGACCAGTATCAAGATCTGCGTTTCTTCCCTTGTTGATTGCAATTTTAGACATCTGAACACCCATTGTAGAGTTTCCAGCTATTTGTTGCGCCATTTTCAAAGCTTCTTCTTGCAATGATGCAAGAGGAACTACATGATTTACAAGACCAATTTCTTTGGCCTCATCTGCTTTGATCATTTTACCTGTGTAAACAAGTTCTTTTGCCTTTGCTATTCCCACGATTCTCATTAATCTTTGAGTGCCGCCCCATCCAGGAGGTACACCTATTGTTACTTCTGGTTGACCTAGTCTAGCAGTATCTGCTGCTATTCTAATATCACAAGACATTGCAAGTTCGCAACCTCCACCTAAAGCAAAGCCATTAACTGCTGCAATAGTTGGTTGTTTAACTAATTCAACAGTTGCAGTGACAAGCTGACCTGTCTTTGCATATTCAACTGATTCATCTGCAGAGATTTTTGACATATATTCAATATCTGCTCCAGCAGAAAATGCCTTTTCTCCTTCACCAGTCAAAATGATAACTTTGACATCATCATCATGGTTTAGTTCTTCAAAAGTTTTGATTAGTTCTTTTGCAACATCAGTATTCATAGCATTGAGTTTGTCAGGTCTGTTAATCTTGACAGTACAAATGCCATCAGAAGTAGATGTGGTAACTAGTGACATGATAATTTTCGAAGTGATATAGGAATTAAATGTTCTCTATTTTCCTTGTATTTTACCCAATTGAACTAATGCATCTGCAGATTCAACCCAAGTTCGAAGGTCTTGGTAAACTGGAACATTATGTTTCTCAATCAATTTTACCATTTTTTCAGTATATGGACCACCATTACATCCAACTAAAAGTGGTTTCTTTCTTTTCTTTTGGAAATCAGCAAGATAATCAACAATTGTTTCTTCAAGTGGATCATCTTGGAAGACAAACCATGGCATTGCTATATCAATATTTTTTTCTTCCATGAAATGTTGAATTACAAATTTATAATCTTCTGCAGTTGCACCGCCACCTACATCTGCTGGATTACCACTATGAATAGGAACAGCTATTGGAAAATGAGCCTTCATTTTTTTGACACGTTCTGGTGATAACTCTCCTATTGTAAGACCAAATTTTTCTAATTGATCCATCCCACCAATCATCGGACCAGCACCATTACTAGTCATAGCAACATGAGTTCCCTTTGCAGCTGGTTGCCATGCTAGTGCCTTTAGAACTCCAACTAGTTGTTGATAACTGTCAACTGAAATTATTCCTGCTTGTTTGAATGCACCCATAATCATTGCATTTGAGCCACCAAGAGAACCTGTATGGGATGCAGCTTGTTTTGCACCTGCAGTAGTTCTTCCACTCTTCCAAATAACGATGGGTTTCTTTGTATCTTTCATTACACGTTTAGCAGTATTGATGAATTTTCTACCATCACCAAATCCTTCAACGTATAATCCAATTACTTTGGTTTGAGGATCATTTGCAGCATACCATATCATATCTGCTTCATCAACATCAGAACGATTACCAAAACTGATCATTTTTGATAAACCAAACAAATCAGCACTTTCTAACATACTAATTCCCATGGTTCCACTTTGTGAGAAAAATGCAACAGGTCCTAATTTTGAACGTAGCATTCTATCTTGTCCTTGGAATGCACAATCAAGACGATTAGCAGCATTAAACATTCCAATACAGTTAGGACCAATTACACGAATTTTGTGTTTTATAGATAATTCTTTTACTTCAGCTTCCATTGCCGCTCTGTCACCACCAAGTTCTTTACCACCACCTGAAACGATTACAACATTATGAATTCCTTTTTTAGCACATGATTTCATAATTGGGCCACATGCTGAAAGATCAATACAAACAACAACCAGATCAACTTTTCCAGGTATATCTTCTAATGATGGATAGCATTTGATTCCAAGAATTGATTTTTGTTTAGGATTAATTGGGTATACTTTACCTTTATAATCTTGTTTTCCAAGTGCATCTAATACAGAATTGCCAATCTTTCCAGGTGTTGCAGATGCACCAACTAGTGCAACTGATTTTGGAGTAAAGAAAGACTCCATGGATGTAATGTTGGGTTTTGTTTTTGAGATTGAATTCTTTTTGAATTTATTATTTAGAATAATTTTTGCATCAACTACAAAATGTGTTTTTGGAAAAACAATTACAGGATTAAAGTCGATGCTGTTAATGTAATCAGCATTATCTACTCCTAATTTTCCAATGTTTACCAACATTTTGGCAACCATATTTAGATCAACTGGCTCACTACCTCTGAAACCTTTGAGAAGTTCGGAACCTTTGAGTTCGTTAATCATTGATTTTGCATCAGATGTGGTAATTGGTAGCATTCTAAATGCAACATCTTTGAAAACTTCAGTCATTACTCCACCCAATCCAGCCATAATCATTGGGCCAAATTGTGGATCATTTTGAATACCTACAATTAGTTCAACACCTTTTGGAACCATCTTTTCCAAAAGAATCCCTTTAACTTCAACACCTTTCTTTTTAGAAAGACGACCATGCATATCATTGAATGTCTTTTTTACATCAGCAACATTTTCGATTCCAACTTTAACTCCACCAACATCAGTCTTGTGTAAAATTTGTGGAGATACAACTTTCATTACAAGAGGGAATCCAATTTTTTTTGCTTGTTTTACTGCATCGTTTGCAGAAGTGGCAAGTGCATAAGGTGGAACTTTAACACCATAGGTTTTGAGAATAGATTTTGATGTTTCTTCAGTGATGACTTTGTGATCTGTTTGGATAATTTCTTCAAAAATTTTCTTAACAGCAGTCATCGTTCTATCGACAAAATTAGAATTAACTATATTAAACTTTGGTCAAAGGTTGAATGAAGATTTGTAATTGTTGTAAAAATTCTTCATATTTGATTGTACGATTGAAATATTTTCATAAACATCTAAACGAATTTTTTGTGGATCAATATCAGGAATTTTATTCAATTTTTCTTCAGTATTGTCAAGCCATAGATTTACCATCTCTTCATTTACTTCCAAATGAAACTGTAAACCAACTGCACTCTTGTATTGAAATGCCTGATTAGAATAATGCTCAGATGAGGCTAATCTGACAGCACCTCTAGGTAAATCAAAGGCATCTCCATGCCAATGAAAAACAGTGAATGGATTTTTGAAACCAGGAAAAAATGAAGAGTCACTACTAATTTTCAAATCATGGTAAAAACCAATTTCTTTTTTTGATCCACGATACACTTTAGCACCAAATGTTTTGGCAATTAATTGGGAACCTAAACAAATTCCAAGTACAGGAGTATTTTTTTCCACAGAATTTTTGATCAAATGTTGTTCAGCCTTTAGATATTCTAAATCATCATTTGCACTTTCAGGTGCACCTAAAATTACAACTAGAGAAAAATCTTTGTCTGGTAATTTTTCATGTTTTGCATTTACAGATGTGATTTCAAATCCATCCTTTTGTAAAAGTTCACCCAAATACCCTGAACCTTCTATTCTTGTATTTTGTACTAGCAGTACATCTGACATTTTTCTAAACGTCTAGTCCTGTAACTACCCACTCAAGACTTCTGAGTACTCCTTGATAGTATTTCATGGCATCCATGGATTCAGTTTTTACTAGTCTTTCTTCAATTACTTTTCTATATTCAACAATTTCTAATTCAGTTTTCATCTTACTCAACAAATTATTTGGAAGTAAAAATATGCTCTGTTTTAATATGTTAGAATTAATCACAGAGCATGCTAGTATCAGAGCAAGAAATTCTAGAATTGAAAGAATTTGTTTTTCAATTAAATAACATAGAAAATGGGGTTGTCATAGTTGAAGGAAAACGAGATTCTAATGCATTAAGAAAGATTGGCTATATCGGAAAAGTTTTAGAATTTCATAGATTTACAGGCATGGTAGATTTCGCAGATTCTGTAGCAAAATTTGAAAGACTAATAATTCTTTTTGACAGGGACAAAAAAGGTAGGACATTAACTGGAAAAACAATTCAATTATTGCAAAGAAGAACCAAAGTGGATCTCACTTTCAAAAGAAAATTACGTATAATTACAAAAGGAAAGATAATGTTTATTGAACAACTAGTAAGTTACGAGTCTTATTTAGCCTAAGATTATGGCCAAATACCTTTTTGGTTAAATGCCTCTAATACTCTTTTAACAGCTAAAACCATAGTTGCTTTTCTCATATCGATTTTGTGCTTTTTGCTGAGTGCATACGCATCTTTGAATCCCTTTGTAATATTTTTCTCCATTTTGGTTGCAACCTCATCAAAAGTCCAATAGTAACCCATGTTGTTTTGTACCCATTCCAAATATGAAATACATACACCACCAGAGTTTGCTAAAATATCAGGAATTACTAAAATCTTCTTTTGGAAGATAATTGGATCTGCTTCAGGTAATGTTGGACCGTTTGCAGCTTCTGCAATGATTTTACATTGAAGGTTCTTTGCTATCTTTGCATTAATTTGATTCTCAAGTGCGCCAGGAACTAGAATATCACATTTAGTAGTAAGTAATTGCTCTGTTGAGATTTTTTTACTACTAGGGAATCCAACAACTGAACCATTCTTTGCTTTGTGTGCCAAAATTGCACTAACTTTTGCACCTTTAGGAATTGAGATTGAACCTTTAGAATCACTAACACCGATAATTATTGCACCCATCTTTTCAAGATATTCTCCTGCAAATGTTGATGCATTACCAAATCCTTGTAAAACAACTTTGGCACCTTTCAAATTTAGTGTCAATGTCTTTGCAGCTTCTCTAACTGTATATGCTACTCCCAATCCGGTTGCAACATTTCTAGCAAGTGAACCACCCATTGAAATTGGTTTTCCAGTAATTACACCTGGAGAATATTTGTTGCCGTTTAATTTGCTAAATGTATCCATAATTTGTGTCATCTCCCTACCTGTTGTGTAAACATCAGGTGCTGGGATGTCTTTTTCAGGACCAATGATTTCAGAAATTTTATATGCAAATCCTCTTGTTAGTCTCTCTAATTCACCATCACTGATTTTTTCAGTTTTTGGATTGACATAGATTGCACCTTTTCCTCCACCAAGAGGAATATCTACAATTGCACATTTCCATGTCATCCATGAAGAAAGTGCCATAACTTCACGTTCCATATATTCAACTCCTCCTTCTGGATTAAAGTAACGAATACCTCCTTTGTATGGACCTCTGTCGTTGTTATGTTGACTTCTAAAACCTGTGAAAATTCTAATTTTACCATCATCCATTTTAACTGGAATTTTAACTCTCAAAACTTTATTTGGCATTGCCAAATATTCACGTACTTCTTTGTCTTTGATTCCAATAATATCACATGCATCATTAATTTGTTTAGTCGCATTTGCAAATGGATCGTGTTTGATCAAGATGATTTTGAAAATGATGTATATTATATTAAGTTTAGTTCAAAATATCAGATCGTAAATTCAGAAATTATATTACATGTAGACTTTGGTGTGATTCATCTTTCTATCTAATTTGTCAATTGCCTCATCTAGTGCACCAATATTAATTTCTAAAAAATTTGATAAATGGAAGATAGCACCATATTTCTCTCCAATCTTTAAAACCATGTTATTTTTTTCCAAGACTTTCATATGATGTTGTACTGCTTTGTAGTCAAGGTCTAGTTCCTTTGCCAATTGGCGTGTATTGTATGGTTTTTCTAAAAGATCAATGATTATTCTTAGTCGAGTAAAACCACCTCTGGTGCTTGTGAATAAGTATAGTAATAGTTTCCTTGTTTGTTTGTCGGTTTTTCTTGCATTTGAAACTTGTTTTGATCTAATAATTTCTTTGAATTCTAAGAGTTGATTAGTCATGTTTCTTGAATTTAATTAGTCAATTTTGCTTATAGCCTTATTTCCAGATCTAATCCATATTCAGACAAGACAATTACCCTTAAATTGACTGAGAATGAACTCGTGATGATATGATGGCATCACGTGGTTATGATATGACACCTACAATGTATTCGCCAGACGGTAGAATATACCAAGTTGAATATGCCATCGAGACAGTAAAAAGAGGAACCCTAGCTATCGGTATCAGCAGTAAACAAGGTGTCATTATGGCAGTGGAAGAAAAACCTCGAACTCTACAAACTAATAATGTTACTCAAAAAATATTTCAAGTTGATTATCATATTGGAGTTGCAGCAGCAGGATACATTCCAGATGCAAGAGTCCAAGTTGATGGTGCACGATTTTTCTCACAGGGGAATAGAATGACATATGATGAATCTGTTGAAGTTGGAACAGTTGCAAAACATCTAGCAGATCAAGCTCATCAATTTACACAATATGGAGGAGTACGTCCAAATGGAGTTTCCATGATTATTGCAGGAATTGATCAAAAAGGTGAATCAATCTATATAACAGATCCTAGTGGAACATATATCCAATTTTCAGCAATTGCAATTGGAGCAGGTTCTGATGATGTAAACACATTTTTAGAAAAACATTACAAAGATGATTTGAGTTTAGAGGATGCAGCAGCATTAGCTATTGCAGCAATTAATCTAAAAGCAGATGCAAAAGAGGGAATTAATGACATAAAGATGGCAAAAATTACAACTGAATCTAAAACATTTGAGAAAGTTTCAGAATCTGATTTACAGAATTATTCTCAAAACGCATCAAAGTTTGCTTCAGAGTAAACTCTTTGATTTGAAATCTATTCAAACAAGTATACTGAGACGATAGATTATGGGTTTAGGAAGTTATTGGGGAGAAGTAATTGAAGTACTTCGAGAAATAATTCCAATTTATGACAAAGTCAATTCCATCATTTCATTAGGCAAAGATAAGGAACATAGGATTCGTGGAATCACAAATAGAGTATTTCCAGGAAATAATATTTTAGATGCAGGTTCAGGTTTTGGAAACATGTCAAAAACCGCAATGAAGTTAACTAATGGAAAAATTTCAATTACACTTTATGATCCCCTTGTACCAATGCTAAAAAATACAGGCACATTTTTTGAAGAATCCCTAGACATGGCAAATGGTGTTTTTGAACACATTCCATTCAAAGATGAAGAATTTGATGCAGTATTATGTGGTTATTCATTAAGAGATGCAATTAATTTGAGAATTGCAATTTCTGAAATTCATAGAGTGTTGAAAAAAGATGGAAGATTTGTAATTGTTGATTTAGGAAAACCAGATAAAGTATTTTTCAGAGCAGGTGTTTCATTTTATCTAAGATGTATTCTACCAATCCTTGCATTTGCAGCAGGAGGACGACTTGGATTAAAGTTTGGAAAACTGTATGGCACTTACAAAAGATGGCCGCAAAACAAAAAACTGGAAGGATTAATTCTTGAAAAATTTTCAAGAATAGAATTTGAGAAAGATCTTATGGGCGGGGCAATAATGGTTGCCGCATACAAATGAATAGAGTTCTGATACTAGTCAACATCACAGGGTTAATCATTGGGATTTCATATGGATTACACGGTCCAATTCTAGCAATATTTGCAAAAAATGTCATTGGTGCAACGTATTCAGAACTTGGCCTAATTGGATTAACTAATTTCATCCCTTACATATTCATTCCACTTTTTGTAGGAATTCTACTTGATAGAATTAACAATGGATATTTGTTATCAGTAGGAGCGGCAATTAATTCTGCATCAGTTTATCTTCTATCCATTGCACAATCAGTTCCAGAAATAATGGGGTTTAGAATTATGACAGGTATAGCACATGCATTTTTTTGGCCACCTTGTGAAGCAATCATTTCAAATGAAAGTTCTGAAAAAAATAGAGTAAAAAACATCTCGTGGTTTACAATGTTTTTTGTAATTGGGTTCATGATAGGACCATTACTCGGTACAGCATTACTTGAAGGCCTTGATGTCACATACAGAGTACTATTCCAAATTACAGCATTTATTCTCGCAGCTGCAATAATTACTTCACTTTTAGCCTCAAGAAAAAGAGTAAAAAAATATCACGAGAAATTTTCGTTTTCATCAATTAAGGAAATGAAGAGATTTCCAGAAGTGATAGTATTATTAATTTTCTGTACTTCATCCTTTGGAATAATTCTAACAATTTATCCAGCATTTCTCAATGATAATGGAATGTCTGCATCAGATATTTTGTTATTATATTTTGTTTTTGGAATTTCGCGTGTTGTATCTCTTACATTAGCAGGAAAGTTTGCAAGAAGGACCAGTCAAACTTTGATTGCAGGAACTATTGCAGTATCAACAGGATTAGCCATATCAGTTGTCGCAGATTCAATCTTCACTTTTGGAATAGCCCTAGTTCTAATGGGATTTGGATTTAGTATATTTTTCCCATTGACTTTGGAGATTATTTTGAGTAAAACTCGAAAAGGAATTTCAGGAAAAATTATTGGGGCATATGAAACAGTTTTTGGTATGGGGTGGACCATAGGACCAACTATGGGAGGCCCGATTACACAATCATTTGGAAATGAAGCACCATATGTTGTATTTTGTATCATAGGGATAGGAGTCACATTATTTGCAATAAATGCTAGAAAGAAACTAGAACCACAAAGAATTTCAAATTAATTATTTTGCATATATGATATTCAATGATAAATTACCAATTTAGGCACAAAATTAGACATTACGTTTAATTTCAAATTAGAGAACATCAAGATATGTTTGATTATTCATTAAATATCGGCGGTAGTGAATGGATGATCATTATTTTTGTAGCATTGGTTTTGATTTTAGGTACAGGGAAATTACCAGGGGCTGCTAGAAAAATGGGAAAAGCAGTAAATGAATACAACAAAGCCAAAAACGAAATTCAAGAGCAAATAAAGGATGTAACAGATGAGGTACCCAAAATTTCAGGACCTGTTGAAACAGAACGAGAAAAATTAGAGATGATTGCAAAATCAGCTGGAGTAGAAACGGAAGGTAAAACAGATGATGAGATTAGAGAAAGTATTACATCCAAAATTGGTCAAAAAAGAACTGATGAATCTGAAAAAAAGAAATAGTCTATTTTAATTTTTTAATTCTATAGGTATCAGTGTCTAATCGCTTTTTTGCAAATTTGTAATAATCTGGAACTATTTCAAAACCAAGAAATTTTCTTTTTAGAGATTTACTAACTACTGCAACTTGGCCAGAACCAAGGAATGGATCAAATACCAAATCATTTTTTTCACTTGAATATTCCAATAGTTTTTCAATAATTTCTGCAGGAAGTTTTGTTGGAGTTTTTTCATCACCTGTCCAATATTCTCTTTTAATATCCCAAACATCTTCCTTGTCTCTATAATGAAGACTTTTACCATCTTTTGTCTTATCATCTTTTTTGAACCTAGAAAATGGAAAAAATTTTCGTTTCTTATCATCTTTGCAGACATAAAGGCAATGATAGTGAGAAGTAACAAATTTCCTTTTTGTAACTACCCCAAATTGATATTTCCAAATAACATGATTTACAGTAGTAAATCCAACATCATCTATTGCACGTAAGACATCTTTGAGATTATTCCAACCTGAAAAAATATACATGCTGCCAGAATCCTTCAAAATTCTAAAAACTTCACTCAACCATGTAAAGGTGAAATCATAATAATCCTCAGGTTTGATTTCATTATATCCAGATAATACCCTAGAAGAAGTTCTGTTATAATTTGCCTTTTTAGCCTTGAAATTTATTGCAAATGGTGGATCAGTAATTACAAGATCAATTTTATTTTTGGGGATTAATTTCATCCCTTCAATACAG
Source organism: Candidatus Nitrosopumilus sp. (assembly GCA_965262905.1). Lineage (GTDB taxonomy): Archaea > Thermoproteota > Nitrososphaeria > Nitrososphaerales > Nitrosopumilaceae > Nitrosopumilus. The sequence continues at coordinate 935,125 of OZ253567.1, forward strand.
TTCTGATTGTAAATTTTATTAATTTCTATTTTTTTCATTTTTAAATTCAAGACTCTCTTCTAGCTTAATAATGTCGTGGGTCATAATATCTATCAAACAATAAATCATCAATGATTCTTTATCAAATAGATCTTGAAGTTCTCTTGTCCAAAATGTAAATCAAAAATTGGAATTCAAAAAACATTCAATAAAAAAATACATGTTTCTTGTGAAAAATGTGGATTAGAAGATCTGTTAGAATTTTCAAAAAATGCTGATGAAGTATTTCTAGAGTTTCTTTCAAGATTTGACAAAGGATTAGTAACTGAAGGAGGATTATCTGAATGTCTCAAAGATGAAGGAATTGTGAGGGGAGAAAATGAAATCAAAGACATGATAGGCAAAAACAACCCAGATAAAATTACTAAAGAAATTCTGTTTTCAAAAAAAGACTATATTTCACAATACAAGGTTTTGAGTAATCCTGAGCCTAAAATGGGCTGTAAAGTAGAAGAACTAGGACTAGATGAATCAATAACTGAGCATCTCAAAGAACTAAAAATTGATCAATTTTATAAATTTCAAGAAGAGGCTATTGAAGAAATTACATTTGGGGAAAATGTCGTCATTGAAGCACCTACAGCATCTGGAAAAACAGAAGCATTTTTGATTCCAGTAATTCAAAGAATAAAAAAAGAGGCCGTAGATGGAAATGTTTTTGCAATTTTTGTATATCCCACAAAAGCACTATCCCGTGATCAGTATCCAAAAATTCAAAAATTTGCAGAAAAAATAGGGGTGAATGTTAAAGTCTTTGATGGAGATACAAAACAAGAAGAGCGAAGAGAAATAATTGATAATCCACCTCAAATTCTAATTACAAATTTTGATGTGTTACATTATCATATGTGGCATCAAACAAAATTTTCTTCATTATTATCTTCTACTAGAATTCTCATTACAGATGAGGCTCACGTATATTCAGGGATTTTTGGAACAAATGTTCACTATATCATAAAAAGACTAAAGAGGATTTGTTCCAATAAATTACAATTCGTAGCAGCATCAGCAACTCTTGATGATGCAAAAGAATTCTGCCAAAAGTTGTTTGGTGAAAAAATGCAAAAAATTCAAGGTTCAGGTAAAAAAGGGAAAACAGATTTTGTAATGCTTTTCCCGTCACTTCGAACACAGAGGGCCCTGATGGTAGAGCTGACAAAGAAACTAACTCAAAAAAATCACAAGACAATGGTTTTCAATAATTCACATCTAAATTCAGAACTTTTAGCAATACAGGCAAAAAAACAAAAAGTGAACATCAAAGTTCACAGGGCGGGATTAATGGCAAATTACAGAACATCCGTTGAAAGACAATTCAAAGAAGACCAATTGCAGGCAATCTCATGCACTCCCACGCTTGAATTAGGCATAGATGTAGGCAATGTAGATTGTGTCATATCATCAACTATTCCAGTCAATAGACTAATTCAAAGAATAGGGAGAGCAGCTAGAAAAGGTCAGAGAGGATATGCATTTTTAGCTTTAGGGAATGATCCCATATCACAATATTACAAGAATCACCCTGATGATTATTTTGAAGATATTGAGAAAACCTACATCGATCCCAAGAATCCATTTGTAGAAGAATTTCAAATTTTGGCAATGGCATGTGATAGACCCATTTCAAAACATGAATTAAAGGAACATCAAGAAGTAATAGAACAGCACATAATTAATGAAAATCTAAAAGAATTCAATAATAGAATAATTCCAAATTTTGATAAAATCAATTCTATGTTAAATGAATACAGCATTAGAGGAATTGGTAATTCAATTGATATTTTCTTAGATGGGAAAAAAGTTGGAGATAGAGTATTGCCAATTGCACTAGAAGAATTACACAAAGATGCAATCTATTTTTTAGCAGGTATTCGTTACAAGGTAAAGGAATTTGATTATCCAGAAAAAAACTATGCAAAACTGGAAAGAATCCCAAGAGATTATCCATACTATACAAAATCATTAACAGAAGAATGGCCTACAATTGAAACAGTTTATGAAAGAAGAAAAGCAAATGGTGTTGAAATTGCATTTTGTAAATTACATATTGAAAAAAAGGTATATGGATATGTCAATATTGAGTTAGGACAAGAAATAACCCAAGGCGAAAAAGTACAACTAGACACACCTTTAGAATATGATTTTGTAACCAAAGGAATTGTATTTCATGCACCAAGACCTCTAAAAGTAATTAAAGAATCAGAAGATGAGGAATATACAGAAGCTAGTGGATACCATGCTACAGAGCACGTAGTAATTGAAGGAAGTAATATGATCACAGGCGGAGTTTCCCAAGATTTAGGAGGCATATCATTAGGTACATCAGGCTTGATTTTCATCTATGATGGGGCTATTGGTGGAAGTGGTGCAAGTAAAGCCCTCTATGACAGATTTGAGAAGGTACTTGAAAGAAGTATGTTCATAGTAAAAGAATGTCCGTGCAAAAATGAATCAGGATGTCCAAGATGTACTTTCTCATATAGATGTGGAAATAACAATGAATATCTCCACAAATATTCAGCATTAGAGATTCTCAAAAGAATCAATGATGGTGAAGAAACTGAATTGATTGATCCTACTGAAGGAGATAAACCTCTAGTATAATTAATCAAAATGGGATAAATATAACAAGAATTTAGAATTATCATGGAAAAAGTAGCTCTTGTTACAGGCAGTTCATCAGGGATTGGATTAGAAACTGTATTATCATTAGCAAGAGATGGGTATTATACATTTGCCAGTATGAGGAATGTTGGAAAAGCAGGTGAATTAGAATATGCCGCAAAAAAAAATAATCTTCCAGTTGAAATTATAGAATTAGATGTTGATAAAGAAGAATCAATCATTTCTGCAGTCAAAAAAGTTGTTACAAAAAATGGAAGACTAGATGTACTAGTTAACAATGCAGGGTATGGTCAATTTGGATGTACAGAAGATCTAACAATAAATGATTTTAGAAAACAATTTGAGACAAATTTTTTCAGTATTGTAAGAATTATTCAAGAGGTTGCCCCAATTATGAGAAAACAAAATTCAGGTAACATTATCAATATTAGTTCGGTAGTAGGAAGAATGGGATTACCAGGATCTCCAGCTTACATCAGTTCAAAATTTGCATTAGAAGGACTAGGAGAATGTTTGAGATATGAGTTAGGTCAATTTGGAATTAAAACTACAATGATTGAACCAGGAGTAATCAAAACTAATTTTTTTAATTCAATGAAAGTTCCAGAATCAAAAATTGATCCAAAATACAAGACCTTAACTGACAATATTTTAGCAGGTCTCAAAATGATGGTGGAGATGGGAACTGCACCTTCTCAAGTTGCAGATGTGGTAATGAAGGCAATTCATGATGATGAAATGTTGCCACGATATGTGGTAGGTACTGATGCAGCCATGTTTTTGGAGGCTAAAAAGATGAAAACAGACCTAGAATTTGAGAAATTTATGAGTAAAGAGCTATTTCCTTAACTAACATCGTACTTCGCTAAATTGATATACAGATAGTACAGAATTTCATCAAAGTCCACAATTTTAAGATGAAAAGAAATGAAATGGAAAACACTACAACACAATGGAATCTTGTTTCCTACCGCATATGAGGCTCAAGGAATTAAAATAAAAATCAAAGAAGATACTGTAAATCTCAATTTAGCCCAAGAAGAAATGGTGTATCAATGGGCCAAAAAGAAAGACACCCCATATGCTCAAGATAAAGTATTTCAGAAAAATTTTACAGTAGATTTTGCAAAAATTCTAGATTCAAAATTTAAAAAAATATCATATGATGATATTAATTTTTCAAACGCTTACAAAATAGTTGACAAAGAAAAAGACCTCAAAGAAATTAGGAGTAAGGAGTATAAGAAATCCCTTGCTGTAAAACGAAAAGAATTACGAGAAAAGCTAAAAACAAAATACGGAATTGCCATTATGGATGGAAAAGAAGTTGAGGTTGGAAACTATATGGCAGAGCCCCCAGGAATATTCATCGGTAGAGGAGAACATCCACTCAGAGGAAAATGGAAACCACGTGTTACTCCAAAAGACGTTACACTGAATCTCGGTAAAGAAGCTAAAGCACCTGAAGGGGAATGGAGGAAGGTAATTCAGGATAAAGATTCTATGTGGCTTGCAAGTTGGATGGATTTTCTTACACAAAAAAGAAAGTATGTGTGGCTTGCAGATAGCTCTGATCTAAAACAAGGTAGAGATAAAGAAAAGTACGAGAAAGCCATCAAGCTTCAAAAAGAGATTGAAAAAATCAAAAAAGCAATGGTCAAAGATATGAAAGATCCAAAAAAGAGTAATGTTGCTACTGCATGTTATTTGATTTATAGAACTGCAATGAGAGTAGGAGACGAAAAAGATCCAGATGAGGCAGATACGGTAGGTGCTACAACCCTGAGAAAAGAACACATCAAGATTACTACAAATACAATAGAGTTTGACTTTTTGGGAAAAGATAGTGTAAGGTGGCAAGAAACTCTAAAGGCAATTAGTGATGATAAACAATTTCAAGAAAATCTCAAAAAATTAATTGAAAAGAAAAAACCAAATGAGGAAATTTTCCATAATATCACATCTAGAGATGTGAACAAATATTTTTCAGGAATTGTAAAGGGGTTAACTGCTAAAGTGTTCAGAACATTCCAAGCAACAACAGTTGTCAAAGACTATCTTGTAAAGCATGATAATATGAAGGGGAAATCTGCAACTGAGAAAATATACCATGCAAAATTAGCAAATCTAGAAGCTGCCATGATGTGTAATCACAAAAGAACTATTCCTAAAACGTTTGAGCAATCTCTGCAAAAGAAAAGAGACACTTTGAAAAAAGTGGAAAAAGAACAAGTATGGAAAAAAACCCAAGAAATACTCAAAAAAGTAAAAGTAAGTTCTCCTAAAACAGACACTCAAAAGAAAAGTAAAACTAAAAGAATTAAGACATTAAATAAACAAATCAAAAAACAAAAATCAAAACATAAAGAAAGATTAGAAAAATTAAGGTTACAGATTGATTTATCTGAAAAAACCAAAGATTACAACATTGGTACATCATTAAGGAATTACATTGATCCACGTGTTTTCAAGGCTTGGACAGACGATGTTGGTGCAGAATGGGAAAAATTGTATACATCTGCATTACAAAAGAAATTCCGGTGGGTCAAAAACGAAAATATCCTCTGGAATGATATAAAGTAAAATTAGAATCATTTAATTTCCCAAATTTTTGACCTAATATCATGCCGGGGTAGCTCAGCCTGGTTAGAGTGCCAGTTCAATTGGTAAACTCTAACGGTTCTCCAACTAAGGCAATACTCATAATCTGGAGGTCGCGAGTTCGAAACTCGCCCCCGGCACACATTATTTTAAAAATTAATGGAGATATCTAAGAATAATATTCCTTGAATCCCTTATCAGTTGGATATAGTTCAGTTTTTGGACCAAACATACCCTGTTTCTGAACTACTTTTACTAATCCATTTTTTTCTAAATCTTCTAAGATAGAATCCAAATCTTGATTATCTAATCCAGTATTTTTTTGAATGCTTTCAAAAGATTTTGAACCTCTATTAAGAGCGCCTAAAACAAGATCATTTTTTGATTGAGGTTTAGAGGTATCAGGTCTAGTTTCAAAGGGTTCTGATGGATGTTCTTGAGCAGGTTTTACAAAACTAGGTTCAAATGGTTTTTGTTGTTGAGGTTGAATGAACCTCTTACCTATACCTCGTTTTGCCAAAATACGTGGAATAATTCTTGCTAGTGGAATTGCCAAGAAAATTATGATATAAATCCATGAAAAGTTAGGTTCTGCCATTAGTTATTTTATGTATGAACAACATAAATTTGTTAAGAGATGGATTTAGGTTAAACTAATTCTCAGTAGATGGGTATAATAGTAGAAGGTGAATGGCAAAAGTATTGTCAAAGTATCAATCTCCTAAAGTAAATGTAAACATGGGTCCAATGAAAATTATTCTAGTTGCTATTCTTCTTCTAATTATAATCGGTGTTGTAGCATCAGCCTCAGTCAAAATTGTAGATGCAGGTAACAGAGGTGTGCTATTACATTGGAATGCAGTTGATCTATCTAATCCTCCACTAGATGAGGGAATACACTTCCTTGTTCCATTCCAAGATGATATTGTACAAATGGAAGTTCGTACTCTAAAGTATGATAAAGATACAAGAAGTGCATCAAAAGATCTTCAATCAGTGGAGACGACAGTAACTGTCAACTATCATGCAGATCCAGAACGAGTTCACATATTATTCAAGGAAATTGGTCTAGATTATGAAAATAGGGTTATTCAGCCAGCAATTGAGGAGACAGTAAAACAAGTAACTGCAAATTATAATGCTGAGGAATTAATCACAAAAAGACCATTGGTAAAATCAGACATTGAGAATGCAATTAGAGAAAGATTAAGTCAATTTGATGTCAAAACTGATGTAATCTCAATTACAGATTTTGAATTCTCAGCATTATTCAACAAAGCAATTGAATCTAAAGTAGAAGCAGAACAAAATGCACTAAGGGCAGAAAATGACTTGAGAAGAATAGAAGTTGAAGCCAGACAACACGAGGCTTCAGCTGTCGGAATTGCAAATGCAAACATTGCTCAAGCAAACGGTGAGGCTGAAGCAATCGCAATAATTAATCAAGCATTAGCAAATAATCCACAATATTTGGAGTGGCTAAAAATACAAAATTGGGATGGAGTATTACCTCTAGTAGTAGGTGAAGGCGGTACTCCATTTATTCAAATCCCAGTAAGACCTTAGTAATTTAAAAAACTTAGTTGTTTTCTTTATCTTTTTGATTATCTCTTATTGCATCATACATTGCAAGAAATTGATCAGGTTCATTTTGTCTATAATTTTTTTCAAGATTTTGAATTTCTTGATGTGAGATTTGTTCTCCCTTATTTTCATAGTATTCTTTAATTATTTGAAACGGAGTTTTTTTGATATTGTATTTTTGCAGAGATTTATTGATAGATCTTTTACAATACAAATCATAAATTAAAAATCGATATGCAAGATAACTCGATAACCCAATAATTGCAACAAAAAGAATCGGAATAATAATAATTGCAGCCATGTATAATTACACGTTATTTCAGTATTTCATTGTTGTTCTTTTTATGGAAATTTACTTTTTCAAGAATTACGCATGGTTACTTGGTTTCCAACTGAATGATGAATTCCAACCACTAATTCTGAATGAGTGGTAATTATCATCAAAGTTTCACAAGAAAGACATAAGATAGAAAATGTATAGTCTGCATTTGCTTCAGACGGACCAATGGTAGCTAAAACTGCATCATTTTTAAGATCTATTCCAGCACAATACACGCATTTAGAAGGTCTACTTGAAACACGTTTTATTTTATTGATAAAATAATTCACCATAATAAAGAAAATAGTACGTAATGATTCTTAAATTAATTGTTATTTGATTTTCAGGCTCTATTTTTCTTTAAATTACTGAATTTGGCACGAATTTCAATGTGATAAAAGAGTTTTATTGTAAATGATTTGGAAAAAAATATGGGATTACTTTCACGCAAAAAAGAAATCGTCGTAGGCAATATTTGTCCAAAATGTGACATGGAATTTTCAGATTCACAAAGAACAGTACGCCATATGGAAAAAGCCCATCAATCTAAAAAGAAATTTGAATGTAATTCATGTGGATAGAAATTAATTTTATTTAGATATTTTATTAAATAACAAGAATAAACAAAATTTTCAATGATTACAAAAGACAAATTAAATAAAATTTCAGGAATTATTTCACTCGGTCTGTTTATAGTAATAGTGTTAGGATATGTTATAGAAAACGAATCATTGTTAGGGTTACCAAATGCCATGTTGCTTTATGCCTTAATGCCTTTAGCACTAATCTGGTTTGGTACTAGAAAAAATGGGTGTGGGAGTTGCAATCAAACTAGAGAGGAAATGTAAGTAATTATTATTAAAAATTTATTTTTGAGCAATAACTAAATCTACATCATAATTCAAAGTTGCACGTGGATTGAGTTTTAAATTCCATGGTATGTGAGAAGGGGTTTTCGTTTGAGGAGTAATTTTAAAGTCCAAATTCTGTAAATTCATGCGTAATAATTTTTCATCAAGGTATTTTTTCACAGAATTGATTCCCCTATCAAAATCATATGGATCACTAATAACAAAATACCCTTTACTGACTTGTTTTGAAACATGTTTTAAAAATTCTGTGGGTTCTACAAGTTCTAAAACATTTAGTGCCAGGATAAGTTCAAAAGATAATTTTCCAAATATTGGAGATAGGAAATCAGCTACAACATAATCAAGATTGTTTTTGGGTAATTTTTTTGCAATTCTTAAGGCAGAAAAGGATCTATCAACACCAAACACCATCTTGTTAGATTTTGCCAAAAAAGAAGTCATGACACCAATAGAGCACCCGTACTCTAAAACAAGATTCGATTTTTGTAAAGAATTGAGATTTTTTTGTATTTCAGAGTAGAATTTTGAAGATTTACTATTTTTATATATCAGCGACCATCGTTCTTCAAGAGCAGTTCTATCTTCATGAGTTTGAGAAGTATTTGATAATGAAGATTTACAAAATTTCTTGAGTGTTAAATTTTCAATTAATTGATAGAGTTTACTGCCTAATTTTTTGCGTGATGAAAGATAAAGAGAAAAATCACTCCATAGAATAGGGATTTTTTCAATTATAGGATATTGTCCATAACATTTTTGACATTCTAAAATCCCTTCAATTATTTCCTTGTCCTGTTTGAATGAATCTAATGATAATTTTGAACCACAGTTTACACATTTTATAAATTCAATACTAGATTCTAACATGTTCGATGACAAACCAATAAATTTTGAATTAATAATTTCTTTGATAGTAAAAATCAAGGTAATCTTAAATGTAGTATTTTAAAATTTTATGTGAATTGGGAGAATTTCAAGAATTTGCAGATGCTCTATTTGGGCAATTATCAGTTGAAATTAATGAAGAAAAAGAGATTGTAGAACTAGCGACTAGGGCTAGGGATAATATTGCAAACAAGGTACAATTCAAAGAATTAGATGATATTGCGACTGGGATATTGCCTGATTTTAAAAACAAAGTGGAAGAATTCACAGGGATAAAAATTTCAGAGGATATTTCATTAAAATTTCTAGAATTAGAAGAATTGAAGAGGATTAAAGGAAACAAAGTATTTGCAGATAAAGAATCAAAAGAATTTGTCAAAGAATTATTCAATGCAGTTGCAAAAGAAAACCTAACAAAGATTGCAGAATTGATGCAACAAGATACTGCAAAATATTTAGTATATTCTACATATGCCATTCAATACATTTCAAAAATTACAACAACATATGGGGATTATTTGGATTCAGAAATTTATTTAAACAAATTCATTTTGTCAAGATATCCACAGATAATTCTACATAAACAAGGAGAGCCGTATGAATTAAAATTTCAAAATGTGAACTCAGGATATCTTGGAGCAGTAAAAATGACAGTTCTTGAAGAATTAATTCATTCAACACAAGAAAATCTTCAACAAATAAACAAAAGTGCAGCAATGGAAGTAAATAAAATAAATGAAGAATTAGCTAAAATCATCCTATCACTAGATACTGAAACAATCAACAAATTATCAGAGTATTGTCAATTACAAGCAGTACCAGATGATTTTCCATTTGCAAAAAAAGCTAATTTGTTTTTCTTTTTAAATCCAGATCATTTCTTAATTGGGCAGATTGGACCTGATGTTATGACATTTACACATGTAGAAATAGATCCTAAAATTGTAGAATCAATTCCAGAATTATTGGACATTTACAAAAGATGGCTGGTTCCAATCCAACAACACCATGCTGCATTTACTGCAATGGAAGGAATGGCAGCTTTTGCCATTGAAAATATACTAAAAGATGATCAAGATTTTCAAAATTATCTATCAACGTTTATGGGAACTGATTTTTCATCATATCAGGTAAGAAAAAGCATGGGTAAGGACTTTACAAAAATACTATATGAAAAACTAGGCAAAAATACTTTCAAAAAGATGATAGAAATTCCTCCAAATACTAGAGAACTCAAGGATCCTCAATTATATCTTAAAAAACTGAGTTTGTAATAATTGGAAGAAAAATTTGATCCTTTAGTTGCAGAATGGCTTGCATTTGTAAAGAATCCAAATTTCAACTTGGTTGAAAAATACCTCAAGTTTGCACAAATTATAGAATATCCAGATCTAAATGTTGATAATTATATTCAAAAAATTAATCAAATTGGAAAATCACTAAAAGAATCAATCAGTGATGTAAAAAACCCCACATATTTGATTTCAATGTTAAATGAACATCTTTTTGAAAATTTAGGTTTTAGTGGAGATGATGATGATTACTATAATCCAAAAAATAATTTTCTAAATGAAGTAATTGATAAAAAAACTGGCCTTCCCATCACTATTTCAATTTTATATGCAGAAATTGCAAAATTCATTGGATTGGAATTAAGGATAGTTGGATTCCCGAGTCACATTTTGGTAAAATACAATGAAGAGATGATCTTAGATCCGTTTTATGATGGGAGACTATTAGATGTTGATGACTTGCAAGATATCCTTGATGCTAATTATGGAGGACAATTAGAATTTAAACCAGAATTTCTTGATGAAGTTAAACCAGAACAAATACTTGTAAGACTTGCAAGGAATTTAAAAAATTCTTATGTTCAATCATTTGTTTATGAAAAAGCTTTACGATGTGTAAACATGATACTAGCTATTGAACCAGAATCACCTGAAGATATTAGAGATAAAGGGATTTTAGAAGAAAGATTACAAAACTCTGAAATTGCTTTAAAATATTTGAATAAATATTTAGAAATAAACCCAAACGCAGAAGATGTAGACTTTATTTTAGAATTAATTAGAAGTATAAAGACAAAAAATTAATCAATAATTGAATCTACATCAGTGCCTTGCTTGATCATAGAGATTTCATGACGAGCAATTTTATTTCTTAGTGCTTGTTTGAGGATATCAACTTCGCTTCTTAGTAATGCAATTTCATCTTCAAGTTTTGCAACTCTCTCATAGATGGTTTCAGCTTCTGAACTCATGATTATATATCTGGATAAAAATTGTCTTAAAAAGTTATTGGTAAATGTTTTGATTTGGCAGGCTATCTTTTTTGATTATAATTCAAATTCCTGACGGCATTTTTCACATTTTGCTCTCTCTTCGCCAGGAGAACCAAGAATGAAAATTTTACCAATTGTTTTACAAAGAGGACACATACCAGTAGTGGCATTTTTTGGACCAGTACGAATGATTTTTTGTGATTTTCTTCGTCCCATGAAAAAACTTCTTGAGTCGGTCTATTAAGTTTTAATGGCGCGGGGAGAGGGATTCGAACCCACGAGTTCTTGCGAACATGAAATTAGCAATCTCACGCCCTACCAGGCTAGGCGACCCCCGCATAATATGCCTAAAATGATTCTGTAAATAAATTCATTCGTCTCCAAATTGACTGTAATTATTCACAATCTCCTCAATTGGGAGTTGTTTTCCACCTACGATTTTTAGATCCACTTGTATTTTTTTGTTAGAAATATTAAGAATATTGTAAGTATTTTCAAAGAATCCACGAACTCTCTCAGATGTGACTGTTCCAGCATTAACTACAGTTAATTCTCCAAAATTCCATGCCCATGGCCTATGCTTGTGTCCACATAATACTATATCAACTTTAGAATCCAAAACAGTTCTTAATACATCACCTGCATCAACTAAAGTAAGTTGATCAGAACCAGTATCAGGAATTGCAATTAAATGGTGATGCATTGCAACAATCTTTACTTGGTCTTTGTATTTTTTCATAGTTCGCTCTAACCATAAATTTTGCCTATATCCTACTTCACCCTCATTTCTATCAGGTCTTGCAGTTCCAACTGTAACTAACACAACATCATCACTTAGTTCATTTACAGTTTCAAAAGGAAAAAATTTTTTGAATAAAAGATATCCAGTATTCCGATAATCATGATTTCCACTTATAGTAATAATTTTTTTAGTGTTAAATTTTTTTAAAAGAGATTTACACTGTTCATATTCTTTCATTAATCCTTCATTAGTTAAATCACCAGTGATTATGATAATATCAGGATTTAGTTCATTTACTTCTTCTACTAAGATGTCAAATTTTTCTTGTAAAAATTGAGAGCCCACATGTAGATCAGAGATTTGGACAATTTGCATTTGGATATTATTTGTTAAATTAGGTATTAAATCATCTCTATAGAAAGTATGTAGAAAATATTTCAATTTCAAGGTAGAATTAAATAATAATCACCTCAATTTCTTGCAGTTTTGAGTAAAAGAGCCGCTGTAATGAAAGGTGACGGAATTGGACCTGAAGTTGTAGATTCAATGTTAAGGGTCTTAAAGGAATGTGACTTACAATCAGAGTTAATTCTTTGTGAAGTAGGCTCAGAGCAATGGGGGAAAAATGGTAGAAAAGATGCATCGTACATTCCTGATGTAACAATGAAAATTTTAGAAGAATCAGACTGTTGTTTCAAGGGTCCAACAACCACAATTCCAGTTCCAGATGCACCTAGAAGTGTTGCAGTCACATTAAGACAGAAATTTGATCTTTATGCAAATATCAGACCAACTAAAACTTATGATAGATTAACTCCAAATAGAAAACTTGATTGTGTTTGTTTCAGAGAAGCAACTGAAGGGCTCTATACAGGTGTAGAGGCAAAAATTACAGATGATGCTGCAATAGCAATTAGAAAGATCACAAGGCATGGAAGCAGAAGATTGGTTGATTCAGCAGTGGATTGGGCAAATAAATTCAATATGAAAAAAATGGTAGCAATAACAAAAAGAAACATTCTAAAACAAACAGATGGGATATTTTGGGATGAAACACAGAAAGCAGTTGAAGGAACTGGAATTGAATTATCTGAAATTTATATAGACAACATGGCACAACAAATGGTAATTGCAACTGAACAGTTTAATGGATCAGTATTAGTTAGTACCAATTTGTTTATGGATATTATTTCTGAATTAGCATCAGCACTTGTAGGTTCAATTGGATTAATCTATTCTGCAAATATTGGATACAATTATGCAATGTTTGAAGCAGCACATGGAAGTGCTCCGCAATTTGCAGGACAAAACAAAGTAAATCCAACTGCAACTGTTCTTTCAGGAGCTTGGATGGCAGATTATCTAGGTGAAAAAGAAATTAGAGATGCAATCTTTGATGCAACAGATAAAGTAATCAATGAAGGAAAGGCAGTAACATGGGATATTGGCGGCGATGCAACAACCACACAGATGACTGATGCAATTATCACATATGCCAAAAAGAATCTAAAAAAATAATCATCTAATAGTTTCTACAAGAATTAATTGTTCAAAAAATAGTTTCTTTTTTGCCATAATTTGTGTTTTCAAGCCTAATTTTTGAGCATAATCGATCAATTTTTGGTAATTAGAAAGCGATGATGTTACAAAAATAAATTTTCCATTTTCAGCCATATTACTAATCACAGAATCAAAAATTTTTTTAGGAATTTCAAATCCTTCTCCCCCCCCATCTGTTGCAATATCCATAATTTCATCAGTTGCAAGATAAGGTAAATTACATACAATAAAATCAAATTTTATTTTTAATGCATCTGAACCATTACAACAAATTAGATTTTTTGTTTTGTAAGAAGTTTGATGTTGTAACACTTTACAATTAATATCAGTTCCAACAACTAATGAAAAATTTTTACAAAGTAATTTTGTAAGATATCCTGAACCACTTCCAATATCTAAAGCGTAATTGCCTTTTTCATTTTTAATATTATTTGCAATGAAAAAAGTATCCTCAGAAGGAGGATACTCATCATTTTTCAAGGATTTGATTTGCAAGACTAATTATTTCCTCTCCAGATAGATCATCTACTCGTTTATCTATTTTAGATTCCTTGTTGAGTTGTTTCAAAATATTTTTAACTGTTTTTCTTCGATATGAGAATATTTTATTAATTATTTGGATAAGTTCTTTAGATAAATTATTTTTTTTATTTATTTTTAAAACCACTGAATCAATTTTTGGTGGAGGAGAAAAATTATTTTTTCCTACTTTTAGTATGGTTGTTATTTCAAATGCAGACGTAGCTATAATGCTTATAGCTTTTCTTTGCTTAGATGATGTTGTAAGTAATTTATCAGCAAATTCTTTCTGAACCATAATCACTCCATGTGAAAAAGAAGTCTGCGCCAACCATTCAATTGCATCCTTGCTCCTAGAATATGGTAAATTAGAAACAAAAATGGTAAAAATATCTTTTTTTTTGAAACCATCACCAGATTTTAAAACTAAATTGTCTATATCTGAAAATTTTGATTTAGCATTTCTAATTAGTTCCCCATCCAGATCAACTGAAATTACCTTGTCAGCTTTTTGACATAAAAGGGGAGTCAGGATTCCCTGACCAGTTCCAATTTCAAATACAACATCATTTTTTGTGATTTTAGCCTCAGAAACTATGGATTTTGCTATAGAATTGGATGTTAGAAAATGTTGGCCAAGACGTTTTCGTTTTATCATCTCTTTACAAAGAGGTTCATTCTACTTTCACCTGTAATTTCATCCAGGATTCGTTCTGAAATATGTTTAATTGGTTCTTTAAATCCAACACGGTCTTGTAAATCCCGATAGCTTTCAAATTTTTGCTTTTCTCTTTCTTCCAACATAGTTTTCATGTATGTTTTTCCAATTCCGGGAATTAGTTCTAGTGCATGAATTCTTGGTGTTAGTGGTTGTGCATTGTTTAGATACGCAACAAATTTTTGTTCATTTGCAGTTACAATAGTTTCAACTACTAAATCTAATTCACTTTGAGCAGACGATGAAATTTTATCATATTCCATCTTTCCCAAAACAGATAGAACCTTTGTTCTCCCTTCTTTTCCGATATAGATTTTTTCTCCAATCTCAAATGTGGAGTTTGGAATTCCAAGAACTTCTAAAAGAGTTAATCTGTCTTCTCCAATAGCTGTAATAATAATTCCATCTCTACCTCTCACAGTAGAGGATTTACCTCTAGAATTGAAATCTAATACATATGCATATTCCTCATACTTTCTAGCTGGGGGTTGTGCCCGATACAAAATAGAATACTCCTAAGAAATTACGAATGCTCCTTGATTATTTTGAGCATTTTTTCTAGGGTTTCAGCGAGAATTAATTTTTTCCAACCAAATGTGAAGGAACGTAATTCAGCTAAACTTGTAGGTCTAATGTTAACTATTTCAACAGATTCATCTTCAGTTAATTCACATTCTTTGATGAGTCGTTTTTTCATATCTTTTGCATCTTTTGATTCAGTTGTTACAAATTTTGAAACATAATCATATGTCCAACGTTGAATTTGATCCATTTCTTCGACATCAACTTTACCTAAAATTTCTTTAACTTCTGCAAGAGAAATAGCTTGTTTCTTTTTTATTTCTTCCATATCATACACCAAATGGTTTAATGTGATCCAATCTAGTGATTAAGGTTTTTGTTTTATCACCTAATTTCACATCAAGTGTAACTGCACGTCTACCAACATTTGTAACTACACCTACTTTTCCATGGTATCGTCTGTGTGGTAATCCTTTGTGCTGTCTTGGATCAATAATGACAAGTGCTTGTTGACCTTCTTTGTATTCACGTAACAAAAACGAGACTCCTCTAGGGGCTTTTTTTGTCATAACATGTCTGGATTTATGCTTAAATCCATGTGAACGACCAGATGATTTCTTAGTTGCCATGAGTGTAAAACCTTCGAAAGCCCTATTTTAAGACTTAGAAAAGATATACACGTTTAATCGGCAAGATCAGTTCTGAGTTGACCGCATGCAGCTGAAATCTCTGTACCTTTTTCGATTCTAATTGTACAATTTACTCCTGCCTTGGACAAAATTTGTTCAAATTCTTCGATATTTTTTTCTGACGGACGCTTGAAATCACCAGCAGTAGGATTAATCGGGATCAAATTTACATGAGAACCATTTCCCTCTAAAAGCCTAGCTAATTCTGTTGCAATTTCAGGTGAATCATTTATCCCTTCCATAAGTGCATACTCAAATGTCACACGACGTCCAGTTTTTTTAAAGTAATTTCTCCCAATTTCAATAATTTCTTCTACAGAATTAGAAGTTGCAGTAGGAACTAATTTTTTTCTTAATTCATTGTTTGGAGCATGTAAAGAAATTGCTAGACCTATCTGTAGATTTTCTTCAGCTAGTTTTTCAATTCCAGATTTAATTCCAATTGTAGAAATGGTAATGTGCCTCTGACCTAAACCAAATCCTCTATCATGCGTTAAAATTTTTACTGCTCGAATCATTTCATCATAATTTGCCATAGGTTCTCCCATACCCATAAAAACTAAATTCGTCACATGTTCACCTCTTTGTTGCAATATTTCTGCAAAATGAATTACTTGAGATACAATATGTTCAGATTTTAAATTTGTTTCAAACCCCATTTGACCTGTTGCACAGAATACACATCCCATTGCACATCCAATTTGAGTAGAAACACAAATAGTGGAACGTGGATGACCTCCAATTTTGGATGGATCATATTGCATCAAAACAGTTTCTACAGAATTATCATTTGTTAGATTTAGCAATAATTTTGTCGTATCTCCATCATCACTTACAATACGATGAGTTTCTTTTGCAGAACCAATTGTATAACCTGCCGTAGTCAAGTCATCTCTTAGTTTTTTTGGGAGTTGTGGGATATCATTGAGATTCTTTGGGAATTTGTAATAAAGTGGAAGTAAGATTTGATCTGCTCGATATCTAGGATACCCCATATCCATTACAAGTTGTTCCATCTCTTCTGGAAGTAATCGATAAAGATCTGTCATGATGTATTAACAGATTCATGTAGGATATTTCATAATTTAATGATTCCATTATGATGGAATCAAAAATAATGAAAAAATGGAGAAAGAGGTATTATTATTCTCTCGGATCGAAATCATCAGATTCGATTTCTACTTTTGACTCTACCTCAGGTGTTTCTGCTGTAGTAACATCTACCTCAGGTGTTTCTGCTGTAGTAACATCTACCTCAGGTGTTTCTGCTGTAGTAACATCTACCTCAGGTGTTTCTGCTGTAGTAACATCTACCTCAGGTGTTTCTGCTGTAGTAACATCTACCTCAGGTGTTTCTGCTGTAGTAACATCTACCTCAGACTTTTTTGTCTTTTTAGTAGTTGCTTTCTTGGTAGTTGTCTTTTTGGTAGTCTTTTTCTCAGCTTCTTCAGGATCTACTACACCTGCTTCTGCTAGAGCAAAGATTACTTCTTCTTCAGGATGATGAGGACTATCCACCATTCTGGCGATTCGCTTCTTGCCTGATTTCTTAAAGTAGATTCTATAGGTACTTGTATGGGCAACTACGTTTCCACCAATGGGTCTAGTTGGATCACCAAAGAAGACATCAGGTGATGCCATAACTTGGTTGGTTGCAAGTGCAGCACAGTTGTATGTTTCTGCAATTCTAGACAACAAATGGACAAAGTGATTTAGTTTTTGTTGTCTTACAGATAATGTTCCTCTTCCAAGATATTCAGCACGGAATAGACCAACTGCAGAATCTGCAACAATTAGTTTAATATTATTTTCTTCAATTACAGGGCCAGCTTCTTCTAAAATTAATATTTGGTGTGAGCTGTTATATGCACGAGCTACTATGATATTGTCTAAAACTTTTTCAGGATCCATATCATGTGCTTTAGCAATAGATACAATTCTTTCAGGTCTGAAAGTATTTTCAGTGTCAATGTATAATACTGAGCCTTCAAGACCGCCTTCTTCTTTGCTTTTTTGAACCATCACAGACATGGTATGTGCAAATTGTGTTTTACCACAACCAAACTCACCATAAACTTCTGTTAAAGCTTGAGTCTCAAGACCACCATCAAACAAAGTATCAAGACAATTAGTACCAGTTGTGATTCTACCAATACTTTGTCTATGTTTGTAAATTTCAGTTGCACTTGTAAAATGATTGGCAATTAATCCACCTTCAACTAAATGTTGTCGGGCTTTATTGACAATCTTTTCAGCAGTATCCTTTTCCATTCCAGTAATGGATGCAATTTCAACAGGACCTCTAACGATGAGATCCATGACGTTGTGGACACCTGCATCGGATAATTTTCTTGTAGTTACAGGACCTACGCCCTCTAAACTATCTAATCTTAAATCTTCTACCATACCGTATAGTACGGTACCAGTACTTTATAAGGTTATTGTTTAAAGGTTCTGTCAAATTCTAGGTTGATTTTCCAACTGTAATGTATAGGTGGATAATTAATTATCCCAACCTGACTTTTGAATTTGTTCGTATTCTTCCATCGTGAGCATTTTAACTTCATTGTTCAAGTCCCATTCATACAATGGTTGTTTATTAACAGGATTGATTACTGGTTGTCCACCTTGTTCAACTATTTGAAATGCCTTCACAATATTAATACGAGTAGCAATTATTTTATCCGATCCTTGAATTTTAAAATAACGCCAACCTTCGTTTAGAACTTTATGAGGTAAAAAATTTCTAAATTTTCCTTTATTTTGTATTGATTCTTCCATATTGTACATCATATTATCTCTTTATAATATTTCTTTAATATTATTTTAAATACGATACTAAAAATATGTGAAAAATTACTTCTTAATTTGTATATATCAAGCACTTTAGATGTATTTTGCCATCTCTGAAAACATGTTCAATTATCCTCCATGTCTCAAAACAAGTAAGATAACATCCTCATTCCCTGATTGCATCCACGAATATTTCTCTGCATGATGTATCTTCAAATTGAATTCTCTGTGTCATTGTTAGTTGATGAAACATCACAATGTATCACAAATGTAAACAAACTATCCCTTGCAGTTTTTAGTTTCTTGCCAAACTGAATCATTTCTTCATCGCCTACAATGTATTGATCAATTATACAATCTACCTGTTTTAGCAGGATCTCTTGCATGTCTTTTGCATTGTTTCTCTGAATGTTCTTGCTTGCTCCAAACTCTTGCACGATGTAACACATCTGAAAATTTCCCATATAGAATCCTAGCTTGTTTATCTTTTAATTTTCTTGCCAGATGTTTTGCATCTCGTTGCAGTGCATCTCTGTTTTACATTATCATAAAATACAGTCCTGTATGGAGCGTATCCGTCAGAGACTAGAATCCCTGAAAATTCCTTCCAATGTTTTTCTGTAATTTTTGAACCCCTGCTGTATTCTAAGGTGTATTGTGTATTTGTTTTACTTTTTGCAACCCACATCCATCCGGTCTTTTCAGTCAATTAGAAATGTTGTCTCATCCATCCCAAGAATCTTTTCAGTCATGATTTTACTGTGAATAATATCATATAATGGCTCTAGCATTACTCCACCATTGTGAAGAATGGATTGCACTGTTGTATTGCTGATTTTTAGTCCATATCTTTCATGCAATGTTTCTCTGATGGTGTCGTATGGCATTCTCTTTGAGAACAGTGATGTTATCTCATGTATTGCTGAACCATCAAAACTTTTACATGGTGGAAGATTTTCATTTGTCTGGGAATTATCAGAACAATTCTTACAGTTGTATTGATACAAAATATGTTTAGTTGTAATGTATGGTACAGGTTTAGGAATTTCAACCATCACTCTTTTACGGATTTTGGTTTGAGTGATATCTATACTGCCACATTTTGGACATTTATCTGATGTGTGGTACTAGTTAGAGTAAATTTTTGTGTTGCACCTTTGTGACCGGGTATCCCACCACGTTTTGATTTGCCAGAATCAGAATCCCTATTTTTCTTTGCATCTATATTTTCTCCATTCAAGAGAATTTTTTGATGGTGGGAAATGTGGGTTTTCATAGTAAGATAGTCTTTTTAGCAAATCTTTGTTTGACACTTTCTCTATGATTGATTTGAGTTGTCATATCTCCTCTTGTAATTACAAGATGATTTTCTCATGACCACAATCTGACATGTATTGTAGAATGGTTTAGTTGATCTTTGATCTTTTGATGTAATGGTGTTGATTTGTGTGTGAAGGTTGATACATACAAAAATGTTGATTAAAAAACAGTTTAATATCCAAATTCAGCCTTGAGATTTGTTGCAGTTATAGTACAGTCTGGTTAGTACTCGTGCTTGCCAAGTACGTGACCCGGGTTCAAATCCCGGTAACTGCACCACTTTTCATTTATTCTTTGGAATCAATGCATTTTCAATTATCTCAAATGCGTCTTGAGCTTTTTCAGGACGTGGTAATTGAATCATAAACACATTATCTTTCCCATAATTAGATTTTGTGGAAGTAAGGGCAAGCATCGATGTTTTTGCAAGAGATTGAAAAAAAGCAAGATGAGTTTTTGCATTTACTAGGAATGTTTCAGTGATATTACCTTTTGAAAAAATCAATGTCACTTCGACAAATGCATTACCCAATCCATCTTGTAAAATATTCAAATCAGTATTAATGGACAAAGATTGTCCTGCAACTTTTGACAATATCTCATCATATTTTTTCTCATCCAATTCAATGCAAGGAGTCTCATTTCCTTCAAAATCAAAAGTAGTGATTCCATGATGTACTCGATCTAAGAATTGTTTGAGTTCATCAGACATTTTCTTTATCTTCCAATGTCGGAATTACTTTGTCACCTACCTTCATCAATAAAGGAGAGATAAATGCAGTAACAATAGAAATTATACCAACTAAAGGGAACAAGAAAGTACTAACTGCACCTATATCCACTCCAACTTTTACAATAACAATAGAAAATTCACTTCTAGGAGCTGCCAAAGTAAATGCAGAACGAAGTGCCTTTCCACGTTTCTGTCTGAAAATAAAGTTTCCAATCATATTACCTCCAAATTTCATTCCTGTTGCAACTGCAATCAAAATAATTGCTACAAAAATATAATTTTCAAGTTGTGATACATCCATCAAAGCACCAACTGAAATGAAGAATATAGCAACAAACATGTCTTTGATTGGACTTGCAAGTAGCTTGGCTACCTCAGCAGATTTAGATTCGGCAACCAAAACTCCTGCTAAAAATGCACCAATTGCCACTGACAGCCCCACAATATTTGCAAATAATGCGTAACCAAAGCAAAGACCTAGGACACTAAGTAGTAAGATTTCACGATGTTCTGCTGCTGCAACCCTATCAATTAGAGGAGGAATTACACGAGTTCCTATAGTAAATGTACCAACAATTAATCCAATGGCAACTAATACAACTACAATGATTGATTCTATGGATATAGTTCCAACCAACGCAATTGATTGTAATGAAGAAATCAAAATGACAGCTATTACATCCTCTACAATCAAAATACCAAGAATCATGATAGATGATTCTTTTTTGATTTTTCCCATGTCTTCCAACAATTTTACAATAATTGCTGTACTAGACACAGACAAGGCTGCAGAAATAAACAGTGCATCCATGAATTCTAATCCAAGCGCAGTAGCAGTATAGAACAATACACCTAATGTTGAAAATAATCCTATAGTTCCAATACCAACAGCAACACGTCCAATACTTTTGATTTTTGCATATGGGAACTCTATACCAATTACAAAAAGAAGTAAAATAACTCCAATTTCAGCAAAAAGATTCAATGCAGAAATATCAGATAAAATTCCAACTCCACCTATAGCATCAATAGGAAGACCACCTTTAGGTAAAACCCAAGTCCAAATACTAGAAAAAGGTCCAATCAACATTCCTGCAAAAAGATAACCAATGATCAATGGTTGTTTAATTTTAAAAAAAGCTAGAGTTACAACAGCACCAATAATCATAATGAATGCTAAATCAGTGACAAAACTGGTGTGAGGTAATTCAGGAGTGATTTGTTCGATTAGACTGGTTACAGTATTATTAAGCGTGCTTTGAATCCCACCAGAATCTAGCTGAAGTGGAATGTTTTGCATGTTATCAGTTAACAAATTTGGTTAAAAATGATTGTGAATCATAAATTTCAAATTTTTAGTATATATTGTCAGGCTCATTAATTTTTAAAATATTTAACCTCTTTATGCCCAAAGAATATAATTGATATGCAGAGTGATGATTAGGCCATCTGATTTAATGAAGAGAAATGACCTGGGGTATCTGACTGCATAATTGGTTACTTTGTAATCACCTTGCTATTAATAGTACGGTACCATACCGTACTATATGATTGAATGTGAATATTGCCCAAGAGGGTTTATTGAAACAGCAAACGGACTGGCTGAAAAGACATTTCATGAATTACTTCATGAACCAGAAGTTGTAAACAAGTAACTCTTTACACTTTTTATTTTACACCCAACTTTTTTTATCTTTAAATTTTAAATGATTGTACATGGCTACCAAAATTACAAAGAAGAGAACCACAGTTAAGGTAAAGAAAGAGCCTAATCCATCAGTCTTATTAAAAAAGGTAGCATCAGTTTCAGATTCAAACAAAGCATTACAAAAAGAAATTAAAGTGATGTCAAAAATCTTTGGTGAAAATCAAAAAGTGTTAGTATCCATGAAAGGAATGATTGACACATTAACATCCACACTAGAACATATTCAAAAACAATCAAAACAAATTAACAATATTGAAGATGACACTCAAAAATTATACGCAGGGTTAAATCAAGTTAGATCACAATCAAATTTAGTAAATAAAATTAATGATCAGACTTTAAAATTAGAAAAAGAAATCAGTAAAATTTCAAAATCTCAAGACATATCCAAGCAAGTAGAAGAGAGTATGAATTCAATTAAAAATAATTCTCAAATGATTATCAAAATTGCACAAAGAATTGATGAGGTTAGAGATGATTTACGAAAAGTTTCTGGAAAAACAGATTCGTTCTTAGAAATTGGTTCTGAGATGGACAATCTAAAAAATACAATAAATGAGATTTCTGGAAAAACTGCAAAATTAGATACAGGTTCACAAATAATTGAAAGCCTCAAACAAGAATTAGGAAGAATTTCAGAAGGCGTTTCGTCTAATTCAAATCTAAATACAGAACTAGATGCCATCAAAATTACAATTGATGCAATATCAACTAAAGCATCAAAAATTGATTCATTAAGAGGAGTAATTGATGGACTAAAACAGCAATTTGACTCCATTGCATTAAAAGCAAGTTCGATAGATAATTTGGGCCTAGAATCAATCAAAGAACTAGGAGGTAAAATTGATAAAATTGAGACTGAGATTGGAGCACTAGCACAAAGAGCAGATTCTACAGCATTTGTAGGTGAAGGACTAAAATCCGTTCAGGAAGAAGTTTCCAATTTTAAACAAAATATCGTTGATAAAACAAACAACATTGAACAAAAAATATCATCAGTGTCTGACACTCTAAAAAGACAAGATGAATCCACAATAGAATTCCATAAAAAATCTGAAAGACTATTTCAAGAATTACAGTCAGTCAAAGAAGTCACAAACAAAGCATCTAGTAATTCATCTAAAGAAATGATGGCTTTGTTGAAACTTTCGGAATACCAGTCAAATATCAGAATGAATACTGAATCAAAATATGGAGTGTCAAAAGATATAGAAAAAATGGCATCGCAAACAGCAGACATTGTAAATCTCTTTGATAGGATTTCAATTGAGTCTGGAGAAAAAATTCCATTACCTCACGAAGTTCGACAATGGGCTATTAGTAAAATATTAGATTGTGCAGATAAGTGGGAAATAAGATTTAGTGATGTTTATTCAATTTTAACAAATGCAATTGGTAGAGACATGTTAAAAGAAGCAATTAGAATTCAACAAGTTCGAGATATTTATGGGATTAGGGCTGTTGATGAAATTAGAAAAGATCTAAATATTTCTTAATTACTATTCATCTGATTTATTGAATTGTTCTTTCTTTCTTTTTAACACTACAAAAATTCCCATAATTGCTGCAATCCAAATTGCACTCATCATCATATTTGCAGGACTAACATACATGAATGGAGTTGCATCCATAATGTTAAGTCTTAATTTTAATGATCTATCGTTAATATCTTCCATTCCAGTTGAATAAGCAGCATTATCTTTTGAGATAGAAGACATTTCATCAAGATCCAAAAACATTGTTTCTATATTATTTTGAATTCTAATAAAATTAGTAGATTCGGTTCCAAATATCCAAACAGGATTTTTTGAAATAATTTCACCTTCAGAATCCAATGTTTCTGGTAAATTTACCATCACAACATCCAAATCCTGTTGTATTGCTACTAAATGATTACGAATAGTTTCAGGATCTGATGAAGTTATAACTCCATCAAGATTTCCCCGAATTCTATCAAGAGGGTAAATATCAGAATTGTAACCAGAAATGGCCATATATCCTCCAAAAATGATAATTGCTAGTATTCCAATCATGGAAAGTTTGTAAACAGTATTTGCCATCTTTTCCTTCTTAGTCTTTGCTCGATTATCACTTGATTTATTTCTTTTAAATTGACTGTGAGATACACTCAGGTATGCAATGAAAAAAAAGCCAATAGTTTGAAGAGCAATGATTGGTACAAATACAGGATTGTTTGAAAAAATTGCAATGAAAATGCCCATTATTCCATAAACTCCAAAAAATATTTCTAAAAGAGTTGTTTGTGTAAATGGTAAATTATACGCCTTGTCTTTCCAATCATCTTTTTTTGTTACAATTCCATATTTTGGTGTTCTGTGAAATTCATTTTTCTTACCAAATATTGCATCAAATACTGCTACTGTATTATTAACAGACATACCAGCATTATAGATGAGTAATGCTGGAAGTAATTTTGCTTTAGATTTCCATGATTTGTTATACATTCCCTGAATCACTAAAACATATGCACCAGGTCCCATTGCAAGATATGTTGCAATTGTCACTGCAGGTAGAACACTTACAACATAAAGATTGATTTGTGCAGCTAACAATACAGGTAACGATAAAAATTGTATTAGTACTAGAGGATAAACAATGTGACGAGTAAGTTGAATGAATGCCTGAATTTTAGCTTCAATGGCAACATTACGTTTTAGAGCAACATCAGAAAGTAATTTTATTGCACATTGTATTGATCCTTTTGCCCAACGGAATTGTTGTCTTTTTGCCCCATTCATTTGTGCAGGCAATTCAGCATTAACTACAATATCAGGTAAGAATAAGCACTTCCAACCTTTCATTTGCACACGATAGCTTAGATCAAGGTCCTCTACAAGTGTGGCAGTATGCCAACCTCCAGCATCTTCAATACATTCACGTTTCCAAATACCTGCAGTACCGTTAAAATTCATAAAAAGATGGGAATTACTTTTAGCTTTCTGCTCTACAAGGAAATGAAAATCAATACTGAGTGCTTGTACTTGAGTAATTGTAGA
This sequence comes from Candidatus Nitrosopumilus sp., assembly GCA_965262905.1. Taxonomy (GTDB): domain Archaea; phylum Thermoproteota; class Nitrososphaeria; order Nitrososphaerales; family Nitrosopumilaceae; genus Nitrosopumilus. The sequence continues at coordinate 960,655 of OZ253567.1, forward strand.
ATAGTTTTCATTGACATGTCCCCATCTACATTGAACTAGACCAATGTTTGATGTTGCAAAATGAGGTATTGCTCGTTTAAGGAACCAAGTAGGAGGAATAAAATCAGCATCAAATATTGCAACGAGTTCTGTGTCGGTGGTTTTCATTGCGTGTTTTAATGCGCCAGCTTTGTAGCCCTTTCTTGTTCCACGTCTCACATGTTCAATTTGATATCCTTCTTTTTTGTAACCATTAACTACACCTCTTAGTAATTCAACGGTATCATCGTCTGAATCATCACATACCATTATTTTCATTTTATCTTTTGGATAATCCATATGACAAACTGCATCAACAAGTCGTTGTGCTACATATTTTTCATTGTAAATTGGTAATTGTATAGTAATAGTCGGAGTTCCCCAATTAACTGTAGGGTAAGATTCTTTCCTTGTTCTTGAAAGAAATGCAAGATAGTAGAAATTGACAGTGTATGCTGTAATAATTATAGCAGATAAAATAAACAGATCAAACACAAATGAAGTAAAAGGATTGATTGCCATATCCCTAAATTCAAAGGATTACTAATCGCTATTTAAATTACAAGAAATTAAATTTATTTTTGTTCATAAATCTTGATTGCTTGTGGAGGACATACACCTTCACATGCAAGACAGAAAATACAATCAGGTTCTTTTGACATTAACGGTTTTTGTTCTGATCCAGGATTACCAGGAGTATCAAACCATTCGTATACACCAACAGGGCATGCTTCAAGGCATCCACCATCTGCTATACAAATATCATAATCTACTGAAACAAATTCTCCCCAGACACCCATGATACCATTACTTGTACCTCGTCTACCCCAAGTTTTGATTGTGTGTTCAGGAGCATCATATGCTGTAGAAGATTTCATTTTTGATTTGTAATCAACATCAATTGGTCCAGGTTTTGCTCCATCTGGGATTTCAATTTCACTATCATCTTCTTCTTCACCTTCTTCTTTTGCCTCTATTGGTTTTGGTTTTCCACCAAGAACAATTTTTGCAAGAGGAGTTAGTTCTTCTAGTTTTTGAATTGCAGCAATTTCAGAAATTTTTTCAGTTTTTGCATAATAAGAAACCATTTTGTCAGCCAAGATAGTATTTCGTAAAATAGTATCAATTACCATTTTAGCAAAATGGTCAGCTTTTTTTCTATAATCTTTAACCCAATTAGGGTCACCGAATTTTTCAATTGGGAAAATTTGATAAATAATATCTACAACTTCACCAGTAACAATTTCCACAGTAACTGACAAATCAACTTCTCGGTATCCTTTAGCATCAGGATCAGCCATGTTTTGTTCTTTCCAACGATATGTTGCATAAATTCTATCAGCATACATGTCCATTTCAAATGCTTTTTTAAGACCATCATGAACAGATTTTAGTTCAACTGGTTCTTCGAGTTTAATTGGTAAACGGTATAGTCCAAGTTTGAATCCATGTAAAGGATAAACGCCACGTTTTGCAGTTGCGGCCTCCATTGACCATACTCGATCTTTTAGGAGTAAAGACATCTAAGTCTAGTAGTCTCATTTTAGATAAAAAGGTTATCAGTCATCATCAGGACAGGTGAGTTCTCGCAGTTCAGTATACTTTTTCTCCATCGCTTCAGCGTGAACTAGTACCTTTGATAGATTATAGGAATCCTTTGCAAAATACCAACGAATTGAAACCCAATGTCCAATCCCATCCACATCATGAATCATTCCTTTATCGGCCTTGACATTAATTTTTTTATCAATAGATGTTTCTTTAATTTCAAGTCCACGTTTTGTTTTATCCTCCATGATAATATCAAATTCATCGTCTTTGATAAAATAAAAAACACCTTTCTCAAGAACAGGAAGGTCTAAAAGCAAATTATTTTTCCACTGGATTTCCTATCATGTTTCCCCATTCAGTCCAGGAACCATCATAGTTTCTAACTTTTGGATATCCAAGTAGATATTTCAATACAAACCAACTATGTGAAGAACGTTCTCCAATTCTGCAATAACAAATTACGTCTTTGTCAGGAGTAACTCCTTTTGGTTCATAATTTTGTCTTAATTCTTCAACAGTTTTGAAAGTACCATCTGCATCATTAACTGCAGTGGCCCAAGGAATATTATTTGCATCAGGAATATGACCACCTCTTTGTGCATGTTCCATTGGATATTCTGGAGGAGCAGTGATTTGGCCAGTAAATTCTGCAGGAGATCTTACATCTACCATTACAGTATCTTCTTTTCCTAAAGCTCTACTAACATCAAATAGATATGCACGTAATCCTTCATCAGGGGGTTGTCCAACATAAGTTGTTGATGATATTTGAGGTTCATCAGTAGTGTACTCTTTGTTTTCTAATTCCCATTTTTTTCTTCCACCGTTCATGATCTTTAGATTTTCATGACCGTAAATTTTGAAAACCCAGAAAACAAATGCTGCAAACCAATTATTAAAGTCACCATAAAGAATAACTTCAGTATCTGCAGTGATTCCATTTTTGGCCATTAATGCTTCAAATTCTTTTTTACCAATAATATCTCGTGTTACAGGATCATTAATGTCTCGTTTCCACCAAATTAAACTGGCACCATTAATGTGACCTTTTTCATATCCATTTACAGGATCATAATCAACTTCAACAAATTTCCTTTTTTCATTAGGAGGATTTTGTGATACCCATTCTGTATCAACTAAAACTTCAGGGTGTGCATAACTCACGATTAATACGTATTTGTTTTTATATATAATTGTTTTTCAAAGGATAGAAAAATGTGGTATCCCAAAATCAGTTCGCCTCTTACTCCACATCGTATTCTTCTCCTGTTTGCTCATCAATAACTCTTGTTCCTTTCTCTGGCATCTTTCGTGCATATGCTTTTGCAAGAGTTTCCAGATTGTCCCAGTCAAGTGACATGTGTGGCTTTAAATGATTATACCCATGGACCAGCTCATTGATGGTACCAAACCATTTCTGCTTTCTTTGAATCTCACCATGGAATCATTCCATTAGTTTGCAGATGATTTACTCTTGCCATGATGTGTTTTATCTCTAGTCTGACTAGTTCCTGCTCAAAGCGTGATGCACCTTTTTTCTTGTATTCTGCTTGATTTGCATAAAATTGGGAAACTGTGATCAGTTAGAATTGATGCGAGTCGGCTATGCTTTGCAATTGCTTTTTTGAGAACCAGAATAGCGTTATCTGTTGTAGCTTTTGCAAACACACCATGATTAATGATGAATCGTGATGTGTCATCCTGATAACACAAGAACCACCTTCCATCATCTAATTGCTTCCAGTCAGTATGCCCGGAATGGAATTAGAATATATTCTCTCAAATTATCCACTTTCGTCTCTTTCTTTTCTTTGGTTGCTCTTCTGCCAATCCTACACTTTTCAGTATTTGGTGTATTGTGAGGTATATGGATTCCATTTACATCAATTTTCAAGAAATACAGCAGAGCATCTAAACTTTTCAAATGTTGACTGTACAGTTTGTACCATCTGCTCTGTGATGATTCTTTTTGACCTGCCTAGTTTTTTCAATATTGGAGATGTTCCTGTACTGCGATATTATGAGTACAATTTCTGCACCCAACGTGTTGATATCTTCATGGATGAGGCAACATCTGCATTTTTCATCCCATCTTCCTTTTGCTCTGATTATCCATGATACTTTGATTGGATCTAATTTCTGCATAATTCTATGATTCTTGGCCTCTGTTCCATACGTATCGTGATTTTAGTCTAGAAATGGTGAGGTGAACTAATTTCAGTATAATAAACAAAGGACAGAAAAATATCATTTTTAAGTAAATACAATTCAGAAGAACTGCTTGAAATTACAAAAAGTAGCTGTTGTTAGTAAGGTAGGTTCAAAGGATTCAGAACAAGCTGCAAGAGATGTCACAAAAAAGCTATTAGCCAAAAAATCAACAGTATTCACTATTTCTCCAATTAAAGTTGAAGGTGCAAAGCAAATGGACACTTTGGAGGAACTAAAAAAAGAAAAACTGGATTTGGTAATTACTTTAGGTGGAGATGGAACAACACTTCGCGTATTTAGAAACTTGGAAAATGAAACGCCAATTCTAACGATCAATGTTGGAGGAAATAGAGGAATTTTAGCAGAAATCACAATTGAAAAAATCGATCAGGCAATTGACCAAATTTTAAAAGATAATTTCTTTTTAGATAAAAGAACCAGAGTCATTGTATCTTGTGGAGGAAAAGAATTTCCACCAGCATTAAATGAAATTTATATCACTAGAACAAACTTGACTAAAACTGCAGAAATTAAAATTAAATTTCAAGATGATACAGTTAAACAGAAAATGGATGGAGTGATCATTGCAACACCAAGCGGTTCTACAGGTCACTCTTTTTCATTAGGAGGTCCAATTTTGCATGAAAGTTTAGATGTTTTAATCATAACACCTGTTGCACCAGTGTATCGATTAGCATCATTAATTGTTCCAGATGAAAAAATTGAAATTGTATGTTCTCATGATTGCAATATTGCAATGGATGCACAAGTAGTCAAAGCAGTGGGATATGAAGAACCAATCATCATTAGAAAATACAAAAAACCCGCAGTCTTTCTAAGATTAAAGAAAAGAGGACTGAGACAGATGAGCAAACTTGGATTTTAGAATTTTAGACGCTAGTGCATTTTATGCAGGAGTTCCTTTCAGATCATCAGATGATTGTTACACAACATCATTAGTTTTTGAAGAAATTAAACATATAAAGAAAAACCATGATGCTTTAGGAACTTTGCTTGAAACTAACAGATTAAAAATTAGGGAACCTGATTTAGAATCATTAAAATCTGCAATCAAATCATCAAAAGACACAGGGGATTTCCCTCAGTTATCAAAACAAGATATTTCCATTATTGCATTAGGCATTAACATGAAGGGTCAGATAATTACTGATGATTTTGCAATTTCAAATGTAGCCAAGAATCTAGGTTTAGAAATTATCCCTATCATGACTAAGGGGATTAAAGATGTCGGAAAATGGGTTCATTATTGTCCCGGATGCAGAACTAATCATACAACAGGAAATGAATGTCCAATGTGTGGAACTCTATTAAAAAGAAAATTACTCAAAAGCAAATCAGTTGAAATTAGATAGTATAATTTGAAATTAATTTAATTCCATCATGGATCGTGTAAAGTTTTTTGATTTGATTTTTTTAGAAATTTACTTTTAGTATCTAAAGTTTTTTTGATTTTTTTTGCACGAGATTCACCCAAACCCTCAACTTTTGCCAATTCAGTAGTAGTAGCACTAAAAACTTTCAGAGGAGTTCCAAATTTTGTCAGCATTCTAACTGCAAATTTTTCTCCAATCCCAGGTAAACTACAAAGAACTGAAAGCTGTTGTTTTTCTAAATCTGAAGATTTTTTGATCTTTTTTAGATATGGACCTTTAGGAGCATCTTTTCTAGAACACATTGAGACCAAAAGTTTAGCAGTATGTGCAGCACTGGGTGTTGGAATTACAGGGATTTTAAAATCAATAGCTACAGTGGATAGTGCACCATAAAAAGTTAGAGGGTTTTCAATGATCTCCTCAATTTCATCAACATCACCTTCCATGAGAATAATAGGATGCTCAAAGTGTTCTTTCAATCTCGAGCATTGATCAAAAAGTCTACCATCAAAAACTGAAGCCATAAAATCACGAATACTTTTTCTCTCAACAATTGTTTCAGGAGCAACGATGTAATCGCCAATTGGGAGTGTTTTCATTTCAATATTCAATCCAATTGATTTTAACAAATTAGGAATTCCACTTTTTTTCTCCCGTTCATCTACTATGATTCGAAGATTTTCTAAATTCACAGCATTACTAAGAAAGAATTATTAATATCTTGTATGAAACTAAAAAACTATTTTCTAGGATTGTCTTCTACAGGTGGGGAGTTTGGAGGAGCACCTGGAGAACCACCTTTCATTTGTTCAGTGATTTTTGCTTCTTGTTCTTTTAGAGTTTCTTTTAGACGTGTTTCTTGTTTTTCTAGAACTATTGCACGAGTTTTACTAAGTTCAATTCTCTCTTCTAATTCATCAATTAATTCTTGTTTTTGTGATTTAATCAAAACAGTACCAGCTTGTTTAAACACTGTATCACCATCAGCAACTTTTCGTAGTTCTTCAAGAGCTTTTCCTGTTTCTGCGTTTTCAATTTCAAGATGTTGTTTTTGTTGCATTACGGATTGAAGACTCTGTTGAGATTGTTGCATTTTCATTATTTGTTCTTGAAGCCATGGGGGCATTTGTCCTGCTGACATAATTTACCAAAAAATTTGTTTCATTATATCTTTACCGATTCTATTGAATCATAACTTGCCTGAATTAATCGAAGTGTAGAATTCAAGTTTGCCCTAAGATGAGTCAATTGTGAGGTTTCAGCAGTAATGGTAATTTTTTCATCAAAAGTAATCTGAGTTTTTACAGGATTATCAGGATAAAATTCATTATCAGTATTTACAGAATCAAAAATTGCTTTTGTCTTGTCTTTTGCATCAACGATAATTTTTGTACTAAAGTTTAATGTCATATGCAGTTCCAGCTACTTTATAGCTGCATTTTTTACAAGACCAAATTCCAACGGCATCACGTCCAAAATTTTGTGAACCACATTCAGGACAAGTTCTTTTTTCTTTTAATGTATAATGAACTTTTGAATATTGTTTTCTAAGTTTAATTCCGTAACGAGCACCTAATCCTTTAAGAGCTTTTTTCGCTTTAGCGTGTTTAACCATTTTATTGACTACCTTTTTGAGCTGCTTTTATTATTTCTCTTATTTTTGAACCTACACGTACAGATATGTCACCACATTGATTAATTTCATCTTGTGTAAATCCATCACTGCCACCTTTTTGTAATGCAACGATATTTCCATCAGAATCACTAGTAATTGTAACACGAGCATCCATACTAGCCCATTCATCTGCATTTGGATCAACTATGATATGACTACCAATTTTTCCCATAGTTACAGATACAGGAATTGTAGATGTCGGTAAAGCAGTTTCTTCACCTTCAACAAGTGTTGGTTGGTCATCAACCCAATTCCATTTTGGGGTTGTTGATGTAAGTAAAGCAGCTGTTGCAGCATAAGAACATGCATCAAAAAGATTTCCATCAAAATCAACAACAACAATATCAGCAAATACACCAATTACGGATTTGTTTTTTTCAATAACTAATTGAGAGACATCAACCATGTGACTTTCTCTAATTCCTCTATCAACAACTCTTGCTAATTCAATTACATGTGGTTGTGGAGGTCCAGTTTCTACTGTTGGATGAGATAAGGGTAAGAGTTCAGCAGTACAAATGAAAAGACCACGGTCACCAGTATCTGGGAAAGGTCTATCAGGTTTAATTTTTACTCCACAAATTACTTCAGTATCACCAAGATAGACTCTTGCTGAACCATTTGCTTTAGGAATTGCATTAATTTCAATTTTGATTTCACGTGGTTCATCAAGGGCGCGTCCATCAACACGTTTTCCTTGTTCTAGTAATTCAAGAATTTGTGTTTTCTTTAATTGGTCAATAACAGAAATAGATGTCAATTTTAGTCCCCTCCATTTCCAAAGTATTTGTCTTTGAGTGCTTTCTTTTGTAGTTCGTAAACAATTTTACAACCCTTTACTCCAACATCAACACATTTTTTGTATTCTTCTGGAGTCAAAACTCCATCTAATTGTAATAGTGTAATTTTATCAAGACTTGGCATGTAACCAATTGGCATGTCTGCTTGACCTGCTTGGTCTTCTTCATTGTTAACATCAAGAATTATAGTATCTGCAACTTTTCCGGATGCAACTGCTGCAACCATGTCTCGCATTGGGATTCCAGCATCAGCTAATGCAACAGATGCTGCAGTAAGTGCAGCGCATCTTGTTCCACCATCGGCTTGTAATACTTCAATAAATACATCAACTGCAGTTCTTGGAAATTTCCCCAACATTACTGCAGGTTCTAGTGCTTCTTTGATTACTTTGGATATTTCAATTTCTCTTCTTGAAGGTGCAGGATTTTTTCTATCACCAACAGAAAATGGTTCCATGTGATATCTAACTCTTAAAATTCCAGTATCAGTATTTGACATGTGTTTTGGGTGTACATCTCTTGGACCAAAAACTCCGACCAAAATTTTGTTATCACCAAATTCAATGTAAGCAGAGCCATCAGCGTTTTTTAGTCCACCAGCTCTAATCATAATTCGTCGTGTCTCGTCTATTTTACGACCATCACAACGAATACCATTCTCGTCCAATAGGACCATTGTTGCGTCTCGTCCGCCCATTAAGTTTCATCATCCTTTATTTCTAACATTTCTTTAATTTGGTCAGTCAAATTAACAACATGTGCTTTCTTGTCAACCATTTCAATTGCTTTTTTAGCCTTTAATAATCCCTCGGGAGTCTCACAAGAAACTACAACCCAGCCGTTCTGACCAATTGTAACTGCAGCATTTGTAGCCATTTCAATCATCTGAATCATACTACCTCTCTTTCCAATTAGGCGTGGAACTTTGCTTGGTGAAATTTTAACCAAGTCACCAGAGTCAATTTTACCCAAATCTCTATCAGAAATGGTTACCAGTGGATCTCTTGTTCTATCAAAATTAGCAATTCTTGCTGCCACTAGATCTCCCGTTTTTAATTTAGATGCAAGTTCATCAGCATGAGCAGAAAAATCTCGTCCAAAAACATCTTGTGCAGGCAAAAATCCAACATAGCATGAATTGATGTCCAACTCCCATGATAAGGAAGTGTGTGAATTTACTTTACCAATAACAAGATCATCGATTTTTGGGATATATTTTCCAGTTAACGTGATTACTCTAACAGAATCTTCATAAATTTCAGAAATACCTATAGTTGTAGAAATTATCTTTTCTCCTTCAAGTATTACATTTTGTTCAGGTCTAAATGGACCAGTAGTTATAACATCGCCTGGAATAACATATTTTCTTTTATTATCCATTATTGAACTACCTCGACTGAAGCAGAACCCTTGGTTATAGAACCTAATCTGTCTATCACATTTGGCCTTGCTGCTGCGGGTATTTCAAGTATTGCTTTTAATGAACCATTATTTTGCCATTCTTCAGACTCTAAAGAACCTACAGATTTTAGCACAGCATATGATTGAGATGCAAACTGTGCCGGAATTATAATTTCTAATTTTAGGCTTTCTGATTTTAGTGCAATTATGGAACGTAGGTGTTCTACAATATCTTTTACCTGTTCATCGACGCTTTTTTGAGGATCAACTGAAACTCGTCCATCTTTCATAGCCTGCTCAATTCTCAATGGAGGATGTGGCAAATGGGATTTAGGATCTACGTATGTTTTAGCAATATATGTGACAATTTGTTTTTTCTTGTCTTCCATCATTTTTCGTCTCTGATCAGTAGTAAGATTTAGATCGCCTTTCTCAAGGATTATTTGAGCAATTTTAGCCGGGTCTTCAGTTTTGAATGCTTTTAGTAATTTCTCAGCAGAAGGTCTTGTGCCTTTTCCAGAATTAGTGTAAATTTCATCAGATACCAAAACAGCAGAAATATCTTTTTTCTTCCCCATTTTGTAATCAAGTGCAGGATCAGGTTTCACCATAATCTCAAACTTTTCCCCTTCAAAGGAATATCTCACTAATGTTACATCAACCATTTCTAAAATATATATGAGGATTTGCTATTTATCTATACGCAAAACAAGCTAGATTTTTATGTGGATTTTGAAGATTTTGCTCATTGTCCTCCTTAGATATTATTAGTAAAGATGATCAGAAAATATCTGTAAAGCTCAAAGGCATTCCATTACAGTATGCAAATGCTCTTAGACGTGTATGTCTAAACGGAGTTCCAGTTTTTGCAATCGATACAGTAGATGTTATTGAAAATTCTTCAGTATTACCAGATGAAGGTTTAGCCCACAGATTAGGACTTGTTCCAATAACTACAGATTTGTCTAGATTCAATGAACCATCAAAATGTGAGTGTCAAAGCGAGACTGGGTGTTCAAATTGTAAAGTATTGTTAGTTTTAGATTCAGGAGACTCTGATGTCACAAGATCTGTTCTTACTAACGAATTATCCTCAGAAGACGATTCAATTAAACCAGTTTCAGATAAAATTCCAATTGTTCAACTAGCACCAGGCCAAAGAATCAAAATTGAGTGCTATGCTAGATTAGGACGTGGAACTGACCACGCAAAATGGAATTCTGCAAACATATCTACACTTACAAATACTGACAAAGAAGATGTCAAAGTACTAACTGTTGAATCAACAGGAGCACTCAAACCAGAACAAATCATTGTTTCTGGAGTTGATGAGGTCAGCAATAGAATAGATCAATTTAAAGAAATGATTGACCAAGTTAAAGCATAATTAAACATAGACATTATATTTGGGTTTCAAACCGCATTATTCACATGACTAGTCAAGTCGTAATACACATGGCAAAAGATCTAAAGAAAGCATCTACAAAAAATGATGCCTCAATTTGGGCAAAATTGGCAGAATATGCTTTAAAACCATCTATTGCAAGAAGAGATCTCAATTTGAATAGAATTGATCAATTAACCAAAGAAAACGACATTGTGGTATTCCCAGGTAAGGTTCTCGGAACAGGAAATATTTCACACAAAATTACATTATTCTCATTTTCAATTTCAAATGCTGCAGCAGCCAAAGTATTAGAAAATGGTGGGAAATTAATCTCACATACAGATTTAATTGAACAAAACCCAACTGGAAAAGGAGTAATACTACTTGGCTAATGGAAGAATCAACAGACCTGCTGGAAGGAATTCAAATACTTCTAAACAAGAAGTGGTTGTTAGAACAGACAGACCAATTGTTGTAGATGCAACTAATCATATTGCTGGAAGACTAGCATCAAATGTTGCAAAATTACTGATGCAAGGAAACAGAGTTTCAGTTGTAAATTGTGAAAAAATTATGATGAGTGGAACAAGAAGTAATCAAATTAAAGAATACAGGGAATTTTTAGAAATTAACAGTATCATCAATTACAAACATGGTCCTGTACACTATAGAAGACCAGATACTTTGATGGCAAAAATGATTCGTCAAATGTTACCATATGATAGAAAACCATCAGGTAAAGAAGCACATCAAAGACTCAGAACATATATTGGTTCTCCTAAAGAAATTAAATCACTAGAAAAAATTCAATTTGAAAAAGCATTGATTAGAAAGTCTCCATCAAACTATACAGTATTAGGCGAATTATGTAGAGTGATAGGGTGGACTGAATGACAACTCCAAAAACTGAAATTTATTTTGCAACAAGAAAAACAGCTAGTGCCCATGTTTACATTACTAAAGGAAAAGGTAAAGTTAGAATTAACAACGTTCCAGTAGAAATGATTCCACAAGAAACTGCTCGTGAAGTAATTTTAGCACCATTAGAAATTACAGGAGATTTGAGAGATAAAATTGATATTTCTGTTAGAGTTAGAGGTGGTGGTTTTATGGGTCAAGCAAGTGCAACTGCAACTGGAATTTCAAGAGCACTAACAGGATGGACAAAATCTAAAAAAGAACCAAAAGATCATCCTTTCCCAAAATCAACTAGAGAAGACCTTAGAAAACGAATCACTGATTTTGATAAATACCTAGTCAGCGGAGATGCCAGAAGAAAAGAACCAAAGAAATTTGGCGGACCTGGTGCAAGAAGAAGAAAGCAGAAATCATACCGTTAGGCTGTGAAGGCTGTAATTCTTGCAGGTGGCAAGGGAACTAGAGGTAAACCATATACTGAATATTTTCCAAAAGCAATGACTCCAATCAATGGAAAACCAATGATAGATTACATTGTAAAATATCTAAAATCATTTAGTTTTGTAGATGAGGTGATCATCATATCAAATTTTAATGGATTAGGAGGACAAATTAAAAATTATTATGGAAATCAAAAAAACATCACTTTTGTTCAAGATTCACAAAGTGGGACAGGAGGAGATCTATTACACATTGCAAACAGGCTCAAAAATGAATCAGAATTTGTATTATGGTTTGTAGATAACTTGTGTGCAATAGATCTTAAAAAAATGAAACAAGTTTTCAAAGAAAAGAAAAGTTCTGCATGTATAGCAACAAGAACCAAAAGAAAAGAAGAGACAGGATTTGCTGCAGTTGAAAATGGGATAATAAAAGAATTCAAAGAAAAACCAGTAATGAAATTACAATTTTCAGAATGTCTAGGAGTCTACATGTTAGAAAAAGACATTATCAAAAAAATTAAAGCAAAACAAAAACAAAAGGAAATTAATCTTTCATTTGATATTTTACAGAAATTATCTAAAGAAGGAAAAATTAGTGCATTTGACATTGGTGAAAATGAATGGATAGATGCTGAATCCCCAATGATTTTAGAGAGAAACGAGAAAACAGTAAAGAAGATCATAAAACAGATGGGATTTTAGATTGTTTTTCAAAATCTGAAATTTTATCTTCGTATTGAAAAGTAATCGCAATATCGTCTAGTCCTTCTAAAAGGATTTTTTTCTGGTATGAATCAATATCAAAGGATATTTCACTTGATGGTGTTTTAATAATTTGATTTTCCAAATCTACTTTAATTATACCAGTTTCTTGTAGCAATTTTTCTACAATTTTTTGATCTAAGGTAATTGGTAAAACTCCGTTTTTGAAACAATTACTAAAGAAAATATCTGCAAAAGAAGGGGCAATAATTACAGCAAATCCATAATCAAGCAAGGCCCAAACAGCATGCTCACGACTAGAACCACAGCCAAAATTATCGCCTGCCACAAGAACTTGTGAATTTTTATATTTTGAATTATTCAAGACAAAATCAGATTTTTCATTTTCCTGTTCATCATACCTCCAATTAAAAAACAGGAATTTTCCAAATCCAGATTTTTGAATTAGTTTTAAGAATTGTTTTGGAACAATTTGATCAGTATCCACATTTACTTTATCAAGAGGAGTTACAATACTAGTTATTTTTTTGAAAGGATCCATCTTAATTCAAATCCATATCCCTTACATCTACAAAATGTCCATGAATTGCAGCAGCTGCTGCCATTACTGGACTAACCAAATGAGTTCGTCCTCCTGTACCTTGTCTACCTTCAAAGTTTCTATTTGATGTACTTGCACATCGTTCTCCAGGAGATAAAATGTCAGGATTCATTCCAAGACACATACTACAACCTGCTTCTCTCCATTCAAAATTAGCATTAATGAAAATTTTGTCAAGGCCCATTTCTTCAGCTTGTTTTTTTACTATTTGGGAGCCAGGAACCACCATCGCTTGAACATGTGGGGAAATTTTTTGTCCTTTGATTACTTTTGATGCTTCAATTAGATCCTCCAATCTAGCATTGGTACATGAACCAATAAACACCCTATCTATTTTGATATCTTCAATTAGAGTTCCAGGTTTTAGAGCCATGTATTCAAGTGCTTTTTCAGCTCCTCTCTTTTGATTTGAATCACCATTAGAAAATTCATCAGGAGAAGGAATAGAATCTGTAACATTGCATGTCATGCCAGGATTTGTTCCCCAACTTACTTGAGGAGCAATATCATCAATGTGCAAAGTAAATTCTTTTTCAAACTTTGCATCACGGTCAGTTTTTAGATCGTCCTTCCAAGAATCAACTAAAGACTCATAGTTCTTTGGAGTGTATTCTCTATCTCGTAGATAATCAAAGGTTTTTTCATCAGGTGCAATCAAACCTGCACGAGCCCCTGCCTCAATAGACATGTTACAGATAGTCATTCGTTGCTCCATTGAAAGATCAGTGATTCCTTCACCACTATATTCAATTACAGTACCAGTTCCTCCACCAGTTCCAATATTTTTGATAATTGATAGAACAATATCTTTTGCAGTTACTGCATGAGGGTTTTTTCTTTTCCCTTTAACTCGGATTTCAAAAGGCTTTGGTTTTTCTAGCCACATAGTTTGAGAGGCTAAAACATGTTCTACATCACTAGTTCCAATGCCTAAGGCTAATGCTCCAAAAGCCCCATGTGTAGATGTGTGACTATCACCACAAACAATTGTAGAACTAGGTAGAGTAATTCCCAACTGAGGACCAATTACATGAACAATGCCTTGATTTGGACTATCAACATCAAATAATTTAATTCCAAAATCTTTACAATTTTTTTCAAGAGTTTTAATTTGAACAGAAGATGTTTGGTCTAAAATTGGAAGCGAGCGGTCAGTTGTTGGAACATTATGATCCATTGTTGCAATGGTAAGGTCAGGTCGCCTAACTTTTCTGTTATTCATACGCAATCCTTCAAAAGCTTGTGGGGAAGTTACTTCGTGAACTAAATGTCTATCAATGTAGATTAATGTTGGATTATTTTGTTTTTCAACAACAATATGAGATTCCCAGATTTTTTCAAAAAGAGTTTTTCCCATTTTAATCTTGGTCGGGTTTATACTTGAATAGTCCGCCTGCAGCAATTATCTTTCCAATAATTTCTGAAAATGGTTTCATTTTGTATGTTTGATTTTTTGTAATATTTTTAATTTCATTTTTAAATACATCAATTTTGATTTCATCCCGTTCTGAAATTCCATCATATGCATCCTGATCTATTTCAATAGGTAACAAAAATGCCCCATCTACTGCATTTCTATAAAAAATTCTTGCAAAAGACAATGCGAGAACAGCTTTGATTCCTGAATGTGATAAAGCAATTGGAGCATGCTCACGTGAAGAACCACAACCAAAATTTTTACCAGATAAAATAAAATCGCCTTCTTTTACTTTAGAATGAAAATCAGGATCTAATCCCTCCATTGCATGTGTTGCAAGTTCGGCATAATCATGAATTTTTAAATATGTGCCAGGAATGATAACGTCAGTATCAATATTGTCCCTAGCATATTTTATTACATTACCTTTCATTACAAATCCCTCGGATCAGTGATTTTCCCAGTAACTGCAGAAGCTGCTGCTACTAGAGGGGATGCAAGATATGTTTGAGACTCTACATGGCCCATTCTACCAGGGAAATTTCTGTTTGTTGTGCTGATACAAATTTCATCTTTTGCTAAAACTCCCATATGGGCTCCACAACAGGCACCACAAGTTGGCGGTCCAACGGTAACTCCAGCATCTAAGAAAATTTTCAATAATCCATTCTCCATTGCTCTCTGATAAATTGAAATTGCAGCAGGTAAAATTTCTGTTCTAATCTTTACTTTTCTTCCCTTTAAGATTTTTGCTACAGCTTCCAAATCTTCGTATTTTGCTCCAGTGCAGGAACCAATATATGATTTATCCAATTCAACTGAAGGAGCTTCCCTTACAATACATGTATTTTCAGGAGAAAATGGTTTTGCCACAGTTGGTTCCATCTCTGAACTTTCATATTCAAAAACTTTAGAATACTCTGCATCATCGTCACCTTTGACTAAATTGAGATTGGTTGCTCCTCTCTGAGTGAGATAATCAACTACTTTTTGATCTGGTTCAACAATACCATTCTTTGCACCAGCTTCAGTTGTCATATTACATAATGTGAGTCTGCTTTCTACAGACATTTCGTCAATACCACTTCCGCCAAACTGCATTGTTTGATATGCACCTCCATCAGTTCCAATGTCCCCGACAATTTTTAGAATTAGATCTTTTGCCATGACATGTTCAGGCAATTTTCCATTTAGCTTAAAGTAATAAGTTTCAGGAACTTTGAACCAAATTTGTCCATGAAGTAAAACATATGCAATATCTGTATGCCCCAAACCACAAGCAAATGCACCTAATGCACCAGTGGTGTTAGTATGAGAATCTCCACCAACATAAACATCACCTGGCATCACCATTGCTTCTTCATGAGATATTGTATGGCAAATTCCATACTGACCCATCCCATATTTGAAATGTTTTTCAATTCCATATTGTTTAGTAAATTTTGATAATTTTACAATATTTTCAGCAGATACTTTTTCAGCCGATGGAACAAAGTGATCTTCTGCTACCCACACCTTGGATGGATCCCATAATTTATCTACTGAAATTCCTTGTTTCTTTAATTTATCAAATACCTTAATGACTCCAGGTCCAGACACATCATGCATCATGACCTTGTCTACTTTAGCAAAAACAACATCATCTGGGGCTACTGAAGACTTTCCTGCACCACGAGCAAGAATCTTCTCTACAATATTCATAATCAAAAAAGCTTTTTCTACAGATTAAAAGCTTTTCAGAAGATATCCAAGTGTTAGATATGAAAAATGCATATTTTACATCAATATCTAAAAAAACCTCAAAAAAAGTCTAGAAATCATTGGATGATATCATCTAGGATTGGGATCGTCACTAGGAGGAATCTTAGACTCAAAAAAAGAATCATCACAAGACCAAACCCCCATTCGATCCATGTGGTTTAGAAAAGGAAAAAGCTAAATTTTTAATTTTCCAGTATCAAGACCGTGTTTAACTATAGAAATTAACTCCTCAACAGAACAATTTCTCAAAGAATCAGGCAAAGATTCAACCTCAAATGAATGAAAACTGCCTAACTTTTTCCTAACAAGCATTTTTACAAGACTGGGAACATCTTCAGTAATTCGGGTGTTGATATGATCTAAAATTTCATCTATTTCATTTTGTTCCATTTCTAATCCCTAGCATATTCCAATTATTCACAACAATAAAAAAGAAAAGAAACACGCAGAATGTTGTGCAATTAACAGTTTTCCCACTTTTAGCAAAAAGAATGGATGCAAAATTTGATGTTTTTAAAACATTACTAAAAACATTAGAAAATAACAATGAATCTTTGAAAGAAGGAGACGTTTTGGTAATATCTACAAAATACATCTCAAACTCACAAGGAAGAATTGTAGATTTGGAGAAAATCATCACATCAGAGGAAGGAAAAAAAGTATCAAAAGAATATCAATTAAAACCAAAAATTGCAGAAATAGTTATCAGAGAATCAGATAAAATTTTTGGAGGGATTGGAGGATTTGTAATTACTTCATCAGATAATATTATGGCACCAAATGCAGGAATCGATAAATCAAATGCAAAAAAAGGGTTGGCCATATTATATCCAACAAATCCATATCTAACGGCAGAAGAAATTCGTAGAAAAATTTTCTTAAAATTCTTTATTCATATAGGAGTAATTCTTGTAGATAGCAGACTAATGCCTGCAAGAATCGGCACATCAGGTGTTGCTGTATCTTGTGCAGGTATTGAACCAGTCTTAGATATGAGAGCAAAAGAAGACCTTGACGGCAATCCATTAAAAGTTACATTTCAAGCAGTTGTGGATAATCTTGCAACAATTGCAAATCACAAAATGGGAGAGGGAGCAGAATTAAAACCATTTGCAATAGTTAGAAATTCAGAGGCCACTCTTACTGATAGGAAAATCAATCCATCAGAGATGGCAATTTCTCCTGATCAATGTGTTTACGTTAGAGGTTTGTCAAATCCTCCAAAATTCTAACCTGAAATCTGGTTCTCTTTAAATAGAGGGATTTGATGAAAAACATAATGGAATATCTCACCACATATCCTAAAACAGTGTCATTCTTTGATGGAATAAAACACAAGATTGATGTTGATAGTAAAGATGGGGTAGAGCAACTCCACATCGTAGTTAAGAAAAGTTTTGAAGAGTTAACAAAAATTTTCACAGATGAAGGTTTTACTAAAGTTAAACTAGAACACAAACAACCAGATCAAATTGGAAACGGTCTAAATTTAAAATTAAAAAAACCTTGGGAAATGCATGTGCGCATAGTTGATTTGAAAAAAGGATTAATTGGAATTCATGCAGAAGTAGAAGTTTCAAGAGACTATCTACAACATTTGTTTTCTCAGAGAACCCCAGTAGTTTATGAAGTAGAAGAAATTTTAAAAAAATATCAAATAGATTACAATATTTGGCATAATAAAATTAAGAAAAATGTACATGCCATAGTTGATAATTACAGAGTAAGACTTGCAACACCTAGCATCCCAGTTTTTGCATGGAAACCAATGTTGTTTGTGATTAGCACTATAGCAGCATTTTACGGTTGGAAATACTTTAACACAATCTGGTAGACTAAACTCCGAGAGATTCAGCCTTACTTAATTCTAAAAAGACCTTATCTCCAACTGAAAGACCCATCTCTTTGTACTCGTGCATTTCAAGTTTTAATTGGGTAACACCTGATTGCATACCAGCTCCACCCATACCAGACATCATCTTGTTCAAGTCTTTCATCATATCATTCATGTTTGAAAATCCCATTACTTTTGGTGCTCCAAAAGCAGGAGGTTGTGTTTGAGTTCCCCCCTTTAGATCTTTAAGCGATGACAATGAGACTACAACATATGGTGCCCCATCAGGTGCTGAATCAATGCTTTTTACTACAAATTCTTTCTTCATATCTAGGATTGTATGGTATTCAATATAATTTTAAGGTCAATTTGTACCAGATTAGGCATATTTGAAGATTTAATTAGAATTTTTAGAATTTTAAATCATTGTCAGAAAATGTAAAAACAACATTACGGTATTATGGGATTTCACCATGGGAGATTGAAGTCCTATATGGATATCTAAATTCTCGCTTTACCATAATTCAAAAAGAAATAGAGGCAGATGATGAAAATTTTGTTAGTTTCTTAGATATTGACATTCCACTTCAATTCAATGAAGAATTTTTCCAATGGTTTGATTTCAAACGTTGGGAACAAATCAAAGCCGTGTTCAAGGAAATGAAGAGACGGAGAGGTAGTGGAAATGCTTTAAAAATTGTAGTTAATTTTTCTGGAAAACCAAAAATTGTTTTCATAATAGATACTGAAGATAAACAATGGTTTGACAATGCTTTAGAAAAAATGGATTTTGTATTAGAATTACTTCCATATCATCTAGATCCAGAAAAAATACCATCAGGAATTTCTGAATTAATATACAAATTTGATTCAGAATCAATTAGATGGCGTCCAGATACAGCTTTATCTGAAAATAAAAAATACACATTTACAGGAGATTCTTGGAATGAAATTACTTGAGATCTTTTTGTAAAGGTTCTAACAATCTATGTAATTCTTTATACTTTGATTCTAAAAATTCAAGTGCATCAACAAGTTTTTTAGATTTTCCATATTTGTAACGAATTAATTCTCTATGATGCCAAAACGTTTGATTCTCATTAACAGACAAGGTAGTAAAATAATCAGTACCTATCAAAGAATCAGAAAGTTTCACATCATGAGGAAATAGAATGTCTACAATAAACCATTCATCACCATCTGGATAGTCAGAGCCAGTTTCTACATCAAAAAATATGTGGAGTAAATCTGACTGCATAAGACCGTCATCATTGATAGAGGGATGTTTAACCGATGATTTTTTAAAATCTAGATTAACTAGTTGTGGTTCAAAAAAACCCTTTATGATAGATTTTCGAAATATTTTATTTGCTTCGTTAATATTCAAATGCAAAATAATATCCTACAAAACTTGCCTATAACTTCTTAGGTTTAGAACAACAATTTAGACTTCTAGAGAATCTAATAATTTGGAAATATCGGTATTGGAATAGCCATTTTTTGAAATATTTTGTTTTGCAGGTGGATTTTCTAAATAATTTGGAATCTTGTCTTTAATTCTTTGAGCATATGGGGAAATAAGTTCATTTTTGTAAAAGATACCAGTTGGTATTTTATTTCCCCATTCAAGTGATTTAATCAAAGCTTGAGATAATTTCTCATTAATCTCAACTTCAGAATCATAATGAACTACGGGCTCAAATCCTTGATCTTCTAGTTTGTAAATTCTAGAATGTCTTTTTTGAGCCTCATCCATTAAATCAGCACCGGCATACCAATCTCTAGTATTAAGATCATTGTAAGTTGGACATGGTTGTAATACATCAAGGAATGAAAGACCCTTGTGATTCACTGCCTGAACAATCAAATCTTTGAGATGTCTAACATCATAGGAATATCCACGAGCTACAAATGTGAACCCACTTGCAATTGCCAATCCGATTGGATTAACATTAGAATTTGTATTTGGTGAAGGTAATGATTTTGTTTTTTCACCAAGTTTCAAAGTAGGGGATGCTTGACCCTTGGTTAAACCATATACTCCATTATCAAAAATAATATAAGTCATATCCACGTTTCGTCTTCCAGCTGCAACAAAATGTCCAGCACCTATTCCTAAACCATCACCATCACCACCTACTGCAACAACAGTTAGATCAGGATTTGCAATCTTTGCACCTTGGGCAAATGTCAAAACTCTCCCATGCAATGTGTGGACACCATATGTGTTGATGAAATGTGAAGTTTTACCAGAACAACCAATTCCAGAAAACATTGCAGCTTTATCTCTTTCAATACCCATCTCTGCTAAAGCCATCTGAATTGCATTAACTATTCCAAAGTCTCCACAACCAGGACACCAATCATTATGAACATCTGTCTTGTAATCTGCAAGTTTAAGCGCCATGCATTAAGACCTCCCGTTTGTTTGCTTTGTTTTGAACAATTTTTTTAAGTGAATCATAAACTTCAGTACAAGTCATTGCACGGCCACTATATTTTAAGATAAAATAATCAATATCACGTCCAATATTTTGTTTGAATAATTTTCCTAATTGTCCTGAATAATTTGCTTCAATGTCAATCAAAATTTTAGCATCTTTTAACAAGAAATTGACATAATCACTTGGGAATGGATTTATCAGTTTTAATTGAATTAATCCAATTGAAATTCCTTCTTTTTTGAGCAAATCTATGGCATCACGAACTGGACCTAATGTAGAGCCCCATGAGATTATAGTGTGTTCTTCAACACCAAAAGATACTGCTTGTTCTACATCAGGGATATTTTTTAGAATTAGATCTAGACGAGACATCCTCTTATCCATCATTTTTACACGTAAAATTGGATCTTCAGTAATATGCCCAGTTTCATCAGACTCATCACCAGTATTCCAAAAGATTCCATTATCCATTCCCAATCTAGAACGAGGGGATATACCATCATCAGTAAATTCAAATCGCCGATAACCATCATCAACTTTTTCTAAGAGTTTACCTCTATTGATTGAAATTTTTTGAGGATCAAATCTCTTGCATGTAATTACTGAACTTGCATGGAATTTATCCATCATGTGTATAACTGGAACTTGAAAGACATCTGCATAATTAAAACAATTACCAGTATCATAGAAACTCTCTTCGATTTCACCAGAAGCATAAACAATTTTTGGAAAATCTCCATGTCCCGCATACACTGCAAAAAGTAAATCATCTTGACCATGTCTAGTTGGAAGGCCAGTTGATGGCCCACTTCTTTGATAATTAGTAATAACAATAGGCACTTCATTCATTCCAGCCCAGCCTAACATTTCAGTCATCAATGCAAATCCAGGACCTGAAGTACATGTTGCCGAACGAGTTCCAGTTAACGCTCCACCAATAGTCATACCCATTGCACTAATTTCATCTTCTGTTTGAATCACAGCAGTAGAACCAGGTCTATCATCAATTATTTCTAAAATTTCATTTGTTTCCAAATAGACTGATTCGTCAGATGCAGGAGTAATTGGATAGTAAGGTTGGAACCTACAACCGCATGTCATTTTTCCTAAAGCAGTTCCCTGAAATCCTTGAACCAAAAGAGTTCCAGGTTCTTTTTTAGTTTTAGGTAATGTATAATTAAAATTTTCAAATTTTACAGTTGCATAATTATAAGAATAATTTGCAGTTAGTTGATTAATTTTCGCAATCTCAAGTTTTTTAGAAAAAATAGATCCAATTATTTTTTGTAACGAATCAGGAGGCATCTTAACTAAGCCTAAAGACAAAGATACCCCAATAACATTATACATTCTAATCAATCCCCTTAAGCGAGGATTTTCAGTTTCTTCAGAAAGGGTTTCAAGAATCGATTTAAAAGATACAGGGAATAACTTTACGCCATTATCTTTTGCAATCTCTAAAACACCTGCAACAGTAAATGGTTTATTTTTTGATTCCAATTCTTTGTGCAGTCTTTCTTTGAATGGAGCATCAAATGTGTGTACAGAATCAGTTTTTGTTTCCTCCAAATCAGAATCATAGATTATTCCTCCATCAGATATTACCTCATCATAATGACGGAAGATTGTTTCGGCATCAAATGAGGCCATAAGATTTACAGCATTTACATTTGAATGAATTTTTTTATCAGCAACTCTAACTGTGAAATAACTATGTTCTCCTTTGATGTTAGAGTAAAATTCTCTTTTACCAAATATTTGATATCCCATTTCGGCACAAACTTTTGAGAAAATATTTGCAGCAGACTCAACGCCACTGCCTTGTGGACCTCCAATTAGCCAAGTAAAATCAACAGAACTCACAGATATTCACTCAATTCCGGGATTTTAATAGTAAGATGGTGTATTTCTTCTAACCTCCGGTGGCTGCATCAAACAATGCACATTCACATTTATCACGTTCACCACAATAAGGACAAACACAAATACATTTTTCAATCGAATTTGCACATTCTACACAAATAGCAAATTCTTCCTCTTTTTCAACTTTAGAAGACATGATAAAATTACAAAGAAATCGTATAAATGGTTTGAGATGAATATTAAGACTGATGAAAAAGAAAGTTTTTCTTACAAGGACCTTACATGACTTTGCGCTAAAAGATCTGAAGAAAAAATATCAGATTGAAATTCATTCAGGCCAAATTCCCATTCCACAAACTAAATTGCGATCAAAGATTAAAGATATTGATGGACTGATTTGTTTTCCATATGACAAAATTGACAAAGAAGTAATTGATCATGCTAAAAATCTCAAAGTCATTAGCACGTATAGTGTAGGTTTTGATCATATAGATATTGATTACGCCAAAAAAAAGAAAATCCGTATAGGTTACACTCCAAAAGTTTTAACAGATGCAACAGCAGATATGGCATTTTCATTACTGTTGGATATTGCCAGAAGGACAACTGAAGGGGATAAAATTATCAGAGATGGAAAATGGAAAGAAATCTACAGTGCATTTGATTATGTTGGAGTAGATCTTCAAGGAAAAACAATTGGGATTTTAGGTTTGGGTAGAATTGGAAGCACATTAGCTAAAAGAGCAAAGGCATTTGATATGAATATCATTTACCATAACAGAAAACGAATTACAAAATCTAAAGAGAAATCACTTGATGCAAAATATGTGACATTTAAAAAACTGATCACTGAAAGTGATTTTCTTTCAATACATGTGCCCCATACAAAAGAAACAGACAAACTATTCAACATGAAAATTTTTAGAAAAATGAAAAAATCATCATTTTTGATCAACACATCAAGGGGAAAAGTGGTAAATGAAAAAGATCTTGCCATGGCATTAAGGAAAAAAATCATCTCAGGTGCAGGCTTGGATGTATTTGATAAAGAACCAATTAAAAAAAATAACCCATTAGTAAAATTACCAAATATTGTTCTTGTTCCACACATAGGAAGCTCAACAAAAGAAACAAGAATCAAAATGGCTAAAATTACTGTAAAGAATTTGAATTTAGGAATTAATGGAAAAAAACCAATGTATTCAGTAGGATATTGATTTTCACGCATGGGTTTTAAACCAGTAAAATGCGCAGTTTTTATATCTAAATTATAATCTAAAATCAGATTGAAAAAATTTAAGCATACAAATAAAGAATTAGAATTAGCTAAACTACAATCTGAAAAAGAGAAGAAAGAAAAAGAGTCTGAAAAATAAGACTTTTTTACTTGTCTTTTTCAGACAAGTTTTTTTTAAAATTTAATTTTAGAAGTAAATTTTTGATTTAGTTGATCATAGATTTTTTTTCTTGTAGCAACTAATTGTTTTGAATCATCATACATTTTTGTAAAAAATGCTGCAAGAATACGTTCACCACTTTCATCAAAGAATCTAACACTAAAACTAATTTTCTTAGGTTTTTGCTCTTGGATAAATTCTGCGAATTTGATTATCTCTGAGTTAAGATGCACATGAGCTGGCCCATCATTATCACCAATTGTAATCCATTTGTCTTTTTGTCTAATACTAAGAAAATTACTTCGAATCTCACTTGTAGCACCATTATTTTTTATGATAAGTAAAACATCATCAATTTTTATCAAATCAGATAATAATTCCAAAAGCAACATTAGTTCTTTAAAACTAAATTATTTCAATTTTTTGAACGATTCATGTCAATTTGGACAAAATCATCGGAATCACCATGAACACAATCAGTTCCAATTGATTTAACTGGTGAGAAACTAATTTTCCCATCATGCATTTTACCTTCATTTTGTAAAATGCCTATTTTACCTGATACAATATGCTTGTGTTTTTGACAAGTTACTCCCACCATATATTCATCAGGCCCAGAAGTAATTGATACAACAAATTGAGGAGGATTAACACATTGTTTTTTCTCCTCCATTACTGAGCATTTATCAGGGACCATAGTTTGATTTAGAATTTTATTGGATATTAATCTTGATTGTATCAGACTCAATTTATTATCAAGTAGATTTAATCAACATTGAAAGTTTTTGGCGCATGATTTTGATGTTGTAATTATTGGTGGAGGTATTCTTGGAACATCATTATCATATTTTCTATCATCATTAAACAAATCAAAAAAAATAGTAGTTATAGAACAAGCTCACAGTGTAGCATTTCATACAAGTGGGAGGAATACAGGAAAAGTTCATGCACCCTATCTATACAATCCAGAAAAGAAAAAACTATTTGCAAAATCAGCTTTTTACGGTTATGAAATGTGGGAAGAATATGCAAAATTAAAAAAATTACCGTTTAAAAAAGATGGAGTGATCGAAGTTGCTACGGATCAAAAAGGAATCAAGGTTCTTGAAAAATATCTCAAATGGGGAAAGCAAAATGGATTAGAAGATATTGACATTAAATTATTAAATAAAGAGGAATTAAAAAAAATAGAACCAGAAATAAAATGTGAATCAGCATTATGTGTTTATAAAGATGCATCTACAGATTATTCATCATTTACAAATTCAATAATGAATGACAGTAAAGAAAACGGTACAACGTTTTTGTTAAATTCAAGAGTTACAAAAATAAAAAAAGAAAAACAAAGATGGGTGATTACTCTAAATGATAAAAAGGAAATTTATACAAAATTTTTAATCAATGCAGCAGGAGGAGAAGCGATAGATATTGCACATAGTGCTGAAGTAGCAAAAAAATTTACTGATGTACATTTTAGAGGAGAGTATTGGAAAGTCCCAAAAGAATACAATAATCTTACAAAATCAAGCGTGTATTCGGTTCCTGAATTTCCAGAATATCCATTCCTAGATCCACATTGGATTCTCAGAGTAGATGGTAGTTGTGAAATTGGACCAAATGCAGTTCCAGTTTTTAGTCCGTATGGATATGATACAATAGAAAATGTCAGAGAGTTTATTCCAAAAATGCTAGAAATGTTAACTTCAAGTGCAAGAAAAGCAATTTTTGATAAACAATTTCAAGAACTTGCCATTAATGAAATACAATCTTCAATGTCAAAAACAAAGATGATAGACAGAGTAAAAAAATTCTTACCGAAAATAAATGCAAATAAAATTACTGAAAAAGGAACAGCAGGAATAAGATCATCAGTGATTAACGAAGATGGGAAATTTGTACCAGATATAGTCTTAAAAGAAGATGAAATGTCATTTCATATTTTAAATTATAATTCGCCAGGTGCTACAGGAGTTTTACCATTTTCAGCACATATTGTAAACCATCTTAACAAAACAGGATTATTTAGTAATGAAAAACAAGATGCAGAATGTGGCCCATGGAAATTTTTAAAAATCATAGAAAAACTGCAATAAGTGAAATTTCTAAAAAGAAATACAGAGTTACTTTATTTTGTATCTAAGAATAGCCAAAACAGAATTATGTATATCTAATTTTTTAATAATAGTAGGAGAAACAGCAAACTCTATTGTGGTAGAAGTGTTTTTTGCAATTTCAAGCATTTTCATAATATTTTTGAATTGTGGATTTGTATGATAATCTACAGACACAATTAAGGTATCTACAGCCCCCATTTCCAATGCTTTGTAGATAACATTATTTCTTTTAGCCGTTAGACCATTCTTAAATAATTTTTCATATTTTTCAAGTAGTTCCACCACATATTTTCTTCGTTGTTGATACAAATGATGGATAATTTTTTCATTGATTTCTTTAATCGGAGTTGAAAAAGACAAGTTTTCTACAAATCTGCATTTTTTCATTAATTCCGAATCAAGTTCATCAAAAAATTCCATTTTTGCAGGGCCATGGCCACCCAGTAAAATTAATTCAGAATTCAAATCCATTACTTTTGTTTTATTTGCAACTTTTTTAAAGAAAACATGAATTTTTGTTTGTCTTGCTCGCAAAAATCTCCCCTGACTTTGTCCACCTTTTCTATGTCTTCCCTGTAAATCAATTGAGAGTTTAGATTCTTGCAATATTTGACCACCATGGAATTTTTGTATTCTTGCAGTTTTTTGATCAATGGTAACTAGTAAAACATCATAGTTAGTTTTGAGAATATCATTAAATGGTTTTATGTATGGTTTTTTGCTTATCATGTAGATGTACGGAAGTTTTTTTGATGTTCCAATTTCTTTAATTACTATTTTTCCATTTTTCATCCAACCAAAAATACAAAGAGTTTTTGTAAATTTTCCAACAGATTTAGGGTTTTTTTTAAGTTCTAAGATTTTATTTTGAATTTTTAATTCAATCTTTTCAACAATATCAGTTCGTTTATTATCATGAAGTAAAGAAATACTTTGATCACCTTTACCATATGGATAATAAACAGATACACAGGTAAAATTAACTTGTTTAAGATCATAGAGGAATTGATTCAGAGATAACCATTCAGAAGAAGAAACTTCAGAAGATTCTAGAGAACTTTTCAACATTATTAATTTCCCAAGGGATTTAAAATAGATTACAATCACCAGAAAGCAGATTTATCAGTTCATATCGATATTTTAATTGGAATTAGGCACAAAACGGGATTGTTAGTGCTACAAATCATATTGTATTAAACAAAGTTTTGAAAACCCAAAAACATTTTCAAAAAAAGAATCTTCTTGCGATAATTTTATATCTGTTTGAATCACTAAGCGTAATCCATTTCTTAATTCAGTTCCAGTACCCATCCTCAGAGAAGTAAACCTTAGAAGAATAAAGTTCAATGATGGAAATTATGCTAAGAGCAACATTAACAAAACTCAAAGCAAATAGATGCTTCTACTCCAAAATATTCTTAAGATAAACATACTGTAAACTGCCCTCCCCGCATCATCTATCAAATCGTACCTACTAACATTTTGATTTTGTTGAATAAACATCCTAGATTAAAAGTTAAGAATATCTATACCTCATAGAACTTTGTTTCCCAATTAGAAATTTTTGCATTAATTCAGATTTAAATGAATAAATCATATAACAAGAACCATTAATTTTTGTTCTATTTCCTATGAATTTCGTTATATTTTAGCGAAAAAATGAATTAGGAAACAAAGTTCCTCATAGCAAAAGTCTTTTGAATATTACAAAAACAAATAGTAATGTTTTTTGATCAATAGTTAGAAATAACTTTATACACATCACAAATGACGAGTTACTCCACAGGCCTACAAAAAAGAAAAGTTCGGTAAGAAAAAGGAAAAATTACATGCAATGTGTATAATTAAGATCAACAACTATGCCGAAATGGAGGACAGAAAACACGGTAAACACAAAGATTGTTTTGGCAGACACATGACAAAATCAATCAGTTTACTTTATGCAATAAATTATACAGAACACATTGTTACATTGCAGATTTAGATGACCATAAGAATTTGTACGGTAGGGATAATCATTCCCAATAATTCATGCAATCTGACAACATATTGGAATTTCCAATGGACTGTAAAGCCTCATCAAGGATCAGATGGTTAGTTGTGCAATATAGTACCCATCTACTGTTGAACTGTTTTGATTTTGAAGCACATCTGGATTAACTGTAAAAAGACTGATTACCAGCCATCATCATAAATGAACCGATTCAGTAATTTTTCCAATGCCAAAATCTCGTCTAACTCCATATTTTCCAACAGGATTGGATCCAAGGAACGATCCAATACAGTAGGATATGCATACGTGAGTGACTCACCGACCTCATTTTGAATAGTAGCAGAATCAAACACCAAAGCTGCCTTGCCTGCCTCACTTGTCATTAGATGTGCAAATTCAGAGTGAGACCGAGTCATTGCAGTGCTTGATGTATCAGTATGTCTTTTAAAATCAGGTGTAGTGATTTGCAACCAAGATCCGTCTGAGTTGCTACTCCAGAGGTATCCGTGCTGATCCTCCCAAATATTGTATCGTCTGTCCTGCTGGGTTAGCAGTATGGTCTCAGCAGCGTGCTGTGAGCTCTTTTTTTCCACAATAGAGTGAGTGACAGGTGCCAAGAGGGCATCACCAGTAAATGATATGCCTTCATTGAGGTATGTTACAATATCTCTACGGTCTGTATCAACTGCAGATATTGCAAGTACTTTTGACTTTAGAGGAGCAGTAACTGTAAAGTCTATGCCGATTACATAGCAACGCACATCAGGTGATGAATCAGTACACTTTGCCTTTGAGATGGTAGATACAGTCTTAGTTGTATCGACTAGGGATTCTTTCTGTTCATGAACTATTTCTGTAATTGTATAGTCTTGTGGAATTGTATAGTTTCTTTGCAAATGTACAATAATGTTAGATTCAGCATTACTTACATCACCAACCTCAGGGACTCCCAGAGATAAGGCGACATACTTTAAAATTTTGTCAGTGTACACCTTGATATCAACGTGGTTAGTCTCACCAATTATTGCATCGGTATTATTAAAGTCGGTGTGGTAGTTGTCTGTAATGTCAAAGGAACGACCATTAAATACAAATCCGTTCTCCACTAGCTGTACAGAGGATATCTCCCAAGATTTTCCAAAAGTTGGTTTTTTCTTCCAGTCAGAAGATGAACCACCATCAAATTTTATAGTGTCTAAAGCAATTGGTTCGAAGATGCGATGTATTTGACTACTATTATAATCACCTACTGCAAAGGCGTTGTTATTATCAACAACGTGTACAGAATGCAATTCTTTACTGGTAACAGCTAATTTAGACCAACTATCGTCATCATCTGTGGTGTGTAGTACGATTCCAACACCAGTATGAAGATTATATCCTACAGCGAAGCCGTTCGAGCCTACAAAGTGTACAGATTGTAATTCAGTACGCATAGACAAATCAATACCCTTGCTTTGGTTATCCCAAGATTCGCCACCATCAATGGTGTGTAATATGAGTGCCTTATGATTAGTATCACCTACAGCCCAGCCGTTATTACCATCAGCAAAATATACGGATTTCAGATCAACCTTAGATTGTAAAAATATACTACCGGCTTCAATGTTTTTAGTGTGCCATGTAACACCACCATCATTAGTGTAAATTATGGGTGCAGTTTTTCCTCCAATATCACCAACTGCCCTGCCTATCTTAGAGTCAACAAAGTGTACAGATTTTAAATTAATATTTTTAAAAGTCTCAACATCAGTAGTAATTTCTTGTCGTTGCCAAGTATTACCCTTATCATTAGTGTAAAGTATGGTTCCAGAATCGCCTACAGCCCAGCCGTTATTAACATCAGTAAAGTATACAGATTTTAAATTAATATTTTTAAAAGTCTCAACATTAATTTCTTGTCGTTGCCAAGTATTACCCTTATCATTAGTGTAAAGTATGGTTCCAGAATCGCCTACAGCCCAGCCGTTATTAACATCAGTAAAGTATACAGATTTTATGGCCACATTGACATCACCACTGAATTGTTTAGTCCAAGATATGCCGCCATTATCAGTGTAAAGTATGGTTTCAGAATTGCCTACAGCCCAGCCGTTGAGAGAGTCTGCAAAGTGTACAGAAAATAAATTATCACGACATAAATCAGTACCACAAATATTTGCACTATCCACACTCTCCAAAATAATACCATCTGTTTGTGCACTGACATCATCTGGAATGATAACCATAAGGGTTGAAAATAATATAATTGATAACAATGCAAATTGTATTTTCATACTTTCAAAATCGATAAAATGTACAATATAAATGATAGAAGGTAGATTAGCCACAAAATCAAATATTGCAAATCATCCCTAGTTCTCTCAAGATTGTAACCCTGAACTTTGTTTCCTAATTATTCAATCTAGGCTCAAATTACAACCGAAAAATATATGGATCTCAATTTTTACAACAATTTTGTGCCACAGACTACCAAATATGATGATCAAAAATATACATCATGTGGGAAATTCTATACTCTACATCCCAATCATATCGGATTGCGAATTATTACCCTCTTTCCTGTAAGAAATACAGTGCTTGGATTAATCAGTGCAATGCCTCCAGGTTTTATTCTTGACTGAGTTGCACAAAGTATTACGGATTCGTCTTTATCCAACCTGGGTTTGATCTTTGTTATTTGTCTTTTGGAATGTGCAGTCATTAGTTAATAATTACAGATAATTTTTCATTTAAGGGAGATTATCATCCTTTAGAACTTTTACCCAACATTTGGTAAAGTTATTTTTCTAAGAGTCATTTGCCACTGGCATCAAATGATCATGAAAAACACAACAATTATCAAAGTTATTTTTCGTATCTGAGGGTATTTGGCATTTCCCTTTCTAGCCAGTGACATCATCATATGGTTTCATGTGATATATGTGAGTTTCAGCATGGATTCCTTGTACTTTGTGTAACAACTCTATTTCCCCTATGGATAACTTTGTTTCCTAATTATTCGATCTAGGCTCAAATTACAACCGAAAAATATATGGATCTCAATTTTTACAATAATTTTGTGCCACAGACTGCCAAGTATGATGATCAAAAGTACATATCACGTGGGGAATTCTATGTTCTACACCTGGATTCAAAAATAATGAAGGACGGTGTTAAAGAACTAAATGATAATAAAGTCGGAGCACCGTTTGTTTATTCAGATGCATGTTTTATGGTAACTGCATTGTTTAGAAACACTGTTGGTGTTGCATATCGGCAGCTGCAGGGAATAATTAAAGACGTGTTAGGAAAAGAAAAATCTCCAAATTATTCTGCAATTTACAAAAGAATCAACAAGATAAACCTAGAAGATGATAACGGTAAAAGTTGGTTTTCAGATGGCAAAACAAAGACTGAGATAGTGTTTTTGTCAGGTGACAGCACAGGTCTCAAGCCAACTAGTCGAGGTGATTGGATGGGTAAAAAATGGGACATAAAGCGTGGATTTATCAATATATGGTTGATTCAAAAACTAAGAAAATTTATGCAGTGTCAATTACGAATGAGAAATCAGGTGATGCACCAGAGTTCAAGAAATTACTCTCAGAGGCATTGCACAATATTGAGAATTCCACCAATGTTGTTGTACCTGCAGATCAATTATTGGTTAGTGCTGATGGTGCATATGATTCTAATGATAATTTTGAGCAATGTAAAAAGAAAGATGTAATTCCAGTGATTCCCATAAGAAAGAATTTTTCTATAAAAACCAAAGGTAACAATGTAAGAAAAGAACAGGGACTGTTGCAACTTGGTAATTGTAAAATGAATTCACAAAATATCAAAATCTTTGATGATTTAACAGAAGAACAAAAAAAGGCGAATCAAAAACAATGGAAGAAAGATATTGATTATGGCCGACGTTGGACAGTAGAAATTGCATTTTCAACATTTAAGAGAATTTTGGGTGAGGATATATCTGCCAGAGTTTGGTGTAACGTTGTAAGAGAAATAAAATTCAAGGTGATGATATACAATTTGATGGTTGATTATACAATACAGTAGGAGATTAAACAAAATTAGACCAGATGTTCTATTTTGGGAGATTATGTATAGTTGAATTGGGAAACAAAGTTTGTGATACCATAAATTGAGAAATTGAATCAGTTAGAAAGTTAGATTTTGTTTCTAATTACGCAAGATGTCCATCATAAATGTAAATCTATTAAATAAATATGGTGAACGCATAACATTAAATGTTCATTTTGTGTTTTTTAAAACGGTACTCTGGCAGAACGGTTATGCGTGAGCCTGCAAAGCTTATACAAGGGGGTTCGACTCCCTCGGGTACCTTATCCTACTAAGACCTGTCCTTTCATCCAAGGATGAAGAGTACAAAAATAATCATAGATGCCTTTTTCATCAAAATCAAAAGTAAATGATTCGTATGGATCTAAATGTCCACTATCAAATAGTTCAGAAGGTTCACCATAAAATCCTGAAGTGACACTGTGGAATGCAGAATCTTCATTTACCCAAGTAACTTGATTTCCAGAATCAACAGTAATTACAGATGGAATGTAGCATCTATCAGCCTCATCACACCCCGGACGAGAAGCTTTTGTTGGCATTATAACATCTCCAGTAACAACTACATCAGGCTCTTCAGAAATTTTTTCGGTAGAAGAATTAGAAATAACTAAACCGATTATTGTAATTATAAAAACTGTAACAATTCCAATTATAATTATTTTTTTTAGCAAATTACATCATTACCTTTTCAGAATTATTACATAATAACTGGTGTTTTTTTTAAACTTTTTTAATTACTGTTTCTCTTTAATTGTCCTTCTGCAAGATGTAGTTTTATTGTGTTGGTTTATCAATATATTAGATGAGTTGTGCAATTACAAACAAAATCCAACATTACATTCTTTCCAATTTCGGATGTCATGGAATGCTAATGAATTCTCCTTTCCATTTTATTTTGAAATTAATAATCCCATAAACAATCTCACTAATACTATCATATCAGTATAATTTGTTCCTAAACGTGTCACTACTAATTCTGAATTTCTTAATTTGCGCAATGATATGCTCTAGATGTCTTGCGTAATTATTTCTAGGCGTAAATTTTGAAGTATGATTTTCCAAATTAATTTCGAAATTTAGATTTTTAGGCATAAATTTTATTAAAATACAAAACTTGGTAAAAAATCACTCTAATTACGCAAGAGGTCTTTTACCTTTATTCTGATTTTTGACTGTAACCTATTCCATTCCTTTTGAGGAACAGTTAATGTTTTTCCTTTCTTTTTCTTGTATGGTAGAATGCTGATTTGATTTTCAAAGTCTTTTTGAATCCCCAAATATCCGAGATCATAAAATTGCAACAACTGTTCTGATAATACTGGATGCTTTGATTTGTATGTGGAATAATCGTGATGGTTTCCAGGTGAATGCTTTGATTTGTGGATTATTATCTTATCAAGATTTATGGTGATTTGATTTTGTACTGTGTGTTTTTTCTTTTTTCCTGAATATTGTGTCTTTCTTTTGCGTTTATCTATTGGTCTAGGGATTGGTTGTTCAGTGCCATGAATCATTGCAATTAATTCCGGAAAGAATTGTTGCATGCTGTTAATCTTTTTTGAATCTGCATAGAGTTTGGATGGAATTGGGATTGATTGTTTCACTGCAGGCTCTAAATATCGAATGTTCCTCATTACATTTGATTCGTCCAAATCAAAAATCATTCCTAGCATGTCATATGTTGTGTACATTCTGGAGTACATGAAAAACATTAGAATTTTGTCTTTGATGGAATGATCAAACTTGTGTCCTGCACCAATGTCTCTTTGCCTATTTTTGGATAATCTCTTTTGTTCTATAGTTTTGGAATTTTTCTTTATCTCCTTGTACAGGGAATCAAATTGTGGAATAGTTAATCCCATTATTGACAGGAATTATTTTGGTCTTTTTACTAGTTTTGTGTAATTAAACATGAATTGAAAACAATTCAATCTTAGCTTTGGATCTTATGATTAGAAAATGTTGAGATTATCCTCAAATTGGACTAATTACGCAACTCATCTATTAGTTAGAAATGATTTGTTTGGCAGAGTAAAAAAGGTGAAAAATAACGGTAATTAGAATATTTTAATAAATCAAAAGTTATTACATAATTACCTAATTCTCTAAATATATAACATATTAGAAGACATAATTGGCTCAAAACGGAAATGGATTGTTAGAGTACATTCCTGGTTCACATACATTGTTAGTTCAAAAAAGCTCGAGTCCACCTCTAGAAGGATTTGCAGAGAACATACAAGAAAGCATTCAAGAATATGCTGAAAATTCAAAAAGTGAAGTAGAGAAAGGAAATAATTTTCTTCAGTGGATTCTAACAAGAGTTTTTGAGGCTACTGAAGATGATGCTGCAGATGCTATTGTAGATGGAGCAAATGATCTTGGAATTGATGCCTATCTTCCAGTGGATTTTTCAGATAATACTATCAGATTATTCCAATCAAAATATGGAACATCACATTCTCTAGAAGCGATAGCAAAATTCAAAGAAGATGCACAAAGATTGCTTACAAAAGATGTGGTAAAAATGAGACCAGAATTGGCCCAACTTGTTACTAAAATTAAAGAAAAAAATCTAAAGATAAAATGCTGTTACGTAACTGATCAAAATGTAGACTATACAGACGATTTAGTAGAAATCATAGACCAAAAAGTGATTATTCAAAAATTATGGGATAGAATAAAAAAACCAGCTGCAGGGAAAAAATCATCTATAAAATTAGAAAGAATGTTAAGACATGAAAATACCATTCTAGGGATTTTGAAGCTACGTGAACTTACAGAATTTGTAAGTAAGAATAGAGATTATGTCTTTGAATCTAACATCAGACAATGGATGCAATTTAAAACTACAGTTAACAAAGGGTTAAGAGAAACATTACAAAGTAATCCAGGTAAGTTTTTCTTTTACAACAATGGAATAACGATTGTAGTTAGTGATTTTTCAGAATTAGGAGAGAATTTGATTGAGCTGCATGCACCTCAAATTGTCAACGGAGCACAAACATCAAATTCTATTCTTGATCATTCAAAGAGAACAAAAAACATGGAAGGTTCAATGACTGTTACAATAATCAAAGCAGACGATGAAGAAGAACAAAATAACATTACAAAGTATAGGAATTCCCAAAACTCAGTTAGAGGGAAAGATCTAGTTTCATTAATGGATTTTCATAAATCAGTTAAATCACAGTTGAAAAATTGTGGTTATTTTTATGAAATTCAAGCAGGTTCTTTTGATACAAAGTCAAAATCAAAACAATGTGAATATGATGGAGACATGATATACAATAATTATCTTCCAGATAATCATAAGAAAGTCATTGTTGCAAAAGATGCAATTCAATCTCTAGTTGCAGGAATTGAACAAAGACCTACAGAAGCATATAGTTCACCAGCACAATTTCTTCCAAGAGGAAGTAAGTATGATGATATATTCAATGATAATCTTAAAGACGATTATCGAATTTTACTATACCCGTATCTTGTAAAAGAATTTGCAAAAAAGTCATTAAAATATGGAAAACAAGGTGGCCATAAAACAAAAAGATATGCAACATTGTTTTTTGTTGCAGTGTATTTTAGGATTCTTCATAAAAAAATTCTAGAGTCCAAAGGGGATTTCAAAGGTGATGTAAGAAAATTAGAACCTATTTTTCGCAGTTTCAAACTAAATTCTAGAATTTTAAAGATTACAGATATAGTAGTAACTAAATTTCTTGAAGATACAGTAGTTGATGATGAGATTGAAATGGCAAATACCAAACATAATTTCTTCTCTCAACATGTATGGAATGATGCAATGCTTCGTGTAATTGATAAAAAAATTAGGCAAGAAGAAGACGAAATATTAGCATTGAAGAAACTTACAACTAGTTTATTTTAATTTCAAAGGTAGAAGTCCAACCAAGTAAAAATCTTGCAGGAGGTTTACATTGGTCAGACTGCCTACCTAAATTGAGTATAAAGCAGTAATATTTAACATAATTTTTCTAATCATGATTTATTCGAGAATGTTTTTTATATCGAATTAAAAGAACATTATCACTTTGGGTAAAAAAGAAAAATGTGTAATTTGTAGTGAACCAATAGAATTACACTTCAAAGCAATGGAAGAATGGAAAATTGACGGCACATTATGTGGTAAATGTTATTCAAAACAACTCAGTGAACATTATCCAGGGGAACACGTTAGAGTAAACAAGCATTTAGATTAATTTTATTCTAATTTTGAAAGTTTATTCACATTAATGCAATTCCAAACAAGTGGATCATTTTTTATATCTTTTTCTTCTAAAAATTTAATGTCAGTAATTATTTTTTTCTTTTTAAGTAAATCAACTTGAAAACTTGCAAATTTCTTACAATCACATGAATTAAACAAGCAAACATCACCGTCACCTTCATCATGATCTTGAGATTCATGACTACAGCTGCATACTGCATCTTTCTTTACGTCATCTAGAGACTTGTCTGCATACACTCCTAATCGTAGATATGCTTCACCAGCATGACCTTTTTTGAATCGTTCATAATTTTCTGATTTTGGTAATTCTTTAAAAAAAGATAGATTCGTATCAGGTTTCTGTGAATCTGAACCCATGATGAACCAATAATTGTCATCAAGCTCTAAAAATCGAATTTTGATTGAGGGATCAACCCAAGGATGAATTGTATCATGCCAAAGAGATGCAGCTTCTTTTCGGTCAGTAAATAATGGAACAACATTCATTCTCAAATCATAATATCTATACGCAACACCTACAAAGTCATCAAACCAAGGAATAGATGATTGGGAAGACATTGCACGGAAATCATTCTGGAGTATATTTATCTGATCTGAATTAAATAAGTGAATTAATGGTAATACCTTTATATCATAGTTTTAAAATTAATTATATATGGCTCCCTATAGAACCAGCATGCAAATTGTTGCAGATGTACTAGATGTCACTCAACAGTCAGGTCAAGAAGGCATTAAAACAACATCCTTACTTACAAAGGCAAATTTATCACATTCAAGATTATCAAAATTCTTGGAAAATTTGACCGGAGCAGGTCTAATCAACAAGATAGAATTTGATGGCAAGAATACTTTTGTAATTACATCCAAAGGCAGACAATACTTGGATTCTTACATGAATTTTTCAAGTATTGCAGGTTCATTCGGATTAGAACTTTAAAATTTATTTTCTAGATTTTCTTTTTGTGTTAGCTGCTCGTCGTTCTTTTCTTTCTTTGTATGTGCTGTACGTAAAAATAATTATAATTCCTGCGATAGCAGCATAAAATAACATAATAAGAGGAGGATCACGGAATTCTCCGGATGATGGTTCAACAAATGCAATTGGTATAGTAACAACCATGAAAATCAAAATTACTAATAGATATTTATCCACAAATTTCTGGGTTTGCAAAACCATATATCTTTTTGATTTAAGAAAATCAATAGAGAAATGGTAAAATTACTCGAAATAGTAGGATTGGCCCTTGTTGCAATTATGACATTAGGTTTTGTAGGGGCATTCATACCATATGGGATAAAAAATGGAACATCCGAATTATTTTGGGGTTGTGCGGGTGCTGCACTAATGATAATCATCTACAGAAAGATAAAAAACAAGAAAGTAGAAAAAAAAGAAAATTAGAATATTTTAAAAATTATCATCAATTGATCAATTGTAAATCAACCGACAGATCTATAAAGGACAATTCTGGGTTAATTGCAAGGGGAATATTTTGGTAGATCAAACAAAACAATGGTGGGAAGGTTTAGGAAAAGAACTAGAAACAGATATTGAAACCTTCGATGAATCAGCTTAACAATTATCTAGATATTTTAAAAAATTATCAAAGCCTTGAATGGGGTATGAACTCGCGACCTAACGCTTACGAATTGAAGTCGCCTGAGGGCAACTTCTATGGCTTGCTCTACAAAAATGAGATAATCGGGCATTATGGAGAACATGCTAAAAAATAGATTTTGAAGAATTTCACAAATGCTACTAACCAACAAAAGTAGGCTTGATGCCAATACCATGTTCAAAAAAGCCAAAGAATATCATCATTTGATATTTACCAAAGAGTTGGTATTTTGGGAATCAACTAGAAAGAAGCAAGATATTCTCAAGTGTTTGGCGCTTTTTACAAGATTTGTAGATTTGAAACACGATACAGAATTTCATTATGAATTGTTAAAGTGGATGAAAAAGAAGGACTTGAAATGGAACTCGGCAAAAAAGTAGACATATACCAACTTGCAAAAATAATTCCAATAGAACCAGTGTTAGAAAGAATCAATCAGTTACCAAGAAAATACAAGATATTTGCAACCTTTGTTTTAATGACAGGGCTTAGAACATCAGAGGCAAAAGAAGCATTCAACAATCATGATAAATTATGTAATGATGGAGTTATTTTGGGACAGAAATACAAAAAAGGCAAATGCAGTGTATTGTCACCTTTTACTTCATGATAAAATCAAAAATAATGTAAGTTCCTCACAAATTACAAAGAATTTACACTCAAAGTATCTCGGCTATGAAATCAGATACCTTAGAAAACTCAACTATACCATTAATGCTACAAAAATAGAATCCATTATTGGCGGAATTTATGCAAGGAAGAAGAGGGAATGTATCACAACGACATTATTTTCTACCTCTCTTAGGAAACAATAAAAGAAAATGGGATAGAATTTGGAAAGAAATTATTAGAAAAGTGAAATATAAAGAAAAATAATGAATTAATTTCCAAAGAATAATCTATACAACATCTGTCCATTTCGAACTGTTTGATCATACAAGAATTTTGCAGTAGCCATAGGATCGAAAATATATTGTATATCATC
The DNA here is from genome assembly GCA_965262905.1 of Candidatus Nitrosopumilus sp. GTDB lineage: Archaea > Thermoproteota > Nitrososphaeria > Nitrososphaerales > Nitrosopumilaceae > Nitrosopumilus. The sequence continues at coordinate 999,524 of OZ253567.1, forward strand.
TTTTTCAAATACATCATCGTCGAGTAAAGATTCTAGTTGAGTAATTTCTAATGAAATTTGAGATAATATTGAAGGAGAGGTTCGTTTGTTACCATAACGTACAAAATTCATCGAATTTAATAAAATAGTAACAATTTCAGATAAATACGCTTTATCTCGAGTTTTTAAAATCTCTTTTTTCTTTTTTTGTTGTTTAAATAATTTGTTTATAATTTTACGAATCTTTTTAGTGATTGAAAGCATCACGTTAGGAGAAGCCTGATTAAATTTTCTACTGGAATATAATTTTCTAACTTTTTCTTTTAATTGATTAAGATTCTCACTCTTAACAAGATTATCATAGTCAGATTCATTGAAAATTTCTTTTAGTTTTATTCTTCGAGTTTTTGAAATTTATTTAGATATTGTATTGAATTCATCAAATAGTAGATGATAATCCCACACTAATTCGTAACGCATCTATTTGAGATAACTTTGTATCTTTATGATATATTTTTTCAAATGCCCTTACATTTTCTTGTGTTTGGTTAATAGTTTCATCAACATCTCCAATAGAATTGTATCCCAAAGAATTCAATTCGTCAGATAGAATTTGGTATTTACTAGGAGTTGTTGGAGATCTTGTTGGAAATTTCCACATAAGATATTCATCAATATTTTCAAGGGTTATTTTTAATTCTAAAAAAGGATTAGATTGGTCTTTGTACTAATGAAATCAAAATATCTTTATCAACATATTCCTTTTTAACGATGTTTATTTTTGTAAGAGAATCTATTCGATTTCGAATTGTTTGTTCTGAATTTTCTTCATCAATTAATAGATCAACAATATCTTTTAATGAAATTTTACCTTCTCTAAGTAATTTTGTTATTTGTTGATCTAAAACAAAACGCTGAAGTTTATTTCTAAATGGAGGTGTTATTCCATTTTGATCACGTAACCATTCCAGATTACTTTGGATTATTCCTGTAAAGGATTGTTTTAATTCAATTTTTTCTTGATTCATAATTTCAGCCCAAACTATATCCCAGTCAAAATCTTTTTGTCTATACTGCCCATCCCCCACATAGTTTAGTTGGGCTATTGAAGCCATATCTTGTATATCTCCCTCTCTACTAGTTACTGCCTTGAGTAAAAAAAGATCCTCATTTTTCAATATACCTAGCCTTAAATTATTAAAATCGGACAGATCTGCACGCGAAATCATATTTGAGGAAAGAGATAAAGTTCTTAGAATTTTTTTTGTGTACAGATCAATTCTACTTCTACAGATATGATTCATTATGATTGATGGAAATAATCTCAAATCTTCCTTAGAATACTCCAAATTACCTTTAGGCTCATATCCAAGTTCAGTTAATGCCTTTACTAACGCATCAAATTCTTCCTTGGTGTTAACAACAATATCAAGATTTTTTGTTCTTGCTTTCAATCCCTTTATTCTCATATTTTCTCCACCTAACAGATATGCTCGTACTAATGTTGGAAGTTTTTTTCCTATTTCTTCAAAGAGTTTAGGACATCCTTCGGGGAGAGTGTAAAGGTCAAATGAAATATCATATATGTTTGCTTTTTCAATAAATTCTTCTTTAGGAAGGAATAGTGTAGGATTTTTTAAATCATTATTTCTTATGTAACTTTCTACATCCAACCACACATTAATGATCTTTAATGATTCTGCAATTTTTCGTAATTCAAGAACATCCATCTTATCTTTATGTTTCAAATAAAATATTATTGCCATAATCAAAGAAGTTTTATCAGCATTTCTTTGAGAATCATAAATAGCATGCATTAGAACATGTTGAATAGTTAGTGACTCTTCTTGTTTTACATAATAATCATAATTTGTGTGGTATTCTATACCATATTCAGTAAATAATGAAAAACCAGTAAGTTCACCATCAGTTATTTTTCCACGTATAACTTTTTTGAGAGCCTTATAATCATCACGATAAATTATTTCGGTATTTGCCTCATACATGTTAGTTCTTTCAGTTTTTAGTATGTTTGCTAACATCACAAGTTTTTCATCTGATTGTTTAATTTGATAATGATCTCTATGTTTTGTGATTGCTCCAGATGATTCTAAATTAGATATTGATCTATAGATAGTAGACTGAGACAAACCAGTTTTTAGATATATTTCGTTTATTGGAATAGGTTCAATAAGATATGAAAATATAATTTCGCCAGAATTTCGTAAAATTTTGTCTAAGTTGTATGTTTTAGATATGTCCCTAATTGTAGCGGACTTTAATCCATCTAAGAATTTTATTTCGTTATTTTCTTTTTGTAATATTCCCGCTTGATTAAGATCTTTTAAATGGGAATTTAATTGCCATTCTTTTATTCCAATATTTTGTATCAGATTATCTGGATTATTGTTTCCTCTTCCTACTTCCTTAATTATTTGAATTGCAGTGATATTCATTTTATTATCATTAAATCAAATTTATTTATATATCTTTGTGATTTTATGATAATAAAACTACCCACAAGGTTATATAATGCAACGTAACTATAGACATCAGTTAGAAATGATTATTTTACAAGATCAGGCATGCCATATCAAGCAGAAGTTTATTGAACTTAAGAATAGAACAAAAATTCATGTGGATGTTGATTTAAAATTTAAAGGAAAAATGTAAATTCATAGTATATTTGGAAAAAATACCGTTAAACAAGATTATAGTAAAATTTTAGATGATTTTATTAAAAATGTGGAAAACTAAAAGTTTTATGATCTAGTTAATAATTCCATAAACATGTTTAGTAAAACAGAAAGAGGATTTCTAAAGAAGATTATGAACCATCAACTAATCATAGACGGTTTCTCAGGTACAAAATAAAGAAAAAATTAAAAGAATTTTATGGATTTGAATTGCCATTATTACAAAACACTAACGTTAGTGAATTCACTAACACCATTAGTGAATTTGCTAACACGTCACGTAGTGACGGGAATTATCAAAGCCTTGAACGGGGTACGAACCCGCGACCTAACGCTTACGAGGCGTTCGCTCTACCAGGCTGAGCTACCAAGGCACGTTTGGGTAAATCCATCAGAGTTAATAAAAAGCCTTTCCGAAATGGACTAAATGAAAAAAACAATTTCGGGGATCAGAGGAATATTTGGAGAAGATCTTAACCTAAAAGATGTATTAGAATTTTGTAGTAATTTTTCATCATTAATAAAATCAAAAAAATGTGTTATTGGAAAAGATACCAGACCATCAGGTTCAATGGTAAAAGACTCTGCAAGTGCAGCATTGATGAAAAATGGAATTGATATTTTTAATTTAGAAACAGTTCCAACTCCAGTAGTTTTTAGAGAAGCAAGGAATTATGGAGCTGGATTAGTTATTTCTTCATCACACAATCCATTAGAATGGAATGGGATGAAATTCATCATTGACGGTAGAGGAATAAATGAGCATGAACTTCCACAAATCATCCAACATCAAGATATTGTAAAAACAAAAATTGGCATTGAGACTGAAATTACTACATCGTACATTGAAGATGCAAAAAAAATCATAGGGAATTTGGAAAACAAGCCAAAAATTGTAGTAGATATCGGAGGAGGTGCTGCTAAAGGTTTCGCTCCAGAATTGCTAATAGAAATTGGATGTGATGTTCAAGTAATTAATGAAAATAGTTCAGGATGTTCAAGAGGGCCTGATCCAACATCTGATAATTTAACAGAATTAATTACTACAACCAATAAAAAAGACATTGGATTTGCATTTGATCTAGATGGAGATCGATTAGTTGTTGTTAAAGATGGGGAAAAACAAACACCAGATGTTACACTCGGTTTAGGCGTAGCAAAATCATTAGGATTAGGTTACAAAAAATTTGTTCTAAGTATTGATACTAGTGTATCAATTGAAAAATTCATCAAAGAAAAAGGAGGAACTGTGCTAAGATCCAAAGTAGGAGAAGCAAACGTAATAGATCTCATGCTAGAAAATAATGCACAGGCTGGAGGTGAAGGTAGCAGTGGTGGTTTTATTTTGCCAGAATTCAATTATTGTAGAGAAGGTATTTTGACAAGTGGTCTTATTGCATCAATGTTAGGCGGTTCAAAATTTAATGAGGTACTAAATTACATGGAAAATTATAATCAAATTAGAGATAAAACTAAAATTGATTCAGAGTTTCATGATAAAGTTATTGAAGAAGTAAAATCAAAACTTTCAAAAGACTATTCTGAAATAATTACATTAGACGGAATTAAGGGAATTATCGATGAAGACAGTTGGGTACTAATCAGAAAATCAAATACAGAAGACATCATTAGAGTTTCAGCAGAATCAAATAATGGGGAAAAATGTAAAGAGATAGTCAAGGATACGATAAAAATGGTGAATCAGAGTTATGAAAAAATTAGATGAAGTATCAATAATTGAAATTTTTCAAAAAGGATTAGGTAAAAAGAAATTTGATTCAGAAGATGTAGAAGTTTTTAATTTAGGTAAAAACAAAATTGTGGCAAAAACTGACACATTAGTACAAAGTACAGATATTCCACCTAAAATGAAATTATCTGATGCTGCAAGAAAAAGCATAGTAGCATGTGTAAGTGATTTTGCCTCAAAAGGCGTCAAACCATCATATGGAATGATTTCAGTGAATCTTCCTAAGACTATTTCACGCTCAAAAGTTAATCAAATTGCTTCTGGTTTTAAAAAAGCATCAAAAGAATTCAATATTTCAATTTTGGGAGGTGATACAAACGGAGGCAAGGAAATTGTATTCAACGTATGTCTTTTTGGAATCGTAGACAAAATAGTTACAAGAAAAGATTCAAAAAAAGGAGATCTGGTATTTGTCACTAGTCCATTTGGATATACAGCAGTTGGATTAGACATGATTCTTGGTAAAAAAAGAGGAAAAACAGAATTTGTGAAAAAAGCAATTAATTCAGTCATGAAACCAAAACCTAGACTCAATTTTGGAATAAAAAATAAAAAATATTTTTCATCATCAATGGATTCCAGTGATGGGTTATCTACAACATTAAATGAAATGGCAAAACAAAGCAAAAATAAATTCATCATAACCAAGATCCCAGCAGTAAAAGATTTGGAAAATTTTGTAAAATCTTATAAATTGAATTTAAATGATCTAGTATTCAACGGTGGAGAAGAATATGAATTTGTTTTCACTATATCTCCAATTCATAAAAAAACTATTGTAAAGAATGCAAAATCATTAAAAATTCCAATTATAGAAATAGGTTTTGTCACTTTAGGTAAAGGTGTATATGTTAAAAATAATAACAATTTAATTCAATTAAAAGATAAAGGTTGGAAACATTTCAAATAATTATTCCCCATATGAAAAATCCCGTTCAACATTATTTACAATACTAAAAACGGATTCTACAGGTAAAACGTTAACACATTCAGTGATCCACATTTCATCTAGATACATCAAGCGTTTAAAATCATCATTAGGAAGTTCATCAGGGCTAGAATCAGGATACATTGCATGGATTCTATATCCTTCATTTGCAATCAGTTGACAGCTTTGTTCTTGAGGGGATAAACCAGAATCTCCGATCGGAGTCAAAAAATGAATTGCAACTGAAGCCATTAATGCAGTTGCAACTGCTATACCAATTGCCAAAAACAAAATGGATGTCATTTAATGCATCCAGATGATGACAGTATATGAATAGTCATTGAATTTGCAATAGTACCCAAATTAAGGCAAGTATGAAAAATCAATGTATTTTAAACCCTTTAAGGCCTGTTTAGACATTGTCTGAAGTAGAAACTGAGGTTCAAGAGGCACCAGTAGAAAAGACTGATGTTGTAGAGACTGAGGCTGTAGAAGAAGTAAAAACTGAGGCTGTAGAAGAAGTAAAAACTGAGGCTGTAGAAGAAGTAAAACCTCAACCAGAGACAAAAAAAGAAGGTCCTGAAAAATGGGGAATTGCCCATATTTACAGTAGTTATAATAATACAATTATCCACATGACCGATCTCACAGGCGCTGAAACAGTATCCATCAGTTCTGGCGGTGTACATGTTAATGCCGATAGATACGAATCTTCACCATTTGCTGCAATGAAAGCTGCTAATGCAGTAGTTGATGCAGCAAAAACTAAAGGATTCACAGGATTTCATATCAGAGTTCGTGCTGTGGGTGGAGTAGGTTCCAGAGTTCCTGGCCCAGGTGCACAAGCTGCAATTAGAGCATTAGCAAGAGGCGGATTTAAAATTGGACGAATTGATGACGTAACACCAATTCCTCATGACACCACCAGAAAGAAAGGTGGAAAAAGAGGAAGAAGAGTCTAGTCAGATATTTTTATTTTGATATCACAGCCCTTAGAAACAAAATAATCTGTCATAAATTTTGCAAATTTTCCTGCTGGATCATTTGCCTGATATTTATTAATCATATCAGAAAACTTTTCTTCTATTCCATTTTGCAAATCAGGTTTAAAGGATAATTTAAAAAATGTCCATCCAAATTTTGATGAAGGTTCACTTAGAACATATCCATCATAACCAGACACGAGACTTTTCATGTGAGACAACGCTCTTTTGATCATTAGTAAATCATCTGCATAATTTTTTGTTCCAATTTCTAAAACAATGTTCATTACTCATCACTGTCATTAGTGGATTGATTACTAAGTTTGTCAGTTAAAGAGACAAATTTTCCATCTTGTTCTACATTAATTTTTGTAGCCATTCTAACATTGATACCAACTGATCTGAACAATGTCAATAACTTTCCCCCATCAATACTTTCATTAATTTCTCCAGTTTTGATTAATTCAGATAATTTTTCAATTATCATTTTTGTTTCATTTGGAAATTGAGATTCTGCATTTTGTAAAACTTCTAATCCTCTAAATCCAAGTATTTTGATAAGAGAGTCTCTTGGATTTTCAGGAACTTTTTCTTTTTCAGTATCCGGAATTAGCTCTGCTTCTTGCTTTGTGGAAATGTTTTTCTGCATTTCAGCTAGTCGTTTAGCCTTTAATCTTTCTAGTTCAGAATCTTCTTCGCTCAACCTTTAATCACACCAATAGGTACTAACTTTGCAACTTTTGTGGCAATTCCCAAATCATGAGACACATTAACTACAGCATCAACGTCTTTGTAGGCCTGAGGGGTTTCTTCCACAACTCCATCTCTGGTTAATGCTTTGATAAAAATACCCTTCTCATTTAGGGATTTTTTTACATCATCTTCAGTAAAGTTTCGTCTAGCCTTTGAACGAGACATTGTTCTGCCAGCACCGTGTGCAGTAGAGCCAAAACTCAAATTCATGGAATTTGGCTGTCCAAGTAAAATCCAGCTTGCAGTTCCCATGGAACCTGGAACCAAGACAGGCTGACCTAAATCTCTATATTTTGATGGAATTTCATTACGATTTGCAGGAAATGCTCTTGTTGCACCTTTTCTGTGAACAACCAAGTTACGATCTTTCCCATCAACCTTGTGTTTTTCTACTTTGGCAATATTGTGAGCAACATCATAAACTAATTTCATATCAAGATCAGATTCAGATTGATTAAAGACTCGTTGAAATGAATTCCTAGTCCAATGAGTTAGCATTTGTCTATTACTCCATGCAAAATTTAATGCTGAGAACATTGCTTTTCTATAAGATTCTCCTTCTTCAGAATTATTTGGAACACATGCAAGTTCTCTATCAGGTAAATTGATATCATATTTTTCCATTGCTTGTTCTGCCACTCTAAGATAATCACTGCATACCTGATGACCGAATCCTCTAGAACCGCAATGAATTAAAGTAGTAATTGTTCCTACTTTAATTCTCATTCTCTTTGCAGCTTCTTCATCGTGTATTTCTGTAACTTTTTGAACTTCAAGAAAATGATTTCCAGAACCTAAACTACCAAGTTGAGGTGCACCTCTTTTTCTTGCTTTATCAGAAACTTTGTTTGGATCAGCATTCTGAATTTTTCCATTTTCTTCACAAACATCAGCGTCATCAGATGAACCATAGCCATGATCAATTGCCCAATTAACTCCTCGAACTAAAACTTCATCTAGTTCAGAAGGAGTTAGTTTGATTGCGCCTTTAGAGCCAACACCAGAAGGAATAGAGCTAAAAAGATCTGTTACCAATTCTTTTAGTTTTGAACGAACTATATCTTCTGTTAAATTTGAACGAAGTAATCTAACTCCACAATTAATATCATAACCTACACCACCAGGGCTAATCATTCCTTCTTCTGCATCCATAGCTGCTACTCCACCTACTGGAAAACCATAGCCTTCATGTCCATCAGGCAATACTACACTATGACCAACTATACCAGGAATACAGGCTACATTTTTTGCCTGCATTATTGTTCTATCAGAGAGCATTTTTTGCATTAATGATTCATCAGCATAGATTCTCACAGGAACTTTCATTCCAAGATTGGAATCAGCATCAATTTGATATTGATTTTCTCCAATTTTTCTTGGTGTACTAGAAAACATGAGTATTGGTAAAAATTCCCTTCAATCCAATTTAAATCATCAGAAGATTTGTAAAAATAATTTCAAATTAAATAAAATCTCATAAAAATATGCTAGATAAGCCAGACATGGAATTAATCATCTAATTTAATTATGATTAAATCGTTTCATTATTTGTGGTAAGAAAACAATTATCAGAAAAAGAAATTGAGAAACAAAAAGAAGAGCAAAAAATAAGAGCAAAAGCTTCTAGAGCAGCTAGAAGAAGCGGTAAAAGTATGAAAACTGAAGGTAAAGTAAGTAAAGCAAGTTCAAAGACAAAAGAAGCTAGATCATCAAAGAAAGTTGCAGCTGTAAAAAAGAGAACAAGAAGTTAGAATATTCATAAAAAATTATTCTTGAAAATAAAAGACATCGTATTTTTCATGCAATAATTTAACTAGTTCATGACATTTTATCCAAAATTGTCGATATTCATGATCCGTCAGGGATCCACCATAGTAAAATAAGATAATTTTTTGATTTAAAGTCAATTTAGATTATCTGAGATGATTTTCATCTTTGATTTTTAAGCAGACCATATAATATGGAATTAGAGGTATGATCAAGTAAGATGACAGATGCTAAAACAATCAACATTGGAGATGTAATGACAAAATCAGTTATTTCTGTGAATGCAACATTAACTATTAATGAAACTGCAAAGATGATGGATGATGCAAAAGTTGGAGCAGTTATCATAATAGAAAATAATGTCTCAGTAGGAATTGTCACAGACAGAGACTTTTCAGTTAAAGTAGCAGGCACATGCATATCAAATTACATAACCTGTAAAACAAATAATGTCATCGCCCTTATTCTCAATTAATTCTGATGAATCAGTAAGAATTGCAGCAGATTTGATGCATGAAAGGAAAATAAGAAAATTACCAGTCATTGATGATGGAAATGTTGTGGGAATAATTACTGCAACAAACATTATTAATTTATTGTCAGTATCCGTAGAGGAAGACATGAGAGATATGTATTTTCATTCAGTAGCAAAAATTTATACAAACTACAGTCCATATAATTAGAGATTATGGTAGTATCAATTATTGTTCTAATAGCAAATACCTATTTTTCTTGGAATTGTATACATGCCTCCATTTGATATGCCCGTAGAACCAAAAGTAGCAGAAATTCCAGAAGAGCCTGATGTGAATATATTATATTTTAATTGGAATCTGGACATTGTATTTGATTAAGATTCTTCTTCAAGTGAAAAGAAGAACGTTCAAGGTAACACAGAGGTACTGAAATGAATACAGCACCTTATTGGAGAAAGAATGTTTGCTCAGATTGTAAAAGAATGAATTGTCAAAAAGGTTGTCTTTGTGATTGTCATCAATTAAGAGATAGAGTAAATTAAGTTCAGAATTCATGAGTAGATTTATTTTCTATGTGTAATTACTAGAAACATTGGCAATCCTACCTATCGATAATGGTCGTTACGGCACAAAAGAAATGATGGATATTTTCAGTGAACAAAAAAAAATAGACTATCAATTAGAAATCGAAGGAGCCGCAGCTATTTCTCAAAGTGAGATAGGAATGATCTCAAAAAGCATAGGTAAAGAAATTTACAGAGCAGTAACGTCAGGAAAAATTACTGCAAAAAGAATTAAACAATTAGAGGCAAAAAGTGATCACGACACTGCAGCACTAGTAGAATCACTTAGTGAGAAATGTAGTAAAAATGCCAGACCTTGGATACATTATGGATTAACAAGTAATGATTTAGTTGATACAAGTAACTCAATGCAAATGAGAGATGCATTACAAATTATTGAACCAAAAGTTGCAAAGATGGCATCAATTCTTGCAAAAAAAGCTGTAAAGCATTCAAAGGTTCCAGCAGTTGGCAGAACACATGGTCAGCATGCAAGTATCATTTCATTTGGATTAAAATTTGCAAACTGGGCAGCAGAAATGGCAAAACATGTGGAACGGATTGAAGAGATTAAGAAAAGAATTTTGATTTGTAAAACATTAGGTGTTGTAGGTACTGGCTCTCTTATGGGTGCAAAATCACTTGAAGTACAAAAAAGAGCTGCAAAGAGATTAAAATTATTCCCAGCAGAAGTTACAACACAGGTTGTTCCTAGAGAAAGATATGCTGAATATGTATTTGAGTTGGCATTAATTGGTGCAACACTAGAAAAAATTGCAATAGAGATTAGAAATTTGCAGAGAACGGAAATTGGTGAAGTTGCAGAACAATTCAAAAAAGGACAGATGGGAAGCAGTGCAGTTCCTGTTAAAAGAAACCCAATAAAGAGTGAACGTGTATCATCATTATCTAAATTAGTAAGAAGTCAAGTTGCAATTGCATTTGAAAATATACCATTATGGCATGAACGAGATCTTTCAAACTCTGCAAATGAGCGATTTATTCTTCCAACAGCATCTATTCTAGTTGATGAAATGTTAGAAACTATGACCAGAATTGTTTCAAACTTGATGGTAAATGAAAAAAGAATTGTAGATAATCTATACATTACAAAGGGACAAATCTTTGCAGAGTTTGTTTTAGAAGCACTAATCAAAAAAGGAATTCCAAGATTTGTTGCATATAGAGATGTTCAGAGAGTTGCATTTGAGGCAAATGACAAAGGGATATTTTACAAAGATGCAATCAAAAATGACAAGGTATTTTCTTCAAAGCTAACAGACAAAGAAATAGATTCTATATTCTTACCAGAGAAACACCTTGGTGCATCATCTGCAATCATTAGTAATGTAGAGAAATTAGTTAAGAAAACAGTTCAGAAATTTATCTAGTTTTTAGTAAAGTCTTGTGAATTTTAGTACCATATTGTAAAGCCTTTTTTCGTTTTGTACAAGAAAGCTCTGGAACATTAACTTCACTTGCTAATTTACGAATAATGTGTTTGCGATATAGATCATCTGAATCATGAATTTTTTCAGATATAGGAACAGTTTTTGCATATTTGATGAATTTTTCTGAGAGTAATGGCTGGAGTATTTTTACTCCAAATTCAGATACAACTTGATTTACAGCATTCATCATTTTCAGTTCATTATCTAATTTAGTATTCATTACTTTATTGATTTGTGATTCCCCATCAGAATATACTTCTCTGTATGCATTATAGCCACAAAACAATTCATCTATTCCATTTGCAGTAATTACAGTATCAAGATCTAAAGAGTTTGCCAATTTTGAAACATAATGAAAAGCAATACAATTTTCATTCCAAGACAGATTATCTGTTTTTATTATTTGATTAATTTTTGAAGAAATGGATTGGAATGTATCTGGATCAATTTCTAAAACATGATGAGGATATTTTAGAAATTCATTGACATATTTTGCAAATAAAATATCATGTGATTCATGGAATCCAATTGTAAGTAGTGTAACATCAAAGCCCATGTCTGAGCAAATTTTTGAAATTAATGTACTGTCAACTCCACCAGAAAAAGCAACTCCAATTTTCTTTACTTTAACAGTTTCAGAGATAGAATTCTCGATATTCTCAAGTAATTTTTTATTCATATCATTCATTTTGACTTATCTCATAGATTCCATAAAGGGTAATGAATCAATCTTTTAATTTAACATTAAATGTGATACAGTATGATGCGATTATCACAACTAGACATTGAGAAGCAATTAAAGAATCTCTCAGGATGGAGTGTTGTTAATAAAAAACTACACAAGGAATTTCAGTTTGATAGTTTCAATCAAGCATTTGGTTTTATGACCAGAGCAGCTATGGAAATTGAGAAAATGAATCATCATCCAGAGTGGTTTAACGTGTACAATAGAATCACCATAGAATTGACAACTCATGATGCTGGCGGTATCACAAAAAATGATGTCAATCTGGCTAAAATTCTAAATTCTTTAGCATAGTGATTTTGAAGAATTTCAGGCACGTTCATTACAGAATTTATATTATATCCAAAGTCAGTTGACTTCACATGGCTTCAAGTCCCACAATATTAGATTCAGATTTTCGATATATCGACAAGAAAGGAAACTTGCTCAAAACTAGAACCGAATTAACAGTAGCACAGATGCTTACATTTCTTGAACAAGATTATGAATACAATCACAAAGTTATGCTAAAAAATGGAACTGAGGTCATAGTGGATTTCAAAACTGAAAAGGGATTGATTGAAGTTATTGATACAGATAAGGATATTGAAAAATATAAGCAGGTCAAAGAAGATTTTCCTGAAAATAAAGTAATGGCAATAGGACATGCAAAATACGTAGCACAGATTAAAGAATTACAAGATGTTGTATTTTATGATAAAACTCCACAAACTGGATCTATATTTTTAGAGGATGGATCATTCTCATTTGATTATGCACATATACTTCCACTAGTTGAAAAATGCTCTATTCTACATGGGCATACATCATCAGTAATGGTTGAACTTGTTGGGCAAATGAAAGATAATCTTCTTTTAGATTTTGGAGAAGCTAAAAAAATCATCAAAGAAGTAGTAAATGTATTTGATCATAAATTCTTCATCAATAGAAAATATTTACAAAAAGAAGATGATTCACATTATCAAATTCAATTTGATGGACCTAAAGGTATGTTTGACTTGCAAGTTCCTAAAAACACTACATATCTTTTAGAAGGTGAAGCTACAGTTGAAAATCTTTCAAGTGAAATTATCAAATTATTAGTACCAAAAATGCCATCAAATGTAGAGGCAGTAGGTGTTTACATCTATGAAGGTTACAATAAAGGATCTCATATTATTTCAAACATAGAAAGATAGTTAGAAAATGGAACCTAAAATATCAGAGAAAGCATGGAACCCAGAATTAGAAAAAGAAATTCTAAAACAATGGGATGAAGAAAAAATTTATGATTTTACACCACAAGATGACAATTTTACAATAGATACACCTCCCCCATATCCATCAGGTAGGCCTTGGCATATTGGTGCTGCAGCACATTATTCACAAATTGACATGATTGCAAGAACTGCAAGAATGGCAGGCAAAAATGTCTATTTCCCAATAGGAATTGACAGAAATGGACTTCCAGTAGAACTCTACACTGAGAAAAAACACAAAATTCGAATGAGAGAAACAGAAAGAGGTAAATTTCTGAATCTATGTAGAGATGCACTAGATGATTTGGAAGATGAGATGATTCTCATCATGAAAAGTTTGGGCCTTAGTGGAGATTTTGCAAATTACTATAGAACAGATTCAAAAGAATACAGAACTCTTACTCAATCAACATTCATTGATTTATGGAAAAAAGGACAAGTGTATCTTGCAAATAGACCAAACAATTACGATTGGGTATCAGGTACAACAATAGCAGATGCAGAAATAATCTATGAAGATTTATCTACAAAACTAGTTTACATGAAATTCAAAATTAAAGATACAGACAAAGAAATAGTCATTGCAAGTACAAGACCAGAATTGCTTTGTGCATGTAGAACTATCATTGTAAATCCTGAAGATGAAAGATACACACAATACATTGGAAAGAAAATCATTGTTCCAATTACTAATGTAGAAATTGAATTGAGAACACATCATTCTGCTCAACAAGAATTTGGTTCAGGGGCTGTAATGGTGTGTAGTTATGGTGATCAAAACGATATTGTATTATTTAGAGAATTAGAATTAGAAGAGATTGTTGCAATAGGATTAGATGGAAGAATGACTAAAGTTGCAGGTGAATATACTGGATTAAGGCCAAAACAAGCAAGAACAAAAATCATAGAAGATTTAGAAAGAAAAGGATTTCTAGAAAAAACTGAAGATATTGTTCACAGAACACCAGTATCAGAGAGAAGTAAAGCACCAATTGAAATTATTCCAATGGAAGAATATTATCTAAAACAAAAAGAAGCAGTTCCAAAAATCAAGAGTTTAGGGCAAGAAATAAAATTTCATCCACCAATGCATAAGCAAATTCTGATGAATTGGCTAGAATCTATCAATATTGACTGGCCAATTTCAAGGAGAAGATATTATGGTACTGAAATCCCAATATGGTACTGTAAAAAATGCTCAGAACCTCATGTTCCTGAGCCTGGAAAATACTATAGACCATGGAATGAAAAATGCCCAATCAGTAATTGTACTAAATGTGATTCGACAGAATTTGTTGGGGAAGAACGAACATTTGATACATGGATGGATTCCAGTGTATCTCCACTTTTCATTAGTAAATTTAACAGAGATGATGAATTTTTCAAAAAAGTATACCCTGCATCAATAAGACCTCAAGCAAAAGATATTGTTAGAACATGGTTGTACTATACACTTCTCAGATGTGAACAACTAACAGGAAAGAAACCATGGTCTGAAGCTTGGGTCATGGGTTATGGTCTAGATGAAAAAGGAATGAAAATGAGTAAAAGCAAAGGAAATGCAATAGATCCTTTACCTGTAATTGAAAAATTAGGTGCTGACACTTTTAGATTTTGGAATGCAAGCGAAATTAATCAGGGATATGATTTTAGATGTAACGAACAAAAAATTGAATCAACAAAAAAATTCCTCAGTAAATTGTGGAATGTATCAAGATTTTTGTCTAGTTTTCCAGTAATTGAATCAGGAAAACCTTCTGCATCAGATAAATGGGTTTTATCAGAGTTAGACAAGTTAATCAAGGAATGTAAAAGAGGATATGAAGAATACAACTTTTTCATTCCAGCAATTGCAATTAGAGAATTTACTTGGAATGTATTTGCTGCACACTATATTGAAATGGTAAAAGCAAGAGCATACGGAATTGAATTTTCTGATGAAGAAAGAGATGGTGCAATATTTACACTACATAAAACATTATCAGCAATTTTAAAATTATTAGCACCAATTACTCCATTTATCACAGAACATCTTTGGAAAGAATTGTATTCAAAAAACAGCATTCACAAAGAAAAACAAGTTGAACCTGAAAATATTGAAGAGCAAATTAATGTTACAAAAGAAATTTCAGAATTTAATTCAAAAGTATGGAATGAGAAAAAATCTCAAAATCTATCATTAAAAGATTCAATCAAAATAGAAATTCCAAAATCCTTAGAACCGTTCAAGAAAGATTTGAAATCTATGCATAATTTGCTAGATTGAGTATAATTATACCTGCAAAATACCATTTGTAATCAAATACTGAATTCCTTGAATGAACGCAGTATCCCCATATGAGAATGATGTAAAAAAGATAAAAGCAAACAGAAAACTCAAAAGATGAGTTGAATTTTTATAAATCAACTTTAGTTCCCAGTTAACCTAGATCTTCATTTAATTCTACAGAAATTTCATTTCCTGTTGTGTCATCTGTTGTTGTAACAGTTTTTGTTAACGTACCAGTTCCATCAAGAAACCACATACCAGAAATTTTACTTTGAGGATCTAAAATTGAAACTTGAGTTGAATCAATAATTTTATTTATTGGAGAATCAGCATTTAATGAGATTTTAAGTGTAGAATGCACTTCTTCAAGTATATCATCTTCTAAAAATGCCAAAATTACTAGGGAATCTTTTGAGTCAGAATCACCTGATGAAGTTGTTCTATCTTTTCCAAATCCACAGTTGAAAGGTACATCATCTACCACAATATTGCATTCTCATAATTCCAGCTTCAAATTAGATTTACTTTTATCAAATGTATTGAAAATCATAAAACCTTCAAGTGTAGATAATTGAGTTTTATCATGAATTCCAGTAACAGTGACTGAATCAAATGTTAATTCATATGTTTCAAATGAATTTGAAGAAGAAATTTTGTCGCCTAAGTAATCACCATTGTTAATTTTATCAAGGAGTTTTTGAGTTCTAGAATCTAATTTTTCTTGCTTTTCTAATAATTTTTTACGGATTTTATCAGATTTTTTAGCAATCTTATCTTCTAGCTTTATAATTTTATCAAAAAATTTTTCAACATCTCCTGTAAAACCAGATTCAATTTTATTTTTATATTTAGTTTTAATTTCTTTTAATTTTTCTTCATATTTATTAATTTTTTTGGACAATCTTTCTTCAAGTTTTTTTCTATCTGAATCTAATTTTGCTTTCTTTTCTTCTAGTTTTTGCTTTCGTTCTTCAGCTTTTTGTTTCTCTTGTTTATCTTCTAGTTTTTGTTTTTGTTCTTCAGCTTTTTCTTGTTTTTCCAATTATTTTTGATATGCTTTAGAGTCTTCACGACTTGCAGATAAATTATCATCATCTGCAAATGAATTTTCAATTGAAAACAGTCCAAAAGAACTACCAATCAAAATTAAGGCTAAAATAGTAAAGAAAGTAAAATTTTTGTTCATTTTAAAAGCTGGACTAAACTATAGTTAAAAAGAATTATTCAGCATTCATCTTATTATGGATTAATTTTTTGATGTATTTACAAGATTAATGAAATATTTATGCAGTGCTGTATCTTCAGTTAATTCAGGATGAAAAGCAGTACCAATTACGTTTTCTTTTTTAACTGCAACTATTCGTTCATTAAATTTAGATAAAACTTTTACATCAGATCCTACATCAGATACAGATGGTGCTCTGATGAATACTCCATTAAACTTTGGAATGTTGATTGAATCCATGGAAATATCAGATTCAAAAGATTGTTTTTGTCTTCCAAATGAATTTCTCTCTAATTTAATATCCAATATATCTAAAAGTGGTTGATTAGTTTTACCAATTATTTTATCATTTGCAGTATTTGATAACATGATCATTCCTGCACAAATTCCAAGAACAGGCATGCCACTCTGGATTTTTTCTTTTAGGGCCTTTAAAGAACCGTTTACTAGAGATAATTGTCCAATTGTAGTGCTTTCCCCACCAGGAATAATCAAACCATCTAATTGAGAAATTTCTTCAGGAGTTCTAACATCAACGACATTCCCATCTAGTCCTAATTCATCAATTGCAGATTTACATGACAACATATTTTCTTGAACATCGCCTTGAATGGATAATACACCAACAGTAAGACTCATGCTGAGCCACCACGATCTTGCATACGTATTTCTAAAGTGTTAACATCTAATCCTATCATAGATTGTCTTTCATCAATCATTTTTTGTGCTTCTTTTACTTTGTCTGATTCATTCCAAAAAGTAGTAGCTAAAACTATTGCTCTGGCTCTTTCTTTTGCATCATCAGAATTAAAGATTCCAGAACCAACAAAGATACCATCACAGCCTAAAGACATCAAATATGCAGCATCAGCAGGTGTGGCGATTCCACCTGCGGCAAAATTAACAACAGGTAACCTTCCAAGTTTTGCAGTTTGTTCAACAATATCATAAGATACTTTGAATTCTCTTGCCATTCTAACTAATTCTTGATTATCTCCAGAATCATAAATTGATTTGATGGTTCTCAACTCATCATTTACTTTTTTAATATGTTTGATAGCTTCTGCAACATTTCCGGTTCCAGGTTCTCCTTTTGTTCTAATCATGGATGCACCCTCTTCAATTCTCCTTAATGCTTCTGCTAAAGATCTTGCACCATTAACAACTGGAGCAGTAAAGTCCCATTTCCAGATATGACGAAGTTCATCTGCAGGTGTCAAAACTTCAGATTCATCAATCATATCTACATCAGTTTCTTGTAAAACTAGTGCCTCATTGACATGACCAATTCTACATTTAGCCATCACAGGTATTGTTACAGAGTCCATGATTTCTTCAATAATTCTAATACTTGCGGTTCGTGCAACACCACCAGCTTTTCTAACTTCAGATGGTAGTTTATCCAACACCATAACAGAGACTGCTCCTGCTTCTTCAGCAATTTGAGCTTGTTCTACAGTTGTAACATCCATTACAACTCCATTTTTGAGCATGTGAGCAAACCCACGTTTAACAGTGGAGGAACCACGTAAAGTGTCAATTGAATTTATTTTGTCTGAAACTATTCCTTTAGCATCAAGTCGTTCACCAGATAAGGGAAGCATGCGTTAATTTTTCCTAAAGACTATTTGTATCTATTCACTAAATTCAGACATAATCAAATCCAATTCAGATTCAACCATAGTGATTATTGGTGGAATAAAATCTTCAGTTACATTTTGTTGTGGCCAATGAATCTGATTTACACGACCGTTTAGTGTAACCTTAACATTTGATTTTTGGTATTCAGTTGCATTTTCCATTATCTCAAAAGACTCAGATGGAATTGAAATAAAACCTGTTTCTTTAATGAGTGCTTTAATTTTGTTAAGTTTGTTTTCGTCTAGTTTTGAGCTAACATCAGGTCTTAGATATCCTTGTTCAGTTACAGAATATTTTATGTCACCATTATTTTTGATGTAAAGGATTTCAGTTTTTTGTGCTCCAACGCGTTCTGTTACACCATAAGAGATTTTTTTTAACTGATGTTTAGTATATTCAATTTCAACATTATCGGTATAATTAGCAGCTGATGTAGGAATTTCATTTTTGAGTATTAAGGGAGTAGAAAGCAAAAGAGCAGCTATAACTGGAATTGCACCTAATACAATGTAAATTGGTTTTACCATTTTACTGCAAATACTGCCAATTTGCAAATAAATCTTAGTAATAGTTAAAATTCAAGCAAAATATTTCAGTTCTTGTGGGTTCGTAGCCTAGCCTGGTAGGGCGATGGTCTCCAAAACCATCGATCGTCGGTTCAAATCCGATCGGGCCCACTTTAAAAAATTCTATTGATTATTTCTCAATACATTTAGTGCTGAGCCAGACTTGAACCATTCAATTTGTGATTTATTGTATGAATGATTGAGAAGAATTTCATCTTTTTCTCCATCAGAATGAGAAATGACACATCTAACTTGTTTGTCCGGAGCTAATTCATTTAATTCAAGTAAACTGATTTTATCATCTTCGAGAATTTTCTCATAATCATCAGGGTTACTAAATGTCAATGCCAAGACACCTTGTTTTTTTAAATTTGTTTCGTGAATTCTTGCTAAACTTTTTGTGATTACTGCTGCACATCCCAAAAAACGAGGAGTCATTGCAGCATGTTCTCTACTACTTCCTTCACCATAATTATTATCAGCAACAATTACCCATCTCATCTGTTTTTCTTTGTATTGTCTAGCAATTTGTGAAAATGATTCTTGATTATTATTTAGAACATTTTTACCCTGTCCAACTTGATCATTGAAAGCATTAACTGCTCCCAAAAGCATGTTATCACTAAGGTTATCCAAATGTCCTCTTAAAGAAAGCCAAGCTCCTGCAGGGGAAATATGATCAGTAGTGCATTTGCCTTTAGCCTTTACCATAATTGGAATGTTTTTAAAATCTTTACCATCCCATTTTGAAAATGGTTCTAAACGCTGTAATCTTTGGCTGTTAGGATCAATGAGGACTTGAATATCATCAGAATTACTAGGAGGTGCAATAAAAATTCCTTCAGGTATCATAAAACCTTCTTCAGGAACTTCTGGTGCAGGTTTAGGTGGTTCAAGTTTGAACTTTGTTCCATCAGATGCAATTAGATCATCCTTCAATGGATTAAATGAAAGTCTACCACCTAATGCTAAAGCAATAATCATTTCAGGACTACCAATAAAGTTCAGAGTACTTCTCTTACCATCATTTCGTCCTGGGAAATTTCTGTTAAATGTTGTAACAATAGTATTTTGTTGATCCTTTTCAAGTTCTGGTCTATTCCATTGGCCAATACATGGACCACATGCATTTGCTAAAACAGTTGCACCAATATCTAAAAGAGAAGCCATTTGTCCATCTCGTTCTATAGTACCACGAATTTGTTCAGAACCAGGAGTTACTAATAGAGGAATCTTTGATTTGATTCCTTTGGCTTTTGCTTGTTCAGCTAAACTTGCTGCTCTAGACATATCCTCGTAAGAAGAATTGGTACAACTACCAATTAGTGCAACAGAGATTGGATCAGTATAGTCTTTAGATTTGACATCATCAGATAATTCTGTTATGGTTCTTGCCAAATCAGGAGTGTGAGGACCAACAATGTGTGGCTCTAGTGCTGAAAGATTAATTTCAATTACTCTATCAAAGAATTTTTCTGGATTCAATTCGACTTCAGCGTCTGCAACAAGAGATTCTTTATTTTGATTTGCCAATTGAACAATGTCTTCTCGGTTTGTATATTTGAGATAAGTTTCCATTCTTTCATCATATGGGAATACAGAACAAGTAGCACCAATTTCAGCACCCATGTTAGTAATGGTGGCTTTGCCTGTACAACTGATAGATTTTGTTCCAGGTCCAAAATATTCTACAATAGCATTTGTACCGCCAGAGACGGTTAACTCATCAGCAACTTTTAAGATAATATCTTTAGGAGCAGTCCATCCGCCAAGTTCTCCAGTTAATTTTACACCAATTTTTTTAGGATAAAGTAATTCCCAAGGCATGCCAGCCATAGTTTCTGCAGCATCTAATCCACCAACACCTATTGCAACCATCCCAAGACCACCTGCATTTGGAGTATGAGAATCAGTACCAATCATCAATCCACCAGGAAATGCATAATTTTCAAGAACTACTTGATGAATAATACCTGCACCAGGTTTCCAAAAACCACATCCATATTTTGCAGATGCAGATTGTAAAAATTTAAAAACTTCACTATTTTCATCAAGTGAAACTTTCATATCAATATCACCTTGAACCTCTGCTCTAATGAGATGATCACAGTGTACAGTTGTTGGTACAGCTGTTTGTTTTAATCTTGCTTGCATAAATTGAAGCATTACCATTTGTCCTGTAACATCTTGTAATGCAACTCTATCAGGTTTTAAAAAGACATAATCTTTTCCTCCAGTGAAAACAGTATCATCAATTTCATTTAAATGTCCAGATAAGATTTTTTCAGAAAGTGTCAATGGTCTTCCTACCAGATTTCTATATTTTACAATATTATTTTTTAATTTCAAATAAACATTAGATACAAGTTCTGCTGTAGTGCCAGTTTCCACAGAATGCGATGAATTAATCCCAAATTTAATATTTACAATTGGAAAATTCAAAAAATTCTTTCAATAGGCATCTAAATTCTTAACAATTATAAGCTAAATACTGCTTTCAAATGCAGTGTTGGGGAGTAGTAAATTTTCTAAATTGAGGTATAATTATGGTCAATAAAGGATTTCCAAAATTTGGCATGTCACAAGCAGGTGCATTTGTTGCAGCTCTCAAAAACTACAATTTACCAGATTTCATTTTAGTTTTAGTAGCAAAAGAATGTAAATCAGAACTACTTGAGAGAGGAAGAATAGATGATAGATTACAAAGTATGAATGATGATGCTTTAGAATTATTACACAAAGTTTTTGTTGGATGTGAAGAAGATACTGCAGGAAAATATGCTCAATACAGATTCTTTGCATATGTATCAAGCATGTATCATAAATGCGAAGTTATAGTCAATGATACAATTCCAGGTGCTTCAGGTAAAAATCATAAAATTCCTGTCGCAGTAAAAAATAATGGAATGTACATAGCAGTTGCATTTAACAAAGCAACAGGAAATCCAGTAAACAAAAAAGAAACAACCAGATTTTATGATATGGTGGATGACATCAAAAAAGGAGATCACGGTACAATGTTAACTGATGGAATTTATGGTTCTTCAGTAAACTTTAGAAGTGATGCACTTGTAGAACTTGAAACATTAAGTAAATCAAGAAATAATGATCCAGAAAATAAATTAGATTTTAAAACTGCAAATTTTGAAAATAATATTTATTCAGTTACTAAATGTTAATTGTAAATATTTTATTTTAAATTAAATTGTGAAGTATCCATTGCCAAAAACATTGGCTTACCATCAGTTTTTTTAAAATCTTCACCATATTGTTCAAATTCTAACTGTTCAAAAAGATGTTTAGTCCATACATCATGTACATCCTGAATGAATTTTTTATGTCCAACAATTCTTAACATTTCATGAACCAGTTCATGTGAAACAGTAGTACAATTTTTTTCTGCAAGAAATAAAGTATCATTAGATTCTTTTGAAGATTGCCAAAATGTCATTCCAAAATTTTCAGCATGATATCCATCACAAGTACAATCAGTCCACCAAGGTTTGAAATGGGTTAGATAGAAATGGTAAATGTCATCACCACGTTGATGATGATCTCGTACTAACGTGTGTGTATCAAGACGTTGAAGAATGCTTCTAGGATATGTGATCATTTCATCACATTGAATTTCATAGTCTTGACCAAATTTTTCTTTTAACCAAGCCTGAAAAAATTTGCTCATTTTTTTAACATATTCAAATTCGAATTGTCGTTTTTCACGATCTTCCTCAGGTACTACAAAAATAAAATGCAGAATCATAATAAGAAAAAAAGGGGTTTATGTTTGACCTTCAATACCCATCAAGGTAAGAGTTGAACGAATCTTTTCAATTTTTCTGATTTTCCAGGTAATTGTTTCTCTAAGTTTTTCAACAGTGTCAGATTCGATCTTGGCCAAAATATCATATGCACCAAAAGTTCCATGAACTTCTTTTACACCATCTAAGCCCTTTAGTTGCCGGATAATAGCTTCTTCAGAACCTAGTTCACAGTTTATTAAAACATAAGCTGTTGCCATACAGAAATTAGATAAATCGACTATATCAATAAACCGATTATTCTTAGTTTTGAGACATCTTTACAATATTATTCCAGATGGGTTTAGGTACTGGCATTACAGATAACCTTGAAATTCTAATTAATTCCCAATTTTTGAATTTCTTCTCTTTTTTCATTTCGTCAAGGGTTACGGGACGTTTCAATGTTTTTTTATATTTCACATCAACTACAATGAATCTCTCTACATCTTCTTTAGGATTTGAATATGGTTTTGAAGTAACTTGCATAATTCCAACGGCTTGTCGTTCATCTCCCGTATGATAAAAAAATACTAGATCACCGGATTTCATTTCTCGCATATGCTTTAATGCTAAATTATTATGAACCCCATCCCACACTGTTGTTTTTTCTTTTTTGAATTGTTCAAAATTATATCCTCTCGGTCCACTAGGTTCTTGTTTTGCTAACCAATAATTCACCATTTCATTTTATCATATTTTATCCGTGTTTAATGGTTTTTGAAAAAATATATGTTCCCCGGTTCTGACTCGCACAAACTCATTGGTCATAGCCATACGCCTCCTCGCGTTCTGAAACCGGGGTTGCCCATAATGTAGCACACCTGGGTGAATTAGAAATCACTGGTATCATTACGATCGACTCATCCTAATCCGTCTGCATGCTTGCTCTTGGGCGATTAATTATAGAATCACTCCTACTAAAAACCATTGAAGGAATAATATCAAAAACTATTTTTTAATAAATTTATTTTAATTTTTAAGAATAGAATCTGACAAAGAAATTTCAAATCCCACTACAGGTACACGAATTTTATAATTTTCAATAATCTTTGAATCAATTTTTCCAATAATACCAATGGGCATATTATTTAGAATAATTGATGCGCAATGACCGTCTTCAAATATAGAATCAGTCAAAGTCTTTGTTTCAACTTTAATTCCAAATCCAATGTTTAATGCAGTTTGAATTATTGATTTTATTTCTGTAAAATTTGCATCTTTATGAGCACTAATTCCGGAAAAACTAATTTTCTCAGATATTGGATTTTCAGTTGTAAATACGGTTCCAGTTTCAAACATTTTTTGAGGATAAGACTCGTGAATATTTCTTGAAAGATTTTCTAATAATCCTGGAAGTATAGAATCACGTAAAATAGTATGTTCTCTACTTTTTGAGTCAAGTACTGAAAGAAGTTTTGTTGAATCTCTGTTGGTCATATCATATAGTACACGTTTACTGGTCAAGCTAGAATTCAAAGCTTCAAGATATCCAAGTCCAATCATAGTTTGATCTAGTGATTTTAGTTTTAATGAAATGGGGTTTGTTTTTCCAATAGTTTGAGAAGGAGATATTGTAGGTTCAAGATTTTGAATTCCATATCCTAAAGCAACTTCTTCTACTAAATCCATAGGACCAAAAATGTCAAATCGATATGCAGGTATTGTACAAATAATGTTTGTTCCTTTAGATGATGCATCCAATCTAGATTTTTTCAAAGATGAAATAATTTTTGAAGATGAAAGATTCAAACCTAAAATTTGGTTAATCAATGAAGAATTAACAGTCATTTTTCTATATTCTAATTTTGGTGAAGAATTTTTAGCACCTGTAATTTTTACAGATTCTAAAGTAAACCCAGCACTTTGTAAAACAGTGGCTACTACGGATAACATGTCTTCAGCATCGTCTTTATTGAGACCAGTTACCTCTACAAAGAGATTTTTTGTTTTTGTAGTGACAGTCGTAACAGCTGCATTGATAATTGGTGGAAATGATACCGTATTTTGTTTCTCATCTAAAATTATAGGGACTTGGGAAGACTGTCCAAGTAAAGAACCATAATCTTTTCCAACATCAGTCGTATCAAGTATTTCAGATATATCCAATTCTTTTTCAGAGTTTAGTGGAATGAATTTGTGATTTCTATTAGTTGTAGTGTAAACTAATGGAAATGAAATTTTATCTAAATCATGTATTCCTATAGAAGATTTTTTTCTTTTTCTTCCAATTCCAAAATGCAGATCTTCTTGCATTGTCATTAATTGTTTAATTGTTTTATCGTCAATTTTGCCATTTTTTGCAATAATTCCAGTTACAAATGGCCTAATTCTTGAGACATTAGATTTAACAGAAATTAGATATTTGTTTGATTTTTTTACATTTAATTTTATTGAACCAGTCTTAATCCCAATCAATCCTTGTAAACCAAGCGCAATTCCAAAATCAGTTGAATAATCAGGTCTATTTGGACTATATTCAACCCTTACAAGATCTTTATCTTCTGATTCAATATCCAATCCAAGAAAAGGTAGAGAATCAGAAATTTGTTTTTTCGATATTTTTCCAATTAATCTTTGGAGACGAGAATAAGATAATTCGATCACTGGCATTTTTTAGCACTTCTTAACCATCCAAGATCGTTGTTGTAAAACTCTCGTACATCAGCTAGATCATATTTTAGCATTGCAATTCGTTCAATTCCACCACCCCAAGCTAAAACAGGTTGTGTGATTCCAAGGGGTTTGGTTACTTCAGGTCTAAAAATACCCATTCCAAATAACTCAATCCATTTTCCCAATTTTTCATTGTAAACCATAGTCTGGAGTGATGGTTCAGTATATGGGAAAAATGTTGGCCAGAATTTTATCTTCGTTATTCCTATTCGTTTGTAAAATTCTCGCTGAATTCCCATTAAATTTTTCAAGGATGCATCTTTTCCAATAACAACTCCTTCAATTTGATTAAATTCCACGAGGTGTTTGTAACTGACTTTTTCATTTCTAAATACACGTCCTAACGAGAAAATTCGTGCCTCATCAGGTTTGTTTTCAGCTAAATGTTTGATGGTCACACAAGTAGTATGAGTTCTAAGAACCATTTTTCTTGCTTCGTTTATGTCCCATTGATATCTCCAATTCTTTTTGTGGGATTCAGAAACTTTTCTAATTTGTTCAGGAGTTCCAATTTTTTTAGCATTTATTCTATCAAGATAAAATGTATCTTGTAATTCTCTAGCCGGATGATCTTGTGGAGTAAAAAGTGCATCAAAATTCCAAAAGCTTGATTGTGTCATATTGCCTAAAATTTCGGAAAAACCAAGTGTGACAAAAATTTCACGAATTTCATCAATCGTATCTTTTAGTGGATGAGTTCTTGCAACAAAAACTTTTGGAACTTTTGCTTCAACATCAATACCTCCAACTGAATCTGAAATCTTAATTGATTTTGCAGCATCAGATAACGAAATTTCTTTTGTTTTAATAATATCCTCAATAATAAAATCAGGTCTTCTTAAAAGTCCAGATAAATCAGTACTATCAATTTTATCTTTAGATAATTTCCCATTCCCAATTAGTTTGAGGGTTTTTTCACCTGGGAGTTCTGATGGAGGATTCTTTATAGAAATTTCATCAGATGAAAATTCCACCCAATTATTTTTTCTAGATAACCCCATTGAAGGTCCAAATACAAATCCTAATTCTTTTTGCAAGTCAGATAATTTTTTTGGTCCATCCTTTAGTAAATTAAGTAATCTTCTTTCAGGTAATCCTTTTTCAAATGATTCAATTCCATTTTTTCCTAAACTCATCACATTTGATTTTAATTCAAAAACAATTGCTAGATCTTTTAATTTTAGCCATTCAATTCCACGTCTAATTTGATCAGGGAAAAGTTGTGTTGATTTTTCTAAGGATTCAGGAGATTGTTTTGGATTATCTCTTAATGAGGTAATAATTTTTTTTTCAATATCATGAAAAACTTGTGACAACAGTAAAGAATCCGAAAAAGACTTTTTAAACCTTAACCTAAGTCAAGATGAATGTCAGCTGATGACTTTATTGTAACGCCTTGGCATGTTGAGGGCGATATTGACTATGATAAACTAATCAAGAGATTTGGAACTGAAAAAATTTCTTTAGAATTACTCGAGAGAATCAAGAAAATTACAGGTGAGGATCATTTTATGCTCAGAAGGGGTATTTTCTTCTCACATAGAGAACTGACTAGGATTCTTGATGAATATGAAAAAGGAAACAAATTCTTTCTATATACTGGAAGGGGCCCCTCAGGACATACTCACATAGGGCATTTGGTACCATGGATGTTTGCAAAATGGTTACAAGAAAAATTTGATGTGAATTTGTATTTTCAACTAACCGATGATGAGAAATTTTATTCAAAACCTAATCTTACTTTAGAAGATACAAAGAAATTTGCTTATGAAAATGCATTAGATTTTATCGCATTAGGTTTCAACCCAGAAAAAACAAAAATTATCATAAATACAAGAAATATTCAAACATTATATCCAATTGCAGCCCAGGTAGCAAAAAAAATTAATTTTTCAAATACAAAAGCTACATTTGGTTTTACAAATGAAACAAATATTGGAATGATATTTTATACATCGTTACAATCAGCTCCATGTTTTATTGAAGATAAACCTGTGCTAATTCCATTAGGAGTTGATCAAGATCCTCACTTTAGATTAACACGAGACATTGCACCAAAAATTGGAAAACAAAAACCAGCATTGGTTCACAACATTATGATTCCTAGTTTAGAAGGACCTGGTGGAAAAATGTCAGCATCGGATGAAAAAAGTACAATATACACAACAGATTCTCCATCTGAAGTAAAAAAGAAAATTAACAAACATGCATTTTCAGGAGGACAGCCGGATATTGAACAACATAGAAAACTGGGTGGAAATCCAGATATCGATGTATCCTATCAATACCTAAGGATATTTTTTGAGCCAGATGATGATAAATTAAAAACAATTTATGAAGATTATAAATCAGGGAAACTACTTTCAAGCGAACTAAAAGCAATCTTGATTGAGAAAATTAATACATTTCTTACAATCCATCAAGAAAACAGAGAAAAAGCTAAAAATCAAATAGATCAATTTCTTTTTAAGAATAAATGAAAATCAGTATTACCTGTGATGATAAATACGAGGCACAAAAACTAGCCAGTCTTGTTTTTATAAATGATGGAAAAGAAACTTTCATCACAGGGATTCTAAATATTGTGAAAAATGAAATGGTAATTTCATTGAAAGATAAATCTGCTCACAGTATACTACTCAAAGATGAAGAAACAGTAGAGTATTTTGCAGATTTTATACAATCAGTATTGGACAAAGAACATACGTTAATTTCAACTAAAATAATTGAACATGTTGTAGAAATAGTCAAAGAATAATTCTATAGACCAAATACAGCATATGCAGTTACAATTCCAACAACAACAATTAGAGAAATCCCTAATGCTTTGAAATCACTATTCATAGATTAATTTGAAAATAATTATAATTAAAGTGTTAACAAATTCTTAAAGATGATTTTACTAATTATCTAGGAAAATATTTGCTCTTTTTTGATCTTGAACTGTCTGCTGTAGGTTTTTTGGATGGTTCTCTAACTTGATTACAATTTAAACAAAATACCTTTAGTTCGGCTCTAGCAACATCTGGTGCCGAGATATATTTGCCCCATGAGGCTGCATCACCGCCACGTCCAGAATTATCAGTAGTGATATTTTCAGAAATTGGACTAATTCCTAAAGCTCTTTCATCACTAAAACCACAACTAGAACAGACTTTTCCACCCAGAATTTCATATAATTTTTCTTTAATTGTTTCAAAAAATTTGTCTGAACCGCCTGAAAAGAAACTCTCTTGTTTTCTCAAAAATTTATCATTTCGAAGTTTTCTAGGTCTATTATCACCTCTACTAGATTCTCGTCCATAAGATGATCTTGAACCTCTATCGTCTCTGGAATATCTATCATTTCCTGAACGTCTAGCATCTCTTGAATCATCTGGTTTGTGTTGTCTGAAACAATCACTACAGTAGACTGGTTTGTTACTTCTTGGAACAAATGGAACTGTACATTGATTTCCACAATCAGCACAAGTTACCTCGGTATCTTCTCTATCATTATCTCTTGAACCTCTATCGTCTCTGGAATATCTTGAATCTCTATCGTCTCTGGAATATCTTGAATCTCTATCGTCTCTGGAATATCTATCATTTCCTGAACGTCTAGCATCTCTTGAATCATCTGGTTTGTGTTGTCTGAAACAATCACTACAGTAGACTGGTTTGTTACTTCTTGGAACAAATGGAACTGTACATTGATTTCCACAATCAGCACAAGTTACCTCGGTATCTTCTCTATCATTATCTCTTGAACCTCTATCGTCTCTGGAATATCTTGAACCTCTATCGTCTCTGGAATATCTTGAACCTCTATCGTCTCTGGAATATCTATCATTTCCTGAACGTCTAGCATCTCTTGAATCATCTGGTTTGTGTTGTCTGAAACAATCACTACAGTAGACTGGTTTGTTACTTCTTGGAACAAATGGAACTGTACATTCTGTACCGCAATCAGAGCAAGTTACAGTTGTAGATTCATCTCTATCGTTTCTTGAACCTCGGGTGTCTCCAGAATTTCTAAAAGAGCGAGATGTATCATTTTCTCGTCTGAAATCTCTCCCATCTGTTTTTCCATCTGAGTACTTTGATTTGTATAAATCCATTAATAGAGAAATTGAGATCAATTGGTTATAGATACTTAGAGCTTTGGTTTGTGCCTAGAATAAAAAAATCCCGTTAAACTAGAGATTTGTCCATTTCAGTTGACATTATTTCTTGCACTTTAAGAAAATAGAGTTTTGTCGAATATGGCATATCATCTAAATTATTGTCAACAACAATCATAAAATATCTTACAGCACGTTTTGAGATATCTAAATTAAATTTCATTGGAAGGACAGGATTTTGATGTACTTTGATTTTATTCTGAAGCCATGGAGGAGCCATTTCAATAGTTTCTTTGATAATTTTCTCATACCAGTATGAAAGGTTTTGAGGATGTAATCCCTGTTTGAGATTTGCTACATCACTATCAATTTTTTTCATCATGTGGTTGATGATTGCCATAAGACTCAATCCAAAAGTTTTGTTTTATTCTAATTACTCAAAGTTCGATAAGCTACTTGTCAATGGATAACAAGTTTCCATCAATATCGATTTCCAAATTTTTAATTCTAGTCGTAGATATTCGAGTACCATCTTTTGCCAAAAACATTGGAACCGTAACAACTTGAACAGGTGGAAGGTTCCTTTTTGCCCTTAATTCATTAAGAATGGTTCCTCGATTACTTGTTTCATCACTGACAACTAATACTTCGACTCCTTTTTCTAGAACTGCTGGCCCAAAATCATTTTCTAGTTTACTAATTTCAAAAGAAGTGTTAGGAAATTCTTTTGTTAAAACAGATGTTAAATTTTCAAAACGTTGATCATATTTGTTTATAGTAATTTTACCTTTTTTTGCAGCAAATTCATCACTTGTAATTCCTATGATAACTTTATCAGAAATATCAAATGCAATTGATAGTAAAGTGAGATGTCCTTTGTGAATAATATCAAAAGTTCCACCCATTGCTACAAGAGAAAATTTAGACATGTTAGATGATAATTTTCTTTGAAAATAAATCTACTAGTTTTTTGTTGATTTTTACTCTATATTATTTAGAAATTTTGGTTTATTTTGATAATTTCATAAATCCTTCTTTGATTAAGAATTGAATTCCTTCAACAAATGAATTGTCATCTATTTGTCCATCTGCCCACCATCCAGCATTGTTTTTAATCCAATCAGGAATTTTGTTATCTTGTGAGACTGAACCTTGTTCAGTGATTGGGATTTGCATAAATCCTTCTTTGATTAAGAATTGAATTCCTTCAACAAATGAATTGTCATCTATTTGTCCATCTGCCCACCATCCAGCATTGTTTTTAATCCAATCAGGAATTTTGTTATCTTGTGAGACTGCATTGTTAGAAATTACTTCAAATGAAATGATTGCAATTGTTGCCTTTGAATTCCCATATTGTGCTTTTACTGTAAATTTACCATCGCTGAATTTTTCATTAAGATTTACTTTATGTAAAAAAGTACCATCTTCATTTACAGGAGTTTTTTGAGATATGATTAGACTAGTACCAGTACCAAAAATTGAAATTCGTAAATTTCTGTCTTCATCATATTTATTTACACTACCAGAAAATATTACAGATTCTCCAAGGGCATATGATGTATTGTCAGAAATAATATCTACGGTGTAATTGTTAGAGCTGCTTTGTTCTGGCGGTCCACCATAACCCATAACTGACTGTCCCGAAGAAATTACGATAATTAATGAAATTATTAAAATAATGGAAATTTGCCGATTCATAATTAACATTACATAATCCTTTCTGCATTTAAACGGTGAGAAATTTTAGAAGAAAGAATTGAATTTAGTTTACAATTATTAGAACAAATGGACCCTGCTCAGCAATTGGAATATTATTTCGATCCCAAACAAAAGTTTCAATGAAATACAAACCAGATTTTTCTGGAATCCAATCTATAGTTTGTGTTTCTTGGCCTGTTCCAATAAATCGCCCATCAAATGTTCCAATATATTCTACATATGGGAATTCACCAGATTCTCTTACTTGTACATAGTATGTGTAAGCAGTTTCATTAGATTCTTCATCTGCACCAAATTGAATCCGAGTTTCACTTTTTATGTTTACTTGAGAACCTACACTTAGTTCAGATAATTTATTTCCACTAGTATCCTCTACTGATACATTTGAGATAGTGATTAATTTATCAGAAATTCGAGATTCAGGAATTTTAATATCTACCAAGTTAGAAATAAAAACACTAGATTCTGCAAATAAGAAAAACCCTACTGCTCTTGAGTTGATTTCTTCATCTAACTCAAAGGATACATCGGTGTTTAGAAACATATTTCCTAGTTCTATTGTTGATACACTAAGAATTCTAGGAGGTTCAAATCCATCATAAAATGCAAGATAAACATTGGTATTAGCACTTGGAGCTCCTCCATTTTGTAAAACTCCTGAAAATCTAAAGGATGTATCCAAAAATATATCAGTGGAATAGACTGTTAGCCCTTTTTGTTTTTTTACAGAGGAATCAAATCCCAATAGAGAAACTGAAGCCTCAGATATACTTGGATTTGGAGATTGAGAGCGAATTGAATAGGTGGATTTACCATTAACAGGAATTACTTCAAGTGTGGTGGTTCCCTGTACAATTTCTAAAGGAGTGGGATCTAAATTATCATAGAAACTTACTTGAATTTGTACATTGGATATTGGAGTTAGCGAATTGTTATTATCAACTAATCCAACAACCACGGTATAGCCCTCAGAATCTTGATATACAAATGTAGACTCGTTGCTTAGAGACACATTAAGTGTAGAAAGTGTGTCAGTAGTTTCTGCAGAAAATGCTTGTGAAAAAGGAACTAAAAGTAATATCAAAAATGTACACAAAACTACTTTCATCACAAGTTTCCATGAGATTTGGTATTAATTTCAGGTTGTATAACAAATAGTGAACAAGAAAGGTAACAACGTTAAACCCAGTTTACACTAAATTAGATGAATAAAAAGAGACTAAATAGATGTAAACTTTATTTTCTCTTTGCGGTAATTGCTATCCAGTAAATTAAACCTGGAAGTAAACCAACAATAAGTGGTATGAATACCGGCCATGCATCAGCAGAACTTGTCATATTAAAAAACGGAAACTAATCCTATTTAAATCCATCTTGAAGTCTGAATTTCAGTATTGATCGAGAGGTTAGAAAGTGGACCGGACGGAATTCGAATCCGTGACCCCCCGCGTGCAAGGCGGGTATACTACCAGGCTATACTACCGGCCCACAAGAAGAATGGATAAAGTATGGATTTTAATTGTTGTCCTCTTGGCAAAGATTTTATTTGAAAACATGATATTTTCAACATGGTACTTTTAGAATCACAAATTAAACTAAAAACAGGGGATAACGCACCAGATTTTGAATTAATGGGTATTGATGATAAAAAGCATTCATTAAATGATTATGGAAAGTACAAAGGAATTCTAGTAATTTTCATGTGTAATCATTGTCCATATGTGAAAGCAAAAGTGGATGCACTCAATGAATTATTTGAAAAATGCGGTAAGGATATCGCAATAATTGGAATCAACAGTAATGATTCTACTGATTATCCTGAAGATAGTTTTGAAGCTATGAAAGAGACAGCAAAAGAGAAAGGATTTGAATTTGATTATCTAGTTGATGAAACACAGGAAATTGCTAAAAAATATGGTGCCATGTGTACTCCAGACCCATTCTTATTTAATTCACAAAAACAGCTAGTTTTTCATGGAAAAATTGACAACGCCATGAAACCAGATGATGAGGTAACTGAAAAAACAATGATCATCAATATGAAGAAATTGATATCTGAAGAAAAAATTGAAAAAGATTTTGACCCTTCAATTGGTTGTTCAATTAAGTGGAAAGAAAATTAAACAATACTGTCCGTGAAGTAGACAATAAACTGGGGGTAAAATACCCTGAAAACCAAGCCCTAACAATGCAACGAAGCCTGCTATTGTTTAGAAAGAGTGTCAAATCTGATGCTACCTTCAAGGTCTACAAGCAGTAGACATCTTGCGTAATTAGAAACAAAATCTAACCTTCTAACTGATTCAATTTCTCAATTTATGGTATCACAACAAACTCTTGCTTCCACCGTATCTTGAAATTGACAATTCCACAAACAATGTCACTAATCACATCATAACGACACAATCTGTTCCTAAATGTATCTGAATTAATTCTGAATTTCTTTATCTTACTGATTGCATGCTCTACTTTGATTCTGATTTTTGATTGTAGTTTATTCCACTCTTTCTGAGGTATGATCAACTTTTTTCCCTTTTTTCTTTTGTACGGCAAAACACTGATTTGATCTGGAAAGTCTTTTTCCACACCCAAATATCCAAGGTCATAAAATATCATCAAATCTTCAGATAATGCTGGATGTTTAATTTTCAATATTGCATAATCATTTCTTCGTCCAGGGGAGTGTGGTGGTTTGTGAATTATTTCACCTTTTAGATTTATTGTGATTTGATTCTTTACAGTATGTCTCTTCTTTTTGCCTGAATAGTGTGTCTTTCTTTTGGTACGATTTTTTGGTCTAGGAATTGGTTGCTCTGCACCATGAATCATTACAATCAACTCAGGAAAGAATTCGTGCAGTTGCTGTATGTCGTTAATCTTTTTTGAATCTACAGATAATTTGGATGGGATTGGCATTGATTTTCTTACTGCTGGCTCTAAATATTTGATATTTCTACTCACGTTGCTCTGGTCCAGCCCAAACAGATGACCAGTTAAATCATAGGTCAGATACATTCGATAATACACTAGTAGCATTACCAACCTGTCCTTTACATCCAAATCAAATGGATGTCCAGCACCAATGTCTCGTTGTCTTTTGCCTTTGGATAGTCTTTGTTTTTCAGTAATATGGTGATTCTTTTTGACATTCTTTAGAATCACATCAAACTGTTGTCTTGTTATCCCTGTGTATGAAAGAAATGCCTTTGGTTTTTTTGATAATTGTTTGTATGTTAGCATGAAAGGAAATGCTTTGAGCTTAGCTTTGGATCTTGTTGTGAAAGAATTTGGGTAATGTTGTAAAATTAATCTAATTACGCAAGAGGTCTATTGAATCTCCAAAGTTTTGAACTGCCTTATTGAACGTGGTAACACCTTGATTGATATTTTTCATGTCAATTTTTTTAAGAATAGTATTTAGTTTCATTTCTGATTTATCCTCTCTAATTCTTCCCGACCTTCATTACATCTTTGTTGCAAAACTCTTGCCATTCCTCTATGATATTGTAATTGAATTTCTGCTCGTCTCAAGTCTTCTTCTTGGTATGTTTTTGCAAGAAACTTTGGAAGGATTCTAGTAATTTTCATTTTGATTCCTCCTTTTGATGTTCATCTAACTTTTCTTTTAGATTTGCAAATGACATTGCAATACTGTCTTCATGTGAAGAGTTTTTTAATCGAAATAGAACAGTCATGATCTATCTCCATAAATCATTGGTTCATCTCTTTCATCCTCAAACTCTCGAATAATTCTTGGATACATTGCAGGTTTCATTTTAAATTCCCCTCACCATTGATGGATGAAATCCAGTAACCCCTACAAATTCACAAGCCTTTAGAAGCATTCTGTCAAATGTTACCAAGACAAAATCTTTTGCTTGACACAAACTGAGTATTTTGTTATCTCCGTTGTGGCAGATTTGAAATTGATTCGTGATTTCATTTGCAGTATCTTTGTTTTGCTGATTAATACTTGATAGTTCTATTTCCCTTCCAAGAATTTTTGTAATTTTCTCAATGATTGTTTTTGTAGACAATCCTCTAACTCTTTGTACTTCTTGTAGTACAATATCACAAAGAACTACTTTGATTTGTTTCCCCTTTAGACGAGCTTTGAGTCCAAAGGCTACTTGTGGTTTTTCAATTAGGTCTATTACAACACACGAGTCTAGTGCGATTTTTTGGATTTGTGTTTGTTTCATCAATAAAGTTAGGCTTTGAAAATTATTATATACCATGACCATAGTATGCATACTGTAGATACCATTATGCCTGAAATTCCAAATTTACGTGTCCATATTGCTCCTGTAGGCTATGAGATAGACAGAATTGTTTTGCCTGCAAAAAACCTCCGAGCAGACAGGGTAATCCTGCTAGTTCATGAGAATCCTTCAGAGGACAAGGCAACAAAGTTTTATGAAAAGATCTCAGAACAACTAAAAAAATTAAACATTGAAGTTGTAATTGAATATTATAATAGAACTGCACTATTTCAAATAATCAAAACTGTGAAAAATCTGATAATTAAAGAATCTGGAAATATTATTTCAGTTAATTTAGCGTCAGGATCTAAAGTTCAAGCCATTGGTTGTATGATGGCATCAATGATGTTCAATGATGACAAAAATGTAAATCCATTTTATGTCGAGGCAAAAGAGTATCTTGGATTTTCAGGTAAAGCAATGTCTAAAGGAATTAAAAATATTGAATACATTCCAACATATGAGATTCAAAAGCCTGAAGATAAGCACATTCAAGCATTAAAAATTGTAGTAGATTCGGGTGGTAAAATATAAAAAAAAGATATGGCAAAAAAGGCATTAGAGCAAAAACTAATCATAGTTAATGCAGAGAATCAAAGTCAAGCTACTTTTGCTAGTTTAGATAAGGGCATAATCTCTACATTAGAACATCAATGGGGATTTGTCAAAGTAAATAAAATTGGTAGAACATGTTGGATTGAAATTACTGAAGAAGGTAAACATGCATCAGAGTTTTTAATTTAAGATTTAGTTTATCTATGATTTAGTCCATTTTGAAATTACTATGTCTATTCCCTCTTCATCTTTATCATAAACAATCTTTTTTGTAGATTTGATCTCATATACTAAATGATCATAATCTTTTTTGATTAATCCTAATCCATCATTAGTTCTTTCAGAATCCATTTTTTCAGGTAGTACATCTAGAACTATTTTTAATAATTATCAAGATCTTTTTTTATTCTACCTTCTGGTTGTTGATTTTTATCTTTACTTCCATCATATAGAAAAAATCGTACAGTAATTGATAATTTCTTATTTTGACAAAATTTCCTTATATTGTCTAAATTTTTTGTATTTCTTTCAATTGTTTCTTTTAATTTTATTTTTCTTGCAACAACATCACTTGACGCAGTAAGAGGCTCAAATTCTCTGATTTTAATCGTCTGGGGTTTTGTAAAAATCATGAATTGTTCTACCTTTTTTTATACTACATCTAAAGTTGTATCATGAGCATGTTTGAGACATTCAAATATCAAATCCTTGTTTTCGGGCACAATTCTAGTTCTTCTCTCTGCATCGCTTGAGAAAAACCATCCTTTTACAACTTTAATTCTTTCATCAGATATGCTAAATGTTTCAGGATTTACTCTGAATCCTATTCTGGCAGAATCTTTGCCACACATAATTACGGCAAAATGTCTGTTGTTCTTTTTTGTACGTAGATAATACCATCTATTATGAGGTTCTCCTTTACATTCGAACGTCTTAGTTATTTCAGATATCAGTTCAGTG
The DNA here is from genome assembly GCA_965262905.1 of Candidatus Nitrosopumilus sp. GTDB lineage: Archaea > Thermoproteota > Nitrososphaeria > Nitrososphaerales > Nitrosopumilaceae > Nitrosopumilus. The sequence goes on from OZ253567.1 coordinate 1,036,629, forward strand.
ACATTCTTTTTATTTTCAGGTGTGGCAAGTTCTAATTTATCTTCCCAGCTAATTTTCTCAGTTTTTGAATCATCTCCCAGTTCTTGGTAAATGGTTTCTTCTTTACCTACAACCATGTCCGTAATTACTAATTCATGTCCATCATGTTCATGGAAATTTAATTCCACACATTTGATGTCGATTCCTCTAATTCGTAAATACCTGCAAACATCTTCTATTTTTTTATCAATTTTTTCTACAACAATATACAATCTTTGATTTTGATTAAATGGTTCTGGAACTGATTTAAAATCTGCCTCATATTTTTTGTAAAGATCTTGAAAACCTTCAAGATGTTTATCTTTAGCAATTCTGTTTATGTCTTCATATTGGATATTTTCAGCCCATACACCATATTCTAGAATCTGTGAAACTACCTCTCTTTCTGACACTCCTTTTTTTATTTCAATAATTACTACATTTCCTTCTTTGTCTAATCCCATCAAATCAATTCTTGTTTTAGTTGCGGTGTGTACTTGTCTACCAATTATGAAAATATCTTTATCTAAAACTTGAATGTGGTTTTCTAAATAATCTTCTATATCTTTTTCTTTACCTACAATTTTTTTTACATATTCTACTACTTTTCCATCTATGACGTGATGAATACCCATATGAATTTGATAGAATGGACACTAAAAAAGTAAATGCTTTTGAAAATTATTTACACAAAAACTTTAGGGTTGAAATTCAGAGTTGTTCTTTAATACTCTCATAACTTCATTATTCTATGACTAGCCTTACCTTCCATGGATGAGTAAATGACATTGGTGGAAACAAGTTTCTCGTCAAAGACAAAGATACAACTCTATTCATGGACTTTGGAATGTCTTTTTCCCAAGAGGGACAATTCTTTTCACAATTTCTTAACGCTCGAGGTTCAAATGCATTAATAGACATGTTCGAATTGGGAATTTTACCTAAAATCAAAGGACTAGACCTCTTGCGTAATTAGACTAATTTTACAACATTACACAAATTCTTTCACAACAAGATCCAAAGCTAAGCTCAAAGCATTTCCTTTCATGCAAACAACTATCAAAAAAACCAAAGGCATTTCTTTCATACACAGGGGTAACAAGACAACAGTTTGATGTGATTCTAAAGGATGTCCGAAAGAATCACCGTATTACTGAAAAACAAAGACTATCCAAGAACAAAAGACAACGAGACATTGGTGCTGGACATCCATTTGATTTGGATGTAAAGGACAGGTTGGTAATGCTACTAGTGTATTATCGAATGTATCTGACCTATGATTTAACTGGTCATCTGTTTGGGCTGGACCAGAGCAACGTGAGTAGAAATATCAAATATTTAGAGCCAGCAGTAAGAAAATCAATGCCAATCCCATCCAAATTATCTGTAGATTCAAAAAAGATTAACGACATACAGCAACTGCACGAATTCTTTCCTGAGTTGATTGTAATGATTCATGGTGCAGAGCAACCAATTCCTAGACCAAAAAATCGTACCAAAAGAAAGACACACTATTCAGGCAAAAAGAAGAGACATACTGTAAAGAATCAAATCACAATAAATCTAAAAGGTGAAATAATTCACAAACCACCACACTCCCCTGGACGAAGAAATGATTATGCAATATTGAAAATTAAACATCCAGCATTATCTGAAGATTTGATAATATTTTATGACCTTGGATATTTGGGTGTGGAAAAAGACTTTCCAGATCAAATCAGTGTTTTGCCGTACAAAAGAAAAAAGGGAAAAAAGTTGATCATACCTCAGAAAGAGTGGAATAAACTACAATCAAAAATCAGAATCAAAGTAGAGCATGCAATCAGTAAGATAAAGAAATTCAGAATTAATTCAGATACATTTAGGAACAGATTGTGTCGTTATGATGTGATTAGTGACATTGTTTGTGGAATTGTCAATTTCAAGATACGGTGGAAGCAAGAGTTTGTTGTGATACCATAAATTGAGAAATTGAATCAGTTAGAAGGTTAGATTTTGTTTCTAATTACGCAAGATGTCTAATGGACTCTATAACTAAAGAGATGTCGTTAGATATTGAAAAATCAAACAGAGAATCTGAGGCTAGAGAGAGAAAGAACAAGGAAAATCTAGATAAAATTTGGGAGGAAAGAGATTGAGGTGTAAAATTTGTCAAATCTCACACAGGAATACTAGTAGATATCCATCATGGGATGAACAAATCTGTAGGTTTTGTAGCAATATTTGTGACTATTTTTCATGGAATGGTAACTATTTGCGGGATTATTGGTGTTAGAAATTGAAATGCCCAAAGTGTAACAAAACATGGATTGCAGAAATTCTTTGGAGGTATCCTGCAGATATGAAATCACTTGAAGAATCACTAGAGAAAAAAAAGATTGTTCTAGGTGGTTGTCTTGTAACTAACAATGATCCAAGATGGGTCTGCAATAACTGTCATCACAGATGGGGAGAGCGAGAAGAATGAAGCAATGGAGTAGAGAAGAAATCATGAAAGGTCTAAGGGAATTAGTTACAGAAATTAATTATTTAGAAAAGGCAGATAATATTGATGGTAAGAGCGGAGGTATCAGTACTACATCTGAAGATGCTTGTATTTACAAAGGGATTCCGCCATTCAATCATGATTTAGAATATGGTGAAATTCTACTATCAGATAACGGAGATGCAAATCCAAATCACAAGGGAATGAAAGTAAAAGAGATGTACATCTATGGAATACATCGAGAAATTTACAGTTGGCTTGAGGAAAGAGGATGGTATCCTGAATGGTATGATCGGGTTACATTGTTTTTCTGGAAATGCACTGAAGACTCTGACGATGAAATAATTGAGAATCTTGAAAATTATCAAATCTATCTTGATACTCATGAAATAGATGGTATTGAAGATGAGATATTAGAAAAATTGAAAGAAAGATTTGAGGAGAAAAATGATTAAAACAGTTCCAAAAGATTCTCACAAAAAGAGTCTCTCTGAAGCGTTTGTCAATTCGTTTGGAGGATATCCAGTAGGATATGGACTAGGAATTGTTATACTACCATTATCTATGGGCTGGATTCAAGAAGACCCACTAGTTGCAAATTTAGCAATTACATTTGTTTATGCTTCAGTTTCCTTTGCTAGAAGTTATTTTCTGAGAAGAGTCTTTGAGAAATTTGGTATTGATGATAATTTTATCAAACTAGGCATAAAATTAATCAAAAAAATGAATTGGAGAAAGTGTTGACGTTAAAAAAAGCAGTAGACATTATTGATTTTACAATAAAAAGGAAATTGGAGATCAGAGAAGGATTCATTGATCCTACAAAATCGTGGAATAGAGGCGACCCTAACATTTCTGTGATTTCAACGGAATTAGGAAGGATATTGAGTGATGATGTGGAGATTTTAAAACTAATTCGTTCCCAAGTTATTCCAAAATGCAAACATCCAAAGAAAATGCGAAATAGAACTGCTAATGGAGATGAGTATTGTATGAATTGTAATTGGGATCTTTGAGTTGGGATTATTCAGTATTACGTTAGGGAAAGTCTTATTTTCATAAAAAAAATAAGAAATTAACTTGACCGATTATTGTTTTACTTGTGGATCTAGTTTCGGATGGCTTTCGATAAAATACGGACTTAAAGATATGAGTAAACATATGAACAAAATTGCACTATTTGGAATGAGTTATGAAGATGAAATTTGTTCTAAATGTTTTGAAGAAAGCACCGAATGGGAAGATGTTTCAATATTTCGTTCTGAACTTTCAAAAATTGAAATTAACTCCAAATTCACAGATAGTGAAATAGATGTTGCAAGATGTTTGATTCGAATAGAGAGGTTTACATTTGAAGTATTAGCTCAAATTCAACAGACCCTTAAAAGAGAAATTGAGGGGGAAGATATTTTAATTTTAGCTCTACTTTCTGCTCAATGTATGACATTCTTCTCAAAATTTTAGGAAGAGGAGGGAATATTTTATTTTGAATGTGCAAATGTGACGTTGGATTTTAAAAAATATAAAAAATATGTTTTTGATATGAATAATGAAATAGAAGATCAATCATATGCAAATGATGATCAAGCATGGCTAGTACTAGTTTCAACAATATTTCTTATGAGTTTAGCTGTAAATCAGAGAAGCGGAGAATTAAACGGACATACTGTTTTTGGGCTAGGGACATTGGTAAGTAAATATGAAAGATTTCTTAACAAGTTTAAACTTCCACCAAAATCAGCAAGACCCAGTACATCTAGAAAATCAAACCCATCAGTAGCCTCAATCACCAAAGAAGAAATGGATAAGGATTTTGAAGACTATACTTGGCAAGATATGGAAAACATGGTTGGGAAATTATTTGAAAAGAAAGGATATGATGTAATAGTCACTCAAGCCACAGGTGATTTTGGGATTGATGTTGAGGCTAGAAATGACAAAGAATCTATCGGAATACAGGTAAAACATTGGAATGCAGATGTAGGATATGAAGACATTGCAAAGACATTGGGTTCTTCAATGGGTAAATTTAACCGTTCCATTATTATTAATTCAAAATCAGGTTTTACTTCTCAAGCATGGCAAAAACAGTCAGAAATACCATATGTTTTAGATCTATTGGATTCAAACAAACTCAAAAGTGAAATAAAGAAAGCATTCTTCGATACATCTGAATCAGTAGGGAAATTTTGTATTGGTTGTGGAGCAAAGAATGTAGATAAAGCAAAGTTTTGTCACGAATGTGGCACATCCTTAATCATCAAATCTTAAACTCACAAAAAGATTTCAAATTACATGCATTACATTTGTTTACGCTATTATGATGTTCAGGTTCATTCATTCCAAGTGATATGGTTGTAAATTTCTGCAATGATGTATGTAGATAATGAAGTGAAAAAGTGTCTTGTATTTCTGAAAATACTTTGTATGGCTCTCTAGTCTTTCTATCACAAATTCGAATCTGCCATTTCTTTTGAGTATGGGGCATTTCAAAAAAATCATCTACACTTGGCTTTCTCTTTGAGGAAAAACTGGAATTAAGATAGGTCAATACTTGTAGTAGTTGACTAGGATATGGCTGTGCTTTGTTATCATATACTTGGGGCTTTCCTGCAAATTTGTCATCTTGAACTACTAGGGTTTCATCTACTCTGAGAATTTTATCAATTCTGCCAGATAGGGTAAGCAAGACATTCTCTTTAGGAAACTCAAAAGGCATAATCAAAGTAGAATGAATATTCTCTCTTGCAAACTCTATATCTTCTTCTTTATCTTCAATTTGTTCAACAGATACGAGTTCTAACTCTACATGTTCTTGCTCATACTTTTCCTCAGCATGATGTGCTTTAGTTCCCTGAATGAGGGATTGAGAGGGTTTTGGTTTTATCCCCTTGATAGATAGAGGAATTTTGTATTCACAGTACCCTAGTGAATCTGCAAAATCAGTAACTGAGGCATTAAGAAATGTAATGTCGTTTTCTTTGTTGATCTTAATCAAGACTAGCCTCATTACAAAAAATCGTACTTTATCATTTACTGAAAACCGATTAATCTCATATCTGCCATTAAGAGTTACTTTTTCTGTATTATTGCCTATTTGGTTGTCAGTCACACCACAACTATGTAAGACCACATATGGGTTAGAGGGAAAGACAAGTGGGAGACAATGATTCAAAATGCAAGCCAAAATTTATGAATAATTTTTAATAAATTTCTACATATCCACTACGAAAAATACCGTAGTGCTACTATGCTTACTAAAATTTTTGAATCCCTTTTGTTAACAGAATTGATCGATCCGGTACTTGAGGATCTAAATCAGAAAAAGTGATCTAAAATGGAGAATGAAAATACTTGTAGCCGGTACTGACATAAATGGAGACAATGACAATGGTCAATTTAGATATGTGGCGTTTGTTATTGGTACAGAAACTGCCATCAATACTCTATACAATCAAATTGGATTGAGTAATATTGAAATGGAAAATCTAAAGAAAGCCAAGAGAAAATATGTTGCCAAAAAAATGAATTTTACAAAGGGTACTTTTCTTGCAATGTGTCTTAAAATAGATAGACAAAAATTAATTCAATACATTACTACACATTCACATTCTAAAGGAAAATTCATAGAGAGAAAAGAAATACATCAATATTTTGATAAAATTTTATTATCTTTGATTCGAGATAAGATTGATGGGTTTTGCCAACATCATAATTCACGTTTTACTAAATTAAATTTTCAATGTGATCCAGATATGAGTAAAACTATAACTAATTGGAAATTAGATCATTCGTTTGAAGGACGTGCATACGAATTTGCAGATGCCATATCTTTTTGCTATCAACACAAATGGTCTTCTGTAAAGGGATGTAAGTACATAGATTATTCTGAAAAAATTAAACAGAGATTGTTATATGAAATGAAAAGTGGCTCAGTTAACCCCTAGTACCGTGGTACTCCCTTTCAGTTTTCCACAATCAAGAGGATAGAGCCTTTATCTGTTTATTTGGATGTCGAACACCACAAACACAAGACAGATACGCCAACCGTTAGCAATTACATTTACCAAATTTGAGTATTTTAAATTTTATATCAAGTCATTCAGACAGGCACAATATCTCCATAGACAGATGAATTTACCTAGGCATAATTTCTCTATAGAGAGATAACAAAATAACTTGAATTATTGTTTGAAACATTTTTTACAGTATCCTGGCATCGGAATATTTCTTGATTTACTAATGCCCTCTGCAAATGATTTGGCTTTGTGTTCTTCAACAAAATATCCCCATCCACTTACAACTTCAACAATATGGTCGCCACCATGAATTTCCAACTTATGTGAACCAATTTTATGAATGATAACATGAGGATTAGGGACATTAAAATATACGGCATATCTGCATTGTTCAAATCTTTCCATGATGAAATATGTCAGTACAAGTAATTATAATTTCATATCTCGACTAAAAATATGAAGAAAATACCCCACAGGCGATACAGTGCCTTTTTTCAATATGTGTAACTCTTCTGTTTCTTCTTCCATTTCATCATCAAAATCTAAGAGAATTCATTTGCAAGATAAAGTGGATCTAAACATTTGATTCCAATTAATGATTCGATGAGAGGAATTATTTAGCATGTCTTTATGATCTAGAGTTGCCAGTAAACATTTTTTCCCAGAACTTTGTTGAAATGCCTCAACTTCACACAGTATTTGGATATCATCAGGTTTTCTTTGAACTGTTTTTTTTAATTGTGGTTCATTTTGTAGTTTTTCACAGGTTGCAGGATTTACTGTTTTAGGAATAATTTTGTATTCACCCAACTTAGTGATAAAATCAAGTTGTATCTTTGATGAAATTTTATTAAATTCAACCATTGCCGAAACAACAAATTTAGAAACATTTGGAGGATTTTTTTTATTAGAATTTTCAATTAGATAATTCACCAATGCAGATTCAATATTATCAATAATTGGACGTTCCGATTTATTTACATTATATTCACTTTTGAGAGGTTTGAAAAAAGTTTCAATGAATGATAAATCAGACATCATAATATTTGGATTATTTCCTTTAAATGAACGATAATCAGTAATGAAATTTTTGGATATATTTCCAATCAAAGAAGTGATTTCCCCAACTCTATTTTCAATTTCTTTTTTAACGGTTTCAGGCATGTATTTTTTAAAAGTGAATTTTTTTTCTAGTTTTTCGATATGACCAGAACGTGATGAATGAACCCCATTCTCAAATACTTTTGCAAGAAGTAATGAAGAATCTATACAAACAGCAATGTCATTTGCTTTAACCATGTTTTAGAATAACTGCACGTAATTTTTCATCAAATTCAGTAAAAGATTCAGAATTTGGTGAATTTAACAAAACATCCTCATCCAGATATTTTCTATTGATAAAATTTGTAAATACATACAGATTATCTCTAAATGAATTAAAAAATATCTTGAATTGTTTGTCAGAATTTGTATCAAGATTTAATGGGATTGTTTTGAATAGATCATCAAGATTTTGTGCATTTTTTGAACGAAGATATAACTTCAAGGTAAATTCTGAACGAGAAACATTTGTTAGCAATCGAGATATAGCATAAGTTCTTTGCTCAAATTTTTTTAATTCATGTCTAACTTTCCTCTCATTAGACCTTACCAGATAAAGTATACTACGTAGACGCATAAGATCTCCTACTAGTGTTCGTACTGCAGATATTTTTTCAATATATGAGATATTATACAAATTATATAACTCAAAAGGTAAATCAGAATCTAGAAATTCTGCCATAGATTTTTGATGCCATTCATCATACAAAGTTTTCAATAACAAAGACAATCTAGATAAAGAATCTATCATCATTTCAAATTGGACATTTACATCATTAGGATCAGATTCAAAAGAATCAAGAGATTCTTGTATTTCTATATGTTCATCTAAAAATTTTGCAAAGTTTTTTTTCCAAAGTTCCACATATTTGTCAGTAGAAAACCAATCAGGTTTGAAATGTACAGAATTTGCAACATGATCTATTTCGCTATAAACCATTTTAAAAAAATCAGGTTGTTCATCTGGAAATAGATCTATTATAGTTTTCTTTTGATAGTGCTTTCCAAAACTTTTCTTATGCAAATTTGGTTTGAAATGATTCAGGACATATAGAACCGCTGATTTAGCATAATCCTGTTTATCATAACTTTCAAAACTAGAAGTTAATACTTTCAATCAATCCACCTGTTTTTTGAAGATTTCAGGGATATAATATCTTCTTTCATTTTCATTAACAATATTTAATTATCAAACACTTTGTAAAAAATATGATGAGTGACGAATTTAGTAGTCACTTTACGGATACAAAATTAAACTTAAATGAGTCTAGCCTAGAGATTTCTTCGTGGGCTCGTAGCTCAGCTTGGCTGGAGCGTTCGACTGATAATCGAAAGGTCATGTGTTCGAATCACATCGGGCCCATTTTTCATCATTTTAAGTTTTGAGAAATTGTTTGAGACCATTGTAAAATATCACCTATTTTTTCAGATGTTAAATCGGATTGGATTTTAGTTTTTTTAGATACTTTTCCACAAAGCGCTAATTTCATTTGTTTTCCAAGTTTTTCTTTTATTGAATTTATAGAATCTGCAAAAAAGTTTAGGCCTTCATCAGTTTGAGAGAATACCGTAATTACCAAAATACCAGGTTTTTGTTTCCAGATTTTTCCTATTAATTTTTGAAGATCAAGATCAAATAACACATTGATTGAAGATGACATATCTCCCAAATGAGAAACATTCCATCCATCAGAATGGTAAACCGCAGAAGCTGCCTCAGAATATAATCTACTTTGAGCATCAGCTGCTATCACAACTATGTTCTTTTTTGAATCAGAGACAATCTGAATTTGATTAAAAATTTGAAGGGATTTTGAGATAGTATTCATCAAGAGATTTTGTTCAGAGGTACCAATTTTTCCATCATCAAACAATTTCTTAACATGATCAATGGATGGAAAAATCACTTCCAAAACCAATCGATTCACTGTACCCCCAGAATGAATACAATTACGAATCAGAGAGTAAACTTGATCCTCCGTACCTTTTACCAAATAATCAAGATATTGTGGAACCACTTTGAAATAATCATCAGGGAAAGTGAAAGATTCTTGTCCAGGTTCTAAAAACCACAAAGTAACATTTCCAATATTTTTTTGTCGGAGAAATCCTTCTGCTGCAAAAACTTTGAGATATTTTGACATTGTAATTCTATTGATATCTATTTTTTTAGAAATCTCAACTCCAGACATTCCAGAAACTGAATCATCCAAAATTGAAATTAGTTTTTCTCTAATCTCCTCAGTTGAATAGCCTTTTCCCATAGTGCTCTTGGACTATAGTATTCTATAAAGACTAATTTTCATTTAGAATTGACAGATATTGTTTTAAAATAAAACATTATATACTTGAGTACTTTATTGTACGGTAAGGAAAAGTAAATTGCCAAAAGCCGGATTCAAATCAATCACTGTTTCAGAAACTGTTTATGATAAATTCCACGAAATTTATCAAAAGAGTAAAGACGACCTGACGATGAAAGGGGTCAACAGTTTTGCCGGTTATGTAACTTACATGCTAGAGGAGATGATGCAAAAGGACAAGACCTTTGCAAGGTATGCTCCAAAGATTGAAAAAATTTCAGTTGTTGATGATCGTGTTATTCTAAAAGACAACATCAAAAATAGAATTGCAGAAGTTGCAATTCAAAAAGGCGAACTATTTTGTCAGCTCTGTGATGAGAAAGATTGTGTTCATGTTGGATTTGTATTCTCATTGCCAGATGTTTATGAAGTTCTAAATTCTAGAGGAATCAAAAATCCAAGATAAGTGGAGGAGGTGGGATTCGAACCCACGAACTCCTGAAAGATAGGATCTTAAGTCCTACATCGTTGGCCAGGCTTGATTACTCCTCCAAAAAGATAAAAATCTGAGCGAAATTTAACAGTTTAGAGTTTTTTCACTAAAAATGAAGAATTATAAGGATTTTCTACAGGGTGAATTTATGCTTCGGTAGCTCAGTCTGGTAGAGCGTTACATTGGTAATGTAAAGGTCACGGGTTCAGATCCCGTTCGAAGCTCTTTATTCTTTAAATTATCATTATTAAATTCCATAATGCCTAATCTTTGCAAGAGAGGCAAGTCTTCCATTAATTGATTAATTTTGTACCTAATACGATATCGTAATACATATTCATAATTCTTTGAATTAGTCTTATTTTCTAAGTAATTACGTTCTTGAATACTCAACATTTCAGTTAGATTTTTCCATTGATTATGTTTACAAATTCTTTAACTGTATCTTTGTAATCACGAGTTTCTACCTTAATATCAAAAACTATGTTTTTTTCTAAATACGTCATATTATACTGGACTTTAGGATAATTAGATGACTGTTGTATTTTATCTAATAATCCAATTGATGAGTCATCTGTAGAATGACCAATGAATTGAGTTTTATTTGCTAATTCCCAGAGTTCCAAGATCTATTGTTGTTGGTAGTAAATCATCTACTAAATCCACGTATATTTTGTGAGTAGATTGTGCTTCATTTGAGATATTGGAAATATTTTCTGAATCATTTGAGACATTAGTAATTTCTTCTGATTGAGGAGATGTTACAGCAGCAACTATTAGTAAAATAAATAATCCACCAACACCTATTCCAATCTTCTTTAATTTTTCTACAATATGATATTCATCACTTACCTTTTATAGATTTAATAAATATAATGAAAATTTTATTTTAAGCCTTTTTTGCTTTGATTATCGGATTTGTATTTATGTTGTAGATTGGTTCTCCACCATGTGTGTAATATTTTGTTTTTATTATTTGACCAACCACAGTCTTAACATTTAGAACCATTCCATTACTAAGATCATATACACTAAAGTTTTCACGTAAAACCTCAAAACCTACATCATCATCAATTGGATCAACCAATAAATTTGTAGGATTGTATGGTTGACACAGTTCAGGATGTCTATTTTCTCGGGGCACAAATGCAGTTATTTCGTTTGTAGAGTTAATTGCAAATCCTTGAGGAGCTTGTGGATCAGGAATCAAATAATTAATGTTGATTAATGCTCTTACAATGGTTCCATCAGTTAGTTTGTAATAACTCGGATAAAGTGCTCTAGGTGTTATAATTATGTATCCCATATCAGAAAGATTGTGTTGAATTTCTTCCTCTTGAATCATATTAAGAACCCACTCCACTGAATTATATGTTCTATGTTTTTTGAGTTTAACTTTGCCACCATTTCATAAAATCCTCCCTACTACCAATTTCAGCTAATATCGTCATCAATAACTCAGATCCTATTTCTTTTCTTTCAGGAACAGTTACCATTTTTCCTTCACTATTTTTAAAAACATGATGTTTTCTTGAATGGTGCCAGGTATAATCTTGAGTTTTTAGAAACATTGCTAATTCTTTGGTAGAAGGTCTTGGTAACTTTGGCAATACAAGATTATGAAAAATTAATGAGAATAAACTGTTTCTCTAATCCTTTAGCTTCTAACATAGCTTGGATTGCATCGTTAACATTATCTAATGATTCATCTTCTGTAGCACCGTCAGTTACTACACCAGGTAATTTTGGAACAGTAGCAACAAACCGTTCATCTTCATCTTGTTTTAATTCAACAGAGTAAATTTCAACTTGATTTGAAGTCGATGTTGGTACAGGAAACATAGCTGTAGTGAATCCAGTAACTTGTTGATGTATTGCTGACATCATGATATTTAGTAACCAAACTTCTATACAAATAACTGTTTAGTGTAACTGTACAACATTACAGGTTTTGTGAGGAATTCAATCAAATTTCAACGTGTAGTTCTCAGAAATATTTCAATTCCCCATACGCACCTAGTGATTAAGGATGTTAAGTTGATTTTATAACGTGGACATTTCCAGTCCCCATCACATTCCATCTTGACAGGGAGTATACACCTAGAATTTGTTAATTTTGTTGAATTTTGTCTTGACCTGGATAATGAGGACTTTACATAAAGACACGACATGTTATGCCGACATAGTAATTTTGTAAATTACGAATAAAATCTTCAACTAAATCTTCAATACCATGTTTACGTAATAGCATTCTAGTAGAATTGTAACTTCGTTGAGATGCATTCTTAGCTAGTTCAAGTATGGAATCATTAACGATACTGACAAAGGCGTGTTTAGTTTTTCTAATGAACTGTTGAGAATATTTGAAATGCTCCAACATCATAGAATCCTTGTTTAGATAATTATCGAGATCCGTATGAACTAGTTCGATACTCTGACATGCTTCTGTAGGCCTTAATCCTGTAACAGTACAATAAATCAAGATATTAGCATCGATTCGGGTAGTTTGGAAAGTGTCCTTAACCCATTTCAACATGGAATCAAGAGTATCCCCATTTGTGATGGCATTAAAGAATGATAGTTCATCATTGTGTGACCATTTCAGATGATAACGTTTCTTGATAGATTCCCATGAATCATAACATCCCATAAATTTGGATAATGAAGCTAATACATTCATTACCATTAATTGCTTATGATTAGATAAAGTGAGTAATTCCTGAGCATTGCCATTACTCAAAATATGAGAGTGTTTTCTACCATAGCATTTGTGAGTCTGGATAGTGGAATATTTGTAATTATTTTGAAGATGGAGATTATGGCGTTGCCATAATTTATCGTCTAAGACTGGAGGATTTGGTAATGCAAAGGTCACGAGTTCAGATCCCGTTTGAAGATTTCTATTTTCTAAATCAGATATTTTTGCTAATTTACGAAATTTGTATTTAAGCTATTCTGAGACTAGGAAAAAGTTAGTTCCAAATCAAATTATTTTATCTAAAGTACAGTTAATGGTTTTTGTCATAGCAATCATTGAAACAAGTTTACCAACAAATTGCAACTACCCCAAAACCATTTGTAAAATGGGCTGGAGGCAAACGTCAACTAATTCCTATACTAAATGAAAATCTCCCAAAATCCTTTGGGACATATTATGAGCCATTTTTAGGTGGAGGTGCATTACTATTCCACATCCTTGCTGAGAGAAATGCTCAAAAATGTAGTATCTCGGATTTGAATTCTGATCTAGTTTTGACATATACCACAATTAGGGACAGAATTAATGAGTTAATTTCATCACTAAAAAGTCACGATAGAAATTATCAAAAAGATTCAAAATCATACTATTATTCAGTTAGAGGATCAAATCCAAGAAGCGAAATCGAAAAGACATCAAGATTACTCTTTTTGAATAGAACCTGTTTTAATGGATTGTACAGAGTCAACAGTAAGGGAAAATTCAATGTCCCTCTAGGCAGTTATACAAATCCCAACATTGTAAATGAAGAAAACTTACGCTCAGTTAGTGCTATTTTGCAATCAAGTAAAGTTACCATAAAATGTAGGGATTTCGAATCAGTTCTCAGAGATGTAAAAAAAGGGGATCTAGTTTACTTTGATCCTCCATACCAACCAGTTAGTGAAACTGCCAATTTTACAAGTTATACAAATAAGAATTTCACATATGAAGACCTAAACAGACTTGCTGAACTTTGTTTGAAATTAGATTCCAAAGGATGTAAAGTTTTGTTATCAAATTCTGATTCAAAAGAAGTTGCAGAAATTTTCTCAGATAAACCTTGGAAAATAAATAAAGTTCAAGTTAATCGTTCGATCAATTCAAACTCTAAAAAACGAACTGGACACTTTGAATTATTAATTAAAAATTATTAAAAAAATTTAAACTAGATTTTTTTAATTTTTAAATCAAAAATTTTTGTAGAGAATTATCTAAGAGTAGATAATAAAATTAAAAGGAAAAGATTGGAGTGTTAGTCCCACTTTGACCATGCGGCCATCCACCTGTATGTCCAAGTGTTCAATTTACAACCTAATGCTGCAAATGTACATGCCAATACTGCACCTGCACCTGCACCTAGAGCAACTGGGCTGTTATAGAATTTGCCTACTTGTGGTTCTATCGGTGTCATGTATGGTGGCAATGTCGGTCTTGGATATTTGAATGCCGTTTCTAGTGGGTCTGCTACTGTTATCAGGTTTACCATGTTGAATAATGGTAATGACATTCCTACTAGTACGCCGCCGAACAGTATCAAGGAGTGCTTGTTCTTCTTTGTTGCCCAGTAAACCAAATCCAACAGCATTGCTGAAGGTAGCCAAACTGGAGTTACAATGAAGTCATACGGATATCCGAGTGCAAACCATGCACCTTTTGCTATCCATGTGTATACTGTCATAATTAGAGCGTAGTACGTTGCTGTGCCTGGAACGCCTGTAAACGTAAGATAATATGTAGCTCCTACAATAAGCATCAACGTTTGCGATATTGAAAATACCGTGTACGAAGTCCAAGCCCAGTCAGTGTAGAAGATGTAGTCTCCTGCATTAATTGTTAACAAAGTTGAGTTAACTGCAACAACTACTATGAATAAGTAGTGTGTACATCGTCTTAACCAGACCATAAGAAGATGAGGAAACGGTCAGTATATAAAATTTTAGAGTGTGATAAAGATCGTTGTGTTAAACTTTGTCAAAATGAGAAAAAACGTACAAAGTCACTTTTTTGAATTTAAAATGAAAAAGAAAATTGCTGAAGGAATTTCCTTCTAGTTACCAACCAACGTATAGTGATACAAACAAGCAAAATACTGCTGCACCTGCAACACTAGCACCAACGATGCCATTGCTGTTTTTGTTGGAACCTTCTTCCATGACTTTAACACAGAAGATGTAACCTATTGTGATGATGATTGTGAGTACGATGAAGGCAAAGTGACCACTTGCTGTTGGATATGCCCATGGATAATAGAAATATCCTGCTGCAGTACCACCAAAAGTTGACAATATTGCTGCCCAGAATGATACTGTGATCATACCAGTCATATTTTCAACGCGTCTACCAATCATTCGTTCTACATCGGCACTTGATGATCCACCAGCGCCGCCAGAACCGAATCCTTTAGGAAGAGTCATTCTGGAATTATTCTAATTCAGATTCTTTTAAGTCTTTCTTAATCAAATGAGACATTATCCTGAAATTAGTTCACCTCACCATTTCTAGACTAAAATCACGATACGTATGGAACAGAGGCCAAGAATCATAGAATTATGCAGAAATTAGATCCAATCAAAGTATCATGGATAATCAGAGCAAAAGGAAGATGGGATGAAAAATGCAGATGTTGCCTCATCCATGAAGATATCAACACGTTGGGTGCAGAAATTGTACTTATAATATCGCAGTACAGGAACAGTCCCAATATTGAAAAAACCAT
Organism: Candidatus Nitrosopumilus sp.; assembly: GCA_965262905.1. Lineage (GTDB taxonomy): Archaea > Thermoproteota > Nitrososphaeria > Nitrososphaerales > Nitrosopumilaceae > Nitrosopumilus. The sequence goes on from OZ253567.1 coordinate 1,052,504, forward strand.
GTAGGCCAAAAAGAATCATCACAGAGCAGATGGTACAAACTGTACAGTCAGCATTTGAAAAGTTTAGATGCTCTGCTGTATTTCTTGAAAATTGATGTATATGGAATCCATATACCTCACAATACACCAAATACTGAAAAGTGTAGGATTGGCAGAAGAACAACCAAAGAAAAGAAAGAGACGAAAGTGGATAATTTGAGAGAACATATTCTAATTCCATGTGGCATACTGACTGGAAGAAGTTAGATGATGGAAGGTGGTTCTTGTGTTATTAGGATGACATATCACGATTCATCATTAATCATGGTGTGTTTGCAAAAGCTACAACAGATAACGCTATTCTGGTTCTCAAAAAAGCAATTGCAAAGCATGGCAGACCCGCATCAATTCTAACTGATCACAGTTTCCCAATTTTATGCAAATCAAGCAGGAATACAAGAAAAAAGGTGCATCATGCTTTGAGTTATAGTTAAGGCATCAAATATTTGAACATTTTAACAACTTTAACATCACCATTATCCAATCTCCTCTGCATGTGTTTTTTTTATCTCAGATTTATTTGCAAAGAATGCATTGCCATTTTCTTATCTCCACCGTATCTGCATTGAGTTCTGGCGTATACGGTGGAAAATATTTAAGTATATTTTTGATGCTTTGATATATTTCTCTATGGGATTGCTTTTGTGGTACGATGCATCCTCTGCAAATAATAATAGTTTTTTACCATTATTGTTTCTGCAGTGATTTTAAAAAATCAAGAAAACTATCTGTATTTGATTTGTCATGGAATCAGCAGAAAAATATGCCATTGTTTCCCAACGCGCCAAAGGATTGAAACTTTTCTCGAGTGTAATTGATTGGCGTGGTGATATTATTTTCTGTAAGATACCATTTACGCTTTATGTTTGGTGCTATTTTATTTGTTGATTCATCCAGACATAGTAATGGTGTATCTAAGGCTGCTGTATTTTTTAATTGTCCTTTTTGCGTTTTTTTTAAAACGGTTCTGCCCCCCTCTTTTGAGGTTGATTTGTGATGTGTAGTTTTTTAGATGAGAACCCAATTCTGTGGAGTAATTCACGCATTGCACTTGCAGAGTATAAAGTGTTGTACTTTTTATCCACATGATTAATTACCATTTTACACTCCACATGAATTGATTAAATCCAAATTTTTCTGGACCTGAAATTAGATCATTCCTTAATGATAGTAGTTGTTTTCACTCAAAAAACAACAAGAGGCCGTGTATTTCTTACGGTGTGATATGCAGTTATTTCCTCTTCATCCATACGATTTAGTCAGTAGCTCAGATAGATGGTATGACATCCAAACATATCTCAGAATATGAAAGATCTTACTTTCTTTATATTGCAGCCTCTAGTCTTATTTTGCTTTTTTTGCATACTTTACTTAAAAAATCGATGCTTGTTCCTTTCATGAATGAGTTATCAGAAGATACCATTGATGATTTGATTTGCCATGATTTTGCAAGTGTGAGATATGATCTTAGATCTTTGAGGTTGAAATAATTTATAATTTGTTCAAAATTTGTTTGCCTAAACTATAGAACTAGTCAGACTAGAAATAAAACACATCATGGCAAGAATAAATCATCGACAAACTAATGGAATGATTCCACGGTGAGATTCAAAGAAAGCAGAAATGGTTTGGTACCATCAATGAGCTGGTCCACTGGTATAATTATATCAAGCCACACATGTCACTTGACTGGGGCAATCTGGAAACTCTTGCAAAAGCATATGCATGAAAGATGCCAGAGAAAGGAACAAGAGTTATTGATGAGCAGACAGGAGAAGAATGCGATGTGGGGTAAGCGGCGAATTGATTTTTGGATACCACATAATCAAATGTGACATGTACAATCTATGTCGTTTTTAAATAAAATAAAAAATGTGCTAATGCACTTTTTCTAAGGAATTGCTCGGCTGTACAATTTGCCTTCTAAGGCCATCTTGTACATCTCTGCAACGTATGGGTTCTCTCCAGGAGTTTCTGCGCCAAGTTCTACGAGTCGAGCATATACTCTAACTACGTATGCTAGTGCACCCATGAAAGCCACTACGACTCCCATGTTAAACATCCAATGGTTTGGAACTGCAAAGATTTCTTCTACAAACCAGAAATGCCACATCTCATTGACACCAATTGTAAACATGGTTGCAAGGTAACCAAGAATGGTCATCTTCAATCCAGTGTTCATTGAATTATTTGGGCCTCTAAGAACTGGGATTTTCCTATCATAGATTGCTGCTGCTCCCCATCCAAGTGGTAATGTGATGAAGTGGGAATATAGCCACCAGTGTGCTGGTGTGAAAGCACTATCTCTGATAGAGGTTTGATGTAAAGAACCATCAACGAAGTTATCAACTTCGACTGATGCTGCAGTAGAACCCATAGCAATAACGATGAGCCAGACTTTCTTTAGTCTCTGGATCTCAACTTCTTTTGGGATTAATGCGGGCATCTGTGCCATGTATACCATCATGTGAATTTGGAATATAAAGTAAGAGTTTTAGAAGGTGATAATTTTTTCTAATTTATTATAATTATTAAGAAATAACATGCAAGTATTACATATTTTTACATTTAAAATATCATAATTTACTTCATTTTTTTATCAATTTCAATGTTATACATCAACGATATACAATGAATTTAACATCGATCCTCGTTGTTAAGGTAAAACATATAACGATGTGTTTTGTTTTCTGACTTTAGAGATAACTATGGTCGAAAAAAGAATTTTCGTATTTGGACTAGCTGTAGTACTTGCACTAGGAACTCTAGGTTTCAACTGGGTTGAATCCGTACTTCCAACTGCAGATGCACACGGTGTCCAAGCACAACTCCAGAGTCGTTTTATCAGAATTGAAGATGAAACCTTCAACAGACAATCTCTACAAACTGGCGAATCCTTGAAACTTAAAGGAACTTTAGTTAGTTTAGTAGAAAGAGACCTAAGAGGATGGCTATCCATTTTCACAGAGTCAACCAACGCAGGTAACAGATGGGAGATGTTGTCAAGAGATCCACCAGGAAACGTCTTTGACATTCCAGGTAACTCAGTCATTGATTACTCACTATCTGCCAAAGCACTTGAAGCAGGTGTATACCACGTACACACCCAACTCAATGTAGCAAAAGTTGGTCCAGGGCTCGGTCCAGGTCAAGTAGTAGTAGTTGAAGGGGAACCAATTATCAAACCAATCCCATATACTAACATCGCATATCAATCAATCATTATCGGTGTTGGATATGTCATTACGTTTGCAACACGACCCTGGCAAGTAATTTAAACAAACCACTTTTCCTTTTCATTTATTAGATTCTTCTTTACGATTTCCGTAAAACAATAAACAAAGTTTTATCTTCTAGAAAACAATAATGAAAATATGCCAAGTTTCAAGATAACAAAATTGAATATTTTTCAAAGTTATTTTTTGAAAAACAGAATTCCGTTCTGACAAATACAAAGTGAATATTCAAAATCAAAAAAAGGTGGAAGTGCTAAAAATACCTTTTGAGATAAAAGCAAAAAAATGTTATTTAGAATATCCGGGAAAAGAGATCAGTTTATGAAAGATTATCTTCATTACAAGGGAGAATCAAAATGGCTTGAAATTGATTCAGATAGAATAACCTACTTTCTTGCAGACCATCAGGTTCAATGCGATACAATTGAAATTATGTATGAATAAGAGAAAGGACTTTAAGGAATCTGATTAAAATCATCACACGATGAAATATCCTGGAATGGGAGATCCATACAAGAAAAAGAAAACTATCAGATTTCTTGTGATATCTGCAATCATAGCAGTGTCAATAGGACTAGGGAGTACTGTCATTCAAAGTCAATTAAATCAAGATAATCCTCTCAAAGTATGTATTGATGATAGAGAAACTCCATACAAAATGAAATTCACTTTGGAGTTAATTATAGATGGTCTTCCAACACAAATTCCTGCAAATATTAACTCCGGATTAAATGATGGAGAATGTAAAAGGACTATGTACACTCTAACAGACGATGGAACCATCTATGTTGAATGGGAAGAAGATTATTCATGGGAAATTGGTCACTTTTTGTGGATGTGGGAATTTCCTCTAAGGGATATGGATCAGGACAAATCAACATTCTATGTCAACGATAAAAAATCATCACAGTTCATCAATACTCCATTACAAGACGGATATCACTACAAAGGAGTATTCACTACAAAGGATTATGATTCATCCAAAGACAAAGACTTTCTACCAGAACTAGAAAATTAGTATCTGTGGAATTTATTGTATAATTAGATAAAGGTCAAATTACAGACTAGGTCAAAAATTTAAATTTTTTAAAACAGAATAGTTTTCACTAGAAGATATTAAAAATAATGAAAAGATGAAAGTTGGTAATTACCAGTATTTACCGTTGTCTGGAATAAGACCGATACCTTCTCTTTCAAAGTGTCTGTCTAATTCGTCAACCCATCTCTCACGGTTGTCTTTGTAAGCCCAGCCGTGTACACGTAACCAGAATGAGATAACTCCAAGAAGGAATACCGTGAACATAATGGTTCCGAAGATGTAAATCATTACATCATAGAATAATGGATCATAGTTTGGTCCCAGTTGTCCTGTAATTGAAGACAGAATGCTTAGGAAAGTACCTACGATAGGAATCATGGTATTTTTCGACTATTTCTACGATATATACATTTCTTTTATTATCATAAAGTACGAGATCAGTATTCATCAGGAGGAATGAATTCTATCTTAGCATTCACTAAGAACAGATAATAAAATAAGAGAAAAGTGAAGGTTTGTTTTATCCTCTTCCCATTGCTGCGTATTTACCAGATCTTCTTTTAAGAAAGAAGACTCCTGCAATACCACCGAACACTGTACCTGCAATAACTGCTGCACCAACAACAGCATCAGCACTAATGACTGGAGTTCCTGAGCCAGATGATGGGTTGGCTTCTGTTGCTGCGATTCTTCTCATCTGAGGATCAAGTGGTTCTTCTAATGTGTGTGATCCGGTTTGTCCATCACTACCGACATTACCCATGTATTGTGCAAATGCTACTGCACTTTCCGCATAGAGTCCTATAGTGAATACAGCGATTAAGGATGCTGTTAAAATTATTTTTGTATTCATACGATTTACCTGCTTATTTTATCTGACGGAATTTATTTAACTTTTATTCTGAGCACCAAATTTCGGTATAATGTATGAGATCAGTATTCATCAGGGGGAATGAATTCTATCTTAGTATTCATTAAGAACAGATAATAAAATAAGAGAAAAGTGAGGGTTTATTTTATCCTCTTCCCATTGCTGCGTATTTACCAGATCTTCCTTTAAGAAAGAAGGCTCCTGCAATACCACCGAACACTGTACCTGCAATAACTGCTGCACCAACAACACCATCAGCACTAATGATTGGAGTTCCTGAGCCAGATGATGGGTTGGCTTCTGCTGCTGCGATTCTTCTTCTCTGAAGCTCGAGTGCTTCTTCTAATGTGTGTGATCCGGTTTGTCCATCACTACCGACATTACCCATGTATTGTGCAAATGCTACTGCATTTTCTGCATAGAGTCCTATAGTGAATACAGCGATTAAGGATGCTGTTAAAATTATTTTTGTATTCATACGATTTACCTGCTCATTTTGACTGACGAGACTTATTTAACTCTTATTCTGAACATCAAATTTCGGTATAAAGTACGAGATCAGTATAAGTAACGTTTAATTCTGTTCTATATTGAGCCAAATCATGGGACGAATGCACTCACACAGACATGGAAAATCACACTCCATTAGACCTGCTGTACTTCGTGCACCATCATGGATTACACAAAGTCCTGCAGAAATTGAAGAATTAGTAGTTAAATATTCTAAAGATGGTTTAACTCCTAGTCAAATTGGAATTAAATTAAGAGATCAACATTCCATTCCTCTAATCAAACCAATTACCAAAAAAAGTATGGGTCAAATTTTAGATGAAAATAATTTGAAAGCTGAAATGCCTGAAGATCTTGAAAATATTGTTAGAAAAGCAGTAGGCCTTCAAAAACATCTCAAAGCAAACAAAGGGGATAACAGAAACGTAAGATCTTTGGAATTAATTGAAGCCAAAGTTCACAGACTTTCAGTCTACTACAAAAGGATTGGAAGAATTGATAAAACATGGAAGTATAAATCCGTGGTTGCTCAACTAGAGTAATGACAAAATCACTAGATGAATCACTTTCATTTTTCAAAGATAAAATTATAGATTGCATAAAATCAAAAAAATCAATTTCAATTACAACACATATTGATTGTGATGGACTTATTTCTGGCAGCATTATTACAAAAGCCCTAATCAGAGCAGGAGCCAATTGTACAGTTAGAACATCAAAGGAATTTAGCAAAAATGTTCTAGAGTCATTCAAAACAGATTCTAGAGATTTTCATGTAGTAACTGATCTAGGAGGAGGTTTTGCAAATGAATTAGACAAAACATTAGGAGATAATTGGATAGTTTTAGATCATCATCAAATTCCAGATGAAGAATTAGATAATCAAAACGTCATAAATTCTTGGAGGTATGGGATTGATGGAGGAGCTGACATTTGTGCTGGAGGAATGGCATATCTAGCCTCAGAAGCGCTAGATGAAAGAAATTCAGATTTGTCTGCATTAGCTGTTGTTTCAGCTTTGGGGGATAGACAAGACCAAGGGGAAAGAAAATCATTTACAGGTAAAAATTTTGAGATTGCAAATACTGCTAAAGAACTAGGTTTGGTGGAAATTGATTTAGACTTGTTGTTAGTTGGAAGAGAGACTAGGCCTCTTGCAGATGCTTTGGCATTTACATCTCAGCCATTTATTGAAGGGTTAACCTGGAATAGAGAAGCAAGTTTTTCACTACTAAAATCATCAGGAGTTAATCTCAAGGAAGAAGGCAGATGGAGAGTGCCAGCCGAGCTTAATGAAAAGGAAAAAAGACAAGTTATTGAATCAATAACAAAATTTGCCTCTGGAAAAAATGTTACTGAACTAATGTCAGAATTAATTGGATATACGTATACATTTCCAAGAGAAGACAATAAAAGCTTCTTGAGAGACGGTAGGGAATTTTCAACTATGTTAAACTCTTGTGGTAGAATTAATCGTTCAGGGGTTGGAATGGCAGTATGTATGGGAGATAGAAACAAAATCCTACGAGAAGCAGAAACTGTTCTTACAGATTATAGAAAAATGATTAGAGAATACATGAATATTTTATCAAATGAAAGATGGAGAATTTCAGAAAGTGAAACATGTGTCATGGTAAATGGTGAAGACATAGTTCCAGAAACAATGACAGGGACTATTTCATCACTAATTGCAGGATCACCAAAAAACTCTGGAAAAATTGTGATATTGAGAACCAAGGCAGAAGAGAATACAATAAAGTTCTCATCAAGAAAATCTTTTGGATGTACATCAGACATCAATTTAAGTGAAATAATGAGAAACGGGGCTGAGAAATTTGATGGTATTGGAGGAGGTCACAATGCCGCTGCAGGAGCCAAAATAACTAAAGACAAATTGGATGAATTTCTCAACTATTTAGAAGTAAATGTCGTTAACGTGTCAAGTTCAGGTAATTCTCAAGAACATATCAAAAGAAAAAGCTGAAACCGTGAAAAAAGCCTTAGAACCAGACAATGTAGATTTTCCAGAAGGGTTGAGTCTTTATGTTGAAAATATTGATAACAAACTAGTTTTTAATTTTGAAAGTAAAAAGAATATGAAACAGCTTACAAGTGCAGTTGATGAAGTCATGGAACATATCCAAGTTGCTCTAAAGGTGATTGAATAATGTTAGATCCTAAACTAATCAAAGAGAAACCGCAAGTAATTCGAGATATGCTCAAAGCAAGAAATATTGATTTTGATTTGGACACATTGATCGAGTCTGATCAAAAAAGACGTGAATTTATTCTTAAAACAGATGAATTAAGAAAAAAGAAAAATCAAGTCGCTTTAGAGATTTCTCAAAAAAAGAAAACAGGGGAAGATGCATCATCAATTTTGTCAGAAATGAAAAAAGTTTCAGCTGAACTATCAAAATTAGAATCTGAACAAGAATCAGTTGAAAATACATATTCTAAATTAGCATTAACCATTCCAAACCTTGTTCATGAATCAGTTCCTATCGGAGTAGATGAGAATGCAAACAAAGAAATCAAAAAATGGGGAGAAATTCCAAGTTTTGATTTTAAAATAAATGACCACATTGATATTTCTGAGAATTTAGATTTAGTAGACCTAGAAAGAGCCGCCAAAGTAGCAGGAGCCAGATTTTATTATTTGAAAAATGATCTTGTTAGATTGAATCAATCATTAATCCACTATGGATTGGATTTTCTTGCAAAAAAAGAGTATTCACTTGTTCAACCCCCATACATGATTAATCGAGAATCTATGGAGGGAGCTGTAATTGCCGATGATTTTGAAGAAGTAATCTACAAAGTGGAGGATGAAGATCTATACATGATAGGAACATCCGAACACGCCATGGCAGCAATGAGGGCAAAAGAAATCTTGGAAGGTAAAGAATTACCATTAAGATATGCAGGGGTTAGCCCATGTTTTAGAAAAGAGGCAGGAGCTCATGGAAGAGATCAGAAAGGGATTTTTAGGGTTCATCAGTTTGACAAAATTGAACAATTTGTATTTTCAAGACCTGAGGATTCTTGGAAAGAACATGAAAAAATGTTGGCAGTAGCTGAAGAATTTTATCAAAACTTGGAAATTCCTCACAGAGTAATGTTACTATCATCTGGAGATATGGGGAAGGTCTCTGCAAAGACATATGATATTGAAGCTTGGATGGCAGGACAAAACGCATACAGAGAAATTGTTTCATGTTCAAATTGTTTAGATTATCAAGCAAGAAGATTGAAAATTAGATTTAGAGATAAAACAAATGAAGATACACAATACTTACACACTCTAAACAGTACTTTGATAGCCACAACTAGGGTTATGGTATCGATAATGGAGAATTTCCAAACTAAAGATGGCCACATTAGAATTCCTAGTGTTTTACAGAATTACATGGGAAATCAGAAAGAGATCTAGTAAGAGGATAGGTCCTCAATACAGTTTTAACACTTCTTCTGGGATGCTTGTTCCTCTTTTCTGCCATGTCATAAAACAACTCATCAGTATGCCAAATATTTTCATACCCATCTCAGTTACAAGACGTTGTCTAATTTTTCGTGAGATTACGACCTTGCGCAACATCCTTTCTGACTCGTTATTTGTGGGCTCCATTCCTGGATATTTTAGAAATGTAAACAGGTTTGGTGTTGCTCGTGCAAGCTTGTCTCCAAACTTGCAATTCAAATTCTTGTATGTATTTGCAATTGCCATACAAGAGATCACCGATGAATCATAATGTACATGTGCATCAGGTTGCAATGAGATTTGTTTTGCATTGTGATACAGCAGACGCAATTTCTCATACAGTATGGTTTTTGATTCATCAACTGATTCAAACTCGGCATCTCGCAGTATGTGGGACCAACACCGTTGAATTGTTTTGAAACGGTTGTATGCAGCATAACCATCAACTGTCACAGGAATATCCCAGTATGGAAAGTGCAAATCCAATACGGCTGCCGCCCTGCTTTTGTCTGCATGATAAAATACCTCATTATCGCTGATACATGTCCAGACATATCCCTGCTTGTTGTACATCGTATACGTTGTCTCATCAAATTTCAGATATTTTGATTTGTTAATATTTTTCATCCATAATTCTACATCAGATTCCAATGTTTTACCGACTGCAAACAACGCATTTTGTATTGTTTTTTTACACAATGATGCATCAGTCAGGTTTACTATCTCTTTGATTGAATTTAGACTGTTGTTTTGTTTTTGTAACGATAAAATTACTGTCATAAGATTTTTACCAATTGATGTTCCGTCTATTCCGACCTGCGGTGTTGTGATGTATCCACACTTGCAGATGCATTGATGTATAATGTTGTTTATGTATTTAGTTTTTGGAATATGTGGAATATCAATTGTCCTCTTTGTTAAAATTTTTGTATCTGTAATGTCTTTGCTACCACATTTTGCACATTTTTTTGGTTTGTGTATCTTTGTGTAATCAGATTTTCTCGTGTTGGATACACCGACATGACCAATCTTTGCACCTGCCTTCTTTGAAGGAGAGGATGAATTCTTTTTTGTACGGTTTGCCTTTTTTTGACGTGTTGGAATGTTGTTTACAGATGACGGTGAATGTGGATTTTCATAGAATGCCAGTTTTCCTGCCTGTTCCTGATTTTTTAAAATCATTTCTGTAATGATTGTTTGTGATTTTTTCATATCCTCTGTCAGCTGGTTGATTATCTTTTGTTGATTAGAAATTTGAGCAAATGCCTTTGCCAGTTCATCTCGCAATATCTTGATCTCAGGGTTGCCCATAAGAGAGAATCTGAGATAATTAAATTTAGATCCGTATGATCTAAAATATTTGATTTCGTGGCTAACCTATACTCTTACGAGATCTAGTGATATACCCTTATATTTTGGATTCAAAGGTCGTTAATAATTGGCACGTAGAAAAGGTCGAGTAAAGGACAAGTGGCGAGAAAAACGCTGGGTTACAGTATATGCACCAGATTCATTCAACAATGTTCCAATCGCATATGTTCCAATTACAGATGACGAAAATGCAGTAGGTAGAGTCATTGAAGTAACACTATATGATATTCTAAAAGGAGATCCTTCACAACATCAATACAAAATCTATTTCCAAATTCACAAAATTAATGGAGATAAAGCTATAACAATTTTCAAGAGATATGAATATTCAAAAGAATTTTTGCGCAGTTTAGTAAGACGTGGTTCATCAAAAATTAATTTCAGTATAGATATAAAAACTAAAGATGGCTATATCTTTAGAATTAAATTATTAGCCCTAACACATAGACAACTTAACACATCCAGACAACATGCTCTTAGATTAATTGCTCAAGAAGTAATTAACAAAACAATTCCAGAAATGACAATTGATCAATTTGTTCAAGCAACATGTTACAGTAAAGTTAATTCAGATATTATGGCAGCATTCAAGAGAGTAATCAGAGTAAGACATGTAGGTCTAGAGAAAGTAAAACTCATCAGAACAGCAGACAAAGAAACAAAATTACTAGAAGCATAACCAACAGAGTTATTCTTTTACAATATTATGGCACATAAAATTGAGATTACAATTGATGTAATTGTTCACGCAACAGAAGATATTTCAAAAATTTTTCAATCTTTTGAAGGTGTTTTGAATCTTAAAGAAGATGATTTTACACTTGAAAAAGTAGAAGGGCATTATGAAAATCCAATTATCATGTTAAAAGCAAAAATTGTAAAAAAACAGGCTCAAAATTTGATGAGTAAAATGCTGGAACTCTTACCAGTTGAGCAAATCAATGAATTAACTGAAGAAATTGAAGAAAGAACAGATGATTCTAGGTTCCACATGAGACTAGACAAACAGGAATTGATCAAAGGTAATCTAATAGTTAGTGAAAAAGAGACAATAAAATTAAAAATTCACACTCCCATTTACAACAAAAAAGACACAATCAAAATATTTACAGAAATTTTTGATAAGGTCAACTAGATTAAATAGGAATAAAACAACTGCATAATTTGGGAATGAGGAAATATTAGCCGCTCCAGTCTGAGCGAAAGCTTTGAAGACGCCGCGACGAACCGACCCATTTTATCGATCAATAATTTTGAGCTATTGATTTTACAGACTATTTGATGGTATTATTTTAAATACGGATAGACAAACCCCAATATCGTGGCAGATTATGATGTTATAATCGCGGGAGGAGGTCTTGCAGGTACAATTACAGCACAATCTATTTCTCACTATTCAAAACAAAATCTAAAAATCTTAGTTGTTGATAGAAATATAGAATTTTTGCCAGGTCGAAAATCATTAGCTGGATGGGTGTGTGGAGATGCATGTTCTAAAGAAGCAGTTGATTTCATGACAGAGAGAATCAAAGTTGAATGGACTAAACCAGAAATTGAACATAACGTAAAAGGAGTCATGGCATTCTCACCAGATAAAGAAACTTCAATTCCTTTTGATGGTGATGGATTTATGTTAAATCGTCAAAAATTACCAGAAATTCAAAATGAAAGATGTAAAAAAATTGGTATTGAATTTGAATATGAAATTAATCTTACAGGTCTAATTTATGAAGGTCAACAAGCAGTTGGGATTCAAGGAGTAGACAACAAAACAAAACAACCATTCAAAAAAACATCAAAAATTGTAATTGATGCAACAGGAGTTACATCTATGCTTAGAAATGGTCTTCAGAACTCTACTAAAGTAGAAAAAAGAATCGATAGACGAGATTTAGAATCAACTGGAAGATATATCATGCATTTTGAAAAAGGTCAAAAAGATCTTGCTGAATTTGATCCAGATTATTGTATTATTCATTTAGATCAAGACATTGCACCTGGAGGATATGGATGGGTATTTCCAAAAGGAGATACCAAAGTTAACATTGGTTTGGGAGTTGAAAAATCTCTTTTAGATAAAAGAAACAAAAGATTAGGTAAAAAAGATAATGTTGAATCATTGATGAAGGAATATCTTTACAGAAACACTGCAATTAAAAATGCAAAGTTATCAGAAGAATCTCAAGACATTAACAATAATTCAGGAGTATTCCAAGTTTCAGTTAGAAGACAAAACGATTGCATGGTATCAGGAGGATACGTGATGGTTGGAGATTCAGCATGGATGCCAAAACCAATTGATGCCGGCGGTATAGGACCTGCTTTAATTGCAGGTACAATTTTAGGAAATACTGTAGCTCAAGCATTAGAAGCAAATGATGTTTCTGAAGCAGGTTTATGGCAATACAATTTAGATTACATCAAAGAGTATGGATACAAAACTGCAGGTCTTGAACTCTTTAGACGATTAATACAACAAATGTCTAATGAGCAAATCAGTTATGGAATGAAACACTTTTTGGGCAAACTTGATGCTGAATCAATTAGTAAAGGAGAACATCCAGACTTTTCAGGATTAGGAAAAATTGGAATGATTATCAGAGGTGCAATGAATAAAACAGTTGCAAACGGACTCAGATATACTTCTAAAGAAAACCAATGGTTGGTAGAACATTACAACAACTATCCAAAAAATCCATCAGGATTTGATGAATGGAATAAAACACTACATCAAAGACTAGAGGAAGCATTTACAAAAATAGAAGCATTTGATTCTTAGATCTAATATTAAATATTGTGGAAATCATTGAAAACATACTTTGGAAGAAGCACAATATCTTGACTGGAATAATTCAATTCAAATTCTAAACAAGGCATATGAGGCAGGTCTTTTTGTGCTCATAATAGGTCCAAAAGGGACTGGAAAAACATCCCTAGTTAGAGATTTTGCCAAAAATAAAAACATCAATTTAGGCTCTATCAATTTTAGTTTAAGGACTAGAGAAAGTCACCTTGTGGGTACTAAAACATTAACAGATGGAACAGTCAGTTTTGATGAAGGTCTGTTAATCAAATCAATGAAAAGTGGAGATATGCTATACCTAGATGAAATTAACTCTGCAGAAGCAGATGTTTTACTCAGATTAGATGAAGCATTAGATGATAGACGTCAAATTGTCTTAAAAGAATCAACAGGTGAACTTATCAAAGCAAAGGAGAATTGGTTTGTAGTTGCAACAATTAATCCATTAACACATAGTGGAACAAAAGAATTGCCACCACAATTACTTAGTAGATTTCCAGTACGAATTAGATTAAAATATCCACCAGAAAATATAGAATTAGAAATTATAAAAAAATATGTTTCTGGAAATCACGAATCAGAAATAATCCAAGCAATTAAACTAGCAAATACATTAAGACAGGCTGCTGCAGTTGAAGAATTATTTTATTCACCAAGCTTAAGGGAAACAATTGCTTTTGCAAAATTATTGGGTAAAGGAATGACAGCAAAAGAAGTTGCTGAAATTGTTTTTGGAAATGTCTATACACAATGGGGGGATATAGAGTATCAAAAAGTAAGCGACATCATAACTTCAATGTTTGGAAACTAAATGCAAGCAATTCAATTACAAAATGATTCTTTAGTTGAAATAGCAACTTTTCTTGTTAGAAGATGGTCTGAAAATGAAAACATCATTGTAGAAATTTCAGATAAAACAGAAACAAAAACACGTCTAAAAGAAAACAAAGTCATCTTAACTCCAATGGAAAAACTAATTGGGAATGATTTTCAAAAATATCGTCAATTTAGAACATCATTATGGTATGAAGCCATGAGAATAAAATATTGTAAAAAAATTCTTAGTAATGATCATGCATTTGGATTTATTCTCAATACAATGGAGACTCAAAAAATTGAAAAATTAGGAAGAAATATTTGGAGAGGTATGGATGAAGAAATTATTTTCAATTATACCTATATGCTTGTAACAAGGCCACAGCTGCATACAGTTTATGGGAAAGCAAGGATTGTAGAGGCATTTTATCAATATTTCATGTTTGGAGCACTGAAAGGTGAAATTCAATCAAGTAACTTTGAAAAAATAAAAAAAGCATCAATTTTTGCCAAATCAATTATTAATCAAGCGATTGAAGGAAAACAGAGTACTGATTGGATTGAAAAAAATGTTAGTGAAATTATTAAAATATTAGATATTGATTCCCTTTTAACAATTCCAATATCTTTACCTTTTATGAAAGCAGGGATAGCATTATCAGAAGAAGAATTACTAAAAGTGCTTAAAGTGATTTCTAAAAACAAGGAAGGTGATTTGGGTACTATTGATCCAAAATCGGCAATTAGAGGAGAGGATGTTTATGATGAATACAAAGTACTATTAAATGAAAATAAAAAAACTGAAAATAAAGGATTAGCAACAGAAACAATAGGAATTCAAATTCCATCAACAAGAAATGTAGATGAAACGACAATCTATGATATGAGTTTGATTAATGGATTAAAAACTAAATTCAAGGAATGGAAAACAAGTTGGAAAGAACAACATCTTAGTTCAGGAGATGAATTTGATGAGGAAAATTACATTGAAGGTAATGAACCATTTTTTACAGATATTAAAAAATCAATTAAAACAAAAATTGTAATTCTACTAGATCATTCATCCAGTATTGCATCAGATGCAATTGAATACAAAAAAGCAACTCTAGCATTATGTGAAGTATTATCTTTTCTCAAAGTAAAATTTGCAGTCTATGCTTTTAGCACTGAAAATAGATCAATGGTTTGTTGGTTAATTAAACCAGAAAATATAAAATGGAATAGTGTAACTGCAAAAAGATTAACACAAATTGTTGCTAATGGTTCAACGCCATTAGATGAAGTCTACAACAAAATGTTTCCAATTTTACAATCAAAGAGACCAGATATTTTTTTGACATTAACTGATGGGGAACCATCAGATCCTGATGCAGTAAGAAACATGAGTAAATCTTTCAAAAATTTAGGAATTAGTATGGTGGCTTTAGGATTAGGTTCAAATACAGTTAGAGCCACCACCATAGCAAGTAACCTCAGACATTTAGGATATGAAAAAACTATGGCAGTTAGCAGACTAAAAGAGATTCCAAACAAGGTAATTGGTATTTTAGATATGTGAGTAAGATCAAAAATGAACTACCATCACATTATATCAGATATTTTATATGAGCAAAAAATGGACTGTATCTAGAGAAAATATGTCAGAAACTGATTTTGATAAACCCCTACTTGAAAAATTTGAACAAGAAATTTGGAATAAAATTCCACATTTAGAAGGAGAAAAAGTGGTCAATGTCACACCACTCATTGATCTTACAAGTGATTTTAAGGAATGTGCAAAAAATCTATACAAACTAGATATTTCAAATTTAGACTTGAAAATATATGGAAAATTTGATGCCAATTTAGTATCAGGTTCAATCAAAATCAGGCCTGCCATTCACATAATGCATGACGCAATTAAAACTGGAAAGTTGAAAAGTAATCAAACAATTATTGAAGCAACATCAGGTAATTTTGGAATTGCACTTGGACAAATGTCAAAAATTGGATTGACTGTTGTATCACTTGTTTCAAGAAAATTACAAGAAGGAGTCTTTAAGGAATTAAGAGATGAAAATATTCGCATAATGGATTTAGATATGGATATTTGTCCTGCACCGGGAATGAAAGATAGTGATGCTGATGCATTAAAAGCAAAAGCAACGGCAGTAAATATTCGATCTCAATTAGTCGAATTGAGTTTTGATCCTACAATTTACGATAAATCAATTTCTGAAGTTGAAACACTATTGGCAGCACAGGATATAATCAATTTAGCTAAATTACTTTCAAAAATGTATGGATGCTTTTGTCCAGAACAATATGATAATGAATTAAACATTCAAGCTCATAGAACAATTACAGCAGTAGAAATTGATCAACAATTACATGAAAATGAAGATTCACTAGAAGATTATAGAATTGTATGTTCATTTGGAACAGGGGGTACATCTGGAGGATTAAGTAAATACATGAATGAAAAATATGGTAAAAAGGCAATTCATGTAGTATTCCCAGTTCCAGGTCAAGATGTAGCAGGAATTAGAACAAAAGCAAAGGCAGATGGATTAAAGCTGTATAATCCAGAGGCATATGCTGCTCAACATGAAGTTGATTTTGGACAGGCAAAACACTTACTCAAATTCTTTGTAGATAAAGGTCATAATATTGGTGAAAGTACTGCGTTGACTCTATATTCTGTTTTAGAAATGCTCAGTAATGGGGATAAAGGTAAATTTGTAGTTGTAGTTGCTGACGGTATTGAAAAGTATAGGAAAAATCTAAAAGCAATGTCAAACAATCAGCGTATGCAAGTCTCATTAGATGAAGCATCATCAAGTGTACAGGATTATGATAAAATAATATGGGTTCATACATCATACACTCCAAAAGAAGAAGGAATTGAAATGATTGCTAAATCTTTAGGAATAGATAAAGAAAAAATTGCAATACCAAAGGCCAGTACCATTAATCAATTGTTATCTACACAACAAATTCCTGAAGAATTAAGTAAAGATCTAGAGGGTTCTAAAGGTAAATCATTGTTAATTTGCATGGCTGGAAATACATCATTAATGACTGCTCAAGTACTTGCAAGTAAAGGTTTAGTAACTGAGAGTTTGAATGGCGGCATAACAAACTTGCCAGAAGGGCAAGGTAAAAACCCAGGTCAATATATCAAAGCAGCTACTGAATAACAGATTTGAAATGTCTTTCAGTTTCACAGCCATTTGCTGATTTAATTATTTCAGGAAAAAAAACCATTGAATTAAGAAATTGGAATACAAAATTTCGTGGAGAATTTTTAATTCATTCTCCACTGAAAATCAGGACAGAAGATTCTAAAAGATTAAAAATTAATAAAAAATTTGTCACAGGTGCAATTATTGGCAAAGCACAGTTGTATGATGTTAAAAAATATGATTCATTAAAAGAAATAAAATTAGAACAGAAATTTCATTTTGCATCAAAAGAATTTCAAACTAAAACATTTGGTTTTATGTTAAAAAATGCTAAACCGTTACGAATTCCAATTCCATGGAAAGGTCAATTGGGAATCTTTGATGTAAATATTCCAAAAACAAAAATCGAAAACAAAGAAATTATATCAGATATCATAGATGAAGAATGTCGTTATCAATGGATTGGACATCATTAGAAAAATTAAAAATTAATAAAAAATTTGACTAGTATATATAAAGGCGATATATAAAGTCCCACGTTATGCCTCAAACCAAGCCTATGGTTAGTGTAGAAAATGTCGTGGCATCAGCATCAGTAGATCAAAAGATTGATCTTATTGAAATCACTAAAAAATTTCCAGATACTGAATATCATCCAGAACAATTTCCAGGGCTTGTGTTTAGATTAACAAAGCCCAAAACTGCAACTCTAATTTTTAGAACTGGAAAAATGGTATGTACTGGAGCAAAATCTGAAGAAATGGCAATTAAAGCTGTCAATACAGTTGTTCAACAACTAAGAAAAGGCAAAGTCAAAATAAAAAAAGATGCAGTAATTACAGTTCAAAATATAGTTGCATCAATAAATCTGGGTGGTAAAATTCATCTAGAAAAAGCGGCTCGAACATTGCCTAGAAGTATGTATGAACCAGAACAATTTCCAGGGATTATTCATAGGATGGTGGATCCAAAAACAGTATTATTGTTATTTGCATCAGGGAAATTAGTGTGTACTGGAGCAAAAACAGAATCAGATGTTTATCGTTCAGTTCACAACGTACATGCATTATTAGAAGAAAAGTCTCTAATGATTTATGATGAATAATTTTTGAGCATACTAAATTGACTAAAGATATTTTTGAAGATGAAAAAATCAAATTAACTCCTGAACAAGGTTTTGATTTAGTTGGAATAGATTATTTTGCAGAACCTGGCAATCAGTTGTATCAAGTAGAACATTTTGAAATGTATCAAGATGCTCTAAATGCAAAAAAAAATAGAAAGATTCAAGATGAGTATTTTGTTCTTTACAAAGGAACAGGAAATGAATATTTCTGTAGATAGATTAGAAAAATCATAGAACTTTACTAAATTTTACACACAACTGATCCCAAAACTAATAATTTAGACAACATTTGAAGATCATCTGGATCTATGAATGATAATATTTCAAACCAAGTTATGCGATTCCAAGAAATAACAGACAAACAGTGGAGCATGATGAAACCTCATCTTCCAAAACCTACAAGAACAGGAAGACCAGAGGGTACAGATATTTACTGGTTAATCGAACATAGAGGAGGATTCATTATTTTAGAATTCAAGGAATTTCATAATGACAAAATCAACATATCAAAAGGCCAGATGAGGGCATATGAAAAACTATATGAAAAATTAAACATGGCAACAAAATGTTATCTATGCGTTGTTGGATGTGATGATATCGATTTTTCTAATCTAGATTCAACAGTATGGATTTTTGAAATGAATCAATGGAAATCAGGTGGGCAATACCAAAGAATACTACAGATATCTATGATGATGTTAAGGTAAACAAAACAAATTCATCGTTTATCGTGAATATATGAATGAGATTAGTGTAGAAAAATTACGGGATATAGTAGATTCACATTGGAAAGAATTTTAATAAATTATGCAGTAAATGAAAATGTGTTAGATTTTATTTCTTTGCCATCATCTACTGTAATTGTATAAGTGCCAGATTTTTCCCATCCCGAACCTCCTGCAATAGCTAAAGTTGAAAATTGTCCATCACTTTTCAATGATATTTGTTCTGCCCACACAAGTTCATTATTTTGATTCTTTATTGAAAGATTCACAGTTCCTGTAGAAGTAGAGACACCACTAATTGAAATTAAATCCTTTTTGTTGTATGATTCTAAATCAGTTTGAAGTGATAACGAGATTGGTGCATTGTTTGATGGAGTATTAATTGTAGTCCCAGTTGGAAGACCGTTAAAAGAAACTGCGGCTGCAATGATTATTACTAAAGCTAGTCCACCAATACCAAACATAATTTTCTTATTTTTTGATTTTGAATAAAATATTAGCGGTACTTCAGTTTGTAATGATTGAGTTTGTTGAATAGATTGAATTTCAGGTATAAGCACATCGGGAACTGATGGTTTTTCTGCAATTGAAGGAGTTGGAGTAAATTCAGGTTTTCTTCCTAGATGTTTTTCAGCTAATTGTCGTACATAATTTCTTTCATAATTACTGATGACTTCATTATTTTCACATGCTCGACAAATTTGTTTTAGAATTCTGTCATCTCCAAAAGCCTCATCCAAAAGAGCTTTTACATCATCCAACAATGGATTTGTCATGTGTATTTTCTTGCAAATGGATTATTTATGAATATATATCAGATATCTATTTTGCATAGATTTTTTGGGCTTGGATTATGACTGTTCTAATGTAATCCTTAGCGGTTGAATCAGTAACACCCATTTGCTTTGCTCTTTGGTACAGATCAACTTCTTTAGGATTTAACAGATAACACTTCAAAAGATAATTGAGTCTATGAGACCTTTTTTCATCACTTTTCATGATTTTATTTTTATCAGATATTAAAAAGGTCAGAGGATTATGACATAACCAACTAGAATCAATAGTATCATAAAGTTTGAATAAAAACATATGATCTTTTTTAAAGAATACCAAAAAAAGAATGCAAATGAAACGAATTGAGGCAACTATTCAAGGCAGTAAAATAACCGCAGTGTCTGATGCAATTAATGATCTTGTTGGCGGATTTACCATTCTAGAAGGTAATGGAAGAGGTTCCGGAGCAAGACAAGAAATCAGATCTGGAAGAGGAACAGGCACAGTAACTGTTGAATATAACAAAGTTGCAACTATCTCGACAATAGTCGAAGACGCAGATGTAGAAAAAGTTTCTACAGCAATTGCTGGTGCATCGTATACCGGAAAAGGTGGAGATGGCATCATTGTTGTAACCAGTATAGATAGCGTTACTAATATCGCATCTAAAAAGAGTGGTTCTGAAGCCCTCTAATCATTTTCTTTTATTAAAATTATAAAATACATGAATTAATGATAATTAAACTGCTGAGAGGAATGGTGAATAAACCTCTCAGGGCGGTATCCCTTTGGGGGACATGTTTTTTGAAGGGATGGTATCGTATTACAATTTGACTATAAAAGTAAAGGATTTTGAAGGTTATTGTTGACCTTCAATTCCCATTAAAGTTAGTGTTGATCTAATTTTTGGAATTTTTCTAATTTTCCATGTGATAGTCTCTCTAAGTGCCTCTACTTGACTTGATTCTACTTTAGCCAGAATATCATATGCACCAAAGGTACCATGTACTTCAACAACACCTTCAATAGATTTTAGTTCTGAAATAACAGATTCTTCAGAACCTAGCTCACAATTTATGAGGACATAAGCTGTTGCCAATTATGATTTAACTCCTATTTTCATACATAAAATGTGCTCTTGAAATATATAAGAATAGTCTATTTTACTTAAAAATTCAATATAAAAATGAATCATATCATGAACAAATGTTAAGCGATTTTAAATTATTTAAAATGTTTCTAAGATGAAGAATATGCATCATTCATAATTTTTTCAAGATCTTCAATATTTTTTGAAAATGTAATTTTTGAACGTAACTTAGAGCCCCCTTTCATACCTTTAGTGAATCTCATTGCTTGCCCCTTGATATTTGCAAATTTAATTTTATATTGATTTGTAAGATGCAAGTAATCAAAAAAAGAATCTAGTCGATCTTTGAACAAGTATTCCTTGTAAGAATTAGTTTTCAAATAATCATTAATTTGTTCAAACAAGAAAGGATTTCCCATTGCTCCTCTACCAATCATTACATAGTCACAATTAGTATTATCAATCATAGTTTTAGCATCCTCAGGAGTAGTGATATCACCATTCCCAACAATTGGAATACTAGAGATTTCTTTGAGTTCTTTGATTAAATCCCAATCAGCAGTTCCAGAATATCCTTGGCTAACAGTTCGTGGATGGAATGTGATCATTTCAATTCCCTCATCTTCAGCAATTTCAGATATATCTCGAAAGAGGAATTTGCTTGCATCAGTTACTCCTGAACGAATCTTTAGAGTTACAGGTTTTTTTACAGCATTTACAAGAGTGCTAAAAATTTGTTGTGTTAGATTAACTTCTTGCAATAGTGCCCCTCCGGCCATTTGTTGTGTAATATGGGGGGCAGGACAACCCATGTTATAATCAATTATATCAAAATAAGGTTCTACAATTTTTGCGGCTTTTTCTAACGCAAGAAGATCAGATCCAAATAATTGAATTGAAAGAGGACGCTCTTCATCAGAATATTCAATAAATTCTTGAATTGTTTGCATTCTTTCTTTGAGTTGACTTTCTTTTGCAATAATACTATGAATATTTGTGAATTCGGTTACAACTAATCCAGCTCCCATTTTTTTACATTGTAAACGAAGTGCAGGATCACTTACACCTGCCATAGGTGCTAAAAATGCCCTACTAGAGAATTTTGGAAGCATATTCAAACATTACAAACTGAATATATTTATCATTCAAAAAGATATCAGAAAAATCTATTAATTATCGGGGCAACCGTCTAGATCTCGGTCACCATCATAATCTTCAGGATCAAGAGGGCAAAGATCTTTATCGTTGATGATACCATCTAGATCATCATCATGGACAAATCTTTGTTGTTCAGGTGCAATGTCTGGACAACCGTCATGATCATTGTATTTATTCCAAGTTTCAGGATTTGTAGGGCATGAGTCAATTGCATCGTAATAGCCATCACCATCTGAATCAGGTCTTGTTGGGGTTGTAGACTCTGTTGCCAATACATCAGGGCAGCCATCCCAATCTAAATATCCATTAAGGTTTTCTTGCTCATCAAGACATTGATCCCATCTATCATCTATTCCATCACCGTCAATGTCAGCAAAAAGGTATGATGATGTAACAGCGCCAGTTGAATCAGGACAACCGTCTTCATCTTGATAAAAGTTGTAAGTTTCAGGTTCTAGTGGACATGCATCAGAAATATCTACAATACCATCTTGATCAGAATCTAAAGTAAATTTAAATTTATCAGGGCAGCCGTCTTTATCTTCAAATCCATTGAATGTTTCAGGTTGGCCAGGACAAGAATCTAAATGGTCAGAAATTCCATCACCATCTGAATCAAATGCTAATTTATTATCAAAAATCAAATCAGGGCAACCGTCTTCATCTAGATATCGATTGTAAGTTTCTTTAGATTCAGGGCATTGATCCACATTATCAGTAATACCATCAAAATCAGCATCTCCAAATGAGTCATATGCAATTGTATCAGGACATCCATCTTCATCTTGGAAATTGTTATATCTTTCAGCTAGTGTAGGACATGAATCAAATTCATCAGGAATTCTATCATAATCAAGATCAGATAAGGCAGATTTTGAGAATCCAGGTGTATCAGGACAACCATCAGTATCTAAGAAATCATTATAATTTTCTGGTTCATCAAGACATTGATCCCATCTATCATCTATTCCATCACCGTCAATGTCAGCAAAAAGGTATGATGATGTAACAGCGCCAGTTGAATCAGGACAACCGTCTTCATCTTGATAAAAGTTGTAAGTTTCAGGGTCTAGTGGACAAGAATCATTAATATCTAGAATTCCATCACTGTCTGAATCTAATGTTAAATCATCACGGTCAGGACAACCGTCTGAATCTTGGAATCCATTAAATGTTTCTGGTTGGTTTGGACACAAATCTAAGACATCTGGAATTCCATCACCATCAGTATCAGATGTAAGTTTGTTATCTGCAATATAATCAGGACAACCGTCCCAATCAAGATATCTGTTGTAAGTTTCTTTTGTAAGAGGACATTGATCTAAATTATCATAAATTCCATCACCGTCAGAATCACCAATTGTTTGATAATCAACACTGTCAGGACAACCATCATGGTCTTGGAATCCATTATAATTTTCACGATCTAACGGACATGCATCAAGGGAATCAATAATACTATCATAATCTGAATCAATCAATCCATCAGAATTAGCGCCAGGAATATCAGGGCAGCCATCATGGTCTAGATAACCATTATAATTTTCAGGTTCATCAATACATGAATCCCATCTATCATCTACACCATCACCATCGGCATCTGGAAAAGAATATGTAGAATCTATTGAATCTACACTATCAGGACAACCGTCTGAATCTTGGAATCCATTGTAAGTTTCAGGTTCTAGTGGGCATGCATCCAGAGTATCAGAAATTCCATCTTGATCAGAATCTGTTACACTCGTAGAATCATCTGGACAACCGTCGTTGTCATCAATTCCGTTGAAAGTTTCTGGTTGGTTTGGACATAAATCTAAGACATCTGGAATTCCATCACCATCAGTATCAGATGTAAGTTTGTTATCTGCAATATAATCAGGACAACCGTCTTCATCTTGGAATTTATTATAAGTTTCAGAATTGAAAGGGCAGGAATCATTTTGATCTAAAATACCATCACCATCAGCATCTCCAGTTATTTTTAATTGTAATACATCAGGACAGCCATCTTCATCTTGGAATTCATTGTAATTTTCACGGTCTAGTGGACATTCATCTAAATCATCTGGAATTCTATCATAATCAGCATCAGGTACTTCTAAAGAAGTGACACCTGGAACATCAGGACAACCGTCATGGTCTAGATAATCATTATAATTTTCTGGTTCATCAATACATGAATCCCATCTATCTTCAATACCATCACCGTCAGTATCTGGAAAAGAATATGTAGAATCTATTGAATCTACACTATCAGGACAACCGTCTGAATCTTGGAATCTATTGTAAGTTTCAGGTTCTAGTGGGCATGTATCCCGAGTATCAGAAATTCCATCTTGATCAGAATCTGTTACACTCGTAGAATCATCTGGACAACCGTCGTTGTCATCAATTCCGTTGAAAGTTTCTGGTTGGTTTGGACAAGAATCCATGAAATCAGGATAACCGTCACCGTCAGTATCATAGATGCCTTGAACATCAACAGGAGACAAATCTGGACAACCGTCTTCATCTTGGAATCTATTGTAAGTTTCTTTCACTGTAGGACAATCATCAATGTGATCCTCTACACCGTCATAATCTGCATCATACCATGGAACAAAATCAGCTGGACAACCATCAATATTATTGCCATATTGTGGATCATAGTCTTCTAGCAGATGAGGGCATTGGTCTAAATTATTTGGAACCCCATCATCGTCAGAATCAAGGGCTTCAACGGCAAAAGCACTATTTGGCATCATGCCAATTGTAGATGTAAGTAAAAGTAAAAATCCTAAAAGATATTGTTTTTTCATTTCTAGATACTCCTAAAGGTCAGGACATCCATCTGCATCTCTGTCACCATCATAATCCTCAGGCTCTAAAGGACACATGTCATTTTCGTTAATAATATTATCTAAATCAGCATCATGTTTGTATCTGGACTGTTCTGGGGCAATATCTGGACAACCGTCATGATCATCATACTTGTTCCAAGATTCTTTTTCATTTAGACATAAATCAACATCATCATTTATTCCATCTCCATCACTATCAATTATGATATTATCTATTGGTAATGTATCTGGACAACCGTCATAGTCAATATATCTATTCCAAACTTCATTTTGTTCTGGACACAGATCCATTACATCTGGAACTCCATCACCATCAGTATCAGGTTGAGTATCATCAATATCTGGACAACCGTCTTCATCTTGGAATTTATTGTAAGTTTCAGCAACTAGAGGACAGTCATCATAAACATCATTAATTCCATCATTATCTGAATCAACTACAAATGATTCTGAAATAGAATCTGGACAACCGTCATCATCTTGGAATTTATTGTAAGTTTCTTTAGCAGTTGGACATGCATCAATTGCATCTGGAACTCCATCTCGGTCTCTATCGTTATTTAAAATATAATTATCTGGACAACCGTCTAAATCTAAAATTCCATTATATGTTTCTGGTTGGTTTGGGCAGTGATCATTATAGTCATTAATTCCATCACCATCTGAATCTGGAATGCCTTTATTGTCACCTTGATAATCGGGACAACCGTCTTCATCTTGGAATTTATTATAAGTTTCAGGAACTAGAGGACATTCATCTACGTCATCAGCGATTCCATCAAAGTCAGTATCTAATGAAGTGATGAAATCAGGATAATCTGGACAACCGTCTTCATCTTGGAAACCATTGTATCGTTCTGGATCTAACGGACATTGATCTACAGAATCTAATATACCATCTGCATCTGAATCAGACTCTGAAGGATTATCTGGACAACCGTCATAGTCTAGATAACGATTCCAAGTTTCTGCAGTTGTTGGACATTGATCTAAGGAATCTCTAATGCCATCACCATCAGTATCTAAAACAGAAACATCAGGACAACCGTCTTGATCAAGATAGCCATTTACAGTTTCTGCAACAAGAGGGCATTTATCATTCAAATCAGAAATTCTATCACCATCATAATCTTGACCAGCTAATCCATTTACACTATCAGGACAACCGTCTTCATCTTGGAATTTATTGTAAGTTTCTTTAGCAGTTGGACATGCATCTAAAGAATCTGGGACTCCATCTAGGTCTCTATCAGATGTAGAATCATTGTCAGGACAACCGTCTCTGTCAAATACCCCATTGAAAGTTTCTGGTTGGTTTGGACATGAATCTGAAAAGTCATTAATTCCATCACCATCTGAATCTGGAATGTCTTTATTGTCACCTTGATAATCGGGACAACCGTCATCATCTTGGAATTTATTGTAAGTTTCTTTTACATTTGGACATTGATCAATACTATTTGGAATTCCATCAAGATCAGAATCAACATCACTTGAATATGGAGGAATGTCTGGACAACCGTCATCATCTTGGAAACCATTGTATCGTTCTGGATCTAACGGACATTGATCTACAGAATCTAATATACCATCTGCATCTGAATCAGACTCTGAAGGATTATCTGGACAACCGTCTTGATCAAGATAACGATTCCAAGTTTCAGCAGTTGTTGGACATTGATCTAAGGAATCTCTAATGCCATCACCATCAGTATCTAAAACAGAAACATCAGGACAACCGTCTTGATCAAGATAGCCATTTACTGTTTCTGCAACAAGAGGGCATTTATCATTCAAATCAGAAATTCTATCACCATCATAATCTTGACCAGCTAATCCATTTACACTATCAGGACAACCGTCTTCATCTTGGAATTTATTGTAAGTTTCTTTAGCAGTTGGACATGCATCTAAAGAATCTGGGACTCCATCTAGGTCTCTATCAGATGTAGAATCATTGTCAGGACAACCGTCTCTGTCAAATACCCCATTGAAAGTTTCTGGTTGGTTTGGACATGAATCTGAAAAGTCATTAATTCCATCACCATCTGAATCTGGAATGTCTTTATTGTCACCTTGATAATCGGGACAACCGTCATCATCTTGGAATTTATTGTAAGTTTCTTTTACATTTGGACATTGATCAATACTATTTGGAATTCCATCAAGATCAGAATCAACATCACTTGAATATGGAGGAATGTCTGGACAACCGTCTTCATCTTGGAAACCATTGTATCGTTCTGGATCTAACGGACATTCATCATCAACATCCATAATTCTATCACCATCTGCATCATTTTGTAGTTCATAAAATGATGGACGTGAATCTGGACAACCGTCATAGTCTGCAAATTTATTAAAAGTTTCAGGTTGGTTTGGACAAATATCAAATTGATCAGCAATTCCATCACCATCTTTATCATCAAAGGAATTATCTAAAGCAATGTCTGGACAACCGTCTGTGTCTCTATAACCATTATACACTTCTGGTTCAGTAGGACAGAAATCAATTTTATCTTGAATGCCATCATTATCAGTATCTATAAAATTAAAATCATCAACAGAATCAGGACAACCGTCATCGTCTTGGAATCTGTTGTAAGTTTCAGCACTTAGTGGACATTCATCTAAAGAATCTATAACACCGTCTTGGTCTCTATCACCAGAACCATAAGAATCAGGACAACCGTCTATGTCATCAATACCATTGAATGTTTCTGGTTGGTTTGGACAATTATCTATCAAGTCAATAATACCATCAGCATCAGAATCTGCTGCTCCTCCGTCTCCACTTCCTGGAAGATTGTCAGGACAACCATCATAGTCTTGGAATTTATTATATTGCTCTTTGAGGTTTGGACATTGATCAAGATGATCTTCTATACCATCATAATCTTCATCATACCATGGAACAAAATTTGATGGACATCCATCTATTGTTCCTACATAATCTTCTTGTAAATTAGGACATGAATCAATAGAATCACCAACACCGTCATTATCTAAGTCAGCAGCTGCAAAAACTGGATTAATTGGCATACTAGTCAAAGTAGCCACAAGTAAGAATAGGAACGATATAGAGTGTATTTTTTTCAAGACCTAAAAATACGTCGAGGATCCAGTTATTAAACCTCACTCTGGAATCGACTAGAAATATCAATAAATTTGAGAAGAGTTTCCATGTTGGACAAAAATCTCGATCAATTTAAGTAAACCAAAACATGATCTGAACTGATGAGTTGTTCTGGAGAAACTGTTGAAGATGATGAAGAGCAATTACTTCAGATCAGACCGGTAATTACGGCACAATTAAAAAAAGCAAAGTACGGCGTAGCAGATCATTCAACTGTAGGACTATGTCATTGGACAAAAAAATCATTCAAGCATGAAGGTAGTTGTTACAAACACAAGTTTTATGGAATTTCAACTCATAGATGTATGGAATTTTCTCCTGCTGGCATGTATTGTGAGAATAGATGTGTGTATTGTTGGAGACCAATGGAATTTTATGATTCAATGCAGATGAAACCAGAACAGGTTGCAGAACCAGAACAGATTTTAACTAAATTAATGGCTGAACGAAAAAAATTGATCAATGGGTTTTATGGTGATTCAAGAAATGATAAACAAAGATTAGATGAATCTTTATTGCCTGCACATTATGCTATTTCACTTTCTGGAGAACCTACAATGTACCCCAAACTTCCAGAACTAATAAAATATCTAAAAACATTTGAAGCAACAAAATCAATTTTTCTTGTAACTAATGGGCAAGAGCCAGATATGATTCAAAAATTACACGATGAAGATGCATTACCAACACAATTGTATCTGTCAACAAATGCTGCAGATTATGAGTCATTTATGAAAATAAACAAACCAAGATATGATGATTCATGGGAAAGATGGAATAGAACACTTGACATGTTAAAAGATTTGAAAACAAGAACTGTGTTAAGAATTACATTGATCAGAGATCATAATGATCAAAAAGAATCAATTCCAGCATTTGCAGAAATGTTTAGAAAAGCAAGTCCACATTTTATTGAAATCAAATCATATATGCATATTGGGCGCTCAACAAATAGATTAGAATATACAAATATGTTGGAAATGGAAGAAATAAAAAGTTTCAGTGAAGAAATTGCAAAACAAAGTAAAATATTTTCTATAATGGATGAAAGTATTGTTTCAAGAATCTCAATATTACAAAATAATGAACGACATATTGATCGTTTTATCCCTACTTATGCAAATACCATTTAGAGAATTTTTTTAGTGCTCTATATCTATGTGATAATTCATTTTTATTATTTATTTCAGCAAATGTTTTCTTTGAATTATTTGGAATAAATATTGGATCATATCCCCAACCTTTACCTTTTTGAATTTTAGATATTTTTCCATTTAGTTTCCCTTTAAAAGATTGCAAAATTGTTTTGTCACAATAGGTAATAATTGAAACAAATTTTGCTTTTCTATTATTTTTTAATAGATTTAGAATTCCTTTATTTCCAATTGTTTTGAAAACATATGAAGAATACGGACCTGGAAATCCATCAATCGAATCAATGAATAAACCATCATCTTCAATAATGACAGGTTTTTTAAATTTAGAAAATGCATTTCTAGCTTTTGCCATTGCAATAGCATCAAGGGAGTTTGATTGAATTTCTTCTAAATTAGATTTTAAAAATCCAAGATTGATTCCTAGTGAATCTAAAATGGTATTTGCTTCTTGGTATTTATGACTATTAGAGGATACAAAAAATAAATTAAATGACTTGTGCATATCTTCCACGACTTTCTATTTCTGAAACTAGTTTAGTAATTTTAGTATAATAGGAATGGCCTACAATGGATTTGTATCCGCTTAGAAAATTTTTCCATGAGTATATCATAATTTTAGCATGAGCACTATTGAGAATTTCTTTAATTAATCTCAAGTCAACTGCATGATCTTCAGGTTTTATTGAAATTTGAGACAATCCAAAATCAATAATAAAAACAGTATTTTTATATAAAATAAAATTTGAAGTTGTTAAATCTCCATGCATTACACCGTTCTTATGTAAAGTACCAACCAATTTTCCAATGTCTTTAGATAATTCAATAATTTTTGATTCAGATAAATCATGTACAGGTTTTCCAGGAATTTCTTGCATGGTTATTGATGTTTTATCTAAATTTACAAAGTAAACTAGAGGTACAGGTATTCCAAATGATTTCACAAGTGAGAGCATTTGAGATTCTTTGATAGTTCTTTGTTTACGAATTTTTGAATCAAGTGAAGAATTTCTATAAGTTTTAATTTTTCTAATTTTTAATATTGCCTTGGAATTTTGCCATTTAGTTTGATATAGATCTGCTTCAGCACCTTTTTTGACTAATTTCATTAACATTATAACCAAAGGAATTCAATAAAAATTAATCATGGATAAAGGAGAAAAACGAATCAAACAAGAAGATTGCAGTGAAGATAAGTTAGGTGCAGGAATTCTAACATTAACGAATAAGAGATTAGCATTTGATAAAACTAATGCAAGAATAATGGACTTTACTAAACATTTTGGAGATACAGTTTTAGATATTTCATTAGATAAAGTAACAAAAACATGGAAAGAAGGTTTATTGATGAAAAAAGTATGTTTTACAGCAACAACAGATGAAGGTGAACAAACTTTCAAGTTTGGAGTATTCAATACTAAAAGTTGGGTTAAAATTATTGAACAGACTATTAGTGAAAATAAAAATTAGTATTCAACTTTTACAGAATCTAATCTCCAAGATTGAGTAACAAATGTATCTTTTAACTCCACACCGGATTTTATTTTAGATTCCAATAAACCAGTCCAACAAATTTGACTTCCACAATCTCCAGCATATTTTAATGGAACTACAAAAAATTTACAACCATGTCTTTTACAAACATCTTTCAGCATTTCAGATAATCGTTTGTTAGCAGCAACTCCTCCAACAATCATTAATTCTTTTTTTCTTGTAAATGATAGAGCACGTTCTACTGCCTCACTTATCATAGCAAATGCAGTTTCTTGAAGGGAATAACAAGCATCCACCTTGCTTTTTGTTGCAACAGATTTTGTTGCAGATAATAATCCAGAGAACGATACATCATTGCCTTTTACAGAATATGGCAATGTAACATAGTTTGAAGATGTAGATGCTAATTGTTCAATATTTTTTCCACATGGAGATGCAAATCCAATTGAACGCCCAAATTGGTCTAATAATTGGCCTAAAGTAATATCCAATGTTTCTCCAAATACTCTCCATTGTTTATTTAAAAATGCTAAAAGCATGGTATGTCCTCCAGATACTAAAAGTACTAGAGGATTAGTTGCGCCAGTTAGTAATTTTCCTAATTCAATATGTCCAATTGCATGATTTATAGGATATATTGGAATTTTGTAGTATGAAGAAAGAGATCTGGCAACTACTGCACCCACACGTAAACATGGACCTAAACCTGGTCCTGCAGCATATGAAATAATATCCAAATCTTTCACTGTTACATTTGCTTCCTGAAGACAATCAGAAAGTACTTTGGAACTATTCTCAATATGATGACGTGATGCTTCTCTGGGATGAATTCCTTCTCCCTCTTCAGGACGATAAATTTTACGAATATCTGAAAGAATTTTTCCTTTTTTTCCGTGTTTTTCAATTATTGCACAAGAAAATGTATGAGCAGTACTTTCGATTCCTAATCCTAGCATATCATCCACGACTTAATGTAGAAACAATTTTGATTACATCGCCATTTTTGAGTTTTTGATCTCCACTAATCCTTTGTTTTGTTTTACAATTT
The DNA here is from genome assembly GCA_965262905.1 of Candidatus Nitrosopumilus sp. Lineage (GTDB taxonomy): Archaea > Thermoproteota > Nitrososphaeria > Nitrososphaerales > Nitrosopumilaceae > Nitrosopumilus. The sequence continues at coordinate 1,084,379 of OZ253567.1, forward strand.
ATAGCATGTAAAAATCCCTTTGCAATATCTGCATGAATTAATCCTGCCAAATCTTTAGCAGTAGAATCTTGTGGAACTAATTTTGTATCAGGTAAAATTACTCCATCTTTGTTAGTAAGTTTAGTTTCATCTTCTACAGGATACACAACAATATATTTTAGGGAATCAAAAACAGCAGTATTTAGAATTTTTTGAATTCCTGTTGAATCAATTTTTAAAAAAACTGATTTTACTAAATCAAGTGCTTTTTGTTGTGGTGTAGGGATTTCTTTTCCTTCAACAGGAGTAAATCCTTCATCTCCAGAAGAATAATTTACAATTCCTGCTTTTGATGCTTTTCGTAAAAGCAATTCAGTTTCGGCACTACATGGAATTACATTATCAGAAATTTTCTTAATTATATCCAAGTCTTGACAAAGATCTGCCTTGTTTGCTGCAATAATCATCGGCTTTGTATTTTTTCTTAATTCTTTAACAAAAGTTTCAATATCACCTTCTACCCATTCTTTTGGATTTTTAGCCATAAATCCTAATTTTTGAAGGATTTCTTGAACTTGAAAGTCTTTAATTCCCAATCCAGAAAATCTTTTTGCAATACCATCAGTTAGTTTTGCACGTTTTTGATCTATTTCTCGAGTAATTTTATCCCATTCTCTTTTTAAAATATCTGCAAACCATTGATCAAATTCGTCTTGGACAAAAGCCACATCTTCTAACGGATCATGAGTTCCAACTGGAACAGATTGTCCTTGAATATCTGTTGTTCCAGCAATATCAACAACATGAATTAAAACTTCAGCTTGTCGTGCATCATCAAGAAATTGATTTCCCAATCCTTTACCTTCATGTGCTCCAGGTACTAACCCTGCAACATCAATGAGTTTGACTGGGATAAAGCGTGTACCGTTTACACATAATTCATTTTCATGTTTGATTTCAAAATGTTTGCAAGCACAATCTGCTTTAACATATGCTACTCCCACATTGGGTTCAATTGTTGTAAAAGGGAAATTTCCTGTTGCAACAGGTGTTTCAGTTGCAGCTGAGAAGAATGTGGATTTACCAACATTTGCTTTTCCTAGTAAACCAATTTGCAATACTGTCAAAAATCTAATTCTACTTATTAGTATTGCAGAAATCGTTTAATCTAGTTAATCATGATTTCATATCATGTCTATAGTAATTACAGGTAATCCAGGTGTAGGAAAGCACACAATCACACAACTAATTGCGGATAAAATGAAATTATCAATAATTGATATTAACAAAATTGCAAAAGATTCAAAACTATTTGAAAAAAACGGCGATACAAATGATGTAGATGTTGAAGTACTTGAAAAAATTCTTGAATCAAAAATTTCTGAAAACAATATCATCGTAGGACATTTGGCACCATATGTACTAAGGAAAAATCAAGTAAAGATAATGATAGTATTACGAAAAAGTCCATATGATTTGATTCCAGTTTATGAAGATAGAAAATATGATGATGATAAAATCAGAGACAATGTAGGTAGTGAAATTTTAGGAATTATAACAAATGATGCAATGAAGAAATTTCAAGAAAAAACATTTCAGATAAACGTCAGTGAAAAAACAGTTGTAAAAGTATTTGAAAAAATTATGAGTGTAATTATAAATAAAAAAGGAAATGAAGTGGTAGATTGGCTAGAATTAGTGAGAAAAAATAACGATTTGGAAAAATTTTTTGATGATTGATTAAATAACGCCTTTGAATTTGTGTAATTACTTGTTTGAAATCTCTAAAACTGATTTAGCTGGAAGGATTGGGACTTTGTATACCAATCATGGGAAAATTGAAACCCCAGCTTTTGTACCAGTCATCCATCCAGTGAAACAGACAATCCCATCTAAAAAAATTAAAGAGATTGGTTTTGATTTGGTAATTACCAATGCGTACATTACAAGAAACAGCTATGGGGATGAAGCAGTTGAGAAAGGAATTCACAAAATAATTAATTTTGATGGTGGAGTAATGACAGATTCTGGAGGTTATCAAGTTCTCGAATATGGGGATGTTGATGTATTACCACCAGATATGGCAAACTTTGAAAGAGGCATCTTAACTGATTTTGCAATTCCACTTGATAAACCAACAGGGTATGGAATGCCAATTAAAAAAGCAGAGGCCTACGTAAAACACACTCTAGATGTTTGTAAACAAACTCTAGAAGACAGTGTGGATAATGGTCAAATTTGGATAGGTCCAATTCAAGGAGGAGAGCATTTTGATCTTGTTGGAAAATCTACAAAAAGTTTAGTCAGTATGGGATTTCAAATGCTTGCATTAGGAAGTCCAGTTGAATTTATGGAATCATATGAATATAGATTATTAGCACAGATGATAGTGGCTGCAAAAAAGCAGATGCCACATTCAATTCCCCTACACCTATTTGGTGCAGGACATCCTCTCACCATACCATTTGCAATAGCTTTGGGATGCGATACTTTTGATTCAGCATCATACATGCTTTATGCAAAACAACTCAGATACATCACAGATGATGGTACACGATATTTATCAGATATTTCCACATTTCCATGTAATTGTGAAATATGTTCAAAATATGCTCCAGATGAATTTCGTCAATTAGAGGCTACTGAGAAGATCAATCAGTTAGCAGTTCATAATTTATATGCAATTAAACTAGAAGTTGACAAAGTAAAACAAGCAATCCATGAAGGGAGGTTATGGGAATATGTGATTAAAAAGGCAAGGGCCCATCCAAAATTATTTGAAATGATTAAAGTCATGACTGAAAACTATGAATTTCTCGGTATAGGTACTCCAAAATTCAAAGAAAAAGCAATTTTCTTATTCAGTAAAGAGGATCAGTATAGACCAGAAGTTCAATCATTCCACAATATAGTTAGAAAATTCAAATCAAAGAAAAAGAAATTGATTATTACTAAAGAATCAAGTTCAAAACCAGGATATCTTTCACATGAATATAAAAGACTGAAAAAGAAAATTAAAGATTTTGAATCATTTCAAGTTTGCCAATATGACCCACTTTTAGGATTAATACCAATTGAGATTTCAGATATTTTTCCAGCAGCACATCATGAAACTTCTAGAATTGATTTTGAACCAAATGAATTTTCTGTATTTGAGAAAACATGGAATGAATTCTTTGCAAACAATAAATTTTCTGAAATTCATTTTGATAAAGAAGATAAATTCTTAAAATATTTTGTAAAGTGTTTGCCAAAAGAGATCAAGGAAAAATCTTTTGCGTAATTAAAAATAAGAAAAAAGAATGTGCTAAAAGATGCTGCTTATAGAGCGGCGTCTTCTGCCCAACCTTTAATGAAGATACCGTTTTTGTGAAGAGGTACTGGCTGTCCAGCTGTGTAATTCATTGGTCTCATCCAAAAGATTGATTTTGTTGGACATACACCTATGCATGCACCATCAGAAATACATCTTTCTGGGTAGAAAACAAATGCTTTACCTCTCTTCCAACCTTCAACAGGTTTGACTCTAAGGACATCAGGACCAAGAGTTGTACAGATTTCTACACATAGTGCACATCCGATACATCTTTGTTCATCAATGTCTGGAAGTATTGCTATTGGCATTACAAAGTATAGATTGCTCGGTACCTATTTAAACCATGATCGAAATTCATAACCCTGTTATGGAAATGATCGATTCAAAATGTATGCATAGAATCTAGATTAAGGAATTTAAAAAACAAAAAGACAACGTGATGCGCACGTTTATTTTCTCATTGCATCTATTTGACCTGAGGTTACCCAGTCAAGTAATTCTGCTGAAGAAGGATTAAGGTCTGCTTTCTTATTCATAAGATTATTTACCCAAATCCAGTTGAGTTGGTTTAAGAGTGGTTTGTTTGCTTCATCACCAGCACGTGTCTTAGAGACTACGGCTTGGTCTTGCTGTGCTAACCAATCTGCGAAACTTCTTCCCATGAGGATCGAATCTCAGCCTACACTAATTAAAGCTTTTGCAGATTACACGATAGGCGTAATGATCGAATTGCCCCTAAGAAGGTTTTAACGTAGATAAAAATTTATTTTAATTCTTGGATGTTAAAGTTTTAGGTGCTGCAAACGAAGTAGGTAGATCAGGATTTTTAGTTAATTGTAATGGTACTAAATTATTACTTGATTATGGTGTAATGTTTGGAAAAAGAGGTTCCCCTCCACAATATCCACTTCATGTAAAACCAAAAGATTTGGATGCCATCATTATCACACATGCACATTTAGATCATTCAGGAAACGTTCCGTCTCTATTTGTTAGTGGAAATACTGACGTATACGCTACACCTCCAACATTTGACCTTTCAAAATTATTAATTAATGACATGTTAAAAATTGAAAAAAATGCACATCCGTTTGATTTGCCTGAATTAAATAATATGATGAAAAATGCTAAGGAAATCGGATTCAAACAAAAAGTAACCAAAGGAAATGCAACTTTTGAATTCAGAGAATCAGGACATGTAATTGGTGGAAGTACTGTATTGGTAGAATCTGAGAAAAAACGTCTTTTCTACACAGGAGATGTCAAAACAAACGGTTCAAGAATGCTTAGAGAAATGGATATGGATATAGGAGAAATTGATATGCTGATTACTGAGAGTACTTATGCAAAAACAGAGCAAAAACCAAGAAAAGAATCAGAAACTGAATTAATAGAATTTGCAAATGAAGTAATGGATAGGAAAGGAATTTTATTCATTCCATCATTTTCTGTAGAACGTTCTCAAGAAATAGCATGTATTTTAAGAAGTTCAAATTTTAAACATAAAATCATCATGGATGGGATGGCACTAAAAGTTAATGAAATAATGTTTAAACATCCAGAATATCTAAGAGTTCCTAAAGTATTTTCTGAAGCAATCAAAAGTGCAACTGCGATAAGAGAACATGCAGAAAGGAAACGTGCGATGGGAGAACCTTGCGTTGTAATATCTCCAGCTGGTATGTTAGTAGGAGGAAATGCAGTATATTATTTACAACAATTATCTTTTGATAGTAAAAATGGAATAGCTCTTGTGTCGTATCAAGGAGAAGGTACACCAGGTAAAAAATTACTAGACACAGGAATGGTTTCAACCAGAGGTAAAGATCTCCATGTGAAAGCAGAGGTTAAACAATATCAATTTTCAGGACATGCAGACAAAAAAGAGTTATTTGACATGATTAAAAAAATAAAAGGAAATCCAAAGGTGTGGACAGTGCATGGGGATTCAGAATCATGTCAAATTTTTGCTCAAGAAATTCATGAAAAATTTGGTTTTGAAACACATGCACCTGCAGTTAATGAAGAAATAACTGTTTGAGATGCAAGATAATTGTACAATAAATGTCGAAAATTCAATCAACAGTGGTCAAGTATTTCTTTGGAGAAAAAATAAAGATATCTGGTATGGGGTTAATGGGCAAGATATTTTAAAAATATCAAAAGTAGGGACAATTAAATCATATCAAAATACAAAAATAGATTTTTTTCGAGAAAGAGACAACATTGAAAAAATAATCAAATCAATTTCTAAAGATTGTGTTACCAAAAAAGCTGTAAAACAATATTTAGGATTAAGAATTCTAGAACAAGATCCATTTCAATGTTTGATTTCATTTATTGTATCATCTAACTCGAATATTCAAAAAATCAAAAATAGTTTAGAAAAAATATCAATAAAGTTTGGAGAAAAAGTTGAATTTGAAAATCAAGAGTTTTTTTTATTTCCAAAACCAGAAAATCTCGCTAAAGCATCAATAAATGAAATTAAAAGCTGTGGGGTTGGTTATCGTGCTGAATTTATTAAAGATGCTGCAAAGACTATAGTTTTTAAAAAAATAGATTTTGAATATTTAAAGAATTCTAGTTATCAAGATGCGAAAGAAAAATTGTGTCAAATTCCAGGTATAGGAAATAAAGTTGCAGATTGCATTTTATTATTTTCATTAAACAAGTTAGAATCTTTTCCGTTAGATAGATGGATGATTAGAATATTAGAAAAATACTATTCGGATAAATTTCAATTAGAAACAAAATCAATTACTCAAAAACAATATGGAATTCTTCATGAAAAAATTGTAAATTATTTTGGTCCGTATGCAGGATATGCGCAACAATTTCTTTTCAAAATGGAAAGAGAAAATTACCAAAAAAAGTGGCTGTAAACCCTTAAAATGGCAATTAATTTCTAGGTTTTTGGGCCTATGGCGCAGCATGGATAGCGTGTTGGACTTCTAATCCAAAAGTCAAGGGATCGAAGCCCTTTGGGCCCATATACCCCAACTGAGTCTTTATCTTGTCCCATATTCTACATTAGTTAATGAAAAAATTTGATTATGACTTGGAAAAACTGCAAGACATTACACCTTTTGAGAATTACATTACTGCAATTAGAGACAAAAAACAAAGAAAAAATATGCAGGACAGTTAGAGATGTTTCTCAATCCAAACTATGATTGGATTTTATCTCAACAAAAAAAGTTATTGTATAAAGAAGAATTTGCAGTACTTGTAAACAATTTTGTTTATTTGATAAAAAAGGATCCTAATGTTGGAAAAAATAAGATAAAACGATATGTCCTTGAAGAAGCAGTTTGATGAAAAAACTCTAAACCCAAACACTTCTAGGAACAGACTCAAGATATTGCTTTGTGCAAACGAAGTTGATTTTTCCTGGTATTTGATAGATAAGATGAAAGAGGGATTTGTCAAGGATTTACCACTAGATGAGGTTTCCTCTGTTGATTGTGATATATCGATATGTAGAGAACTTTAGCGACCCACGTGGTCAGATGTACTTTGATAAAGATGATGGTGTGTTGTGTTATGATGACGGTGTACCTGTTCTTGGACCAATCACTCATCATTACCAGATACAGTAAAATCGACACATCACAACATGATTCATCGCTGTAAGATCAAGGCATCAATCAGACTAGAAACTGAAAGGATACTGACAAACAATGAGATTGATGTGGTAATTACAATACAACAAAGGATTGCAGAATCCCTAGAATGGCACAAGACAGCTACAACTTAAGAAAATTACAGAGTATTTTGATGATGGTGTTGACCATCATTTATCAAACTTGTCTGAATCAAGAGGAGGTGAAATAAAATAGAAATTGATAGAGAACTAACAAGCGAATTCAGCCAATCAAACAAAATAAGTGAACTAATCATTTTAGATGAGGTAAAAGGTATTGATGGTGATTATGGTAAGATATTACCACGCTAGAGTCAATTGCAATGACTTTAGCAAAACCTTGGCATTGTGGAATATTAGCAAGGCCTCAAAAAATTCCCTAATTGATCTGCTTGGATCGGACACCAAAAAATGGATAGGAAGACCGATTATGATTGATTTGAAACCGTATGGTCAGGATAAATTCTCAATTATAGTCAATGTTGTGGAAACTGCAAAGAAACCCGAGACAGCAGAAGCACAATAGAACCACTTTCTATCTTTTTTTGATTTAAATTGATAAATAACACTCAAAGTAGGTTATTTTATGATTGCATTAAATATTGATGCAAAAGAAGCAATTGACCAGGCCCAAATTTTCTTAGAAGATTACCATAGTTCTTTTAGGCTGATATCAACCACATTAGAAGATGATGTTTGGATGATCATTTGTGATGTTGGATTTCTTAACGAGGAGATCAAAGAAATAAAGGTAGATGCTGTTTCTGGAAAGATTCTAGGTTTTGTAAATGTCAGCAAAGATTGATGAGGCAAAAAATGATGCAGACAAGTTTGCATCAATGGTATTACATTATAGTCATAATGCGGAAAAATATCTAAAAATAAAAGACTACCACAAGGCAAGTGAGATGATGTGGGGTGCAATGTCTTGTGTAATCAAAACTGTTGCTGCACAAGAAAATAAATCATTCAAAAGTTATAAAGATCTTAGTAAGTATACTCGAGAACTTGCAAAAAGACAACACGATAAGGAATTGTTTGATTCTTACTCAAAGGCAAGTATGCTACATTCAAATTTTTATGAATCTAATCTTGATTCAAAAACAGTATTGGCAATAACTCAAGATGTATCTAGAACTGTAGGTAAACTGATGCGGAAAATGAAATATCGAGCTCCATAAACCCCTCAAAAACCATATTGAGTATGTTTTAGATCCTATTAACATCTACGGACATGTCAGTTAAAGAGAAAAGATTGTATGTCTTACTAGATTGTAAATTATTTTAATTCAAAGTTATTTCTTGTTGTTTTTATCTATTTGTTATGATTTTCTTGTTTGTTCTTTCCAAAAATTATTTCGCAATAGATTCATGAGTGATTTCTCCATAGAATGCTAGCAATACAGGTAATTTTTATTTTAAATATATCTTTCATTTTTTTAATATTTAATTTTCTAATCTGTTTGCGTCCATTTTCATCTCGGTAGTTGAATTAACAAAACAAGTCAAACACATATCGGCAGAAGATATGATAGTAATGATTAACGGATTAAATTTATTTGCAAAAGGATTAGAAATTATATTTCCGCATGATACAAACTATCTTATTGAAAATTTTACAAAAGATTTAAAAGAAATTATGAAAGGATCGTCAATAAATAATGAAACTGTTGGAATTATTATTAATGATAAAATATCCACAGTGAATAAAAGGTTCCTCATAAATAACTTGCACTTTTAATTTGACAAAAAAATATGATATTACAAAATATGAAAATCTCAAAAATTAGGCACAAAAAAGGTTGTCAAAAGTTCAGTAATCTATTAAAAAGACAATTATATTATGGCAGTACCTGAATAACTCCTAAATCGCTTTGATGCCCTTTGGGTCCATTTAACAAAATTATTATTCCAACTCTGGAACAACATTTTGTGAAAGATTTAGAATTTGAATTAAATTCAATAATTATTCATCCAAATTCTGAAATCAAAGGAACCATTATTGTTTCTTATCCAGGAAGATATGACGGAGTAGTAGTTAATACAACAATTTTGGATTCAAACGAACACATAATTTACAAATCATATAATGAAAAAAAAATATCACAGAATGTTTCAAGATTATTTATTAACAAAGATGTAATGCCTGAACATAAAGCAGAATTTACTGCAATAATTAATTTTCAACCAAATCAGGAATATGAAGTAAAATTTAGAGTATCAATTATTGAACAGCATAAAGAAATTGAAAGTAAAATAATTTTTGCAAAATATTCTAACTAGAATCTACTTAATTCTACACTGATAGTTCCTTCCATCCATGGATGAGGTGTACAATGATACGGAACATCTTGAGGTTCAGTAAATAAAAATTCATAAGTCTCACCGGGTTTCATTACACCGGGTGAACCAAATTCACCGCTGTAACTATCTTCACTTCTATGATCAGGAGTTACAGTATGAGCAGTGTCATCATTATTTTGCCATATTACTTTATTGTTAATTGTTAATGCTACAATAGATTTGTTTGGAACATAGTTTGGATTTCCTTCAACTACAGCACCTGGAACAATTTCAATAATGAAATCTTTTTCAGGATGTAAAATATGATCAGAAACAGATGGTTTTGCCATTGATTCTGGAAGATAAAATGATGTGTAAAATACAACAGATGCAGACATTCCAATAATTAATGCAATCATTCCAATACCATATGCATGACTTGATGGGGAACCACTCATAATTTTTTCATTCCGTCAATATCACCAGAGCCAACATTTGAATTGTTACTTGTGCCAACTCCCATATCCATTTGGGTTTTTGGGATTGGTACTTTAGGTGCTAATTCTTTTGTATCAGGTTTTGCATCAGATGTTTTTCCACCTTCTGGAAGTTTACTCTGTTCTACAGGTACTTTAGGTTCTGCTAGTTTAGGTTTCTCTTCAACTATAGGTATAGGTGCAGGTGGAGGCGCATTCTTTTGTTGACTCATTGCATATCGGTACACATGGAAGAATGCTGCAAATACTAACAGTATGATTCCTATAAAGAACAATGAAACATTCTTCATTCCGGTCAATGCCGCATTGTATGCTGCAATGTTTAGGAATACTTGGAATGCTAATAGTGCAACCAATAACCAGTTAATCCATTTCTCAGATAGATTGATTGTAGCTACTTTTTGTGGACCATTACTTTTAGCAAGTTTTGATTTTCTTTCAGATTCATTTGCTAGTTTAATCATCATATAAGTAAATCCAAATCCTAGAGGTACCAACAATATCATTGTGGAATAGAAAAATATCGGATCAATTACCAAACGCTCTACTAATGGAAGTTTTGTGTCTGGTGAGATATAGAAACCCCAGTATGTAGTAACCATGATTTGAGCAAGACTTGTAATACCAAATGCAGTAATTATTGGCCTATCTCTCCAAGAGAATTTCTTGTATCTGTCGATAAATGGAATTAATACAAATGAAATGATAAACAATAACGGCCACAGTAAACCTGTAACAAATTTGTCATATTGCGTCCTCATGAATGCATAGATTCCTGTAAGATACCATTCAGGAACTGTGACACCAGGCGGTACCGTGGGTTCAAACTTGAATCCCATATCAATTGGGAAGACACCGCCAGTAATCAAAATAGCACCACCAATTGCCATTACCATTGGTACATCAAATACCAAGAATCTTGGAAAGTGTACTGCCATTAATCCAAGCATAACAATAGGTAACAAGAACACGTGTTGTGCATAGAATCTCAATACAAAGTCTGAGAATCCACTTCCCAGCGCCGCATCACGAATTGTAGGTCCTACAACTGGAATTGATGTCGTTAACGACGCCGCAATACTAATCGCAAGTTCTGCCCTTTCACTGAAAATAACATCGTATCCAGTAAATGCTTCAAGAATTGTAACAGTTCCTAAAATGACACCAGTCATCCATAAAACTTCATTCCTAATTTTGTATCGTCCACTAAAGTATTGATAATACATGTGAAGAACTGCAAGAAGAACCATAGCATTAGAACCGTGATAGTGAATATTTCTAATATGAAAACCAAATGGAACATCATCATTAATGAATTGAACACTATCCCAAGCTCTATCAAGAATCGGTTGATAATAAAACATCAGTAAAGCTCCCGAAACTCCTAGAATAATGAATACAATGAATGTGAGCATTCCTAAAAATCCAAATGGGCTTACAAATCTTGCAGGGAATGAAAATTTAATTGCAGTGAAGATGGTACGGTCTACTCCATCCCAAAACCAGTAAAGGAGTGCTACAATCCCAGTTCTTCTTTCAAGCGAAACGGCCATATCCAATTACTCCATTATCATTTGCATTAAATTTTGGTGGCATGATAAATACAAAACCATCTGAATCAATATCTAAAGTTAATCTAGGCAATGTATTTGATGGTGCAGCTTGAACTGATGCTGGACCAACAAATGCTGTTCCAGTCAGTGGGTCATACATACTACCGTGACAAGGACATTCACCTCTCTTTCGTCCTTCATCAGGCCAATATTTCCATAAACACCAAAGATGTAAACAAATCATACTATAAGCTCGTAATGAATTAAGATCTTTTTTATCTCCACCTAGTTCTTCAGGTAGTCTAATGAATTGCCATTTACGAAATGCTTCTGCATCAAGTGCAGCATCACCAGTTGCAGGATATGTAATTACTTCAGCATGATTAATTGGGTAAGTATTGATATTTGCTTGAGTTCCATCAGGTAAAATTACTGGAACTCTTTCAAGTGATGCCTGATTTGGATTTGGCATAAAATTACCAAATGGAACAAATGGAGCAAATGCTAATCCAGTGCCTGCGGCACCCATTAATTTGAGAAAGTCTCTTCGGGATAATCCGCCAGACTTTTTTGTCCCCAGTTCTGACATTCAGCTCTCGTTCTCGCCAAATTGCTTATAAACCTTGTTCAATCTTTTGGAGGTTTTTGTCTTATGATTAAAATGATAACTAATCCGATCGCAATTCCAATGGCTATTCCTACTGTAATTCCTATACCAAATGGAAGATCAGTATCAACATTCATTTGATTTTGAATTTCTGTTTTAGTTAAAAGTTCAGAAACATCTTTAGATTTTATTTCTACATTTACAGATTCTTTAGAATCAAATATTTCAGGAGATATGTGTGTGAATTTAGCTGCAAGTGTAATTGGTTCTGTAGTTGAATAACCACCAAATAAAGTTGAATGTGTTAAAAGTGTGTAAGTACCTGTTTGATTTATCGGTACATAAAGAACAGTTGAAGTGTCATCTTTATTTTTCACAGGGAAAAATCCCCCACCTTGACTAAAAATTGAATTACCTAACCAATCAAGTGAAGCCCATTCCATAAAATGTCCAAAGACACCAGAAGGGACATTAGTTTGTATTATTTTTCCTGAAGGATCCATTACAAATACAGATAGATTGGTGTTGTTGCTTATCCATGAAATCTCAATTGCAGCAGTATTGATTAATTCATTTTGAATATCAAAATAATATTGTCTCCAATCTCCTGCCATATATCTATTAACCATATCAAATGCACCTTTTGTGTAACCATTTCCATAAAGAACATCATCACTCTGTGTTCCTTTGATCAAAATTGTAGAATCATTTTCACTTATAGGTTGTTTAATTACAAAAGATATTGGTGCATTTACAACATGTTCATCATTTTCAAAAGTTAAAAATCCTTGATAGATTCCCGTTTGTAAATCAGATGGAGTTACTAATGTAATATCTACAGTTGATGAATTTTCCGGCAAAACAGAGATTTTTTCATGCTCAATCCACAATAATGGCCACTTTTCTTTTTCATAATGGCTAGCAGAAATTGTATAATCCATTGAAGTAGAATTTTGTTTTGTGTCACCTAGCCAGTAAGAATATCTTGTAGGTACAGGATAGACGCCAACTAAGGGAACACCATCAAATTTTTCATTTGGATCTGAAACTCTAAGTTCTTGTACTGTTCCCCAAGAACCAGCTCTATTCACCATTGACAATTCATCACTAGTAATTTTTGTATCATTGTTATTGTCTAGCCAATCATAAAGATATAGAGAAGCAATTTTAATATCATCAGCATAAACGTCTGAAGTGTTATTCATAAAATCACTAAATTGAAAATTTAGATTTAAAATCATTAGTGAAGATTCATCGGGGATTGGATCATCATTGTTAAAAAATCTTCCAAGTTCATCTTGATTTGCAAGTTCTGATAATTTAACATAATTTGGAATGAATGTATCAGGGTTGTCCAGTATAGAATCTTGTTCATTTACAATTGTCGTTCCATTAAATTGAGTTTTAGACATTAATGACAAAGTTTGAGGTTTTACATTTATCGAGAGAGTATCATTGGTTGGATTATCAATTGTAAAGGTTGTCGTAGTTCTGTCACCAGGAAGTAATTGTCCTGCAAACCAACTAGTCATAGGAAATGATTTTGAAGGTAGTTGGAATTTTTCAAATCCTATTGATGTAGAGTTAATTTTTTCTATTGCAGGTTCAAGAATATTTTTTATATTATCATATGAGCCATCATTATGCACTATGAATACTCCATTTTCTCCATTTACATAATTCAAAGCAGATTCAATATTTACTAATCCGGATCCTTGAGTAAATGGATCATTATGTAAATCAGTTGCAGTTGACATTAAAATATTTTTGATCAAAAAAGAATCATAGTCTTTGGATTGTTTTTTCATTTCTTCAATTAGTACTGCTGCACTACCAGATACTAAAGGTGCAGCCATACTAGTTCCTCCAAATAATGAAAAGGATTCATCTTTAGAATCTTTATGGGTTTTTAAAAGATTTGATGGAACAAATCCATGTGCACCAATACTCATCACATCAGGTTTTGGATCTCCAATGGAGCTTGGACCTCTACTAGAAAAATCAACTACATGATTAGAATGAATAGTTGAATTTCCAAACCTAGGTTGATCTTTGAATGGCCCATATCCTACAAAAACATTGTTTGTTGTTGCACCTACAGAAATTCCAAACGGTGATGCATTAGGAAGTCCAATTGTTCCATATCCATGTCCAGAATTTCCAGCACTTGAAATTATTGTAACTCCAGGATAATTATCATCTAATGAATTAGGAGTTGCTAGCACTGTAAGAATTAATGATAGTACATCCATACCAGGTGATGCATTAAAAGATGGAAAAGTAGACACCCCCCAACTATTAGAAATTATATCTACTCTAGGTTGACCTGAAAATTTCCAATTATGATCTTTATTTTCAAATCCTGCAGACCACAACCAGCCATAAACAGTATCACCAAACCACAAAGCTTTAACTGGTACAATTTTTGCATCAGGGGCTACTCCAGTAATTGAATATCTTTTTGAGTTGTTGTAAATGTCGTAAATTTCTTGACCACGTGAAGTAATTGATGCAGCACTAGAAGTTCCATGCCCCATAAAATCAGTCATTAAACCAAAAAATTCACCATCAGAATCTAAAGGAGGTAAAAGAGTTCCATTAATTGCCTTTAGAGTATCATTAATGTCAGTAGAATTATTTCTAATTACACCATAAACATCAAGAACTTGTGCGCCAAATGTTCCTGCACTATAATCATTTTTTGCATCATTATTTGAGTCATAAACAAGAAATTCTTTTCCACTTCCTAAAACTATTGGTTTCTCATCAGTAAAATCAAAATCATAGTTTGGTTTTTCTCCAGAGTCTAAATCAAATCTTGTGTAATCTTTCCAAGATGTACTTAGATCAGGAATTATTGTATCATATACTCCTGGAATAAATGAGTCAACAACCAAGACTGGAACAACTTGTATTCTAGCTAATGACCCACTTAATCCTCCTTGATATATCACACCAAGATGATAAATTCCACTTTTTGATTTGATATAATTTCTATTATCATCGCCAATTTTCATATCAGTTGTAAGTGTTCCATTAAATATTACAGATGAACCAATTTGTGGAAAAAATGAATTGTAAATAGGTATGTCACTACCTTTTCCTCCTTGAGACACATCAAGGAATACTCCATCACGTGTAACATATGCTGATGAAGTCATATGAGATGGAATAGGTTTACTATAATTTCGAATAATTTCATTGTCATCAATATATGCAAAAAATGTTGCATTTGTTAATACAATTCCTTGTCCATCAGGATCAAGCATTATAGGATGATTAAGTTCATCTCGTGCAAGTGAATGTTGAATATCAGGATTTGAAAAATCTACACCTGTATCAACAATTGCAATTACAGTTCCATTTCCAGTTGAATTATATTTTGTTTTAGCTAAATTTGATCCAGTAATATCTCCAATTCTAGAAGCATCTTGAATTTGATTATTTTGTGAATGAAAATCTAATTGGAAATCTTCAACTACATGATATCCCTGAGAAATTAAATTAGATGCAGAATTTTCAGATAGAATAGCAATAGAAAAAAATCCACTATCAGATTGGATTTCATAATTTGAATTTGTTTTTAAAAAATCATTTTTTTGTAGACTATTTCCAAAAATTAAATATCTTTTAAAATCATTTTCAGTAAAAAAATCAGAATCAATATCTATAATATCAGAATCAAAAATTAAAGAATTTTTATCATCATTTTCAGTTTTCAAATCAACAGGAATGAATGCGTGTGAACTAGTCATCATAGGAGAAAATAATAATATGAAAAAGAGTATAGCCACTTTGGGCATTGATTTATTTCCTGTTCTTATCTTATTATAACTATCTTCTTCTAGCTAAAATTGCTATTTGTAGTGCAACAATTAGTCCCACTGATGCAATAATTGGCAACAATAATGCATTTAGCTGTGCAGAAGATTCACTGATAGATTTTGCAGAAAGTGCAAACGTACCAATATTTTCATCAATTTGGGTACTTGCATATTCTAGAGTAGTATCAAATCCTCTTATTTCAGATTTTAAAATTTCAAGTTCATCTGATGTTTGATCTAAAACAGAATTTAATTTAACTATTTGATCTGAGATCCCTCCAAGATCTTGACTCAACACAGTTGTAGCTGCTGACCCATGGGATGTTGTTCCTTGACTAAATGCAACCACATGAAACACATGAGTTCCTTCTTCTATCGGGGTATAATCAACATAGTATAACCCCTGATGTAATGTCTTAAATGAATTAGATAAAGTAACAGAAACTCCAGAAGGCATGTGGACGTGAGTAGTACCCAATAATTCACTAGGTTCATTCCCAATCAATAATCCATCACTTGTTGTCTGTACAAAAACTCGAATTGACTGACCCTTTGCAGCAGTTTCAGGAGCAAAAACTAGCGTATTTACAAATCTTTCAACAGTTACATCAAGTAAATCAGTTGTAGATGAAAATTTCACATCAATTTTTTTTGAAACACCATTTTGTTCTGTACTAATTACTTCAACAGTATATGTTCCATAAGGGAAATTAGTTAATGGTTCAGGCCAAGTTAATAATCCATAATTAAAAGATCCATCTTTATCAGTAATTATTTGATCAAATTTTGCAATTGTTTCATCTGGTGCAAAGAGTCGTATGATAAGATTTTCTTCGGGCAAACCATTACCATAAACTTGTAGAGTGTGTTCAGGGGAATAGACCTTACTGTTTGTAAATAACTCTAGTCCTTCTGAATAAGAACTTGGAATGTTTACAAGTAAAAGAGTAATGGAGATAGAAAATAAAATTTTAAATTTCAATTTAATTTATTCTCAATCTTCTCCTAGATATTACTTGTGAAAAAATTGTGCATAACTTACGTTAAGAGGTATTCAAAAAAAAGAAAAAAGGGTAATTTGAACTAGTTTTCTTACTGTACAGTTACTGTTGTGCTGACTGGTGGTGATAATGCCGTTGGATTATCTACTGATTCCCATACAAATGCAGTTGCTGTGTAAGTTCCTGCTTGTGCTGGAATCCATGATAATGCCGGGCTGAATGATTGACCAGCAGATAGTGAACCTGTAATCCATGCTAGTGAGACTGTAACACCGTTACCATCTTGGATCTGTACCAAGTATGCAAATGGTTGCTCTCTATCTTGACCATTTGCTAAGTCAGCACTGATTTGCACCTGTTGATCAACGGAGACAGCATCTAAGCTGTTACCGAAGGCATCAACTGCTCTCAAGTTAGTAATTGGTGCTCTCTCGAGAGGTGGTACTATAGTACCGATTAGCGAAGTGGCAGTGACATTAAGTTCATCTGCAGTTGAGTATGGATTTGGTAATGTATTGTCCTCATATTCTGCGGTGATAGTATCACCTTCTGCGACTCTGAGTCTATGACCGGATGATGCGTCATTAACTGTAAAGAATACAGTGCCTTCGAAAATTCCGGTTGCCTCATTAGTCTCAGTTACAGTAAGGTCAATACCTCCGGAGTCGGAGTCAGACCACACATCGACCTTGAAGTTGTCGACTGATTCTGGATTTAAGTTCATGTCTGAGTCAATTATTCTTACAACACCTGTTCCGCTTGCTGGATAACTGGCTTCTAACCATTGTATCTCACCGATGTTCCATCTGATAAGTGACGAACCGATTACTGTTTCATCCTCTGAGAATTCAAAGGAGACAGCAATACCATCATCACCATCATTTGGGAGCAGTCCATCAGTTGGACCTGAACCATCAGCGGATTGTCGAGCTGTAGCATCTTCATCAATACCGTCACCATCTGCATCATGTGCTTTAAATCCAGTGAGGATTACTTCACCTGTAAAGATGCCTGTGTCAGTTCCAGTTTCGACGAGTTTGTAGTTGTCTATGTTGAAGCCTCTAGTGGAGATACTTATTGAATCAGCACCAGTGTCTCCTATTTCGTCAACTAGATCACCGTCAAAGTTGTGATCTGGAGCTACTATGGTAATGTAGACTTTGTCAGTCCATGAGTATACTTTTTGGTCGAGCTCGACAGTTGCACCGAAGTTAGATGTGAAGACTGTGATGTTTACATCTTCATCTTCATCACCTACATAATCAGAACCGGATGGACCCCAATCAGTGTACTCTAAGACGATTTCTTCACCTCTTTCAAGGTTATCGCCGCCTAGAGCATTAGGAATCTCGATGACAATCTGGAAGATTCCAGTACTATCACCTGTTTCTCTAAAGGCTGTTGGTTCTGGGTCAAAGGCTGCAGTAAGTGTACTATCAGTGGCTTCATCGCCCATGGTAGTAGTTGCTGCATCAGAGTCCCATTCAATTAAGTCCAAATCATAAGTCTCAGCACTATCATTGTCCAGATCAAAGTCTGGTTCAATGAGTGTTAAGATCATGTCGGAACCGATAATGTATACGGATTTGTCAGATTGCAATACACCGTTTCTTAGGTCAAAGGTAGCAGAATCAGTTACAGTGTTGACGTCACCGGATGCATCAGCTGGATCAGTGTATTCTACTTGGAGAATATCTCCTTGTAAGATACAAAAGTCTTCTGTTTCACTATTTTCGGCAAGATCAAATCTGTATTCAGCGTTACCTACTGCATACTTATTGTTTTCTCTGGGTCTGTCGTCAAGCACTTCATAGATAGATTTATTTGGACAAAGTTTACTTGCTGGACCATCAGTATATTTTACAATTATATCAGCTTCGTAAATACCTGCGTCTGGTGCAATTTCATTAATTGGACCGAAGTTTCTGATAGCAGTAGTTGTACTGTTATCACCACCGACATCGATTAGTCCTGTGACAGCAGGTGAACCTGCATATCCGAGGATTACCTGATCAGAACCTCTTATTACAGAGATTTTGACTGGGCCGAAACCGGTTTTTGCTACTGGAATATTAATTGAATCTTCACCAGATGGGTTTACGTCAAAGTCTGGATCATTTACTCTTACGTGAATAGTTAGATCTCCACTTGGCAGCTCTTCTTGTTTATTATCTGCATTATCTATATCCTTATCAATTCCAGTTGCGTGGATTGGGAATACAGATCTGCCTGCTGGGGCTACTGCTGCGGGTAAGTTAGAATCAGCTACTGTACCAAATGGTACTGGGTATACTGTTCTATCAAGACTTACTGAACCTGTGTTAGCACTAACACCTGCGGAATCACCGACTTCAACGATTTCACCAGAGGCATCTCTAAAGTCAACATAGTTGACTTCAATATCGAGACCAGTGGTTGTTTTGTACGTTGCGATCTTTCCTGCTACTGATGTATCAGCTACTGATTTATCAGCATCTGGACACCAGAATGATGGTATTTGGAAATCACCAGTGAACACACCTGTTTCTGTACCTGTTTCAATCAGAGTAAATCCGGTTGCACCAAGTCCAGTATCAGATGTAGCATCCTCTAATGAGGATTTTTCTGTTGCTTCTTCACCATCGCTGGTACAAGAATCAACCTCTGGGGTTTCCCATTGAATATCATCGTATGTAACATCTAGTAATCTACCGAGTTCACCGAAACTCAATGATTGAGTGTCAGAAGAACCAACGGTATCTTCAGTAGCACCATCGTGTGCTGGGACTACAGTAAAGATGTCAATAAGGGCAGAGTCTACGTTTAGATCTAAGTCTTCTAGAGTAATAATTACAGTGTCAGCTATCTTGTATGAGTCTTGATTTAGTGATACAACACCAGAGTGGCTTGGAGCTTCTTCTTGATCAGATACGGCCGTTACTACACCATCTGCACCTAAGTCGTTATAGTTGACTCTTGGTGAATCTTCGTCAGTCAAATCCTCAATTACAATGAATGAAGGACTACTGTCGATTGGTGCGATACCTGCAAAGGTATCAACGTCCTGTATGTTAAGTTGATTAACCATGACATATTCAAGTGAACCTTCAAAGGTACTTGTATTGTCACCGGATTCTTCGGCTTCAATTCTGATTATTTGGTTTGCAAATCTTTCAGAAGATTGCACACCATTACCAGTGAAACCAAATGAGAAGAAGTCAGCTACTATAGCTTCTTTAGCATCGATATTTTTTACACCTCTTTTGGCTGATCCATCATAATCAAATTCGATAGCGAGACCGAGATTTTGAATTGTTGGATCTGTTGCGTTAAAGAGGTATTTATCGGAGCCATCTAATGATACGTATCCTTGTCCAGTTCCGTTTGCTACGAGAACTACAGCGTTTCGAACATTATTTTGTGGTCCAATGTAAGTACCGTTTTCAGCTAGAATTGGATCGGTGTGGTTAAGTAAGAATATACTTACTTTACTTGCACCGAAGGATTCTACATTATAGTTAAAGAAGTTGAATGCTACACCATCCTTTGGGTTTCCATCTGATGTTCCAACCTGGTTAATTGTGTTTTGTAGTTCGTCCATGGTTGTACCAAGGTCTACAACGACTATACCGACTTGTGCAGTTAGATTTGCTTTCTGTTCAAGAATTGCTCTTTGACTGAAAGTATCTACTTTTACAGTAGGAATGATATCTTCGCCAGATGGAGATCTTTCAATTATGGTATAGTTTACTAGCTTACCAACATCCATATTCTTTGGAACTGAATCAGATAATACTGTTCTAGTTGCATTGAATATGTTAATTTTTGGTTTACTAGTACCTTCACCAATAGTGAATGGATCTCCAGTACTTAATGTTGGAATGAGTGTTACATCTGGGTTATCTAAATCTAAGTTTTCATCGGCTCTGCTGTTTTTGTTTTGATCAGCATCAACGATAACTACTGGAATCTCTTCACCAGAGCTCCATTCATCATCAGTTGGTATGATGTCAATACTTGCAAAGTCGAATCCCACAAGAACAGTTACAGGTGAATCATTATAATCAACAGTTGCTGAGGTTCCCCTCTTTGCATCAGTTGTTATTTTTAGTACTGATAAATCAGATTCATCGTATGTACCAAAGACACCACTTTTTGGATCTTGTTCAGTGATTGTTACAGGTACAGATCCTATTCCCAATCTATTTGTTGCATCAAGTACACCAAATGCTGTTGCATTGTTTGCACTTGCTACAGTCTTACCACCTTGGGTTTTATTCAAGTTATGGAGGATTGAATCATCGTTATCTTGGATGGTAATTACAGGATTAGTTGAACCTTGTGCGTTTGTATCAACATGTAATCTACAATTGCCATCACACATTAGTGAATTTATTGTAGAATCAATGTTAAATGCGTCACCACCGGATTTACCGTTTTCATCAAATACTTGATAGTGAGCACCACTAGATGTAGTATTACCACTATTTGTACCGAATGTCCAAGAGTCTTCATCAGTTGGGTCAATGTTTAACCATAAGTCAGTAATTGTTGCGTGAATTTGTGATCCTTGAGGATATACAGCTCTGTCTAAGCTTATGCCAGCAAATTGATCTACAGTATCAAAAGTAAGTGATACTGATTGAGCACCACCACCTTTGTTGTACTGTACATTGACATTACCACCTGGGCTTAGAGGATAGAGTTGAATGATTGGCCAACTAACACCGTTATCTTTTAAACCGATTTGACCAGCTGTAGTTGATTTGTTTGCTGCGTCATTCGTATTTAGATCTTTGGCTTCTCTAACAACATTGTTATTAGATTTTTCAATTGTGGTTTGGGCTTTACAAACAGTGGATGATAAATCACCACCTGATGCAGAACCAAGTATATTACCTCCAGCAACGTTACCAGATGTGAATCCGACTGTATCACTGAGGTCAATACCAACTGCCACACCACTATCGTCAGCGGAACAAAAGCTACCAAAGTCTAATCCTGAACCAGCTTTTTCTGCTGTAGAATCAGCAATTTGTGCTTGATCTCTATCTGCAAAGTAACCATACCAATTACCATCTACGGCTTGAACCATTCTCAGGATCTTGCCGTTAACTGTAACGTCTGGTTCACCTTTTGCCTCATTTGTATCATTAATATCACTATCAATTATGACTACCTCAATTACTTGAGGTCCTGACATGTAATTGTCAAACTGTGAGTTTTCTGCGGAGACAAATAGGTTAGCGTTGGCTGCAAATGCTGGTTCCATTCCTGGAACTGCAAATGTTAAACCACCGGCTAACATAATTGTCATTAATGTAAGACTAGTTATTTTACGTCCTATTTCGTTATTCATGTTATTGATATTTTTCTTAAAAATTAGTATAAAAGACTAATGGACGAATTGTCCACAATTATCGGTTTTTTTGTAATTATTTTAGCAAATCTCTAAATTTATTCAAATTTCTATATGGTTTGATCATAATAAATACAATTTATCTTATGAAATAGAAAATGATCCCTAAATTTTATATGTTTTATGTATGATTTATGAAATTTTTGTAGCCTATTTTATGCCTTGATCTCTTGTCCTAGTAGAATTTTGTATAATGATATAGCATCAGATTCATCTTTTGGTCCTACAACAACTGCTGATCCTTTTTTCATGAAACTAACAGAAAGATCATTTGTTCTCAAAGATAATCCCAAGTCACCCTGATTATCAATTGTAAATCCTTTTCCTTTTCCAATTGCAGTGACACCATTAACATCAAGATCAAATGTTTGTGTAGGTGTAATAGAAAAAGTTCTCTTACCACGATTACGTCCACATAATTCTTCTAAAATTAATTCTTTTTTTTCTACAACATCAAGTTTTCCTGTTCCACATATCGGACATTCATCAGCTCTGAATGTTCGAGTACTGTTAAAATCAAGATTTTCCAAATCAATATGTAAAATTCTTTCAGAAAGATTAGGAGTTTTTCCAGTAATTATTTTGACTGCTTCAGCAACTTCAATTGCACCAATAATAGAAAGTATTGGTGGATGAACTCCTTCAATACTGCATGTCGGCATTGAATCTTCATCAAGGAATGGAAACATGCAATAATAACATGCAGATTTTTTTGGCAAAACAGTAAAAGCTTGTCCAGATGTTCCAACTGCAGCTCCTGTAACAAATGGGATTTCATAATTTACACATGCTTTGTTTAATGCATATCTTGCATTAACACTATCAAGTGCATCAATTACAACATCGCATCCTTCAACAACTTCTAATGCAGTATAATCATTTACAGACACAGCTAGAGATTCAATTTTACAATCAGGATTTAATTTCTGCAGTTTTTTTGCAGCAACCTCAACTTTAACTTGACCTACATCATCTTCATCAAACATCATCTGTCTATGTAGATTAGATAATTCAATTACATCTCTATCAACAATACGTAAAGTTCCAACACCCATTGTGGCTAATCTAGATATTATTGGATGTCCTAAACCACCGGTTCCAACAACACAAACTTTGGCATTTTTTAATTTTAATTGTCCGCCGTATCCAATTTCTTCAAGCATTACTTGTCGTGAGAATTTATCAAGTTCTTTTGGAGATAATTCTTTAGAACCACCTGCAACTGCAGGTAATATGTAAACTTCATCACCATCTTTTAGAGCAGTTTCCATGCCACTAGAAAACTTTGCATTTTTTCCATTAATGTAGATATTTATCAATGAACGTGGGGTTCCATCACCTTCCAAAACTCTACGCTTAAAATCATCGCCCATAATTTCTGAAATCTTTGCAAATGCATCAGTTAGAGAATCAGATGAGATCTCAGTCTTTTTCTCTCCACCGCTCTGATTCAGTACAGATGGAATTGTGAATGTGATATTTGCCATTAGTTTACTACCGCCGATATTTCGTTTACATCTGCCTTCATTGTCTTTGGTTTTTGTAAAATTTCCATGATTGATTCAGTTGCCTTTAGACCATTACCTGTAACATAGCATACTACTTTATCATTTCTATCAATTTTTCCTTGTTCAACCATTTTTTGAAGAACAGAGATAGAAACTCCACCTGCAGGTTCTGTGAATATTCCTTCAGTTTGTGCAAGAAGTAAAATTGCATCAAGGATTTCTTTGTTATTGCATTCTTCTGCAAATCCATCATACTGTTGTAGTCGTTTCAAAACATATCTTCCATCTCCAGGATCACCTATTGCTAAACTCTTTGCAACAGTATCAGGATATTCAACTGGAATTATGTTTTTACTATTTTTCTTAAATGCATCAACTATTGGAGCACATCCACGTGGTTGTGCTGCAATCATATGCATATTTGAAACATCATCAAGTAGTGAAACAGTTTGTAATTCTTCAAATCCCTTACAAATAGCATTAAGCATTGCACCACTTCCTACTGGAATTATAAGTTGATCAGGAACTTGCCAATCAAGTTGCTCTGCAACTTCAAATGAAAATGTTTTAGAGCCTTCTACATAGTGTGAACGCATGTTAATGTTTACTATACCGATTCCTTTACTGTCACCAATTTGCGCAGCTATTGTGTTTGCATCATCATATGTTCCATCAACTGCAATGTAATTTGCACCATAAGATAGTGCTTGTGTAATTTTTGCCATCTCAATATTGCTTGGTGCAAATATGTGACATGGTAATCCAGCTTTAGCTGCATGTGCTGCAGTTGCAGATGCTAAATTACCAGTTGATGCACATCCAACTGCTGTCAAACCAAATTCTTTAGCTTTTGATATTGCAACTCCGGCAGGCCTATCTTTGAATGAAAATGTTGGATTTACTGAATCATTTTTTATGTAAAGATTGTCTAGTCCTAATTTTTTTCCAAGATTATCAGCCTTGATAAGAGGAGTCATACCTGCTCCAATACTTACAATGTTTGATTTTTCTTCTATTGGTAATAATTCAAAATATCGCCAATAGGTAGATTCACGATTTGCAAATGTATCTTTTGTAATTGTAGGAAAATCATATTTTACATCAAGTGGTCCGAAACAGTCGTCACAGATGTACTTGAAAGCAGTGTCATACTCTTTTTTACATTCTCTGCATTGTAGTGATGTTCTAGTCAAGATCAGTATTTCCTTTGAGAATATAGATAAAAAATCCTAATATCAAGTTAAGTAATACTTAATTTTAAGGATTAAAAAATATAGTATACATATCATTCATACGAGGAAAACAGAATTTTAGAGTGTTAAAAAATCAAATTTTTAGAATTATGAGGAAGGTTTTTAGATATTTTTGAAAGTGTATTCTCATGAATAGTAAAATTGCAATTCCAATAGTTATCAGTATAATCATAGTGATAGTTGGAATCGTTGCAATAACCAACCAAGAATCAAAAACAATGGAAGTTGAAGATGCATTAAATAAAGAATTACGACCAACGCATGAAATGACTCCAGAAGTTCAAGAAAAATTAAATGAAATTGAAAAAATAAATTTAGAAAATAAATACTCTCCAAAAGATAGAGAATGGATCACGTCAGGGCCATTTCAAATTGATCGAAGTGAATACATTTTAGGTGAGAAAATTTTTCTTAGAATTGGAGGATTAGGTTATGATGAAAAAGGTCAAACTGCATTTCTTAGACCATCAAACAGTACACATTATTTAGTGTATGTTACTATTCCATTTGATGGTTCAGATAAATCAGGATTCAATTATTATTTAGAACCTGATCTTTCAAAATCAAAAGGGATTTGTTCAGTTAACGATCTAGTTGGAGATTGGAGAGTTGTATTTAGAGGAACAGATTATCCCAATTTAGAATTTAAAATAACTGAAGAGATCCTTTCTGGTGATGAAGATGAATATGAGCCAGTATGTTAATTTATTTTTCTAAAGAATTATGAAAACAAACATTTTCACCAGTATGACATGCAGGACCTAAAGGTTCAACAAGGTAAATTATTGCATCAGAATCACAATCAACTAAAATTTCTTTAATTTTTTGAGTATTGCCAGATTCTTCACCTTTCATCCAAAGTTTATTTCTTGAACGACTCCAAAACCAAGAATTCCCAGTTTTTTTAGCAAGCTCTAATGATTCTTTATTTGTATAAGCCAATGTAAGTACATCTTTCGTATTTGCATCTTGAACTATTACAGGTACAAGACCTCCACTTTTCTCAAAATCTATTTCATCTATAGTTTTTTCCATAATTACAAATACAAAAAAATAGCTATTATAATCTTACAGGAATATTCCTATCTTTCAAATATAACTTTACACCATTTACTCCATGAGTTTCATAATGAAATATTGAAGCAGCTAGTGCAGCATCTACATTTGATTCCTTGAAAACGTCAATCATGTCATCAGGTTTTCCGCAACCTCCTGAAGCAATAACAGGAATAGATACCGAATTAACGACATTTTTGGTCAATAAAATATCATAACCATCTTTAGTTCCATCTTTATCAATACTTGTAAGAAGAATCTCTCCTGCACCTAATTTTTCAGCATCTTTAACCCATTGAATAACATCTATTCCAGTTCCTTCTTTTCCACCATAAATGAAAACTTCAAACCAGAATTGTTTATCATTTTTAGTAAAAACATTTTTTGAATCATCAATGTTGTGATTTCTTTTTGCATCAACAGCTATTACAACACATTGACGTCCAAATAATTCCATTAATTCTGTAATAACTTTGGGATTTTTTATTGCTCCAGTGTTAATTCCTACTTTATCTGCCCCATTTAGTAAAATATTTCTAGCGTCTTCTAACGATTTTACTCCACCGCCAACAGTAAATGGAATATCAATTACTGATGCAACTTTTCGTACCAGATCTTGGAGGGTTTTTCTCTGTTCATCTGATGCAGTAATATCTAAAAAAATTAGTTCATCTGCTCCTTCATTGCTATATTTTTTTGCTAGCTCTACAGGATCTCCAGCATCTTTAATTGATTCAAAGTTTAATCCCTTTACCACTCTTCCATTTTTTACATCCAAACATGGAATAATTCGCTTAGTTAATGTCATGATAATTTTTTCGCCTCTTCAATTAAAATTTTTTTCTCATACAATGCCTTACCAAGTATTACTCCAAATGCATTTTTTTCTTTTACATCTTTAACATCATCAAGATTAGAAATCCCTCCACTTGCAATGATATTTGTTTTAGATAAATTACATGCTTGTTCTAAAAATTTCAAATCTGGGCCTTCCATAGTCCCATCACGATTAACATTTGTTAGTAAAAATTCGGTAAAACCAATTTCAAGAAATTCATTAATTGCAGGAATTAATTTAATTCCAGTATTCTTTTGCCAACCATTAATTACAATTTCACCATCTTTATGATCAACTGAAATTACAATTTTTTCTGCTCCTAGTTCAGACAGTAATGATTTCAGTAGAAATTTATCTTTGAATGCCAAAGTTCCCAAAACGATTCGTTCTGATAATTTTGCCACTTTTAAAACTGATGATTCATCACGTAATCCACCAGCAACTTCAACTGGAATTGAAACAGATTCAAGGATTTTTTTAATCATATCAAGATTAGAGCCAATCCCAAGAGTTGCATCTAAATCAACTAAATGTAGGATATCTGCACCAGCAGATTCCCATTTTTTTGCAATTTCTATAGGATTATCACTATACACAGTCTTTTGGTCAGGATCTCCTTTGTACAATCTAACAACTTTACCATCCATAAGATCAATTGCAGGAATGATTTTCATTTTTTACACTCTCTAAGAAAATTTTCTAACATTATTTTTCCTACAGTACTTGATTTTTCAGGATGAAATTGAGTACCATAGAAATTATCTTGTTCCACTACGGCTGGGACTTTAATTCCATAATCAGATTCAGCAGTTATAACATCATTAGAATTAGGTTTTACTCTATACGAATGAACAAAATAAGCCCATGAACCATCTTCCACACCTTCAAGGATTTTTCCGGGTTTTTTTATTTCAAGATTGTTCCATCCCATGTGTGGTACTTTCATACCAGAAGGAAGTATAACCACTTCACCATCGATAACATTCAGACCTTTTGCTTTACCTTCTTCACTTTTTTCAAAAAACATTTCCATTCCAAGACAAATGCCTAAAACAGGCATATTTTCAACATATTCTTTAAAATGAATTTTAGAAAAATCCCTAATACTATTCATTGCAGGATCAAAATTTCCTACACCTGGAAGTAACAAACCAGAATATGTATTTTCATTATCAAAATTAGTTATTACATCCACTATAGCTCCCACTTTTTCAAGTGAATTTTTTAGACTGAAAATATTTCCAGCGCCATAATCAAAAATTGCAACACTTACCATTACATTGAACCTTTTGTACTTGGAATTCCTTTTTGTTTTTTATCTAGTGACGATGCATTTCTTAATGCAACAGCAAGTGATTTTATGGCAGCCTCAACTTTATGATGATCATTGTCCCCATACTTTACAGTGAGGTGAATGCAACTATTGAGATTTTGTAGTAAAGATTGAAAGAAATGCTCAAGATCCTCTTTTGATATATCTTCAATCTTATTACGTTTAATCAATAATGTTAATTTCCAAAATGGACGTTTTATCAAGTCAATTGAAGCCTCAGCAAGAGATTCATCCATTGGAACAGAAGCATAGCTAAATCTAGTAATTCCAATTCTAGAACTTTGTGCCTTGTCGATTGTTTGTCCTATTGTAATTGCAGTATCTTCAATCAAATGGTGTTCTATACCATCATTAGATTTTGCATCAACTTTGAGATCCATCATACCGTGTTTACCAAAAGATACAATCAAGTGATCAAGAAAATTTATCCCAGTTTTGATAGATGTTTTTCCTGAACCGTCAAGATTTACAGATACAGAAACGCTTGTTTCTTTTGTATTTCGTTTAATTGATGCCTTTCGTGGTGCCATTTTTCTCACAGATTATGTATTTGTATCATTCTAAATTTAATACCTTTGGTAATAGATTAATTGAGTCTAGTACCAATATTGCATCATTTCTTCCAAATAGTTCTAATTTTTCTTGAGGATTTTTGCTAGTTCCTATAATTCCACAAAATGTAGTTTTATATCCTAAATCACCAGCTCTTTTGGCCATAATAAAATCCTCCATAGAATCTCCAACATAAAGAGTTGAAGTACACTCCATTCCTTTAATTGAATTCAAAAGGGATTTTGGATTTGGTTTTGCAAGTTCACGTGGTTCATCCTCAAGAAACATAGAATTATCTAAATTAAATTTTCCAAGTAGTAATTTTAAAGAATAACTTACAGATTCTTTTCCTCTTCCAGTTACCATTGCAATTTTTGAATTAAACTTTTTCTGTAATTTTTTGAACAAAATATCATTTAAAAGTACGTCATCTTGTTCAATTAAGCCAGGTTCAGAAAAGTTTGAAATTTTGTTAAATAATTTTTTATATAATTCAGGTCCATAAAAAATTTGATCAAAAATTTGGTACAGGGGATTATCATGCTGAGTTCCAGGATAAGATAATTGTTTTTTAATATCAGAAATATCAATTTGATTTTCAATATATTTTTCTACAGATATAATACCAGTAGAATCAGAATTTTTAATTACATCGAAAATAAAACTAGTTGGATCTTTTTCTAATTTTTTAGCAGCAACAAGTGAAATTATTGCAGCATAAGTCAAGTCAACTTCATCATTAAATCCTCCGGTAGATTTGAATCCATCAATAATTTTAAAATCAACATCAATAGAAAAATTAATTTTTGCTAGATGTTCCAATACATATCTAGTAGTTTTGATAATGGTAAGATCATATGATTTTGTAATATCAATTAAAACGCCATCACAATCAAAAATTATTGCATCTATTTTATTTAGAATTTGAATTTTAGAATCATCAGTATAGATCCCTTTAGATTTTTTTGTTAAAGTCATCCCAGTAGATCACGAATAGCCAACAAGAATTTTGAGTTCATTTCTTTTGTTCCAATAGTAACCCTAAGACATCCATCATGATTTCCAATTTTACCCAATTTTCGAATTAAGATTCCCTGTTCAGCAAGTGCAGAGTAGATACGTTTGTAGGCACCATGCGCATCAAATAGTACAAAATTAGCCTTGGAATCAAACACATCAAAGGCATCAAAAGTTTGTAGAGTTTCAACGATTCTTTTTCTTTCAATTTTGATAATATCAATAGTATCTTTCATGAGTTTTGATTTTTCCAAAGCCTGAATTCCTGATTCTATTGTAATTGTACTGACGGGGTATGGGTATTGTAGAACATTCATAAAAGTTTCAGCAAATTTTTTGCTTGCAATAAAATAACCTAGTCTCAGTCCTGCCAATCCAAATGATTTTGAAAGAGTTTGAACTATAATCAAATTATTTTGGGTCTTAACCATACTTGAAAGAGAGTATTCACTAAACTCACCATAGGCTTCATCAATTATTACAAGACCTGAAAAAGATTTTACAAGTTTTTGTAATTCACTTTTTGTGAATTGAAATCCAGTAGGATTATTTGGAGAATCTAGATAAAGAATATCTGCATTTTTGGATTGTTTTAAAAAATCTTTAATATCTAATTTCATATCATTTGAAAAAGGAATTGCAATCAATGGTATATCATATAGTTTGCATCGTTCTTCAAAAAATCCAAATGTTGGATTTGACGTAAGAACTTTAGTTTGTTTTGAGGCAAAATTTGAAAGTATTAAATCTAAAATTTGATCAGAACCATTCCCTACACCAATCATAGATGAGGGTATTTTAACAAATTTTGATATCGTATCAATTAATTTTTCAACTCCACCTAATGGATATTCTCTGATATCAGAATTTTTTTTAGCAGAAGAAATTATATCATTTTGAAATTGTTTTGGGATTACATAATTTTCATTAGAATCAAGTTTTACGGAATCTTCAACAGGTTCTGGTTTTTTATAACCACCTATTGAACTGAATTTTTTAATTTTTTCTTCTAACCAGTTTTTTTTCAATTTAATCTACCTCGTACGGCTTCAAAGTGGTTTGAAAGTCCTTCGGCCTTTGTTAAAACTTTAAGATGTTTTGAGATCTTTGATAATGATTTTTTAGATGATGTAATCTGTGTGTTTACTTTGATAAAGTCCAAAACAGAAAGGGAACCTCTAATTTTTCCAAATCCATTAGTAGGAAGAATATGATTTGAGCCTAGAATATAGTCACTTGCTGATGAGGGAGTATCATTTCCAATCAAAACAAGCCCAGATGAAGTAATTTTTGATGACATAGATTCAGAATTTTTAGTCATTATTTCCAAATGTTCAGGAGCTAGAATATTTGCAAGTTTTATCACATCAGAATTGGTTTTACATATTCCAATAAACCCATTATTTTTTAGACTAGATTGAACTATTTTTCCTCTTTGAATAGTTGGAATTAATTCTGAAACAATTTTGTTTACTGACTTTGCAAGAGTCTCCGATGTAGTAATCAAATAACAAAATGTGTCATTACTGTGCTCAGCTTGAGAAATCAAATCTAAAGCCACAAATTTTGGGTTTGCTGAATTATCAGCAATTATTCCTAATTCAGTTGGACCTGCAAGCATGTCAATTCCTGTCTGATCACTTATCATAGATTTTGCAGTTGTAACAAATAAACCTCCAGGGCCTACAATTTTATCCACTTTAGTAATTGATTTTGTTCCAAAAGATAATGCTGCAATAGATTGTACACCTCCTGTTTTGTAGATCTCATTTGCACCACAAATATCAGCACTAACAATGGTTAATGGATCAATCTTTCCATCAGAATTAGGCGGAGATACAACTATTATTCTTTTTACTCCTGCAATTTTAGCTGGAACTATAGACATTATTACAGAGCTTGGGTATCTTGCTAATCCGCCAGGAATATAACATCCTACACTTTGAATAGGAACAAATTTTTTTGAAATTTTTATTCCATCATGATTGATTGTTTTATTTTTGAGGAGTGATTTAATAGAAGATTCTGTTTTTACAAGTCTAGCTTTTGCTAATCGTAATGCATCAAGTTCAGTTTTTGATATTTTAGAATATGCATTTTTAATTTCATTTTGAGTTAAACGCAATGATGATATGTTTGCTTTACTAAATTTTTTTTCATATTTTCGGATTGCAACATCGCCATTTTTTTTAACATCTTTTAAAATTGATTCGACTATAGTTTTGTTTTTTTGAGGCTGTTTTGGAAGTATTTTAGCTGCAAACTGTTCAACATTAGTTACTTTGATTATTCTCATCAATTTTCTTCATCACGTTTTATTTCCTCAAGTTCAAGTATTTGTCTAGGTTCATGAACTACAAGACCTTGAGCAATCTTTCGTAATTTAGGAATGAGTTTGTGAAAATCTTCTTTTTGAATTACTGTATTAACACCAAACCATCCTTGTTCACTTAGTGGACTGATTGTAGGTTTTTTGAGAGATGTCATCTGTGTCAAAAGCTTTTTCAGATTTTTTTCTTCAACATTTAGATAAATGTGTAAGAATTTCTTGCCTTGAACTGCACCTCTCATCAGAGTTACTATATCAAAGATTTTTTCACGTTTTTTGGGATCTTTTAATGATTTTTTATTTACAATCAAATGTGCAGTTGAAGTAAGAACCTCATCTACAATTTTGAGTTTATTTTGTTTTAAAGTAGTTCCAGTTTCTGTAACATCCATGATTGCATCTACATCCTCAGGTGGCTTTGCTTCTGTAGCACCAAAGGATAAATGAATTTGAACACTTTTGTTATTTCCAAGTCTAACCCAAGGAGTAACAATTAGAGGATCTTTCGAACCATAATATTTTTTATAAGATTTTGTTTGTTTTAGAAATTTTGATGCTGTTGTAAGATATTCTGATGAAATTCTAAGTGTTTTCTTCTTTTTACCATAATCTGCAATCATTTCATCAAGATTTTTGTATTTGTATTTATCAGGGAATGCAATTACTAATCTAATTTTTCCATATTCTAAATCCAATATTGGTTCAACATCAGAATTTGTTTCCCCTACCCAATCCTTTCCAGTAATTCCTACATCATACAATCCTTCTGCAACCAATGTTGGAATTTCTTGAGGACGAAGCATTTTGACAATAATGCTTGGATCATCTAGATAAACTCGATATGTTCTACTTTTTCGATTTACTTTAGTAAACGATCTTTCTAACAATTTGAAAGTAGCTTCTTCTAAACTTCCTTTTGGGATTGCAAATTTTACTTCAGACATTTTTAATTTTTTCACTTTTTAGGTATATAATCGCATGTTTAAATTTGCTCAAGTAATTCTTTAGCTTTATCAAGTGAAATTTTCTTTTCTTCAATCATTTTTTGAACGATTTTATCGACTTGATCAGGTGTAGCACCTGCAGCAGATGCTAAATTCCTAGCATGAAGACGCATGTGTCCTTTTTGAATTCCTTCAGTTGAAAGAGCTCGAATTGCACTATAATTTTGTGCTAATCCAGTAGCAGTCATCACACATGCAAGTTCTTGTGCAGATGTTGCTCCTAGAATTTTTGCACAAACTTTGGCCACTGGATGAACATTTGTAATTCCACCCACAATTCCTACAGAAAGTGGTATTTCTAGAGTTCCAACTAAATTTCCCTCATCGTCCTTACCCCATTTACTCAAAGAACGATACTTTCCAGTCTGTGCAGCGTATGCATTTGCAGCAGCCTCTATTGCTCTACTATCTTGACCTACAGCATTTGCAACAGCTATTGTTCCATTCATAATACCTTTGTTATGAGTAACCGCTCTATACACATCATTATCAGCAAACTCAAATGCAGAAATAATATTATCAACAACTTTTTCTCCACCCACAGCTTCTTTTTCAAATACTGCTTTTGCTTTTACCATTCTTCTAGTAGAATAATTAGATAATATTCTTAGTAATGCTCTACCACCAGTGATTTTTTCAATTAAAGGAGAGATAGCTTCGCACATAGTATTTGTAATATTAGCACCCATAGCATCACCTACGTCAACAAGTAATTCAACAATTAGCATTTTTCCTGAAGGTGCATTGATTTCTTTACATGAAATTTCTTTTGCACCTTTACCCATTTTAGACAAAGTATTACTTTTTGAATTTGCCAATTGAATTATTTCATTTGTAGCATTTTTTATTTCAGATATGGCTAATGAAATATCAACATCTAACATTTGAATTTGACCAATGCTAAAAGATTCATCAGCAGAGACTTTAAATCCGCCTTTAATTCGTGCTACTTTAGCTCCCTTTGATGCAGCAGCTATTACTGATGGCTCTTCAATTACCATAGGGACAACGTAATCTTTACCGTTTATCTTAAAATTTGTAGCAATTCCTAAGGGAAGAGAAAAAGTTCCAATCGCATTTTCAACCATTTTATTGGCTTTATCAAAAGAAATTCCACCATTATCATTTTGTAGAATTTCTAATTCTTCATTTGATAAATTTGCGAAATTGCCAACAATATCTAATCTTTCTTGTCTAGATTTTTTAAAAAATTTTGAAATTGATGAATCAGGCATTTTATTTCAATATCCTCAATAGTTTATCATCCATACTATCTGGAAAACCTTTTCCATCTGTATTTGAAGTAATTACATACAAACTGCCATCAGGACCTTGTACTACATCACGTACACGTCCTATACCACTAAGAATTGACTTTTGGGAACTCAATCCTTCTTCAAAATCCACTTGGTATAGATTTGCAGCCCTCATTGACGCCAAAATAAATGGAGATTCAAAGTCTATGGAATTACCAGAATAAAATAAAATACCTCCAGGTTCTATACTTGGATCATAACAAAGAATGGCATTTTCAAAGTCTTTATCACCTGAGCATTGTTCTTCAGGCCATCCATAGTTTTTCCCTGCTTGAATTAGATTGATTTCATCATTTTTTTCTGGGCCAAATTCTGCAACATACAAATTTCCATCATCATCCCAAGTCATTCCTTGAGGATTTCTGTGTCCCAATGAATAAACAGGTGAATTAGAAAATGGATTATCATCTGGAATTGTACCATCGTCATTTAATCTTAAAATTTTTCCAGACAGAGAATCAAGATCTTGTGGCAAATGAGAAGCATCAGAAACAGTACCTGTACCAACATACAATTTTTTATCTGGTCCAAATTTCATAAAACCTCCATTTGTAAATGAAGAACCAGGAATTTTATCTAAAATAATTTCTGCATTTTGTAATTTGTTTTCTGATTCAGTAATTTTTAAAATCTTATTCCATAAATTATTATTTTCTTCATATGTCAAAAATACATACATGTAATGATTAGTTGAAAAATTTGGATGTAACGCAATTCCCAACAATCCACCATCAAACACATCAGCTCCACGCAATGTAGCTAATGGGGATTCTAACAAAGTATTATTTTGAATTACCTTAATCGTTCCATCTTTTTCAGTAACAAAAATCCTATCATTAGAAACAGCAATGGCTCGAGGTTTATCGAGGTTTTCAGCTAAAATAGTTACAAAATCATTTTCAGAATTAGAATTTGGGATTGGTAATGGGATTGGATCTGTTGGAGATGTTAAAACTAATACTGAAAATACAATAGCAACAACAATTGCAGCAACTTGAATTTTTTTATCCATGAAAACAAGAGTTCTTCAAATCCTATTAATTACTTTCAAAAATTTGATAAAGCGTATATACGGCTCAACTTCATTTATGTTCAGCGGGGTGGGGAAGCCAGGTCATCCCGGCGGGCTCATAACCCGCAGTTCAGTAGTTCAAATCTACTCCCCGCTACTTATTTTCCATATACACAAAACCATGAAAGAGATTTATCAAATTTTGATAATTTGTTAATTGTTCCAATTCTCTGTAAGGGTCTAGTTAGATGCCTATGTGCAGGTATTTTTGGAAGATAGAGTTGTTTTTTGATATTTCTTGAAATTTTAGTAGTAATTTTTTTAGAAGCTTTTTTTCCACAACGAATACACTGAAATCCTTGATTGATGCCTTTAGATTTCATTTTTTTGTGGCATTTATTGCATTTTGGATTTGATAATGTGGTGTTCTTTTCTAGTGAAATAATATCAATAAATTCAAGATTAATTATTCGTGGGAAATGTTTTGAAGCTTTTCTAACTCCCCCACCAACACTAATTTTATCTCCTTTTAGCAAATTTGATGCAATTATAGTCATACCAGTTGGTTTGTAAACAGCACACCAAAATTCATGGTTCTTAGAAATAATTTTAAAAAATACATGACCTCCTTTTACAATTTTTGGCGTATTAGATACAACACCAGAGATTTTTCCAGATGCATAAGGTTTCATATTTTCAAAAGTTAATTCATTTTTCAAATGATCACCAGTTCCCTGATTTGATTTGAAAATCATATATCCATCTAATTTTTCATTTGTTTTGAGAATTTTAGTAGCATAAACCAAAGAATCAACATTTTCACCTCTAACTCCATAAAAAACAGGATCTGGACCATGTGGAGTAATTAAAACTCGACCCTTCTTTGTATCAAAGCTGTTAAACGTGTTAGGAGAAGTTTTTTCCTGCATATGTTTTACACTCTCAATAGAAATTTTTCTTTCTTTTCCAAATTTTGATTTTTTGCGATAGCTTAAAAGTTCCAATGTATGATCCTGAAAATCATAACCTATTGCACCTATAGCACCAACTAATCCTTGACCATTTCCTTGATAATGAATCTCAAGATTATATTTTTTAGCAAATATTTTTGCATTATTTCGATTAATTAATTGCCATAAAGCTAATTTACTAAATTTGATAAATTCAGATGGAATACTATCACTTTCAAAAAATACCAATCCCGGATTAGCACCATTTTTAGTATCAGAATATTTTGAAACAAGATTTTTAATTTGATTTTTAATTTTTGATGGATTTTTTGTCTTTATTTTAAAAGAAACTGCACCATTTCCTCTAGTTTTCCATGGAATGTTAGGATTGAATCTAATTAATCGTGGAAAATCCAAAAATTCTGTTTTTTGCTTTTGGAGTGAATCAACAATTTTGTACGCTAAAAAGGTGGTACACATACCTTTTGGAGAATCAGTATCATCAAATCCTACATTAAGTACAGTTTGCTTTTCCATGACTTGTTTTAACTGATTAGACATTTTTAGTTGTTGTAAGCTTCAGTTGATTTAAATTAATAACGTGTCATTCCAAGCTAAATTGATCATAGTAGATGAAGCAAGGATTTTCAAAGAAATTGATGAAAAAAAGCCTGTATCAGTTTCATTGAATGGTCCAGATGGCATGTTACCTCAAATTCAAGACATGGCAATTAAAATTTCAGCAAAATATGATATTCCAGCATATGTTTTAGCAGATACCACATGGGGAACCTGTGATTTGAATACAACAGGGTCAAAAATACTAGGAGCAGAAATTCAATTTAACATTGGACATACGATTAATACTGAATCATTAGAAAAAAATTTAGTTTTAATTGATGCTTTTGATGATGTTGGATTTGATAGTGTTGCAGAGCAATGTACAGATCTCTTAAAGGGAAAATTAGTTTCGCTTGTTACAGACAGTCAACATTTACATCAAATGGACAGAGTTGAAAAAATTTTAACAAAAAATGGAATTAAAGTAAAAATTGGAAAAGGGAAAGGGCAACTAAATGACGGTCAAGTATTTGGTTGTGAATTTTATCCTGCAACAGAATTAAAAAAAGAAGTTGATGCCTACGTATTTTTAGGACAAAGTAATTTTCATGCAGCAGGAATTGCATTATCAACAAATTTACCAACATTTGTTTTAGATCCATATTTTAATGAAGTAAGGGAAGTAACAGAATTTGCACGTTCACTCAAAAAGAAAGCATCTCTAGCAATATTCAAAGCAGCAGAAGCAAAATCATTTGGCATAATTATTGGTTTGAAAGAAGGGCAATTATCAAAAGTATTTGGTTTAAAATTTAAAAAAGAATTAGAAAAAGAAGGAAAATCAGTTCAGTTATTTGCACTTACAGATATTACAAATGAACGATTAAACAATCTTAGAGGAATTGATGCATTTATTCAAGTCGCCTGCCCAAGAATTTCTACAGATAATCAATTTGACAAGCCAGTATTGTCTACCCCGCAGGCTAATGCACTTTTAAAAGTTTTACGAAAAGAAAGTATTGGTGAATATCTAGAAATTCCACACTGGTTATAATTACAAAATTAATTTTTTAAATCTAGCATCATCAGAGAGTTTTTCAAATATTTTTGATTTTTTAGCTTTTATTTTGTATTGTGTTCCTTGAGAAATAGCACGTTCAAGTAAATTCAATGCTTCCTCATTTTTGGATAACATTACAAAACTACAGGATTTATCAAATAAAACATCTGCATTATCAGGATAGTCATTTAAAATTCGATTACAGCATTCAATAGATTCATCATAATTTTCCATAGAAAATAAAATTCGCTCTTTATGGTATAGTGCAATGTTATATTTTGAATTATTATCTAGTATACCATTGCATATTGATAATGCATCTACAAATTTTTCTTGTTTACGAAATGAGGAAATTTTGTTTACTAATAGTGAAAGATCATCTGGAGAACTCTCTAAAGCAGCATCATAGCATTTTATTGCATTATCAAAATCTTTTAGTTTGCTAAGAGCGTATCCCTTATTGTTAAGGGAGCTTACATGTTGGGGATTTTCATCTAGAATTTTATCATAATATGAAATAGATTCACGTAATTTACCTGCTAAAAATAACCTATTAGCTTCATCTAAAATTGAATTTGTTTTTGGATCTTCCATATTATTTAGACCCAGGTTTGATTAAGATTTTTCCAAAGAGACCTTTACCTTTGAGCATTTTTGTATGAGCAGCAGCAGCTTCTTCTAATGAATATACAGAATCAATAATTGATTTGATTTTACCTTGTGACATCCAATAGAGACCCTGTTCTAATTCTGCTCTAGTTCCTTGAGTGGAGCCCAAAATATTGATGCCTTTAAAGAAAATATGACGTAAATCAGTTTTAGCATCATAACCTGTTGTGGCACCAGTTGTTACTATAGTTCCACCATAATTTAACAAAGTGAGTTCTTTGTTCCAATGAGAACCACCAATATGTTCAAAAATAACATCAACACCTGGTACATCACCCAAAGCTTTGGGAATTTTTTTAGCAATTGATCTTACTTTTTTATGCCAATCTTCTTTTCTATGATCTACTGCATAATCAGCTCCAAGTTCTAATAATTTATCTAATTTATCAGGACTAGCAGTAGCAATTACAGTACATCCAAAAAGTCTTGCAATTTGTATTCCATAATTTCCAACACCAGAACTACCGCCCATTATTAAGACAACTTGTCCTGGTTGAATTTTTGCTCTACCTACTAACATATGCCATGAAGTTAGCAAAGTCATTGATGCAGCAGCAGCTTGATCATATGAAACATCTTCTGGGATTTTTACAACATTAACTTCTGGTAGATGTGTAAATTCACAATAACCTCCCCATAGAGGTCCGGTTTCAAAACCCCAAATAATTCGTTTTCTACAATCAAATTCTCTCCCTGCAGTACATAATTTACAAACTCTACATGACATATTTCCATGTGAGACAACCCTATCACCAACTTTGATAGTTTTAACATCACCACCAATAGATATTACCTCACCGGCAGCATCAGTTCCAGAAATATGAGGTAATGGAATTGCTAATGGTTTACCTCTCATTCCCCAGATATCATCATAGTTTAGAGCGGCTGTTTCTACTTTAATTATGACTTCATTAGATTTTGGTTCAGGTATAGGAATGTCTTTAATTTGTAAGATTTTAGAAAAATCATCATCATCAGTATATTGATCATATACTAGAGCTTTCATGATTTTCATCTAATTTTTGAAGATATATGATTTATCAAGATCCATCAAACCACAAACAATTATAATCATAAATACAGAATTCTCAATATGTCTGAAAATGCAATATTTCTAGGTGACAAAATAGCATCTATTGAAGAATATGAGGCAGGAAATAATACTTTTGACGATGGAGATATGGTTAGAGCCGCAACAATTGGAGAAAAAGATATTGACAAGGAATCACGAACTGTAAATGTAAAACATCCAAAACTTTTATCAATTCCAAAAGTAGGAGACATCATTATTGGAACAGTAGCCGCAGTTATGTCATCAATGATTGCAGTTTCAATTGATTACATTAATGGAAAACCTACAACATCAAAAGTAGAATGTATTTGTGGAACACGAAATTTAAGAATAAGAAATATTGCTTTAGTAAATGATATAGTTACACTAAAAATCCTTAATCATCTTAATGGTACTATTCATGCATCTATTAGTGAACCCAATTTAGGGATTTTATTTACAAAATGTAGAAAATGTGGCGGTAAAGTTATTCCAATGCGTGACGCAATAAAATGTACAGATTGTGCATGGATTGATGAGAGAAAACTTTCTGCAAATTTTGGAAATACTGACTTCATAAATTTACAAGATTAAACAATGACTAATGTTTCGTTCCAAGGTGAACGAGGTGCTTATAGTGAAGCAGCGGCAAGATCATTTTTTGATAAACAAATTAGAACAGTACCTCAAACTACATTTGCAGAAGTATTAGAAAATACTTCAAATGATAAAACACAATATTCAGTTTTGCCAGTAGAGAATTCATTGGAAGGAAGTGTTGGTGAAAGTTATGATTTATTGTATTCAACATCTCTAAATGCAACAGGTGAAATCTATCATAGAATAGAACATTGTTTAATTGGAACTGGGAATATTAACGAAATAGATACAGTATACTCACATCCTCAAGCTTTAGGTCAATGTAGAAAATTTATTGAAGAACACAACATGAAAACAATTCCAGCATATGATACTGCCGGGAGTGTAAAAATGATTAAAGAATTAAACAAAGATAATTGTGTATGTATTGCAAGTAAAGATGCAGCAGCAATTTACAACATGCCCATAATTTTAGATAATATTGCAAATAATCTCAATAATTATACAAGATTTTTGATTCTATCAAAAGAAAATAATTTTGAAACAGGAAATGATAAAACATCAATAATTTTTTCAATAAAACATGAACCAGGCTCTTTATTTAGAATTATAGAGAATTTCCATAAAAATAACGTTAACCTAACTAAGATTGAATCTAGACCAACTAAATCAAACACTTGGGAATATAATTTCTATGTAGATTTTGAAGGACATCAAAGTAATTCTAAAATTTCAGAAATGGTAGAGAAAATAAAACAAGAAACCTTATTTATGAAAATTTTAGGTTCTTATCCTTCTGCAAAATTAAGCTAAAATCCTTTAGGTTTTCTTAAAGTAAAACCCATACTAAATCCAATAATTACCATTCCTGATGTAATTACCATAAGATCAAAGGTAAACCAGACGGGATC
Source organism: Candidatus Nitrosopumilus sp. (assembly GCA_965262905.1). Classification (GTDB taxonomy): domain Archaea; phylum Thermoproteota; class Nitrososphaeria; order Nitrososphaerales; family Nitrosopumilaceae; genus Nitrosopumilus. Next base: position 1,125,503 of record OZ253567.1, read on the forward strand.
AGAACTACGAATTAAGATTCCAGTAATTTCTAATTCAGATTCACCAGTGTTTTGGATTTGAATTCTTGATTCGCCATCAACCAAATGAATCCAATCAATAGTGATTTCTTTCTTATGAGAAGTTATTGGTATTTGTAATCCTTCTCCAGGACTCTGAAGTTTTACATCAAAAGCATCACCAACAATCATCATATGTTGTGATGTATGTGCTGGGGCTGGAATAGTATAAGACATTGAATCTCCGACTCCTACAACATAATCTTCATTTATTGTAATCATTCCAACATGTAAAAGTAAAGAATACCCACCAATTGCAATAATTGCACTGCCAACTACCAATCCAATGATAGTTCTTTTAGAAAGCATGATGGAATTACTCTTGATACAGTTTAAAAAATTATCTACATTTAACCATCTGATTTATAGCAAATAACCTAATTTTCAAGAAGGTAATCATAGTAAGATTAGTCTAAACATCCAATACTTTGAATTTTATCATTTCTAATCCACAATTATCTTGTCTAGTATCATCTGCACAAACCCCAGAGTGTTCAAAGCAACTAGATTCATGGTTACTGTCATGAACATTTGCAGTAGTTACATCAGATAACAATGGAGCAATTAGTTTGCCAGTTGAACAACTCATGTGCAGTTTGTATCCGAATACCCAAATTTTGATTTGGAATATTCCCATTTAGCATCAGTGTCCATTCCTGAAATTGGTAAACGATTATTCTTCATGTCTGATTTGTACCACACAGGACTTGCAGATTTTAGCATGGAACTATCAACTGATGCCAGATGTATCATCAACTAGTTTTTCTGAAACAAACAGATTTCCCATGTTGTTGATAATAACACCAATTGGTAAATTCTGAAATCGTCTGTCAATGGTTCTTCTGTCTGGGATTTGGATCAATTTACAGACCTTGAGTAGTTTATCATCATTACATTTGATTGAAAGAAAATAGTATAGTGTATTGTTGCTTGGAATTCTCATCGACGATTTTACGATATACAACTGTACCATCAATACTGTCAAGTAAACATATGGCCTGCCAGGTCTAATCATATCCTCATACAGAGATAATGTTCTCACCAAATGTAACACACTAATAAAAAATGATTCTGATAGAATCTTGCCGGGGGATTTTTACATTCATGTTACAATGAAATTGTAGAGATCCTTAGCTTTTTCCATTTGAATAATTTGAGAAATGACTCAAAAACTAGAATTAGTTATGCCCAAGTCTAAGTATCTACATTAAAGAAACATCGTGAGGCTGACTTTCTGCAAATCCAGCTCGTGACATTTTGATAAATTCTGCATTTTCTTGCATTTGTGGAATTGTATGGGCTCCACAATAGCTTAATCCAGAGCGTACACCACCTGTCAATTGTTTTAGAATATCAGTCACAGTTCCTTTGTATGGGACCATTGCTTCAACCCCTTCTGCAACATAGTCATTAAGATCATCATCAAGAGATATTGAACCTGTTTCTTTAGATTTTCTTCCTATAGATGCAGCTAATGATGCCATACCACGATAAACTTTGAATCGTTTTCCATTTTTAGTTAAAACTGTACCAGGTGATTCATCAGTTCCACCAAGCATACTACCAACCATTACTGTTGAAGCTCCTGAAGCTAGCGCTTTAGTTGCATCACCTGAAGTTCTTGTTCCACCATCAGAAATTATTGGAATTCCATGATCTTTACCAACTTTAGCACAATCCATTACTGCAGTTAATTGAGGGACACCAGAACCAGTAATTACTCTAGTAATACAAATTGAACCAGAGCCTACACCTACCTTTACAGCATCTACACCGGCTTTAATCAAATCTTCTGCCCCTTGAGCAGTTGCAATATTTCCTGCAATTAATTCACAGTCAGGAAATGCTTTTTTGATGTTACGAACTGTACTGATTGCATTTTCACTATGTCCATGTGCAATATCCACAACAAGTACATCTACACCTGCTTCCAAAAGAGATTCACTTCTTTCTAAAAAGTCACCTTTAACTCCAACTGCAGCACCTACTAGTGGTCTACCTTTCTTATCTTTAGATGCATTTGGAAAATCTGCATTATTTGTGATATCTTTACTTGTAATCAAACCTTTGATAAGACCAGAGTCATCAACAATAGGTAATTTTTCAATTCTATGTTTATGTAAAATTTCTTTAGATTCATCTAATGTAACTCCGAGTTTTGCAGTTACAACATCTTTTGTCATCACATCTTGAATTTTACTAGATTTATTTGCAAATAATAAATCTCTTTCAGTTACTATTCCAATTAATTTTGAATTAGAATCTACAACTAAAAGACCTGAAATCTCTTTATCCTGTGCATAATCTAAAGCATCTTCAATAGATTTTTCAGCAGATATGGAATATGGATTTTCAATCATTACACTACCAGATCTTTTAACTTTGAGAACTTCGTTTGCTTGTTCTTTAATGGTCAAAAATCTATGAATAATTCCAATTCCCCCAGCCCGAGCCATAGCACCAGCCATGAAGGATTCAGTTACAGTATCCATATTTGCACTCACAAAAGGAATGTTAATTGTAATATTTCGAGATAATTTTGTAGATAGATCTGTCTGACTTCTACTTGTAATATCAGAATATTTGGGTACAAGAAGAACGTCGTCAAATGTTAATCCTTCTTTGAATTCCAATGAAACCTTGTTAAGAAAGTAAAATATCAATTATAAGCCTTTGTGTTATTTTGATGTAAGAGGATAGGTTAGCCACGAAATCAAATATTTTAGATCATACGGATCTAAATTTAATTATCTCGGATTCTCTCTTATGGGCAACCCTGAGATCAAGATATTGCGAGATGAACTGGCAAAGGCATTTGCTCAAAATCATAATCAACAAAAGACAATCAACCAGCTGACAGAGGATATGAAAAAATCACAAGCAATCATTACAGAAATGATTTTAAAAAATCAGGAACTGGCAGGAAAACTGGCATTCTATGAAAATCCACATTCACCGTCATCTGTAAACAACATTCCAACACGTCAAAAAAAGGCAAACCGTACAAAAAAGAATTCATCCTCTCCTTCAAAGAAGGCAGGTGCAAAGATTGGTCATGTCGGTGTATCCAACACGAGAAAATCTGATTACACAAAGATACACAAACCAAAAAAATGTGCAAAATGTGGTAGCAAAGACATTACAGATACAAAAATTTTAACAAAGAGATTAATTGATATTCTATTTATTCCAAAGACTAAATACATAAACAACATTATACATCAATGCACCTGCAAGTGTGGATACATCACAACACCACAGGTCGGAATAGACGGAACATCAATTGGTAAGAACCTTATGACATTAATTTTATCGTTACAAAAACAAAACAACAGTCTAAATTCAATCAAAGAGATAGTAAACCTGACCGATGCATCATTGTGTAAAAAAACAATACAAAATGCATTGTTTGCAGTCGATAAAACATTGGAATCTGATGTAGAATTATGGATGAAAAATATTAACAAATCAAAATATCTGAAATTTGATGAGACGACGTATACCATATACAACAAGCAGGGATATGTCTGGACATGTATCAGCGATAATGAGGTGTTTTATCATGCAGACAAAAGCAGGGCGGCAGCCGTATTGGATTTACACTTTCCATACTGGGATATTCCAATTACCGTTGATGGTTATGCTGCATACAACCGTTTCAAAACAATTCAACGGTGTTGGTCCCACATACTGCGAGATGCCGAGTTTGAATCAGTTGATGAATCAAAAACCATGCTGTATGAGAAATTGCGTCTGCTGTATCACAATGCAAAACAAATCTCATTGCAACCTGATGCACATGTACATTATGATTCATCTGTGATTTCTTGTATGGCAATTGCAAATACATACAAGAATTTGAATTGTAAGTTTGGAGACAAGCTTGCACGAGCAACACCAAACCTGTTTACATTTCTAAAATATCCCGGAATGGATCCCACAAATAACGAGTCAGAAAGGATGTTGCGCAAGGTCGTAATCTCACGAAAAATTAGACAACGTCTTGTAACTGAGATGGGTATGAAAATATTTGGCATACTGATGAGTTGTTTTATGACATGGCAGAAAAGAGGAACAAGCATCCCAGAAGAAGTGTTAAAACTGTATTAAGGACCTATCCTCTTACATTTTGATAATTTAGAAGCGATCGTTACGGCGTCTTTAGTTGCAGCTACATTGTGAGTACGAATAATATCAGCACCATTCATTACAGATACTACTTCAGCAGAGATGGAACCAAATAATCGATCAGTTAGATTTTCTTTTCCCAAAATTTTTCCTATGAATGATTTGTTTGAAACAGAGATCAGAATGGGATAATTTTTCTTGATTTGATTTAGATTTTGTAATATTGATAGATCTCTTTCTAACCAATCTGATTTAATTTTGGTAAAAAATGGACCTTTTCCAGTTTTTCTAAAAAACCCAATAGCAGGATCTAATACAATTTTTTCAAAAGGAACGTGTGATTTTTTTGCAAGTTTTATACTATCTTGAAGCAGTTTTTTAGTTACTATTACAGAATTTCCATTTACAGATTTTAGACTGTATGCACATAAAATTAGAGATGGAGTATATTCAGAAATAACATCTTGCATATTTTTATCATATTTTAATCCAGAAATATCATTAATAATTTCAACACCATATTCTAAAGCATCTTTTGCAACTTTTGCTCTACAAGTATCCACAGATATGGGAAGATTTGTAGAATTTTGAATTATTTTAATTGCATTTTGAATTCTTTTTGATTCTATTTTTTCTGAAACCGATGTTGACAAATATGGAGCAGTAGACATTCCTCCAACATCAATAAAGTCGGCACCTTGATCTTCCATCATTTTAGCAGTATTTTTTATCAGAGTTTTACTAGTATTAACAGACTTTTTGTAAAAAGATTCAGGACTAGTATTCAGAATCCCCATTATTCGTACTGGATTCTTTCCACCTATACCCACATTCCCAATTTTTGCCACATGGTTTATCAAATCTAATGCAATTTGAGTGATATGATGATTTTAGGGTGGAAAAAGAGATACTATGAAATTTTAAAAGAATTCAAGTATAGTGAAAAAAAGGATAAAGAATCATCCATTGTTTTAAATTCAATTTTAAAAAAAACTGATGTTAACAAAAAAATTATTAATTTAATCAAAGGAAAAGCAGTTTTAGTGATTGGTTCTGGACCATCTTTAGTATCTGCCATTCCAAAGTTAAAAAATTACAAAAAAATAATCAAAATTGCTGCAGATAGTTCAATAAAACCACTAGTAGCAAATGGAATAATACCAGACATCATTATAACAGATTTAGATGGAGATGTAAAAACACTTGAAAAAATTGGAAAAACTAATTCAATCTTTGTTGTACATGCACATGGAGATAACATTGAAAAATTAGATTTTGTAAAAAAATTTAAAAATTGTATTGGAACAACACAATCTATACCTTTTGATAAAATAGAAAACTATGGTGGTTTTACAGATGGAGACAGAGGAGTTTTTCTAGCAAATCATTTTCAAGCAAAAAAAATTATTTTAATGGGAATGGATTTTGGAGACCGAATTGGAAAATATTCAGAAACTAGGAAATCAGATAGAAAAATGAAATTGATGAAATTAAAAAGAGGCGAATCCCTTTTGAAATGGCTATCATCTTTTACAAAGGCAGAATTGTTTACCACATCAAAATCAATTGTTGGATTTAAAAAAATATCATACAAAGAACTGGATATTATAATTACCTAGAATGTATTTTATACCCATTCCTCATTAATCAGATTATGAAATTCTCAGAAGAGCAAATAAAAGAGATTGTTGCTTTGAAGGATAGTTTGATCGAGCAAATTGACAAACATCAGGAAGGGATAGAGATGTTAGAAAAAAATATCACAGTCTTAGATTTGTTTCTAAAAGACTCTAGTTTTATCAAGGCATCTCAATTAGAAATAAAAAAGAAAATTGAACCAAAACCTGAGATAGTAGAAAAACCAGTAGAAAAACCAGTAGAAAATTCAATTCCAATTAAAAGAGCCAACGATGGCAAGATTATTGCCAACGCTTTTGTCACACCAGAACAGGTCTCCATAGTTTTAGATAATGAAATTATAATTAATGCAGACACCCCACCTTTCAAATCATTCTTTTTAGATAGAATAATTGGTGAAATGAAAAAGAAGGATAATGTTGAAGCTGAAAATGGAAAAATCCAAAAAGAATCAGTAATTGATTACATTGTTAATAAAAATGGGGCAGACATTAGAGAAATCATAATTAAAAATTATAGACAAAAAGAAAGAGTTAGCGAATTAATTAACACGGCAGGCTGGTCATTAACTAGAATGCTTGAGAACATAAACAAGTGATAGTATGGACAAAATTGTAGTTTTAGATTTTGGTTCTCAGTATAGCCATTTGATTTGTAAAAGAATTAGAGAATTTTCAGTTTATGCAGAACTTGTTCCATACGATATTAGTTATGAAGAATTACAAAAACTAAACCCTAAAGGAATAATTTTTTCTGGCGGTCCATCAAGTGTTTATAGTTCAGATGCTCCAATCCCAGAAAATAAAATTTTTGATATGAATTTGCCACTACTTGGAATTTGTTATGGACATCAATTGATTGTAAATAAATTTGGAGGAAAAGTAAAAAGAGCAAACAAAGAATATGGTTCATCATTACTAACAATTGATAGTGATAAAGATCTTCTAAATGGAGTTGGGGAATCAATGAGAGCATGGATGAGTCACGGTGATGAAGCAGAGCAAATTCCTAAAGGTTTCAAAGTGATTGGGCATACTGAAAGTGCAAAAGCAGCAGCAATTGCATATGAAGAAAAATCAATTTACGGTATTCAATTTCATCCAGAAGTTGTACATACTGAACAAGGTACAGAAATTTTAAAGAATTTTGTTTTGAAGGTTTGTGGTGCAAAACAAGATTGGACCATGGAAGATTTTATCGATACAGCAGTTGAGAAAATTTCAAAGATAGATGGAAATGTACTTTGTGGAGTAAGTGGTGGCATAGACTCTACTGTTGTAGCATTATTAATTCACAAAGCAATTGGAGATAGACTAAAGTGTGTTTTTGTAAATAATGGATTGTTACGATTAAACGAAGAAAAAGAAATTGAAGACATGTTTAAAGATAATTTCAAAGTAGATTTTACTGCAATTAATGCTGCTGATCAATTTCTTGAGAAACTCAAAGGTATAGAAGATCCTGAAAAAAAAAGAATGATTGTTGGTGAGGAATTTATTCATGTTTTTACTGATTTTGCTAAGAGCAATGGTCCTTTCAAATGGTTAGCTCAGGGCACATTATACCCAGATGTAATTGAAAGTGGTATATCAAAAGGACCAGCAGCAGTAATCAAATCTCATCATAATGTAGGTGGACTACCTGATTGGCTTAATTTAGAAATTTTAGAACCATTAAGAGAGTTGTATAAAGACGAAGTGAGAAAAATTGCTAAAATTCTCAGAGTTCCAGAAAAACTTTTCATGAGACATCCATTCCCAGGTCCTGGACTATCAGTTAGAATAATTGGAAAAGTAACTCCAACAAAACTTGAAATTTGTAAAGTTGCAAGCAAGATTGTAGAAGAAGAATTGGTGAATGCAGGCTTGTATGAAAAAGTATGGCAAGCATATGCAGCAGTTGGTGATGACAGAGCAGTGGGAGTTGTTGGAGATGAACGTAGATATGGAAATATTGTTATGATCAGAGTTGTAGATTCAGTTGATGCAATGACTGCAGATTGGACAAGATTACCACATGAATTATTAGAAAAGATGAGCAATAGAATAACTAATGAGATTGAAGATGTTACTTGGGTCACCTATACTATTTCAAGTAAACCACCTGCAACCATTGAACCTCAATAGTGATTAGAATGGAATACGAAAAAATCTGTGATGAAATTTTAGAATGTGATAAAGATATTCGATATGTTGGAATATATGATTACGGAGAGCTTTATGACAAAATGAAACCAGGACTAAAAAGTCATTTATCAAGAGAAGAAACTGAAATGTCTTTATCTCAAGCAGTGTATCGCTGGTCTACACGTAAGAAAACTGCAGATAAAATTGGAAAACCAATTTATGCATTAGCCAAATATGAAAAAATTTATCGAGTAACAATTCCAATTGGCGGTGCAGGATTAATTTTGATTAGCATTGAATTAAATGCAGATGTAAACACGATTGTAGAAAAAATTATAATAATTAAAAATAAACATTCTTTGTAATTTGTGATTGATATGGATTTTCATGTTTTTGACTCATATGTAAAAGCAAAAGATGGACATACAATGCATTTTGATGTTGTTACAGATACAAGTGATTTAGAAAAGGTAATCTCTTATGCTAAAGATTGGCTAAAAACAATTGGTGAAGAATCATCAACAGTGACTACAAATGAATGTAAATTTTGTCATACTCAATCTGTACCAGAAGATATGGAAATTGAGATTATGACTGAGGGGTATTCTATTTCAAAGATTGAAGGATGTCCGAATTAATCTACATCAATAATTTCTTCTGAAATTAAATATTCTATAGCAAATAATAGATCATTTTCTGAAATTGTTTCTTCAGCATACCATACAAAAATATCATAAACCCATGTAGGTATTTTCGATTCATTTTCTTCTGAATTTTCAATTTCAAATAACTCTAGTTCTTCATTATTTTCTGATTCTTCTTCAAGGATTTCTAATGCTTGAGTAGTATTTTGTGTAACGACTGGAGATTTACTTGATTCAATAATTGCAAAAGTTGAAACAGATTCACTTGGACCATATTCAGAAAAAATTTGCAGTACATAATTACCCACAATATTTGTTTCAACGTCATCAAGTTGAAGATAATGTAAAAATTTGAACTCCAAATAAATTATCATCAATTTCTTTTGGCATAATTTCAATAGTTTTGATAATTTCCCCATTCACTTATTCTTGATATTTCCATATAGTGATAACCATGTTGAGGATCATAATTTTGGATTTGAATATCAGCTCAAAGCATTTGTGGACTATCATCTAAATCAACAGTATCTCCAGAAACAAAGTCAATTGTAATGATAGGTTGTTCTTCAAGACCAAAAGTTGAGTTTGCATGAAATAGTATGATTATTGAAAATAATCCCAGTATGATTTTTGAAATCATTTCTATCTATATTATATAAAATTTAATTGGCTATATCTATAATCTATATTTTTTCTGACAAATAGAAATACCAATTTGGGAAAATCAAAGCATACAAGCACCAAAAACTCCTGCAGAATCACCCAGTTTATTTTTTAAAATAGGTGTATCAACTAGGTCAGAAAATACTTTATTGTAAATAGATTCTTTTCCTTCAGTATACAAAAAATCAATGTTTGATAAACCACCACCTAAAACAATTGCATCAGGATCTAAAATATCAATAACATTTGCAAGACCATACCCAAAATTTTCTATAAATTCAGTTTTCCATTTTACCCAATATTTATTATCAATATCAGTAAGAATTTCAGGAATATGTTGAGATTTTCCTGTTAGTTGGGTCCAATGATTTTCTAATGAAGGGCCGCTGATGTATGTTTCCACACACCCAGTTTTTCCACAATAGCATAAATTTCCATTACGATGTAATGTATGATGACCCCACTCACCACCAATGTTTATTCTTCCCGGATAGAGTTTTTTATTAATTACTATTCCACCGCCAACACCAGTTCCTAGTATAACACCAAAAACTAGATCAAAATCTACAGCAATCCCTAAAGTTGCTTCAGCCAATGCAAAACAATTAGCGTCATTTTCCATGGAAATTTTTTTGCCAAGTTTATTTTCTAAATCTTCTTTTAGTGATTTCCCAATCAAACATTGTGTATTACTATTTTTAATTAATCCAGTTTGTTTAGAAATCACTCCAGGTGTACAAATTCCTAATGAATAATCAAAAGTATTTTTTGATAATTCTCTCACCAGCAATGAGATAGAGTCTAGAATTTTTTGATAATTATTTTGAGGTGTATGAATTCTTTTTCTTTTAATTACATTGAAATTTTCATCTAACAGAACTGCTTCAATTTTGGTGCCACCTAAATCAACACCAAGTTTGTACATGAATTATTTACAGAAATTAAAACGCTTAAGCTTAACTAAAATTTTATCCCATTCCGCCAGGGGCACCAGATATTGCAATAACATCATCAATTCTAAGTACCATACATGCAGCTTCAGTTGCAGATTTGATTATCTGTTCCTTAACTACTATTGGTTCTACAACGTTGATTCCCATCATATCTGCAATCTTCATATTTCTAGCATCAATTCCAGTCCATTTTTGACCTTGATTTTGTCTTGCTCTAAGATTAGCCATTGTGTCAATTGGATCCATTCCTGCATTTTCAGCGATAGTGAGTGGAATTGTTTCTAGAGCCTCTGCGTACTTTTTGATTGCAAGTTGTTCACGACCATCAAAATTATCAGCCCAATCTTTGAGTAATGAGGCTGCAAATGCTTCAGGTGCACCGCCACCAGCTACAATTGCTGGTTTTTCAATTACATCTTTTACAACCATTAAAGAATCATGAATTGAACGATCAACTTCATCAATTACTCTTTGAGTTCCACCGCGAATTAACATTGTAACTGATTGTGGATGTATACATCCTTCAATGAAGATCCATTTATCAGACTCGACTTTCTTTTGATGTGCTAAATCTGCTGCACCAAGATCACTTTCTGAAAGATCATCAAGATTACTAATTACACGTCCTCCTGTTGCTTTAGAAAGTTTAATCATATCACTTTCTTTAACACGACGAACTGCCATAATATCATATTTTGCAAGATAGTGTTGTGAAATATCATCAATTCCTTTTTGACAAATCAAGACATTAGCTCCTACATCATGTAATTTGTCAACCATAGCTTTTAACATTCTGTTCTCTTCTTCTAAGAACATCTGCATTTGAGTTGGGTCAGTAATTCTAATTTCTGCACTTAATTCAGTTTTTTCAATTTCTAATGCTGAATTAAGTAATGCAATTTTCGCATTTTCAATTTTTGTAGGCATTCCACTATGAACAATTTCTTTATCCAAAACAATTCCTTTTACAATTTGTGTATCATCAATTGAACCACCGGCTTTCTTTTCTACTTTAATATTTTCAAGATCAACAGAAAAAGCATCACCTTTCTTTGTTGCAATACTAAGAATAGCATCAACAATAATTTCAGAAAGTAATGAACTATCTTCAGAAATTAATTTTGATTGCATGCTGGTTATAGCGATTTTTAATAGAGATGCTTTATCATCAGGTTGAATTTTTTTTGCCATGTCTGAGTAAATTTCAAGTGTTTTATCAGCTGCTGCTTGATATCCATCAATAATAGTTGAAGAATGGACATTTTTGTTTAGAAGATCTTCGGCTCTAGCCAATAATGCTCCTCCAAAAATCACAGAAGAAGTTGTACCATCACCTACTTCATTATCAACAGTTTTAGAAATTTCAACCATCATTTTGGCTGCTGGATGTTGAACATCAATTTCTTTTAGAATTGTAGCACCATCATTTGTAATTGTAACATCACCTAAGGAATCAACTAACATTTTATCAAGACCTCTAGGTCCAAGACTGCTTCTAACTAATTGTGCAACTAGTTTTGCTGCTGCAATATTGTTTTGTTGAGCATCTTTGCCTTTTTGCTGTAATGCACTCTCTTTGAGAACTAATACAGGTCCATTTGGTCCTTGTTGAATTGATGCCATTTAGATTCAAATTCAATCCACTGAATCCCCCTTTTTAACATTACTTAGTAGATCGGTGAAATATAACTGCGTTTTTTCACATCAACAATTCCACCACAAAGAATTCGAACAGAGGGCAGAGCCAAAAAGGGTAAGAATAATGGAATCAAATGAGGTCTAGAAAATTTAGAACCTGAATCTACAATAGCATTATTGATTTTTTCAAAATTAGATGAAACTTTTTCAAAAGAATCTGTAGAGACGATACCGCCAAACTGTAAAGGTAGTGAAGCAGTAATTTTTCCAGATTTAACTACAACAAGTCCACCTTGATTCTTGATGAGATGATTTGATGCGATTGCCATATCAGAATCATTTGAACCAATTACGATCATGTCATTTTCATGAAAACTCCATGTTGAAGCAAAAGCACCAATGTCTGCACCAAAATTTTCAAGAAATCCTATAGAATGCTTACCAGTTCTATGAATTCTGTCAAAGGCTGCAACTTTCCAAATGTCAGAATCTAATGAAGCAGAAACATTACCATCTCGGGTATGAAGTTCAGTAGAACCTAACTTTGTAATGATTTCAGTTTGCATATAGATAGTATTTGCAATTACATCTTTCTTTTTTGATTCTATTGCAAAGTCATCTTTAGAGAAATTTTTTAGTTTTACAGTTTTTTTAATCCAAGGCGATATCATTTGTTTTTTTATCGGAGTTACTATTTGTCCATTTGATACAACTAGTTTGCCTCCAACAAAAACTTTGTTTGGTTTGAATGATTTTAAATCATCAAAAACTAGAATATCTGCTAATTTACCAGGTGCTATACCTCCAAGATCTTTTCCCATATTATAATAATCAAAATTATTCTTTGATGCCATAGTAACTGCATCTATTGGTTTTAGGCCAAGATTGATGGACTCTCTAATACAGTGATCTATATGACCAAATTCAGAAATATCTAGAGGATCAAGACCATCAGAACAAAACATTAAGCGATTAAGATATGTTCCATGAGATAAAACACGTGGAATTATTTCCTTCAAATCACGTCTAATTGACCCCTCTCTGATCATTATCCACATTCCAAGACGTAATCTTTCTAAAACTTGATCAAAATTGATTGGTTCATGGCAAGACAGAATTCCAGATGAGACATATGCATTAAGTTTTTTTGCACTTGCTCCAGCAGTATGTCCATTAATTATGCAATCGCATTCCAACATTGATGAAAGTGATTTCATTGTTTTTGGATCACGTGAAGTAACTTTAGTCCAAGAAAAAACTTCTCCCAATCCAAGTACATGAGGATGTTTGATTGCAGTTTTTTCTTGTGATAATGATAATGATTTACTACTACTAAATTTTGCATCTACTGGAAGACCACCCGGAACTACTTGAAAAATTCTGATAGGAAGATTCTCACCAAGTTTTAAAAATTCTTGAAAACCTCGATATCCCCCTACACTTACAATATCAATAGGATCAGAAAATAGAGATGTTACACCACAAAGTAGAGTCTTTTTTGCAAATTCAGATGGCAAAACAAATTGATCAATATGTAAATGAGGATCTGCAAAACCAGGACTAACATATTTTCCCTTTACATCAATTACAACAGTTTTTGGACCAACTGCATGTGTAGCATCTGAACCAACATACGCAATTCTATCTTTGATAATTGCAATCTGAATCTGTGGAATTATTTCTCGTGTATAGACTGACATTAAATTGCAATTTTTTAAAATCAGATCGGCTTTCTTGTCACCCATTGCTACAGAATTAAGAGGCAAGATCGAATTTGCTAGGCTCGAATTCATTTCTTTTAATTGGGATTTGCGCCTATTATAGATTCAATGCTTAAATTACGGTTGAAGAGGTTTTTTTGATATGAACATTCCTAAGGTGATCAGAAAGTATTGTGCAAAATGTAATACACATACTGAACAAAAGATCTCCATTTACAAAGCTGGAAAAAGACGTGGTTCTGCTGCTGGTGAACGCCGACATGCTGAGCGTAAAAAAGGATATGGTGGACAAAAATTCCCAAAATTAGCAAAACCAGCCAAAGTTACAAAGAAAGTTACTCCTATTATGACATGTACTGTATGCAAAAAGAAATACAATAAAAAAGGTGTTAGAATTAAGAAATTTGAGTTGATAGCAGCATGAAGAAAGATCATATTGAAATTCCAAAACCATCTAGTAAGTTTCAAAAAGTCAATTGCAATGAATGCGGTGAATTACAAATAGTTTATTCACATGCATCAACACAAATTGCATGTAATTCCTGTGGAAATACTCTTTCAGAGCCAACCGGATCTAAAGCCCAAATCAATGGTAAAATCTCAGGTAGTGCTGAGTAAATCATAATCCTGTTTAGAATTTAGGTTAAAAGCAATTCGCTTATCATCAATTATGATATAATTTTCATCCAAATTTTCTAGAGAAGAAATTTTTTCTGAATTTATCAAAGAAATTCCAGTGTAATGACATGTTTGACCATCAAAATCAACAGAGAAATCTGACTTTAGGCCAAGAGTAGTTAAGAATTTGTTAGTTACAAGAATACTAGTCCAAGTTTTTATAGGATTAAATTGATTAATAATTTTTTTAATTATTTCTTCATCAAGTAAAGGTAAATCGCCAGATGTAATTAAAACAGAATCATTGATGGTTTTTAATGTTGAATTTAGATCTTCCACATAACCAATTCCCGATGTATCAAAAGTTTCAATATCATTTTCTTCTAGTAATTTTTTTGTCTTAGGAGAATTACAACTAGTAACGGCTAGAATTTTTGAAAAAGAGTTTGAATTTTTTAATGAATCAATCACATGAAGAATCACAGGTTTTTTAAATTTGAGTAATAGTTTTTCATCATCTAAATTCATTCTAGTACCTTTACCACCAGCCATTACAAGGCCAATCATATTGAAACAAACACCATCAAAGAAGCTAATCGAGTAAATTCGTTGGTAGCTCCTAATACATCACCAGTAATGCCACCAAAACTACGAGTGGACAAAGCTAAGAGAAATATAGTCAAAACAATAGTGACACCAAGCATTATCAAGCCTGTTGTTTCACCAATTACGACTATAGGAATAAGCATGATGAGAAATGCTGATGTAAGTTTTTTCTTATCTTTCATGAATTCAACAAAAGGGGAATTTGAGCCTAATGAAGCAGATTTGCCTAGACTGGCCATCAAAACCATTGAAAATTTTGCCAAAATTTCACTAATTAAAATTGCCTTAAACAAATCAAATCCACTTGTAAGAGAAATAGTAATTATCAATCCAATAAGATATAATACAATTGTAACAATACCTGCTGAACCAGTAGAAAGATCTTTCATAGCTTTGAGTTTTTTATCTTTTGATCCTTTTACCATCAATCCATCTGCAAAATCAGCCAAACCATCAGCATGATGTATTCCAGTAACTATTGCAATAGATGCAACAACTAACAAACTAACCAACAAAGGTTCTAAAATGAAAGATAATCCAAAACCTAATGAACCAACTAAAAGTCCAATAGCAATTCCAACTATAGGAAACATGAACATGTATTTTGCAATATTATCTAACGAAGCATTTGTTGATGGGAATATTGTTAAAAATGAAAAAACAGATCCAATTTCTTTAAACATGTATCCACCATCCTAGAATAGACAAAATAGAAATTATTGGAATGGAAACAATTCCAAAGAAGAGTATAGAAGTAAGTTTCATTATAGATATTGCAGAATGTACATGTTCTTTTGTTAGAATGATTTCACCATCACCTAATTTGTAATGATTGATTTTTTCAAATTTTGTTTCTAAAGCTCCAGCTAAAGCAGCCATAGGATATCCAGCATTAGGACTTTTAGTTTTTTTGCCATCTCTTATCATTATTTTGTAGGATTCTCTCCAATTGTTTTGTAAAATTATAGCAGAAATTATCATTATTATCCCTGTTAGTCTAGATGGAATGTAATTTAGAATACTGTCGCAAATTGCTGCAAACCAACCAACATTTTTGAAAATATCAGTCTTGTATCCAATCATTGAATCTGCAGTGTTAATTACACGATATACAAATGCTCCAGGCAATCCAAGAAGAGCATAATAGAATAATGGTCCAGTGATTCCATCAACTGTGTTTTCACTGATACTTTCAAGCACGCCTGAAAGTACATGATTTTTGTCTAGATTTTTGGTATTTCGCTTAACAATCATAGATAGGTGAGTTCTTGCCAAATCGAGATTATCATCATCCAAGGATTCAAGAACAGATTTTGCATGTTTTTCCATTCCATAAATAGCAATTGTAGTTTTTAATAACAATCCACCAACAATTATAGAAACAATCAATGAGACATAATCAATAGTTATCAAGGTAATTCCAACATTCAATGCAAAAAGTAGTACAACTACTAAACCAGAAGTTATAGTAACAATGCAGATACCTCCAAATTTTTCCATCATAGGATTTTCATTTTTTGCTAGAGGAGTAAGTTTAGCAATCAAAGTTCCAATCCAAGCTGTAGGATGATATTTATTTTTAGGATCTCCAAACTTGAAATCAAGTAAAATAGATAATCCAATGACAAAAATAGATTCAATGATCATTGTAACATCTTCTCTATAGATTTTATATCAATATTTGATTTGACAGTTTTTGCCAATTTATTTAATTCATCATCAATTTTTGAAATATTTTTCTTAGTCCATTGAATATCTTTAGGTGTAGCATAAAGTGAATCCTCTTCAGGTAAGTCTAATGAGATTAATGGGATAGTGCCCATAACAGGTATTTTTGTAATGTTTTTGAGTTTTTGAAATCCAGGTTTTAGTACGTCTAAATCTCCTCTAAATTTGTTAAAGATGAAACCTTTTACAAATTTTTGGTATTTTTTTTCAATTAAAGCCATCGTTCCAACAAGACTTGCAAAAGAACCGCCTCTGTCAATATCTGAAACCAATAATACAGAAGCATTTGCTTTGTAAGCAATCTTCATGTTTGCAATATCAAATTTTTGTAAATTAATTTCAGCTGGAGAACCTGCACCTTCTAAAATAACTAAATCGTGGTTTTTTTGCAAAGTTTTAAGAGATTTTACTGCAACAACAATTCCTTTATCATTTACAAATTTTTCATAGTATTCTTTTGCGTGCATTTTCTTGTATCGTTTTCCATTTAGATATACAATACTGTTGTAGTTGCCTATGGGTTTTAGTAAAATTGGATTTAGATCAGGAGTAATTTCGCATCTTGAACCAATAGCCTGAATTGCCTGAGCACGAGAAATCTCAAATTTAGGCGTAACATATGCAAAATTGGACATATTTTGAGATTTGTAAGGTGCAACACTGTAACCTTTATCAGAAAAAATTCTGCAAAGCGCTGCCACTAAAGTTGTTTTTCCAGCTCCAGAAGAAGTGCCTTGAATCATCAATGATTTCATTTTATTTTCTCCAATACTTTTACAAGTTTTAGATTGTCTTTATGAGATTTAACAGCAATTCTAATATGATGATCATCTAATCCTCTAAAATTTTTACAATCTCTAATCAAAATTTTGTGTTCAAGTAATTTCTTTTGTAATTGAGTTGAATCTTTTTTAGTTTTTATCAGAATAAAATTAGTTGAAGAATTATTACAATTAAATCCATTTAATTTATTAATTTTATTTGTTAGAAAAACTAATTCTTTTTTAATTACAAAATTTGATTTAACAAGATGAGATTTATTTTTAAGGGCATTGTTTGCCGCATCTTGAGCTAACGAATTTACACTCCATGGTATTTGTATTTTTTTTAAAATATCAATAATTTCCTTTGAGCCTGCTGCATATCCAATACGAATTCCAGGTAATGCAAAGGATTTGGTTAATGAACGTAAAACAAAAAGATTTTTGTAATTTTTAACATATGATATTATTGATTCATTTAATTCTGGAACCATTTCTATAAAACATTCATCTAAAAATACAATTGTAGATAGTTTTTTTGCTTTTTTAATTATTTGAAGTAATTGATTTTTTGGTAATAATTGTCCTGTTGGATTATTCGGATTGCAAATGAATACACAGCCATTTTTTGGAATTTTTGAAATAAAAATGTCAAGATTTTTAGACAAATTCATTGTTTTAAAATATGAAATTTGACATTCATTCAATTTAGATACTGTTTCATATTCTTGAAAAGTTGGAATTGGAATCAATACTTTGGTTTTTTTAGATAAAAATGCAAAACAAAAATTGTAAAGGATTTCAATTGCCCCATTTCCAACTATTAGATTTTGTTTTTCCAAGTTAGTGTATTTTCTTAGGCTTGAAATTACAGTTGACGAACTAGAGTCTGGATAATATTTGATATTTTCAATGTTTTTTTTGAGGGATTTTTTTACAGATAATGGAGTGCCAGCAGGAGATACATTTGAACTAAAATCAATAATTCTAGAATCAGTACTTTGTGAAGGATTTCGTCCCCCATGAACTACAGGAATATGTTTGATAATTGAGGATTTTGTTCGTATTTTCACAGTTCCAAATGGAATTAGTCGATTTAGTATGTTTGGGTAATCCAGAAAAACGATTATTAATTGAAGGCGATCAATATTCAAATTATGAGTAAAAAAAAAGTGGCAATTATTGGAGTTACAGGTTCTGTTGGTCAAGAATTTGTCCAGTCGCTAAATAATCATCCATGGTTTGATGTTACTCAAATTGCAGCATCCTCCCGTTCAGCAGGAAAAAAATATTTGGACTCAATTAAAGATGCAAGTGAAATTGTAGCATGGGATGTAGGTGGAGAAATCCCAGAATATATCAAAAAAATGACAGTAAAATCAGTTGATGAGTTAGATGTTTCTGAATTGGATTTAATATTTTCAGCAGTAGAATCAGAAGCAGCTAGAGATATTGAAACTAAAATGGCAGCAGATTTACCAGTAATCTCTACAAGTTCTGCTTATAGATATGAAGATGATGTACCGATACTAATTCCAGGAATTAATGATGAACAAATAGAATTACTTGAGATTCAAAAAAAGAATAGAAATTGGAAAGGTTGGGTAGCACCATTGCCAAATTGTACTACAACCGGTTTAGCAATTACATTAAAACCATTACTTGAAAAATACGGTGCAAAAAAAGTTATGATGACTTCAATGCAAGCAATATCTGGAGGTGGGAAATCCGGAGTATCAGCAATGGGGATTACTGATAACATTATTCCATTTATTCCAAAAGAAGAAGGTAAGGTAAAGTTAGAAACAAGAAAAATTTTAGGTAAGTTAGTAAATGGAAAAATTGAAGATGCAGATATTAGAATTAGTTGTACTTGTACCAGAGTTCCTGTAATAGATGGACATACAGAATCAGTTTTTGTAGAGACGACAAAAAAAATAGATCCTGCAAAAGCAAAAGAAACCTATGATCAATGTAACAAAGATATTTCAGTAGCTGGGTTACCATCTGCTCCTGAAAAATACTATGCATTTCATGAAGATCCAACTAGACCTCAACCAAGAATGGAAAGAAGTGTTGGAGATGGAATGACTACAACAATTGGAAGAGTTGAAACTGAAGAATTATTTGATAATGGTTTGAAATACATGTTGTTTTCTCACAACAAAAAAATGGGTTCAGCAAAAGGAGCAGTTTTGTTAGCAGAAATGTTATACAAAAAAGGCAAGATTTAGAGAATTTATTGCAATTTTTACAATAATAACTTTATAAGATCCAGAAAACTAGATCGACTCAGGTGTTTTAGACGGCAAAAGTAGACGACTTGGATTTACAAATTTTATCAGAATTATCAAATGATGCCTCAATTTCAGTTCCTCGTTTATCAAAAAAAATCAATGTTAATTCATCTGTAGTGTATTCAAGAATCAAACGATTAGTTAAGAGAAAACTGATTGAACGTTTTACAATTGTTGTTAATGATGAAGAACTTGGTTACAATGTTAAAGCATTAACTGGAATCAATATGGATACAAAAAAACGAGATCATATTATTGAAGAATTGTTCAAAATAGATGGAGTTAGAGAAGTTGCAGAAGTTACAGGTAGATTTGACATTCTAGTTACAATGTATTCAAAATCATTAGATCAAATGCATAAAATGGTCTCTGAACGAATTGGTAGAATTGAAGGAATTCAGTCATCTGAATCATTCATCGAAATGAAATCACGAATGAAAGCAATGCCATATATGCCATCAAAGGATAGTGACTGATATTGCAAAAACAAAAATCTGAATCCAGAGTAGCAGTATATTATGAATTAACAAAGCCAAAAATTTGGTATTTACTAGTCTTTACAGCATTTGGTGCAGCATTAACAGCTTCAAATATTTACAACATAGAAATATCTCCAGCAACATGGCTGTTGATGTTATTTTCAGTTGCCGCTGGTTCAGCCGCTGCAAATACTTTGACTAATTATCATGATAGAGATATTGATGCCATTATGGAAAGAACAAAAGACAGACCTCTACCATCAAAAAAAATCTATCCTGCTGTAAAGGCAAGGAATTTTGGATTAGCATTAGCAGGTATCTCCTTGGTTCTAGCATTTGGAATTTCTTTTACAACAACATTAGAACAAGGAGCATGGGCAACTGCTTTCATTGCATTTGGTTTAGTAAATAATATTCTAATTTACTCATATGTTTTAAAACGAAATTCTAGGACTAACATAATTTTAGGTGGATTGTGTGGAGGTTCACCACCAATGATTGGATGGGTAGCAGTAAGCATGTCAGATTTATGGACAATGGGTCTTGCTATGGCAGGTTTAGTGTTTATTTGGATTCCCATGCATATTTGGGCACTCACTTTACATTTCAAAGAAGATTATAACAAAGTCAATGTTCCAATGTTGACTGCAGTACATTCAGAAAAAACTTCTGCAAGAGTTATCGCAATTTCAACTGTTGTAATGGTGTTATTTTCAATTGCTCCATTTTTCATTACAACTCAAAGCGGTGAAGAAATGGTTGGAGCAGTATATCTATGGACTGCAATTGCATCAGGTGCATTAATGCTAGGATTATCAGCATGGGTTATAGTCAAACCAATGGAAAAAGCAGCTTGGACATTGTTTAAATTCTCTAGCCCTTACCTGGCAGTATTATTTATTGCACTAATGGTTGATTCTGCATTATAAAATACTCCCTTTATCATCTAAGCTATTCAATTCTTTAGTAATTTCAGAATGATTTTCTACCAGAATTTTAAGTTCATTTTTTGATTCTTCAGAATTCCATTGAGATGAAATTAGAGACGTTAATTTTGCAACAATTTTCCACTGAATATTATTTTGATCATCAATTAATTTTAAAAATTGCTCTCCTTTTTCTTCATCATTCATATTTTTTTGACATTTTACAATCATAAAAAGTTAGCATTGGTAATTACATTATTTCAAAGTTTTATTAAGAAATAATAGGTATTTTTTTCAAATGCAATGTAGTATATCAGAATGTAAAGAAAAAGCTATAGAAACTGTAAAAATTAGTTTTAGTGAAACACGGAATCTATGCAAGGCACATTACAAATTATTTGAAAACAAAAACAAAAAATATAATCCAATATTTTTAAAAGCGTCAGATTTTTAGTACTAAAATATTTTCATATGATGGAATTATTGAAAGATTTAACATCTACTATTTTCAAAATACAATATGGCAGCCAAGAAAAAGAGTAAGCCCAAGAATACAGCAAAAAAAACTATTTCTAAACCTAAAAAACAAGTTTCAAATTCATCAAAAAAACTAGAATTTGAAAAAGCTTGGAAAGACTACAATTCTGCTTTAAGTGGTTGGAAAGATTCCCTTGCACAATGGCAAAAAGCCACAAATGAAACTTTAATGACATATCACGATGCATGTCAAAAAGCAATAGAATCAGATGCAGAATTATTAAAAAAAGTTAGTTCAAGTTGGGAGAATACTTGGGAAGAAATTGGACCTGAATATATTAAACAACAAACAAAGATGATGGAAAATATCTTTAAAGAAACTAACATTGAATCAATTAAAAAATTCAATGGTCAATGGGAAAAATTTCTAAAATCATCTGGAGGTGATTCAATCGTAGCATATCAAGAGGCCATCAAAAAATTCAATCAGACGTGGCAATCAGAACAAATGTGATTATTTCTAAATTTATAAAACAAGTTTTTATTTTTTCATTTTAGTTATTCTAAAAACTTTACTCCCACATACTGGGCAAATTCCTCTAATTGCAGGTCTACCATTTTTCATGATGGTTTCTTCTGGATTTTTTATAATTCTTTTTGTTTTACACTTAACACAATAGACTTTTTGAGAAGAAGATTTTGAAGTTTTAATTTTAACACTGTCTAAATTATGAAGTTTATTTTCTATATTATCAAGTTTCTTTTTTTGTTTTCCTAATGTTTGAATAATTTTATGTTCAATATCAATGGTCTCTAATTTTTTAATTTCTTTTTCTAGTTCCTTTACTCTTGATAATTGTTCAGGAGTAGCTTCCTCTGGTTCAGATTCAGAAAATTTTTGATTTGATAGAACATTTTCCAAATCATCAATTTGTTGTTGAAGATCATTTACCTGTGATAATTGTTCAGGAGTAGCTTCCTCTGGTTCAGTTATTGATTCAGGAACAAGTTCTAACTCTTGAGGAAGTTCTTCTGCGGATTCTTTTGGTAATGAACCTCTAGGACTAGAAGGTGGTTCTGGTTCAGTTATTGATTCAGGAACAAGTTCTAACTCTTGAGGAAGTTCTTCTGCGGATTCTTTTGGTAATGAACCTCTAGGACTAGAAGGTGGTTCTGGTTCAGTTATTGATTCAGGAACAAGTTCTAACTCTTGAGGAAGTTCTTCTGCGGATTCTTTTGGTAATGAACCTCTAGGACTAGAAGGTGGTTCTGGTTCAGTTATTGATTCAGGAACAAGTTCTAACTCTTGAGGAAGTTCTTCTGCGGATTCTTTTGGTAATGAACCTCTAGGACTAGAAGGTGGTTCTGGTTCAGTTATTGATTCAGGTTGTAATTCTAATTCTTGAATTGTTTGTACAAATGAAGATTCTGGTAAATCACCTAGATAATCTAATTTTACTTTATTTTCATCTATTCTAAGATAAGGGGTACCTCCGATTGAAAAAGTTCCAAGTTTGTTACCAGGTTTCCAAGAATTTTTTCCACTGTAAATTGTAATACATGTAAATCCATTTTTTATGTCAGAAGCAATTGTTAAACGATCTACAGATATGCCTTTAGTAATGCCACTATCAGTATCTCGATGCCGTGTAGCTATTGAAATTAGATGCTCAGAATCATAGCTTACTTCTGAAATTAAGTAATCAGCCCATTTCTTCATTATAAAAAATAATAATTAGTTTCTACTAATTAAGCAATGATTTTTGAAACCTAATCTAAGGAAAATTAAATTTTTAAAATTTGAATAAAAGCATAAAAAATGTAAGGGAATAGGCACAAAAAATAGGGTTATAATTGGCATTGTGTAATTGAAATTAATGGAAATTTCTATCGAACCGTGGAAAAAATTGATTATTCATGAGGTGATTGAATACAAATTTGAGGATTGGGTCAAACAAATAGCATTTAGTACACGATCATCAGGAGGAGGAATTCCTACAATGCAATGGACAAATGGAGTTGTTTTCTCTCCAGCAAATTTCCCAACAACCAATTCTACAGTAGATGAACAATTGAAAGGTATACTACATTGGTCATCAGTATCATTTGCAATTAAAGAGAAATTTGAGAAACAGATTGTTAAAGAGAACGCTACAATAAATTTAGTAGATGTTAGTGTAAATGAAATTTTTAAAGAATTGGCTACTAGTTTAAAATCACAATCAAAATATGCTAATTCACAATCTAGTACAGTTCAATGAACATTGAAAAAGTAATAGAAAAATGTGAAATTTCTTTAAAACAAATTAAACAATACGATCCTGATCCATTTTATGTAAATTATTTTTTTGAACAGTACATTAGTTTAAGAGGTGAAATAATAATAGGGATTTTTGAAGAAGCTGACAGGGATTTTGGATTATTTTTAACTAAACCAATTAGTGAAGAAAGCTTTCTGCAAAAAGCAGAATTAAAGAATGATAAAAATGCAATTAAATTTTCAGAATGGTTTAGAACAAAATATGCTGAAGAACATAAAAATCCATATCCAAATTTTATGAATGAAATATGTAACTTTAGAAAAAAATTTAAAAAATTACCTGATGTAAAAATTATGATTAGAGCATCAGATAGATACAAAGATGATATTAATCAAGAAATTCAAGTTCCTTTAAGTAATAAAAAATTACGGTCTAAGAATGAGTTAGATATTGAAATAAAAAGACAATTACCAGGTTTTTTAGAAATTATTAATCATAAAAGACGTGATAGAAATGAGCCTAAAGTTGCAAATAATCAGATAATTGCATCTACATTTCTAGATATTGAAAATCACAAAGATATTGAAATTGTTTATACATCTGAAATTTACATCCCAGTGATAAAACGGTTAGTTGAAGAAGCAAGGACAAAAATTAAAGATTTGATCAGGAAAAATTGAAAATTTATTCAGTCAAACCAAAAATTGAGTGTTCTGATTTTATTTTGACTATTGGTAGATATGAATAGCCATGATCAAAATTATCAGAAAATTCTGGATCTTGACCTTGATTTCCCCGATATTTAACAAAATGCTTAGTAGGTTCTGAATCTAATTCAACGTAATTGAAATTATAATATACGTCATCCATTTCAAGAGAAGTAATGTATCCCATTACCCAAGATTTGTTGTGTGGTAATGCATAAAGTGTAAGATTTTGTTCATCTGGAAATTCTGGATCATATGTTAATCGAGCTAAACTTCCTAGATCCTTTACTTGTATTGGGTGAAATTGATCAGATATTTTCTTTGATTGTACTGGTAAAGATGAAATCTTAGATTCCATATGAATAATCGGAGCATAATTAGAATTAGTTTTTGTGGATTCAACAATATCACAAATCTCTTTTCCAGAATCAACTTGATATGAAACATATCTTCCTGATTTTGTCATTGGTGTATAAAAAATCAACAATGTATTTGCAAGTATTAAACTACTGGAAATAATTCTAGTACCGTCTAGTTCTTGAGAATAAACTCGTTTAGGATATTCTTGTAATGCACATGCCAATCTTGCTAAATCATCAAATCTAGATAATTCTACATAATATTCATTTTGAGTGATTGACATCGAAAAATTATGAATTAATCATGGTTTTATTCTTTCCACATTATGAGAGTTTGTTGTTTGTAATTTTTTTCTATCAAAATATTCCATGATAAAATGAAAAAGGATTAGTTTACCAAAAACAATCATGGAAATTAAAGATAGCACATATTCTTCTAAATGAAACAAAAATCCAGTGACACCTACTGCAGTCATAATTTCTAATCCAGTACAAGTACAAAAAAAGAGAAATTTTTCTCTCAATTCAACAATTTATTGTGATTTTGGCCACATTGAGGTCCAAGTTTCAGCAAATTTTTTCATCATTTCACCATATGCATTCATCTGTTCTAAACCAGATGAACTAAGTGCCTTTTGCCAATTTTCAGTAAATTGTTTGAAGGTAGCAGTATTAGAATCATTGAGAGCTTTTTGCCAATTCTCACCAAATTCTTTGAATGAATTCATTCCTGCTTCATTGAGAGCTTTTTGCCAATTCTCACCAAATAATTTCATGGTATCAGCACTTGATTCAACATTTGCTTTATCCCAAACACTGTTGAATTTAGATTGCATGTCATTACTTGCATTTTGAATTTGCTCAAAAAGGGATTTCCAATTTTCAAGGGATTTTGTATATTCTCCCCATAATGAATCCCATTCATTATTTTTTCCTTGTTCAGACATTAACTAAAGATAATTTTCATTATTCTTAAATGGATCTATGAAGATGTATGTTATTTTTGACGATTTTTTAGTCTAATATCCATTCGGATTTTGCCTTCTTCAAATTTCGACCTATCATCATCTGTTTTTAGTGATAATTTAGGAGCAGGTGTAGGTTTTCCGTTTTTATCAAGAGCTACAAATGTTACAAAAGCAGTTCCAGTAACAGTTCTAATTCCAGTTACAATATCTTCAGCTTCAGCTCTAACTTCTATTTCCATTGATGAATTATGAACATAATTTATCCTAGCATTTAATGTAAGAACATTTCCAACAAAAACAGGTTTCAAAAAATTTACACTGTCCATAGATACAGTAACAGCATTTGATTGACTATGACGTTGAGCAACAATTCCTGCCACCATATCAATATGTTTTAAAATTTCGCCTCCAAAGACATTTCCAGCTGGATTTGCATCTGAGGGGAACATTCGAATGATAACTTCAGCATGAGACTCTGAAGGACTTTTTTCTCTCATATTGGAACTTTCTGATGACATTTTTTATCTAGTTATTATTCTCCATTTAATTTAATCAGTTGATTCTAGTTATTTGAAATATTTTTCGAGTTTAATTTTATCAATTTTTGGGATTTTGGCTAACTCAAATCCTTCTGGGCACTTGGAAAGAGATCTAGTGGCATCAATACCCATTTTGGCAGTTCGTAGTTTTTGTTGGTTACTTGATGGATCTAGACTAGAACCACGAATATTTTTGATAATAACTAAATCTTTATCAGCTTGGAATCTTGTAGCCAGAGCATATTCTACAGATTCAGCATTATTTGGATCAATATCTTCATCAACTATTGTTACTTGTTTCAATGAACGATGGGATTCAAACGTTTTTTTAATAATTTTTTTAGGATCTGAATCATTTTTCTTTTTAATTTGTACTACGGCATGTAGCCAGTTGCATCCACCATTAGTCATTGAGACTTGCTTTGTTTGAGAAAATGATTTTTTTAGTTCTCCATTTAATTTTGATTCAATTGGCATTCCCATCAACAATCTATGTTCTGAATATCCAGATAAGACATCATGAAAAATTGGATCATTTCTAAAATAGAGATTTTCAAGTTCAAAAACAGGTTGAGATCTTTTATGATCATATGTCTGAAGCATTTCAACCATCCATTCCGGATGGGTTTTATCATGAAGAATTTTTCCTTCCATAACAAATTCTGAACCAGAAGGAACGTTCAAGCCTGAAAAAGGAAGTTTTGCTAAAGTTAATTTTCCACCTAAAAGTGAATTTGCAATATCTATTTCATCTTTTCCCCAATCTGCCTGATATGCACCAGCAATTGAAATTGCGGGATGAACACCTACAGTTATAGCAATTTTAAGATCTTCACCATGTTCTTTAGCATCAATAAAACATCTATGGAGATGACGGCCTTCAACCATCCTAATAGAAAAGTGAGTTTTATCAATTGGCATCATTCTATGAAATGAAGAATTTTGTTTGCCAGTTTCAGGATTTTTAGCATATGCTACAGATGATGTGATAAACGGACCAGGTTCCTTTTCAAAATGAGTAACTATAGGCATAGAAAGTAGATTTTTAGACTTGTTTTCCATAAATTTTCCTGATGAAATAATTTTGGGTTTTTTAGCTTTTTTAATAGCAGAAATTACTTTTTCATGAATATTATGTTCTGTGCCACCAACAGCAATTGCAAATCGTTTTCTAGTTCCAACTAAATTTGCTATTAATCTAAAGTCACTTTCTTTTATTTTTTCAAACAATACAGCATTTGAACCATCAACCTTAGCAGTGATTCCAGCAATTTCATATTTTGTTGAAACAGAAGATTTTACGGTTTTGAGTTCTTTGATTTTTTTAATTTGTGAAATGTAACTTCTTAAATCACTCATTCTCAATCATTTCCATAATCTCAAACATTAAGGCTTTTGCTGTATTTGGTTCTAAAGGCTTTTGGATAAAAGCTGAAACTAGAGCAATTCCCCTCATTCGAGTACTAATTCTTTCAGCAACAAGTTTTAGAAAAAGAGATTCTGATCTAGATGGAATAATAGTGGTCGTGATTGGTGTAGGTCCAGTTGCTAATGAAACTACCATTGATCCCAATTTATTGGATCCTTCAGTAACTGAAATAAAATAACCATTTTCAAATTTTTGAATTTGTAAAGAAAAACTACGACTCTCCAAATTTACCATTTTATGAAAAAAACCATTTGGAGAGGTCAATGAGCTATGAACAAATCTTATGCTTTTATTGCTATTGTTTCACTTTTCTGGGAAGCAACAACTTCAGGGTTCTTCTTGCAATTCTTCTCATGTTTATCTGGATAAACAAAGAGTTTTTCACAATGTGTACATGAAGTTTTTTCTTTAGTTTTTGCTTTAGCTTTGGATTTTGTTGTTTTTGCTTTAGCTGTTTTAGCTTTAGATTTTGCTTTAACAGTTACTTCTACAACTTCTGATTCAATTTCAGTAGCTGCTGCAGCTTCTATAGAATCAGCCTCAACTCTAGCTCGTAATTTTGCTTTGTATTTCAAATTACGTGGTTTTGTTCTTAATCTATATCCACAACATGGACACCAAAGTCCTTCCCATTTGATGAAAATTTCACAAATCTGGCATCGACGTTGTCCAGAAGCATATCTTCCAGTGCCAACAGGCTTTTGAGCCTTATATCTAACACAAATTCCTTTACAAGTCATCTTGGTATATTGTATAGAATTCATAACTATATAAGGGTGGATCGATAAATTTCATATAAAATATTAGAATTTATTGTAAATATTGTATATTTTTGAACGATTAAAATTATTATTTTCAAAAAAAACCCCAAAATCAACAATAAATATGTATAGCTGATTTCAATATCATATTTTTTAAAAAAATTACAGGTATCAATATAGATGTTTGACAAAAAATTTCATTTTTTTATAGAAAATTAGTGAAAATTTATAATATTATCATACTATCATCGTCATTAAACTATGAGAAAGATAGAAATTTCAAATAAAATAAGATTATTTTTAAAAAATATCAAAATTACTAACCAATAATAGATAACAGAAGAATAGAATGTCGGTATCCCTCCCGCTGAGAAATATATTTGGCTGAAAGCATATTTCGTTTTCCTCGCTGATTAAAATTTTTAATTTTCATACTTTTTTACTTTCATCTACAAATTCTAATTCAAATGATGAACAGAATTTTAGATTAAGCATTTTTACAATTTGTTTTGCAACATACATATTTCCATCACCAATTTTTAGAATTTTTCTTTTTGCTCTAAGATCACCTAAAATTCCAATAATATACAAAACCAATTCTTCAATAGAATTGTGAACTGATCTCTCAATTTCTATATCATAGTAAAATATGGACAACTTCAGGACGAATCTGTATTTGTAGATGATGTGCGTCTTGGTAAAAAATATCAGACAGATGTACACCAAAGAATGATTGTACGCTGAAGAGGAACACACCAAAGATTTTTGATTTATGAGATGATGACAATCAATTTTTAGATCGTATGAAGAATTTAATGCAATTGCATTTATAGATTATTTGGAAGCAGCTCGTAAAAAATTTGGAAAAATATTTGTTATCGTTGATAGAGCACCACAACACAAAGCAAATGATGTGAAAAAATATCTGCGCAAAAACAAAAATGTCAAACTAGCATATCTTCTGAGATCTCCACATTTGAGTATGGCAAAATAGATTTGGAGACAGTGCAAACATGTTAATGTTGAATCGGAATTTTATGAATCAATACATGAGATGAGATATAAGGTTATGGAATATTTTAGAACACACAAATTTAATTTGAATATGTATCAGTATTTTGTAAGAACAATAAATTGAAAAGACTTTTGCTCCGAGGTACAAGTATCGTAGGATGATGTTCAAGAACATCTTCATGAAGTAAAATTTTCTCACATGTTTAGGAGATTCCTTCAGTGTTGTAAGTATAAGATTTCCAAGATAGTCCTGAATTTTTCCTGGAAGTATGGAATCAAAAGACAGATTGAGACTTTTCAGATAAGTTGAAAATTTAGTGGGGTTTACCATAGATAGTAGCAATTCCAATACGTGAATTCTGTAAGGGATCGATGAAAGGAAATATAAAATTTAGGTTTATGCCTTCAAAACTGTTGACACTACATGTTTGACTGCTTCATCAAAATTTACATCAATTTTAGATTTGATTTCAGATAATTTTACATCACCCTCTTGAGCGATTTTTGCAGATTCAGCAGTTGCCTTATCTTTAGAAGCATTGATGATAATTTCAGCTTCTTTAGTAGCCATTTCACGAGTTTTCTCTAGTAAATTATCAATTTCAGTAATAACCTTTACAGATAGTTGTTTTTTTATGTCACCAACTTTGCCATTTAGAGAATCTAGATCATCCTCTAATGCACTCAATGATTTGATAATTCCTGTGACTTTGGATTCAGCCATGCTACTCATTATGCTCTGAATCTGATGATCCATTACTTAAATCATTCATTTTTAGGCACAAGAATGGGATATTCTTAGATTATCCTGTTGTTAAAAGCAAGATAGCTCGTGCAAGATCGCCTTCAGCCTCTTCTAAAGCACTTTTAGCTTTTTCTTCATCAACACCAGCTTGCTGACTTACAAGTAAAATATCTTCTTCTGAGTAAATCGGAACTTCCAATTCTCTTTCTTCATAACTATCAGCAGTTACTGTAAAAATTGAATTGGTTTTTGCTTTCATTTCAGTAACAGAAGGCTTTGAAATAATGATTTCTTTTTTATCAGTTTTAATTATAACTTCTTGAACATTAGATAATTCGTTCATATCCAGACCCATCTTATCCATCATTCTTCGCATTTCGCGGTTTCCTCCTCCTCGCATCATGATATTATTTCCTCGTTACGACTTTTTAAACTATCTCTGATCTTTATGGCCACACCTCTTTCAAAATCAGAAATCATACCAGATGACAAAAGTGCCCTTCCTACGGCAATTACCTTATTTTTGAATAACACAGGAGTGTCTGCAGATATTTGAACATTTTTTCCACAGGATATAACATGTTTACAAAATACTGATCTTCCCTGTTCAACATAAGGAGCAGCATCAGAATTTATCTCAATACAATTTTCTTTAAATTTTTTATTTTTCAATAACATTTGAGCAAAATGAATACTAATTGCAAGACTTCCATCAATTCTCAAAGTACATAGAAATTTTCCTTTTTGTGAAACGGTTTGAATTCTACCAGTTTTTCTAGAAAAAGTCATTTCAATATCTTTTGGTAATAATTTCGATGTGCCATTTCCAAATAATGCGTCAAGAGAGTGCTGGAGTTTAACGATATGATCCAATACTCATAGTAGAATTTTTTCTAAATATTAGTTCAGTGTTAGTCTATATCATAAGGATCAAACTATATAGAATAGGATTTTCCCTTTAGATTATGGAAGATAGGGGAGAAACTAGAAAAATACAGTTTACTGGTAAATCATCATATATAGTTTCATTACCAAAACAATGGATTATTGAATTAGGTCTCAAACAAGGAGACCAAATTAGAATGGTTCGAAAAGGTTCATCAACATTAGAACTATATCCACCAAAATTTGAATCCAGAACTCAGAAAAAAGAAGATGCCGTGATAGAGATTGATGGAGGAGAAGAAGCAGCTTCCATTGTTAGAAAATTAATTTCGTTGTACTTTTTAGGATACAAGACCATTAATGTAAAACCAAAAAATGGCAGATTAAGTCCTCATCAAAGAAACACAGTGAAAGAAGCTGTAAAACGAATGTTGATGGGTTCTGAAATAATTGCAGATTCAACAAGTGAAATTACAGTTCAAGTTCTTGTTAATTTGTTAGAATTATCAGTAGACGGTGCTTTCAAGCGAATGATCCACCTAGCAAAGTCAATGTCAAGTGATGCAATTTTAGCTGTAAAAGAAAATAATTTAGAATTGGCTCAAGAAGTCATCAATACAGATGATGAAGTGGATAGATTTGGATTTTACATTATTCGACAATTAAAGATTGCAATTCAAAATGAGCATATGTTAAAAGAGATGGGTTTCAGAAATGCTAGAAATTGCTTAGGGTATAGACTCATTGTAAAAAACATAGAGAGAACAGGAGATCATGCTGCATTCATAGCAAAAGATTTGATTGAATTTAAAAAACCTGTACAAAAAGAGATTTTGCAAAAATTACAGGAAATGAATGAGTTTTGCTTAACTGTTTTAGATGATTCATGCCTTGCATTATTCAAAGAAGATTACAATCAGGCTGAAAAAACTATCACAAAAATTGAGGAAATTACAAAGTTTGAGAAAAAAGTAAGAGTTGCTTCAAAATCATTAAAAGATGATGAGGAAATTTACAGGATAAGAAGAATGACTGAAAATATTCGAAGAGTTGCTGAATATGCTAGTGATATATCTGAAATAGTTTTGAATATGAATATTGAAAAAACACTAAAAAAATCCGATTAATTTACCAAAAATATGTCCAATACAATTATTTTAGATTCAATTAAAAAAATGAATTAGAATGAATTCTGCAATTCTAATCACATATGATCAAGAAGATGCAATAAATGAGGCAAAGGGGCTTTGTGACGCTGCAGGGTATCAAGTAGTCCACGTTATAACGCAAGATTATCTTCAAAAACCAAAGTATGGCATTAGTGGTGGTGTACTGGAACAATTACAAGAAATTGCAGATAAGTTAAGACCAGATATTATAGTATTTGATGAGATTTTAAAACCAAGTCAGAACTATAATCTTGCTACAGAATTACACAGAGAAGTATTAGATAGAGAAGCATTAATTCTGGAGATTTTTGAAAGTAGAGCTTCAAGTGCAGAATCAAAATTACAAGTAAAATTAGCACAGTTGCGATATGAAATGGCAAGAGCTAAAGAGAAAGTTAGACTTGCAAACATGGGTGAACAGCCTGGATTTATGGGCATTGGAAAATTTGAGGTTGACGTGTATTATAATGACATCAAACATAGAATGCAAACAATAAGATCAAAACTCGAAAAAGCTGGAAAACAAAGAGAACTTCACAGACAAGGAAGAAAAAGAATGGGATTCAAGACAATATCACTTGCAGGTTACACTTCTGCAGGGAAAACTACATTGTTTAACAAAACTACAGGTGAAACAAAAACTCAAAGTAAAGAACTTTTCACAACTCTTACTACAACCACACGAAGAGTGATGATAGATCAGGAACCATTTTTAATTGCAGATACAGTTGGTTTTATCAGCAAACTACCAGCTTACATGATTGATGCATTCAAATCAACACTGGAAGAATTGAAACATACTGATATGATTATTCTGGTAATTGATATTAATGATTCAATTTCTGAATTGAAAAAGAAATTTTCTAGTTGTATGAGAACTTTAAATGAATTAGGAGT
Source organism: Candidatus Nitrosopumilus sp. (assembly GCA_965262905.1). GTDB lineage: Archaea > Thermoproteota > Nitrososphaeria > Nitrososphaerales > Nitrosopumilaceae > Nitrosopumilus. The sequence goes on from OZ253567.1 coordinate 1,158,697, forward strand.
AGAACAAAACAAGATAATTTATGCTCTAAACAAATCAGATTTATTAAAAAAAGAAGAAATTGAACGAAAAGTTGAATATCTCAATTTAACTGAAAATAAAAAATTGATTTCAGTATCTGCAAAAACTGGAAAAAACATTACACAATTAAAAGTATTAATCAAAGAAATTATAGAAAGTCAGAATTATCATAAACCAAAAAACAATGTATGGAAAGGAGCAGATAAAACATTTGGTAATTGAAGTAGTTAGGATAGGACAACGTGTTGTAAGAGATGATAGAGTAACTACACACGTAGCACTTGTTTCAAGAGGATTTGGTGCAGAGCGAATTTACATGACAGAGGTAAATCCAGAAATCAAGGATACTATTGAAAAGATTAACAATACTTGGGGGGGTAATTTTCAGGTTGAGTTTATTGAAAAATGGAAAACAATTGTAAAAAAGAAAAAAGGTGAAGGTTTCAAAATTGTTCATCTTTCAATGTATGGTGAAAGTATCAATGATGTTGAAGAGAAAATTGGAGATAAAGAAAATCTGTTGATTGTTGTAGGTGCTGAAAAAGTTCCAAGAGAAATTTATGAATTAGCAGACTATAATGTCGGAGTTGGTAGCCAACCACATTCAGAGATTAGTGCTTTAGCAATTCTCTTGGATCGTATCCAAAAAGGCAAACAATTTGAAAAAGGGTTTCCCAATGCAAAAAGAAAGATCATTCCCACTAAAAATGGCAAAAATGTGCAAGTAAAAGAAACAAGGGATTAATAGTAGAAAATCAGGAGTCATTAGAGTTGGTAGACAAATACGAAGATCCTTTTGTTAGAATCGCCTCAATGATTGGAGGAGATGAATATCTCAAAGTAGCAAGATCTCTTCTAAAAGCTGAAGATGCTACTGATGAAGAAATTGCTAGTTCTACAGGTCTCAGAATCAACATGGTAAGAAAAGTTTTGTATGATCTATTTGGAAAATCTCTCATTACTGGAATTAGAGTTAAAGATGAAAGAAAAGGATGGTTTGTCTACAGATGGAGAACTAGAAGAGAAGAAGTAGAACATTTTATTGAAAATCAAAAAAAGAAAATCGATGAAAGATTACAACAGAGATTAGATTATGAGAATGCATCAGATTTCTATCACTGTGGAAACGAAGATTGTCCTAGAGTAACATTTGAAAGTGCTCTTGATGGGATGTTCAAATGTCCATCATGTCAAAATGTTTTGAATCTAAAAAAGAATGATAAATCTAGAAAAGCATATCAAAAGAAAATTGATGAGATTAAACAAGATATGCAACAGACATTTTGATTAGACTGAAATTTTGAAAGACAAGTTAGTAGAATAAATAGGAGAAGCTCTTGGGAAGATCCTTGAGTCAAATCACTACGGTAAATCCAACGACAGGTGAAAATATTGCAAACTATTCTCCAATGGATAAGAATCAGGTATTTGATTTAGTAGGAAAAGCAAAAAGAGCATATCCAGAATGGAAAAAAGATTATGAGAAACGAAGAGGGTACGTTTACAATTTAGTTGAATATCTAAAGAAGAATAAAACAGAACTAGCAAAAGTAGCTACATCTGAAATGGGTAAACCACTCAAAGAATCAATTGGGGAGGTTGAAAAATGTGCATGGGCTTTAGAATTTTATGCAGATCATGGAGATAGTTTTCTTTCTGATGAAGTACTAAACACAGATGCAAGAAAGAGTTTTCTAACTTTTGAACCATTGGGGGTAATAGGCTCAATTATGCCGTGGAATTTTCCTTATTGGCAAGCATTGAGATTTGCAGCTCCTTGTCTAATGGCAGGAAATGTGATTGTAATGAAACCATCTAGAGTAACAATGCAATCAGGTATTGAAATTGAAAAGGCATTTACCGAATCTGGAATGCCTGATGGGATTTTTCAAACAGTGGTTGGAAGTGTAGAATCTGCAAATCATCTAATTGATTCTAATGTTAATGCAGTTACATTTACTGGTAGTACCAATGCAGGTGTAAAAGTAGGTGAAAGAGCTGCAAAACATTTGAAAAAATGTGTTTTGGAATTAGGAGGAAGTGATCCTTTCATAGTATTAGATGATGCAATTATTGAAAAAGCAGCAGAAGGTGCAGTCAAAGGCAGATTCATCAATTGTGGTCAAAGTTGTGTTGCATCAAAAAGATTTTTTGTTGGGAAAAATATTGCAGAAGAATTTACTGAGTTATTTATTAAGAAAGCATCTCAGCTCAAAATAGGTGATCCAATGTCAATGGAAACAGATATTGGTCCATTATCAAGTAAAGATGGGTTAGAAACAATCTCTGGAATAGTTGAGGATGCAAAAGAGAAAGGTGCTGAAATTCTTCTTGGAGGTTCTGAAATAGAGGGAAAAGGATTCTTTTACAAACCAACTATTCTTAGAAATGTTAAATCAAATATGAGAATAGCACAGGAGGAAACTTTTGGACCAGTAGCTCCAATTACGATTGTTGAAAATGAAAGTGAGGCGGTTAAACTAGCAAATGAGAGTGAATTTGGTCTTGGTGCAAGTATATGGACAAAAGATCTTGTTAAAGCAGATAAAATGTCTAGACGAATTGAATCAGGTATAGTTAGTGTCAATAATGTAGTAATTTCAGATCCAAGAATCCCTTTTGGAGGAATTAAACACAGCGGATTTGGAAGAGAATTATCAAGATATGGGATGTTAGAATTTGTAAATTTGAAATCAGTTAGATTTTATGATAATTTAACACATCATCATTACGTAGAATAGATTATTTTTTAATTCTAAAGTATCAATCATCAGAATCATCATCTAATTCTTCCTCTAAATCTTCATCATCACATTCTTCCAATTCAACATGTGTTGGATTTCCATCATCCCCAAAAAAAATCTCACCACAAATATTAGTAGCTAAAGTAGATATCAAAATTTCAGAAGTTCTTTAGGGAAATTTCCTAATCTACTAGAATCTGATGAATATCTATAGGTAGTAATTTCACCTTCATGATAAAAATCAAATTCAATATCTCCATGAGTAAATTTTCTTACTGTTGTTACTTGACCAAATATACTGTGAGACAAATTTAACTACCTTGCTGAGAAACATCTTTTGTAAGATCTTCTGCAAGTTGTTCATAATGTTCCCTAGTTTTACCAATCTCATCAAGTTTCGATTTTTCAATTTCGTTTAATTCTTTATCAACTTTTTCTGAAACATATTGTAATCTTGCCTCTGCCATCTTGAATAATTTATTATTCTCTTTCCACAAATGCTCAGTGATATGTTCAACATATTGTTGCATATTACTCACTAGTTTTGTTGAATCTCCAGATGAAAGATATTCTTTAGCTGACAATTCCATTTCTGCACCAATCTCTCGTGAACGTTGATGATCAATTAGCATCATGGCAATTGGTCCCATATTGGTAGGTAAACCAGCTTGTTCTAAAGCTGGAAACAAGGATTTTTCTTCTTTGCTATGATGACAAACATCTGTAAAGTTTTTTGAAAAATCAATTACTGGTAATAATATTGATTCAGGGATCTGTTTTCCATTATTTAGTAATTGAACAGTAGATTCCATTGCTTTGATGACTTTTTCTATTAATTCATGATCGCGTCTTAGTGATCTGGTAGACATAATTCATTAAAATAAAATCCATTATCTATATCTTATTCAAATTAAAAAAATAATTAAAAGATAGAAATTAGTTAACGATGATTCGTTAACATGTGGGATTTAACGATTAGAAAGGTTGTTTGCTTTAACAAATATCCAAATCTTTTTGGTCATTTCACTTGGTGGAATTGGTTTCTTACCAAAGACTTGTTCTACTGTTTCAGAACGTCCTGCAAAACTAATTGCATATCCGCCAAATGCTGGTTTTTTAGATTTTGATTTGATTGCTTTCTTTTTTGGAACTGCTTTTCTTTTTGGAGCTGCATTTCTTTTTGTTGTAGTTTTCTTTTTTACTGCCAATTTCTTGTAATTTTATTTCAAATAACGTATAATAACTTACACTTTTCGATAATTCAAAAGAAGATGATTTTTGAGCCTCTTGACTGATTTGAGTTGTAAATTGGGGGATTTAGAAATTTTATCAAATCCACTACCTTGAACAAAGGATATTGAATCATTTCCACCAATTACAAATGGAGAAAGGGTAATAATTAATTCATCAAAAATATTTTGTTTAATAAATGCCCAATTCACTGTTCCACCGCCTTCAACTAATATTGTTCTAATTTTCATCTCTGAAAGTTTTTTCAATAGAGATTTGATATTGACTGATTTTTCTCCAGTAATAATTACTTGAACTGGGAAATTATTTAATTTTTGTAGATTTGATTTTGTTATTTTTTTCGATACAGCTATTATTGTGGATATTTTAGTAGATGTTTGTAAAATTTTTGATTTAGTAGAGATCTCACCTTTAGAATCTAAAATTATTCTAATAGGATTTTTCCCTTTAGTATAACGTACAGTTAACAAAGGATCATCACGCATTAGAGTATTCTTTCCAATAATTATTGCATCCACTTTTGTTCGTAGTTTATGTAATCTATGAAAATCTTGATTGGAAGAAAGTTTTGAATCTCCTGTTCTAGTAGCAATTTTTCCATCAACAGATATTGCTGCACTCAAAATAATATATGGCTTAAATTTTTCCATGAATTATTTTTCCTCCAATCATTACCGCCTTTATTGCAGATTCAGATGCTCTATGTACAATTGATGCATGTGGATCATGCATGGGTTCTAAATCTAATGCATGTTTATCTAAAAATATACAATCAGCAAATTTTTCAGATTCAATACTTCCAATATTTTTATTCAAAATTTTTCCACCATTTACGGTTGCCATTTTAAGAATTTCTTTAGCATCAATTCTTTTTTTATGTAAACCCATAGTTACTTTCCAAATGAAATCCATTTCTCTAAACATATCAGGAGAATTTATCATAACATTATCTGTGCCTAGGGCTAAAATACAGCCAGACTTTTGCATTAAATCAACATCAGGAATTCCTTCAGCAAGGGATGAATTAGCTCTAGGGCAAATTACAATACCTCTTGTTTTTTTAGAGGCTATTTTAAGATCAGATTTTGAGGCATATGTCATATGAACTAAGAAATCAGGTTTTAAAGTTAAGGCCCTAATTGTTTCTGATTTTCCAGTTACTTTTTTTGATTGAGTCATACTTTGTCTAGTTTCAGCAGAATGAATTGCTCTAATTTTTGGCATTTTAGAATACAAATTCAATACGGAATTACTGTTTTCATTTGCACCACTGATACCAATACCATCACATTTTTTGAGTAATTCAAACAATTCAGAAGATTTTGTGCCTGGAAATGATGAATTTTTTTTAATTTCTTTTGCATCTTGGTAAAATTCCATTCGACCTAAAATAATTGAACGTAAAGGAAGACTTTCTAGGACTTTTTTTAATAAAATAACACCATCTAACCCACCTTCCCTAAAATCAACAAATGTAGTAATTCCCTTTCTAAGCATTGAATGACATGTATTTTTCATAAAATTTTCAAGAATCTCATTTGATGTGTTTTTTAGAATTTTTGATTTTGCTCCAAAGACAGGATGAATTTTTTCATCAACTGTATTGTTTAAAGAAACATCTTTTCCTACAGAATCCCCAATATGCGTATGAGCATTAATGAATCCAGGTATCATCAAAAGTCCTTCACAATCTACAGATTCTTCTTTTAAAATTGGTTTAATTTTTGAATGAATTTTTTTAAATTTGTTATTTTGAATTCTAATATCAGTGTTTGAAACATAATCTAATTCCTGACCAGCTAAAGCGCTGATATTTTTTATTAACATGATAATTCATAAACTTCAGATTTTTCTTTCCCTGAATCTCGAATTTCGCGTATTGTATCAAGAGATTTTGTGGCTAATTTTACCGCCGCTCTACCAGTATTTGCATTACCAATTCCACAATTCAATAAAATTTCATCTTCATCTTTTACAAGATTAATAAAATCTTGAATGGACTCTTTTGCTTCATCAGTTGATACAACCATAAAGTTATCACCACCCATAAAAAATGTAAGAGAGTTTTTTTCTAAAAAGAATTTAGACATTTTTGAATACAATCCAAATATTATTGATGAAATTTCATAAGGAGAATTGGTTTTTCGTCTAGATGTAAGATCATCAACATCTAAATGCATTATCGAAACTTTTGAATCAGATTTATCATAAACAAAACCAAAAATATTATATTCAGTGTTTAAAATAATTTTATTTTGTTTTCCTTCATATGCTTTGAGATTTGCTTCAAAAGGTGAATTACCATAACCAATAGAAATTGTTAATCTAACTTCAAATGATTTTTCAAGGGTTTTTTGGATTTGAATATGTTCCTCCAAATTCAAACCATTTGAAACTACAAAAAATTCATCTGCTCTATTTAGAAAAACTATGCAGTTTTTTTCAGAAAATAATCTTTGTACTTCTTTGTAGATAGATGCTTGAAGCATTTGCAGTTCATGTTCTCTATCACTACCAAGAGTTAGTGTCCATGGACCATATTTTGTGATTTTTAATATGCTTAGTTGAATCATTTTTGAATCCTTTTTAGTTCATCAGAAATTTTTACAACTGCTTCTACTGCTCGTTCTGCAACAGGTCTAATTCTGGCATAAGCATGTCTTTCCTGCATTCCTGGACCTGAAATTCCTAAAGAGACAGGTTTTTGGTATTTTAATGACAAATCTGTCAATGCTTGAGCAGCTGCATGTGAGATTACTTCATCGTGTTTTGTTTGTCCCTTAATGATAGCACCTAAAGTGACTACAGCATCAACATCTTTTTTCTGCAATAATGAATCAACTATAATAGGCATATCATAGGCTCCTGGAACCATACAAGTGAAAGATATTTTTAATTTCATTAGTTCGGCTTTTTCTTTGGCTATAGACAGCATCCTAGATGTTACTCCCTCATTGAATTCTGAAACTACTATTGCTATATTCAAAATTAATTCACCTTAGCATATTCTAATAGTTCTTTTCCATCAATTAATGGAATTCCATTTTGTTTTGCAAATTTTTCAGCTTTATCCACAGATAATGCAGTATAAGTTTCAGCATCCATCATTTCACATATTGCAGTTACAGGAGTTAAACCTGCAATTTGTGCCAAATAAACAGACATCTCTGTATGTCCTTGACGTGCAGCTAACAAATCTTTGGATGCTATCAATAGCGGAACATGTCCAGGAGTCTTAAAAGATGATGTAAATTTTTTCTGTTTGTTTTCAATATTATAGATTTTTGCCATTTCATTAATTGTTAATGCCCTATCTTTGTCAGTAATTCCTGTGTATGTTTGGTAATGATTTACAGATAATGAGAAAGTTGGATGATCACCATAAGGAGCTAATCCCATAATCATCTCTTTGTTTGAAATTAAAGACTCGGCAAGAATTTCATGCATATATTGTAAATCAAGAGATGTCGCAAAATCATTTTCAATTGCAATACATAATAGTCCACCAGCATGTTGACGCATCCTTGCAACATGTTCAGGAGTTACAAATTCTGCAGCTACTACCATATCAATTTCATTTTCTCTTCCTGCAGAGTCAAACAATAGAACAAATTCTCCTAGTTTCAAAGATTGTAATGCAAAATCAAGCGACATATGAAAAAACTTTTTAATCTAATTATAAAGTTTACTAAAAAATTGGTAATTACCACTAAAGTTGTAGATAATTGGCTTTACTTTAGGATGTATTTTCCAAGAATGTCAGTTTCAATATTAACTTTATCGCCTACCTTTTTTGTGTGAAAATTTGTAACCTCAATTGTATGAGGTATCAAGGATATTGAGGCTAGTGAGTTTTTTATATCAACAACAGTTAAACTAATTCCATCCATAGCAATAGAACCTTTTTTCACTACAAATTTAGATAATTTTTTTGGAACTTCAAACCAAACTTGCACCTCATTAGGTTTTTTTAGAATTTTTTTAATTATTGCTACACCATCTACATGACCCAAAACAAAATGCCCTTCAAGTCTATCGCCTGCTTTTAAACTACGTTCAATATTTACAATTCCTCCAATCTTTAAATTTCCAAAATCAGTTTTTTTAGTAGTTTCTTCAATCATTTCAAAAATACAACTTGATTTAGTAAGTTTTGTTGCGGTAAGACAAACTCCATTTAGTGCAACACTTTGTCCAATTTTTAGTCCCTTTGCATGTTTTCCCAAATTTATAGTCATTTGAATAGCACTTCTATTTTTTGTATTTTTAGAAATTTTTTCTATTTTGCCAATTCCTTCAACAATTCCAGTAAACATCAGAACATCTATGAATTATATCTATAAAATTCTTCACGTATTTACGAAGGATTTGAATTACCTATAAAATTATTCAGGATTTGATGTCTTAAATTCATCATTACAGAATTGATGAAAAACAGAACATTTGTTTTCTTTTGCATCATTTTTAATTTTTTCCATATCCTTATTGAGAACACCTTGAGCAGCTAAAAAAGCATCATCAGTCATTTTCAATTTTTCAAATAATCGTGATTTAGCGAGTGGAAGTTCTTTTAATTTTGGATCAATCATTTGAGCCTTATCATAGTAATCTACGGCATCATTATAGTTTCCTAAATGACTTAATGAAATTGCTTTATTCATTAAAGCCGTAATATCATTTGGATCTATTAGAAGTGATGTGTCATAGCATTCAAGGGCTTCTTTATGACGATTTAATTCATTTAGAGACAATCCCATACTGTTTAGAGTCCATGTATCTTTTGAATTAGTTGAAAGTATCTGCTGACATAATTCTAAAACTTGTTCATATTGTTTCAAATTTTCAAGAGCAAAAATCTTATTTTTTAAAGCATATGTATCAGAATTTTTTATTTCTAGGACTTTATTGCAGTAATCAATAGATTCTTCATATTTTTTTAGATAAATCAAAGATAATGAGATATTTTGTAGAGCAAGCATATCATTTGGGATTTTTTCCAACAATCCTTTGCAATATTTGTACATCTCTTCGTATTTTTCAGCATTAAACATCCTAGTTATCACACTTGAAGGATCAAGAAGATCAACCATCTCTTAATTAGAGAATTTCATTATCTTTAATCTATTCTAATTAAATAGAAATTTGAAAAAAATGATTTATTTCAAAACTTTGAAATAACTATATGATGATTGTTCTTGTTGAATCAGTTTTGCTTGACGTAGTCTAAGTTTTTTATCAAGATCTTCATCAATCATTATTGTTACACGTTTACTCATTTCTATCTAAAATTTAGTATGAAGTTTTTAATATAAGATTATATGAAAAATTCCAAAAATGGGAATCTATTAGTTTTTGATTATGAAAATTGCTTGATCCATTTTGAATGGTTTTTGGATAAGAGGGATGTTTGATTTCTCTAATCTTTCTTCAGTCGTAAAACTTTCATCTGCTGTTACAGCAATTATTCTTGCTTTAGGATTAATCTCTTGAATTTTTTTAATTGCATAAAATCCACTTCCATTTGGCATATTCAAATCGATTAAGACAACATCAGGATTGGTTTCTTTGAATAGTTTTACATCTGTAACTCCATCAAATCCATTTCCAATAACATTGATTTCATGTTCTTCAAGAAATTCACTAAATAACTTGACAGTGTCCTCATCATCATCAATAACTATAACTAATTTTGATATATCTAATCATACTGTAAAAAGCAGTGCTTAATATTTTCCATCATTGACAACTATAGGATGGGCGGTATTGATAGAATGATTGCATCTGCACTATCATGTGAAATCAAAAAAGACCTAGATTTAGAAATTCTAAAGAAAACTGAAAGAGAATTATTTTTAGAATATGGTATGTCAATAAAATTATCAATAGAGCAGTTCCATAAATTTACCAGTGTACTTAGAAAAAATTCTTCAATAAATGTTATGAGATTTGAAAAATACTGCATAGGTAAAATTCTCAAAATAAAAAAAGAGATGATAAATTTTTAGTAACTATTATTGATTCAGATTTAAGAGATTTAATTTTAGGATTATTTTGAGAAGTTGAAACTAGAAAAATCATTTCTACACTACTAGAAAAATCATTTCTACACTACTAGAAAATGAATATACAATTCCACAAATTCTTAAAGAATCTAAAGTTCCTAAAACATCAGGACATAGAAAGATAGAAAATTTGATTTTACATGGTTGGATTATAGAATCTGGTAAAGTTCTTAGTGAAAGTAAAAAATATCTAAACTACAATGTGTATTTCAAGAAATACGATTAGACATTAAAAAAGATAAAATTGGGATTATTGAAATCGTAAATAAAAAAATGTTTGAGAAAAGTACCAGTATGAGATCAATTATTGAATCACTTGAATAAGATTAATTAGAAAAATTCGTCATTTTACAAGTTCAAGAAGTGCCTTTGCTTGCTTGAAATGAACCTCATCTATCATTTTTCCCTCAACAGTAGTTGCTCCTTTGCCTTTCTTGGTGGATTCAAGGTAAACTTCACATACTTTTTGAGCCCATGATATTTCACTTTTATTTGGATGAAATAATTTGTGAACCACAGGTAATTGATCTGGATGAATGATACTTTTTCCTGTATATCCCAGACTTTTTCCTAATTTACAATCCTTTTCTAATCCTTTAGAATCTTTGAGATCTTGCCAGATAGAATCAATAACTGCAACTCCTGCAGCATGAGCATCTACAGGTATTTTCCTTCGAGAATATTTTTCTCCTTCAGAATATTTTGTGTACTCTACTCCTAAATCATTTAGTAAATCAAACACACCAAAAACTACAGCAGACACCCGCTTTCCAAATGATGCAATATCAAAAGTATTCACTACTCCTTCTGCAGATTCAATTGAAGGGATTATTTGAATAGGTTTTAGTTTTCTAGTTTTTTCTAAATCCAATAATATTTTTTCAATTTTTTTCATCTCTTTTACATTATTCACTTTAGGTATTACAATTCCATCAATTCCTTTTTGAACAATTTCTTTAAGATCAGATGGAATTTTGCCTGAATTTGGAGAATTTGTTCTAACAAAAATTGAAGATTTGTATAATTTTCGTGCGTTTAATGCAGATCTGATTAGTTTTCGTGCATTCATTTTTTCATTATCTGGAACAGAGTCTTCTAAATCAAAACAAACAATGTCAGCTTGGAGTATTTTTGCTTTTTCTAAGAATCTGGAATTATTTCCAGGGACAAAAATAAGACTGCGAAAAAGCTGAGTCATTAAATGACTATGCGCCCTCTGGCTTTAGTAAGATTTTGCCAAAGAGACCTTTTCCTGATAACATCTTTGTGTGAGCCTCTGCTGCTTGTTCAAACGTGTATGTTGAATCAATTCTAGATTTAATTTTACCTTGACCCATCCAATAGAGTCCTTGTTCTAATTCGGCTTTAGTTCCTTGTGTTGAACCTAAGATGTTTGTTCCTTTGAAGAATACATGTCTAAGATCAGTTTGTGCATTGTAACCAGTAGTTGCTCCACAGGATACTAGAGTTGCACCGTACTTGAGTAAAGTTAGTTGTTTATTCCAGTGTGTCTCACCAATGTGATCAAATGACACATCAATTCCTGGAACTTCACCTTTCTTCTTTGCAAGTTCTTTTGTGATTCCTCTAACTTCTTTGTGCCAATCTTCTTTTCTATGATCTACTGCAAAATCAGCTCCAAGTTCTAGACATTTGTCTAGTTTGTCTGGACTAGCAGTTGCAATTACATCACAGTTGTATAGTTTAGCAATTTGAATACCAAAGCTACCTACTCCAGAACCTCCTCCCATAATTAAGACGGTTTGTCCTGGTGTGATTTTGGCTCTACCCACTAGCATATGCCATGAAGTTAACAATGTCATTGATGCAGCAGCTGCTTCATCATATGAAACTCCTTCAGGAATTTTTGCAACATTTACTTCTGGTAAATGAGTTATTTCAGAAAATGCTCCCCAATTTGGACCAGTTTGAAATCCCCAAATGATTCTATTTACACAATCAAATTCTCGACCATCAGTACATGCTTTACAAACTCTGCATGACATGTTAGAGTGAGATACTACTCTATCTCCAACTTTGATATTTTTAACATCTTCACCTACGGCGATTACATCACCTGCAGCATCAGAACCTGAAACGTGTGGTAATGGAACAGGAACTGGATTTCCTCTCATCCCCCAAATATCATTATAATTCAAAGCAGCAGATTTAACTTTGAAAACTACTTCATCTGATTTTGGTTTTGGGTCATCTATATCCTGGACTTTGAGGATTTTAGCATAATTATCATCTGGTGCATATTCTGTGTATACAACGGCTTTCATGTATGAATGGGGTTTCTTTCTAAATTTATATTTTTTCTGTATTAAACTCGATTTATCTTAAAATCTCGTTTAGGTTGCTGCGTAGAGAGCAAAATTTGCTTTAATTGTTCATCAGTAAGCTGACTAGGGAGTTTTCCTTGAGTTGCCATTCCAATAAGATATTGTTCAACCATCTCTGCGAGTTCAGGTTTCACCATTTTGATATTATTTAGTCTACTTCTAGCTTCAGGAGATAAGACTTGTTTTAGAATTTGTTCTTTTTGTGCAGCTAATTCATGATTCGTGTTATCGACAGGAGGTTCATTAGATTCTGGAAAACTCATTTTCAATCTAAGAGTAAATTTTCAATTGTGGGGTTTCAACAATTAGTTCTTTAAGAATTTCAGTTGCTAATCTATCAAGTTTTTGCATTCCTTGTTTAGAAATTATACGTCCTTTCTTCTCAACTTTTTCTACATATCCAAGTTTTTCTAATCCTTGAATTGCATTACGGATAATTGCACCGCCTGCATCTTTATGATGTGCAGCTCCATATCCAGATGGTTTACCTCCACCATAATCATTTCTTAAAGCATTAATTCCAAGTGGACCATTAAGGTAAATTTTTCTCATAATTGAAGCACATCTCATATGCCACCATTCTCTATCTTGAGGAGGTTTATCTGCATGAGCTCCAGTTTTGACAAATGGTATCCAAGAAGGTGCAGGAATATCTTCACTCTTTAGTACTGTAGATAGTCTTTCTATCAGTACATCTGCTGGTACATCGTATACCTTTGCCATAAAGTCAAAAACTCAATAATCGTCTTATAAATCATTGAGATATTGAGTCAAGTTTGTTCAACATAATTCAGCGTAAATTCTTAGATCTATATTTTCACTTTTCTTTAGTTTTGTTTGTTTAGTACCTAACATCTTGAAAATACAATACTTTCCGAGGTCTTAGTACTAGATTCCAATCTCTGTTTTCACATTACAACATACTAGTAATGGATCTGCAAATTTGTCCACCAGTAAAGATTTGATCTAAAATGGCTGTTGCCTGCTACCACTAACAGTGCTTTACCAGAGTTACTATCAACCACACGATTTACCAAAGATGTAAGGGATTCATGTGGATCATCTTTGTCATAGTGTACTTTACAATATCCAGTTTCTGAATCACATTCAGCATGATAGTGACCGTTTCTAAAGTAAATTTTATCTAATTTTTCCCCAATAGACCTTTTCCAAGAAGGATCGCCTTCAAAATCCTCGATTCTATTCTTATTAGTAAAATTATTTTTCAGTTCAACACGTCCTCAAATAATATACTTTCCACGGAATGCACTCAACTGGTATATTTTTTAGCATGTTAACAATATCGTATTTACCATAGTATGTTGGTGTACCTCTATGATCTTGTGCCATTAGAATTATCGGCATGTTTTGAAATTCATCTTGAAATGCTTCAATAGTTTCATTTGTTGTAAATCTTGAATTAACTACATGTCTTTTTACTATTATTATAGCAAATGTTTTTCCACGTTCTCGTACTACTGCACCATGTAATCTCATGGGAGTGTTCCTCTCTCTATAAAATATGTTACAGTAAATAATAGTATACCAGTCATTGATGCAACAAATTTAATTTTAATTGAGCCATATTGTATTAACATAGTTACTAAAAACATTCCAAGCCTACAAAAATAAAATATAAGATGAGTTGTGTAATTAGTCCAACTTGAGTATAATCTCAACATTTTCTAATCATAAGATCCAAAGCTAAGATTGAATTGTTTTCATGTTTAATTACACAAAACTAGTAAAAAGACCAAAACAGTCCCCCCCTATCCATAACAGGATTAACTGTTCCACAATTTGATTCCTGTACAAGAAGATAAAGAAAAATTACAAAACTACAGAACAAAAGAGATTATCCAAAAATAGACAAAGAGACATTGGTGCAGGACACAAGTTTGATCATTCCAAAGACAGAATTCTAATGTTTTTCATGTACTACAGAATGTACACAACATACGATATGCTAGGAATATTTTTGATTTGGACAAATCAAATGTAATGAGAAATATCAAATATTTGGAGCCTGCAGTGAAACAATCAATCCCAGTTCTATCCAAACTCTATACAGATTCAAAAAAGATTAACAGCATGCAGTAATTGCAAGAATTCTTTCCGGAATTAATTGCAATGATTCATGGTACAGAACAGCCAATCCCTAGACCGAAAGATAAAAGCAAAAGAAAGACACATTATTCAGGAAAAAACATACAGTACAAAATCAAATCACCATAAATCTTGATGGGATAATAATCCACAAATCTACACACTCACTTGGCAGTCATCATGATTACAAAACATACAAATCAAAGCATCCAACATTCTCTGAAAAATTAATGGTATTTTATGACCTCAGATATTTGGGGATTCAAAAAGATTTTCCAAAACAAATTAGTATTTTACTATACAAGAAAAAAAGAGGAAAAACATTAACCATACATCGAATGGAATGAGATACAGTCAAAAATTAGAATAAAGGTGGAACATGTCATTGCTCAAATCAAGAAATTCAGAATAAATCATGAGGTTTTTAGGAACAAATTATGCCGATATGATGGTATTAGTGAGATTGTTTGTGGAATTATTAATTTCAAGATAAAATGGAAAGAAGAATCCATTAGCATTCCATAACATCGTGGAACGATTAGAAATCAAATCAAGTGAAAGGTCAGATTTTGTCTGTAATTACGCAACTCATCTATTTTAGACTAGAATCATTTCTAAAATAAATTATTCTTCAATTAATTCAAGAAATTTGTTATCTTTCAAAGTTTCAATGGCTCTTTCTACATCTGTAATCTTAAATCCTGCGTCAGGTTTTAGTTCTGTTAATTTTTCATAACAGTATTCAGCAGTGTATTCATCAGACAAATCTTGTTGTCTTTGTGCCCAAAAATGAACAGAAGCTAAAAGTTCAAGATCTCGTGGTCTCTTTCCAGCGGTAAATTTTACAATATCATTTAGCATATCATCTAAATCAGAAGGAAAATTTGTAAAATCAACAGAATTATCTACATATAACATATTTTTGATAAAAATATTTGTTTTTTTGGTTTTAATATTATTAATTTTAATTTTATTTCCAGAATCAAGATCTTGAACGATTTGTTGTACTTCACCACTTAACGGTCCGTAATCAGCCCATCTAAAATTAAAAAATCCATGTTTTAGATTGAAAAAATAGATACTTTTCTGTAATGCTTTTTTCCCCATTACTCCTTTGACTTTTACGCTAGGATTTTCAGTAGCTTTTTGAATTAGTCGTAAAACTATCGAGTTATTTGAAGCAATTTTCACCATTTAAACCACCAGAACCTTATTGAATCGATTTCAATATTAACCTCAGGATAATATCAGTATCCGTCAGTTTAGCTCACGTTTTGGTAAAACATAGTTATGTTTTTTGAGATTATCCCTTACTAATTCATATTTTTTAGGGATCACAAAACCCCTTATCATAAATGGTCGATTTCTTGCAAGTGTAAAAACTACATGAGATCGTTTTTCTATCGGTTCTATTAGTTAATTATTTTTGTAATAGATTTCAATAGTGTTTCCTTCACCATCAGTTTCATCAGAATTATTATAATCAGGCATTAGTTTGTAAGGGGAACGAGAAAGATCATCAGTCAAAAATTCATGTGGTTTAATTTCAAGAGAACTCAAGTCTTTAGCTAATGCTGTTTGTATAATGTCTAATCCTGCTACACCATAATTGATTGGTTTTCCAAAAGTATCACTAGCATGAATATAGACCCACATTGGACTTTCATGATTATCTTTAGTTGGATGATCATCAAGCCATTTTGTTAGAGATGGAACAGATTTTACAATTCTAATCGGTCTTACTCCTGTCTTTCAATCTACTTTGATGATTCCACCATACTAGAGATAATCACATCATCATTGTAATTTTGTAAAACCTCTAAATTTTTAGGAGAATGTTTTTGTTTCTGTTTATCAAGAAATCTTTCTATCCATTGTGTTCTTCTATGGATATTTTCTTTGTGAGAGGTGCTAATAACTTGCTTGAATCTGTTTTAGGGTTCGTTCCTAGATGTTTATAATAGACTGGTCAAGACTATTGAGATATAATTTTACGATAAGTATGCCCACACAAGTTACAAGAAATTCTGATCGACTTGACAGATGCTCTACCTAATCGAAATCTAGAATTTACTCCAGGCGCAATGAAAGATTTGCATTTTTTACAAAATACCATTCTAAGATAATATGGCATTCGAATTTTGTGTCGGGTACTAATTCTTCTCGCAATAGAAGCTTGCCTCTGAGAAAGTTCAGGATCTCGTTTTGCATTAGTAATTGCATTTTCAATGAGAATTTGCATTCTCTCTATTGCAATTTTTTTTGCTCCAGGCTTCACAATATTATCTAATAATGCCACCTAAAAATTGGTTCTCACAAGTATTGAAAAATGCAGTCAGCGGGATTCGAACCCGCGTCACAGGGTTGGAAACCCCGAATACTAACCAGGCTATACTATGACTGCAATAAAATGAAAATTTAATTTCCTACATAAAAATGGTTTTTTCATACTCATAGAGCATTCTGGCAACTATAACATGTCCTTCAAACGATTCATCTCCGACAGAATAAAGATCTGTTATTTTATTTTCAATTGAATTAGAGAAATGTCCTTTTTGAAATCCTCCAATCACAATGCAAGCATCGTCTGACATATCTTTTGCGATTTTTTCATATGTGCTATTATCACCTACTGTAGAAAAACCAAGTACTTTTGAAGGATTTATCTCATCAAGTAATTCAGAAAATGTTTTTTCTTCAATTTCTAATAAAATATCATCTTTTGTTGTAATTTCTTTTTCTTGATACAATTTTTCTATAACTCCTGCAAATCTATGATATGATTTTGGGATGTGTACATTTTTTCCAAAAGAAATTACTTTATCATCTAAAGTGTGAACATAAAGTTTCATTTTATTATGAAGATATAGTGGGATAGTTGTAGCTTCAAGTATAGAAAAATGTACAATATCAGGCCTACCTCTTTTCATTTCATTTTCAATTCCTTTCATAGCTGCAAAATGCCATGAATTGTCTAGTAAGATTTCTGATGGATGTTTACCAAGTTTTCTTGCATGAGAAATAACTGATGGATGTTGTTGTAATTCAGATGAAATGAGCTCTAAGGAGGATTCAGCTAAAATTAAAGAAATCATTCTAGTTTATCATTTCAATTTGTTTCTTAAATTCATTCCAACTTGGTTTTGGATTACCATCGTTATTGATCATACCTGCACTACAAATGTAATGACTTAATCTTTCAACCACATATTCACTAGTTCCAAAACCAGAGCCTCCAACAGTTAGAGCGTCGTCTCCAATAATTGGAGCTTCAACCATACATGTTCCATCTGGTCTATCATATTGCCTATACCAAGTAAAAAATTCTATTTCGGATTCATTTTCAGTATAAAATTCAAAGGCTTTTTCTAGAAATTCTGTTTGTCCTGTTTCACTCCCTTCAACAAAATCAGATGTACTCCAACTAATCTCAAAAATTCCTACTTTTTTGTTACCTGCCAAATCAAATACCTGTTGAAGTTCTTCTTTTGCCTGTTCTGGAGTTTTTGCAATTTCATTTAATGTATCAACTGGAGAATATGAAAAAGCAACAAAATCCCCAATTGCTAATTCATTAACAATATGCCCTAAATCTTTACTCAATATTTGATGTAATGCAAATGAATTTCCTATTTTTACATCAGGATGTTTTTCTTTAATTTTTTCATAGACTCCATTGAATAGTTCTTTGTAGACAGGAATATTTTGCTCATAAAATCTAAATTGGGATTCTGTCTGTCCAGCAAGAATTACAGTATCTACAATATCATATCTTGATAATATTTCATCAAGAACACTAACCACTCTATCTTCACCTATAGAATTCATAGATGGCTTTCCAATCCAATTTGGGAATGGTCCAAGTGTCTCACCATTAATTATTGAAAAATATAGAGTAACTTTGAGATTATTATTTTTGTTAAAGCTCATTAATGCATCAGATTGTCTCCAATCATATTCTCCACGTACTGGTTCAACTAGATTCCAAAAGAGATAGACATTGCTTCTTCCAATTCCAGAATCAGATGCTTCTGAATAAACATCATTTAGTTCCTGTAATGTTGTGGATTGGTTTGGAGAATTAATTACAAGGCCAATTTTTTCATTAGTTTGCTGAGGAGAAATAATATCAAGATTTGAAATGCTCATAGCCACAGCTATTACCGCAATTACTACGCCCATGCCTACAATTGCGCCTAGGGATCTGTTATTCATACAGATTCAAAAATAAAAGAAAGTAAAAAAGTTGTTATTCTGTTTCTATCCTGAAGTACAACCACTGTATCCACATTCAATGCAGATACTACAACCCTCTACAAATATCAGGTTGTTTTTACATGTAGGACATAATTTGTCTTCAGAAATCTCTTCTACTTTTGGAGCCTCTAGTATGATTTCCTCATCATGTACTTTTAATGCCAATGAAGCATTGACTTGGGATTTGATGTATGGATTTATGATATTTTTAGTAACAAATGATGTCATGAATTTACTTGGTGTTACATTAAATATTTTTGTTGCATTCTCACTGGTCATGTGAAGAACTTGTTTGTGTCTTGAACCATCACGATAAACAGTCATTCCTTTTAGACCAATTTCGTGTGCAAGCAGATATGCAGATTTTACATCTTCTACTGTTACATCATATGGCATGTTGATTGTTTTTGCAATTGCATTTCCAATCCAATCTTGCCATACACCTTGAGCCATTAAATGATCAGCCCAATGGATATCCATTGCTGTAACAAAGACATCTTGCATCCATTGTGGGATTTCATCCAATCCTTTCAATGAACCATAGTTGTCTGCAATCTTTTCAAGGATTTCATCAGAGTAGAGACCTTCTTCTTTGAGGGCTTCTTCAAGAATCTTGTTTGTATAGAAAAATCTTCCAACAGTAACTCTCTTTTCAAACACTAAAGCAAATGCAGGTTCCATTCCGTTTGAACAGTCTGCAATCATAGATAGTGTACCAGTTGGTGCTACTGTGGTAGTTAAGACATTTCTAATACCATGTTTTTTAATTTCTGCAATGAGTGGCTCCCATTCGTATGAATGAGATTCTTTTGATTTCTCATAGTATCCAGATATTGGAATCTTTCCTTCAGGGTATTCTGTCTTTGCACAAAGTGGGAACTCACCACGAGATCTTGCTAGTGCAACACTTTCTTCCATTGAATAGTATGTTAAGGCTTCAGATAGTTTTGATTGTAGTTCATATCCTTCTTGAGAATTATAAGGAATTTTCAATCTGTATAATAGATCAGCGACTCCCATTACACCAAGTCCAATTCTTCTAGACTCTTTTGAAGCTGTACTAATTTCGGGAACTGGATAATTATTCACATCAATAATGTTATCCAAGAATCTTGTTGTCTTTCTGATAATCTCTTCATATCCTTGCCAATCAAATTCATAAGAACCATCAGCTTGTCTTTGTACAAGATTTACCAAATTGATAGAACCCAAGTTGCATGATTCGTATGGATAGAGACTTTGTTCACCACATGGATTTGTAGCTCTTAATGGTGCTTGTCTTGCTTTAGCAAATACATTGTATTTGTTAATTTGATCAAAGAAGATCAAACCAGGCTCTGCGCTCTTCCATGCAGATAATGCAATTAGATCAATTAATTGATGTGCATTGATTTCTTTCACAGGTTTTCTGTCACGAGGACTACGTAAGACATAGTTACCATCAGTAGTATTAACAAGTGCATGCCAAAAGTCTTCCCAGATTCCAACACTTATATTGAAATTTTCTAAAACTCCTGCTTCTGTTTTATTTGTGATGAATTTTTCAACATCAGGATGCCATGCTTCGATGATTCCCATGTTTGCACCACGTCTTTTACCACCTTGTTTTACAACTTCAGTGACAGTGTTGATAATATTCATGAAAGACACTGGACCAGATGCAACACCAGATGTTGATGCTACAATGTCACCTTCTTCACGAAGATTTGAGTAGTTGATTCCAACTCCACCACCAGACTTGAAGATTAATGCTGCATCAGAGGTAGATTTCATGATTTCTTCCATTCCATCCTCCATACCAAGCACAAAGCATGCTGAGAGTTGTCCTAGTCTTCCACCAGCATTCATCATGGTTGGTGAATTTGGTAGGAAATCTTGGCCAGTCATCATTGTAAAATATTCAGTGATTTTATCTGCATAACTTTCTAGTTTTTTGCCTGCTAGTAATGTCAGTAGATTTTTGAAACTTGTTTTCATCTGACCTTTGTTTGCAAGGGTCACATAGTGAGTGATTAAAGATTTAAAATGCCATTTATTGAAAAAGTAATTTCCAACTTTGAATTTGTAATCAAAGGCATCTAGTTTTTCAAGGTAAGATTTTGCCTCATCTATATCCTGTGTATTATTTCCAGATTTGTCAAATATTTGTGAATCATATAACATATCACCGATTCCTACAAGAATTGCGACTCGCTCAAACATTTGAGTTGGTGATTCAATAATCTCACTTTTTCCATTTCTGAATAGATATCTTGATGCTAGTACTCTCAGACAGTTTAAGTCAAATTTCTTTGAGACTGGATCAAGTGCTTTGAGATTTAAGACCTTCTTTTTCTCATCCCTTAATTTTCTTCTCTCATGTCTGTAAACGATGTATGCTTTTGCAATATCGCTATTACCGCTATCGATTAAAGTTGACTCTACAATATCTTGAATATCTTCAACAGTGGGTGCTCTAGAACTTGTAAATCCTTGCTCGACTAACTTGTTAACCACATCTTCTGCTAATTTGTCGGCAATACCACGATCGGCTTTAGAGGTGGCTACCAATGCCTGAAATATGGCATTTGAAATTTTATCTTGATTGAAAGCCGTTATTGCGCCACTGCGCTTACGGATCTCAATGATCGTATTTTCTATTTGTGAATTGTTCATTATAATCTCCCCGCAGTGATTAGAATGGTAGATGGTATAAACTAATTGTCCGTTTTTCTCAAAATTTCAATTCAATAAAATTGACAACGGTACAATGTGTATCGTAATGGTGCTTGATCTTATTATGAAATTCGTACTTCTCAATATTGTTAGTAGTTAACGATGATCACGACATCTGAAATTGATCAAAAAGTTTTCAAAAATGATCGGAACTAGTTTTTCATTTATGATATTCAGACAACGTAAGGTGACTTGCACTTTGGACATTTGTCATCAAATGGTTCATCCTTGAATCCACATTCACCACAAATTGCAGTTGGTCTTACTGGTTTGAAAGAAGGAGTAAGTGCGGATGTTTTCTCTATTGCTTTTTTGATATCCTCGACTTTAGCTTCTTTGTCAATTTGTAATGTTACAAGAAGACCTCCATTGAGTACCTTTGAGAGTTTGTTACACTCAGCGATAGTCTCGCTTCTTATAGTTAGATTAGAAACTTCTGAAGCATTAATCACTATACCTTGAGAATAGTAATCAGTATTCATAGAGTTTAGGCTTGAATTTTTACCATATTTTTCACCATCAAGGGTTGCAAAACGGACAGAACCTTCAGTTTCAGTCATAGAAATAGCCACTGTGTCGCCTAATTCCTTGCCTTTTTTGACACCAACATCAACTGCAGTTTCTATAACTTTGTTAAGAATATTTTGTCCTTCTTTGTTGTCTCGGAATCCAAGTATGTTAAAGACTGCTTCTTTGAGTCCTACTAAATTCACAACAAGGGATACAGAACTTCTCTGCATATATTGGGTGTTCTTTGCTAGAATTGGATTAAGTCCTCTTCTAGTAAGATCAGAGATCTCTTTTTTTCTTAATGCCATAGAAGCCAAAGCTGGTTTCATTAGTAAAGCAAGTCTTGCTCTAAAGTAAGTTTCATCTTTGTTTGATTCAAATGCTAATCTTGGAAGATTAATTGAAACGGATTGCAATGTAATTGAAAGAGGGCCAGATGTTTTAGTAGATCCATTAGTTATTCCACAACTAGATGTTTGACCTTTTGCAAACATTACTTTTCCACCAATACAAAGAATTTCAGCTACTGTTTGTGATACATCAGTAATTTTTCCTTTATCAGCATCAATTATCAAACCAATTTTTGGAATTGGTGTAATCTTTGTATAATTTTTATATGCATTGATAATTGCAATAATTATTTTTGTGTCAGTTCCTAATTGTAAACGAATTGAAACATTGGTACTATTTTTATTATATTTGGAAGTTGTTGATGAAGTTGCAAATGCATCAGTTAGTTTTTGTTCAAGTTCTGGAATAGATTTTGAATGTTTTACAAATAATGAAACCAAACCATCAAGAACAATTTCTTGTGAAGCTTCTTTTGATAGAAGAGCAATGACTATAGATAGTGAACTTGTAATTTTATCTAGTTGTTTTGATGCAGAAATTCTTGATACATCAAGATATTTTCCTCCAAGGTCAACTCCATCTTCAATTAATTCTTTAATGTTAACAAATATTGTATCAGGAATCATAGACCAGACTCCAGGGTTTGAAATGTGCAAGTCACCAGAAAGATGAGAGTCTGCTACATCTTTAGGTAAAACATTTGTAAGAAGACGTTCAGCAAATACCTTTTGTCCAGCATTGAATAATAGTCCCTCAGCACCATTATCTACATCATCTAAATTAGAAATCATCTCTTGAACATCATAGACAGGCAGTCCTAGGCGTGCTAATTTGTTCCTATATTCTTCATGACCGTGCTCAAGAAGTACAGAATTAACCATTTCTCGAATTAATGTACCTGTTAGATAGGTTGTTTGATATTTGTAAATTCTATTTTCAACTTCTTCAGTAATTTTTTGTGCTAGTTCAAGTGGAAGACTTCCTTCACGGACTAGTGATTGAATAATTTTGTGAGAGTTGAATTCTTCAATTGATTCAGATGATGTTCTAACATACATTTTTCCACTTTCAATAATTGATCTTTCTTCAATTTGTCTTGCTAAACTTAAAACAAGTTTTCCAAGATTTGTAATAGTATAACGTCTTTCAGATTTATTTAATGCAACAAGTGATTGTCTAAGTAATTTTCTCAAGTGGTATGCAAATTTTCCACTTTCTTTTTTTGATTTGAAACCAGCTAAGGATTTTAATTCAGAGTAAGTTAATGGGCCTTTAGAATTTAGGATTCTGAGGATATCAATTCTGTTTGGACTGGCCATGACAGAAAAGATCATTCTAACACGTTTTGAGGTAGATTGTAAGATTCCACCTCTTTTTGGATCAGATTCGTCTACATCTTCATCTAGATCCACATCTAATTCAGAATCATCTAGATCTGCACCAACATCTAAGTCTAATTCTTCTTTAGTTTGTTTCATCGTTGTTCCTAAATTATATGCAGTAAATAAGACTTGTGACTAGATAATATGTTACAGTTTTTAATCAAATTTATAAAAAGATAAAAAAGATCTTTAAAGAAGATCAGTTTGTTTATTTTTCTTGGACATCAAGTGAAAATTCTGATGTAGAAAGTTTCTGTCCACATGATGGGCACTTTCCATTTGTTGAATTTAGTACATCTTTTAGAGATTTTAACATTTTCATGTTTGTGATCTTTTCTCCACATTTACCACATGTAATTTCTACTGACATGAATAAGATCAGACATGTAAAATAATTAAGAAACGATTTTGATTTTTTTTAATAATTCAAACAAATTATTTTACTGTTTTTCGATGAGAATTCCGCGTTCATCAAAACCAGCAATTTTTGCTCTGGTACCAACAGGGAGATCATCAGGGGTAGCAATATCTGGCATAAATCCTGAAATTCTCAAATCTGTGTTATCTACTTGCATAACAACAAAGGCATATGGAGTATATTTTTCAAAACCTGCAGGCGCTACAGTGATTATAGTATAAGTGGCAACTGAGCCTACACCATCTAAAACACTATCCTCAAAACCCTTGCTGCCGCATTTTAGACAATAATATGCTGTAGACAAATGAAGGTGTCCACATTCAGTACATTTGTGAGTTAAAAGTTTGCCTTGTTTGGCAAATTCAATAAGCTGTTCTTCAATAGTCATTTTACACACTTTGGAATACGTGAACAGCACAACTTGCACCAGTTGCACCAAAGTTATGGGTTAAACCAATTTTTGCATCTTTAACAGTTCTTGCACCTGCTTTTCCAGTTAGTTGATCAAATACTTCTACTACTTGTCCAACACCTGTTGCACCAATTGGATGTCCTTTTGATTTAAGACCACCTGATGGATTAATAGAAATATCAGAATTTAGTTTTGTTCTCCCTTCACGAACAGCTTGAACACCTTGTCCTTTATCAAAGAATCCCAAATCTTCAGTGTCAACTACTTCTGCAATAGTAAAACAATCATGTACTTCTGCAAAGTCAACATCTTTTGCAGTGATACCTGCCATCTTGTATGCATCTGCTGCTGCAAGCTTTGTACTAGGAATAGTTGTCAAATGTTCACGTCCTTGTAATGCAGCAGGTGAACCACCTCTGCCAGAACCAGTTACTTCAATGTAATCACCACCATGTGCTTTTGCAAACTTTTCAGAACAAAGAATAACAGAACTTGCGCCATCAGAGAATGGACAGCAATCATAAAGTTTTAGCGGACTTGCAACTACTGGTGATTTCATTACATCATCAATAGTAATTTTCTTTTGCATGTGGGCTTTAGAATTAAGAAAACCATTATCATGATTCTTTACTGCAACTGCTGCAAAGTCTTCCTCAGTTGCATCAAACTCTGTCAAGTAAGCTCTTGCCATTGATGCAAACAAACCTGGAAATGATGCACCTGCTTGACCTTCATAGAAAAAGTCAGAACAATATGCAAAGTAAGTTGTTGTCCATTCAGTTCCTGTGTGAGTTACTTTTTCAACACCGGTAACAACTAGACAATCATAAAATCCTGCTGCAACATTTGCATAGGCTTCTCTAAAAGATACAGAGCCACTTCCACATGCGGACTCTATTGTTAATGATGGTTTATCTGGAATTCCTAATCGGCTCATCAATACAGGCCCAAGGTGAACTTGTTTGTCAGCAACTCCGAAAACGTTTGAAATGTAAGATGCTTGGATGTCTTTTGGAGAAATTCCTGCACTTTCTATGGCTACAACTGATGCCTGTGTAGTAATATCTGCAATACTTTCACTTAATTTTCCATATTTGGTGCTACCAGCACCAAGAACACAAACCTTTTCCACAAATGTCACTGACCCATTTCCCTATAAAAATTGTTTTAGTAAATTCATCATAGAAAATGCCAAGAAAGAAATCAAGTCTCAAAACTAAACAGAACAAAAAACCTGTAATGAGACATGTAGTCAAAATTACAAAATCAGAAACTAGCATCTTCAAAAAAGAAATTATTCAATATTTTGATAGTAATGGATTTCTTTCTTGGTCTTCAAAAGAGAAAAAATATATTATTCTTGGAACAAATTCTCCAAAAAATGGTCTAGTACCATGTCCTGAATGTAAATTAGGAGAGTTAATGGTGATTAGAAATAAAGCCACAAGGAAACGATTCATGGGTTGTTCTAACTTTTATGGTGGATGTAAAGCATCATCACCATTATTACAAAAAGCTAGAATGAGGGCAATGAAAACTCCATGTGATGTATGTAAGTGGCCAATGATTATTTTTCGTTATTCACGAAATCAAAAATGGACTAAACAGTGTAGCAACTTTAATTGTGAAAGCAGAAAGACTAAGCCTTCAAAATAGGATAAATATCTGTTCTTCTATTTTTCAGTAACGGTAAAATTTTTCGTATTTGTTTTATTTTATTCAAATCTATATTTACAAAACTAATCCCTTGTTTCTTTTTCATGTCAAGTAAAATTTTCCCATATGGATCAACTACTAAACTTCGTCCACAGTAAATATTCCCAACTTGATCAGGTGCAATAACATAACATCCATTTTCAATTGCACGTGTCTTGTTAATTGTAATCCAATGTTCTTCTTTCATGTTACCTTTAACCCAAGCAGATGGTGCTACTAGTACTTCTGAACCTGCAACTGCAAGTGATCTTGACATTTCTGGAAATCTCAAGTCATAACATATCATAATACCAATTTTTCCAATAGATGTTTTAACTGGCTTTGCAATTTTTGAGCCTGATTTCATCTTGTCTGACTCTTTGAATCCTAATGCATCATAGAGATGTATTTTACGATAAGTGGAGATTACTTTACCAGATTTGTCAATTACAAATGCAGTATCATAAACACGATTCTTTGTTCTGCTCTTCTCATAAAATGAGCCTATAACTTGGATTTTGTTTTCTTTTGCAGCTTTTGCAATAATGCTAACAAAATTTCCGTTAATTGTTTCAGATAAACCTGCTAATTGTTTTGAAGTTTGTGATGAGTTTGTATAAAACATCATAAATTCTGGAAATGCACATAAAGTTGCATTTTTTGATGCAGCTTTTGAGATAAATAAAATTATTTTTTTAAGATTAACTTCTTTATTAGTTGAAGCTGTAAATTGAACTATTGCAACTTTCATGAATTTGATTAATTGTATTATAATAAAAGGATAAACTTGCGGTACAACTCAGAAATGTACCATTTGCTTCTTATGTAAATTTATTGTATACAATACAAACCGATCATAGTGTGTATGTCAACCCTAGACTGAAGGGATATTTTCCAGTCAAATATTTTTAAAAATAATTAAAGTTGGTTTCCTGCTAAAAACCAATTTTCTTTAGGATTGTCCTCAAAAACAACAATAACATGACTTTCTTTTGTTTTTAGAATATCAACTGCTGATTTTGTGATTGCTTTTGCGTATTCATCTTTTTGTTCCTGAGTTCTACCAGGATACATTGACACTGTGATCAGAGGCATGTGAATTTCAAATGGATTCAGGAATTTATTCTTTCAATAATCTGATCTGTAACCATATCTTGTGCCATATGTAAAATCAGAACTAAACATTCTTTTGTAGATGTATCCAGTTCCTAAACCAACTGCAAACCCTCCAATGTGTGCAAGATATGCTACACCTCCACCTGCAATACCAAATCCGCCAACAAACAGTGGTAATAGATTTTGAAAAACTAACCAAAATGGTAAGAACCATCGAGCCTGTATGTGCATCATTCTCCAAAAGAATCCAAGCATCATGAAAGTCTGAATTTTTGTTCTTGGAAAAATTACCAAATATGCACCTAGTACTCCAGAAATTGCGCCAGAGGCTCCAACTGCAGGAATCCCACTAGTAGGATCTCCTAATATGTGAATTAGTCCTGCTGCTATTCCCCACATTAAATAAATTCCAAGATATTTTACTTTGCCAAATTTTTGTTCAATGTTATCACCAAATATCCACAAGAACCAAATATTTCCACCAAGATGAAGTAAGCCACCATGCATGAAAGTAGATGTTAGTAAAGTAATTTCTGAAAATGCAGGACATTGTACTAGTTCATTTCCTGTATCTATTCCACTATATGTCCCTGTAACACAAGCTGGAACTGCCCCCCAATTGTAAAACATTGTAAATGCATTTTGATTTGAAAAGTCAAAAAATTGTCCTGTATATGCTACTTCCATAAAAAATACAATTACATTTACAATAATTAATGCAATTGTAACCTTTGGTTTGAATCCTGGAGGATGTGGATTCTCATCTCTTAATGGAAACATTAGATGTTTTATTTGATTAAAATTTGTATAATAAGATTATTCAATATTTTAGGAAAATAAGATAAGAAACATTACCAAAATGACTCTTATGTTTCTCACCTAACTATGGCCTATACCTAAGAGCATAAGTCTTTGCAATTTTTCAAAACAAATAGCAATGTTTTTTGATCAGTAGTTAGAAATAATTTTATGAACATCATAAATGACGAGTTACTCCAGGCCTACAAAAAAAATATTCACAAAAAAGAAAGATTACATGCAATGTGTATAATTAAGATCAACAAATCTACCATTGCTGAAACTGCAAGACAAATGTTTTGTACATACAATTCTGTAAATTGATTCATTTGAAAAATATGGATTGGAGGGTCTGGAGGATCCCCCTCGTTCTGGCCGTCCGCCATTAATCTCACATAAAAAATTACAAAAGAGAGCGCACATTTAAGAAAATTTTAGGCGGCATGACTCCAAAAAAACTAAGAATTCATATTTTACAGAACACATATCATATTACTCACGTGCGTCATTTGTTGCACAAATGGAATCCAAATCCAAAGGTTCCACAAAAGGTACATGTACTGAATAAATACGGTAAAATCTTTCTTTTTTGCCTTTTTTATGCGTAAAATGATGCGTTTATCCCACTTGTAGCATACATTCTTGGATGCAGCCCAGGACGAATCAGTATTTGTAGATGATGTACGTCTTGGTAAAAAATATCAGACAAATGTACACCAAAGAATGATTATACGTTGGAGAGGGACACACCAAAGATTTTTGGAAATGATGACAATCAATTTTTAGATCGTATGAAGAATTTAATGCAATTGCATTTATGGATTATTTAGAATTAACTCATAAAAAATTTGGAAAAATATCAGTCATCGTTGATAGAGCACCACAAAGCAAATGATGTGAAAAAATATCTGCGCAAAAACAAAAATGTCAAACTGGCATATCTTCTGAGATCTCCACATTTGAGTATGGCAGAATAGATTTGGAGACAGTGCAAACATGAAAATGTTGAATCAGAATTTTATGAATCAATTCATGAAATGAGATATAAGGTTATGAAATATTTTAGAACGCACAAATTTAATTTGAATATGCATCAGTATTTTACAAGAACAATAAATTGAAAAGACTTTTGCTCTGAGGTATGCAATTGAAAATAGTGTGGATTTTTTTCAACTGTACTCTCAGGCCTAAACAAAATGATCGAAATACCAATATTAGAGATTTAAAGTGATTGATTCATTGATCGAATTGGAATCGATCAAACATGAAGAATTCCAGTCTTTATCATAAATTCCAGACCTTGAACAAATGTTTTATCATCTATTTGACCATCAGCCCACCAAGCTGCATTATTTCTAATCCAAGATGGAATTTCTTCAGATGCTAAAGTTTCTTGTGGAATTTGTGGGATTAAAATTATTTTATTTTTAATCATATATTCAATTCCTTGAATGAATGTATTATCATCAATTTGTTCTTCTGACCACCATAACGCATTATTTCTAATCCAATCAGGAATTGAAATCTCTTCATTTGTTGATATTCTATTAATCACAATTGGAATTAACGTCTTTGCAAGATTGTTGTTATCTAGGTTTTTAAAATTTAGATTCACAATACCTGAAACATCTCTAGGAATAAAAAATTCTGCAGTGTTATGTTCGTCTTTTGAATCAGTACTCATTCCACTTTGTTCAAAAATTATTCTTTCATTTTGAGTTACTGAAAATTCATAATTTGTTGTAATTGGCTTATTCTTTAAGAAAATATCAGTTACATCAAAAAGTATTTTTGCATTTGAATTTGATTTTAAATTTTCTGGTTCCCAAGAGGCAAGAATTCTAAACTGTCCATTTTCAGTTACAGAACTTAGATGAGGATAATCACGATCTGGTGTTATAACAAAATCCATTCCATTTTGATTTAACTTGCTATCAAAAATATTCTGTAATTCTTTTTGATATATTATAAAATGAACAATTCGCCCATCAGAAAAAAAGTCATCAATGTTTACAATATCTTCAGATAACTGTACTCCATTGACAGACATTGTAAATCCAGATACTAGTAAATCACCAAATTTTTTTGGAATTACAAGTTCTTCATGAACTACTGATGTTTGGTTAATGTTTGATTGACTCCACTCAAATGGCATAAAAAAGCTAATTTCTTTAGAATCAGAATTATAATTGAAATTTGAAATTTCATCATAGTAAGTAACTACATGAATATTTTGTTCACCAAAATTTGGATCAACAAAATCATGTTTAGATGTTTGAGCAATAGAAATTCCTGCATTGAAAACAAGGGGTACATCTAATTTTTGTGAATATCCATCAGTAGTTAATACACTAACATCTAATTTGTAGAGACCGCCTTCACTAAGTTTAGGTCCTTTAACATGCACCATTCTACTTTCTAATCCTAATAATGACCCAAATAATCCACCACCATTTTCTTCTTCTAGAATTATGGAATCAGTTTCTTCTGATACAAAATTAAAAACTATGAATCCATTGTCAGCTTTGAATTCTTGCTCAAAAAGAAATTTTTCTCCACGTTCAGATTTAATTAGAAATGTAACATCTCGTAGAGTAATTTTGGAATTAAAATCAATTAACGATATTGAAATTTGTTGATCATTACTTTCGTTAGGATCACTTTTTGATGATGATACTTCAAGAGTAACTTGTTTTCCATTTAGATCTACAGGAGGAAAAGTTTCACTACCTACACCATGACCATAGACATTATCAAATCCAATAACAAAAACAGATGAAATTATTAAAAATACAAATAATGAAAAACTTTTCAATCTAGGTCCACTTGTCAGGATTTTTCTTTCTAATTTCTTTGCCATCAACTGTAACTTGATCTTGTTCTTCAAAAACTGTATGCCATCTACCGTTATCAGGAAAAATTTTATTCATTTCTACAACTTTATCATTTGTTGGTGCTTTATTCATCAAGGCTCCCCATCTCATGTTCTGTACTTTTGGCATGATATCGTTGATGTCTTTCATTATACTATCACATTATTGAATTTATTTAAAAACCTATGATTGAATTCTCATAATTCCTTCTTTAATCAAGTATTGAATTCCTTGGACAAATGAATCATCATCGATTTGTCCTGCTGCCCACCATTCTGCATTAAGTTTAATCCAGCCTGGAATATCATTTGAACCAGAACTAGTTCCTTGTAAAGTTGCAGGAATTTTTAAAACATCTTCTTTAATCAAATATTGAATACCTTCAACAAACAAATCATCATCGATTTGTCCTGCTGCCCACCATTCTGCATTAAGTTTAATCCAACTAGGGATTTGTGTTTTCTCAGGTACTGCTGGAATTTGTGTTGAAGAACCAGGACCAATCTCAATAATTGTTGAACCAATTCCAGCATATGTTGGATTATAATCTAATCCTGTTCCATATACCCAAACATCAACTTGAACATAACCTTCAGAAGGAACATAGATTTCTTGAATATCTAATCCTTCAACAGATGTGATCCCAGGGACAGTTATGTCACTAGGAACATATCTAAATAATTCTTGTTGAAATTCATCCATTACTGCATATCCATATCTCACATCTTTGATTAGTTCTCTATTTTCATTAAAGAATGTAAACTCAAATGGAATTTCTTGGTTAGCACCGTATTTTCCATCCCATGAAATATTTACAGTAGTTGGAACTTGTTGTTCATAATTGGAAGCATCTACAAGATAAAATTCAGTAGAACTTTTTGATACTTTATCTAACGGAACTAATTTCAAATCCATCTGTAAATTATCAAAATTAGAAGGCCCAAGAGTTTCATTAATTTTTTCTAATTCATTTTTACTAATTAAGAAATGAATAATGTTGTTATCCTCAGATGAATATGGATCATTAAGTAAGGCTCTCTGACCAATTTCAACACCATTAACGTATCCTTTGAATTGTTTTCCATCAGCATAAGGTGCAAATGTTTTTGGAACTCTAACTTCTTCATGTACTACTTGTACTAAGTTAACGTAATCTGGACTCCAATCAAATGGCATATCAAATGAAATAGAGTTGTCTGATTTATCAAATTTAAAATTATCAACATCATCATAGTATGTTTTAATTACAACTGGAATTTCTTCAGCATTTGCAGTTTGGAAAGAAAAATTTTGATCCTGTGCTACACTTACAAAAGTCTCGTAACTTAGTAAATTAGCTAATACAGTTCTTGGACTAGTAGCAGCTTCAATGTCAACTCTAATCTTGTATAATCCACCTTTAACAAAAATTGGACCAGTAATTGATGGTCTTGCGCAGATATCTAAATTATCATCAGTACAATCGGCTCCCTGTACAAATAATGCACCAGGGGCACTCACATGTTCAGAACCACCATAAATTGAACATTTGTGAAGATTAATTTCATCGCACCCAGTTTTTGGTTTAATTTGAACATCTAATCTTCCGTCCATGTCATAAAACAAATTTCTAGCTAATAGTTCACCACTTTGCCAAACTTCTACTCTGTAAGTGACTTTATCTAAATTCTCATCAGTTAATGTATCAAAGAAACGTACTTGCATGTTAGCAGAGTCAACATCTCCTACTGTAATATCAGATGGACTCAATTGTGTACTAACAGTTACTTCCATATCACCAAAGGATATTGGTTCTGCTTGATCTCCTCCAAGTCCATGTCCAAATGCATCAGGTAAAATAGTAGCAATTGAGAAAATACCAATTATTGAAATGAATAATGCAAACTTGTTATACAATACATAAATTATGATAATTCCATATTTAAAGTTGATAGAGCATTCCTACGTGTGGTAATTTTTTTCATTTGGAAAACAGAGTACGACTTTTATTTCCGATTTTCAAAGTCATAATATGAAATTTCTTCTTGCCATATTACTAATTCCATTATTAATAATTCCAGCATTTGGCGAATCCCAAACTTTGAGAACAGACAAAGGAGCAATTGATGTTAATTTATCATATGATTATATAAAGCCAAATATTCAAACAAAAATAAATGTTGATTTTTTAAATCCTGTAACACAAAAAACTCAAGTACATATTGACTATACTGTAACTGTAACAAAAGATGGTCAACAAGTATTTGGACCAATCCCACTAACCCATACTTCAGTCGGAACTGTAAAAATTCCAATTGAATTTAATCGAGGTGAAGGTGTATACAAAATGAAATTTGAAATTGAAGGGATTGTGTTTCAACCACTTCCAACTGAAGTAGTTTCATTTGATATTGCAGTAGGTGATACTCAACTAACAACAAACAATGATGTTCCACCTACTGAAGAAAATGGCGGTTGTCTTATTGCAACTGCAGCATATGGTTCTGAAATGGCACCACAGATTCAACAACTAAGAGAACTTAGAGATAATACTGTGCTGACAACACAATCTGGAATTGCTTTTATGAGTGGATTTAATCAATTCTATTATTTATTTTCACCTAGCATATCTGATCTTGAAAGAGAAAATCCTGTTTTCAAAGAAATTGTTAAAGTAGGATTAACTCCAATGTTATCATCATTATCATTGCTAAACTATGTTGATATTGATTCAGAGCAAGAAATGTTGGGATATGGAATATCCATTGTTCTACTAAATATCGGAATGTATGTTGGAATTCCTGCATTTGGAATTCTAAAGTTGTACCAATTCAGAAAAAACTAGTTCCAAGTCTGGAAATTCCAGTGAGGTTTTTATGTATCCAATCAAGTAATTCTTCTATGAAGACTAAAGCACTTAGCTCGTTCTTCGTACTATTTGCTATCGCATCTGTTATAGCTATATCAGCACCAGATGCTTTTGCAGATCATTCAGAAGTCACAATTGAAACTGCACAGGGTTCTGGCACAGCAGGTTGTGAAGAAACCCCAGAAGGATGTTACATCCCTGGTACTGCAACAGTAGATGTAGGTGGAGTTGTTATCTTTTCAAATACAGATAGCGCAGCACACACTTTCACATCAGGAGATCCAACAATACCTGACACAGTTCAGGTTCTATTCGATTCTGGTCTAGTTTTGGCTGGAAGTACATTCGAATGGACTCCAACTGAAGCAGGAGAAGTTCCGCATTTCTGTATGGTTCACCCTTGGATGCAAGGAATAATCATAGTACAAGAAGCAGAAGCTGAAGAAGAAAATCATGGTGAAATGATGATGCATAAAGGCAATGCAACTGCAACCGGAATGTTATCTGACGGTACAATGGTTTTAATCTGGACTTCAACACCAACTGCAAGTGAAATGATGGAAATTTCCATTGAATTTGATGATGCAGAACATGTTAACCATGACATCATGGTAACACAAAACGGTGAAGAAGTTTTACACGATGAAGGTGCACACCACCATAATGGTAAAGGTGTACATACAACTGCAGCACTTAGTTCTTCTGATCCAGTAAATATCACTATTACCTTCCAAGGTTATGGTGTTGAAGATCCTAAAACAGGACCAATTGGTGAAGAAGTCATATTCTCAAATGTTGTTCCAGAATTTGGTACAATTGCAATGATGATACTAGCTGTCGCAATCATAAGCATCGTAGCAGTAACTGCAAAATCTAGAGTCGTTCCAAGATTTTAGAAATACCTCTTTTTCTATTTTCTTTTTATTAGTGATATTATTGCCAAGATAATAGCTGCTGATGCAATAGATAAACCAAATATTGCAAAGTCATAAGATTCACCACCATTTGAAGGAATTGTAATTTCACCTGAGTTTAGTTTAGAAACATCTTGTTGTAATGATGCAATTGCATTTTTTAACGCAGCAATATCAGTATCTCCAGCACTAGATGATGGAGGAAAATCTAAGACTGCTGTAGGCTCAACATCCTCAACAGGTATTTTTACATCTATAAGCACACCACGAATCTCACCTTTGAATTCTACAATGTAACTACCAGTTTTAGTTGGAATTATTGGTGAGAAATAATATCCGGGTCTTGGATCAGAATTAATATCAATTTTTTTGGATGCACCGCCAAACATTACAGTAGCATCAGTATTTTTGAAGACACTAGTCACTCCTTTACGAGTTCTTTCTGTTTCTCCTGCCTCAGTAATTTTGAATACAAGATCATTTCGAATTCCAACTACAGGAGGTTCAATTCCCCATCCTGCTTCAATTTCATATGGTTCAACATGAACAGTAGTATGTGCATATGATGGAACAATCATACCAATTGAAAATAATAATGCTACAAAGCCAAAAAATGCTATCTTCATTGTTATCATTTCATTATAACACATTATTATCTTTACGTGGATTGGTATAAAGATCAAATTCATGAAAACTGTTTAAATTGTCAATAGTGACCTGAAGATTAAATGCAAAAGTTTCTAATTATTTTGTTGATTTTATCATTCATTTCTATCCCATTTGCGGCAGCTCATCCATTTACAGAAGAAACTATTCCAAGCTTAGCATCTAATGCACCTACTGGTACAACTAAAGTAATTGTATTTTTTTCAGAACCAGTTGACATTAACTTTAGTGAACTCAAAATACTTGACAATAACGGAAATCAGATAGATAACAAAGATACAAATTACTATGAAGGAGAATTATCTCTCATTGTTACAACTCCTCCTTTAGAAGATGGAGTTTATACTGTAACAACCAAAGTCCTCTCCAAAGTTGATGGACATCTTGTTCCAGGAGCATTTTTGTTTGCAGTAGGGGATGTCATAGTTGATCCTTCTATGTTAGGAATAGAAAGACAATCAGAACTGATATTTTTGCCTGAAGCAGGTGCAAGATTCCCAGGAATTGTAGGTCAAACAATTGTTCTAGGAGTTGTGATTGCATCTCTATTCATTTGGGGAACACAAAACAAACATTCTATCAAAGAAGAGTTAGAAAAAATTGAAAATATTCATCACGGGAAATTTATGTCACTTACTGGTATTGGTCTGGGTTTAGTTTTTGTTTCAAATATTTTGATGATTGCAGTACAAAGTATAAGATTAGAAGTATCGCCTCTAGATGCAATTCAAACAGATTTTGGGATAACATGGATTCTAAGAATGGTGATTACAGTAATTTTGTTGGGAATTTGGTTTGGATTAGATAAAAGTAAAATTCTAACAAAGAAAAATCAGATTCCTATGCTCATTGCTATGCTTGCATTAATTGCTACTTCAAGTTTAATTGGACATGGAGCAGCTAGTGGAGAAACACCTGCACTAGTATTGGATTACATTCACAATTTAGTTTCAGGAATATGGATAGGAGGAATGATTTATTTTGTTTTTACATTGTTACCAACATTTTCTCAACTTAAAGAATCAAAACGAGAAAAAATGAGTCTATTAATGATTCCAAGATTCTCGATAGCATTTATCATTGCAGTAGGAATTGTAATAATTACAGGTCCAACACTATTGTGGTTCTTAGAAAGTGACATAGGACTAATCACTGAATCAGTTTATGGTCAATTAATAATTCTAAAAATTACAATTGCAGCAGTTATGGTAGTATTTGGAGGATTTTTGCAGTTTAAAGTACAAAAAAATGCTGAAAAAAATTTTTCAACAGGAAAAATTTCTATTCATAAAAAATTAAAAAAATCACTTAAAGTTGATGCTGTGTTAGGAATTATTCTTCTTGGAGTAGTAGCATTGTTAACTAATGGAACACTTCCCGCAGGTGAAATTCAAAAAATAGATGCTCAAGAAATTGTTTATGGGTTTAAAACTATAGAATTTACTGAAAATGCAAAATTCGATATTGATATCTCACCATTTTCTAGTGGAACAAATACAATTCTGGTCAAAGTAACTGACTTTGAGGGCAATCAATTATCTGATTCAAATCAAATTAAAATCAAAGTTTCAAATCCATCAAAAAATATTTCCCCAATTGAAGTTCCCATGGAAATTGTAAAACAAAATGAGGAGGACATAATTGAATTTCAAGGAGAATTAACATTTGGGTTTTCTGGAGAGTGGCTAGTAGAAGTTGAAGCTCAGAGGACTGAGAATGCAAATGAATCAAAGTTGTTGAATTTACTTGTAAAACCAAGATTGACAGATATTCAAACTCAAATTATTGAATATGAATTACCAGAAGATGCAAAACCTCTTTTCCCATTATATGATGGAAATAATTCAATTTGGATTAGTGATGCATCAGCTCCAAAATTATGGCAATTTTCACTGGATACTGAAGAATTTTATTCATATTCATTTGATGGATTAACTACAACATTTCTAACACAAGACAACAAAGGAAATATTTGGTTTACAGATACCTCTGGAAATCAAATTGGATTCATCGATCCTGTTTCAAAACAAATTACAACAAAAACAATTCCAAAATTAGATCCAGTAATTTCAAAGAATACACCGCTTTTCATCAAAGCAGATTATGATGGGAATATTTGGATTACTATAGTTAACAAAGATAGAATTGTAAAATATTTACCAGAAAGTGACGAATTTGAAGAGATTGTATTATCAGGAAAGGAAAATTTACCATTTGCTTTAGCACTTGATGATAATGAAAAGATGTGGTATTCTAGTACAGGTTCAGGAAAGATTGGGTATATTGATACAGAGAATAATCAATTAACTGAAATTTCGACGGATATAGTTTTGCAAGGTCCTGAGGCTATGTTATTTGATAAGGATGGTAATCTATGGATTGCCGAACATACAGGCTTGGCCATTACCAGATTTAACCCAGTTTTAGAGACATTTGAGAAGGTTTCAGTTCCGAATAATGAAGCATTACCATTTGGAATGACATTTGATAAATATGGAAATGTTTGGTTTGCACAGCATACGATTGATTCCCTTGGAGTATATGATCCGGACAACAATAATTTAATCGAAGTTCCAATTCCTACTGAAACATCATTTGTTCAATTTATGACTTCAGATGGAAATGACAATGTATGGTTTGTTGAACAACAATCAAACAAAATTGGAACAATAGAACTTATAGAAATTCCAGTGATTCCATCACAAATAGTGTCATCAAAAGGTATTGAAATAAAATATACTGAGCTTGCATCACCATTGATTGCTTTAGGAATTATTGCAACATCGTTATTTTTTGTGAAGAGTGTGAAAGATAAAAGAAGACTAAATTCTTTGATTAATTCTTAGATAACAATCCAGCTGACTTTATTCCCATAGTTGCTGCAAGCAATCCAATTGCAATTAAGACAATAGTTCCTGCAGGAGTAATATCAAAGATGTAAGAGACTAGAATTCCTACTACAACTGAAAAAACAGAAAAACTCATTGAAATGATTGCTGTTTGTTTGAATCCTTTACCATACATTATTGCTGTAACATTAGGAATCACAAAGAGAGCTGAGATTAACAATACACCTACAAGCTGAATTGATGTAACTACAG
Organism: Candidatus Nitrosopumilus sp.; assembly: GCA_965262905.1. Taxonomy (GTDB): domain Archaea; phylum Thermoproteota; class Nitrososphaeria; order Nitrososphaerales; family Nitrosopumilaceae; genus Nitrosopumilus. Next base: position 1,197,280 of record OZ253567.1, read on the forward strand.
TAATTCCTGCCATAAATACAATCAAGTAATTTATTTTTTCTACAGGAATTCCACTAACTTTGGCTTGTTCTTCATTGAATGTTGAATAAAGAAGTTGTCGATAAAGTAGTAGAATTACAATTAGAATTGCTCCAGTTAATGCTAAAACTAGAACAGTATCATCTACACTAACAAGTAAAATGCTACCAAAGAGAAAACTAAAGATGTCAATTGTAAATCCACCAGATAATCCAATAATTACGAGCCCAACTGCTATGCCTGAGGACAATAAAACTGCAATAGATGCATCACCAGAGATGTTGTATCTATCTTTGATTTTTGTAATTATCAGTGCACTAGCTATAGAAACAACATATGCAGTCCATAAGGGGTAAACACCAGCCAGTAATCCTAAAGCAATTCCTCCAAATGATGAATGGGCTATTGCATCTCCAAATAATGAATAACGTCTTAAAACTAGAAACAATCCTACAACTGAACAAAGAATTGCAATTGCAACTCCGGAAATTAATGCTCTATGCATAAAACTAAAAGTTAGAATTTCAAAAGACATGATTAATGATGATGCATGTGTTCCTGCATTGAGGCCTCAGAATATTGTTTAACTAATTTGTCATCAGAAAAGAATTTTTCAGATTCACCATGAAAGAAGAGAGTTCTATTCAAACATGCCACGTGATTTGCTAGTTTATTTACTGCATCCAAATCATGAGATGACCAAATAATTGTAATTTTTTGTTTAGAATTTAATTCACGGAGAATACTGTAAAATAGATCAATGCTTTGTTGATCAATTCCTGTTACTGGTTCATCTAAGATCAAAATTTTAGGGTTATTTACTAAAGCCTTTGCAATAAAGACACGTTGCTGTTGTCCACCAGATAATTCACCTATTCTTCTTTCACGTAATTCATGTATCCATAATTGTTGTAAAATTTTATCAATTTTATTTTCATCAGATTCTTTTTTTAATCCCATTCTAACTACATCAGTAACTGTTACTGGGAAATTTTTTTCAAAGATTGGTTTTTGTGGAACATATCCAAGTTCTTTCAGATAATTTTTTGATTTTTTTATGTTCTCATCAAAAAATTTGATTGTTCCTTTGTATTTTGTATTAAGACCAAGCATTGATGCAAAAAGTGTAGATTTTCCTGCTCCGTTAGGCCCAATTATGCCTAGAAAATCACCTTGATTAACAACTAAACTAACATCATCAAGAGCCATAACATCAGGATACTGAACTGTCAAGTTGTTGATTTCTACTACTTTCAACATAATGCCTCCTTTAGATTTTCAAGATTTTGAGTCATTTTTGAAATATAGTTATCTTTAGATACAATCTCAAGTGGAGATAAAATCAAAACTTTACCACCTATTTCATTTGCAACAATTTGAGAAGTTTTTGTATTTACAGTTTCTTCACTAAAAATTACTTTGATATTTAATTCTCTAGCTGTTGAAATAACATTCTCTAATGTTTTTGCCGTTACTTCTCCATGAGAATTAGTTGTTGCAACAATAGTATGTTGATTCAAATCATATTCATCTGCAAAATAAGAAAATGCATCATGAAATGTAATAAAGTCACGTTTACAATCTGTTAAATCAGTTCTAATTTTTGAATCAAGTGAATGTAATTTTTCACTATATTTTGCAGCGTTTGTCATATAGTATTCTTCATTTTCAGGATCTGAATTTGAAAAAGCTAATGCAATATTTCCTACTTGGTTAATCGCAAAAACTGGATTTAGCCAAATATGTGGATCTGCTTCTTTAATTGGAATTTGTTTACTAGTATCAACTATTGTTCCCTGATAATTATTTTCAATTAAATTATCAACCCAATTTTCAAAACCTATCCCATTAATTATTATAAAATCAGACTTGTGCATTTGTTGAACATCTTTTATTGTAGGTTCCCAATCATGTGGTTCGACTCCAACTGGAACAAGTAAAATCACATCAATTTTTTCGCCTCCCACAATTTGAGAAAATTCATAGAGTGGGTTAAATGATGAAATGGCTTGAAGTTTAGAATTATCATTACTTGTAAACTCTTGATGGGTATTGGTGTCATAAACAACAACTGAAGCTAATGAGATTACTATCATAATTGCAACTATTGCCATCTTAGTTTGAGCATTCACACAGCAGCTCAATCCAAATTATTAATAAACTTATAAAATCTTAATAAGATTTATTGCTAAACTTATAAGGTAATTAATAACATTAGGCATATGCCAATAGTTTCAATCTCTCTAAATGACGAGATTCTATCTGAATTAGATAAACTTCAATCTTCAATGGGATTTTCAGGAAGGTCAGAAGCTATCAGAGCAGGAATTAGAGCATTTGTTTCTGAAGAAAAACAAAAAGCAGATTTGTCAGGGAATATTCATGCAATTCTTTTGGTTGTACATAATGACGAATTTGATCATATAGTTTCTGGAATTACACATAATTTTGAGGATCTAATTACAACTCATCTTCATAGTAAAATTGAGAAAGAAAAATGCATGGAGTTATTTCTAATTAATGGAGATGCAGAAAAAGTATCTACCATGACAAAAGATTTTCAGATTAACAAGAATATGGATACTGTAAAGTTAGTAGCACTTTAGATATTTAGAAAAGTTTTTCTTGTTACAAAAATAATACTCATTGTAGAAATTACCAGTATCAATAATGCAATAGTTCCAAATTCAGGTGTAACTACTAAAACAAATTCAGTTTCTTGTCCTGTATTTCTAATATTTTCAAATTTTATTATTGTTGGACCAGTTTGTTCTTCAGTGAATGTAAATTTTTCAAATTCCCCACCAACTTGTGCCTTTCCAGAGACACGATGAATTTCCTCTCCATTTTGAATTATTACAAATGTATAGTCAGAATTTCTTAGAGGTTCATTTGTTCTTCCATCTCTAATTGCAAAAATAAAATTAGTATCAACACCAGGTTCTACTTCTAGTGGATCCCATGAGAGGTTTACTTTAAAGTCTTCACTTTTTGTATAAGCTTCTAATGGAAATGCTTTATCATTGCTCATAGAAATTGTAAATATCATATTCTCAGGATATTCATTAAGATCTTTTTTCATTTCATTTTTTAAATATCGTAAATGATCTTGCAACAGAACAAAATGAATTATTCTTTCATCATCTTCGGTATAGTCATCAACTGAAACTGAAGATTTGAATAATTTAATTCCGTTAACATATCCTGAATAACTAGGTGCCAAAAACTCGATAAACTCTTTTGGAAAGTGTGTTTCTACGTGAACCACATCAACATGTGACATTTGTTTTTCACTCCAGTCAAATGGCATTTCAAACGTAACTTGATTAGCCTCATAATCATAATTGAAATTAGAAATTGTATCAAAATATGACTTTGAACGAAAATCTACATCGTTATTTTCAGAATCTTTTTGAGTGAACGATACAGTCTCAATTACGCTCAAATCAGCATTATAGATGCCAGATTCTATGATATTTGTAGGCTCATCAATTGTTCGTATCTCAATTTCAAAATTATATAATCCACTGGAATCAAACAAAGGTCCTGTGATTTTAAGAGGATTAGATTCAGTTCCGTGCCATGCTCCAAGCAAAGAGTCTTGTTCACCATGAATTATAATTTCATTTTCTTGTGTGGATTTGACTTGGATTTGTAAAACGCCATCTTCTGCAAAAAAGTAGTTTCTAAATATCATTTCATTTTCATGAAATAGACCAATCAGAAAAGTGACATTTTTTGCATTTTCTTTTGTTTCATCTTCAGTTGCAGTAATTGTAATTTGTTCTTGATCATTTTCAAAAGTCATTGGCATCTCTACAGAAATTGAGAGCTTTTTTCCTTGAATATCTATTGAAGAAATAGTATCAAGACCAAATCCATGTCCATAAACACTACTTGCAGGAAACAACAAACATGCTACTAGTACAAATATTCCAAAATTTTTAAATGACATCATATCTACACTGTCAATAATTTTTCAACTCGCTTAATTAGTTCATCCATAGTGGTTGCTTCTAAGATTGGTTGAAGTTCATTAGGATCCTTGGCCCCTATTGCAGATAATGAGTATATAAAATCAACTGTAGGTGTATCAGTGTTTAGATAGTATTGTTCCAAAACATGATCCAATGAATGTGAATCAACAACTTGAGGTAGTGCTTGTTTGATGATTTTCTTTTTCCATAATTCAACTAATGCTTCCCATTTTTCAAGAGATATGTTCTCATCAATTTCAGGAACCATTTCAACTTCAGCTTGAATGTACATTTTTTCTTCTGTTCCAATTTTTTCATGTATTTCAGAAATTTCTTGATGTCCTTCAACTGATAGTGGATCATAATTTGCAGGTTGAGAAATAGATGGAGGGATAATTCTTTTAATTATAAATGAATTTCGTCCCAGAGTTTCAATGTCTAATTGTAATCCATCAATTTCTACATCTTCACATTTTGAAATTTTAGCAATAGTCCCCACTAATTTAGGAGAATTCCATCCATTAACGGAACTATACTCATCGATCAAACACACTCCAAACTGACCATCACCAATCATACAATCATCAACTAATTGCTTGTATCGAGGCTCAAAAATTCGTAGTGGAAGTTCTTGTCTAGGAAATAATACCAAATCTAATGGAAAAATTGGAATAGTTTTTGTTTCAGTCAACTAGTGATATTGAAACGTCTCTAAATATATGGAATACGAATTTTCTTAAAATCTAAAATCCATTTTCATTTAGAATCATACCTAATAGGGCTGCACGAATGTGTTTTCCATACTCAGCTTGCTCAAAGTACTTGGCATTTTTTATTTTATCAACATCTGCAGAGATTTCATCTATTCTTGGTAACGGATGTAAAATTATTGAATCATCTTTCATTCTCTTTAACATGTCTAATCCCACAACATAACTTCCTTTGACTTTGAGATATTCTTCTTCATCAGGGAATCTCTCTTTTTGAATTCTTGTCACATAAAGAACATCAAGTTCATCTAGATGATCTTCAATGTCAGTAGATTCAGTAAAGTCTAATTTCTTTTTGATTTCATAAGTAGAGTCAGATCTTATTCTTAATGATTCAGGGGAAATTAATCTAACATCAACATCATAATTTCCTAGTCCATGTAATAGTGAGTAAACAGTTCGTCCATATTTTAGATCACCTACAATTCCAATTTTTAGACCGTCAATCTTTTTCTTTTCTTTTTTTATTGTAAACAAATCTTGAATTGCTTGAGTTGGATGTTCTTCTGTACCACTACCTGCATTAATTACTGGTTTATCAGAAATTTCTGCTGCAAATCTACTAGAGCCATCAAGAGTGTGACGTAAAACTAAAACATCTGAATAAATGGACATTATCCTAACAGTATCAGCAAGACTTTCACCTTTTTGAGTAGATGAAGATGTTATATCAGAAATTCCTAAAGAATTTCCACCAATGGATGCCATAGCAGAATCAAAGCTAAGACGAGTTCTAGTGCTTGGCTCATAAAACAAATATCCCAATGTCTTACCTTTGGAGATTTCTCTTCTTTCAGATAGACTTTGTTTCATAATTTTATCAGTTGATGTAAAGATAGATTCCAATTGATCTTTTGTATAATCTTTAATTGAGAGGATATCTTTTTGGTAGAATTCGTTCATTCTTTCAATAATATATACAGGTGACTATACAAAGTATTCTGATGGAACAGTCCGACCTTATGGTTCGACGAATAAAAGAAGGTACTGTAATTGACCACATAGATGAAGGCAAAGGTCTTCAAGTGCTTAATGCATTACGAATCGATGGCAAAGATGGTAGTTTAATTACGATAGCCTTGAATGTTCCAAGTGGTAAATTTAAGAAAAAAGATATCATCAAAGTAGAAAACAAGTTTCTAAAAGACGATGATACCAACAAACTAGCAGTAATTGCGCCAACTGCAACAATCAACATGATTAAAGAATACAAACTTGTTGAGAAGAGAAGAGTGGCATTACCAAATGAGATTGATAGAATTTTCAGATGTTCAAACCCTGATTGTATTACAAACAGTACAGAACACATTGAATCTGTAATGGATGTGATTAACAAAGATGGAAGAGTTCTCAAATGTAGATATTGTGCACGAGTTTTGGATGTTAACGAGCTAAAATATAATTAAATAAAATATCTAAAAATTGAAAAATATGTTGTTTGGACTATTGTCCTAAGATGATAAACATCATAACTATACCGTAGATTGCGATTGATTCGACCATACCTACGAAGATGAATACCTTAGATTGTAAAGCCGGGTTTTCACTTATGACTGCAAGACCTGCTGCACCTACTTGACCAAGACCTATTCCTGCTCCACCGGCTGCAATGCCAAATGCTAAACCAGCACCTACGAGTTTCATAGAGTCGCCACTAGATGCACCATCTTCTGCTGCAAATGCAACTCCAGTTGAACCTAGAATTGAAATTGCTGATGCTGCCAAAAGTAACATGACGATAGATTTCATTTACGATCAGGCTCCATGATATCCATATTTAAATCATGATAAGATAAACGATTCAAATTCGATCTAAAGTTTTCTTTTTGAATGATGATAGATCGTCTTTGATGGATTTTACGGAATTATCATAATCTCCGTCTAATTCCTTCTTTGAATTTTCAAGTATTTTTTTAATTTCTTCTTTTGCCATTATTTTCTATTTTCCATCTTTGCCTTCACTTTTTTTAACTTTGCGAATTCTTCTCTTTCTCTCTCTTCAAGAGTAGAGAGAATAAATCGAATATTGTCTTTGTATTGAGGAATAATGACATTTTCAAGTGCATTTAGTAACTTTTGTGTCTTTTCTAATGCTTTTGCAAGACTAAAAATGGAATTTTCATATTCTGCTGCTTTACAAATTTTTGGCATTAGTTCTTTGATTTGTTTTGCTGCTCTATCAATTGAAGAATTTGTATCTGCAAATCCATAAGGCATTGATTTTGTATCTTTTTCAGTTACAGCAAGTGAAGGAATTTTTACATCAACAACTCGTCTAACATGGACTTCTACCTCCATAACAGGAGGGGTAGATTCTGCAACAGAGTCGACAGTGTTGGTACCAAGTGCCAGATAGGCTTCATTTACTGCTGTGTAAATATCTTGTAAAGGATCCCAAATTCCACCTCTTGCTTTAGATGCTTCCTGAATCATCTCTTCAATATTTTTTAAGAGAACTTTACGTTTATCATCTAAAATTTGCTGAACCATAACAGCAACTTGTGTGGATTTTTTATATTTAAAAAGTTCAATCTTTGTTGCTGCGACGTTTTGTCCAAATGACATTCAGTTACTCTTCCTTGTAATATTTTTCTATGTGCTTGTCTTTAATTTTGGTAATCTCATTCTTTGGTAATTTTGATACAATCTTCCACATAAGAGCAAGTGTTTCTTCAATTGTTCTGTTCTCATCAGTAGCTTGTGTAAGAAATTCTTTTTCAAAAGTATCACCAACATCCATGTATTTAAGGTCAATTTCAGTTAATCCAGCTTTACCTACAATACCTGCAAGTGCTCTTACTTCTTGTGCCCTAGAATATGCATCATAAACTTGGTTAGAAACTTCACTGTGATCTTCTCTAGTACTTCCTTCACCAATTCCGTCTTTCATCAATCTACTAAGACTCGACAAAATATTGATTGGTGGATAAACTCCTTGTCTAAACAAATCTCTACCAACTACAATTTGTCCCTCAGTAATGTATCCAGTAAGATCAGGAATTGGGTGAGTAATATCATCAGATGGCATTGATAAAATTGGAACTTGTGTAACACTTCCTTTTCTTCCATTAAGCTTTCCTGCTCTTTCATAAATTGTTGAAAGATCAGTGTAAAGATAGCCAGGATATCCCTTTCTTCCAGGAACTTCTTCTCTTGCTGCACTAATCTCTCTTAGTGCCTCTGCATAATTTGTCATGTCAGTCATTACAACTAAAACGTGCATTCCCAAGTCAAATGCCAAATATTCAGCGACAGTTAATGCTACACGTGGTGTGATAATTCTTTCAATTGCAGGATCATCTGCAGTGTTAAGGAATAAAACACTTCTTTTGAGTGCACCAGATTCTTCAAGACTTCTTCTAAAATATTCTGCTTCACTGTATTGCACACCGATTGCTGCAAATACTACAGCAAAGTCATCTTGTTTTCCAACAACACTTGCTTGTCTTGCGATTTGTGCTGCCAAAAGATTGTGAGACATGCCAGAACCTGAAAAGATTGGAAGTTTTTGTCCTCTAACTAGAGTCATCAATCCATCAATTACAGATACACCGGTTTGAATGAAATCTTTTGGATATTCACGTTGTTCGGGATTCATTGGTTCACCATTAATGTCTACAAATTTATCAGCAATTGGATCTGGGAGTCCATCTTTTGGTCTTCCTAATCCATCAAATACTCTACCAAGTACCTCTTTTGATACTGGCATTTCCATAACTTTACCTACAAATTTTGCTTTAGTTCCAGAAATTGATAATCCAGTTGTTCCTTCAAAGACTTGTACAACTGCTTTACCGTTTCCTACTTCGAGAACTTTACCTAATCTTCTTTCTCCTTCAGTAGTTTCAATTTCAACTAATTCATCAAATGCTGCACTTTCAACATCATCTACAACAACTAGAGGGCCTTTAATTTCTGCAATCTTACTGTATTGAACTCCGCCTTTTGCTGTCAATTTGATACCTTCACTCCTGAAATTGCTTTGAATTGTCCTTGCATATCTTTATCTAATTGATCAAGTTTTGGCATCTCATCATCTTTAACATCCATTCTTGCTTTGAGTAAACTGGTTACTATACCTAATTCACGGATGTCAGATAACGCTGTACCTTCTTTGAGTGCTTGTTGTCCCTTTTTGTAAAAGTCAACTAATAATTTCATTAATTTGAATTGTTTTTCTGGACTACAATAAGTATCAACATCATCAAATGAATTTTGTTGTAATAAACCAATCTTTACCATTCTTGCAACTTCAAGAATTAATTTTTCTTCATCAGGTAATGCTTCAGGACCTAAGAGTCTGACAATTTCTTTTAGTGTGTCTTCTCTTTGTAAGATACCATAAGTTTCACTTCTAATACTAAACCAATCTTCACTAATGTTTTCACTCCACCATTTTGCAATATCTGCAAGATAACCAGAATAACTGTTCATCCAGTTAATTGATGGATAGTGTCTAGAGTATGCAAGTTTTGCATCCAATGCCCAGAAAGTTTTGATAAATCTCATTGTGTGAGTTGTCACTGGTTCTGTAAAGTCACCACCGGATGGAGATACAGCACCAATCAAAGTGACTGAACCATTACGTTCTGGACTACCAGATGCTTGAACACGACCTGCTCTTTCATAAAATTCTGCTAATCTAGATGCCAAGTATGATGGATAACCTTCTTCTGCAGGCATCTCTTCTAATCTACCACTCATTTCTCTAAGTGATTCAGCCCATCTACTTGTAGAATCTGCAACAAGTACAACGTCTTTACCCATGTCTCTATAATATTCTGCAATTGTTACACCAGTGTAGATACTTGCTTCTCTTGCTGCTACTGGCATGTTACTTGTGTTTGCGACAAGAACAGTTCTATCCATAAGTGGTTTTCCACTACGTGGATCTTTAAGATGTGGGAATTCAACTAATACTTCAGTCATTTCATTTCCTCTTTCACCACAACCAATGTAAACAACAACTTGAGAATCAGCCCATTTTGCAATTTGGTGTAATGTAACAGTTTTTCCTGTTCCAAATGCTCCAGGAATTGAACCAGTTCCTCCTTTTGCAATTGGGAAGAATGTATCAATAACACGTTGTCCAGTTAAGAGTGGCACAGTTGGATCATGTCTTTTATTATAAGGACGTGGTTTTCGTACAGGCCATTTATGATACATTTTAACAGGAATCGATTGTCCGTCTTTCTCAGTAGTTGCCATTACAGTTTCTAAATCATAATCTCCTTCAGAAACAAGGTTTGAAAGTTTTCCACCTGTATGATCTGGTGGAAGCATAATAGGGTGGTCTATAAGATCAGTTTCTTTAACAGTTCCAATAACATCTCCTGCTGTAACTTCATCGCCATTACTTGCAGATGGAACAAAGTGATATTTTTTTGTCATATCTACAGCAGTTGTTGTGATACCTCTTCCAATGAAAGAACCAGATGCTTTAGATAATTCTTTTAGTGGTCTTTGAATTCCATCATAAAGTTGTCCAATAATTCCAGGACCTAATAATACACTGAGTGGGTTTCCAGTACCAATTACAGGCTCACCTGGTTTAAGACCACTTGTTGATTCGTATACTTGAATAAATGCAACATCTCCAGTTAATCGAATAACTTCGCCTACTAATTTTGAATTACCTACAGTTACAGTTTCATACATTTTTGCATCAGACATACCGTCTGCTCTTACAGCTGGGCCACTTACCCAAACAATTCTACCTTGAGCTGCCATATTCTAATTTCCCACTCCGAATTTTGCTGCAATATCTTTCCTTATTAAAGGCTTCAGACGTTCGATTCTTGCATCGATCGTATTATCGAATGTCATCGTACCATCTTTAGATTTTACTTTAATTCCTCCAAGGCATTCTATTGTTTCAGAAGACAATTCAGCTCCTGAAAATTGAGAAATTGTTGATTGAACAACATCTTTGTCTTTTGTATTTGTGAAAATTATTATTTCTGAAGTACCCAAAATTTGAGTTGCTTCTTCAATCATAGTTTTAATGAGATTTGAATAATCACCACTGCGATCAGCATTTGCAATTTGTTCTAATGCGGATGTAAATACCCTATCAACTGCTTCCTCTAGAGCCATTAATTGTTTATTTCTGGCTTCAATATCTGAACTACCTGTGATTTGTTTTTCGATCTTGTCAGCCTCTTTTTTACCATCTGAGATAATTTTATCATATTCACCTTCTAATCTAGGAATAGCATCATCAAGTTTTTGCTGTGATTCATCTAATTCAGATTTAATGTTTGTGAGGATATCTTTTTCAGTATTTTTTAGAATTTTGTCAATTGTACTTTCTAATGCAGAATTAGATGTCAACAGGTGCCGTTGACCCATAATGGATTTTAATGTTTGGGATGAGAATCAGAAAGATATTAAACTCAATGAAAGTACCCAAAATTTGTCTTGGGAACAGCCGATCTAAAACTGGGAACCGTAATTTTACCAAGAAGTGAGTCTCCAAAAGTAATTTCTAGATTAACAGAGTTTGAGTGGTATCATAAGATTGATTCTGTCAGTGATTTAGTTACGCCTGAAATCGATGATTTATTACTAAAGGCACAGCAAACTTACCAATCCATTGATGATGTCATCAAAGGAATGGGAATTCCTCTACAAGTAGGAATTATGGAGATTTTGTTCAAAGGTACTGTAATCAAGAAAAAAGACTATGAGATTAATGAAGTTGAAGATATGGTAGAGCATCTTACTAAAGAAGCTCCATCAATTATTGATAAACCAGCATCATTACTAGAAGAATCTGCAACTGCAAGAGTTTCCATTGAAGAATACAAGTCTCTCAAAGACACACTAGAAGTAATCAGAAAAATGAAGATGGACATTTCAGGATTTGGTTTAATGAGACACTTTTTTACAAATCTCTTTGTGATTAATTCTGCTGACTTTGATGAAATTAACCGCTCACTGGAAGGTATTACAGTTTACAAATATGATTTAGAGAATAAAGAAAAAGCAGCAATCTTAGTAATTTCAGATACTGCTGATTCTGAAAAAGTTCTCAAAGTTTTAAGAAGTTTCAATTCAAACTCATTTAAAATTCCAGAAGGATTTCCTCAAATTCCTAGTGAGGCATATGCATTAGCAGAATCAAAAATTAAAGAACTAGAAACAAAACAAGCTTCAATTAAAAAAGAATTAGGAAAAATTACAAAGAAAATTAGACGAGATATTCTAGCACTTCATGAGAAAGCACAAGTTGCAAAAGATGTTCTTGAGACTTTGAGAAAACCAGGAGGAACAAAAAACTTTGCAGTAATTCAAGGCTTTATTCCAAAGAAGATGGAAGCAAAATTTACAGAGTCAACTAAACAATGGATGTCAGTTGTTGAGGACATTACAGATCCTAAACTAAAAGAAGAGATTCCAACCTTATTTGACAATAAACGATTTGTTAGAACTTTTGAAGTAATCACAAAAAGTCAAGGCATTCCAAAGGCTGGAGAACCAGACCCAACGCCTATGATTGCTTTAATGTGGCCAATTTTCTACGGATTGATGTTTGCAGATATGGGTCACGGATTACTACTAATGGCATTAGGATTACTATTCAAATTCAAAGGACAAGGAGAACTATCAAAATGGGGAATGCTCATTGCAATTTCAGGTGCATCAGCAGCAATTGCGGGTGTGGCGGCAGGAGAAGCGTTTGGTTTCCATCTTGATCATATGGGTCCATTTGAAGGGTTACTAGCAGTAGGTGGAGCATTACATTCAGTTAGTTGGATTGTAGGAATTCTCAGTGTTGCAGAATTAACATTTGATCAAGTAATCAATATTCTCAAAGTTTCATTATTCATCGGAATTGTACATTTGGTTTGGGCAATGACTCTACGTGTAATTAGATTAGCAAAAGAAGGACACAAGATGGTAGTATTTACTGAAGCAATTCCAAACATTACACTCTATGGAGGAATTGTCGTTATCATGATGTGTGCAATTGGTTCACAATATGATGTGATGAACATGTATTCCAAAGTTCACACAGAAGCTGTTCCTTGGGTTACAATGTTCTTAGGGGATTGGGCAGAAGTTTGGATTATTACAAGAATTTCAATTATTATCGTAATTGCATCAATGGTCATCATGATGGTTGGTGGTGTAATGCATGCAAAGAAACATCCTGAAGATGGAGCGGATCCTGCAAGTGTCATCATGGAAGTTCTCTTAGGTAAAACAGTAGAGAGTTTAGCTCACACAATCAGTTATGCTCGGCTTGGAATTATGTTGCTTGTACATGCGGCTTTACTGATGACAGTAAACAATGCGTTCACATCCTTAGGTGGTGTTGAATCAGGTGCTGCAATGGTCATGATCATTGGAGGTAACTTGGGAATTATGATGATTGAAGGATTAATTGTGTATATCCAGTCACTCAGATTGCACTTGTATGAATTCTTTACAAAATGGTACGTAGGTGGTGCAGAATCATTTAGACAAATTAGACCAGAGTTGATTTACAATCAATTCATTTGGAAGAAGAAATAGAATTAGAAAGATCTAATTATTTTCATAAAGATTTACTGTAACTTTTGTAGTCCATGGTTTTAGATTATCAGGAAAGATTACTAGTAACCCACTATCTTTTTTGATATTTTCGCAGGTACCACTATAGCTTTGTTTGTTTATTCCATAGCAACCAGATTCTCTATAATAATCAAATTCTGAATTTGCAAAGTTTTCACGTTGATCAGATGAGGAAATAAAATACACATCAAAACCTAAATCTTTATTGTCAGTTTTTACACTATAATCGTATGATGTGATATCCTGTGAAGTGCAAATAGGAAAAAATTGCACATATCCATTTTTGATTTTTAATTGTTGTTCTGAATTATCATAATTTTTATTCTCAATATCTGGATATACAGAAACGCTAGGATCTGTACTTAGCTGTTGTCCTTGGACATATTCTATTTCATGTCTTACAATATCTACTGCTTTTCTATACAACATTGGTTGCCATTCTTCTTGACAATCACTGAATTCATGTTTTAATTCAACATATGATTTACCATTAATTTCATGAAGTTGATTTGTATTGTATTCTTTAGATTCAGCATCAAATACATGATTAATATTATTGATTTTGTCTGATTTGTGCCAAGTGTTTGTTACTTCAAAAATAATATTCTTTGAATCACTTTGCCATTCAGATAGTAAGTGAACATACACTGAATACTTGTTTACAACTTCTTGGGTTTCAGATGCAAAAATCAAATGGCCAAAAAACATATTTACAAAAATTATAGAAAATGCAAGAACTGGAATTATGCCATAGATTATTTTATTCATTTTGACCTCCAAAACAGCTAAAAGATAATCCACAAAAATCACATGAGAATTTGTCATCTTTGCATTCAATTTTTTCTGAACCACATTTGGGGCATTCCTTACTTTTGATTAATTCAGTCATTCCCTTACCTCAAATATCGATTTTGACAAAATCCCGATTATGGCACCAAAGATAATGTGTCTAAACATAGTCATTGCTGGAACTTCAGGGGCAATATTTAATCCTGCAACACCAGCTCCTAAAGCTGGAAGCATTCCAAACCATACAGTTGTGGCAGTTACAATTACTCCAAAAATTATTCCATGTAACCAAATTCTACTGTTTAAAATTCTCCTTGAAATAGGCATGAAAACATATCCAAAGAATAGAGTCAAACCTATTCCATTAGTAATATGGAAAATGTTTCCAATTATTGTGGCTGATTCATTTTCTCCGGCAACTAACTGTCCTAAAACAACTGAAATATCTTCAGTAGTATTGGTACCGTAGATTCCGTAGATTCCCATTGTTTGATTTTCTGTTTGTTGTGTTGTCATGAAGTAGTATAGTAAGAAATAGTACATAGTCTAGCTGGACTGATTTTTATTAAAAATTGTCCAGATTGGACATGGATATTAGGTTAAAAAGAAAAAATCTATCTAAAAATGTCCAGATTGGAAATGGATATTAAATTGTTCAAATAATAAAATTTGTTGGTCGATGAAGTAGACAGAATCATCTTATCCCAATTGGGTAAAAATGCAAGAATGTCATCACAGGAGCTACAAAAGATACTTGATGCCTTGGGACATAATATCACTGATAGAGGAATTAGACATCGCTTACAAAAATTAGAAAAAAATAATGTCATACTAGGTTACTCTGCAATTTTAAATCCCAATATTTTATCTGAAAAAATTAATCGTACCATAGTTTTGAAATTTAAATTTACTAAAGACACTCCTGAGCTAATTGAACGATTAACAAATTATGTTGTTGATGCACAGTTTTGTACATTTTCTAGTAGGTTAAGTGGAGATTATAATTGGATATGTCATTTTGTTTTTGATTCTATTGAACAATATGATCTTGAAACAAATAATTTCCTAAACAGATTTAGTGAGTTAATTTCTGACTTTCGATCCTATGAATCAAACACGATAAAATCATCGCCATATATGATATATGATGAACAGGAAACAAAAGAAAGAAAGAAACAAATTTATAAAATTTTGGAATCATTAAAAAAATATGATAACATTAACGATAAATTCCAAGAAATTGTTGAATGTGTTGTGAAATATTTTGGAGCATCATTTGCACGAATTTGGTTTGTAGATAAACAAAGAAAAGAATTGGTTCTCAAATTTAGTGCTGGGAAATATACAAAAATTGATGGTAGTTTTTCCAAAGTATCAATTAATTCATTAAAAATTGGACATATTGCAAAAACCAACAAGCCTGTAGTTTCAAACGATGTTGTTAATGATCCACGAATCAAAATACATGATTGGGCTAAAAAAGAGAAACTGAAATCATTTGTAGGTTATCCATTATCTTACAAAGGGAAGGCAGTTGCTGTAGTTGCAATGTTTAGTAAGAAAAAAATGAATCACCTTGATTTTGAATTATTTGAATTATTCTCTGAGCAGCTTTCAAAGGAATTAACAGGGTTTTTTGAGGCTAAAGATTTTCTTTCAGAATAGTGGACTCGTGAGGATTCAGATATTAAATTGGAGATAGAAATGGACACAGTTAGGTAGAAAATAAGAAAAAATGTCTTGTGAATTTAATCACAGACTTTGATTTCTGATGCTTCTGCTTTGAAACCAGGTTTTGCATGCGAGTCATCACAATTTGGTTTGTTTTCTGATGCAGTACATCAGGCAAATTCGTTAAAACAGTGTAATATACGGTAAAAGACACATTGTGATATGGTCAAAGTTACAATTAATGCAAAAGAAAACGGTCCATTAATTGTAGAAACTGATGGAAGAAACTATGTGTATTATACTACTAATTTGAGGATAAAATGGACACAGACATCTAGAATATTATAAAAAATAGTATTTAGAATATAGTTAAGATTACTTTAATTCATCAAGTAGGTCTTCATCTTTTTTAAAGATCCATGTAAGACCAACCATATCCAATGCAGTTATTCTAGATGAAATGGGATTTTCAGATTCATGTTTAACCAAAGAAATAGACTTGTTTTGGACAGGTTCATGTTTGTGTTGTATTAAAGTTGACATAATTTACATATACAAAATTTACTTAAAACATTAACGAACAAATGATCCATGAAGGTTTGAACCAATTTTGGAGATAGAAAAAGATTCCATTTAGGATTCTATGACCTTTCTAATTTCACTCAAATGTCTTAGCAATCTTTGTAATTCGATGGCCACAATTTGCACAAAGATTAATTTTTCCATCAAATCTAAGTTCTCCACATTTGCCACATCTAGTATAAGCCATAATACATTCAAAACAAACTAAGAGTTAAAAATGATCTTGATTTTGAATGAATCTAGAGGCCTGAACTTTTCTTAGGTAAAATTGCTCAAAAAAATAATAATTATTTTATCTTAGTTCGACAGTTTTTTTCAAAAATTGTATAGTTCTGCATAGTTATGATTTAGAAAATCTATTTCTCCACGGGTAATTCAGGCTTGTTTCCCCATTCACCCCAAGATCCAAGATAAACTCGAACATTTTCAAATCCCAGCTTTTTCAAAACCAAAAAGGAGTTGGCTGCCCTATAGGCTCCCTGACAATAAGTGACTATTTCAGTGTCTTTTGGAATATCATATATTTTAGATAACCCATCATCATTTTTGAAAGTGCCATCCTCATTGAGATTTTGATTCCAATCAATATTAATAGCATTTAGTATATGACCAGATTGTGCTGCTCGAATTATACTCCCATCATATTCTCTAGGAGAACGAGCGTCAAGAATCTTCAAAGATTCTAGATTATCTCGAATATATTCAAATCCTGAAATAATATCTGGATTTACTTTTCCTGAAAATTTAGATGGTTTGAAGCCATTGGGTTTTGTCTCAAGAGAAAGATTTTCTTTTTTCCATTTTGTAATTCCGCCATCTAGCATGAAGACACTTTCATGTGAAAAATACATCAGCATCCAAACACCTCTTGCTGCAAGCATTCCAGAAACTAAATCATAAAAGATTACTTTTTTTTCTGGTGTTACCCCAAGAAATGAAAGTAGATTTTGAGTTTGATTATTGAAATTTTTGATTCCTTCTTGAGTGGTATCAATCCAATGAAATGCAAATAGATCCAAATGGACGGCTCCTGGAATATGGCCTTCAGAATATTCTTTGAAAGAACGAGTATCAGCAATTATGAGATTTGGATCATTTAGAATTGAATCAAGGTCAGTTGTAGAAATTATCATAATTGGGATAAAATGATCAGGATTAAATTGATTTAGATTTAAATAAAAAGAAGAAAAAAAGGGTTTTTTTTCTATTCGTTTACGTATGCTCTTTCGCCATGCTGTGCCAAATCGAGACCAATCTCCTCTTCTTTTGGAGTGACTCTGATTCCACCCGGCCATACGGCATCCATTACTTTAAGGATTACAATTGTAACACCAAAGGCATAGCCTACTGATATTGCAGCACCGATGATGCTGATTGCTTGCTGTTCCATTCCTTCTGCAGTTCCAGTCCATGCACCGATACCGTCTCCAGTATCCCATACGTGTGGACTAGCTAATGTACCAGTCAAAATTGCACCTGTAAGACCACCCATTCCGTGTACTCCCCATACATCTAATGCGTCGTCCCATTTGCGTGCACTTTTGAATGCTATTGCTGCATAACAAACTGTACCAGCGGCAATTCCAATTATAATTGCAGCCATTGGACCTACCCAACCCGAGGCGGGTGTGATTGCTACCAATCCTGCTACTGCACCTGATGCAGCTCCAACAATACTTGGTTTTCCTGTATGTGCCCAAGACATGAGCACCCAAGTTATTGCAGCCATACCAGTTGCTGTATTTGTAACAGTCCATGCGCTGACGGTAATGCCGTCTACCATAACTTCACTTCCTGCGTTGAAACCAAACCATCCAAACCAGAGTATTCCTGCTCCGAGGACTACCATTGGGATATTATGTGGTTCCATTGGCACTTTGCCATATCCAAGTCTTCTGCCAAGGACTAAGGCTCCTGCCAACGCAGCAAATCCTGAAGAAATGTGTACTACAGTACCACCTGCAAAGTCAAGTGCATACGATGGTGATAAGTCTGGATCGAGGTCTATTGCACCTCCTCCTATGTATCCGCCTCCCCAGACCCAATGTGCTATTGGATCATAAACGAAGGTTCCCCATAAGAGAACGAATATGATTAATGCGCTGAATTTGATTCTGTCAATTAATCCACCAATAATTAGAACTGGTGTAATTATTGCAAATGTTGCTTGGAACATTGCAAATAGTTGGTGAGGTACTGTACCAGGCCAACCTTGACTACAAACATCTCCTTCAACCATAGCATTCATCTGGTAAGCTGCTGACCATGTGTCTGCACACGGACCTGCTTCACCTAATGGTGCCCAAGCTGAAACCATGTTAAATCCGACATAATCGAGATTTCCCATGAACATGTTTGCATCTGAATCAATTCCGCCAAATGCTAGTGAGTAACCCCATAGAACCCATTGTACTGACATTAGACCCATTACGATTAAGGTCATTCCAAGTACATTGACGACGTTCTTTGATCTGGCTAAACCGCCATAAAAGAAGCCGACACCTGGGGACATGAAGAGTACTAAAGATGTTGCTGTAAGCATCCATGCTGTATCACCTGTATCAATTTTACAAGGTAGATCCAGAACGCCATCATCATCACCATCATACCAACATTCGTTAGGATTTCCAGTGTAAATTCCACTGGTTCCTGCGACATATCCGTCCATACCATCATCAACACTTTGTGCATATGCCTGTGACATAGCACCTGCTGCTGTGATAGATACTGCGGCTACAAGTAATAGAGCATACTTGTAGTTCCTAGAATTCATTAAATTAATCGAAATTGAAAATTATTTAAGGGTTGGAGACTAGAAAATGCACAAAAAAGTAAATTGTTATATTTTAGTATATTCTGATAGTAACATAAAAAATGAATATTATGATAAAGGTAAGTAAATGAAGGTCAAATCCAAGACTAAATTAGCAATTTTTAACACATTCAAGACAAAAGGTAATGATCTAACTGGAGAAGCAAATAGACAAAGAGCGATCATCTCCATACTTGGAAGTAATGCAAATCCTGCAGAAAGAACTAGAACTGGAATATCACAAAGAATAGCAAAAAAAGCAGATATTGCATGGAAAAATATCTACTCAGGAATATTTCGAGATCTAGATGAGATCTTACTTCCTATGGGTATTGCAGAAGAAGATGGCAGATTACCTTTGAAACGAGGTCCAAAAGCCCTGCAGGAAAAAGGAATTCCATATTATCACTTGACAAAAAAAGGAATTTTAGTTGCACTATCAATCAATGAATGTAAAAATAGAGAAAATTTATTGACCGAGTTTTTCTCAAAGTCCGATCCTATAGAAAAAGAATTTGAAAAAATCTTAGCAAGTCTGGTAAAGACAAGTCCCATTTTTACATATTCAATTTTTCAAAAATATGTCAAGGCTTTTTGTGAAAATAAAATTGAAGAGTTGTTACCTTTTGATCTTTCAAAATTACAAGATATTTTTGATGAATTCTTGTTAATTCAAAAAGAGATTCTTTCTGCCTTTGTTAAACTATCAAAGCAAGAAAAAGATGAAGCACTGATATTTTTAGATAAAATAACATAGAATTTGTTCTCAGGAACATATCGCCAAACATTAAAATCAGTTGCCTAAAGGATATTGATCGAAATGGGCGGTTCTAAGAATGTCTATGCCTCAGTAAAAGCATATAGTAAACGAGGTAAATTACTCACAAGAGGAGATTTTCAAACCCTAGCAGAATCTAGAGATTTGGAGGAATTAATGACTAGGATCAAAAATACCGTATATGCTGAAGCTGTAGCAGATGTCCAAAAACCATATTCTTCACAAAATATTGAATCAGCATTAAGAAGTAAATTAGCAGATATTCATTATTCTATTGCAAAAACTTCAGGAAATTCTGCAGTTCTAGACGCATACTATATGAAATTCATTGTTTCAAATCTAAAATTAATTTTGAAAGGTAAAATCTTAGGAAAATCTCAAGAGGAGATTGAATCTCATGTTAATCTTCATGCAGAAGAATTAATCAAACAAAGAGATGTTATTGTTAAAGCATTAGTTGCCAAGGATTTTGAAGAAGCAGTTGCAAGTTTGAATTCAGTTGAATTTGCAGATGAAATAGCAAAGGCTGCTGCATTATACAATGAAAAGAAAAATTTGCAAATTTTTGATACATATTTTGATAAAATATTATTTCAACAGCTATCCGGAGCAATGAAAAATTATGCTGATAAAGAAGCTACAAAAATCGTTTCAATGGATATTGATTTTTATAATATTCTAAGTGTGATTCGAGGGAAATTCTGGGGATTACAAGAAGAACAAATTCAAGATTTGATAATTAACACCAGCCCACCAGCTAAAGAATTACTAGGAAGAATGATGGCAGCTGCTACAATTAGAGATGCATTTAATGAATTATCAAGTACGAAATACAAAGATTTGGTTCCACAGGTTGAAAATGAGTTAGACGCAATTGCTGAATTTGAAAGAGCCTTTGAAATGTCAATATACAATTCATCGCTTAGATCATTCACAAAGATGTTTAGTTTTGCAACAATTGTTGGAATTACAAAATTACCTCATTTGAAATTAGAAATTTGGCAGCAATTGCTTTTGCTGTTGAACAAAAGATTCCAACTGAGACTACAATGTCAAAGCTGATCCTAGAACAAGAATAGGATTTTTGAAATGTTTAATTTTAAAAAGAAAAAAACCGAAATTTCTACAGAATTATTAGTTAAATTTATCTGGGTTAGCTCATTTTTAGCCATGATTTTTGCCCTACCCCCATTAGCAGTATTCCTAGGGATTTATTTTCTAACAGGTGAACTCATTATTGGAGCAGTAATCGGTTTTGGCCTTCATTTTGTTATACTTGCATTTTCAGGAAAGATTTCAAAAGTAATAACCAAACTTATGAGCTAAGTATAAGAAGTCAAAAAATGTGAATGATGTATCATGATGGGAGATAGAAATTTTCGAAGTGTTGTTGAAAATATAATAAACTCTATTGAAAAAGAGCTAGAAATTAAAATTGATTCAGCAAATATTCAGACTATACATCTACATGAAGTGGTACAATGCCTAAGAAGATCATATTATGATAGAATCGATCCTCAAGAAGTTCAGAGAAAAGGATTCAATGATCTTCTTTCAGGGTTACTCAGAAAATTACAATATGGAAGTGATCCAAAGTACTTTGACATAGAAGAAATCAAACTAAAGGGTCAAGTTGACATGCTTATTGATGACTCTATATTCTTGTTCAGAGGAGCAACAACAGAGTTAGAAAATCCTCTAGCAAATGATATTCTTTATCTGAATGCATGTATGTGGATTTATGATAAACCAGATGGAATTATCATATACATAACTGGAGATAAAAAAGAGACATTATTTTCAATTTCACGAAACAAAAAGATGTTTGAAGAAATTATTCGAAGAGTTAGAGTTCTAAATGATCTTCTAAAAGAACAAAAAACTCCTATTTTAGAGCCATCAACTGAGTGCTCTGATTGTCAGTATTATGAAAGATGTTTCATGAAAAAGAAGAATGCTAAACAATTAGACCTAGCAGAAATGTTAAGATTTGGCAAGAAAAATTAGTGAAAAATTAGAAAAATATTGTAAAGGAAAAATTCCTTTGTTTAATCAAGTGGTTCTGGATGTCCTTTACCACGTAGAGCGAAACACACTACTGCGAGTGCAATTGCGACTCCTGCTGCTGCGCCAAATGCGGCTATTCCTGCTTCTGCCATTTGATAAAAAACAATGAAACGGACTTTTATAACTTTGCCAATATTTTTCCTCTAAAAACATATTATCCTAATTTTAAGATTCTATGATACTATCCAGTTTAATTTGTAAATTCAAAATGAAGCTCATTTTCTTGACCGCTAGTCATCGAGCTAAGATTGTAAAATACATCACCAGTTACTCTCCAAGATGGATTATCAGATCTAAGAACTTTCCATAATTCAGTAGTATTTTCAGAACCTTTCAGTTCAATAGTTTCCTTTAGAATGATTGAATTTTCACCAAGAAGGGTATAGTAATTTGATCCAAATTCTACCATTCCTGTAGGTCTACTTCCAATTTCACCACCAGTAATTTGTTCAGAATCAGAGTAATTTGTTTCAAATAATTGATAATCCATTGTTTGAACAATTACGGCACGTGGATTAGGATTTGAAATTTTAAATCCAATATCGATTGTAGCTGTTCTTTCTGAAACTCTTTCAACAGAAATATGATCTAATTCAATTTGGATGGCTTTAACTTCTAGATTACCTTGAGTTCCAGGATTGTCTTGAGAAGGTATGACAATCATAGGTCCTGTTAAAAGAATTCCACCTAAAATTACAGCAAGTGTAGTAATTGCTATACCAACAAAAATTTTAGGATTCATAGTTTTTGTATTTCCTCTTGATGTCTTAAATGTTGAGATAGTTATTATACCATTGCAGGGAGAAAAAATTATGCAGTATTTTCAAGCCGTACAACAAGGAAAACAAAGGGCAAGTAAATCACAAATGAAGATGTTTGAAGTTGCGGGATTTGGCATGTTAACTTTGACTACAAAAAAGATTGATGGGAAATTTTATCCTGTCGGAGGAGAAGAATTTACTGCAGTGATTAGTTCTGAAGATGGTCATGTTGCCGTAATTGTAGATAAAGATGGGTTTACCAAGGCTCAATCCAAGGCCGTGGAGAAAGGAGAAGCCTTATCAATTTACAAGAAACTACGAGATACTGGAATTCTTGAATATCCAAAAAAGGACATTCAAATCTGGTCTCAAACAAGACCTACAATTCAAAACGATTCTTCTGATTGATTATTTTGAAGGAAGAATAATTTCGGTGCCAACGTTACTGCCTTTAATTGCCTTTTCAATAATTTTTATATCAGCTTTTAGAATTCTTGTTTTAATTTTTGAACGCTCAATAATTTTAAGAGCAACAATATCCATCAAATCATATCCACCAGCTATAGAATCTTCATGAACTAACATATTTTTCAAATTCTTCAATTCTATTTGTTTGAGTTTTTTTGCTTTTTTGAATTTGTTAGGATCCATATCATAAACTCCATCAACATCAGTCGCATTAAGAAACTGCTCAGCTTTGATTTTTTCTGCGATCAATGCTGCAGTTCCATTAGTGCTTTGACCAGGATGAAGACCTCCTGCAACTACAATTAATCCATCATCTACTGCATGTCTTACTTCTTGTAAAGTAGTTGGTGGATGTGAATATGCTTTATTTTTTAGAGCATAAATTAATAATTTTGCATTGAGTCTTGAAATTTCAATTCCCAATTCATCAAGTGTAGATTCATCTGCTCCAGAAGATCTTGCATGAGATATGTAATGTCGAGCAATATTACCACCGCCTGCAATTACAATAGGTTGACAAAATT
Source organism: Candidatus Nitrosopumilus sp. (assembly GCA_965262905.1). GTDB lineage: Archaea > Thermoproteota > Nitrososphaeria > Nitrososphaerales > Nitrosopumilaceae > Nitrosopumilus. The sequence continues at coordinate 1,221,056 of OZ253567.1, forward strand.
TGTTAATTTTTACTAGAAATGCAGCATAATCTTTTAGAACTTTGACGTTATCCATACCAAAAACTCGACCTGATAATTTGATTACAATTCGTTTTTTCATTTTAGTTCACCAAGGATTGATTTTGCGGCAATTTCAACTTTTTTTCTGTTCTTTTGATGAGTGTATATTCTAAGTATATTCATGAACCCAGAAATCGCTGAAACCACAGGTATATCAGAAATTGGCATCTCTTTTGCTAAAGATTTTGTACCCTCATTAGTTATCAAAATGATTGATTTTGACTCATTTTTTGATGGGGCAAGTGGAATAGATGGAGTAACAGAACTATCTATAAAAATTTCATTTTCATCAACTTTAGATTTTTTAGAAATTTCAATTCTAAGTTCATTTGTTCTTGTTTTCTTCAAATTTGTTTGATTTGTAAGTATTCTTTCATATACACATTTTAGCAATTTACGATTTTGATAATCTTCTGCAAATTGCCTTGCTCGTTTTAGTTTGGAAGATTTGGATGTAATCAACGATGATAGAACATATTCATCAGTTAGTTTAACGAATTCATTTAGATTAAAAGATGTAAAACCAAATTCATCATCAGACAATCTTAATGCTTCAATAAGCATTACCTCTGCTGCACGTACAGTTTTATGAAAATATACAGCTTTGAACATTTGATATCTTGAATGCATCATTGATTCAAAAGAGTAAAGTGCTGAACGTTCCAAGGCAAGTTTATTTTTATGGATATCAAGGGATTGTGTAATTCTTTTATGATCTATTTTTGCATGTTCTGCTCCTGTAAAATAACCATCTCTTAGCAAATAATCCATCATATCTGCACTCAAAGCTCCTGAAACAATTTCATTTAGATATTGAAATTTTGATTCCCCAAATGCAATTTTAGTAATTAATTTTTTATCAAATCCTGTTTTTGATAATATATCAGCAATTTCAGATTCTAGAATGATTTTTTTTCCATAATCTTCATGTGAAATTTTTTTTTCTTGTATTACTTCTTCAAACAAATGAGAAAATGGACCATGACCAATATCGTGTAACAATCCTGCAATACGTAATAATTGAATATCATCAGAATTTAAAAATCCTTTTTCATTTAATGCAAAACCAGCTTGACTAGCAATATGCATAACTCCTAGAGAATGCTCGAATCTACTATGTTGAGCAGAAGGATATGTCAAATGGGCACCAGAAAGCTGTTTGATTCGTCTTAATCTTTGAAAAAGTGGATTATCAATTATTGGAAGTTCATAATCATAAACACGAATAAAATCATGAATTGGATCAATAATATCTAGGTAATTTTTTTTCATATTCCTAATTTCTTTGAAAATATTTTTAAAATTTCTTCATGGACTTTTTCTTTAGACATGGTAGCATTAATTATTTTCCAATGTTTTTTCTTGCCAACAGTTCTATAAAGATTGGAAATCTTTGTTGAAAATTCTTTATTTTTTTCAAATTTGTCTCGTTTCATTTTCCTTCCTCCAATTTTATTTCGTGGAGTTCTTGAAAATGATTCTTTTTGAGTAACATCAAGTAAAATAACAAGATCAGCCTTTGGAAGACCTTCATCAAGGCTCTCAAGCCATTTTTGCTTCAAACCATTTGCTAATCCATAAACTAAGTTAGAATGATAATATCTATTCATGATTAAAACAGAGTTTTTTTCCTCAGCTGCTAAAATCGTATCAAATTTTTCCCATCTATTTGCAGCCAAAAGACAATGAATTACTTGAGGTGGAAATTTTCTTTTTCCATCTAAATATTTTCTAATTTCCTTACCAACTGGGGTTTCATAGTCAGGGAAATGAAACAGTTTTGTTTTGATTTTTCGTTTTTTGAGAGCTTTTTCTAATAGAATGGATTGTGTTAACTTTCCTGCTTGATCTCCACCTTCAATTACAATAATCATAAGATATCAAAACTGAGAAATTAATTGATTAAAAATCTATCAAGATTTATAACTAAAAATTGGGCACATAACACAAAATGGGACTTGTAAAAGATGTAATCAAAGAGATTGGAAACAAATCAAGGGAATTCTATGAATTTGTTTTACCACCAATGGATATGTATCTCAATGATGAAAATCTAAAAATTGTAATTGATATTCCTGGATTTACAAAAAATGAAATTGAATTATCACTATGTGGAGATATTCTTTCCATCAATGCAAAAAAAATAATTGATGAAAAAGCATCTAAATCTTTGATATCAAATCAAAGACCAAATGTAATAAATAAAAAAATTAGACTCCCTATAGAAATTAAACAAGGTGAAGAAAAAATTGAATCTGCAAAATATGAAAATGGTATTCTTACATTAATTATCCCTGTTTCTAAAACGGGAAAAGATATTCAAATAGAATAATCTAATATTTTCTAAAAAATCCTGATGCAGCCAGAATTAAACCAGAACTTACCATGCCAATCAACCCAAGTAATTCACTTGATTGGAACAAAAATACAGAACCAAGAAAAATTGCAGATGCAAATATGCTTCCACTGATCAAAACCATTGGTCTTCCTTTCTTCATATAGATTTGAACTTCATCCATGAGTTTTTTCATCTCAGGTCCAATTCTAAGTGCAGAATCAATTGATTTTGAGAAATTGTCAAATGAAATTTTTAATTCTTCAACATATGCTCGTGGAATGAGATTTTCTTCTTGTAAAATATTTTTTAAAACTTTGACAAATTTAAAATCAACATCATGAGTTTTATAAATTCCCTCAATAATTGATGCCATTCTCATATACAAAGCTAAATTCTTTGGCAATACAAATGGAAATCTACTCATTGTTTGATTTGCAAGCTCCATCAAACTTTGAACTTCCATTTCATCAGGTTTGTTTCCATGCATTGCACGAATTGAAAGTTCAATTCCTTTTTCAATCACCTCCCTGTTGTAACCAGGAGTTAACATTGAAAGATCAATCATTGCATTTACTACTCTAGGAGAATTTCTTTCAACTAGTGCCAGATATAGCCTAATCAGTTTGAATCGTGTTTCATTGTTTATTCGTCCTACCATTCCATAGTCATACAAAATGAGTTTTCCCTCATCAGTTACGGAAATGTTTCCAGGATGTGGATCTGCATGAAAAACTGAATGTTTGAGAAGCATTGTGAAAAATACCTTATGAACATCAATTACAAGCTGTTCTCTATCAATTCCTTTTTCATCTAAGGCTTGAACATTTGTGACCTTAATTCCAGGCAAATATTCCATAGTGAGTACATTTTTTGATGAATAATCGTCATAAACTGATGGTATAATTACATTAGTTGATCCTGCCATATCCTCTTTGATTCTTTTGAGATTCTGTAGTTCATTTTTGTAATCCATTTCTTCATAAATTGTTTCAATAAATTGAGAAAGCATTGCTTTTGCTGAATAACGTAAATTTGGATCAACAAATCTCAACGCAAGCGGAAGAACTTTTTTTAAAACTTGGAGATCTTTTGCTACAACTTTTTCAATTCCAGGTCTTTTAACTTTGACAACTATCTGTTGACCAGAAATAGTTCCACGATAAACTTGACCTAATGAAGCACCAGATATAGAATTAGGATCAATACTATCGAATTTTTCATCAATAGGACCCAGATCTTTTTCAATTATTGGTTTAACTTGATCAAATGGGGCAGATGGAACACTGTCTTGAAGTTTTGAGAGTTCTTCTAAATATGGTTGTGGTAAAATATCTGCTCGAGAAGAAAGCCATTGTCCTAATTTTATGTATACAGGACCTAAAGAAATGAAAGTATTGAGTGCTTTTCGTGCATTTTTTTTAAACTGTTTGGAATCAATTTGATTTTTTTCTTGATTAATCCATTTTTTTCTATCTTTGCGTAATGCAAGAATAGATGGAAGGAGTTTAAAGAGTACCCGGATAGTTCTGACAGTAGACATGTGATTCACTCCAAATAATTTTTAATTTTCTTAGTGACTAAATATCCAATATATCCAGAAATTATTGAAGAGATTAACCCTGATGTTACTGTTAATTTTTTAGAATTGTTATTTGTAATTTTTCTTGCTATTTGTGAACCACCAAAAATTGCACATGCCAAACCAATTAAAACTTCAGGAGCATCATAAATTAAATGACCCATTGGATCTTTACGTGGATCAATTTTGTCATTATGAACTAAAAATTTATCATCGTATTCTCTGATGTGTAAATTTCCATAACGATATTGTTTGTTTGCACCATTTTTTTGTCCAAGTATTGTTTCTTCTGCTTCTTTTAGCATGAATTCTCGTAACTCTTTTGGTACTTCAATTTCATCACCAGACATAATCACAAGATCCAGTAATTACTTATAATCTTACAGTCAAAAATTGAACAATCTAAGACCAAAAACGATTTGTTTTTTGGTGACGACTAAACAAAATATTGAGAAATAGTATTTAGATCTCACTGATGATTTCTACGTGTATTTTTTATTCAAACAAAATTAATTCAATTCAAATAGATAGGATGGAGGCTTTTCTACAAAAGACCTTACACCATCTATTACATATTAAAATTAAGATGTCTATAGTTGATTTTTTGTAAACATTACAAAACTAATTGAAAATGCTACTAACATCAAAATCCCAGTAACATATGCATAGTTGAATCCGACACTAGGATGAGTATCTTGGTGATAAAAATTAATTAAAAAAGTTACTACTAATAAAATTACTCCTAAAATTGTTAATTTTTGATGGATTTCCAATGAAAATTTTATTGTAAATAACTATATGAATTTAAGAAAATTTTGAGATTTTACAATAAAGGTGTTGTGATAAACCCTACAATACCACCCACTATAAAGAGAAAAATGCCCTTTGCCATACTCAATATTATCTCCTTAAGATATAATATAATCATGATCTAAATTTCCCAAAAATGGAAATTAGTTTCACTATAGAACAGATTTCATTTGAGACAATTTTGTAATTACTTGTTCTAATTCTGCTTTGTTTTCTTCAATTACATGTTTTATTACTTCAATCTTGTCATTAATTTGATCTATATGAATAACATCCGAATTTTTAATTTGATCTTCTAAATCATTTAGAATTTTTTGGTTTTGTTGATTAATTTTTTCTAATTCATTTTTGTATGATTATAATTGATCATATTGATTAGTAATTTTAGGAACACCAATGTATTCTTGAGAAGTTAGAAAGCCTAATGAAATTACTATACTTCCAGTAGATAAAACTGCAATGAGAATGATAAGTATTAATCTCAATTTATTATTCCTTATTTCTTTGATTTAGATTTAAAATTATATCTTCAACTAGCTTCAATTGCTGCTTTTTTACGCCTACGAATTATGTAAAATGCAGCTCCTATTACCAAAAGAATTGGAATAATTATTATTGGATCAGTAGAATTTTCATCTTCATTTGATGGTGCCTTTACAGTAATTGTTGTATCATGATTTAAAAATATCTCATCTCTTGTACTATCTTTGTACCTAACAGTGATTGTAATGTCATGTTCGCCATATTGTGGTTCACCATCAAATTCAATTGGAACATTAAATGGTACTGGTGCATCTACTTCAATTTCATCAATAAATTGAGTAAATGATTTGATGTTAGAATCATCTTTAGATTCAATAGATACAAAACCAAATAATCCATCTTCATTACCTTCATTAATAATTTCACCAATTACCATTTGTATTCCAGATAATTCAATAACATCAACATTGAAAATTGTTAAATCAATTAATCCTTTAATGTAAAAATCAACAATTTTTGAATCTTGCTGTAAATCACCATGTGCATTATAGTATGAAATGGATAAAGGGATTCTTAGAGTATCGCCTTTCAATGATTCAGGAACATATATTGTTGCAGTTAGATATCTTGCAGATTTTGGGGCAATATTTCCAACATCCCAGCTTGATTCTAAAATTACAACATTTTCAATATTAGTAGTTGAAGATGATGTAGATGCACGTTCTGTTTGAGTATTAGTTGCAGAGATATCTACGCCAGAAATTTGAGCAGTTCCATCATTAGCAATTTCAATTACAACATCATTAGTTCTTAAAGAAGTAAGAAAAGGCTCCATAGCTTTGACATTAATCACGCTATCGCCTGTCACCTTAAAATCAAAATCAGCAAAGGCTGTTCTAACTCCTGATTCTCTTAATCGTGAATAATCAACTTTAACAGTTCCAGGATATTGTTGAATTTGTGATTTCTCATTAATGTTTACAAAAAACGTTAGATGAAAATTCTCTCCTGCTAATGAATTTGAATCACTATCAGCATGAATCACCGAGCCTGGACCATCAGATGGAGAAAAATTAAACGGTAATGATAATTGTCCTCGAATACCAGTAATATCTTGAGTACCTACATTAGCAAATACAACTGTAAATGGGACATTACCATCTCCTGCTTCAACTTCAATTTTGTCATTTAGAGTACCAAAATATGCATCTAAAAATTTCACATCACCGAAATCTCTTTCAAATGGAGACTGACCGAATCCCCCTGAACTAATTTGTGCATAAGAATTATCAAAAATAATTGATAACAATCCAATCACAAGTAATGATAAAATAATTTTAGAATTCATTATGCTATTATCTTCATTTCTGATGGCAGATCACCTTCAAATGCTTTACCATCTTTAATTGTAATTACCCTATCAACATTACCAAAATGTTCTCTATCGTGTGTAACAATAATGAATGTTTGATTGAGTTTTTTTGCCATAGACTTTATTAATTGAACTATAGTTGCTGAAGTTACAGAATCAAGATTGCCAGTTGGTTCATCTGCTAATACAATTGAGGGTTTATTGATTAAACCTCTTACGATTGCAACTCTTTGGGCTTGTCCACCAGAAATTTTATTTGCACGTTTATGCATTTGATCTTCAAGTCCAACTGCTTTCAGTAAATCTATTGCATCTTTCTCAGCAGTATTATTGCCTGCAATTTGTAAAGGTAACAAAACATTTTCTAAAACTGAAAGATCCGTAAGTAGATTTGAAAATTGGAAGATAAATCCTAGTTTTTTATTTCTAAATGAAGAAATTTTATCATCATTAAATGTTGTAGTATCAATTCCATCAATTGAAATTTTACCTTTTGTAGGATGATCTAATAATCCAATCATGTTTAGTAATGTAGATTTACCAGATCCAGAGCTACCAACAATTAAAACAAATTCCCCTTGTTTAATTGAAAATGAAACATCATCGAGAGCTTTTACTCTGTTATCGGCTTCACCATAAATTTTACTCATATTATTAATTTCAAGTACACTAGACAGTTCTCATCGCCTCCACAGGTAGTAATTTCGTAGCTCTATACGATGGATATAGAGATGCTATTATTGCCAAAATAAACGACATTAATGCAGTTTGAATCATTTTTTCCCAGTTGTAAGTTACTTCTAAAGGAAGACTTCCATTAAACGACATTTTGGTTTCCTTTGCATATACAGTATAACCTAACCCTGCTGCTGTACCTACACCAGCACCAATAGCTCCAATAATCATTCCTTGTAAAATAAAAATTATCAGAATATCTTTTCGTTTAGCTCCAATTGATCTCATGATACCAATTTGTCTTGTTTTTCCATTTACTAACATCATTTGTATTGTGACAATTGCAAATGCAGATGCCATCATTCCAAAATATCCTATCATGTTAATCATTGCAATACCTGATCTAAAACCTTCTAGTTGTGCTTCTGATGCTTCTTCTGTAGTTTCTGCAATAAAGTCTTGATTTGGGAATGAACGTAAAAAGAATTCTTTAACTTCAAGAGCTTTAGAATGATCGTAAAGTTTTACCATAAACGAACCAGTATCTCCTTGTCTACTCATCATATCTCGTAAAGTATCAATGTGAATAACACCAGAATAATCAAACCCTTGACCTCCTGGTGAATTTGCAATTCCAGTAACTGTAAATCGTTTAATTTGATCTTGACCCCATCTGTCAACCACTAGAACTTTTACACTATCACCAACTTGAGCTCCTCCAAGATCTTGTGCTACATGAGATCCTAATACTATAGTGTTTCTTGAAAAAACATAACTTCCTTCTGTAACAGTTTCATGGACTGTAGATGCTCTAATATCATTAAATGGATCAACACCAACTAATGAAATTCTAGTTTCTTCAATCAGCTTTCCATTTTTAGTCATATTCATTTCTGAAGTGGTAGAAAGCCGCGGTGTCGCGGCTTGAACAACTGGGATTCGCTCAAACCATCGAATTAAAGATTGATCAGATTTATCGATAAAATCAAATTCATCAGTTATGATTACGTCACCAGTGTTGTAATCACTAATGTCTCTTACAATAGCATCAAACAAGCCCTGAAAAATTACAAAGTTTACATGAATTACCAAAATTCCAATTGTCACTGCTAAAACAGCACCAACCAAACTTCCTTTCTGATTGAATAGCATTCTTTTTGCAAGTTTTACCCTATAATCCACGAAATAAATAAAATAGTCTAATATTTAATATATATGACACATAATACTATAGTATAGACAATTTTATATGATATTAGTTAGTTATATTGTTAATGGAGTCATTTTAAGTGATATAATGGACAATTTAGATATTAAAATTCTAAGTAGATTATTGAATAATTGCAGAAAATCTGACAGGCAAATAGGCATAGAATTAGATATTTCAGGTGGTGCAGTCAGAGCCAGAATCCGAAAGATGATTGAAAAGAAGATAATTGAAGAGTTTTTTGTCAAAGTTGAACCTCCAGTAATGGGCTATGGAGTATTGTATTTTGTTGTATCAGGAGAAAATGTTACAGAAATTTTAAAGCAAGCAAGTCTTGTAGGTGAGCCATATTTTGTGGTACCTTGTGTTGGTGGAATTACAGTTTGTGGAATATCTGTAAAAGAAGATATTAATCAAAAAATTGAACTCGCAAAAAAATTGATGAAGGATGTTAGAGTTTTATCTATTTTTGAAGCTGAAAATCCAGGGTTTAGTTCAAATCTTACAAAAACAGATTTAGAAATTCTAGAAGAATTAATTAAAGATCCTAGACAAAGAATAGAACAAATCGCAAGAAATACAAAAATGTCAACAAAAACAATTACAAGATGTATAGAAAAATTACATGAAAATGAAGGTATACAATTTACACTAGTTTATGATCCTAGAAAAATTGAAAATTTTATTCCTCATGCTATACTTACTTGGATAGAAGGGGATCTAAAAGAAACTCTAGAAAGTTTGAATAATGCATTTTCTGATTCATATTTACAAATTCCATTTATAGCAAAAAATCAAATTGTTTTATTTATGTACAGTGACAATATTTTCAAAATGGATGAATTAACACAAAAAATTAGGAATATCAAAAATATAAAATCAGTTGACTTGTTTATTCCAAAAAAAATGTCATTTTACATAAAATGGATAAAGAAAGCTATTAATGATTTTAAAAAATCACCAAAATTACATTTAACATATCAAACCAATTAAATAAGAATAATTTTCTATAAATTCTATGAAAGAGAAGAAGATCTATGAAGGAAAAATTCTAGGTCTTAGTGTTTATGATGGTAAAATTGAAGGTAGAAAAGTTAAACGAGAAGTTATCAAACATAGAGGTGCTGCAGCCATGCTTGCATTTGATGAAAATAAAAAAGTAATTCTTGTTAAACAACATAGATTTCCACATGGGTATGTTTTAGAAATTCCTGCTGGAACATTAGAAAAAAAAGAAGAACCAATAAGATGTGCATTTAGAGAATTAGAAGAAGAGACTGGATATAGAGCCAAAAAAATGACTCCTCTCATTACTTACTATCCATCAATTGGGTATAATGCAGAGATAATTCATTGCTTTCTAGCCACAGGATTGAAGAAAATATCTGATTTGAAGCTTGATGAAGATGAAATTTTATCTGTAGTAAAAATAGATTTTAAAAAACTCCTTTCAATGATAAAAACTGGTAAAATTCAAGATTCAAAAACAATATGTGCAGTTTTAACATATACTGTAAAGAAAAAATTATACTAGTTATTCATTATAGATAGGCTGTACAAGATCTGCAACATCAGCCCAAGATTGTGCAATTCTTTCAAACATGTACACAAGATCAAGAAAATCTAAAGGAATTTGTTTTTTATTTCCTAATGTAGTTCTAAGTAAACTAAGTTTTTTTTCATATTGTTTATGCATAGAAATTGCTTCAATAGCTAAAAATCTATCGGGTTTTGTAAAAGCATCAATAGATTTTTCTGCAAGTTTATTGAAATCTTTTACAACATCATAAATTTTTTTAGAGAATTCTTTTGATAATGAAAAATTAAAGATAAAATCAGAAAGCTCAACAATAGAATCACCTGCATTTTCAAGAACATTTGCAGCAACTCTATAATCAAGTACATCAATATTTTCTAAATTAAATACATTGGATAGTCTTTTGTCGACTAATGTACTGCGAATTAAACGAACTAGTAAGAAATATTGCCTATTTACTTCAACATCACGATTAGATAATGTTTGAAGATTAGATTTATCATCTGAAATTAATCCATTTGATACATCATCATACATTCCAAGTGCAATAGAACTCATTCGTTTGAGAATTTTTGATGGATTAAGTGTTGTTGCATCTAATAAAAATTGCATGTTAATGTGAGATGCATCTTCTTCAATAATCTCCATACCAACTAATCGTCTCATTGAATTACGAATTTCTTCTCGATCTTTTCCTGGAATAATAGATTTTGAATTAATTACAATAACATCAAATCCTAAAAGATATGCACCTGTAATGTTTGCAACAATATTTTCTTCTTTAGATAATGGATATGAAATTACGAGTTCTTTTGTTGGTCGTGTTTCTTTATTTACAGATATAGAAACACTATCTTGGCCAGTTTCTATTTCAACCTGATTACCTTTATCTAGATTATTTGCATCAACCCACTCTTTAGGTAACGAAACTAGTATACTACTTCCAATTCTTTGTAGGCGTCGAATAAATTTAGTCATTTTATATTAGTATAATTAATTTAAGCCATATTCTTATATTTTGTGTAAAGTTTAAACTTAGATCAATGGAGGCGATAGCATTTTGTCCAGCACATATTACAGGATTTTTCAAAGCCCATTTAAAGGGCCATGAGAGTAATTTAGAAAATTTAGGCTCAATGGGAGCAGGTTTTTCAATAAATCAAGGAGTTACAACAAGAGTAAAAATAGAAACAAGATATAATCAAGGATCAAATTTTAAAATCACAACACATGGATATCAATCAGATAAAACAGATGTTTCACAATACGTATTAAATGAATTTTTAAAATTAGGGGAATTTTCAGACAAGTTTTTTGATATAGAGCACAACATATCGGTTCCAGTAGGTTATGGTTTAGGTTCAAGTGGTGCAGTTGCATTATCATTATCATTTGCATTAGATCAAGCACTTGAAACTAAATTAGAGAAAACAATGATTGGTCAAATTGCTCATAATGCAGAAGTAAATTGTAAAACAGGACTTGGAGATGTCTTAGCATCATATCATGGAGGATTTGAAATTAGAGTTAAACCAGGAGCACCAGGAATTGGATATGTTGAAAAAATTCCTACAGATAAAATTTCAATTATTATGATTTGTTTTTCTCCAATTTCTACAAATAAATTCATCAAAGAACGTTTGTCTCAAATTAATGGATTAGGTGGAAAAATGGTGAATCAATTATTAGAATCAAAAGATTATGATCATTTTCAGGATATGTCATTAGAATTTGCAAAATATGTAGATGTAATGACTCCTAGAATGCAAAAAATAGTAAAAGAATTATCTGAAAATGACATTAAATGTGGAATTGCTCTTTTTGGAGAAACAATTTTTTCTATGGTTCCACAAAAAGAAGAATCTAAAGTTTTAGAAATTTTACAAAAACATTCTGATGGAATTTTAATAAAATCAGAATTAGATGATAATGGAGCCAGAGTTTTAAACAATTAACTAAAAATCATGTCATTAATTCCCAAATCTCATCCTAGAGCTAAATCTCTTTTAATTCGTGAGAAACTTGTTAAAGGATTTGATAATGGACTAGTTGCTAAGGAAGGTCTTTTGGCTCAAGGTAGAGGAGAAGCGTTTGATTATCTACTAGGAGAGAAAACAGGTAAGGCTGCCACACGAGCTATCAAGGCTGCAGCAGCTCAATTACTTGTGGCAGAAATGCCAGTTATCTCAGTTAATGGGAATATAGCAGCATTATGTCCAAAACAAATTGTAAAACTATCAAAACAAATCAAAGCAAAACTAGAGGTAAATCTATTTTACACAAATGAAAAAAGAAAAATATCAATCATTAAGACTTTAGAAAAAAATGGTGCAAATGGAATTTTAGGATCTAAAACTATATCGTCGAAAAAATTACCAGGAATAAATTCTGCAAGAAGGATTGTAGATAAAGATGGAATTTTTATAGCAGATGTTGTAGTAGTTCCTTTAGAAGACGGAGACAGAACGATGGCACTAAGAAAAGCTGGAAAAATAGTCATAACATTTGATCTAAATCCACTTTCTAGAACATCACAAACAGCAAATATTACAATTGTAGATAATATAACTAGAGCAATTGATTTACTAATTAATGAATCAAAAAAACTATCAAAAAAAAATCAAAAAAGTCTTCAAAAAATAATTGATGATTTTGATAATAAGAAAAACCTAAGAGAAAATGTAATTCAAATAAAAAATAATTTAGATAGGAGGGCCAAAATTGCATAAAACTGTTAAAGATATTATTAATATGAAAAAAGAGAAAAAGAAAATTTCTGTAATTACAAGTTATGATTATACTCTAGCTTCATTATGTGATAAGGCAGGAATTGATGTAATGTTAGTTGGAGACAGTGCTGGAATGGTAATGCTTGGATATGAAAATACAATTCCTGTTACAATGGATCAAATGTGTATGTTTACTGAGGCTGTTAGTAGAGCGAGAAAAAGCTCTCTATTAGTAGCAGATTTACCTTTCATGTCATACCAGGCCAGTATTGAAGATGCCATAAATAATTCTGGTAAATTAATCAAAGCTGGTGCAGATGCAGTAAAACTTGAAGGTGGTTCAATTATGGCTGAAACAATTAGCGCAATAGTGGATGTAGGAATTCCTGTAATGGGACATATTGGACTGCAGCCACAAACTACGATACTTGCAGAAGGATACAAAGTTCAAGGTAAAACAAAAGATAGTGCAATGAAGTTAATTGAAGATGCCAAGGAATTAGAAGACGCGGGTGTTTTCAGTATTGCTTTAGAAATGGTTAGTCATGAAGTTGGACAAATTATCTCTGAATCCGTCAATATTCCCACTATAGGAATAGGTTCTGGTGTAAATTGTGATGGACAAGTATTGGTTGTTCAAGATTTGTTAGGCATGTATGATAAAATTAAACCAAAATTTGCCAAAAGATACATGAATTTATCTGAAGATATTGTAAAATCACTTGAAGAATACAGAACTGATGTGGAATCAAGTTCATTTCCTGCTAAAGAAAACTCATTTTCAATGAATGAAGAAGAATTAAAAAAATTACGTGAAGCACTTGGTAGTTAGAAAGAAAACAAAAAGAAAAGATCACCCATCTTTAGATATAGTTAGTTCACATGGTGTAGAGTTATCTGGGAAAAAAATTGTTTTGTGTGTAACAGGTAGTGTTGCAGCCTACAAAGCAATTGAACTTGCTAGATTACTAATGAGACATGGAGCTGATGTAACGTGTGTTACAAGTAACGCAGTTACAAAACTAATTCAACCAGAATATTTCAAATGGGCAACAGGTAATAAAGTGATTACAAAACTTACAGGAGAATTAGAACACATTAGATTAGTAGATTATAATCAGTCTGATCTTGTAATAGTGTATCCTGCAACTGCAAATACATTAGGAAAATTGGCTAATGGAATAGATGATACGCCTGTATCAACAGTTCTTACAGTAGGATTTGGATCAAAAATTCCAATTTTAATGTGTCTAGCAATGCATGCATCAATGTATGAAAATTATGCAGTTAAAAAAAATATTAAATTTTTAAAAAATAAAATTGAATTTCTTTCTCCTAAATTAATAGAAGGTAAAGCAAAATCTCCAGAACCAAAAGATGTCTTAGAGAATGTATTAAAAAAATTTGGATTTTCATCTATATTAAAAAATAAAAAAATATTAATCACTGCAGGACCAACTGTTGAACAAATAGATCCTATACGTGCAATTACAAATTATAGTTCTGGAAAAACCGGAGTAAGTTTAGCAGTAGAGTTAATTTCTGCAGGAGCTAAAGTTACATTTGTTTATGGACCAGGAAAAGAAAAACCACCAAAGGGTGCAAAAATCATCAATGTTTCATCAAGTAAAGAAATGCATTTAGCTGTAAAATTAGAATTAAAGAAAAAATTTGATATTGTGATTATGGCAGCAGCTGTTGCAGATTATATACCTACAATTCAAAGTAAAAATAAAATTAAAAGTTTAAAATCAAATATGACTATTAGCCTCAAAAAAGCTCCAAAAATCATAGATCAAATAAAAAAATATCAAAAAAACGTATTACTTGTAGGTTTTAAAGCAGAAACAAATCTAACAAAAAATCAATTAGTCAAATCAGCTAAAAGAAAATTAAAGGAATCATCAGCTGACATGATTATTGTAAATGATATTGGTTCAATAAAATACAAAAAAAATCCTCAAAATAACCAAATCATTGTTGTAGATTCCAAAAAAAATATTGTTTCAAGATGGATGAATAAAGAAAAAATTGCCAAACTTATCAGAAAACAAATTGAATTAAAAATTAAATGAAAAAATCAAATTTAGAAGAGATTACATAAAATAGATCAAATAAGGTGAAAATAGTAGATGAAAATTATTCATTCAGAATACAAACAGCGAAATATAAAAATTTGGAATGAAGTTGCTCCTAGATATCATAAGAGATGGGCTAGTGTAAATAAAGGGCCATTTCAAAGTACAAAAAAGTTAGTAGAATTAGTAAATATCAACAAAGGTGATGCAGTATTGGATGTTGCATGTGGTACCGGAGTAGTTACAAATGAAATTCAAAAAAAGATAGGAAAATCAGGATATGTGATAGGAGTAGATACTTCAAGTACAGCAATTAAAATTGCAAAAAAATGGAATGGTAAAAAATCAAATGTAGATTTTGTAAATACCGATGCTGAAAAATTTAATTTCTCTAAAAAATTTGATGTTGTTACATGTCAGTATGCATTGTTTTTCTTTCCTAACGCTCAAAAAGCATTGAAAAATATGAAAAATAGCCTCAAAAAATCAGGAAACATTGGAATTTCTGTTCATGGAAGTAAAGATTCTGTTCCTTTCTTTAGTAGTATTATTGATTCAGTTACAAAGTATATTCCAGATTATGTACCATCTGGTTCTCCAAATCTTGATAGATTTGGTACAAAATCATCTTTAAAAAAAGAAGTAAGCAAAGCAGGATTCTCAAAAATTACTGTAAAAGATTATGTCTTTCATTTTAGTCCAGGAAAATTTGAAGATTATTGGGGAAATTATCTAAAATACATTGCAAAACCACTAAAAGAAAAGATAAATGATTTAGATTACGCAAAAAGAAAAGAATTGAAACAGTTAGTCAAAGATAAAACATTACAATATACGAAGAAAAATGGAGAGATTTTATTTCCTTGGCAAGTTTTAATTCTAGGTGCTAAAAACTAGATTGAAGAGACATGGGTAAAGAAAGTAAAAAAAAGGAAGACAAGCCAAAAAAGAATGATTTTAAATCATTTTTGAAAAAAAGAGCTCCAATTTACCTTGCTTTGGTAGCAATGTTTGTGGTGTTTGTAGTTCCTGAGTATACCAAAGGAACACTAGAGAAGAGTTTTCCAGAACTAAGTGATGAGAATCAAAAAGTTGTAGATATTTTGATGAAGTATGATGGTCCAAATGATTCAGGATTAACTGTAAAAGAAGCATTAGAGAATAAGATAGATGAAGAATATCCTCAAGAGAAAATTTATGATCATAAAAAGACTATCGTAGATCTATCTATAACAAATGTAAATTCTGAAGAATATCAAGTTGTTTTTAATTTCAAATCACATAAGGGTGAAATGAATTATGATTGGAATGTAAATACAATCTCTGAGAAAATTACATCAAATAATTCAGAATCAAAATACATTATTGATCTAGTAAACTATTACGACTAGGCTCAAATTGTTACTAAATCTTTAGTAAATTTGTGCATTATAATTGGTCTATCTTTTACAATTAGCGAATCCTCTATTCTAATTCCAAATTTATTTGCAATGTAAATTCCAGGTTCCACAGTTATTGCCATATTTTCTTTTAATTTTGTATTGCTTCTATACGAAACGGTTGGTAATTCATGAACTTCTAATCCAATTCCATGACCTGTTGAATGAATAAAGTATTTGCCATAATTTTGATCATCAATATATTTTCGACATGCAAAATCAACATCTTTACAATCAATATTTGGTTTAACAGCTTTTAGACCAAGTCTTTGAGATTCTTTAATAATTTCATATACTTCATTTGCTTGTGATGGAATTTTTCCTAGTGCAAATGTTCTAGTTGCATCAGAAACATATCCTTTGTATCTTAATGTTAGATCAATTACTACTAGATCTCCTTTTTTAAATTTCCTATTTGTTACTTGAGCATGAGGTAATGCACCATTTGGACCTCCAGCAATAATTAATGGATTAAGAGTAGATTTGTATCCAGTATCAAACATTTCTTGTTTCATTGCATATGTCATCAAAATTGTTTGTAATTCAGATTCTTTTTGACCAATTTTCATTTTTTTAGTACAAATTTGGAACATTTCATCAATAATTTTTGATGCTTTCTTTAGAATTTGTATTTCTTTTTCATCTTTTATGATTCTAGTATTGTAAAACGGTTCAGTTGATGATTTAATTTTTGGAATTGATTTTTTTAATGACATCATTACTGAATAATTTTGACAGTCAGTACAAACATGATTTTTCTTAATTTTTTTAATTACTGAGGTAATCAAACCTTCTCCTCGTTTTGTAGTAATTACATTACAATCTACAGATTCTTCTTTTGCTCTGTCAACTTCAAGTTCAGGTGCAATAATTGTGGTCTTTCCATTTTTTTCAAGTAATCCAATTGATTCACCCCAAAATCCAGTCATGTAAAACAAGTTTTCAGGTTCAAATGTAACCAGAGTATCACAATCAATCTGTTGAGCATATTTCAAAAGATTCTTTCTGCGTTGCTTCATACTCAGTTATCTCTAATTCTTAATTTATGTATGATGTAAAGTTTGTATATGGAAAATTAAACCAGATCGCAGTGACTGAAGAAAAAGAAAAGAAGAAAGTAGTTGCTTTACTATCTGGAGGATTAGATAGTCAACTTGCAGTTAGAATGATGCAAGAACAAGGTTTTGATGTATCAGCTGTTGCAATTAAAACTCCATTTTGTGATTTTGATTGTGGTAGGGGATGTGGTTTTGAAATTAGAGAAAGAGCAGATGATCTTAATATAAATTTAAAAACAGTTTATCTTGGTGATGAATACATTGAGATGTTAAAACATCCAAAGCACGGAATTGGTGCTGGATTTAATCCGTGTGTTGATTGTAGAACAATGATGTTTGATGCAGCAAAAAAACACATGGAAGAAATTGGTGCAGAATTTATTATTTCAGGAGAAGTATTAGGTCAACGTCCAATGAGTCAACATGCACCATCATTACATATTATTGAAAATGAATCTAATTTAAAAGGAAAAATTGTTAGACCACTATCTGCTGGATTATTACCACCATCAGATGCTGAAAAAGATGGTTTGATAAAAAGAGAAAATCTTGGGATGATTAGAGGAAGACAAAGGAAAATTCAAATAAAAATGGCTAAAGAATATGGAATTGAAAATCCACCAAATGCAGGTGGTGGTTGTTTGTTAACTGAACCACAATTTGGAATTAAAGCTAAAGATTTGTTTGATCATATAGAAACTCCAACAATTAATGAGATCGATTTGTTAAAAATTGGAAGGCATTTTAGATTAGATGAAGAGACAAAATTCGTTGTTGGAAGAAATAAAGATGAAAATGAAATGATTAAAGCATTAGCATTACCTGGTGATATTTTACTTGAGGCTAAAGATTACGTTGGACCAATTTCAATCTTACGTGGTAAGAATGCAAAGTTACATGTAGAATTTGCATCAGCTATAACTTTAAGATATTCAGATGCACCAAAAACTGAACACAGTATTGTTTCTATTAAAAATGGAGATTCAACTAACGAAGTTAGTTCCGAATGTGTAGGAGAACAATCTTATCTTAAATTTAGAATGTAGGCGTGAAATTTTTTAAAAATTAGTTAAAACTAAGGAAGAGTTTTTGAATAAGTAGTTCTCATTTTCAGCAAGGATGCAAAAACAAGAAAATTCCACATATCTAAAGGCAATAACGATTAGAGATATCAGTGATGTTCACTCTATCAAAGAGGATATCAAAAAAAATATGATTTTGATTCTAAGAGTTACACCATTAGCACAAAAAGATGTGGAGCAACTTCGTAAAGTAGTTGAAGAATTGTATTCTATTGCAAAAGCAGAAGATGCTGAAATTGCAAGATTGGGTGAGGAGAGAATCATAATTGCTCCATCTAGTATAAAGATCTGGAAACCAGAATACGATCTAAAATAATTTTATTGCTTCTTGAACTTGTGGATAATGTGCAGACAGCTTATACATTCGTCTAATATTCATTGCAAGGTTTTCTGATTTTGAACGTTCTCCGTGATTAACTAATACACGACGAAGTTTTGGTCTTAATCTTTGTACAAATGACATTAATTGGTTATAATCACTGTGTCCACTAAAACCATCTAATTTTTCAACACCACAGTTAATTGAAACAACTTCAACTTTTCCTTCTTTACCTAACATAGTTGTTTGTTTAGAACCATCAAGAACTCTTCTTCCCATAGTTCCGTTCACTTGATAAGAAACAAACAATACTTTGTTCTTTTTATCAGGTGCAATATTTTTAAAATATTCTAAAACAGGTCCACCTTCTAACATTCCAGATGTTGCCAAGATAATACATGGTGAATTTTCTCTCATAGGCTCTTCTCTAGCATCTGCATGTTCAATATTAGTAAAGTACTCAGAATCAAATGGATTATCATCTGTTTCTAATATTTTTTGTTTTAATTCTCTTGCAAGATATTCAGGATAAGATTCATGGATTGCTGATGCCTCGGAAATCATTCCTTCTGTAAATACAGGTGCTTCAACCATTTCTCCCGATTTCATATAGTGATCAATTACCATCATAATTTCTTGTGCACGTCCAACTGCTGGTATAGGAATCAAAACTTTACCACCATCGGCTAACGTATTGTTTACAGCATTAATAAAAGAAGATTCTACTTGTTGTCTAGTTGGTTGAATATCTTCTTTAAGACCATACGTACTTTCGATCAATAATGTTTCAACTCTTGGGAAATTCCAACTAGCAGCTTCAAACAAAATACTTTTTCCAAATTTAATATCACCTGAATAAACAAAATTATGATCACCATTTCCAATATGAAAGTGACATAATGCAGAACCTAGAATATGACCTGCATTTGCAAAAACTAGTTTAATGTCAGGAGAAATATCAGTTACAGTTCCATATGGCAAAGTAATTGTTTGTCTCATAACCTGTTTTACATCGCGTTCAGCATAAATTGGAGTTCTACCTTGAGCAGCAGCTACCTTGATTGCATCTAATTGAATTAGATTCATCATTGGTAATGTAGGTTCAGTACAATAGATTGGGCCTTTGTATCCATATTTGCATAATGCTGGTAAAAATCCGGTATGATCCAAGTGAGCATGTCCAATAACTATAGCATCAAGTTCATCCAGTGTTATGTTTAGAGAATCTAATCTTGGAAATGCATCCATTGGAGAACGTGCACCGGGATTAATTCCACAGTCAACTAAGATCTTACTTTCAGGAGTAGACAGTAACATTGAAGATCGTCCTACTTGACCAAATCCACCAAGAGTGTGAAGTGATACTTCGGTTCTTTGAGATAATCGAGGTCTGAAAATTTCATCACCTACTTGTTTTAGCTGTTTACCTCTTTCAACAGAGGCTTGTTTTAGAGTTGTATTAATTGTTTGAATTGTACGTGAAGGAATAGTTGTAGCTTTTCTAATTCGTAATCTCCAACCAATCTTTTCAGTTACTTCAGCATGATTGAATTCTTTTGCATTTCTTTGTAACAACCAAGGTCTTTTTGCTTCAACTGACACTTCACCTGTTGTAGTATCAAAAATAGTTCCCTGCAAATTAGCTTCTTTTGGGACATAATCTGCCAAAAATTTTCTTACTTCAGCTTCAGGTTTTCTAATTGATTCATCAGTTCTAACAACAATTCTTTTTTTAATTATGTTTACAAGATTAGAAATTGTATCATTATTTTCCATCAAGTAACGTGGGGAATTTGTATAAAGAGCAATTCTTGGTCCTTCATATTCTATTTTTGTTACACTTGCCTCTTTAGGTATACTTTGCAGTATAGTAGCCATTATATTCTGGCTAGTAGGAGGTAATTCTTTTTCTTGATATTTACGTTGCATTAAATCACTAAAGTTCGATAACTGCTTTCTTTTGTTCATCAGTTAATAGACGGAAACCGTCTTTGTCCATTATTGCGATGTTAATTCCATCACCTGTACCAATGTTTCTAGTTATTGCGGCTTTGACAGCTCTTAGAGCTATTTGTTTTGCTTCTTCAATTGTAAGGTCTTCTTTGTATTCTTCTTCAAGTAAACCATAAGCTACTGGAGAACCACTACCAGTTGTAACATATGATTTTTCTTCGACTGATCCAAACATATCGACATTAAATAATGACGGACCATTTGCATCATAACCACCAAGTAAGATATCAGCCATGAATGGGTATCCTCTGTTTTGATGAAATATCAATGAACATAGTCTTGCAAGTGAATGAATAGAAATGTCACCTTGTTTTTCAACTCTGTGAAGATTAGAATGATAACGTAAAATATCTACGATATTTTGTGCATCAGCAACACCACCTGCTAAGGTAAGCCCTGCATGTTGATCAATTTGTTGGATTTTCATAGTATTGTTATTTGCAATAAAATAGCCTGCACTGGCTCTCATGTCGGCACATAATACGACACCGTCTTTAGCCTTGATACCTACTGTGGTAGTCCCATGCAGAATTTTTTCTTCAACGTTATTTGACAAAATACACCTATTAAGATAAAGTAAAGGGAATCTCCCCCTTTTAAATAACTTTTTGATCCCTTGAAATCATAAATAATGAGAAAAAATCATGATCATATGCAATCACACAAAATGGAATTACCTAGGCTCATTGAGATAGGAGAAAAGAACATCAATGATTTTGGTAAATTTCTCATTTCATTAAATAAACCAAAAAAAGTATCTTTGATTGCTGGAACAAATGTTCAAAAAATATTAAAGAAAAAAATTGAAAAATCATTAAAATTAAAAAAAATTCAATTTATTTGGCATACATCAATAGATAATCAAATAAAATCATTAAATAAAATTCAAAAAGATGTTAAAAAAGATAATTCGGATCTGATTGTGGGAATTGGGGGAGGTCGTTCTGTAGATACTGCAAAATTAATTTCATATAATTTAAGAAAACCTTTTGCAAGTTTACCAACAGCTGCATCCCATGATGGAATGGCTAGTCCTTTTGTTTCAGTAAAGAGTGACAAGCCACATTCTATAGTAGCAACTGCACCCATGGGCGTTTTTGTCGATATTGATATCATTAGAAAAGCTCCAGCAAAATTACTAGCAAGTGGTTGTGGAGACCTTATTGCAAATATTATAGCTGTAAAAGACTGGCAACTAGGTCACAAAAAGAAAAAGGAGTACTATGGCAGATATGCAGCAGATTTAGCCTTAATGAGTGCCAAAATTGTTATGGAAAATTCTCCTGAATTTGCAAAAAAAGGATTAGATGCTAGAGTGATTGTAGAGGGATTAATCAGTGCAGGAGTTGCATCATGTATTGCAGGAAGTAGTAGACCATGTTCAGGTGCAGAACATCTTGTTTCACATGCACTTGACAAACTAGCTCCTGGAATAGGACTACATGGAGAAAAATGTGGATTAGGATCTATCATGATAGGAAAATTACAAGGACAGGATTGGAAAAAAATTGTAAAGACATTGAAAGATGTAGGAGCTCCCACATCTGCAAGACAAATTGGTCTAAAACCAGAAGTAATTGTAAAAGCTCTAATAATTGCACAAGATCTTAGACCAGAAAGATATACAATTCTAAAAGAAATTAAAATGACAGAGAAAGTTGCACTGAATTTAGCAAAGAGTACTGGAGTAATTTAAGCAGTTTTTGGTTCAGGAGTTTCTTCTTTTGTCTCAGGTTTTTTTTCCTGAGCTTGTTTGTTCACATGTGTTTCAACAAAATTTATTTTTTCCAAAGCAGGAGTAAATTTGAAAACATCAAGTTGTATAAAGTGTTTAATGATTTGTAATCCATCAGCACGTAAAATTTCCTCAGGAATTGTAATGTTTACTTCTTTATCTTTTAAATCAAATGCAATTTTTGTATCTTCAACAGGTAATCTGTTTTTGAGAATACCATTGATTTTATCATTTGGAGTATCTAGAGATTTAATGACATTGACATCAAACAGAATTGTTTTTCCAGCATATCTATGATTATAATCTACTTGAACTCTACCAGAACCAATATAACGAATAATTCCTTTTTTATTATCAACTTCAATAGAATCACCTACTGTAACTTTCTCAGCATCTTCTCCCAATTTTCTAATAGGAATCATTCTAACTTTACCAGAATCTCTTTCACCAAAACCTTTGTCCGGTGTTACTTCAATTGTGAGTTTATCACCTGCATCTGTTTTTGCAAGTGCTTCATCAAGCCCTTTTAGAACAGGATAAGAAACTTCGCCAATAGAAACTAGTTTTGGTTGATACTTGAAATTTTGTTCATGAATTGAATGCTTTTTTGCATCTTCTTCAATAGTTGTATCAAAAACCTCTTCGGTATCTTTTACTTTTGCAGTATAATCAACTAGAATTAATGAGCCCTTATCAAAAGTCAATGTGTTCGGTTTCGAATTTCCTTATATTAAGTTAAACCTAGACGGCCTATGCAAATTAGCACCTAAAAAACTCGTAAAATCACAAATAGGTATTTTATCAAAATACATCATTAGTGGTGAGAAAAAATGAGTATTCTTACAAATGACTGTTGAAAGATATTTAAAAAAATGATATCAAAATGCGGTCCTTTGAAATTATATCAGATTAATGATGGTGTGAAGTATGTTGTTAGAAAGCATCCAGAAGATGCAAAAGATCTCTCGTAAATGTTTCAATGGTGATTTGGGAATATAATTATTTTAGGCATGAATTAGAGAATTATAATACTTTATCGAACAATTCAACAAGTTCGAAATCTTTCAGATTGATAAGATCATGTTGTGCGTGAATGATATCTAATTTTTGTTCCAATCTAGATGAATTTAGTAATAATTTGCAGAATTTCAGATTTGTTCAACAAAGTAAATTATAATAGAATTAAAGCTAAGATTTTTACAAAATTCTAGAGTAAATTTCCACGAACAATCAAACTTGAACATAGTTAATCAGGTCTACATACAAAAATCTGAAATTTTATTAAAAATGAATTATAAATCACTTATAGATTTCATGTTTTGTTCAAATTATCTAATATTTAGTCTCAAATTAGTGCAAAACTATATAATCATAAGCAGTGTAATAATACTAAATGGATATAACTTCAATAAAATTGCTGAAATCATTGATAGATGGACAAAAAGAATCAGCTGAATTACTAAATTTACTAGGAATAAAGGAAAGACGATTAGCATACATAACAAAAAATCTTATGGAAGAAGATTACATAGAAAAAGAAAATACAGAAATCAGATTAAAAGAAACACCAAAGGCAACACTGTTTAGAGATATTACACAAGTTGTAGATGTTGAAAAATTACTTTGTGATTCAAATGAAATAATACTTTTCAACATAGATGAAAATATTACAGTAGATCAATTAATAAAAAAATCAGGATTATCAAAGGCAACAACCTATAGATCTATTTCAGATTTACAATCCATCGGGTCTGTCCTAAAAGATGAAAATATAATAAACATTGATGAATCAAAAGAACAATTAGTTTTATTTACAAAATTATTAAAAACTGAAAGAGAGAGAAAATATGAAGATGGAAATACAGAAATTATTTATAATAATAATTCAATAATATTACGAAAAACCCCAAGTGAAAAGGTTGCAAAAGGTGCAACAACTGGATTTACATTATTTTCAGATTATGATATAGAATATCAAACTACACATGATTATTTTTGTGAACAAAAAGATGATTTAGAAATACAAGATGTATTATTGCATGCAGTTTATTCTGCAAACTATTCAAAAAATAAAATGGAATTGCTGATTGCAATTGTTTTTTATGCAAAACATAAGGATAAGATGGATATTCTACAATTACGAAAAAAGGCAACAAAATTAGGAATATCAGAAATTTGGTTAGACATTGAAGCTTACATACGTAGAAAACAATTGAAAAATACACATTTATTTTTGTCATGGGATGAATTTCTATCTAAAGCAAAATTATATGATATACCAATTGAAAAATACACATTACCAAAACCAAGTAATTTATTATTTAGAGAAATTAGTGACGAATTAAAAGAAACAAGAAGAATATACCTATTTGGTGGAGAAAATATGAGGATAAAATCGTTAAAAGACAGTACAAAAGATTGTGACATAGTAGTAGAAAACAAAGATGATTTCGAACATTTAGCTCAAATTCTTACTAAGATGAAATATGAAAGAAGGTTGGAAACAATTTATTCTGATGAAGATAGAAGAATAAAACCAGATGATATTTTTGAACATGATAAAAAAAATAGGATTGATCTATTCACATCTACAATAATGCAAGATTTATCATTATCCTCAACTATGAAAGAAAGGGCAGACATTAGAGATTATGGAAAATTAAAAGTAGGATTACTAAGAAATGAAGATGTGTTTTTACTCAAAGCAATAGCAAATAGAGAAGGAGACATACAAGATATGGCTGCATTGGTCACAGGTAGCCCAAATACACCTCATGAATTGCAACATGGTTCTTTTGATTGGGAATTGGTTTGGGAGGAAATTTTAAGACAAGAACACATTAACCATACAAAAGATTTTACAACAATTATTTTTGATCAGATAACGTACCTTGCAGAACAAACAGGTATTGTTGCTCCATTTCTAGAAAAACTAAGAAGACATGTCATAGATGTAATGATCAAAAGATTGGTACGTGGTGGCAGTATGTCAATAAAAGAAATACTTGAATTTCTAAATGGAGGAGGCATTACTGAACCAATGATTCGAAATAGAGTGGATGCATTAGAAAAAAGTGAAACAATTCAGAAATATTCTGTTGGAAGAACAACATATATCAAATTATTAAAAAATAATGAATATTCTGAAAAAGAACTGGAGAATAATATGCATCGTTTTAAAATCTATCTTGATTGGCGTTTTTATGTTAGACAAAACCAATCAGATCAAAATATTCAAGAATTTGTAAAAGAACTACAAGATCTAGGATTGCAAACGATTGGAGAAATTGATGAAATAATTAGAAATTCTACTGAAATATTAAAACAATATGAAGATGAACAGTTTTCAAAACGTCATTTTGATACGGTTGGTGCAACAAGAATTTGTATTGGATTAAACTATCCAGATCTTGGTAAAGAACGTTCATCAAAGTATTTTCTAAGTGAATTTAAAAAATATAACAATATAGCAAAAGGTAAATTTATTCCTGAACGTCCAATTAAAATGGTGAGAAAATGAGTGATGAAAGCGATATAGAAAATATGGAACAAAAAATATTCTTTTAACAAGAGTGAAAGAGGATTTGGATGGCCAAAATATTGTAGCATTCTTAGGTCCTCCAAATAGTGGAAAAACTGTTATTGCGACATTACTAAATGATTCAATTTTTACACATTTTCTTGAAAAATATGAGAGAGAATATGAAGCAAACTTGGTAATTGGTTATGAGTTTTTAAAAACTACAAGAAATGTAATGTTAGATGGATAAACTATATTTGTTACAAAATCAAAAAATAATTCTAGACTCATCTTTTTATTAAACCCAATATCAGCCCTAATCCAGCGGTCCTATGAACAACATAGAATTAATTATCTATTTTTGAGTCAGGCAAAGTTCTATATTATTTTCAGACATTATTTTGCAATCAATTATTGTATCTATTGTATCCCAAAGATATGAGAACTAAAAATAAAATTCCTACAATTAAATATAAAATAAAATTAGGTATAGATACAAAAAATAACGATAATCAAGTATATGAATAGAATAATATCAGAATAACCAATCATAAATTAAGAGAAAAATATTGTTCTTGACTATGATTCAAGAAAATGTTAACACGAAAGAATCACTTTACGATATTAAGCTAACAAGGTTTACAGAGCTTTTAGTTTTTCTTCTGCAGTTTTAAGACCTGCTTGAGCATCAACATCATATCCCATCATTGCTAATGTAGATGAAATTGCAGATATAGTTCTCATAACATGATAAGGACTAACTTCTCCCATACATCCAACTCTGAATACTTTGCCTTTAAGATCACCAAATCCACCTGCAACTAGTACTTTGAACTTGTCAGCTAGAGTACTTCTAAAAGTTTTGTCTTCAAGTCCATCTAAATAATTTAATGCAATAATTGAGATTGAACGATCTTCTTCTTTTGCAAATGGAGATAGACCCATTGCACTTAGACCAGAGTATAATGCATCTGAACAAACTTTATGGCGTTTAAAGACATTTTGAAGTCCTTCCTCCAAAATCATGGATAATGCTTCTCTATATGCATAAAGTAATGGAAGTGCAGGTGTGAAAGGAGTGTGTTTTTCTCCATCATAAAATTTAAAGTATCTTGCTAAATTGAAATACATTGTAGCTGGCGGATTTTCAATCATGTATTTTTTAGCTTTAGCACTAATAGATAGTGGTGAAATTCCTGGAGGAGCAGCAATGGCTTTTTGTGCACCAGTCATGCATACATCAATATTCCATTTATCAACTGGAAGTGGAGCACCCCCAAGTAATGAAACAGAATCTACAACATAGAATGCATCATTTCTTGATGTCAAATCAGATACTTTATCAAGATAATTTACCATTGTTCCTGTTGAAGTTTCATTATGAATAACATAGAATGCTTTAACGTCTTTGTTGTTATCAAATGCTTCTTTAACTTGATCAAAAGTTGCATTTTCTCCAGGTGGAGTTTGAAGTTTTACAACATTACCACCTTGACCTTCAATTAATTCTGATAATCGTCTACTAAATTCTCCATTTACAGGAATGATAATTTTATCACCTTTTTTAACTAAATTTACAACACTTGCTTCTACTGCACCAGTTCCAGATGCTGATAAAGCTACAATATCATTTTGTGTTTCAAATACTTGCTGAGTTTTATCAACTACATCAGTATACAATTCTACAAAATCATCACTTCTGTGATTGATGATAGGTGCAAGCATTGCCCTCATTACTCTATTAGGTACATTTGTTGGACCAGGAAGCATTGAAAGATATTCCATGTGTTATCTATGACAGGTTATTTTGGGGTTTATTTATAATTAGAGATTTTTCAAAAATTCTTTGGCATCAATTTTTTCCAAAAAATTTCTTGTTCCATTAGGTATTAGATTATCCCATTTTTGATCGCTAATAATCAGATCGCGAATATTAGTTCCAGATAATGATTCTCTATTCAAAAAAGGAATCGAAAGAACCTGAATTTTTCTTTTTGAATACAGGTGTTTTGTCAAATCATCATTTGAAAAAATTATATCAAATTTTGGTACAATAGTATCTATTTTTTCAATCCATCTAATGTGGTTATCAATATCTGGAATAAAATAAATTAAAATTTTCTCTTTCATTGAATCATTAATAGAAGATAGAATCATTTCTTTTCGTTGTTCAGCAGTAAATGGATTGTTTTTTTCTACAGGCTTGTTTGAGCTTCCCAAGCCTACCCACAATTTATCAACTTTAGATAATGCAAATTGCAATGCTTCAAGATGTCCTAAATGAAAAGGTTGGAATCGACCTATCAACAAACCATTCATATCATCTATAGAAAATTTCTTTTTAAAAAACTATCATAAAGAGTGGTTAACAGAAAAAATTATGGATTTTCTAAAGATTAATGGAGGTCACGGTGAAGGTGGTGGACAAATTATTCGTTCTGCAATTACACTTTCATGTATTACAAAACAACCAATACATTTGGAAAATATTAGAAAAAATAGAAAAATTTCTGGATTAAGACCACAGCATCTTACAGCAATCAAAATTCTTCAAAAAGTGGCAAATGCTAAAGTCATTGGAGCAGAAATAGGATCTACAGAAATAAAATTCATCCCAGGTAATATTGAAAATTTGGAATTGGTTGAGGATGTTGGAACTGCTGGAAGTATTCCATTAATTTTACAAGTTTTAATTCCAGTAATTGCAATATCAAAAAAACAACTTAATTTAAAAATCAAAGGTGGTACAGATGTACTTTGGAGTCCCACTATTGATTATACTCAACATGTGTTACAAAAAGCATATTCAAGAATGGGAATTAATTTTTCACTTGAATTAATCAAAAGAGGTTATTATCCTAAAGGTGATGGAGAAATAAAATTACAAGTCAACCCATCTAATATAAAATCAATATTATTTTTAAAAAGAAAAACAAAGGAAGTTGAATTAATTTGTTCATTTTCAAAATTTACAAACAATGAAATTGAAAATAAAGTGAATCAAATTGTAAAAAAATTAACTAAAGAAAACTATATTGTTAATGTAAAAATCAGATCTGAAGAAGCATTAGATTCAGGTGCATCTTTGTTAATTTACAGTATAGATAATGATTCTATAATAGGAATTGATGCATTGTATAATAAAAAAATAGATGAATTTGATTTAGATCTAGATGATTTTATTAAAAATTATTCAATTGATGATAATTTAGCAGACATGTTAGTGGTTCCTGCTAGTTTAGCTGTTGGAAAAACAATTTTTTCTGTCAAAGAAATTACAAAACATTTAGAAACAAATTTGTTTGTGACATCAAAAATTACTGGTTGTAAATATGGTATAGGAAAAACAAGTCATGGATTTGAAGTAATAATTGAAGGAATCTCAAACTCCAGCATCAAGTAATGAGGCAAAAAATAGAATTGCTACAGACAATACTACTGTTATCTCTCCAAGTATGATGATTTTCTTTCTAAGTTTCTGAATTTCAGGTTCTGACATTTGATTTGACATAATTTTTTCTTCTACATCTTTACGAATTACTCTAACATGAACGGCATATGTAATTATTAATGCAATAACAAGAATTATTTTAATAATTAAAAAAATTCCATAGCTTGTTGAAATAAGAAGATCAGGTTTTCCGATTAAAGCATGTGAAGTATACAAACCCGTAATCATTAAAATCACTAATGAAGGAACGGCAACTTTGTTAAATCGTTTACCGACACGAATCATTATTTGCATTCGTTCTTCAATAGAACTAGTCATTGTTTTCAAAAGTGGAGAAAACACAATTCCAATAAATAAAGAACCGCCAACCCAAATTGAAGCAGATATTAGATGAATCCAAGTTATGATTGCTTGTTCTAGAGCTGCCATAGTTTATGATATTTTAAATCAAATATTATGTATTTGGATCTTGCCAACCTTTTTTAGTTGTACAAATCTGGAATCATTGAAATGGTACTTCAAAGTAAATTAACAGTTTATCTAGCAATAGTTGGAGTTTTAGCATTAATGGGAGGAATTATTTTCTATGCTAGTCTTGATAATGATGAACTCGCTTTAATTGAGATTGAATTAACAAATGTAGAACTATTAGATGTAAACACAGTAAATAATCAAGCAAAATTTGAGGTTACATTTCTAGTAAAAAATCCTAGTGATAAAACACTAACAGTTTCACAGATAGATTTCCAACTATATGGTGATAGTAAATTATTAGGTTCTGGATTATATTCTACAGTAGACATAGCATTGCCTGGTAGAGCATTGTTTATTTCAGGTGCAGAAATATCATTGAAAAATATATTTGTTCTTTCCAAGTCTGAAGTTAATTCAGAAATTTATGAAGATGCTACTAATGAAAGAATTACTAATTTTTCTGCTGAAGGAAATATCATCACTCAGACTTCATGGAGTGAAGCTGACAAAGATTTCAAAACAGGTTATTAAATAAAAAGTGGGCCTAATGAGATTCGAACTCATGATCACTGCCATGTCGAGGCAGTATCCTAACCAGCTAGACTACAGGCCCATTGAAAAATAAATCAAACGATTGACATTATTAACGTTTAACAAAAGAAAGAAAGAAGGTACAAAATAGATGACAGAGGATTTTACTGATGAAGAAAAAAGAGGCTTCTACAAGGCAATTTATTCAAGAAGGGATGTAAGATCTCACTTTACCTCAAAGCCGATAGAAGATGAGGTTTTATCAAAAATTCTCAACGCAGCACATCATGCTCCTTCAGTAGGATTTTCTCAACCATGGAATTTTATTTTAATTAAGGATCAAGCTACTAAAAAGAAAATAAAAAAATCTTTTGAGGAAGAAAAAAACCGTTCATCACAATTAGTTGAAGAACCAAAAAAAACAAAATATCTTTCTTTCAAATTAGAAGGTATTTTAGAATCTCCTGTAAATCTATGTGTCACATATGATCCTACAAAATTTGGGCCATTTGTAATTGGTAGATCAAGTATTCCTGAAGCAGGACTCTACAGTGTATGTTGTGCAATTCAAAATTTATGGTTATCAGCTAGAACAGAAAACGTAGGTCTAGGTTGGGTAAGCATACTATCAAATGATACATTAAAAGAAACTTTAGATTTGCCAGAACATGTTATTCCTGTTGCATACTTGTGTTTAGGATATGTTGATAAATTTGCAAAGAAACCAGATCTTGAAACTAAAGGGTGGTTACCAAGACTAGAATTGAAAGATGTTGTATTTTTTGAAAAATGGAATGACAAAGAAAATAAAAATTGGGAAAAAATTCAAAAAATGCTCAAAGAAAATCTTAATTACGCTTAAATAATTAACAGTAATCAAACGTATACGCTTAACGCTAAATTTCTTTAAAAAATTCTTCTTTTGTAATATCTGCTTGAATCAAAATACTTTTCATAGTACCTATTTTAATTGGATTCTGTCTTACTAGTGTAACAAACCTACCATCATCATGAACTAATTGCATGTGATCACCACCAATTCCCGGTCAGTCCACACTAAAAATGCAGAACAAAAATGTAAATTGTTAAAAATTGTAATTTTACGTATAAAATTAGATATTTCATAATTGATCAGTCTTAATATATCATATATTGAGTTTCGACATTGCTAGATATTTCACAAATTATCAAAGAAACAAATCATAGACTTTACATTTTTTCAAAGTTAGAAGCAAAATATCTCAATACGAAAGATATGATTGAATTTGTTAATCTTAAATGTGATTTTTATTATCATCTAACAAATCATAATATTGTAGTTCTTACAAAAAACACATCTATGTTATCTACTACTGATAATCTTGTTAAAAAATCATCTAAACAACTTTTGGACTTTGATTTTATTATTGATGAAAAACCCTTATCTCAATACAATGATAGAGAATTAAATAAATTTAGCAAAGAATACTAGATAATTTATAGAAGTATTACAATTAATCAATATTGAAAAAACCATATTCTTTTAAACAAATTTTGTAATGTAAAGCCATGTATTTGCCAATAATTCTAATTTTTGTATTTTCTGCATTATTTCTAATCCCTATACATTCTGAATCAATAATCCCCCTCAATAATACAATATCTGGCACATTCCACGATTGGAAAATTTCTCTAACATTCAATGATAGTGTGGTAAGTGGAACAATAAATAACAATGATGATATAATTAGTTTTGATAATATCAAAGTAATAGATAGACGTGATAGATTTTACATCTTTGATAAAGATAATAATCTAAAGATTTTCTCAAAACAAATCAATGAAAATAAATATTTAGTTTTGGTAAAAAATTCTGATACAAAATTTCGATTCATTACAAATATAGATGAACCAAATGTAAAAGAACAGAGAGTTATCACAGGTCAACGTAATTTGTTAGAGACAATTAATGAATTAGAAAAAGAATCTAAAGAGTTGTCATGGAAAGAACAACAATTATTAAAAAAACAAAAATTAATAAAATCTGCATTAGAACAACGAGAATTAGATATTAAAAATTTGATTGGAAGTAATTATAAAAAAGATTTTGGAACTTTGAGTAAAGAAGATATTTTAAATAAATATTCAAAATATAAAACTCAAACAAACACAGCAGCAACAAACACAACAACAAACACGAATAATAGAATTATATCAGAAAATAACATACAATCATTTCTATCTGTTCCAATTAATATAGAATGGAGAAAGGAACTAAAATTTACTGTATTAATTACTGATGATATTAAACAAACATACAATACCAATTATAATTCATGGATTGGAAATAAATTAAATGATGTAACTATTACTGGAAAAATAACAAGTCCTTCTAATGATATACTATACACATTCAATGGTACAACTAATTCAAATGGAGGATATTCTAACAAATTTTTAATTCCTGAAAGAAGCACAACAAGAGGAGAATACACAGTATCAATTAATGCAGAAAAAATATTTAGAGGTAATACAATAGCAGAAACAACAACAAGTAAAACATTCTTTGTTACATCAATAAAAGATTCTAGTTTCAACAACCCACCAATAGCAAACGCTGGAATAGACAGACATAATACCACTGGTAGTTTAGTTACGTTAAATGGTTCTGCAAGTCATGACCTAGAGAATTCTATTCTACATTACACATGGAAACAAATAAACGGCACTAAAATCACTTTATCTAATAATACAGTTGTAAACCCAACATTTAGAATCCCTGATACTGTTGATTTGTTTGGGTTTAGTCTACTAGTGAATGATGGTAGAAAAAATTCTTTAAAATCTGATAGTGCAATTATATCATCACTTCATTCTAGTGCTGGAGCAAATCAAACACACACCAATGGTACTAAGGGATTTATTGTAAACTCTACAATGATACAGCTTGACGGTTCCAAAAGTGGGGATTCATTGTTAGGTCATACTATTAGCTATTTATGGATCATACTAGATGGATTTATTCCAACAAATAGTACCATTACAACAGCAGACCTAACAGATAATACAATAGTAGATCCTAAATTTACACCGGATAGATTTGGGAATTATACAATACAGTTAAAGGTTACTGATAGTGTTGGATTGTCTGATAGTGTTGGATTGTCTGATATTTCCAATGTTACAATTAATGTCAAAAATTCTACTAGTTAATTGAACCAAAGTATCATTTACAACAATCTAGTCTAGAATTATTTGTTATAATCGATTCAAAAAAGGTTATCTTTAATCATTACTAGAATTGTATAATGGAAAATAAATTTGAGCTAAACCAAAAACTAAATTTAATTTTGAATGAATTAGACTAAATTAAAAAACATCTAAACATAATACTTGATAAATCCATAAAAATACAGGATATAAAATCAAGTTTAATCAATTATGAGCAATATGCAAGATCAGAACTAAAACTAACTGATAACACAATTAATAATCACAAATAAAATCATTCTTGGAATATTTTAGTGATGCAATAAATGAAAACACCGTAAAAGAGTATTCTAGATTCTAATGATTCTCAAAGTTGGAAGTCAAACCAAGTAAAAGCATTAAGGTGCAATCCCATTATCGACATTAGATGTCTTGCGTAATTATTTCTAGGTGTAAATTTTAAAGTATGATTTTCCAAATTAATTTCGAAATTTAGATTTTTAGGCATAAATTTTATTAAAATACAAAACTTGATAAAAAATCACTCTAATTACGCAAGAGGTCTATTATAGTTAATCCATTTTTGTAATACACCATTACCTTATCAATATCATTATCTTCAATAGCAACTATCTCATCTAGTACCTCTTTTGAATCTCTGCCATCATAGTTTGATTCACAAAATCTATTAAAATTCACTTTCATGTCATTATGAGCCTTTTGTGTTCCTTTGGGTCTTACTGCCATCTTTTCATCAAAGGATTCGGTCTTACATTGGTTTTTGCTCTCTAGAAAGGTTTCATGTAATCGATCAGGCATGAAAAAACTAAAGCGTATATGGTTAATCACTCTTAAATAATTAAGAATGTTTTTTTTGCTGGGCTTGTAGCGCAGAGTTAATTTGACGCGCAACATGGATAGCGCAGTAGCCTCCTAAGTTACAGGTCGAGGGATCGAAGCCCTCCAAGCCCGTTTAATTTCAACAAGTAATGGAAATTTAAATACAAAGATAAATGGCTAAAGATATGAAAGTTGTTGTAATTTCAGGTAGTCCAAGAAAAAATGCAAATACGCAAATCATTATGAAATATGTTTTTGAATATGCTAAATCAAAAAATCAAGATACAAAATTAATTAATCTCTCTGATGGTCAAATTCAATACTATAGAGGACCAGACATAGAATATAATGAAACAACAAAAGCTGCTACAAATAATATCATGGATGCAGATGTATGGTTAATTGGTTCACCAATCTATAATTCATTTTTTAGTTCAGCGTTGAAAAATCTTTTTGAGTATGTAAATTATAAAAAAACTCCAGGAAAAGTGGCCGGAATTACAATTTTAGCATCTGGAAATATTGGTTTTGTCAATGTACAGACATTAATCACACAATTGATGTCATATTTCAGAGTAATAACAAATCCAAAGGCGGTATTTTTAACTACAGAATCAATAAAAAAAAATTCAGTTACTGATGATGATGTAAAAACTAGACTAAGAGAAATGGTCGATGAGACTTTAGATATTGCATCAAAATTTCATCAAAAATAAGCTCAGTCAGATCCTTTAGTAAAATCAAGCATTCTAAATTTAATTAAATAAATTTGCATTACAATAATTTTAATAAAATCAATTGTTTTATTTTTGATAAATTTAGAATGATAGTTAAAAATTTAGAAGATATGAAATAATTTATTTAATAAATTCTAACCAAGATTTATTTTAAAATATTTTAATTTTAAAATAATCAATTCTAAAGAATTTTTATTGGATTTTTAATTTTATTAAAAAGAAATTCTTCTAAATTGCTTAATGAATATTCCATTAGTAAGTAAAATCCACAGTATTCAAATTAAATTCATTTCAAATATCAAAATTTTGTCAATAAGGGCATAATCAATAATTAAATTTTAGATGCAAAAGTCAAATAATAACATCATTTAGAGAACATATTGTGAATTTGAAAAAAGATCCAACAGAATTATGTTCATGTAAATGTCATTTTGGAGGAGCAGTTAGTTGTCCAGGTTGTAAAGAAAATCATGGTGAAGTTTGTTGCCATTGTAAAGATTAGAATTAATTACTTAGTTTTTTTTCCAGAAGATAGTATTTTGAGATTAGCTAATTCAGTTTTTAGTGACTCTATCTGAACAAGAGTTTCAAGATTAGAAATTTCTTGATTTAATCTTTCAATTTCACTATCTTTGAGTTTTACAGTTTCTTTTACATTGTTTAATTCAAAAGATAGTTCATTTTGAATTTGTTTAATCTCTAAAAGACTAACTTGTGAACCAGTAGTTGTAGTTTCAATAGTTTGTGTATTAGTCAAGCTTTTTTTTTCAGTGTGTGAAGATGCATGATTATGCATGTAATCTGTACTCTTTTGTGATATCCAACATGTGAAAGTTAAGAACCAGGTAATTGGAACTGCGATAATGAAAACAACATGTAAAATGGGTGTAAAGTCAGTAAAATAAGGCCAAAGTCCAGTCAATATTGCTGCAAAAACTCCAGTTACTAAAGTGGCTAGATGATTACCAGCATATCCCATGATTATTTGAAAATTTCATTATTTATAACAGTAATGCTAAAAATCATAAAATAATATAATTAAAAAGAAAAAAGAGCCGAATTTATTCGTCTTCTTCAGTGGTAGCGACAGTTGCTTTTGGCATATCTGATTGTAAGATTTGAATTTTTTGTAATAGTTCAGTTCTTAGATCTCTTGCAACTCTTCTTACAGTTGGTCTTGGAACTCCAAGTTCATCAACTACTTTGGTATAGATATCCTGTTTGTCGGTTACCCCTTTGTCAAGATAAGAATTAATCGCTTCTTTAATTATCGTGCTTTGGTTTGTACGATTCAACGAATACTGAATTTTATTTGTTCTATATAACACTATAACTTTTGTAATTTGAAAATTGTCATTTTTGATTAATTCAAATATCATAGATAATAGTAAAACAAAAAAATTCCAAAATCTACATAAATTAATTTTCTAACAAAAACTGTACCAGATCGTTATAGATTTTTCAATAATGCTAAACTATCTACAAAAATATTCCAATCATTTCCGCAAAAGACTATTAAGATGTATTTACAGATGCATCCTTATGGCTACAGTAAATATTGAAACTAACTTAGGAAAGATTTCATTTAAACTATTACCTGAACTAGCTCCAGAAACTGTAAGAAATTTTCAAAGACTAGCTAAAGATGGATTTTATGATGAAACTCTTTTCCATAGAGTAATTCCAGGATTTATGATTCAAGGAGGCGATCCTAATACAAAAACTGATAACAAAGGTTCATGGGGGATGGGAGGACCAGGTTATAGCATCAAAGCTGAATTTAGTTCAAGATCTCATTTACGAGGCATTGTTTCCATGGCTAGATCACAAGATCCAGATAGTGCAGGTTCACAATTTTTCATTGTTACATCTGATAGTGTATTTTTGGATAGAGAATATACTGTGTTTGGTGAAGTGACTGAAGGGATGGATGTTGCAGATAAAATTGTAAATCTTGATAAAGATGGAAATGATTGTCCATTAGAAAAAACATCTATGATTCATGTTACTGTGGAATAAATGAATAGAATAATTACTATATTTACCATAATTTTATTAATTTTAGTAATTCCATCTGTAAGTGCTCAACAAGTTAACATTGCAGAAAAAGCAAATCAAAAATCAGTCATAGTTACAATTAATGAAACAGGAGATATTCATGTGATGCATATTGTTGGTCATTCAAATTCTCCAAAACAAGTAGAGTTGATTGATGGTGAAATTCAAAATCTAATCATCACTAATGAAGAAGGAGAAGAAAAAACGGTCACATCAATTGGCAATAATGATTCTGTTATGATTTTTCCATCTGAAAGTGATTCAATTATAGAATATGATTTGAAAGGTGTACTTTTGCTTAAAGATAATTTGTGGACATGGGATTTTTTATATTTAGAATCAACAAACTTTATGATTCCTGAAGAATTAGATTTGATTTTTGTTAATAGTAAACCAGTTTACTTGGGTGATCAAAAAGGAATTTCATGTCATGGTTGTCAAATGATTTTAGAATATGCATTTAATGAACCAAAAAATATCATAGATGTTAATTGGGAAGATAAAGAATTTTTTGTTGAGATAGGAACTTTTACCAATATAGAAAATTTTGAGTTTAATCAATCTACAAAAGAAATTAGATTTAATGTAAATGAAAATGATCAATTTATCACGACAATTATCCCATTAGAATTATTGTGGGGACCATATGTAGTATTTCTTGATGATGAAAAAATTCTATTTCAAGACTACAAAAATAACGGCACACATGTTTGGATTAACATAAGACCTAACACTGCAGGTGAAATCAGTATTATTGGAACTACAGTCGTGCCTGAATTTCCAATTATAGCTCCCTTGGCTATTGGGTTTTTGATGATAATGATGGCTCCTTTAATTAAAAAAATTAATCTCCGCTAGACCCACAAGAGCAAAAACCATATTCATCAATTCTTACATTACAAAGGACACATTTTTCACCATAATCTACTTCCCATGGTTCCTTACCAAAAAGCTTGAAATGATCATCTATTTCGATTGGAATCTCTCTTTTCTTTTCCAATGATTTGTATAGTCATTTCAACTATACATACATTATCTGAGAATAGTCATGAAAATTGAATGTGGATGTCATTGCATAAAGTGCAAAAGTACAGATTTAGAATCAAATAGAATTGGAGGAGTTGAAAAAGATGGATATTTTGACATGCATCATACGTGTAAGCAATGTAACACACACTTTGATCACTTAGATGGAGAAATTTTTTCACACTGTAAAAAATGTAAATATTTTTCTAGTTAGCTACTAAGGCTTCTTGAACAAAATAATGTATACGATTTTCTTCAGAATTTTTCATTATTTCTTTGTTAGAAGCCATTTTAGCTAAAGCTTTTGAAACATCTAATGTACTAGATGCCCATCCATATTCTCTAAGTTGTTGTACAGTTTCAGTAACTGTTCTAGGAAAATCAAAAAATTTGCTTGTTTCTAAAATTCTTAGTTTTGATTTAATTTCATGGAATGTGATATATTTTGGTTCATTAAATTCAGGTTCATATGCTTCAGCATCATCTAGATATTCCAAGCCAAACTGTGCTGGATGTTCTGCCTTAGTTGGTGATTGAGTAGCATCTGTTTCATAAACAATTTTAGCTTGATTTTCAGGTAAATATCGAGAAATGTCATCAATGATTTCACCTAATGTTTGATTATCAACATAAAAATCTCTAGAGTCAACCTCAATTTCATTTTCGCCTAGTTTGAGTTTAATTCTAGCCATTATAATCATATCATCTATTTTTGATTTATTCTGGTAGCTCTAAGGAGATTTAAGATTACATCAAAACTTTTACACAATTTATTGGGATTTTTTTGCCTTTAGGTTAAATGGAGATTTACAAAAATTAGTCATGAAAGCTTCTAAGAAAGCAGGCATAGTTATTCTGTTTGTATTAGGTATGAGTATTTTTGGATATTCACAATATGTATCTGCTTCACAAATTGGAGTAAGCATTAGTCAAAGTGAATTATTAAATAAAAATGATAAAGGTTCAAACTATAATATTGAGTTACAATTTAAAAATCCTTCATTATTGGTATTAACTGCAGGGGAAACAGAATTTTTTATAATTTCAAATGATAAAATTATAGGAAAAGGTAATCTTGAATCATTTACTTTACAACCATTAGATAGTAGTTTTGTAAAGGGTACATTTCATACAGATACTAACTCAGATGAATCACATTCAGTAAAGATTTCAGGAATAACAAAATATGATCTGTTAGTTACATCAATAGATGTTCCATTTGTATACTATCCAACAGAAGAACAAGCAAGGGAATTTATACATTAAAATTAATTTCTTATTAAATGCTTACTGTTTTTGGATCCACTGCATTAGATACTATTAGAACTCCAAAAAAAACGTTAAAGAATGTTTTGGGGGGGGCAGCTACGTTTGCAGCAATTTCTGCCAGTAATTTTGTAGATACAGGTTTAATTGCAGTAGTTGGAAAAGATTTTCCTAAAGAGCATCACAAAGTTTTATCAAAATATCTTGATTTACAAGGATTAACTATCAAAAAGGGGAAAACGTTTCGCTATGATGGAAAATATGATCGTACACTTAGTACAAGATCAACATTAAAAACTGAATTAAATGTATTGGGTGATTTTAAAGCAACTGTACCTGAAGCATATAAAAAATCTCAGTTTGTATATCTTGCAAATAATGATCCAGAACAAAATACTGCTCTAATCAAAGAATTTGATAATGTTAAATTTTCTATGTGTGATACCATAGATTTTTGGATTTCTACAAAAAGGAATGCAGTAATTAAAATGATAAAGGCAGTCGACGCTGTTGTAATTAATGATGAAGAAGCTAAACTCCTAACAAAAGAATTCAACTTGATAAAATGTGCAAAGAAAATGATGCAATGGGGAGCAAAATATGTAATAATTAAGAAAGGTGAGCATGGTTCTTTGATGTTTTATGATGATGTAATTTTCCCAACTGCAGGATTCTCTCTAGAAGATGTTGTAGATCCTACAGGTGCAGGGGATTCATTTGCAGGTGCAATGATAGGATATCTTGCAAATAAAAAATCTACAAAAATATCTGATATCAAAAAAGCAGTTGTTTATGGAAATGTATTAGGATCATTTGCTGTAGAAAAATATGGTCTTGATGGATTATTAAAAATAAAAAATGGGGATATTGCAAAACGTATCAAGACATATGAAAAAATGATTCGTTTTTAAAAAGATTTAAGTTCAATTATTTCTCAAATTAATTTATCATTGTCAGAAGAAAAAGATCGACTAGAGACAATATTCAAACTTCAAAAAGGACTATCAGGTATGATGAAGTTGGATAGATATCCAAAAGATACTGAAGGAAGAGTTTCTGCTTTATGTACTGCCATAATGCATGAGGCTGTAGAACTACAAAGAACAACAAACTGGAAATGGTGGAAAATTCCTGTCGAATTTAACGAAGCAGAAGCAAGAGAGGAATTAATCGATATTTGGCATTTTGTTGTACAAGCATCCATAGAACTAAAACTTACACCGGATGATATTTTAGATGAATACAAAAAAAAGAATGAAATTAATCGTGAAAGACAAAGAACTGGTTATTAAAAAATTCTAGAATTTTTTAAAATTAATTCAATTTCAGTTAAATTAATCAAATCTACGAGTTTAACATTCTCTTGAAAATATTTTATTTCTGATTTTGATACAGTAAGAAATGGATCTGGACTAGTTGAATTAATTATTCTATTATTTTGATCAATTCCATTTTTATGAAGTTGAAATAATGAATGACCGGATTTGTGTCCCAAAACCTCTTTACCACAAACTATTATGGTATTGACTTTAGGATTTTTGTTTACATATTTGATAATAGAATCAATTCCTTTATTTTCAGAAAGTAATCGTCCTGCAATTGATATTTTGTTTAAAATTTCAGAATTTGCAATATTTTTGAGTAAATCTATGCTTGAAAGAGTACAGATTGCTGTTTTAGAATCAGAATTTCCAAGGTAAAATTCTTCATTGATAGGCAAAATTACTTTGCAAAGTTCACCAATAGCCTCACCTATTGCATTCACAACATTTCACGCATTGTTTTAGCAATAAATTCAATATTTTTTTGAGTTACATTTGGATGAATCGGTAAAGAAAGTACATGTAATGATGCCCAATCAGTAACAGGGAGTTTTGTTTTTAGTTTGTAAAATGGAGTTCTGTGAACAGGTGTAGGATAGTAAGAAGCTGCACCTATTCCTTTATTATTTAATTTTTTCAAAAATTTGTCACGTTTATCAGTTGAAATTGTATATAGATACCAATTTACATTTTCATTTTTTCTTTCTTTTGGTAATACAATATTGAGATCAGAAATTAATTTTGATAAATGCATAGCATTATTTTTTCTAAATTTTAAAAATTTAGGAAGTTTTTTCATTTGTACAGTTGCAATTGCTGCATTTATTTCTGGCAATCGTAAATTTAGACCAAACATTCTAGTGTCATATCCATGAACCATTCCATGATTTCTAATCATTAACAATTTATCTCTAAGATTTTTATTATTAGTTACAATAAAACCGCCTTCACCAGCAGTCATAACTTTTGCAGGATACATACTGTAACATCCCATTTCAAAGAAGGTTCCAGTTTGTTTTCCTTGGTAAGTAGAACCTAAAGATTGTGCAGAATCTTCTATGATAGGAATATTATGTTTTTTGGATATTTCAGAAAGTCTTTCGATAAATGCTACATTTCCATATAGATGAACTGGGATTATTGCTCTAGTTCTTTTAGTAATTTTTTTTTCTAAATCATCAGGATCTATAGTATAATTGTCTTTTAAAATATCAACAAAAACTGGTTTTGCTCCAGTTGCAACAACTGCATTTGCAGTTGCCACAAACGTGAATGATGGAAGTAAAACTTCATCCCCTTTTTTAATATCTAATGCGTGAAGCGCTGCCTGTAATGCTGCAGTACCAGAATTTACTGCAATGGCATATTTGGATTTTACAAACGATGCAACAGATTTTTCAAATTCTTGAACATATTTTCCACCTAAATTTGCAGCAGATGTTAAAGCCCCATTTTTAAGAATTGATGTGACTACATCAATCTCTTCTTTGCCTACAATAGGAATGTTAATTGCAATTTTCAACAATATTCCTGTTTATAACTAGTCTATAAATCTCAACAAAGGAACATAAATTTTTATATTTTAAAATTTGCCAAACGGCATTATGAAATCACGCCATCTTGAAAAATCAGATTCAGGCTACAAAGTCTATCTGTACATTTTCTATATTTGTGGATTCATGATGGTATCATCATTAATTTTTGGAGTGTATGTTACCATGATAGAGTGGATGGAAAATGGAACATATGTTATGGGAGAAGCAATTCATAATACAACTATTCCATTTGAAAATTTTGCAAGAGTAACTACTTGGATATTTTTCTCTACAATAATTGGATGGTATTGTGTTACAAGAATTGGTTGGAGAAGAACTGCTGGTGATAAAATTGTTGGTACAAAAATGGCATTACTTCAATTAATGTTATTAGGATTTTCAATAATTTCTCTCTATGAAGTATTATATAATTTTACAGTGTTAAATGCACAAATGACAGCAGGTGTTATCAATGG
Organism: Candidatus Nitrosopumilus sp.; assembly: GCA_965262905.1. GTDB lineage: Archaea > Thermoproteota > Nitrososphaeria > Nitrososphaerales > Nitrosopumilaceae > Nitrosopumilus. The sequence continues at coordinate 1,263,995 of OZ253567.1, forward strand.
AATTGTTCCAGACATTGATAAATTATCAGTTGCTTATCCAGATGTAGACAGACCATGGAATTTAGTATTTGCAACCAAAATATTTCTTGCGTCATTTATCATTACCACTCATGCATTTTATCTCAGTGTAAAACCCAGAAAAAGTCTAGATGAATAAGAAATCTAGGTGATTTTTGTATAATAAAATTTAGTAAAAAAACTATATCAACTATGAATAACTAATTTGTATATGGGATTATTTGGTTCTAACAAAAATGAATTAAAATGTAAAAAATGTGGTACAGTCCTTTCAGATTCTGACAGATTAAAGAAACATCAAGAAAAAGCACATAATAAGAAAAAAGAAAAATGCCGAGCTTGTGGAACTGAATTTGATACTACAGATGATCTAAGAAAACACAAGAAAAATTGTAAATAAAATTAGTCTGATAATACAGATTCATACTTTGGTTGTCTTTTTAGAGCTTTTTCAATTGCATCCAAGTTTTTAATTTCATTTTTAGAATTCATTGATAAAGTATTGATCATTTCTGAGCCTAATTGAACAGATTGTTCTGGTAATGTTTCAAGAAACTTTTCAAGGGCTTTCTTATAATTTGAAATTAATTCTAAACCTTCTTCAAGAGTCATAAACAGAATGAAAATATCTTCTATTCAAACCTTCTAAATTCAAACTCGATTTTTAAATAACTTTATACGTTTACTTCTCAAATGTTGTTTTGATTTGGATATTACAGAAAAAGTAGATTTGATTCAAAAACCACCAACTGAAGAAATAGTAACACAGGAAGAATTAATTAAATTATTCAAAATTAATTCATCTCCAAATCATTACATTGGTTTAGAAATTTCTGGTTTCTTGCATCTTGGCAGTCTAATCAGTACAGGTTTCAAAATTAATGATTTTGTAAAAGCTGGCGTCAAATGTAAGATTTTTCTGGCTGATTGGCATACTCTGATTAATGATAAACTTGGAGGTGATTGGGAAACAATTACAAAAGTTTCAAAATATTATCAAGATGCTTTCAAGTTAGTTTGTCCAAATGCAGAAATAATTTTAGGATCTAAATTATATGAAGAAAAAACAGAGTATTGGTCTGAGCTTGTAAAATTTACAAAACATATGTCAATTGCAAGAACAATGAGAACTTTGACTATCATGGGTAGATCAGAAGATGATAAGAAAATTGATGTTGCTAAATTACTTTATCCAGCAATGCAAGCAGTTGATATTCATTCTTTAGATGTAGATATTGCACATGCAGGAATGGATCAAAGGAAAATTCACATGTTGGTTAGAGAAATATTTCCAAAAATAAAATGGAAAGTACCTGTTGCTGTTCATCATAAATTATTACCAGGACTTTCAAAACCTGCAGACTCTAGTAATAATAAAATTATAGGAAAAATGAGTAAATCAGATCCAAACTCAGGAGTGTTTATTCATAATTCTGATGATGAAATAAGAAAGAAAATAAGCAAAGCATGGTGTGAAGAAGCAAATATTGAAAATAATCCACTATTAGAAATTTCAAAATCTATAATCTTTCATGAATTCAATGAAATGAAAGTAGAAAGACCTGAAAAATTTGGTGGAAATGTATCATACACTAATTTCAATCAACTAGAAAAAGACTTTGCAGAAAAGAAATTACATCCAGGAGATTTGAAACAAACAGTTGGGAATTATTTAGTTAAAGTAGTTTCTCCAATTAGAGAAAAATTGAATCTTAGTGAAGAATTGAATGATATAATTAAGAAAAGCTTTTAAACTTTAAGATTAGGATTTGTCTGTTCTTCCAAATTATATTTTGATTTGTAACCTCTTGGGTTAATCATTAAATCTTTGTAAGTATAAGTTGATGAATTTCCAATAATTACAGTACTAATCATGCCTAATTGATCTGAATGATTGGGTAAGTTTTCTAAATCAGTCATTACAACAGTTTCAGATTCTCTAAATGCACCTTTGATAATTGCAACAGGTGTTGTAGGTTTTCTATATTTTAAAAGAACTTTTCTTGTATCTTGTAATTGATGAATTCGTTTTTTACTTGCAGGATTATAAATTACAATTACAAAATCACCTTGTGCAGCTGCTTCGACTCTTTTTGAAATAACTTCCCATGGAACCAGCAGATCACTCATACTTACAACTGCAAAATCAGTCATTAGAGGTGAACCAATAATTGATGCGCATGAATTAAGTGCAGATACACCAGGAACAATTTCCACTTGAAGATCTTCTTTTGGATTCCAACCAGATTCAGCAAGTGTTTCATAAATTAATCCTGCCATTCCATAAATTCCTGGATCACCACTTGATACAAGTGAAACAATTTTTCCAGATTTAGCAAGATCAATACATTGGTGAGCTCTTTCCACTTCTTGTGTCATTGCATAACGATGAACAGTTTTTCCTTCAATAAGATCTTGTACTAAATTTACATAAGTTTCATATCCAACAATTGTGTCACTCTTACCAATCACTTCTTTTGCTCGAAACGTCATATGGTCATGATGACCAGGTCCGACACCAACAATGTAGAGTTTACCAGTCAATTTTAAAAGGAATTTTTTATCAAGTAATTTATCCGTTTAGTGGATCTATTGGAATGGATCAATGAATGGGTAATTTACTATATGATTACTGTTAGTTGGTCTAGCAATGCTAACTGAGAGTTTATCCTCTTCACTAAATGAATCAATATCAGACCTTGTTTCTAGAATTTTTGCAGATTTTACATCGTTCCATTCAACTAAATAAATTCTCCACATAGGACTGTAATTTGCATCTCCAAGTGAGGCTCCAGCAATACTTGCTTGAAATCCTAATGGACCTGAGCCAACAATTCCATTTTTGAATTGAAATAGATCCACTGCACCTGAATGAGCAATTAGATTTGCTGAACTTGGAGATGAGACAACTCCCATTGTTTCAGCAGGTCCTGATGGTGTTGCATCAGTTATAATATAGTAAATAGTTTTTCCATCAGGCCCCCAACCTCTGTGAGCTACAAAAGTTACAGTCATTTCTTCTTCATTAATGTCAGTGATTTGACCACCACTGTAAGATATTTTATCAGAAATTTCTTTGTCTGAACGAACTTTCATTTGTCCATCAGGCCAAATAATTTGTGGAGTATTCAATACAATTCCCATTTCGTTAAATTCAATTCTACCACCTTCTTCAGCTGTAATTATATCTAATGCAGATTCAAACTCAATTTCTTTTTGACCAACTTTCCAAGTAACTTCAATAATAGAATTTAATGCACTATATTTTGATTCTTGTGATGGAGTACTAGAAAAAACTTCATTTTGGAATCCATAAATTCCGTCACCTTTCACTCCATTTTTGAAAATGTACAATTTTTGAAGTATATTTTCTGGAACATCTGCAAGTACTGATGCAAATTCTACATTCCATTCTTGTTTTTCTGAAATAGTGTTTGTATAATTTTTATCACTACCATCAGTTATGATATAATGAATTAGATTTCCTTCATAGATTCCTTTATGCATTGGAATTATGGCAGGTACATTTGTTCTTGAAAGTGAATATGATGATTCATCTTTTTCAAACTCAATTTTTTGCATTATTACTTCAGTAGGCTGTCCTCTAATCCATCCATCTACACTAACAGTAGTTGTGAATTTTTTAGAATTTGGTGAATGTAATGCAAGAGCAGCTCCTGTAAATTCAAATGAACCTGAATTTTTCTGCAAATCAATCAATGACAATCCATAGATCGTTTTTCCATCAACAGTCCATGTAGGTTGACCTTTTGATTCTTGTGAACTAATTTCATGTAAAACTACAATCTGCACAGGCTCACTTGAGGTAAATGTCATAGAGCCATCATAGATTGTTCCCTCATTAGGAGATAAAATTAAAGTTAATTGGTGATTTTCATGTCCTTGACCTGGATCTTGAGATGATGTTATAGTTTCAGTAAAATGAATTTTTTTTCTAGAACCTGCATCTACAAATTGATCAGTTGATGAGGATACAAAAATGATACCAATAAAAATAATTCCAATAATTAACAAAGATTGAAGTTTATTCAATAAATAATCTTGAGATTATTCCCTTAAATGATTTGTCTTAATTGATTTTATCCAGTGAAAATTCATCATGCAAAGCCCGTACAGCTGCGTTTGTATCAGAATTTTTTACTACAAATGCAAGATTAAGCTCAGATGATCCTTGAGTAATCATAGATACATTTACTTTGTTTTTCTCAATTGCACCAAAAACTTTGGATGCAACACCAACAGTTCCTCTCATTCCTGAACCAATTAATGCAATTATTGCAACATTTGTAGTAATGTCTAATTTTTTGATAATTTTTCCTAATAATTCCATCTCTAATGCATTTACTGCTTTATCAAGATCTGTATTTTTTACTACAATTGTAATACTTGATTCAGATGGATTTTGTGAGATCATCATTACATTGATTCCAGCCTTTGCAAGTGTAGCAAATATTTTTGCAGCAGTACCAGGAGTTCCAATCATACTACCTCCTTGAACATCAATTAAGCCATTATTTCGTACATTACTTACACACTTTACGGTATTTTTTACAGCTGATGAAGTTGATGCAGAAACTAGAGTTCCTTCATTTTGAGTATTGAAAGAACTTCTAATCTTCATTGGGATTTTCTTGGTAATTAGAGGCTCAAATGTTCGTGGGTGTATTTGCTTTACACCAAATAAAGCCATTTCAATTGCTTCAATGTATGAAACTTCTTTAAGTAATTTTGCATTTTTTACAATTTTTGGATCTGCAGTCATTAAACCATCTACATCACTCATTAACCAAATTTCATCTGCTTTTATACAAGAGCCAACTATTGTTGCAGAATAATCAGAACCACCTCTACCAAAAGTAGTAACATGACCATGTTGATCAGCACCAACAAATCCTCCAACAACCGGAATTGTTTTCTTTGAAAATAGAGCATCAACAGTTTTCGATACTCTTAATCGTGTTGTATCAATAAGTGGTTTAGATTCACCAAAATTAGAATCAGTGACAATTCCAACTTCCTTACCAGTAAGAGGAATTGATTTCTTTCCTGAATCATTTATTGTTGATGAAACTAATTTTATCGATAACCTTTCTCCAAATGAAAATAGATAATCCATTGTTCTTGGAGTAACTTCTCCTAGCAACACCATTCCATCAATTAGAGCAACGAGTTCATTAAAATCCTCATCAAATTTTGAAAGTAATTTTTTTCTTATGTCAAATTTTTTGATTGTTTGTTCAGCTAATTGTTTATGTCTATTGATAATTTTTGATGCAAGTTGTTCAGCTTTAGATTTATTTTCTTTTTTTATTGATTCTGAAATTTCAATTAAATCATCCGTAGTTCCACTAGTTGCAGAACATACAACAACAATATGATTTTTCTTTGATAAGTCATTAAGATGTTTAGCTACGGCTTGGATGTTTTTTGCGGTAGAAATTGAAGTTCCACCATATTTTATTACAAGTCTCAATTCAAAATACCTGAACTAGTTAATCTTTAAATGCTTTAACTTTCGACGCGTGGAGCCAAGTAAAAGTGGATTCTACCGATATTTGCTACTTTGAATTCAATTCTAAGAGGTTTTGCGCTTGAAAACTCACATGTGATTGAGCCTGCATTGGAACCTACTGCTTTCACTACAGGATTTAGGTATTCAAGGCTGTATGTGCCAACACTGTCTGCTTTTGAAGAAATTTCTTCAATTTCTTTATCATCTTTGTCTAGTTCAATTACAACTTCACCAGAATCACCTTTTCCAGAAAAGTCTCCTTTTGAATCAATTGTTTGTATGGTAAGATAATCAGATACAACTTGTACATCACCAAGGATTTTGTCAAACTTTGAAGAAGTCAAAATAATTTTTGAATCATAAGAAATTTTTGGTAATGGTGTATCAGTTGCAGAACTTTCAATTAATCGCATTTTGTATTTTTTATTTTTTCCAACTGTTACAAGCAACATATTTTGTTCAGAAATACTAATTTCAATGCTATCTTTTTTGTCTGCTCTTTTGATAAGTTTTGAGAATTCATCAATTCTCACACCAAATTTAATATCACTATCGCACTCATATTTTTCAAATGCAGAATTAGGCCATGAAATATCGATAAGAGCCACATGTGATGGATCCATTCCTCTAAAAGTAATTCCTTCTGCTGTTGCAACAAAAGTAGCTTCTTCAACAAGTGTAGATATTGCTGAAATGATAGCTTTTAGATCATCAGAACCACTTGTTTTTGCACCGAAAGTCAAATCAATTTTCTCCTCTTTATGTTCCAGTTAAGTATGTATCAACTTTTACACACAAATCAACACCATTACATCAAAAGATCAAAGATCAACTAAACCATTCTACAATACATGTCAGATTGTGGTCATGAGAAAATCATCTTGTAATTACAAGAGGCGATATGACAACTCAAATCAATCATAGAGAAAGTGTCAAACAAAGATTTGCTAAAAAGACTATCTTACTATGAAAACCCACATTTCCCACCATCAAAAAATTCTCTTGAATGGAGAAAATATAGATGCAAAGAAAAATAGGGATTCTGATTCTGGCAAATCAAAACGTGGTGGGATACCAGGTCACAAAGGTGCAACACAAAAATTTACTCCAACTAGTACCACACATCAGATAAATGTCCAAAATGTGGCAGTATAGATATCACTCAAACCAAAATCCGTAAAAGAGTGATGGTTGAAATTCCTAAACCTGTACCATACATTACAACTAAACATATTTTGTATCAATACAACTGTAAGAATTGCTCTGATAATTTCCAGACAAATGAAAATCTTCCACCATGTAAAAGTTTTGATGGTTCAGCAATACATGAGATAACATCACTGTTCTCAAAGAGAATGCCATACGACACCATCAGAGAAACATTGCAGAAAAGATATGGACTAAAAATCAGCAATACAACAGTGCAATCCATTCTTCACAATGGTGGAGTAATGCTAGAGCCATTATATGATATTATTCACAGTAAAATCATGACTGAAAAGATTCTTGGGATGGATGAGACAACATTTCTAATTGACTGAAAAGACCGGATGGATGTGGGTTGCAAAAAGTAAAACAAATACACAATACACCTTAGAATACAGCAGGGGTTCAAAAATTACAGAAAAACATTGGAAGGAATTCTCAGGGATTCTAGTCTCTGACGGATACGCTCCATACAGGACTGTATTTTATGATAATGTAAAACAGAGATGCACTGCAACGAGATGCAAAATATCTGGCAAGAAAATTAAAAGATAAACAAGCTAGGATTCTATATGGGAAATTTTCAGATGTGTTACATCGTGCAAGAGTTTGGAGCAAGCAAGAACATTCAGAGAAACAATGCAAAAGACATGCAAGAGATCCTGCTAAAACAGGTAGATTGTATAATTGATCAATACATTGTAGGCGATGAAGAAATGATTCAGTTTGGCAAGAAACTAAAAACTGCAAGGGATAGTTTGTTTACATTTGTGATACATTGTGATGTTTCATCAACTAACAATGACACAGAGAATTCAATTTGAAGATACATCATGCAGAGAAATATTCGTGGACGCAATCAGGGAATGAGGATGTTATCTTACTTGTTTTGAGACATGGAGGATAATTGAACATGTTTTCAGAGATGGCAAAATACATCTAAAGTGCTTGATACATACCCAGTTAAACCTTATGTGTAATCACGCCAAGTGTATTTGCATTTTTGGCAACGATAAAATCTTGTTGTAGGTTCATCTGCACTTCTAGTTTGAAACATCCAGCCGACTGCTTCATTATGTCCACATTTTTCACAGATTATTTCGACAGTTGGATTAGATTCTTCACCTTCATCTCCTTCAAAAGCAAGCAATGAAAAATCTGGTTCTTCTTCAGTAACAATTTTTTTTGTTGGTTTAGCTTTTTCTCCTTCAGTATAACCACATTTAGAACATTGAAGGCCTGAATCACTATTTTTTAATTTGACCTCACATTTGGGGCAAAACTTCAATCTAATTTACCTTAATTTGAGAATGGAATAGTTGGTTGAACTCTTGAGCCATTTTGATTGCGGAATCTGTTGCTTTTTTAATTTCACCCAGTGGTTTTGAACTAGAATTAACTCTCATCCAACATTCATTGGTAAGAGGATGTTTTACAATAACTCCTGCAAAATCAGTAGATGGTGCTTTTAGCAGTTCATGTTGAATTACGTACAAAATTCCAATATCAGTTTCAGTAATTGAAAGGCTGATCTCTTTAGGCTCAGAGTTGATCACTTGTGCGTTCATGTATTCAGAAAAAGCACATATTGCGGATATAAATCATTATGAGCGGGAACAATGGCAGAAAGCAAGATTTCAGTAATAGAATTGGTAAAATCCAAAGATGAATACTCATCTGATGAAAATATCGAAATAAATGTTCAATTTTCAGTAGAAGGAGACATTAGAAATGCCTTCAATGAGGCAAATTGGACTAAAGCCTACAACAACAATGATGTTTCATTCAAAGTGAAACATGGTATAAAATTGACATCAGGTGGACTAAGAAAGAAGGAATTAGGGCGAACCATTGATAGTTATAGAAAGGCAGCAATATTTTGGACTCGAAATCCAAAACTTGTCAATCCAATGAAAGATAGACGAATTTGGGTACAAATATCCAAAAATTTTGAACCATTTATCAGATTATCAGAAGAAGAAGTTAGACAGGAATTATTTGACTTTAATGAGAAATTTGTATTCAAAGCATCAGATTTGGGAAAAGGTAAACACAAGATTGGAGCAGAAGCTTTTGCATCTTGGCAAAAACATGATTTCACAGAAACTGGAAATATCAAAAATAACTCAAATGAAATTGAAATTACAATCAATTAGGATTAGATTCAAGATTTACTAAAAATAACAATTAGGGATTTTTAACAATAATTGATCTATATGTTCTGATGGCAGATCAAATCAATTATGAAAATGCAGGACAATCTTTACAGGAATTTCTTGACTCTTGTTATATAGTATCACATAGTACTGCAACTGTTAACGGTTACAAAAATGCAATAACAGGAAAAACTAAAAGATTTAGAGTATTTTTCAAAGAGATATAATTATGATAAATTGAATTGTGCATTAAAATTAAGAGTGAGGAGCTTGATGTGTATCAAATATTGAAAAATTATGTGATATTTCTGGACAAAGCAGAATTGATGCCTAATTCTAAAGCAGTTTTTCATGCTGTAAATGGATATTTGATTCATTTGGGTGTTGAAGTAGATGAGTTGCGCAATTACAAACAAAATCTAACCATTCATTCTTTCCAATTTCTAATTTTATGAAATTGTGATGAATTCTTACATCCACCGTATCTTGAAATTAACAATTCCACATACAATCTCACTAACCATGTCATATCTGTATAATTTGTTCCTAAACACCTCCCAATTTATTCTGAATTTCTTGATTTGAGCAATGACGTGTTCTACCTTTATTCTAATTTTTGCTGTAACTTGTTCCATTTCTTTTGATGTATGGTTAATGTTTTTCCTTTCTTTTTCTTGTATGGTATAGTTAAAGCATCAAATATTTGAATACATTCACAACTTTAACATCACCATTATCTAATCTCCTCTGCATGTGTTTTTTCATCTCAGATTTATTTGCAAAGAATGCATTGGCAATACCCTTTTTTTCTTCTCTCCACTGTATCTGTATTGAGTTCTGGCGTATACGGTGGAAAATATTTGATTATATTTTTGATGCTTTGATATATTTCTCTATGGGATCGCTTCTGTGGTACAATGCATCCTCTGCAAATAATAATAGTTTCTTAGCAAATTGTTTTTGCAGTGATTTTAAAAAATCGAGGAATGAATCTGTGTTTGATTTGTCATAGAACTTGCAGAAAAATACACCTTTATTTCCCAATGCACCAAAGGATTGAAACTTTTCTCGAGTATAGTTGATTGGCGTGGTGATATTATTTTCTGTAAGATACCAACCACGCTTTATGTTTGGTGCTATTTTGTTTGTTGACTCATCCAGATATAGTAATGGTGTATCTAAGGTTGCTGTATTTTTTAATTGTCCTTTTTGCGTTTTTTTAAAACGGTTCTGCTCCTCTTTTGAGGCTGATTTGTGATGTGTGGTTTTTTAGATGAGAACCCAATTCTGTGGAGTAATTCACGCATTGCATTTGCAGAGTATAAAGTGTTGTACTTTTTATCCACATGTGTAATTACCATTTTACACTCTACATGGATTGATTAAATCCAAATTTTTCTGGGACCTGAAATTAGATCATTCCTTAATGATAGTAACTGTTTTTCACTCAAAAAACATCTAGAACCAGTGTATTTCTTATGGTATGATGCAGTTATTCCCTCTTCATCCATACGATTTAGCCAGTAGCTCAGAGTTAATGGTATGACATCCAAACTAGTACATATCTCAGAATATGAAAGATCTTGCTTTCTTAGTATCGCAGCTTTTAGTTTTATTTTGGCTTTTTTTTGCATACTTTACTTAAAAAATCGATGCTTGTTCCTTTCATGAATGAGTTACCAGATGATACCCTTGATATTGTGTTTTGATTTGACATGATTTTGTAAGTGTAAACTATGATCTTAGATCTTTGGGGTTGAAATAATTCATAATTTGTTCAAAATTTATTTGCCTAAACTATAGAATGCTGATTTGGTTTGAAAAGTCTTTTTGAATTCTCAAATATCTGAGATCATAAAATTGCAACAACTCTTCAGATAGTGTCAAATGCTTTGATTTGTATATGGAATAATTGTGATGGCTTCCAGGTGAGTGTGTAGATTTGTGTATAATAATTCCATCAAGATTAATTGTGATTTGATTTTTGATTGTATGTTTTTCTTTTTTTATGAATAGTGAGTTTTTCTCTTTTTTTTATTTTTAGGTCTGGGAATTGGTTGCTCTGTACCATCAGTAATTGCAATTAGTTTCAGAAAGAACTGTTGCAGTTCTTGTATGGTTTTGAGTTTTTTAGAGTCTGCATACTTTTTTGCAGGAATTGGGATTAATTGTTTCACTGCAGGCTCTAAATATCGAATGTCCCTCATTACATTTGATTTATCCAGATCAAAAATCATTCCTAGCATGTCATATGTTGTGTAGATTCGATAATACATCAACAACATCAGAATCCTATCTTTGATGGAATGATCAGTTTATGTCCTGCACCAATCTCTCTCGGTCTCTTTTCTTTGTTGATAGACGCTTTTGTTCTGTGGTTTTGTAATTTTTCTTTGTTTCTTTGGATAAAAAATCAAACTGTGAAACAGTTAATCCTGTTATGGATAAGAACTGTTTTGGTTTTTTTGTTAATTTGGTATGATTGACCCATCAAAATCCTGGAATATTGGTAATGACAGTATAGGAAAACTGGCAAATACACTTTTAGATTGTCACAAAGACAACATCCAGATTTTGAATATAATCAAAAAAACTCATTCCAAATTGCATACATCCAAAGAAAATGAGAGATAAAAATGCTAATGGACAGTGGTATTGTATGAATTGTAACCTAGATCTCTAGTTTTTTGAGATGTTTTACAATAGATTTATCTAAAATTATGAAAATAAAAAATTACTTTTGGTTAAACAACCTTACAAATTAGAGAAAGTCCCTAAGAGAAAACAGGGAGATAAAATCATCCAAGTAATGGATCCTATACATAATTTCATTGACATTTCAGAATATCCTGTTATCAAAGCAATAATTGAAACTCCACATTTCCAAAGACTTCGTCGTCTTCACCAATTAGGAATGACTTCTTCAGTATATCCTAATGCAACCCACTCCAGATTTGCACATAGTATTGGTGTCATGCATGTTTTTTTCATTCTTTTTGATTCTATTATGCAGAAATCAAAAATGAAACAATCTAGAATTGAACAACTTCGTCCTGTTGGAGCCGTTGCAGCACTGCTTCATGATGTTGGTCATGGTCCATTTTCCCATGCATCTGAACATATTCTTGAAAAAGGTAAATTTGATCATGAGGAAATGACTCGACAAATCATTAAAAAAACAACAATTGGAAAAATACTAAAAAAACACAAAATAGATCCTCAACTAGTTTGTGATATACTTAATCATGAAGTATCAGGCGATCTACTAATCTTATCACAATTAATTAGTAGTCAATTAGATGCCGATAGACTAGATTATTTAATGAGGGATTCATTTTTTACAGGTGTTCAATATGGAAAAATAGATGTCCATAGAATTGCCAATACACTTGAAATTTGGACAAAAAACAAACCAAAATCTTTCAAAGGAACCGTTATTGTTTCAAGAAAAGGAATTGAAGCCATCGAAGATTACGTATTAGGCAGATATCTAATGTATAGAGGAGTATATTTCCACAAAGTTACAAGATGCATGGAACGGATTTTAGTAAATATTTTCAAAAGAGTTACAACATCAAAAATGGTCTTAAAAGATTTGAAAAAAATTGTAGACATCAACAAAAAAGTTACTCCTGAAATTTTGCTTTCTTTAGATGATTATGTTTGCTATTCATTATTTCATAAATGGACTAAATCCAAAGATCTTATATTGAAAGATCTTTGTAGACGAATTATTGATAGAGATATTTTGAAATCACATGAAACAACACCTGACAACATTATATCAATAGGAATGAGTGAACTCCCAAAAATAAAACAAATATTCGAAAAGAAGAAAATTAATTATGATTTTTATTTTATTCAGGATAATCAAATGAAATCAGCTTATGATCCGTATCAAGCAGAACAAATTGATGACAAACATACTACAATTAGTCACATAATGATCCCTACTGAAAAAGGAGACGATTTAAGAGAAATTTCTACGGAATCTTCAGTAATCAGAGCATTAAGTCAAGATAGAAATATCAAACTTGTTCGGATATTTTACCCAAAACAACTTACACAGCAGGTGAGTAAAGTTCTCCACCATTAAATTAAATAGATATAGTATGAAACTACGAGAGGGAATATGAAATGACTGTAATTGATGATGTAGGTTTGCTTTGTTTAGCTATAAACAGTGGTGAAAATCATGAGATAGTAGGCAGAACAAAACTTCAAAAAATGGTCTACTTTTGTAAATATCTGGGGTGGGATGTAAGTGATTACAAATTGCACTATTATGGACCATTTTCATTTGGATTAGCAGATACCGTCAAAACAGCTGAAAATTCTGAATTTATTAATCAAGGGAATGCCCCACCTTACACCTTTAGTCTTACAGATGACGGTAATGAATTTCTTGATAAATTTAAGACTAGAGTTTGTGATCCCAACAAATTAACTAACACTCGCAAACTCATCCAATATTTTTCTGATTGGACTAAAGAAGAACTTGAGCTTGCTGCAACACTTGATTTTGTCAAACAAAGTAATCTTAGAATCACCCAAACAAATCTAATTGCCAAAGTAGGTATTATCAAAGAAAATTTTACTCAAGAAGATATTACTGCTGCTTATCATAAATTACGAGGATTAAAAGAATCTCTTTGAAAGTTGAATTAAATCTAACAAACAAGTAAGTTGATTGTTCACTCTAGGATCAATCTAGTTGATCAGTATCTAATTTATAGATGAGTTGTGTAATTAGTTCAATTTGAGTATAATCTCAACATTTTCTAATCATAAGATCCAAAGCTAAGATTGAATTGTTTTCAATTCATGTTTAATTACACAAAGCTAGTAAAAAGACCAAAACAATTCCTGTCAATAACAGGATTAACTGTTCCACAATTTGATTCCCTGTATAGTTTAGGCAAATAAATTTTGAACAAATTATGAATTATTTCAACCCCAAAGATCTAAGATCATAGTTTACACTTACAAAATCATGTCAAATCAAAACACAATATCAAGGGTATCATCTGGTAACTCATTCATGAAAGGAACAAGCATCGATTTTTTAAGTAAAGTATGCAAAAAAAAGCCAAAATAAAACTAAAAGCTGCGATACTAAGAAAGCAAGATCTTTCATATTCTGAGATATGTACTAGTTTGGATGTCATACCATTAACTCTGAGCTACTGGCTAAATCGTATGGATGAAGAGGGAATAACTGCATCATACCATAAGAAATACACTGGTTCTAGATGTTTTTTGAGTGAAAAACAGTTACTATCATTAAGGAATGATCTAATTTCAGGTCCCAGAAAAATTTGGATTTAATCAATCCATGTAGAGTGTAAAATGGTAATTACACATGTGGATAAAAAGTACAACACTTTATACTCTGCAAATGCAATGCGTGAATTACTCCACAGAATTGGGTTCTCATCTAAAAAACCACACATCACAAATCAGCCTCAAAAGAGGAGCAGAACCGTTTTAAAAAAACGCAAAAAGGACAATTAAAAAATACAGCAACCTTAGATACACCATTACTATATCTGGATGAGTCAACAAACAAAATAGCACCAAACATAAAGCGTGGTTGGTATCTTACAGAAAATAATATCACCACGCCAATCAACTATACTCGAGAAAAGTTTCAATCCTTTGGTGCATTGGGAAATAAAGGTGTATTTTTCTGCAAGTTCTATGACAAATCAAACACAGATTCATTCCTCGATTTTTTAAAATCACTGCAAAAACAATTTGCTAAGAAACTATTATTATTTGCAGAGGATGCATTGTACCACAGAAGCGATCCCATAGAGAAATATATCAAAGCATCAAAAATATAATCAAATATTTTCCACCGTATACGCCAGAACTCAATACAGATACAGTGGAGAGAAGAAAAAAAGGGTATTGCCAATGCATTCTTTGCAAATAAATCTGAGATGAAAAAACACATGCAGAGGAGATTAGATAATGGTGATGTTAAAGTTGTGAATGTATTCAAATATTTGATGCTTTAACTATAACTCTTTCAAAACTGTTGAACAAATAATAATTTCAACCTCATCTGATTCTTTACACCAATCTACGCTCAAAATATCATAATGTAGAAAAATATTTGTGTCTGGAATGGTATATTTTATCATAAAATTACTTATTTTTTATTAAATTATTCTTTTTCTCATGATCATAAATTACAAAAAAATGGCATATTTTGCCTAGTTAGACGAATTTATTACCAATCATGTCTTAGTCAAATACAAGTTATCATGAAAGTATTAAAAAGACTAGATCTCGTAAGATGTGATAGTAGTGCTTGAGGAAAGGAAGTATTCGTCAATTAACGCGGCACAACTTCTAGGTCGCCCACTTAATGATATTGAATCAAAAGTTGATCCAGGGACACTTTTTGTAGAAGGTGCTTTCGACATTCCAATACCATGTCCAAAAGTGTCAATTATTGGCTCTAGAAAAGCATCCACGCAAGGAATTGTAAATACTCAAAAAATTGCAAAAACGTTGATTGAGAATCAAGTAATTATTATTAGTGGACTTGCTGAAGGAATTGATACAGCAGCACATGTAACAGCATTAAAAATGAATGGCAAAACTATTGCTGTAATTGGTACACCATTAGACAAGGCATATCCAAAAATAAATTATGAACTTCAACAAAAATTAATGAAAAGTCATCTAGTAGTTTCACAATTTCCAACAGGTTATCCAATTACTGGAAAAAATTTCGTAATACGAAATAGAACAATGGCGCTTATTTCTGATGCTTCTGTAATTGTAGAAGCAGGAAAAACAAGTGGTTCTAAACATCAAGGATGGGAAACTCTCAGAATGGGGAGACCATTATTCATTTGGGAATCTGTTGTAAATGACAAAGAATTGGATTGGCCAACAGAAATGATTGAGCATGGAGCAGTAGAACTATCTGATCCATCAGATATACTTGAAGTACTCCCAACATGTTTTGAAGTAATTGATATATTTCAATAATAATTATGAAAATTAATGAAATTGATTTTGGGTCTCTTCTTACATATTCCCCTCGTGGAAATACAGAAGAGGAGGCTCGTTCAAGAACATTTAAAGCAAAATTGAAGAGTGATGGATATTTAGAAAAAGAAAATATTCTGATGACAGAATACATAGCAAAAGGAATTAAAAATAATTTGGAAAAACTTCTTTTTGCTGATTTCTTTAAAGTGAATCCTATCCTTATTCCAACTCCAAGTAGCTCTCTTACTAAAGCAAATACACTTTGGGTTCCACAACGTTTAGCAACTGCTTTAGTGAATAATGGTCTAGGAAAGAAAGTTAGTTCGTGTCTTGAACGTACAAGTCCTTTACGAAAATCTCATACAAGTTCAAGTGTAAACAGACCAAAAGCTCAAGAACATTATGATACGATGGCAGTTCAAAAAGAACTTTCTGAACCTAACGAAATTTTACTAATTGATGATTTCATAACAAGGGGATCTACATTCATTGGAGCTGCAAATATACTGAAAGATGCATTTCCAAATGCCAATATTCGTGCATTTGCAGGAATAAAGACAATTAGTAAACCAGAAAATTTTAGGAAAATTTATGATCCATGTATAGGAAAAATCAAATTTGATGGTGTGGATTCATTCAACGATTGTATTGAAGAATAAAATTTGATTTAATTTAGTCACAGAATTAGAAATTTAAATTACAATTCATACAATACCATTGACCTTTGGAAGTTTTGTCCCTCATTCTTTTGGGATGCTTGCAATTTCCAACAAATTCTTTTCTCAAAGTTTTCAAAATCAGAATGTTTTGATCCAAGAGTCCTGCAAATATTTGAACTAGACTGTGAAATTGATCATTTTCAGAATTTCACATTTTTGAAGGATCAACCATTCCGTCTCTTAGATTGGCATCTACTTCTAACAACAAATCTAGATGAGTTGCGCAATTACAAACAAAATCCAACCTTACATTCTTTCCAATTTCTGATTTTATGGAATGCTAATGAATTCTTCTTTCCATTTTATCTTGAAATTAACAATTCCACATACAATCTCACTAACCATGTCATAGTGACATAATTTGTTCCTAAATGTATCGCTACTAATTCTAAATTTCTTGATTTGAGCAATGACGTGTTTCACCTTTATTCTGATTTTTGACTGTATCCTATTCCATTCCTTTTGAAATATAATCAATTCCTTTCCTCTTTTTTTCTTGTATGGTAGAATGCTGATTTGATTTTCAAAATCTTTTTGAATCCCCAAACATCCGAGGTCATAAAATTACAACAACTGTTCTGATAATACTGGATGCTTTGATTTGTATATGGAATAATCGTGATGACTACTAGGTGAATGCTTTGATTTGTGGATTATTATCTCATCAAGATTTATGGTGATTTGATTTTGTACTGTATGTTTTCTTTCCTGAATAATGTGTCTTTCTTTTGCGTTTATCTATTGGTCTAGGGATTGGCTGTTCTGTACCATGAATCATTGCAATTAATTCCGGAAAGAATTCTTGCAATTGCTGCATGTTGTTAATCTTTTTTGAATCTGTATAGAGTTTGGATGGAATTGGGACGGATTGTTTCACTGCAGGCTCTAAATATCGAATGTCCCTCATTACATTTGATTTGTCCAAATCAAAAATCATTCCTAGCATGTCATATGTTGTGTAGATTCGATAATACATGAAAAACATTAGAATTCTGTCTTTGATGGAATGATCAAACTTGTGTCCTGCACCAATGTCTCTTTGTCTATTTTTGGATAATCTCTTTTGTTCTGTAGTTTTGTAATTTTTCTTTATCTCCTTGTACAGGGAATCAAATTGTGGAATAGTTAATCCTGTTATGGATGAGGGACTGTTTTGGTCTTTTTACTAGTTTTGTGTAATTAAACATGAATTGAAAACAATTCAATCTTAGCTTTGGATCTTATGATTAGAAAATGTTGAGATTATACTCAAATTGAACTAATTACGCAACTCATCTTCTACCAAAAATACTGCTTTTTTTGTCACCATCAGGCTCAAAAAATTACAAAATAAGAAAAAATAGAACTGGTCAACAAATGCAGTTCTTTAACGAACTGACATGTGACTGAAAAATGGTTATTATAAAAAATATTCTAGTTAATTAAGGATATAAGGAACTTTTTTGAGCAATAATTAATGGCAAAATACGATGGTCTGTTAGGACAACCAATACTTGAAGTTGAAGAACCAGATAAAGAAGATGGAATTACCTTTATCTTCAAAGACAACAGGTTTATGTTCATAAAAGCAGTTAATGGTAAAATTGAGACCGTATCAATTCCAGAATAAGTGAATATGAATGGAAAAATTTGATCCAATCAAAATGTTAGAACTTGTTAAAGTAGAAGATCCTGATGCAGACGGTGGATTGACTTTGTTTTTTCAAGAAGATAAAATCTTGAAGATTAAAGTCGTAGATGGAAAATTAGTTTCAGAATTTCTTTAAACTAATTTCTTACATGTTTTTCATAAAATCCAATAGCTAATTCTTGTACTTTAGATTGAATTGAACCTGGTCTTTCATTTCGAATTTTTTTAATTGCATCGTTAGCTGAAAAATTTTTGTATTTTATAAAATAACAAGCAAGTATTGTTCCAGCTCTTCCCATTCCAGCTGCACAATGAACCATTACAGCTTGATCATTTTTAATTTGTTCATGAATGAAATCAACTGCTGAATCTATTCTATCCATATCAGGAGCTGTCAAATCAGGGGTTGGAACATGAAGATATCCAATATTTTCAACCCACTCATCTGGTAGTGATTGCTCAGTCATGGTTACAATTGATTTAACTCCTTGATTTAGAAGCCAATCAAATTCATCCAAACTTGTTGGAATGCCTGAACCTGCTAATTTTTCTTTAATTAACCAAGAAAAGTTTGTTGGTTTTTTTGTAATTTTACCATGAACCTTTCTCCAAATATTACCAGGTTTACTCATGTAAAATTTAGGATTACTCTGTATTTTTAGTATTACGTAATAGTGTGATTATGATGCTATTGCACGAACAGGAGAACCTGTAGCATTTTTTAGCTTTAAAGGAAGAATTGTAAAATTAAATTCCAAAGATCGTATTTTATTCATATTTGCCAAATTTTCTACTATCAAAATATTGTTTTTAGACAATATATGATGTACAGAAAAAGATTCATCTTTTCCAAGATCTATACTTGGGGAATCTATACCCACTAAGTTGATTTTTTTAGATGCAAGATATTTTGCAGATGATACATCTAATCCAGGATTTTCAGTAAAATAATTATTTTTTTTCAGATTTTTTTGCCAATCTGTAAAGAAAAAGATTGAAGAATGATTTGAGATTTTACCATTCTTTTTTTCAAATGATGTAATATCTGATTTAGTAATAGGGGTATTTTTTGATTTTTTGAGTTTGATCAGAATTGCTTTTCCAAAGAGTCTATCAAGAGGAATTTGATGGATTTTTAGTCCATTTTTAACAAAATGATAAGGTGCATCTAGATGTGTTCCTGTATGTGAACTTAGGAATAATAGTTCAAGATTATATCCGTCATGTTCTATATCTGACCAATCAATGAATTGAGGTGTTGGAGACCCAGGAAAGCTTGGAATAGATTCTGATATGGTAAGTGACAAATCTATTGGTTTCACATCATCAGGACGTATTGGTGATTAATCAACTTTAAAGAATGAAAGATTAAATACTATCTCATGAAAAAACTTCTTGTGCCTACAGCGTATGTTCTATTAAATTCTGATTTAGGATCAGATGAATCAATCATTAGTGAAGTAAAACAAATTCTTGCAGAAGAAGATGTCAAATATGAGATTCAAGGCGTATACGGAGTATACGATATTGTTCTAAAGTTAACTTCTAATGATGCTGAAAAATTACGTGCAATCATTACCAATAAAGTTAGAAAAATTAGTAAAATTCAATCTACATTAACAATGATGGTAATTGAAGAACAAGAAAACCTATAATTTCTTTATTTTATCAATTACATCTAAAATCTGAGATTCAGTATTGAAAAAGTGTGGTGATGCTCGTACAATCTTTTGGTCCATGATTTCCCTTACTGCTAAAATGATATTTTGTTTTTCAAGTTTATCAACAACTTGTTGTGAATCAAATCCTTTAATGTTAAAAGAAACAATACTAGTTCTAACATTTGGATCCTCTGGCCCATACAAAATAATATTTGGAATTTTTGATAACTCTTCTCTAAAAACATTAGACAAGTATTGATTTTTCTCACGAATGTTATTCATTCCAAATTTTAATAAATAATTTGCAGACGATTCTAATCCAACAATTCCTACATAATTTCTAAATCCGGTTTGAAATTTATCTGGTAATTCTTTATATGCTAATTTTGAATCATCATAAATAATTGCAGATTCGCCACCAATTGTTTTAGGTTCTAATAGTTCACTAGAATTTCTTTTACAGTAAAATAATCCCGTACCCATAGGACCACAAAGCCATTTAGATCCATTAAATGACATAAAATTACATTTAATTTTTGAAACATCAATTTCTCCAATACAACCTATACTTTGCGCACTGTCAATGAAAAATGGAACCTTGTCTTCAAGGATTTTTCCTATTTCTTCTACAGGTATGATTGTACCAGTATTATACAATACATGACTAAGTGCAACTAGTTTTGTTTTATCATTTACAAGTGATTCTAAATCATCTAATTTAAAAAAACCATTATCATCAATGGGTAAATTTTGAATAGAAATTTTTTCTTGTAATTTAATCCATGGATAAAAATTTGAATGATGTTCATGGGTCATTCCACGAATTATTATATTAGAGTCATTGTCAAAAGATAATCCATTTGCTACAAAGTTGATTCCATCAGTAGTACTTTGAGTAAGGACTACTTCATCAGATTGACAAGAAATAATTTTTGCAATAGTTTTGCGTACATTTCGTAGTTTATCATTAACAAAAGGTTCTGACTCTTTTGAATCAGGACCAATAGAATTGTATGTAGTTAAAAATTCTTTCATGGCCTCAATACTTTGAGTAGGCATTAAAGAAACAGATGCATTATTGAGATAGATTTTCTTTGAGGTTGGAAAATCATCTGAAATGTCTTTAGATATCAAATTCATTATTATATCTGTAAAATGTTAATTGGGTGTTGGATAAAAATCCTGAGCAAATTATAGATAATGATTTAACACAAATTCAAATTAAATTTGAACAAAACAATCCAAATATTGTTTTATGTTCAAAACCATTCCATAAAATTGAATTTCTTAACAGATTAATCAATTCAACTGAAGATCCAATAATTTTCATTGACATGGATTTACTATACACTGGATATGTAGAATCTAAAATGATTCAGAAAAAAGAAAATCTAACAATCTTTTTCCCAGATAAAACAGATTGGGAGGAAAAATTCTCAGAAATTATTTCCAAAATATCAAAAGATAGATTTTTAGTAATTATTGACTCCTTTAATGGGGTCTACAATTTGTTTGATGATTTAAAATCGGCCATATTCATTAATTCATGTATAATGTTACTCTCATCAATTGGAAATCATGTTAAATCATCTGTTGTGATAACTGGAATAGCACGAAAAAAAGAAAATGATGGTTGGGTTTTTTCACCAGGTGGAAGACACATTATTAAATCAGAAAAAACAGGTGTTTATTTTCTTAAAAAAACTGAAAATGGCTTGGTAATTAGCACTTTAGAACAAACTGATGGAAAAAAATGAAGATCTAATATAGCGATCAAAATTAAAATGCCGTTATAAAATATCAAACGCCGTTATAGTACGATATTTCTAGGTAAATTATATTAATACCAAATCAAGAATTAATTTTGTTATGCCAGTAGGAATTATTCCAGACATCAGCGAACAAATGTGTATCGGATGCGCACTATGTGTAGAAATCTGTACCACACTTGGACCAGATGTCCTTAGAGTAAAACCAGTTGAAGGCTGGAAGAGAGGTAAAGCATTTGTCTACTACCCAGAAAGATGTATTTCAGATGGTGCATGCATTGGTGTATGCCCAACAAAAGCAATCTTTTGGATGCGACCAATGGACTTTACTGTTGGACAACCAGTTCCACTCTACAAGAACTCAGTCTTCGTCAAAGGTTGGACTGAATTAATCGATTAGATTAGTTCATCAATTTTTAATTTCTTTTTATTATTTTAAATTTTAACAGCACCAGACATATCATCTTTGATTTTAGGTTTTTTCTTTAACCAAAACATAGCTACAAGGAACATTACATCAGGAACAAGAATGATGAATAACATTATTTCGTAATATGTTGTTAGTCTTTGAGCCGGTTTTATGTGATAGGTTTCATGAAATGTTTTTTCTGGATTATCATAAACTGCGGTAGTAAAATCAACATAGCGTTGTTCCTTACTTTCAACTTCTCCAAATACAGTAACACTTTCCTCAGCAAAAATTGAAGGTGATTGAATTCCTTCTATTCTTACTATAACAAATCCAGTATCGCTAAAAACAAAATTTCTATAATCTCCGCCAATTTGACTTAGTCCTTCATCTCTAAAAATTTCTTGTCCATTTTGAAAAATTACAAAATTATATTTCATTTCTGCAAGATTAGAATTTGTTTGTGGATCATAGAGTTGATAAACAAATTGAATTTTTTCATGAGTTTTAATGACTTGAGGATCCCATGATAGATTTATTTCTATGTTTCTGTCTGATGTGTATTGTAACAAAGGAAATTCTAATTTTGTGTCAGTTGCATCATGTAGATAATCAGGAAATTGTTTTTCTACAATTAAAATTCTTTCCATCCATGGATGAATTGTACAATAATAAGAAAATGCACCAGAATCCTCAAATGTATATGACCATGATTCACCTGACATAAATCTACCACTATCAAAAATTCCATTTGGTTTTCCAAAGTTATCATTCATCCAACCAAATCTTCCCGAACCTTCTCCACTTGTAACAGTATGACCTTCTTTGTCATCATTATATCAAATTACAGTATCGCCTACAGTTACAAACAATTGAGATGGATCATACCATACTTCTGCTACAGTATTTAGTTCTGGATTGTATGCTCCTATTGGAATATCAATAATGTATTTTTCAGCATATGCAAAAGATGTAAAAGTCAAAATCATAAAAAGTAAAGAAAACAGTAAAATTTCATATTGAGTAGTTCAATTAATTAAAAACTTGAGTTCATTTTCAATATTGCAAGTGATTATCAATCCAAAGAATTACTACAGGCATAATATACTCAAAAAGAGTGATATGCGTATAAAGAAAATATAGAATAAAAATGGCGATCTCATTTAATCTTAGTAAAAAATTAATCGTTCTGGTAATGATTGTATCAGTTGTTGCTCTTTCAATAACAGGATTTCTAAGCTTCAATTATGCTGATCAAATTATAGTTGAAAGAGTAGGTGATCAATTATTTGGAGAATCAACCGTAAGAGGAGATACACTAAGGTTACTTTTTGAATCAAGAATTGAACAAAATAATATTCTTGCAAATGATCCTATGATTCAATTATTAGTTTCTGAAATGAATCAGATTCCTAAAGACAAACTAAAAGAATCTCAAGAAAGTAATCGTAGAGATTTTTTAATCCAAATTCAAGCATTTCAAGAATTGATTGGGTTTTCTATAGGATTTGAGGATACAAAAATTATTGGCAATGATGGAAAAATATTTTTTTCTCTTAGTGGCAATACAAACGAAAATTTTGTTGAAGATAAATTTTTTCAAAGAGGATTAAAAGAATCATTTATAGAATTTGAATCAGCTGAAATTGGTAAAAAAATAGTTGTTGTATCACCAATTTTTGCAGATGATAATAAAATAGGAGATGAACCTATAGGAGTGATAATTTCTAGAATGAGAACATCTTCAATTGATAATGTTTTAATCAATAGAAGTGGATTAGGGGAATCAGGTGAAGTATACATTGTGAATAATCAATTAATGATGTTATCTGAATCTAGATTTATTGAAGATGTAGTATTCAAACAAAAAGTGGATAATTTAGCTGTACAGAAATGTTTCAATGAAGGAAAAGAATTTTTAGGATTTTATGAAGATTATAGGAATATTCCAATTTATGGATCAACATATTGTGCAGATGATTTAGGAATAGTATTACTTGTAGAAATTGACCAAGCAGAAGTAGAAAAACCAATAGATATCCTTCAAGATAGGATATTTCAGACTGGAATTGTAATTACCCTAGGAATGGGAATTGTTGCATTTGTAATATCAAAATCAATTTCAAGACCACTACTCAAATTAAAAAATGCAGCAAATAAAATTGCAAGTGGGGATTTTGGAGTAAGAACTAACATTACAACTGGTGACGAAATTGGAGAGTTATCCCACGCATTTGATTCAATGGCTCAAAAGCTAGAAGAATCATTAATTGAGATTAAAGAAAAAGAAGATGTTATTAAACAACAAGAAGATATTTTGTTAAAATTTTCGCAACATGAACAAAATGATTGTGTAGGTGTTATTGATATGACAGACTCTACAAGAATATCATCCAGATTATCTGATGATGATGTTAGTAAAATGTATGAGATTTTCCTTAATTTCATGGCAAAAATTGTCCGTAAACATAACGGGGAGGTAGTAAAAAATATCGGAGATGCTTTAATGTTTAGATTTGCAAATGTTGATCCAAATAATGTTAAAGTAATGAAAAATATCTTAGAATGTTGTTTAGATATGATTGAATCTCATGATGAACTAAAAAAGGAACTCAATGCAGAAAATATAGGCGAGTTAGATTACAAAATTAGTTCAACATATGGTTCTGTAAAAGTAGCACAGAGTACTACTTCAAAGATTTCAGATATTTTTGGACCTACAGTTAATAGATGTTTTAAAATAAATTCACTTTGCCCAAAAAATAGCATAGTAATTGGCATAAATCTATATGAAATTTTGAAAGACTTTGATGAATACGAATTTACACAATTCTGTTCCATTGAAATGAAGAAAAAATATGGTTATAGTATTTTTGAAGTTAAAAGAAGAAAATAGTACTAGACAAAATATTTCTTAATCTGAAAATAGAGATTTTGAGGCTAGAACAGCCTTTATTCTGAATTTTTTAAAGCAGCATAAATAAAATCAATTATTTTCAAATAATCTGCTCTTGGTTCCGTACTAATCATAAACAAATCGTTGGAATTGATTGGAACACTAATCATGGTAACTATTTCATATTCTGTAATTGATGATTGTTCTTTACCGAGTTTGTATGCTAAATTTGTATAAAGATCTCTTTTTTGCAGTGCATAGTGAATTGACATCTTGACATTTTCACCATCTAAGATTTTTTCCACATTTTCTTTTTGCCCACCAGCAATCATCTCACCCTTACTGTTTGCAACACCAGCAAATCTAACTTTAGGATCTAAAGCAAGAACTTGTTTTGATATTTCATTATAGTCTACTGTCATTTTTTATCACCATCTAATTTCTTTTTGAATAGTATTTCATCCTTTTTTTGTAATTCGTCTGTATAATCATCCATATCCAGCAAGAATTCTTCCTCATCAGAATACGCAGATTCAGCATGTTCACTAATATCTAATCCTATATCTTCAACTTCAGCAGAAACTCGAATGCCTATAGTATGTTTTAACACTTGAAGAATTATCCATGTTCCACCAAAACCCATAGCACCTGCTACAGCAACACCTATTGCTTGAATCCAGAGTTGGTCTGGATTTCCAAAGAGCAATCCATCTACCCCTCCAGGATTAATTGCGGTACTTGCAAAAATTCCTATAGATAACGCACCAACAATACCTGCAACACCGTGAACAGAGCTTACATCAAGTGCATCATCAATCTTTAATTTTTCTTTGAATAGTACTACACCAGAGTATGAGATTACACCTATTGCAATACCAATTACAAATGCATGTTCAGGACTAACAAATCCAGATGCAGGAGTAATTCCTGCAAGACCTGCAATTGCACCGTTGATTGTAGCTACAACTGATGGTTTTCCAGTTCTAATCCATGAAAGTCCTGCCCAAATTAAAGCAGATACTGATGAGGCCATGTGAGTTACAATTACAGTATTACCAGCAACCCCACCTGATGCAGAAAGTGCACTACCTGCGTTAAAACCAAACCATCCTAACCACAATAATGAAGAACCTAGAACAGCAAGTGGGATACTATGAGGAATCATTATGGCAGGACCATAGTTTCTTCTTCTACCAAGTACTAGTGCGGCAGCAAGAGCTGCCATTCCAACACTTGTATGAATTACAATACCACCTGCAAAGTCTACAACACCGAGCTGTGCTAACCAACCTCCACCCCAAACCCAGTGAACTAGAGGATAATAGATTAGCATAGACCATGCTGCGATAAATATGATAAATGAATTAAATTTCATTCTTTCAGCAATAGTTCCTGTAAGTAATAATGGAGTAATTGCTGCAAACATTAATTGGAATTTAACAAATAATACACCAGGAATTGTTGGAGCATATTGTTCCAATGGTGCATCAGATGGAACTCCTTTAAGAAATACCCAATCAAAATTTCCAATTAATCCTTCAGTTGAATCGCCAAAGGAAACACTAAATCCAAATACAAACCACATGACACTTAGCATTGCCAAACCAAAGAAGATCTGCATGAAGATTGATGCAGCATTCTTTTTCCTTAATAGTCCAGATTCAAAAAGACCTAATGCAGGAATCATTAGCAATACAAGACTTCCAGCTACAAGCATCCATGCTGTATCTCCAGAATCTAGGACCATTGAAAAAAATGGTTAGTTTAGAATTAATAACAATGTCTAAATTTAATATACAAATGATAATCATTTAGTTATCAAAACTAGAAATTATATTTGTGTAATTGAAATTACAATAATTAAATGCTCAAAATAGAAGTAATACTTGGCGAAAATGATGTCATGGCAATCAGTGAAGGATTAAAGGAAATAGGCATAGGGGGCCTCACAGTTTCCAAAGTCAGAGGAAGAGGAAAGAAACCAGGTCCGGAAATTCACGCATCAAAAGGAAGTGAAATTTTTGTGCCACAATTTAACGATAAATATCATTTAGAAGTTATAGTTGCAGATACAAAAGAAGATAAAGTCATAACAATTATCAAAGAAAAGGGCAGAATTGGTAAAATCTTTGTTTCTCAAGTTTTAAGAGCAATAGATATTGCAACTGGTGCTGAAGGAGAAGATACAATCTAAGAAAGATTATGAATTTACGTAAAAACAAGTTATTTCATAGAGAAAAAATGCAACCACTTCACGGTAAAGATTATTTCAAAGTGGCCATCATAGTTGGAATTATAGTTATACCATTAATTGTTGGTTTAGCTATATGAAAATATCCAGAATTTTTATTGCAAAATTAATACTTGCAGCAGTAGGTATGACATTAGTAGGATTAGCTTTGTTTAATGGCTACTATTAAAAATCGTCAAAATTATTTTCATAGATAATTGTAGGGTTCTTTAGTTGTTTTTCTAAAATTGGAAGTGATTTCATAATACAGTAATTTACAAAATCACTAAAAGATTTTATTCTATAATCATTTAGAAGAGTTTCTTTGTTTTCTTCATATGTTTCTTGTAGTTTTTGTAAAGTAAATTTTTGTAACGGAACAAATCTACTACGCTTTAGTAATGGTTTTGATTCTAATTTTTTGTCTAAAGATATTTCAAAATCTTGTTTTCCATCAAGTGTTGCCATATCTACAACTTCTACCATTTCAGAAACAAAGATTTTTCCACCATGATTTGATGACAAGCCAGAATTTTTTGAAATCATTTCAACTACTTTTCTTGCATCTTTATCAGAAACTACCATTTCGATTTTTGCTAATGGTACTGACTTTAATCCATTAGAACCTACTCGAGAACCTTGAGACTCATCGTAAATATGACTATCATCTAAATTTCGTTTATCAATTATGTAAGTTCCAACTATATTCAAATTGATTTTAATGGAAGGAAAATTTTTTCGCTTAATTATAGCCTCTATCTTTTTCATAAATAATTTTCAAAAATAGGTATATTTATGAGAAATGGTCATTATCACGACTAAATAATCTGAATACTTGATTATTTTTAGAAAATCTAAATTTTGATGCCCAGCCTTGTTTCTGTTTTTTAGCAGGTTTCAATGAGAGATTATCTAGCATTGCATATGTTATAGTAAATCCGTGACCTACCATAGTAGCATCTTTGATGTAATTTTCTTTGTTTGATACAAATTCATCAGCTAAATCTTTAATTTTTTTAGTTTTAAGATCAAACAATCGTATTTTTTTACCATTCTCAAGTTTAATTATTGCATCACCACTTAAACCTTGAATAGAAAAATTCTCAAAAAATCTAATTGTTCCATCTTCTTTTAATAAAATCTCAGAATCAAAAGTTAACTTTGCACCATAGAATAAAATTTCTCTTGCAGAAATTTTTACGTCATCTTCAACATTTAAAACAATTACAGAATCAGCTTCAAGAAATACTGTATTTGCGATATTTTCTGCTATAATTTTTCCATTTAGTGCTGATATGTGAGTTCTGTGTTCTTGAATTTGAAAAACTCCTACACGTATAGAATCTTCAATTTTAAATTTTCTTCCATAAACATTTCCAATAACAACATTACCATTATCTACAATAATTTTTGCGCCATTGTCAATTTTGTATTTATTTTCTAGTGGATTAATGAATTTAAAATCTCCATTAGTTAGATGAATATTTGTTTGAAATTCTTTTGTCCATGATGGACTAGAAATACTTCCTTGCATAATGATTGGACCATTATAAGAAAAACTTCCTGCCATAAAATTTCCTTTAATTGATAAAGCACCCGTAACCTTTCGTTCTAATTCAATTTCTCCAAGTGTTTTTGAACCAAACAATCTAGATGCAGTTTTATTTGAATTATTCAAAACATCAGCCCATTCTTCAGCAGTTTTCATTTCTTTGAATAATTCTTGACCTAAAATCTGATTTTTTCTTCTTACATCAGCCTCAGAATCACCAGAATATACTTTGGAATTTTTTAATTTTTCATAATCTGTTTCTGGATATTTTTTACCAATTTTTAGATCATCATATGCTTGTTTAATTTTAATAAATTGTTCATTTTCACCTCCACGATCTGAGTGATATTGAAGAGCTAATCGTCTAAATGCATCTCTAATTTCTTTTTCTGTTGAACCCTCAATAATTCCCAAAATATCATAATTGCTTTCTATCATATTCTATACCAATGATAATTTTTTAAATTCCTATACTTGTAGGTTATTACGTATAAAATATCAAGGATGTGGAAAAAGTTCAGAACGAACTATTTGACTACTAATATGGGAACTGCTATTTTATGTATTACATGATTTGATGTGCTTCCGAGAAATGCCTCTTTTACACCACCTAATCCTCTTGCGCCGATTACGATCATGTCAAACTTTCCATTTTTAGCAAATTTAATAATTTCAGAACCAGTATTTCCACCGCCAGTTTTGTATTTGGAAACAACACCAGCCTTTTGAGTTTTACTCATAGTAGGACCAATATCTTTGACAGCTTTTCTTTGTGCTTCTTCTTTCATTTTTACTGTTTATTTAATTTCTGCTGCTACTAGCAAATAAAATACATAAAATCCTGTAATTTTTCTTTATCTCCTTGTACAGGGAATCAAATTGTGGAACAGTTAATCCTGTTATTGACAGGAATTGTTGGTCTTTTTACTAGTTTTGTGCAATTAAACATGAATTGAAAATAATTCAATCTTAGCTTTGGATCTTATGATTAGAAAATGTTGAGATTGTACTCAAATTAGACTAATTACGCAACTCATCTATAGATATTATCTTATTTTTTGTAATTTTGATAATTGTAATTCTTAGTAAAATTTTAGGTTCAGGAATTCCAGCAATTATTTTACTCAAAAATAAGAATAAAGGTTTGAAAATAGGATACGGAATGATTGTTAGAGGTGAAATTGCATTTATCACTGCAGAATTGGGATTAGTTTATGGAATTATTTCTGAGAGTATTTTCTCTACACTAGTTTTTGTAATATTAGGGACGATATTCATTGGACCAATATTACTACGATGTTCTTTTAAAAAAAATGATGAAATATCAAATTCAAATTAATTCCTAAATTTACTAAGTGCAATTACTGTAATTGTAATTGCAATTACGCTTGCTCCAATACCAGCATATATTATACGGTCAGTTTGTTTTTTTTCTAGATTATTTATTAATTCTTTTATATTACTAACATCTTCAATCAATGCAGTATGTCCATCAATCATTTGTGTTATTGTAATATCAGATGGTTCAGGGAATTCAATATATGAACGTTCATCAACTTTGGGTGGATGCATGGATAAACTAATTGGAGTATCAACAATTATTCCTAAAATATTTGCTTGATAAAATCCAGAAACAGTTGGATTTACAAATGCATAATATTTTCCTGGAATATTATGATCAGGCGATAAAGGAAATGTGATATTTTCATCTTTGTAAATTAATTTTATTTTAACGGTCTTTTCCAAATCTAAAATTCCATTCTGAAATTCTTGAGATTCTGCACATTTGGATGCTTCAGAAATTTCTGGGCATGCTATTAGTGGACTTGCATAGAATTCTATTGCATTAGTTTCTCCTGATACAACAGGTTCATTCATCCAACCAATCTCAACCCTGTATTCGCCTACAGCATCGACAGTATGGCCATATGCAATACCAGATAAACCAGGTATAATTAGCAAAAATAACAAGAATAATTTTAATTGCATGCTAAAAAAACAAAATCTGATTTTAAAAATGTTCTACTAATTTTCATGAAATAATCGATGTTTGTACCAATTATGCATCTGCATACATCGAAACTTCCCAAGCTGTAGGAGTTTGTGCAAATGCAGTATATTCTTTGTATTTTAATTCAGAATATGCATCTAGAAAATCTTTTGTAAAAATATCTATTAAGAAATTTGAATCACTAGACAAAGAATCTAATGCACCTTTCAAAGATACAGGTAGAGATCCAATATTGTATTCTCGTTTCTTTTCTGTAGAAAGTTTATAGACATTTTCTTTAACTGGATCACCAGGATCAATTTTATTTTTAATTCCATCTAGCCCTCCAAGTAGTAATGCAGCTTCTAAAAGATAGATATTTGCTGTTGGATCAGGTACACGATATTCAATTCTCTTACTTTTTTCTTGATTTCGATTATACATTGGAACTCTAATAGCTGTAGAACGATTTGCCAATCCCCAACAAACATTGACTGGTGCTTCAAATCCAGGAACAAGACGTTTGTATGAATTTGTTGTAGGATTTGATATCGCACATAGTGCTGAAGCATGACTTAGAATTCCACCAACATAATATCTGCCAATTTGACTCATTTGTGCTACATCATCATTTTGATCATACATTTCATTTCTATTTCCATTCCATAGACTTTGATGTATATGCATAGCAGATGCATTGTCACCAAAAATTGGTTTTGGCATAAAAGTTGCAACTTTATTTTTTCTTTTAGCTTTGATTTTTACTAAATTTTTAACTGCAATAACATTATCAGCCATAGTAATCATTTCATCATAAACTAAATTGATTTCACATTGACCAGAAGTTGCAACTTCATGATGCTCAGCTTCAATTTTTATTCCAAAATAATTGTATAAATCTTCACATACATCTTTCCTAAAACCATTAAGAGTATCTTTTGGTTGTGATGGATAGTACCCTTCTTTGATATCAATTGCAGTACTTACATTTCCTTTTGCCCAAGGGGATTCTTTAGATTCAATTGAGTAACCTGAACCTCCTCCAGAATGAGTTGCGGCATACGGAGATGGATAAACATTGATTGCATCAAAAACAAAAAATTCTATCTCAGGACCCCAATTAGTATGAGTTAATCCAAATTCTTTGAGTTTTTCTGATGCTTTGAAAGCTATGCCTCTAGAATCTCTAGTGTATCTTGATTCTTTGTTTGTATTTCCATCATAAAGATCACAAAAAATTCTTGCATTTTTTCTATTACCTGGATCATAATCATTAGGAAGAATTTTGAATGAGTTTGGATCAGGCATTAAAATCATATCAGAATTGTTTACAGATTTAAAGCCAACAATTGAACTTGCATCTAATTTTTCAAGACCATTTATGAAACTATTTTTGTCAATTGCATAGCTTGGCATTCCAACATTATGAAGTTCACCAAAAATATCTACAAACCAAAAGTCTATGAATGATATATTTTCATCTTGAATAGTCTGTAAAACTTGATCTGAGTTCAATTTGATAATGATTCTAAATTAGTTTACTAATGTTGTCTTGTAAGTTAGAATTGTCAAATTGGTCAGGTTAATTATAAAATTTATTAGAATTAACTCATTTTTGATGCTTTAATAACATCAAGTTCATCTTCAAAGAAGAATTTTTCTTCAAATGCAGGTTTTAAATCATCTAACCAGATTGCATTTTCATCATATTTTGCAAAGAAAGGTTGGTCTACCCAATTAGAATTTCTTCCCTGTAAAAATCGTAAAACAAATATTTTTTGATCGTTTAGTTTTGATGTTCCTACAACTTGCACCTTTCCAGGAGTTGCAGACATGCTAGGACCACGAACAGTTCTAGCTAATCCGCTAACAGAAGAATATGCCTTACTAAAAATCTCATATGCTTTAACCAATGAAATTCCAAAATAGTGCTGAGCTCCTGTATCCCTTACTACAAACATATAGTATGGTATACAACCAAGTTGAACTTGTTTCGTCCACATTTTTGCCCACATATCAGCATCATCGTTAATATGTGCTAAAAGAGGAGATTGAGTTCTAATTTCTGCACCAGTTTTTCTTACTACTTTAATTGCAGATTTTACAGCTTCTGTTGATAATTCATTAAGATGGTTAAAGTGACCCATAAAAGCAAGATGCAATCCATTATTAGTTATTCTTCTAAATATATCTAACATTTCTTCAGAATCTGAATCAGTCAAAAATTTGTAAGGCCAATAGGAAAGAGCTTTTGTTCCAATTCTAATTGTTTTTAGATTTTGAGGTTTTGATTCAATTATGGTATCAATATACTTTGAAAATACTTTTGCTTTCATTATCATTGGATCACCACCAGTAAAAAGTACATCACTAATTTCAGGATGTTCAGTAACATATTGTACTAATTGTTCACCCTCTTGCATAGCAAATTTCATTTCATCCATTCCGACAAATTGTGGCCATCTAAAACAAAAACTGCAATAAGCATGACAAGTTTGACTTTGACTAGGGAAGAAAAGACAAGTTTCTTTATATTTATGTTGCATACCATAAAGTTTGGTACCATCTTTTAATATTGGAACATTGAGCTCCATTTGTCCTGCAGGATGTGGATTTAATTGTAAGCGAATTTCATTTGCTATGTTTGCTATTTCTTTTTTATCAGAATTATTTTTTAATGCTGTTTCCATTTTTTTGTAATGTTCAGGTTTTAGCATTCCTTTTTGAGGAAAAGTCAAAACATACATTGGATCATTTGGAATATTATTCCAGTCAATTAGTTGTTCAACAACATAATTATTTGCTTTAAACGGTAAGACGTTTCCTACAACTTCCATTTCAAATTGTATTTCTTCTCCAAGATTTTGAATTTGTGGAAGAGTACGAAAATTTGATAATGTGTAAGATTTTAGTGAAGGTGAATTATCCCATACCGATTCCTGATAGGTCATTCTATAAATATGATATTTACCCTTGATAAAAGTTACAGGCTACATAGGCATGAAAATTTTTGAACTTTGGGGAATTGTTGTAGTTTTAAAAAAATAATTATAATATGGGTTAATCTTTGTATTCTAGGACATGTGTTTAATTAGAATGGTGATTATAAATGGTTGAAGAAGACTTGTCACAAATTTCTGCTGGTGAGTTTGAAACAGTTTCACAGCTCTTAGCATCATCTGAATCACTCCAAATCGCATTTTTCATAATGATTACAGGGATAATTGGAATTACTATTGGTTATAGAAAATTTTCATCTTGGGTAGGTTCAAAAAAATTCTATTATCAAAGACCACATGCTTCAAGATTTCTACGAAGAGCAGTTCTTCCAGTTTTTGCAATTGTGTTTATCACATTAATCAATATCTACATACAAAGTGGTATTTTGTTGGAAGGAAATTTAACGATAATTGGAAACGAAGAGATATCTCCTCAAGAAATATTTGTAAAGATTCTCAATACCTTCAATATTTTGGTAATTGGTTATACAATTGCCCATCTTATTCCAATTGCTTTGACCAAACGTGAAAAATCTGCCTTGGAAAGAGAGGATTTTGAGGCTTGGTGTGAAATGCGAGGATTTGTTGATGATGATAATGATTTGATTCATAAAGTGTACAAGTGGGTTCCACCAAATATTACTCCGGAAGACATTGACGAAGAAGAGTTTCAGGAATTACTTAAAACAAAAGTAGGAAGACAACAATTAGAGCAATTTCATACAACAAAAGGAAATCCAATTGGAGGGTATGAAGAGTTAGTTGATAATCCTTTTGAAGAATGGAAAAAATCAGAACGTGTAAAATATGAAAATTATTATCAAAATTGTATCACTGGTAACAATCAATCTGGAAGAAAATTAAAACCAGGTGCAAAACCTGATGAGATATATCCAATTGATGTATGGAGAGAAGAAAAAAGAACAAATGGCTTTGAACCATTAATTCCAAGTTCTCGTCCTCCAGGATATGCAAAGAAGAAAATGGAGGGCGTTCCAAAATCTGTAAAACAAATTATTCCGTTAGGGATTTTTGTTGCAACTATTTTGGGAGTTCTTGCTTGGTGGGGAGTAGACTTGGTTGTATTTGCTACAGCTACAGGAGGATTAGCAATTGGAATAGGTTTTGCATTACAAGAAACTATGCAGAATTATTTTGCATATATCTTCATTAGAAAGGACAAAATTTTTGTCGAAGGTGAGCGTGTAAAACTTGATACAGGGTATAATGGCTATATTCACAAAATTACGCCTAGAGTTACCTATATCAGAGATGGATTAAATGAATCAATGGCAATAATTCCAACAAGAAATTTGGTCACTGCTCAGGTAATTAATTATACACAAGGAGTAAAGATGGTGCCTGCTATTGTGAAAGTAGGTGTTTCGTATCTTAATGATCCTAAACAAGTTGCAGCGATTCTTGTAAAAGTTGGAAAACGAGCAATGAAAGAAGTAGTTGATGCTAAAGGTAGACATCTTGTTAGACAAAAACATTGTCCATACATAGAAAAGAACTTGTCAAGTTGTGGTTGTGATAAAGATATTCTTGTTGATGTAAATCAACCAGTCGTGAGATTTGACCAATTCAGTGATTCTTCATTAGATTTTTCATTATGGGTTTACGTTAGATATTATGGTGCACAATTCAAAACTAAAACAGACATAAGAATGATCATGTATGAGGAATTCAAGAAATATGATATTAGAATTCCATGGCCAATTAGAACAGTATACCAAGGAGATGAAAAACGTGAACACGAAGAGATTGCCAAGCTTGATGAGAAGAGAAAAGGGGTTATTGATGAATATGGTGTTGGTGATCTTGGTCGCGGTAGTGGTGAGGATGAATAATCTTCTCAAAACTTAAGAATCCCATTAAATTACATTTTCTTGTTGAGTAAATTATCAGTAATTGCAGGTAAATCTTCTGAGGATGTAGCAAGAAAACTGTCTAGAAAAATAAAAGCAAATCTAGTAAAGGCACAAATCAGGGTTTTTGCTGACGGTGAAAGTAAGATAACTCTTAGTGGAAAAATATCTAAAAAAAAATCTATTGTTGTACAATCAATTTCTCCTCCAGTTGACACAAACCTCCTTCAAGTATTATCACTTGTTTCAAAAGCAAAAGAAATATCGTCAGAAGTAATTGCTGTAATTCCATATATGGGATATGCAAGACAAGATAGAGAATTTTTACCAGGAGAAATTGTGACAATGAAAGTTCTTGGTAAATTATTCAAAGGAGCTGGTGCATCAAAAATTATAGCAGTTGATATTCACAGTATGATTGGATTCAAACATTTTTCCATCAAAACAAAGAATGTGTCTGCAATTCCCGAACTGGTACGATATGTCAAGAAATTGAGCCTAAATAATCCATTGGTAGTATCCCCAGATCAGGGAGGAAAGGAAAGAGCAAAAAAATTTGCAAAAAAATTAGGCTCAGAATACATTGCCTTAGAGAAAAAAAGAGATCGAAAAACAGGTAAAGTTCAGATTAAAACAAAGAATCTCGATGAAGTTGCAAATAGAGATTTGATATTAGTTGATGATATGATTAGTACTGGAGGAAGTATTGTAAAAGCTACTCAATTTCTTAAAAAACAAAAATGTAAAAAAGTGTATGTTGCATGTACTCATGCATTATTAATGAACGATGCAGGAAAAAGAATCAAAAAAGCTGGCGTTACTAAAATTATTAGTGCAAATACGATCCCAGGCAAAACATCAATTGTAGATATTTCTAATACTATTGCAAAGGCAATTTAAATATGCCAGAAAGTTTTTTTGTTTTATCTAAAGATTATCTAGAACTTGCAACAGATGAAATTACATCAATAGCAAAAATGTATGATAGATTTTCTAAAATCAAAGTAATTTCAAATTTAGTAATTGTTCAATCTAAAACAAATGTAAATGAAATAGCAAAACGTGCCACATTTGTAAAAACTTCAGGACAAATTTTACGAAAAATGTCAGGACTATTTCTAGATGAAGAAAATCTTGGAGTTTTGAAAAATGCAAAAAGTTTTGTTTGTAGAGTGATTAATTTATCATCAAATCAATTCAACACTCCAGAATTAGAAAGTTCTATGGGAGACATGATATCAAAATTTTCTCATGCAAAAGTAAATTTAGAAAATCCAGATATTACAGTATATCTAATTTTTACAAATAATGAAAACTTTTTTGGGTTTTCAAAACGATCTAAAGAACAGGTAAGACCAAAAAAGATCAAAAAATACCCTCATGAATTAGATTGGAAACTAACCAGAGTAATGATTAATCTAATTGGGATGAAAAAAGGAGAGACCGTATGTGATCCATTTTGTGGGACAGGCACCACATTACTCGAAGCAGAATCGATGGGAATTCATGGAATTGGATTAGATTTTGATGAAAAGATGTGTGAAATTGCTAAAAAAAATCTCAAGGTAAATAATTATAATTCAAAAGTTTTGAATTCAGAATTTTATGGATTAACAAAAATATCTGATAAATTTGATGGAATTGTAACTGATTTACCATATGGAACAGCCTCAAAAATATCAGAAAAGCCACAGAAAATTTTGAAGAAATTTTTTTCAATGCTACCTAAACGAAAAAGAGTGGCAATTATGTACAAAAAAGAAATGGATTTTAACTCGAAATTAAATGGATTAAAAAAATATCATATCTATAGACATAAAAGCTTGACAAGAACAATTCTGATAAAATGAAACTTGTATTCCTGGGTACTTCTGCTGCCCAACCCACTGAAAATAGAGGATTATCATGTATTTGTTTAGAAAGAGATGGTGAGATCTTAATGTTTGATGCAGGGGAAACTACCCAAATATCATTTATGAAATCTGGTTTGGGTTGGAATAAAAAAATGAAATTATTTGTTACACATATGCATGGAGATCATTGTGTAGGGATTTTAGGATTATTACAAACTATGTCAATGCAAAATAGAACTGAAACATTAGAAATTTTTGGACCAAATGAAATTGAAGAATTTATTGCAACAAATATCAAAGTGTTAAATTTTAGATTATCATTTCCTATTTTAATTACTACAATCAAAGAAGGAAAAGTGTTTGAAGATCAAAAATTTTCTATTCATGTATGTAAAGCAAATCATTCAGTAATTGCTTTCTCATATTTGTTTGAAGAAAAAGATAAACCTGGACGATTTAATCTAGATAAAGCTAAACAATTAGAAATTCCTGAAGGGAAACTATGGAGTGATTTACAAAAAGGTCAAGATATTATAATTAATAATAAAATAATAAAGCCAGATCAAGTATTAGGAGAAAAACGTCCAGGTAAAAAAATTGGAATTTCTGGTGATACAATGCCAACTTTAGAATTAGAAAAATTTTTCGAGAATTGTGATTATCTAGTATTTGATTCAACATTTTTAGAAGAAGAAAAGGACAGAGCACAAGATACATATCATTCTACTGCAAAACAAGCTGCAACATTAGGAAAAAATGCCAAAGTAAAAAATTTAGTATTGACACATTTTTCAGCTAGATATAAAAATGAAGAAGGACATTTGAAAGAAGCTAAAAAAATTCATGATTCAGTAATTACTGCAAAAGATCTCCTAGAGATAGAAATTAAATGAAATGTTTGAATCAATTAGTAATCAAATAAAAAATTATAAAAAAATTGTTTTTGTAACGGGAGCTGGAATTTCACAAGAAAGTGGAATACCCACATTTAGAGGAAAAGATGGATTATGGCGAAATTATGATCCAATGAAACTTGCCACTATTGACGCATTTTATGAGAATCCTAAACTGGTGTGGGAGTGGTATAATGAGAGAAGGAACAATATTTTCCAGGCACAAGTAAATCTAGGCCATAAGGCAATTACGGAACTTGAAAAATATGCTCAAGTTACGGTTTTAACACAAAATATTGATGGATTACACAAGAAAGCTGGAAGTTCAAATGTTTTAGAATTACACGGAAGTATTGTAAAGATCAAATGTTCTGTTTGTGATTATAATGAAGAAATTTTAACAGAAATTTCTAATTTTCCACCACTTTGTAAATGTGGAAATCTACTAAGACCAGATGTAGTATGGTTTGGAGAACCACTACCACAAGATGTATGGCAAAATGCTATTGAATTTGCAAGTCAGTGTGATTTAATGGTCATAGTGGGAACATCACTTGTAGTATCTCCAGCAAATACACTTCCGTTATATGCAAAACAAAATAATGCAACATTAATTGAAATTAATCCAGAAGCTACAGAGCTGTCAGAAGAAATGGATGAAAATATTAAAAATACAAGTGTAAAAACTCTACCAAAATTAATTTCATTATTTAAAAAATAAATTATGGTTGTAAAAAGATACCATTAATTTTGGTATCAGAAGAATCTCCTGGATTGTAAACTGATGAAGTAACTATTCCGTAATCTTCATGTTCTACAACCATATCTACATAATATGGAATTCCTGTTGTATTATTTACATTAGTATCAAACTTTGAAGTAAAGAAAATATCAGAAAAAATTTCTTTGTCAGCGGTTCTAATAATTACATTAACACTTTTTGTTTTTCCACTTGTATCAGCATATTGAAGTAGGATATTATTATCTAATTGTTGTTTAGTAGATAAAGAAAGAGTTTCAGGTATTATTGGAATAGTACTTTGAGATGAAATATTGTCGGTTAAAGATTGACTGGTCGAACCAGAATTTGAATTACCACTGAAAATATTTTGGATTGATTCTATTGGATTAAAATTTGAAATTTCTTCTTTTATTATTTTTTGGGATGATTCTTTTGCTTCAAAAATTTCATTAGATATTTTATCTCCAGCATCATTTATTCCGTTAGATATTGATTCACTTGTTTTATCTATGATTTTGTCTATTGATAAATCAATTCTTTGTTCTACTGAATTAGAAGCTTTTGAACCAAAAATGCTAACATCATTTTTTAGAGAATCAAACACAGTTGCTGAAGTTGTAGGAAACAAGTTATCAATTTCATTTGAAAACACCATCCCCCCTAAAATTACAATACCTGCAATTATGCCTAGCTTAATGAACATCATATAGTAATTCAAAAAAAATAGATTTTAGATTCAAACTGAAAAAAATAGTCAAAAATGAGTGAATTTTCTTAGCTAATTTTCAACTATTTTAGTTGGAAATCCAATCAATTATTCCATCAATGTTTGATGAATTCAGAATTACTTTAATTGGTCCAAGGGGGGATTCTTCTACTTCATCACATATTGCAACTTGATCTACAAAAGCTGCTTGTTTATTTAGAAAAAACCAAGTATTGTTTCCTTCTAAATTATTTTCTAAATTACGTATGTAACTTTTTTGAGATTGTGTAGATGTAATTGATTCATAAATTTTTTCTAATGATCTTAATTCATTTGATTGTGCTTTAATTAAAAAAATTTCATTCTTAATATCTGAGTGTGGAAAAATATTAGAAATTGCTTGTATAACTTTATCAGAATCTTCTGATAAGTTTACTGGACAAACCATTTCAATTTTACAATTAATATTTGGAATTTTCATTCTAACCATTTTTGAATAATTTTAAAAGTTTGTTCAATTAATTCTTCTTTTGTTTTACCAACGTTAGATATTGCATTATCAGAAAGTGCAATTGAATTACTTACACCTATTCCTAATTCACGATTATCTCTTTCTTCAAAATGTTGTTTTGTTTGAGGATCATCTAATCTTCCTCTTTTTT
This sequence comes from Candidatus Nitrosopumilus sp., assembly GCA_965262905.1. Taxonomy (GTDB): domain Archaea; phylum Thermoproteota; class Nitrososphaeria; order Nitrososphaerales; family Nitrosopumilaceae; genus Nitrosopumilus. The sequence goes on from OZ253567.1 coordinate 1,304,501, forward strand.
GTAGGAAATCAAATCTAGTATCCGTAGAAGCATGAACAGCTAATAATTTTACTGTACCATATTTTTTTAATACTTGAATTTCATCATTTGATCTAACTCCATCTATTAAAATTACATTTGAAGTTGAAGATTCTATTTGTGATTTAACTAATTCAGCTATGGCACCAGGACCATTTTTTTCTCTTAACTCAAGCATTAGTTTTCCTAAATTTTCTCTAGTAGATTCTAAATTTCTTTTTTTAGCTTCTTCTCTAACAGTATTTCCCATATTGATTATTTCATAGCCTTTGGATTGCAATCCTTCTGCAATAGTAGACTTGCCTGCCCCAGGCATTCCTGTTAAACATACAATTAATTTTGTCAATATATATCAAAAAAAAGGCTCGTCTATGAAGCTACCGGAAATTATTATAAACATACTTTAAAAAATATTATAATGCGTATTTTTGTAGCTATTGAAATTACAAATAATGATATAATAAATTCAATTAAGGAATTTCAAGAAGAGATCAATATTGATGCTAAACCAGTTGAATTAACAAATCTACATTTTACTTTACAATTTTTAGGAGAAATTTCAGAGGAAGTTAGTCAAAAAATTATTCAATCTCTTAAAACAATTGAATTCTCAAGTTTTGATGTCAATTTAAAAGAAATTGGAGCATTTCCTAAACCTAAATTTCCAAGAGTAGTTTGGATTGGAACAGATGAAGTTGGTGGAAATATGTTAATTCAACTATCCAAAAAAGTGGAAAAAGTATTAGAGGCACAAGGGGTTTTTTCAGATAAACCATTCAAACCTCATATCACAGTATTTAGAATTAAAAAGAAGATTGGAGATATATCAGGAGAAATGAAAAATCATAAAATGATAAATTTTGGAATACAAAAGGTGTCAAATATTAAATTGAAAAAAAGTGTACTTACTGCAAATGGGCCAATTTATTTAGATTTAGTGGAGGTTAATGCAAAAAAATGAATCCAATAATTTCTAAAGTTTCTAAAACTGTAATACCTTCAAAAATAATGGAAAAATCAAAGAGGCAAATTGCAGAAATAGCTTTTAGTTTAGTTGAAAAAGAAATTGAGAAATATTCAGAAGTGTTAGGATTAGAATTTGGTGGTTCATTTGCTAAAGGAACTTGGCTAAGTAAAGATGCAGATGTAGATATTTTCATTAAATTCAAAAAAAATGTATCTGAAGAGGAATTTGAGAAAATTTCTAAAAAAATTGGATTTGATTCATTGAAAAAATATTCTCCTTATGTTAGATATTCTCAACATCCATACGTTGAGGCTAAAATTAAAAATACCAAGATCAATGTTGTACCATGTTATGATGTAAAGATTGGAGAATGGAAAAGTGCAGCAGATAGATCACCATTTCACACAAAATTTATGGAAAAATCATTAACATCAAAAATGAGAAATGAAGTGCGAGTTTTGAAGGTATTTCTAAAGTCAAATGGAATTTATGGTGCAGAAATAGCAAAACAAGGATTCAGTGGATATATTTCAGAAGTTTTGATTTTAGAATTTGGAAGTTTTGAAAATTTAATTAAATCAATTTCAAAAATTAATGAAAATCAAATCATTGGAAAAACAACCAAAAAATTTGATACATCAATTGTGGTAATTGATCCCATTGATAGTAATCGAAATTTAGCTGCTGCTATTTCTGATGAAAATATTGGGAAATTTATTCTTATTTCAAGAGCGTTTAAACAAAAACCAAGTTTAGGATTTTTCAAAATTAGAAAATCAAAAATATTAAATAAATTTTGGAATAATTTATTGGTTGTAAAATTTGATTTCAAAGCTAGAAGTCCAGATATTATTTGGGGGCAAATCAAAAGAGCAACTTCAACATTGTCTACTCAGTTAGAATTAGGAGGATTTACTGTACTGAGAAGCAAACCTCACACAGATCAACAAAAAGAGGCCTATCTTTTGTTCTTTTTAGTGTCTACAAAAATCAGTGAAATCTATTCCAAAAGTGGACCTGAATTTTTCAGAGAAGATAGTACTCGTAGTTTTATTGCTAAAAATCTTAAAAATGCAGAATTGGTATGGGTAGGAAATAATAGGAAAATAATTTCTTTAGAAAAAAGAAACTATACTGATGCAGTAAATTTTATGAAAGGATTTTTGATGAAAAATCTTCAAGTAGGCATACCAAAAGGGCTTCAAGGAGATTTTAAACGAGGTTTCAAGATATCTGTAGGAAATAAAAATCTCAGCAAATCAATTAAAAAGGAAGCATCTGAATTAATTTCAGTTGATGGCACACTCCTTCATTTCAATTAAGAAATTTTTAGAAGAACCATATTCAAACATTATAGGATATCCAAATGCAACCAGTCGTCAAATTAAATCAAGAATAAATGAATTAGAAAAATTAAAAATTAAATCAATTTCTTTAACTGGCCCTACTACACTTGGAAATTTAGCAATTTTAGGAAAAGGGTACACTGGTGTTGTAGTAATTGCAAAGAAAGGTAACAAAGAAGTCGCCCTAAAAATTAGAAGAACTGATTCTCCAAGAAAAGATATGAAAAATGAAGCAGTATTGTTAAAATTAGTTAATTCAGTTAAAGTTGGTCCAAAAATGATTGATGTTAGTAAAAATTTCTTAGTTATGGAATATCTTGAAGGGGAGAAATTTAGTAATTGGATTAAGATGTTGAAAGGAGTTGGAAGTGCAAAAAAATTAAAATTAACAATAAAAAGTGTATTAGAAGATTGTTATAGATTAGACCAAATTGGATTTGATCATGGTGAATTAAGTAATATTTCAAAACATGTTATTGTAGGGAAAACAAAATCTTCGCTAATTGATTTTGAAAGTTCAAGTACGAAGAGAAGACCATCTAATGTTACATCAATTACTCAAGCTTTTTTCATTGGATCTGGAATTTCCAAAAAGGCTCAAAAAATTTACAAAAATTCATCCAAAAAAAAAATTATTAAAGCACTAAAATCATACAAACAAGAAAAATCACAAGAAAATTTTGAAAAATTACTCAAAATTCTAAAATTATAATGGGATCGGCAGGATTTGAACCTGCGACCACTAGTCCCCCAGACTAGTATCATACCAAGCTAGACTACGATCCCTCGCTTCAGAGGCACAAAATGAAATTATTAAATCGTTCTATTGATAAACAGAATTAATGAAACTTTGTAATATTTGTCATAAGATTTCTGCTACAAATCAAGATCATCTTGATTGTGTGCAAAAAAGAAGTATAGAATCAGAAGCTGAAGATTTTAAAAACAACATTCCAGAAAACCTCAATCTTTCAAATAATACTCAAGAAATAGATGTAGGAGTTAAAGCAATTTTAGAACATCTTTCAAAAAGTAAAGATTCAGATAAATAAACTAAAACCATTTTGATAATCTTTCTTTTTCAAATTTTATTTTTTTAGAAAGATTGTCAGTTGTTGACTCTGTAAGATTTGTTAACGGTTTTGAATGTGAAAACATATCAACTTCAATTACAGATGCTGTGTCTCTACCAGATTCAATAAAACACCCACCTTTTCCATCAAATAATGCAGATTCTTCTTTAGATTGGATTTTTGCAATAATATTTTGTGCTACTGTAATACCTTCTCCTTCTGCAAAAATTCCAGCTTTTGGAACTGCCATTTTTTCTGCAACAGTTAAACTAGTTACATCACCTACTGCAAAGACATTTTCAATTGGTGTTTTACAATCTCTATCTATTGGAATAAATCCAGATGCTTTTGCTAATCCAGAATCATAAATTACTTTAGGAGCAATATGTGGTGGAATAGCTAAAAGTATATCAAAATTAGCTTCACTATCTTCAAAAATTAATTTTTTAGATTCAACAGATTTTATTTTACATGAATTATGAAAAATAATTTTTTCGGAATTTACTAGTTCAAGAATTTGTTTACTAACTTTAGGTCCAGCAGCTGGTAGAGTAATAGGAGCAGGACTGTAAAAATCAATTTGTACAGAATCACGAATTCCTCGTTTTCGAAGCATAGAATCTATCAATAAACTAGCCTCAAATGGTGCTGGAGGACATTTGTAAGGCATTCCCATTATAGAAATTGCAATTTTTCCAGATTCAATACTCTCAAGTTTTTCACGTATTTCTAAAAGTTGATCATGATCATAAAGATTGAATCCATTTTGTTCTAATCCAGGAATTTTTTGAGGAGCTAATACTGCCCCCATTGAAATAATTAGAAAATCAAATAAAATTTCTTTAGTTTTTGTTTTTACATTTTTGTTTTCTAAATTAATTGATATAATTTCATCTTTAATGAAATTAATTTCTTTTTTTTGTAATTCATTTAATGATTCGGTTGAATTTTCAAAAGTGCGAGTTCCATTTATGATCCATAACTTTACAAATCCTACCATAAACCAGTCTTTTTTATCAACTACAGTGATTTTTACTTGTGATGATGGTAATGTGTTTCTTAATTCATTTGCAGCTGAAAGCCCACCAAAACCTCCACCCAAAATTACAACATGTGGGATGTTTGTCAACTTAAAGTGCTTGAGTTGTAGGTCGTATTAAAATCTCATTTACATTAACGTGTAATGGAGAATCAACTGCATACAAAATTGCATTTGCAATATCCTCTGCTTGTAAAGATTCCATTTTCTTTGCATTTTCAACAAATCCTTGTAAGGATTCATCAGTAATAGTGTCATTAAGTTCTGTTGCAACAACTCCTGGTTCAATGCTAGTTACTCTAATGTTAGAACGAACACTGAATTCTTGTCTTAATCCTTCAGTAAAGGCTGCAACGGCATATTTAGTTGCACAATAAACACTACCACCAGCAAAAACTACTCTTCCTGCTACTGATGAAAGATTAACTATATGACCTGATTTCTTTTCTTTCATATGTGAAATTACAGCTCCTGTAGAATACAAAACACCTTTGATATTCACATCAATCATTCTATCCCATTCATCAACTTTGAGACTTTTGAATAAACTCAAAGGCATCAAACCTGCATTATTTACAAGAATATCAATAGACCCCCATTTCTCTAAAACGGCTTTTGCAAAATTTTCACATTCAGATCTTTGTGTCACATCTAATTTTTGAAAAAATACTTGTCCACCATCAGATGTGATTTTTTTTGCTAATTCTTCTAATCTATCTACTCTTCTAGCACCTATTGCAATTTTTGCGCCTGCTTTTGATAAAGCCAAAGCAGTAGCAAATCCTATTCCACTGCTAGCTCCGGTAATTATTGCAACTTTATCTTCAATCATCTAATCTTCAAGCAAACTATGGTTAAACATCGTAAAAATGTTTAGACATTAAGAAGTTTCAAGAAAATTCTAACACCTTTATTAAAAGAAAAATAGTATTACAAAATATGCAGTCTGAAAAATGCGCTTATTGTGGTGATTTAACTGATATGCCTTTTCAATGTAATTATTGTAAAGATCCTTTTTGTGCAGAACATAGACTACCTGAAGAACATAGATGTGTAAAACTCAGTCAAATTAGAGCTAAAAGATTTGGAGATGGAAAAGTTATTCGTGATGGTGGACGTAACAAACCAAATATTTTAAAACGAATTTTTAGAAGATTTCGAAATTAATACGGACTATTGTCAGGAGAAATTTTTGCTCTTCTTCCTTGATAAATCAAAGCTATAGCAAGTGCAAACATCACCATAGCTGTCATTGGAAAATCTTGAGGCGGAGATAAAATAAACCAAATATCAATGTCAATTAGACTTCCTAGACCATATGATATTCCAAATCCAATTGATACAACAGCCTGTATCCATAACTTTATCCATTTTGGTGCTTTTACTAATCTGCTGATAACTTCTACTAGAAAAATTCCAATTACTGGAAAAATAGAAAATAAAAGAAAATCAAATACTTCAACGCCTGTATGAGACATATTTTATGATGATCAAAGGTATAATTTCTATCTAGTCTTCCAAATGAACCTTAGTTGCTACATTTTTTGCAATTAAAGCCTGAGCATTCTCATATGGAATAGTAGCTATATCTTCAGTCTTGAAAGGACCATATTTTTCAAGATCTGCACCAACAATTTCATCTACTTCATGTAGAAATCGAATAACAATTTTTTTTGTTTTGTGATTTTGAGCTAATGATTCTAGAAATTTTGATTTTCCATTAATTGTTGCCGATACAATCATTTCTATCCTTTCTTTCTGATCTTCTTGTGAATCAAGAATGAATTTTTCTTCATCTAGTAAATAGCTTATTTCTAAATCAGAATTTTTTGAAATTTTATCTAGTCTAATTTCTATTAATAATGATGTTAATTCTGTTACCATATCTACCATAGTATCTTTAATTTTATTTTCTACTCCATCAAATTCTTGTTTTTGTAAATTTCCAATGAAATCAGCTAGATTTCTGTAAAAATTAGGATCAATTTCTGAAATTGAATCATCTTCAATTTCACGTAAAACTATATGATGTAAAGAGTTGATATCGATTTGATTTGATTCTGACATGTCTTACCTAATCCTTAAATGGCTGATGTATTTGTGTTTGATTGAAGAATAAATTGCCATATAAAGTCAGCCACGGTAAAGCAATCCCAATATCATACTCATCAGACGAAGTTTTTTCAAGAATTCAACATGAAGAAATTCAGTTTATCGATTTACAATTTACAGGTCTTACAGGTCATTTTCACCATACTACAATTTCTGCAAATACCTTTACCCCAGAACAAATGAGAGATGGATTACCAAAATTAGATGGTTCATCTATTATTGGATTTGCCAGCATTAATGATTCAGATTTACTTTTGAAACCTGATCCAAATACATTTGCAATTATTCCTTGGATGACTGAAAATAAAACTGCTAGACTACTATGTGATGTCTATTGGGGTGAAGATAGAGGACGATTATCAAGAGATCCAAGAGGAATTTCTCAAAAGGCTGAAGCATATATCAAAACTCAAGGATTTGATTTTAGTACATGGGGTCCAGAAGTTGAATTCTTTGTATTTGATAAAGTACATTGGGATGTTCTAACTCCTTACAAAGGTCAATCATATTCTATTGAATCAAAAGAAGCTCCATGGAATCAATCAGGTGATGGTTATCCTATGGGATTACAAGAGGGATATTATCCAAGTACTCCAGCAGATACTCTTACACCATATAGAAATGAATGTGTAAATATTCTCAATAAAAATTTTGGAATTTTATGTGATAATCACCATCACGAAGTAGCAACAGCAGGTCAATGTGAAATTGATATCAAATATGATCGCATGACAAATGCTGCTGATGCTGCACAATCATACAAATTTGTTATTAGAAATGTTGCACAAAAATATGGAAAAGTTGCAACAATGATGCCAAAACCAATTGCAATGGATTCTGGTTCTGGAATGCATGTTAATGTTAGTTTATGGAAAGATAATCTAAATGCATTTTATGATTCAAACGATGAAATTGAATTAAGTCAACTTGGCCGATACTTTTGTGGTGGTATCATTAATCATGCAAAATCATTATCTGCTATTTGTAATCCTACAACTAATTCATATCATAGATTAGTTCCAGGATATGAAGCTCCAGCATACATTGCATGGAGTTCTGGAAACCGTTCTGCAATAGTTAGAGTTCCAAAACATCTCAAAGGGAAAAATTATGCTAATCTTAAAAGACTCGAATTTAGAGCACCAGATCCTTCATCAAATCCATATCTTGTATTTGCAGCTGTAACTGCAGCAGGAATGGATGGAGTGAAGAAGAAAATGGATCCTGGACCTGAAGTTCGTGACGATATCTTCAAGATGACAAAATCTGACAGAGCAAAGAGAGGAATTGGTGTTCTTCCAAAAAGTCTTGGTGAAGCATTAGATGAGTTAGAAAGTGATAGAAAATACCTTAATACAATTTTCACAAATGATGTAATTGATAAAATTATAGAATTAGAAAGAAGAGATCAACGGGAGATAGCCATTAGACCACACCCACACGAATTTTATCTCTACTTTGATGTTTAAGCTCTTCCAGTAAATTGAAAAATATAATATAATGAAATAGCCATTAAGGCAAATCCACTTCCTAGAAAAATTACTCTTTTGCTTTCAGATGTTGCAGCTCTGTATAGTAAAACACCCCCTGCAAGACCTACAAACAATACCAACACCCCACTAATCACTCCATCAAAACTAGTGTTAGTGATAAGTGGATGAAATAATCCTGCAAGTAATGCAAAAAATACAATTAAGTAAATGTACTTGAATCCAGTAAGCGCTTTAGATGTTGTTTGATTCAATATTTTTCGTAACTAGATTTAGCAATTAAAGGTTTGAAAAGTTTTCAAAATAATTTACATCATTCCGCCCATGTCAGGCATTCCACCCATTCCAGGTGGCATTCCACCCATTCCAGGTGGCATTCCACCCATTCCAGGTGGCATTCCCCCTTCTCCACCAGGAGGTCCACCAGCAGATTTTTGAGTAGCTATAACATCATCGATTCTAAGAATCATACATGCAGCTTCTGCTGCTGCTGAAACAATTTGTAGTTTAACTGCAAGTGGTTCGATAATATCACTTGATTTCATATTACCAATCTTTGCTTTCATTACATCAATTCCAGTCCATTTTTCATCTTTTTGTTGTTTAGAACGTAAAAGTGTAAGAGTATCAATTGGATCCATTCCAGCGTTATCAGCAAGTGCCATTGGAATTTCTTCTAATGCATCAGCAAATTTTTCTGCTGCAAGTTGTTCTCTACCTTCTAAAGATTTAGACCAACTACGAATTTTGGTAGCTGCAAATGTTTCAGGAGCACCGCCACCTGCAACAATTTGAGGTTTTAAAATTACATCTTTTACAACCATTAAAGCATCATGAATAGAACGTTCTACCTCATCTACTACTCTTTGTGAGCCTGCACGAAGAAGCAATGTTACTGATTTTGGATGTTTACATCCTTCAACAAACACCCATTTGTCCTCTTCGATTTTTCTTTCTTCCACAGTTTCAGCAATACCAAGATCTTTTTCAAAAAGATCATCAAGATTTGTAACTATTCTAGCACCTGTTGCTTTTGCAAGTTTTGTGAGATCACTTTCTTTAATTCTTCTAACAGCAATAATACCAACTTTTGCAAGATAGTGTTGAGCCATGTCATCTAATCCTTTTTGACATAATACTACATTAGCACCAGAACCAATTATTTTGTCAACCATTGTTTTTAGCATTCTATTTTCTTCATCTAAAAATGATTTTAGTTGTTGTGGATTTGAAATGTTAATTTTAGCATCAGTTTCAGTTTTACTAATTTCTAATGCAGTGTTGATTAATGCAATTTTAGCATCACTAATTTTTCTTGGCATTCCTCCATGAACAATTTCTTTATCAAGAACAATGCCTTGAATAATAGTTGAATCTTTGATAGATCCACCTGCTTTCTTTTCAACTTTAATATCATCAATATCAACATCAAAAGTATCACCAGTTTTATCAGAAACAGCAAGTACAGATTTTACAATAATATCTGCTAGTAAATCAGAGTCTTTTCTAACTAGTTTAGTTTGCATTGAAGTTTTTGCAATTTTATTTAAAATATTTTTATCATTAGCTGTAATTGTGTCTGCAATATCTTCAAGGTATTCTTTTGCTTTTTTTGCAGCTTTTCTATATCCATCTACAATAATTGTTGGATGTACATCTTGATCAATTAATGATTCAGCTTGTGAAAGTAATGCCCCTGCCAATATAACAGCTGAAGTTGTACCATCTCCTACTTCATTATCGGTAGTTTTTGAGATTTCAACTAGCATTTTTGCTGCTGGATGTTGAACATCAATTTCTTTAAGAATAGTAGCACCATCATTTGTAATCGTAACGTCACCTAAGGAATCAACTAGCATTTTATCCATACCTCTTGGACCAAGGCTGGTACGAACAATTTCAGCAACAATTTTGGCTGCTGCAATGTTATTTTTTTGGGCTTCTCGTCCTTTAGTTTCAGTACCGCCTTCTTTTAACAAAACAACTGGCATGTTGCCTTTTGAGGTTGCCTGCATTCCCATAGATGCCAAAACTCCCGATTCCCCTTTTATACCTTCCAGATTAAGATCGAGGGTTTTCAAATCACATCGGTGTTTTTAAATTGGGAAAATCAAGATGTAAAATGTGGTAAAATCCCAGAATAAAGAATCTTATGATAAAATTTTTATAAATTTAAAAGAACATCATAAATGGTTTGAAAACTCAATTCCATTAATTGCAAGTGAAAATATTCCTAGTCCAGCAGTCAGAGAAGCAATAATTTCTGATTTTGGAAATAGATATGCAGAAGGATGGCCCGGAGAAAGAGTCTATGCTGGTTGTACCTACATTGATAAGGTAGAGTTTGAATGTATGAAATTAGCTAAAAAATTATACAAAGCAAAATTTGCTGACGTTAGACCAATTTCAGGAGTTGTTGCAAATTTGGCAATTTATTCTGCATTTACAAATCCTAGAGATATTATGTTAGCACCATCAATTCCAGCAGGTGGACATATCTCACATGGTAAGAAGGAACATTCTGGAACAGCAGGATTAGTTCATGGATTAGAAATTGAATTCTATCCATTTAATGCTGAAGAAATGACAATTGATGTGGATAAAACTAAACAAAAAGTAAAAGATCTCAAAAAACAAAATCGTCTTCCAAAAATGGCAATGTTTGGTGGTTCATTATTCTTGTTCCCTCATCCTGTCAAAGAATTATCAGATTTTCTAAAAAGTTATGATATGCATATCAATTATGACGCTGCTCATGTTGCAGGATTAATTGCTGGTGGAAAATTCCAGGATCCATTACGCGAAGGAGCAGATACAATGACTATGAGTACTCATAAGACTTTGTTTGGTCCTCAAGGAGGACTTGTCTTAGGTTCAAAAGAACATGAAGAAGTTATCAAAAAAGCAACTTTCCCAGGTCTTACCAGTAGTCATCATATTCATCATATGGCTGGAAAAGCTATTGCATTTGCAGAAGCTTTAGAGTTTGGAAAAGATTATGCAGTTGAAGTAATCAAAAACGCCAAAATATTCGCAGAAGCCTTGAGTGATATGGGATTCAAAGTGCTAGGTGAAAGTCGAGGTTTTACACAATCACATCAAATTGCAGTTAATGTTTTAGATTATTCTGATGGTGGAAAGGTAGAAGCTAATTTAGAAAAAGCAAACATCATTGTAAATAGACAATTAATTCCTGGTGATATTAAAGCAGGAAGAAATTATTTCCATCCAGGTGGAATAAGATTAGGAGTTTCCGAGATTACACGATTAGGAATGAAGAAAAATGAAATGCAAGAAATTGCTTCATACCTAAAACAAGTTGTAATTGATAAAAAAGATCCAAAGAAAATACTTTCAAAAGTTAAAATATTCAGAAAAGACTTTCAGAAAGTTAAATTCTGTTTTGATAACAAATTGGGTGCTTATGAATACGTCAAATTAAGATAGATTTACAAATAGTCTGAAAGTAAGGATTGATCTCCTCGACTCTTTCCAAATACTAATTCAATTTCATCTGATAAAGCGTGAATTCTTCCTCTTTGATATTCACCGACATCATATTTCTCAACAAGTCTTTTTGCAAGTTTTAGATATTTTTCTACAGAACCTCTGGTAATTGTGGCAATTAGCTTATGTCCACAAACACATGTTTGAATTAGAGGCATACGACGATATGACTTTCCACAGGCTGTACATCTGAAACTTTGTCTTGCATATGCTCTAAGATTTCCCATCAAGTCTGGAACTAAATGTGTAGAAATTACATTTGAAACAAGTTCTGAAGGATTTACAACATTGATTAATTCGGCATTTCTAACTTGCATATCAAATTTGTCAAGTATTGAACCAAGTGTGGAATATGCACTTCTTGATTTGGATGTAGTAAGAGACGAGGTGGAATGTGTAAAGTGATAATCATAGAATTGTCTCTCAGTATCAAGTCGTGATTTGATAATTTCAATTGAGTATACATCTGATGCTTTTACTTGTTCAAATGTAGATTCAAAAAATTCTAAAGGAAATATTTTTGTAACTTCAAGATTATGTGCTTGTGGTTGAGATTCATGTGGTAAAACATGTGGTTGAATAAGTAACGGTGCATCCATCAAACCGCCAATTCTAGCTGATAGAAACTGTCTTGAGAAATTAAGAAGGCTATCCATTAGTAACATTATAGAATCAGCATCGCCATCAGCATCTCTTCTTTTAGCAGAATGCCAATTTAGAGTTGCAAAACAAACATGAGTTTCAGTATATCCTATGATACGTCCTACTATTCCTACTGATGTGTGAGGAGCTAAACCAATTATTAGATGTCCAATTAATTCCTCATTATTTTTAACATTATAAAATGAAGAGTTTCCATAGAATTTTTCTAAAAGAACATCAATGTATTTACAAACATTAACTAGATATTTTCCGATTTCATTTGGTATAATGACATCCTGCATTCGAATCTCGATAATTTGATCAATAGATTCAAGAGGTTTTCCATCAATATCATGAGAATACCCAAGTTCCTTTAATTTCTCAATAGATGTTCCAATCCAAGATGGTTTGAATTGAGTAAGTGGAGAATTTGTTGCATCACATCTTACTGTTCCGTCTTTGAAAGTGGTTAAACCAAAGTTTTGTCTTACAAGTCCCTTTTCTAATGGTTCAGCAATTTTATCTTGATTGATTAATTCCTTAACTCCTTTGAATGGTTCTTTTGCACGAATTCCCATTTTTTCCTGAGCTAAAAGTAATCTAGCTTTTAATGGAAATGCTTGATGGGAATGGGCTGGAGCTTTTCGCTTACATTTTTCGCAAAACGGTTCATTAAGAATATCTCTACAATTGGAACATCTGTAAGTTATTGATGTTTTGGTACCACAGATAGAACATCTAATTCCAATAGAAGGTTGATTGCATTGAGTGCAATGACGGTTAATGATATTAGTAAAAAAATGCTCAGTTCTTGATGCTTTGAGTAGATCTCTAGTAGGTCCACCCTTGTCACTAATTGGAAATAATACATGTGTAGGAGGTTTCATTTGTCTTGGAGCTGCTTTTTCAGGTCTTCCAATTCTAACTCCAATGCTTGTTGAAAATTTATTCCTAATTTGAATACCTGATGATTCTGACAAAATTTTTGGAACAGATAAATCACTAATTGTTGGTTTTTTCCTAAATAGTAAATTAAAGAAAATTTTTGCTTCCTGATGTTCTAAGATCAATGTTTCATTTTCAACTTTATGGGGAGTTCCCAAGTTTTCAAGAATTTTCTTAACTTGAATGGGATATTCTATTGATGTTTCATTGACTTTTTTTGGTTCTAAAAGTTTGAGAAGATCTTCTGATGAAATTTTATCCCAGAAATACAAATAATGTGGATGAAGTGGAATTTTAAAATCAAGTGAAATTTTTAATGCTTCATCTAGCGTAGGAATTTTATTTAAAAATTGATTTAGAATATGATCATTTGGTTCATATTTTTCAATTTTTTGTTTTAATTCTTCTATCCAGAATTCTTCAACATAAGCTGAAGGTATCAGTTGAGCATTATTTTCTAAAAAATCTCCAAATGAAATTAAAATATCTCCAAGATGTAGAATTTTTTCAATATCATTTTTAATTTCTAGTCCATGTTTTACGTCACGAATTTTTACAACACTACCATCATTGAGACGGACAGTTGGAGTATCGATTGAATCAACAAATGCCACAGTTGCTCCTTTTCCAGGAATATCTATTTTGATTTGAGTTCCTACTGCTATCGTATGATCTAGGATTTCTGCAATAACTGGATGAATTCCTACTGCTGTAAAGCCAGTATTACATGCTCTACCATATCTTAAACGAAAACCACCTAATTTGTTAGACATAGATAAGACTGATCTACCTGTGATTACTTCACGCATTCTTTTGGCTGCTGCATCTTCTTGGTCATCACCAGTTTGAACGGCTCCTTTGAGATCATTGAGCCATTCCCATCCATCTAGATTATACAATTCAATTCTTTTGAGGAGTTTTTTTGATCTTCCAATCAGTCCATCATTTAAGACACGTAAGGCTCCACCTCTAACGCGGTCAGTCTTGATTCTAACCATACCTTTGTGGTTGACTACCTCATATGGATCAGTATCAACACCTGCTAATTCTACAGGAAGATTAGAAATTACATGTTCAATGTCTGCATCCAAAATATGGAATTGAAAGTTGCTTGCTTCTCTTTCATAGATTCGTAATTCTTCAACAAATCTACCTGTTTCATCATCAAATGAATTAGCTTGAAATTTTGATAGACCTGCAATTTTTCTGACATGATCTGCAATTAACAAAGTAACAGCAGATTCTGTTCCACCTGCTGAACGCATTGGTCCTGCAATTGAAACAGAAAGATATTCAGTACCGTCTTTGTTTTTCTTGATTTTTACTTCGCTAATTCCTTGCAGTGGTGCAATAGTAACCCCTTCAGTAATAATAGCCAACCCTACACGTACTGCAAGATCTAATTTGTCTTCTAAAGTAGCATCTGAAAGACAATATTTGCCTTGGGCAATCTCTTTTGCTAAAATTAATGCTGAAAGTTCTTTTCCATTAATTTTTAAAATTTCTCTTAATGGATCAGCGATATCAATTTCGTGCATTTTTGCAACTCTATCTGCTAGGTCAAAAGCAATTTTTGGTTCAATAATACCTGAAGAATCAACTAGAGTAGATTTTGCAGAAGCTGCATGTTCGAATATTGAATAAGTCTCATCTGAAAGACTAGTATAGTAATCCAGATAGTAATCTGGCATTTTGATATTACTAATTCGAGAGATTGCATCGTTTTCAGACATAAGTCCCTCTACTACTTGCTTCTTTGAATTGTTTTTGTTATTTCTTTGAGTTTTTTAATACTTCCACCTTTTTCAAGGAAAGTTCCAATAACTAAGGCATCTGCTCCAGCTTTAGCCAAACTTTCAGCAGTTTTTACATCTTTAATGCCTCCACCTACTATCAAAAATCCATTAAATGTATGTCTGACAGTTTTTACCATTTCAGGAGTTACATTGGTTTTTGCACCAGATCCTGCCTCCAAGTAAACAAATCTCATACCTAAAAATTGGGCAGCAAGAGAGTATGCTGCAGCAATTTTTGGTTTTTCAAATGGAATTCCTCTTGCTGAACCGACAAACCATGCTGATGTTCCATCTCCTATGACCAAATAGGCAGTTGGGAGTGGTTCTAATCCAAATTTTAAGACACTTGGAGCGCCTAAAGCTTGTGCTTGAGTGATAAAATAAGGATTTTCAGAATTCATTAATGAACTAAACAATATGGCATCTGCATCAGGTACAACACCTGTAACATTGCCTGGAAATAGAATAATTGGAATTTTTAGATCTTTTTTGATTCCTTTTACAACCTGGGCCATCTCAATTTGATCAGTTGCTGATGAACCTCCAACTAGAATTGCTGAAGCTCCTATCTTTTCAACATCTTTAGCTAGCTTATTTGATGCCTCCAAATTAGATACTTCTGAATCAATTAACACAAATAGTAATGTGTTTTTTTTCTTTAATTCTGATTTTAGGAACGATTCAACTTTATCTCCAGCCATAGAAATGGTTTGAATATGTCTCTTTAAAGTTTAATTGGAATGCTGTATACAGATTTGTATAGCTATGGACAAGTTAGAAGAATCTAATTTTAATAATATTATCCGTAAAATCATCAAAAAATCACTGTTTACAGAGCGACAAGTTGAAATTATTTTAAATCAGAAAGATCTTCTTAAATCTAATTTTTCTATTAGTAAAGGTGCGTATTACAGGCAAGTTGGACAATCTAGAGATAAATTAATTGGATTATTCTATTCAATTATACTTTTTCGTGGTCTAGGCATACTTTTACCTGATGATATAGATGTGATATCAAAGCTTTCAGAACAAATTAGTGTGATTAATGAGAGTGATATTTTTCCTGAAAAAGAAGATGAAGTGATAAGTGTGATTAATAGACTAATCCGTCAGGCATGTAATATGTGATGTGTGTGATTACCTGAGTTAATGTCAATCCAAGTTGTATGTGATAATATGTGTGAGATTGTTAATCTAAAGTGTGAAATAAAATTGTTCAATCACGATAAATCACGTTACAGGCATAGAAGTTGTGATGTTAGTAGAAATTCCTGAACCTGAAGTGATTTTAAGTGTGATTTTAGCATTTATTATTGGTATTGTTGGATTGTATGCTTGCTTCAAAATACGTCCATTTGTAAAAACTAGAAGTGATGTTTTTGATGCCTCACAAGCTGAACGTTTAGAATATTATGAAAGGCAATTAATTGATATGAAAATACGCCTAGATGCCATAGAAATTCAAGGAATTGAACAAAAAGTAGAGGATCCTAATTTGGAATTAAAACAATTTTTAGAAAAATTAGTAAAAAACAAAGTCCAAGAAAAACCAATTGAAGTTGTTGCTAAGGCTGAAATTATACCTGAAAAAGTAAATTCTACACCTGTTATTCAAAATATTACACCTGCAAATCCAATTAATTATGTGTTACATCTAATCACAACCAAAGCTATGACATCACGTGACATACAAATCACATTAAAGAAAAGTAGAGAGCATACTTCACGCCTGATGAAAAAGTTGTTTGAAGAAGGATATGTTCAAAGAAATACTGAATCTAAACCATACACTTACTCAATTACTGAAAAAGGAATTGTAAAGGCAGAACAAACAAATAAAAATCTTTTAGAACAATAGTTATTTTTAGCACTAAATTTGTTTAATTTTAAGAAAATTAACCATATTTTATAATGAAATTATATTTAGATAATTTATTAAATTATATATATTATTAAATTATAATTACAATATGTCAGTAAATGATAATGAAGTTTTAGTAAAAATTACTTCTGTTGGTACAATATCAATTCCAAAACAGTTTAGAAAGTATATGGACATCCAAAAAGGTGAATATGTTAAAGTAATTCTTGAAAAAGATAGATTGTTGGTTAGAAAAGTGACAATTTCTTAATCGGTTATTGTTGTTTTTGAGTTATTTTGATGGTTTGATATGTCCATTCTCGACCAGTTCTAGTTCTATTTACCCTGCCTTTTGTAGCAAATCGTGATAAATATGTAGAAATAATACTAAGTTTTACTGGTTCGTTATATTCATCCTCATATTTCTCAAGAATGTTTGTTGAAGTGAATTTGCCTATTGGGAAAAATTTGTCAACGATATTCGAAATCTTAGAACCCACTGAATCCATATTTGTTGGTTCTCGTTCTTCTTCAATATTCATCAAATCCATCATCTCAAAAATTTTGAGAATTTTGTCTTTGGTTACATTACCTTCTAATTTAATGTCATATCGTGCACCATCAGAGTCTTCCATATCAATTCGAATACGTTTTTTAGCCATCTTTGAGATCTAACTGATCAGATGTTAACAGTTGAAATGATCCCAGAATATTTGTTAACTAAGTGGTTTGTTAACATTGACTGCCTAAGCCACACCTAGAGCATATTTTGTTATTAACAATTAATTCATAATTGATCCCTTAAATTAGGATAATCTATGCCTGGAGTGGAAATAAAGGGGTCAAAATGAAGATATTCACAGTGTTAACATCCATCTTAACGCCTGGAGTGGAAATAAAGGGGTCAAAATGGGCTTTTTCAACCATTTCTTAACACCAATTTAACAATTATGTTAACTCGCTCCTAATTTAGGATAAACCCACACACCAGTATTTCCACTCTATGTTTTTTTTATTTTTTTTTATTAAAAAATCTAAAACTAACTAAAAATAATTCATTACAAACTAAATTACTACTACTATTCTATTCTATACTTTCTTAATTCAGATATAATTATGTTAATGTTGAGTAGAAATGAAGGTGTGTGAGTATGTCTGATCCAATAGATGATTTGCTTGATGCAGCTGAATCTGGAAAATCAATTATTAAAAATCGTGATATACTTCATTTTACATACATTCCAAATATTATTTTACATAGAAAAAATGAACAAGAACAAGTTACTCAATCCCTATTACCAATTCTAAAACAATCAAGACCATCGAATCTTTTAGTTTATGGGAAACCTGGAACTGGTAAAACATTAGTTGTGAAAAAAGTATTATCTAAAATTCAGGAAAGGGTTGAGAAATCAAACTTTCCAATTAAACTCGTATACTCTAATTCAAAAAATGAAACCACATTATACGGATTATTAGTCAGTCTAGGCAGGCAATTAGACCTAGAACAAGACGAATTACCCTCAACTGGACTTGCTATTAGTGAAGTCTTCAAAAGGTTACTAAATAAAATTGATGAGGGAAAACTTAATGCAATTTTTGTAATTGATGAGATTGATTATCTTGCCCAACTAGTAGCAAAAACAGGTAAAGATATTCTATATCAATTAACAAGGGCAAATGAGCAACTAAAACAAGGCTCTCTAACTATGGTCGGAATTTCAAATGATCTAACATTCAAAGAAAGATTGGATCCTAGAGTAATCAGTAGTCTGGGAGAAGAAGAAATTGTCTTTACAAATTATAATGTTGAACAAATTAAAAAAATTCTTGAAGAGAGAATTAATGAATCTTTTATCGAAAATTCCGTAGAAGAACCGGCCTTAAATCTCTGTGCAGCCCTTGCAGGAGGAGAACACGGTGATGCCAGAAGAGCCATTGATCTACTTCGTGTATCTGGCGAACTTGCAGAAAGACAACAATCTAGCAAAGTCACAATCGAGCATGTCAGGGAAGCCTCCCTAAAAATTGAAGAAAACAAAGAAGAAGCTTCTCTCAAATCATACCCATTCCACGAAAAACTGGTGATTATAGCCATAATGAAAGCTAATGGTTCTTCAACTGGGGAGATTTATTCTTCTTACAAAAATCTCTGTAAAACATTAGGAAAAGATGAACTTACTCAAAGAAGAATTACTCAAATGCTTAGTGAAATTGAATTGTCTGGTATTATTTCTGGAAGAATAATTCATCAAGGCATTCATGGCAGAACAAAAAAATTCAAACTTACAATATCATCTGATATGATAAAAAAATCATTCAAAGATGATCTAAGTTTGCAAGACATTGTTTAAATTAGAACTATAATTTTCATGGAAGACTTGGAAAGTTTTTAGATTAACAATTATGGCAATACCTGGATTTGGGGTCATTCCTACACTGGCCTGAAAAGGGGTTTGTTTTTGCCAAGAACCAGAATTTATTAATAAAATCCCTTTGTACATGTCCAATTGGGCTCGGTGAACATGGCCTACATGGAAAATATCTGGAATGTCTTGAATTACCATCAAATCCTCCATTTCAGGTGCAATTGGTGTCTGACTACCATAAATTGGACTAAGATGCCTGGCTCTAAGCAAATGTTTCATTACATTAGTAGGTCTGTCATAACTAAGACCAGGTGTAGTCTTTACAATATCATCTATACTTTGTCCATGAAACATTGAGACGATAACTCCATTTAATGAGACTACTGCTGGATTGCCAACCATCATTACATTTTCCCTCTCCCATAAACCTGAATTATATTTTTTAGGAATGGCAGGTTGTGGCAATGCTCTTCTACCAGGATCGTGGTTTCCTGGCATAATGATGATTTTTACATTTTTAGGAATCTTATCAATTAAATTTTCTACTTTTTTTAATTGCTCTTGGATTGTTTGACAAACTAATTCTTTATTTTGATTAGGATAAATTCCAACACCATCCACTATATCACCTCCAATTAGGATAAATCGAATTTTTTTTGCAACAGGGTCTGGACTGGAAATCCATGATACAAATTGTGAAAACTCTTCTTCCATGAAGTATTTGCTTCCGATATGCAAATCAGATAGAAAAACTGCATATGTGTCACTTGCTGATTTGTTTTTTGCCTGCTCTGGAATGTCTGGTAAAATAAGATCTTTGATGATATATCCTGAATTTTTAGCAGAACCTATCCTTGCCATGACAAATTGATCTATTAACAGAATTTCTGCAGTTTTTTGTAATTCCTCATCAAAAATTATACCTTCAAACGAGCCTGAAGGATCCTCTAGAACTATCTTTGTGATGTTTCTCTCAGAATTTCTAATCGTTACTAGTCCGCACACATATTGGTCATTATCTATTTTTGTATTTTTTAGAGACGCCGCAGATTTGAGTAATTTTGATTCTGGTCTATCTGAGATGATTCGTTTAAGCTTGTTAAAACGACTAGAAAACAAAGCATTGTATCCTTTTATTCCCTCTCCAGATGTAATCTTACTAGTAGGGTCTGATATTATTTTAACTTCATTTTGTAATGATAAATCTTCTTTAATTCCAAGATAGGTTTCTAAATCATCCTGATTGATCTGAAATAATTTTTGCTTTGTTTTTTCTCTTACGATTTCTTTAATTATTTTTTCTAATTTTTTAACATCTACATTTTCTAATATTTTAAAAGCATCTGGATGAATCTGAAATCCTTTATTTAATGCATAGTTTAATGCAAAGGATAGTTCCTTTTTCATATCAAAAAATATCATCTGGTTTAATTAAATCTGTGCCTACACCAACCCTCAAATATTGTTCATTAGGTATGGGCTATATGAATAAAATTAGAATAATTACATTTTTTATATTTCTAGGATTATTTGTTACTGCATATCAAATTGGTTCAATGTCTACTGTTAGTGAAGAAGAGGCAAAAGCCTTCATGGCAGAATTTGAAGATCTTATTTTAGATATTGATGCCTTTGGAATCTTTACTCATAACTTGACTATTGCATTACCAATGTTCATCCCAGGTTTTGGAATAGGATGGGGACTTTTCTCTGCTTGGTCTACGGGATTTGCTTTTGCATCAATAGCACTAACTGTACCACAAATTGCTGAAATCCCGCCACTTTCACTATTCTTATCTCCATTCGGATTAATGGAATTAGTTGCATACTCTTTTGGGATTTCTAGAAGTTTTATTTTGATTAGAGCAGTAATCAAAAAAATTGATTTAGTTCAATTCATCAAACCAACATTAATTGAGATTGGAATTGTAATAGGTCTTCTTTTGGCTGGAGGATATCTTGAATTCTATATGATAGAATTAGCTCAACAAGAAGGGCTAATGGATATATCATGATTCTAATTTCTAGGTTTGGTCATGAATTTACTTATTCAGTCTAAAATAATCTATATTTAATATATATTATATAAAAATTATATAATTTTAAATATTAAATTATAGATTACTTTATTTTCAATGTTTTTCCCACTTTCAAATACAATTCTAATTTTTCTTCATTTGATTTTCTATCATACATGTCAAGGTACGTCGTATGACCTACCATAGTATGAGCAACATCAGTATCATGTTCACGTCTAGCTCTAGTAAAGAAAAAAGATCTAAAAGAATGAAGAGAAATATGATGTCGTTTACTTGATTCATGTTTTTCAATTAACCCTACTCGCTTTCGATATCTTGCAAATACTTTGATTTCTGTCATAGATGCATGATAAGAAATTAGATTTGTAGCAAAAATAAGATCACTAGGCTCTAATGACTCTAAATGTGGTCTAAGAAGGTTTTCAGATTCTTTTGAAACAAATGTTGTATGAGCAGGCTCTAGATTTCGTAAATTGAGGTGGAATTTCTATTTTGATTCTTTTAGCATAGTTTATGTCAAAATCTTTTTTCCTTAATGCTACAGTTTCTCTTATTTGCATTCCTATTCCTAACAATAACAGATACAACATTTTTCTCTTTTCAGGCGTAAATCTAAACAACTGAGTAATTTCTTCTTCAGTCAAAGGGTGCAACTTTTCCTTTATTTTTCTTGGAAGCTTTACATTTTGTTTCAAGTCAATAGGATGAGTTCTAATTCCATGATAGATAAAATAATAATTTACTATTTGAAAATACTGATGAATAGTTGTATTGGATAAATTAGAATCAACTAACCAATTAACAAAGCCTTGAAGAACTCCAAAGAATAAATCATCTCGCTCTTATCCATTTAATGATTTTATTAATGATTTGCTGTGTTTTTCTTCCCTCATAATGTAAATTACAAAACTTTTCAAATTTGTTTAATGATGAATTATAATTTTCTCTGGTTAAGTATTGTAAGATTTTAATTTCTTCTAAAAATGATGATTTTAATTTCTTTTTTTAACAAGAATGAATCTATATCTAATAAATATAAAATTCTCTAATAGCTCGATCTGTTAAAATTTTTGAGTCTATTGATAAAATCAGGCCTCATTTTAAAAATGTTAAACTCATTCATGAATAATATAGTAAAAAAATTTCAATATTATTGTCAGTAGAAAATATCCAAAGAAATCTTTAAGATCAACGATGTGATTATATTAGTATGATTATAGAAACCAGTAAATTGGCTGAGAGTATATCTATTGATTCACTTTCCCACAAACGCGTTTTTGAGGAAAGTATGATTGCAAGTGAAATGTATCAAGATGCAATGTATGATGAATCTGGATTATTATACACTAAACTAGCTTTATCAAATTATCAAAAGCACCCACAAAAAAGCCAACTATATGCAGATGAATCATTACATTATATCCAAAAAAAACTAACACGTCATGAATTAGAGATTAAATCAACTTTAGAAAAATTAGAAGAAATTATCTCTTTAATTAGAGATCAAAAAGATGTTGACTTGTCAGAAGGTATCAAAGAGATTCAAATACTTGGTGTGTTAATAAACAAAAATCTATCTGATGTAAAAACAAAATATCTACAAACTTTAAAGGCTCACTAATTTTTTAATAACTCGTATCTGTTCAAGATCTACCATCCATACGAAAACGTTTTGATTCAATAGACATCTTGCGTAATTAGACTAATTTTACAACATTACACAAATTCTTTCACAACAAGATCCAAAGCTAAGCTCAAAGCATTTCCTTTCATGCAAACAACTATCAAAAAAACCAAAGGCATTTCTTTCATACACAGGAGTAACAAGATATTAGTTTGATGTGATTCTAAAGAATGTTAGAAAGAATCACCATATTACTGAAATATCCCAAGGCAAAAGACAACGAGACATTGATGCTGGACATCCATTTGATTTGAATGTAAAGGACAGGTTGGTAAATGCTGCTAGTGTATTATCGAATGTATCTGATCTATGATTTAACAGGTCATCAGTTTGGGCTGGACCAGAGCAACGTGAGTAGAAATATTAGATATTTAGAGCCAGCAGTGAGACATCCCAATCCCACCCAAACTCTATGCAGATTCAAAAAAGATTAACGACATACAGCAACTGCACGAATTCTTTCCTGAGCTAATTATAATGGTTCATGGTACAGAACAATAAATTCCTAGACCAAAAAATCGTACCAAAAGAAAAACTCACTATTCAGGCAAAAAAACATACAATCAAAAATCAAATCACAATAAATCTAAAGGTGAAATAATCCACAAACCATCATTACTCCCCTGGATGAAGAAATGATTATGCAAATTAAACATCCAGCATTATCTAAAGATTTGATGATATTTTATGACCTTGGATATTTGGGTGTGGAAAAAGACTTTCCAGATCAAATCAGTGTTTTGCCGTACAAAAGAAAAAAGGGAAAAGAGTTGGCCATACCTCAGAAAGAGCGGAATAAACTACAATGTTCCATCTGAATCAAAGTAGAGGCATGCAATAAGTAAGATAAAGAAATTCAGAATTAATTCAGATACATTTAGGAATAGATTGTGTCGTTATGATGTGATTAGTGAGATTGTATGCGGAATTGTTAATTTCAAAATACGGTGGAGGCAAGAGTTTGTTGTGATACCATAAATTGAGAAATTGAATCAGTTAGAAGGTTAGATTTTGTTTCTAATTACACAAGATGTCTATTCCCAAGCTCAGATAATTTAATTTTAGGTACAGGCCAAAACTTTGGTAACTAATTTTCCCACTGCCATCTATAATTCATGTATGAATCAAGACTTACTTGATTAAACACCATTACTGATAAATCAGAAAACTCTTTTCCTTCCAATTCTTTTACTGTTCCCTCAAAACTGGTTTCATTTTCAGTAGTTATTGATTCATAAACATGAACTTTTATTTTATCAGTCTCAAAATTATGCTCTCGAAGATAAATTGCAATTTCTGAAGGCATAAAATGTTTGTCTGGTTGTTTTGGCCAAGGTCTTGGTACTAAAACCACACTAAAATCATCAATCAATGCTTTTTGCAATTCTAATTTTTTGTCTTCAATTGGAGTTGTAACATGCATTGTAATTATCTTTGATTTATCAAGCGGAACTTTTGCTCTTGATGCAGCAACTTGTATTGAACTAATTCCTGGAATAATTTCAACATTACCAAAAATTTCAATTAATCTATCAACAACTTCAGATTCTGAAAAATTAACATCACCAGTAAATGGTATGACTAGAGTTCTATCACCCAACTCTGGAAGAATTTTTTGATAAGAATCTTCTTGATCATTCATAGTGATTTCATAAACTTCTTTTCCTACAGTCAAATCCTTTATTGTTTTCAATGTGTATTTGTAACCAATAATTACATCACAATTCTGAATTATTTCTTTTACAATTCCTGTGACATATTTTGGAGAACCAGGTCCAACACCTACAGCGTAAACTTTACTCAATTTTACTTGGTAAATTTCTGCCTGTTTTTAATATATTGCACAAAAGGCTCCCAATCCACTTTCATGTATTTTGTAGGTTCTTTTGCAGGATATTTTACCCAATCTTGAGCAATCGAATACTGAAATTTCTCATCTTTTCCATCTTTTTGAAACTCTAATTGTAATGAACTTCCCCAATCTTTTTCTGTAAAACTAATACTAGAAATATTATCAAAACTTAATTCGGTATTTCGTACATCTTCACAATCATTCATCAAATCTTTTTCATTATAGCCATCATGGTGAATCATAGTGTTTTTTGATTTTATAAAATTAACTACTTGTCTTTGAGTAATGGCTTTCCACCAATTCATTTTAGATTCTGTTTTGTGTACAAACATCAAATGTTTGTCAGTTAATACCAACATGCCTTCTTTTCCACCAATTGAAAAGAATTTTTTAGATTCTCGCCAAATTGAAACTATATGTGCTTGAATTTTCTCATCAGACTGCATATGGGTTAATTATCGAACTTTATTAAAAACTAATACAATTAGCTTTTAAGTAAGCAATATTGAAAAAAATTATTGAAAAAAATTTTCATGGCTTTAATATTTTCATTATTTGTAGTTAGTTCGGGAAGTTACACATTTGCCCAAACAGTTGAATTTAATAAAATTAACATTATGGATCCTGTAGTTATTTTAGAAACTAGTTTTGGAGAAATTGTCATAGAATTTTTTCCAAATGATGCCCCAAAACATGTTAAGAATTTTATAAAATTATCTCAAACAGGATTTTATGATGGTGTATTATTTCACAGAATTATTCCTGGATTTATGATTCAGGGCGGCGATCCAAACACTATTGATGGCGATCCTAATTCTTGGGGGATTGGTGGTCCAACTACAAGTGTAAATGCAGAGTTTAACACAATAAAACATAATCGTGGAATTGTTTCAATGGCAAGATCTGCTGATCCAGACAGTGGCGGTTCTCAATTTTTCATAGTTCATCAAAATTCTAATTCTCTTGATGAACAATATACCGTATTTGGTAGAATTATAACTGAAGAAAGTTTTGAAACACTTGACAAAATTGCAGCGATACAAACAGATGATAATGATAGACCATTAGATCTTGAACAAGTTAGAATTACAAAAGTTACCGTAGTTAGTATTTCCGAGATTTCAAGTCCTCTTGAATTAAAAGATCCTGAACGTACTCAATCAACTTTAACCCCATCAACAGGCAATCAAGAATATCAAAGTACAGAACATCAAATTAAACTAAGTGTGCCTGAAGGTTGGTTATTACAAGAACAAGACAAGACACAACCAAATTCTCCTGATGTAGTTGCAGTAGGTCCAAAAACAGGTGTAATGAATCCAGTTATCTCATTAACAATACAAGAAACAAATCAACGAACATTTGATGAACTTATCTCTGAAAAACTTGAAACAATTAAACCTGTAATAGAAAAAGAAGAATTAAAAATTATTTCACAGAATAAGATGATAATAAATGGATATGATGCATATGTTACTGAAGCAGAAGGATTCTTTTCATCGAATGAAGAAAATTATGAAGTTCAATTTAAAGAAATTATATTTTATGATAATGAAAAATTCTATATCTTTGCATATAGTAATGGTGTGAATGATTTTAATTCTCAACTTCCAAGATTTGATGAAACTATAGAATCTTTTACAATATTATCCACAGAATCTAATAAAGAAAATGGTGGATGTTTAATTGCAACTGCAGCATATGGTTCTGAAATGGCACCACAAGTTCAACAACTTAGGGAGCTTAGAGATAATACTATATTATCAACAGAGTCTGGAATTGCTTTCATGAGTAGCTTTAACCAATTTTATTATTCATTTTCACCTGTAATTGCTGATATGGAGCGTGAAAACCCCCTTTTCAAAGAATTTGTAAAACTTTCCATTACTCCAATGTTATCCACATTATCAATTCTAAATTATGTTGAAATTGATTCTGAAGAAAAAATGCTATCATATGGAATTGGAATAATTTTGATGAATGTTGGAATGTATTTTGTAGCACCAGTAATTATTATTTATAAAATTAGAAAATAATTTTTTTTACCAAACATCATCTACTTCATCCAGTAACTTGTATTCTTTCTCAGTCTTACGTTTCATTAACTTCAATCTTGAGATATCTCTATCAAAGAACAAATCTATTACCCAATCAAGAAACACACGAGTTTTTTTATCAAATGTTGTAATTTTTGAGAGGTAAACATTTCTCCAAATTAACCAAGCCCAAAATCCTGAGATATTCATTCCCAAAAATGTAGCAATTCCTGATCTTTTTCCAATGATTGCCATTTGCCCTTTAGAATGATAAACAAATTTTTCTTTTATAGAATTTTTTATTAGAGAAATTAAATTTTTAGCAGCAATCTTTGCTTGAGATTCTGCAATTTGAGCAGTTGGAGGTAATGGTCGTTGTGTTTTAGGATCTATGTGTAATGCACAATCACCTATTGCAAATACTCCAGGAAAATCAGTAACTTCTAGATAATCATTAACCAAAACTTTTCCTTTTTCTGTTTTGAACATTGATCTCTTGATTGTATTAACTGGAGTAACTCCTGCAGTCCAAATCAATGTCTTTGTAATAATTGAATAAATTTCAGATGTATCATTTGGATTTTCATCTAATGATTTTGTTGTAACTTCATTTCCATCAAAACTGGTGACTGCTGTTTTTAGTCTAATGTCAATCCCTCTTTTCATCATTTTATCTTTTGCAAAATTTGCCAGTTTTATATTAAATCCAGGCAGGATCATTCCTAAGGCCTCTAACACAATTACTTTAATATCCTCTTTGTGAATTGTTGGATAATATTTTCTTGCATCCAATAAAAGATCCATCAATTCTCCTGCAGTTTCAATTCCTGCAAATCCACCACCTACTACTACAAAATTCAAAAAACTTTTTCGAAGAATTGGATTAGTTTCATTTTCTGCTTGTTCTAGCATATCGATGACTCTATTTCTTAACATTACAGCGTCATTGAGTGTCTTCATTGTGTATGCATTTTTTTCAACATCAGCCATTCCAAAAAAGTTAGTTTCACTACCTAGTGCAACAACCAGAAAATCATAATGTAGTGAGATACTTCTTCTATCTCCAGTTCCCCATAATGTCACAATTTTTCCATACGGATCAATATTTTTGATTCTGCTCTCATAGAATTTTATTTTTTTACAGATAGTTCTAATTGGTAAAACAATGTGTCTAGTTTCAATCATTCCAGATGCTACCTGTGGCAACATTGGTGTAAATAATAAAAAATTATCTTCACTTACCATTACCAGTTCTATTTCAGGATTATTTCCAAATTCTTTTTCTAACCGTCTAGCACATTCTACCCCGGCAAATCCTCCTCCTAAAATCACTATTTTTTTCTTATTTCTAGCCAATCGTGCACTTTCCACAAATTGGGTGAATATATGCTATAAGAATAATTTCCAC
Source organism: Candidatus Nitrosopumilus sp. (assembly GCA_965262905.1). Taxonomy (GTDB): domain Archaea; phylum Thermoproteota; class Nitrososphaeria; order Nitrososphaerales; family Nitrosopumilaceae; genus Nitrosopumilus. The sequence continues at coordinate 1,332,685 of OZ253567.1, forward strand.
CAAATTCACTACTATGCTCAGGTTCTCATAATATCAGAATGTAAGATATCATAAGCCCTTGATGAATCTCTCTCATTTAGGATAATTGTAATGTTATCTTGACTGAAAAATGCGTTTACCAACTCTACCCCATTTGTATGTAATACCTCAGCAACATAGGATACTACATCTGATTGATTTTGAGAGTTTGGAATTGAAATTCTAATTTTTGCAAGACCAGTACTAAACATATCATCTCTTTCTGGAACACTATTGAAGATTTGTCTAATATCCTCCATATCTTCTGCAAGAAATCTAAATGAATCAGACAACCGGAAAAACTCATAGTTATTAGTTATCTTAGAAAATTTGTCTAAAATTATCATTGGATCCATTTGATTAGAATCCTTTATGGAAAATTTAACATCCATTATTCCATCAGTTAATGCCAATCGAGCATTTTTCAAAACTAATTCCTCTTTGACATCTTCTTTGATTTCAAATGAATCAGCAAATCTTTTAATTGCAACAACTACAGTATTGAGATTAACAGAATTTCCTAGAATTCTTTCAATTTCTGGTTGAATCTTTACTGCCAGAGCTGTATAGTTAATCAAATCCATTTTCATACAATCGTAAATTGAACGATTTTTGGTGATGATTTCTCTAACTACTTCAGGTACGGACATGTTGGTAGTTATCATTAAGATTATTATATCATGTCAATTATAATAGCATTATGTAAGAAATCAAAGAAATATCAATAATCTTTATATAATGTAATACATATTACATATAGTAGGTAAATATGACAAACTTTGATAGTGAATTTAATAGAATCTTCAAAAAAATGTCAAACTCTTTTTTTGATATAGATGACGTTTTTGAGGAATTCAAGGGAAATGGTTCTGAAGCTGGTTCATACTATTATGGTTATACAATGATCATTGGTCCTGATGGAAAACCTATTACAAACGAGTATGGAAATACCAAACCAGGCCTTGCTTCAACTTCTGATACGCGAGAACCACTCGTTGACACAATTGTCGATGAAAAAGAAAAAATAGTAAAACTCATAGCTGAGATGCCAGGAGTTGAAAAATCTGATGTCAAAATTGTTGTTGAAAACAAGACAGTTAATCTTTCAGCAGAACATAATAATAAAAAATATTATGTAAAAGTTCCTGTACAATACAAAGTTGATGAAAACTCTGCAAAAGCATCTTACAAGAATGGAGTTTTGGAAATCATCTTCAAACTAGTTGAAGAGGAAAAACCAAAAAGCAAAACGGTGGAGGTTGAATAAACCCCTCTTTATTTTTGAGGTAATGATATGAGTGAAATAATTTTAAAAATTGAAGAAAGCCCACAACAACATGTTGGAAGGGGGAGAGCTATAGTTGATCCTAAAATTATTGAGGATCAAAAATGGAATACCGGACAAATACTAGAATTAACATACAACAAAAAAACACATGTAAAACTTTGGCCCGGGGCACCTGAAGAATACGGTTCAGGTATTATCAAAATAGATGGAATGACCAGACAAAATATTGGAGCAGGAATTGGTGATAAGATTTCACTAAAAACAGTTAAAGTTGTAAATGCTGAACAGATTGTTTTGTCTCCAACTGAAAAGATTGCTGCAGAAGGATTACAAGAATATATGATTTACAACTATCTCAATCATGTATTTACAACTGGAGATTCAGTATCTCTTAATACACAGATGGGTGGAAGAGTTCAGTTTGTTGTAACAAGTACAAAACCATCAAAACCTGTTTTAGTTACAGAAAATACTATATTCAAACTTGGAGCAATGACTAAAGCAGTTGATTCATCATATCCAAGAATAACATATGATGAACTTGGAGGTTTGAAAAAAGAGGTCCAAAAAATTCGTGAAATGGTAGAATTGCCAATGAGGCATCCAGAATTATTTGACAAAATAGGTGTGGAAGCACCAAAAGGTGTTCTATTGTATGGTCCTCCTGGTACTGGTAAGACACTATTAGCAAAGGCCGTAGCTGGCGAAACAAATGCCCACTTTATCTCCCTAAGTGGTCCTGAAATAATGGGCAAACATTATGGAGAAAGTGAAGAGCGAATTAGAGAAATCTTTACTCAAGCTGAAGAAAATGCTCCTAGCATAATTTTCATTGATGAGATTGATTCTATCGCTCCAAAAAGAGATGAAGTTTCTGGCGAACTAGAGAAAAGAATTGTTTCACAATTACTTACTTTAATGGATGGAATGAAATCTAGAGGTAAAGTTGTTGTAATTGCTGCTACTAATAGACCAGATTCAATTGATCCAGCACTTAGAAGACCAGGTAGGTTTGATAGAGAAATTGAAATTGGAATTCCTGATGATGAAGGTAGATTTGACATTCTTTCAATTCATACACGTGGAATGCCAATTGATGAAAAAGTAGATTTAAAACAAATCTCAAAAACTACACATGGATTTGTAGGAGCTGATTTGGAAGTTTTAGCCAAAGAAGCTGCGATGAAATCTCTTCGTAGAATTCTTCCTGAGATTGACTATAATGAAGAAAAAATTTCATCAGAAATACTTGAAAAGATCCAAATTACAAGCGACGACTTTAGAGATGCATTAAAAGAAGTTAGTCCTAGTGCACTAAGAGAAGTCCAAGTCCAAGTCCCAAACGTAAGTTGGGATGATGTTGGTGGTTTAGATGAATTAAAAGAAGAACTCAAAGAAGCTGTTGAGTGGCCAATCAAATACAAGGACGCATATGATTATGTTGATGTAGAATCTCCAAAGGGAATTTTGCTTCATGGTCCTCCAGGAACTGGTAAGACATTGATTGCAAAGGCTCTTGCAAAAATGACAGAGTCTAATTTCATCAGTATTAAGGGTCCTGAATTACTTTCAAAATGGGTAGGAGAATCTGAAAAAGGAGTCAGAGAAATATTTAGAAAAGCACGACAAGCAGCTCCATGTATAATATTCTTAGATGAAGTTGATGCACTTGTTCCAAGAAGAGGAAGTGGAGGTTCTGATTCACATGTTACAGAAAATGTAGTGTCTCAAATCTTAACAGAAATTGATGGATTAGAAGAACTAAACAATGTGTTGATAATTGGTGCAACAAACCGATTAAACATTGTTGATGAAGCACTTCTCAGACCAGGCAGATTTGATAGAATCATTAAAGTTCCAAATCCTGATGAAAAAGGAAAACAGCATATCTTTGAGATTCATACAAAGAAAAAACCACTTGACGGTGATGTAAAAATCTCAGAAATTGTAAAAATTACTGATGATTTTAGTGGAGCTGAAATCGCAGCAGTAGCAAACAGAGCAGCTATTACAGCTTTGAAGAGATATGTTTCTGGCAAGTCAAAGAACGTTAAAGAGATCAAGATTACACAACAAGATCTTATTGATGCTGTAGATAAGATAAAGCCTAGAAAAAAAGAGGCACCCATACCTCAATCCATAAAATAGTCTAAATACTAAGAAAAATGACGAGAAATATGAAACTCTATCTTGACTTTGAACCATGCAAAGAATGCAATGAAATGATGACTGGATTGAGTAGTCCTGAAATGTTATTTGCAGATGAAAAAACTAGAGCAGATGAATCTGCAAAGTTTCTCCGACATCTTACGTATAATCACAATGAAGTAGTTCAAGCCGTTATGGAAGATCTTCCAAAACAGAAAAGAGATCAAGAACCTGATTTCTACAAATAACCTCTTTCATTCTTAGAAATTAATAATCATATTCTTATACAAAACTATCGTAATGTTTTTGTGAAATTATCATATGAAAACTAGTCTTATTTTAGGTATGATTGTCTTACTTGCATTTGTTAGTTTTTCACAAACTACCTTTGCTATTGAAACAGAACCAGGACCGCCACAAATTCCGGAGCCTAGTCCTACACCCGAACCAATTAGAATGCCAGATCCTGCACCTATACCAGATCCCTTTCCAGAGGAATCTGATTCAGAAAAAGTAAAACGATTAATTGAAGAAAATGATAATCTAAAACAACAAAACAAAAATCTACAAAATCAAATATTCTCACTTAATAATGAAAAATCAAAATTACAAGCAGAAATATTAGAACTAAATAATTCAATACAAAGTCTTAAGGAAGTTACATTAGAACAAGTTAGAGTAATAATGGATTTGGTAAATCAACTTAAAGAAATAATATATGAAAAAATATTTTCTCCTACAATACAATTATAATAAATATTAAAAATAAAAAATAATTTTTTAAAAAGTTTATTTTCTAATTGATTCTAAAGAATGTCCACGATTGGTAATCATTTGAGTTACTGCCTCAATAGTATAATCAATTCCATGTTCTTCTTCAAAATGATTTCTTAGTTTTTCAATTGTGGCTATAGTTTTTTCTCCATCAAGAATGTATTCACATTCAAAACCATAGTCATCACATCTCAATTTTAATGTCATTCAGTCTGGAAAAAATATTGAACCTATAAAAACTATGAATATATCTTTCTAAATCAAAACTGTTTAGGCACAAATTCAGCTTAAATTCCATCCAAATAGCACTAATAATGTCAACTAATCTCTATTGTGTATATGAAAGGTCTAGAGTTTGTTTTCCTTGGAGTTGGTTCTGTATTGGGAGCATATTTGAGATTCAAAGTCGTTGAATCTCCTTTACTTTTCAATACAATACCTGTCAATGTTTTGGCAGTTAATGTACTTGGAGCATTTATCCTTGGTGCTTTTATTGTAATGTCTCAACAATGGCACCTTGATGGAAAATATTCTTTATTTGCTGCTATAGGATTCTGTGGTTCACTTACCACAATGTCTGGACTTGCACTTGAATCCAATACTCTTCTTGAGCAAAGCCACTATGGAACTTTTACAATAAACTTGATAGCTAACATTGGTCTTTCAATTGCAGCTCTAATTGGTGGAAAGTCATTAATGAGTGCAATAATTAATAATTAATTAGAAATGGTCTATTCATATCAAGTTGTAAAGTTTCAAACAATCTCTTTTGTTCAAGGAACTCATTGGTCACAATCAGTAGGGGACAAAGGAATTCTTTACAAATCACTTAGAGATCCGTTTTCAAAACTTATTGTTCAATCTTCAAATGGTTCAAAAAAATTATACCATGTTCCAAAAGATAGGACTGTTGTTATAACTAATGATACTATACATTTTCTAGGCGAAATAGCTTAATTATTTAAAAAACTGATCAACTGGGTCTCTATATTTTAAAGCAATCTTTCCAAATTCCGTAAAATCATCTGCAGTTGGATATTTCATTTTCATTGCAAATTGATTAACAAATATCGATAGTGCACTTCCAATTATTAGATTATATACTCCATCAGCAATATTATTTGAATATGGAAATGCTACTCTGATAAATGGAAGATATGTTTCAGTTTGAGAAATCATTAATTTGATATGTTTTTCAACAAATTCTTCTACATCTGCAGGAATTGCCATAACTATATTGGCATTTGATTTCTTATAAGTAGAACTTTAATTCTTAGGCATGATTTATCTTACAATTTGTTCCATGTACTTTTCTTTTCCCTTTCTACTTCTTGGGAGACATCTGAGCTGGGGGCCTATTACAACAAATACAACTAATCCCTCATATTTTACAAATACATTACAGTAGTTGCATCTTTTTTGCCCTGAGCATACCTACCAATTTCTGTCGGTTTGAGAGCCTTGTATTTTTTGCATTCTCCTATACAATAAGGCATAAAAATAATTTCAAATTATCTAAAGATAAAATGTTTGATTGTAGTGCACTCATATTTTCAAGTTTAATTAAAATGAAATTGAATTTATACTACTAATTTCACTTTTCAATATTGCTTGATTTGGACAAGAAAGTATTTGGAAATATTACAACCAAAGAAATTATAGGTGCTGATCCACCCGCATTTCCTGATACCAAAGAGAATCTTGAAAAAGAACTTTTAACATTACTTACAGAATTAGAATCAGTACCAAAAATAAATCTTGAAAAACTTTTAGAAGAACAAAAAATGGATGAAAATCATATTAACAGTAGACCTGGTGCGATGGCTCTAGCTCAGGATAAAATTCAGTTATTCAATGAATATAGCAAAAAATACATTCAATCAATAACAAAAAAATTACAATCTTAATTTTCTAACCTAGTTCTATTTTTCTTCAGTTTTTTCTTTGATAAATCCGCCTTCAATTTTATCATCTATGACAATATTAGATATTTTTTCAACTATAGAATCGTCATCTTTAGGTTCTTCTGGAGGTTTGATAAATCCGCCTTCAAAAGATTCTGGTGGAGGAATTTTCTTTGATTTTCCTAAACCAATTGTTGTAATTACTACTGATGATAAAATAATAAAAAATATTAGTTGTGGATATGCATCTGCATTTGGTAATCCCATGGTAATTGGATAAGTTGCAAGTACTGCAGCAGCTAAACCCCTAGGAATCATAGAGTTTGTTACAGCTCTATCCAAAAGTGAAAATCGTTTTGTTAATGTAATCTTTACAACTAATATTCTTCCAAAGTATGCAGCAATTGTCATCAAAACTCCAAATATCAAATATTCTATTTGTCCAAAACTTGCCATCAATCCTACAAATACAAAGAAAAATGATCGTACCAAAAATGTTAGTTGATTATGTGTAGGATCATTCAACTCAATTCGTGGTAATTTGAATCTGAGAATTTTTGCAAGATGACTTTTGTTTCCAATCATTAAACCAAACACTAGTGCAGTTAGTGCTCCTGATTCTCCAAACGAATTTGCCAAGAAGAATAAAACAAACAAAACGCCTAACGTAAGCATGTAAGCGTGTTGTGCATTACCAAATTTAGTTGAAATATACATCCAAGGAATTCCAACCCCAAATCCAAGTACTAGGCCAACTATAACTGCACGTCCAATAGTTTCTTGTAATGTTTGAAGATCAAAGTGTCCTGCTAGAACTGCTTCAAATAAAATGAATGCAACAATGGTGGCTAAAATATCAGTTAGTGCTGATTCAAAACTAAGCATTGATTTAGTTTCTTCTGAAATTTTGATATTTCTAACTAGTCCAAAAACTATCGCAGAACTACTTCCACCTACAATAGAAGCTAATAATATGCTGTCTAACCATGCCCATCCTAAAGCAAAATGAGCAGTAATAGAAATCATTACTACAGATAGAACAAAACCAAGAACTGCTAGTGTTACTGAAAAATGTGCAGTTTTGATAACATGTTTGATATCTAGATTTAGACCTCCATCAAACATGATGATAATCAACGCAAGAGCTGCAAAATACGGAACTACTTGAATTACAGCTTCTGGTTGAATTAATCCAAACACTGGTCCGATAATCACTCCGAGAATCATTAAAAATGCCACATCCGGTATACCTGTTTTTTTGAAGAATGCTTCTCCTGCCACTCCTAGAAAAATTACTACACCTGCTGCAAGTAAAATTACATGAGCTTCAGCAATTGGTCCATCATTATTTGATAATGATATGATAAAATTTTGCAACTCTGTAATTTTATCAAAAATCATATTTGTATCAAAATTTGATAATGGTGGTGTATCTCCTGTTTGACCTCTAAACAAATTCAAAATCGACAAAATTATGAGATTCATTAATGTTTGGATGTTAATACATCTGGATAAAAGTTAAACTCAAAAATTAAGTTTTTTAGGCTCTATCTGATTTTTAAATAACATGTTGTAGTCAAGTATTGTGAGTGCTACAAATCAACTTCGTGCAGATCATGATCAAGTTCGTCGATTAGAAAAAATAGTATCAAAATGTGCTGCTGAGCTATACAAAGGCACAACAATTCCATTTTCAGATTTAACAAAAATTACTATAGTAATTTCAGAATTTGTTGATACAATTCATCATTCAAGAGAAGAAGATTCGTATTTTCCATGTGTTGCAAGTTATGATTCTTTAAAAGAAGAAATTCGAAAATTTATGATTGAGCATGAGTTTGGAAGGAATATTGCTAGACAAATATCAGATCATCTAAAAAGATGGAAAAATGGGGAAGATGCGCAAGAACCTGTATCAAGATATTTGAGAACATATGCAATTTTTCTAAATGATCATCTTAACAAAGAAGACAAATTTTTTGATACTGTAGAGGCTGAAGTTTTATCAAAAGAAGAAGAAATTGAAATGTATGAACAATATCGATCAATTTTTGCAATTGTAAAAAAAGTTGAGGAACTAATTGCAGATATTGATTATTTGGAAAATCAATTTTGGGCTAAAAATTAACGTAAGCTCTTTATGGGTTATTAAGAAATTTTATTCATGAAACCTTTCATTCTTTGGATGACTGGTCTTCCTTGTTCAGGAAAGACTACGATTGTAAAAGATTTGCAAAAAGATATTCCAAACTTGGCAATGCTTGATGGTGATGAACTAAGAGAATGGTTCTCCCCAAAAGACTTTTCAAAAACAGGACGTGATGAGCACAACAAAAAAGTTGCTCATTTGGCAAAGCTTTTGTTAAAACACGGTGTTCCAAGTGCAGTATCTCTTGTATCTCCATATCTTGAGAACAGAGAAAATGCTAGAGAAATTATCAATGCCAGTGATCAGTTTGCAGAATGTTATGTAAAATGTTCACTAGAAAAATGTGAAGAAAGAGATGTCAAAGGTATGTATGCCAAGGCTAGAAAAGGAGAAATCAAAGGATTTACTGGAATTGATGATCCTTATGAAGCTCCAGAAAAAGCAGATTTGGTAGTTGATACAGAACACGATTCACTTTCAGACAGCGCACAAAAAGTAAAGGACTTTCTTAAAGGAAGAAACCTACTATAATTTTTTAAATTCCTCGATTATTTTATTGTGAACTAAACCGTTTGTAACAAGAATTCCATTTTGATGATACACATCTTTGTTGTTGTATGTAAGATCATTTCCTAACATATCTGTCATTTTACCTCCAGCTTCTGAAATTATACAATAAGAAGCGGCTGAATCCCACTCTTTCATTTTATTTGTTGTTGTAATGTAAGCTTCAGCTTCACCAGAACTAATCTTTCCAACTTTCAATGAACTTCCAATACTTGTGAAATCTTCAATACCTAATTTTTTAATAAATGATTTTTCTTTATCTGATAAATGATGTCTAGAACCTACAGTTCTACATTTTGGGATTTCTGAAATTTTGGTGACCGAAATTTTTTCCCATTTTTCATTTGAAAATTTAAATGCTCCACTATTTTTTTGAGCAACAAATAACGTATTCTCTGTAGGCCATCCAATTACACCAAGAATTGGTTTTTTATTTTTAATTAAGGAAATCATAACTGTAAATTCGCCTGTTTTGTCAATAAAATCAGAAGTTCCATCAAGAGGATCTATTATCCAAATTATCTCTTGTGATATTCTTTTCAAGTCATCTTTATCTTCTTCAGATAATATCCAATGTTTTGTTTGTGATAGAATTTTTTTAATTATCTCATTACTTTTTAAATCAGCATCAGTAATTGGAGAATTATCATTTTTTGTAGATGTCTTGTACTCTTTTTGATAAATCTCTAAAATTGCATTCCCTGCGTTAATTGCTGCCTTGATGGCAATATCTAATTCAGGAATTTTATCAGAAATAGGAATATCTTGCAATTAAAATTACCTAAGTTGTGAGTTCTGGCTTTAGAGTCCAAACCACTCCGAGAACAATGAATGGAATTGACATTACTCCAATAATGGCAAGTATCGTATTGAATTGTGCTGTTGACACCTCTGGATTATTTATTATCCATGGTAGAGGTAATGTGATAACTATCCAAATAATTCCTAAAAGTATAATTAATTTTGCTTTTGCTTTTCTATCTTTCATTGTGTTTTCTTCTTTGATGTTGTATTAAATCCATGTGAATTCATTTAATTGATTCCCCTCCATCTACAGTCAATATTGCACCTGTTGTCCATAATGCATCATCTGAGGCAAAATACAAAACTGCTTTTCCAATTTCATCTGGTTGTCCAATCCTGCCAATTGGATGCTCACTATTCATGAATTCTTTGTCTTTTTCAGTTTTTAAAAATGGTTTTGTCATATCTGTGTCTACTACTCCTGGGCAAATACAATTCACTCTAATTTTATCTTTAGAGTATTCTAGAGCCCAACATTTTGTTAATATAATTAATGCAGCTTTTGATGCAGAATATGCATCTGCATTAAATCCTTGAAATGCTTTTATTCCAGCATCTGATGAAATGTTAATTATTGAACCAGATGTTTTTTGTAAATAAGGAATGGATTCTTTGGTAAATCTATACTGTCCTGTAAGATTTACATCTAATACTTTATTCCATTCATCCTCATCAATTTCATGTAATTGTTTTATTTTGGGAAATATTCCAGCATTATTTACAAGAATATCTAATTTACCAAATTTTTCAATTATTTTACTTATAACATTTTTTACATCTTTTGAATTTCTAATGTTTGCTGCAATACCTATTGCATTAGGAATCTCTTTTACTGCATTTTCTAATCTGTCTTTATTTTTTGCAGTAATTGCTACTGTTGCACCATTTTCTGATAGAATTTTTGCAGTCGCTAATCCTATTCCACGGCTTCCACCAGTTACTAGAGCAATTTTACCAGTTAATCTCAACAATATCCAGATTGAATTTCGTAATTTATAGATCTATTAATTAAAAATAGTCATAAAAAATTACATAAAAATTAATAATTTTTTATAAAATTTTATATTAAAATTTAAATACTTAAAGTTCCTATTGTAATTAATGTCGAAAGATATAATTGCTATCGACTAAACCTGCGTAGCCCCGCAGAACGGAAAAGGTGTTCAGTTGTTTAACAACTGACTAAGAGAGGAAATCTCTCATTGTTCTGTAACAAAGGGGAATACGCCTTTTTAATTTTTTAAGATATCTACAGATACTGAACCAATAGTTTCTCCGTTTGGATTAATTGTAATTGAAACTTTTTGCATTTCTGAATTGATAATATTTTTCTGTCCATCATAATTCCATGTAAAATATTCAGAGATTCCAGTTTGATGTGGTGTCCCTATCAGCTGAAAGTCTTCAGAATAATCAAGTGTATCTCCATTCAATGTAATTGATAAAATTTTTGGACTACTACCATTTGGGATAAACCTGAAAAAATATTCTCCTTTTTCAAGAGTGAATTCTTTAGTATAAACACCATTAATGTAAAGATCTGGATCCGCAAGGGTTACATGAAATAAAATATTATTTTTTTCACTTGTTTCATTTGATGAAAAACCTACTACGACAATTGTTAATATGACAACTAAAGAAATTACAATAACTTTTTTATTCAATAAAATATACCTTAAATTCTATTATAAAAATAAATTTTATCAATGCGTTTATTTTAGATTATAGATTTTTTGTAAATGGGTTTTATTTGTAAAAAAATGTGGTTATATGTCTAATATAGAAACAGATAGATCATTAATCTGTAAAAATTACAAAATTCAATTAAATTTACTAGATCAGCAGTTAAAAGTCAATGAAGAAAGAATCAAAAAACTTGAAGAGCATAAGAAATATGAATTAAAAAATCCTAAATTAGATAATCAGGAAATTCATTTAGAAACTATGAAGCGATTGGAACATAATTTACGGTTCGAGTATAAAAAACGTGATGGAATTAGAAAATTAATGAATTCTAAATTTTCTTACTTTAATTTGGAATCATATCTTTTGATTGGAATTTTTTTGGTATACCCTAGAAATTTAATTTATCAAGAAATGAGATTCAAAATACTCAATTTTAGCTAGTAATTTTTTATGTACTGTGAACCATTTTTTACACAGGAAATTAAGTATGTATTTTAAAATTAAACTCATGCCTAGTTTGTCTGATAAATGGTCAAAACAAACAACGCCTGGAATTGGTGAAAAAATTAATGATGTTATAAAGCCTAAAGGAGCCTTAAAACCAAGAGTTCAGGAAGGAATTAAAAAATTACAACTACAAATTAGAAAATTAGATACTATGCTATCCAGTTTACAAGAACGTGATGCAAAATTATTCCAACGAATTGTAAATGCAACACAGAAACATGATACTCAAACAAGTAAAGTTCTTGGAAATGAACTAGCTGAAGTAAGAAAAGTAACAAAAATTTTGAGTAGTGCTAGAATAGCATTAGAACAAATAGAATTACGATTAACTACATGCAGTGATCTTGGAGATACTGTAGTAGCTATTATGCCAACAATGGGATTGATGAAAAATCTAAAATCTTCTCTTGGAAAAATTATGCCAGGAGCTGAGCAAGAAATTGGTCAAATGGCCGAAATGCTTGGTGGCTTTATGACAGAAAGTTTCTCAGGAGATGCCGCATTTGGAATGGATGAAACAACCAGTGCAGAATCTGAAAGTATCTTAAAAGAAGCTGCTGCTGTTGCTGAAACTTCAGCAGGACAAATGTTCCCTTCAGTTCCAACAAACACTAAAGAAGCAACTACTAACAAATATCTTTAATTTAAAAAGTTAAAGAATTTATAAAAAAAGCATGGTGACATGATTACATTGAGAGTAAAGATAAAGTGCATTTTATCAAATGCAGAATAAAATTATTTGATGATAATGCATTATAATATCTCATACTCCAGGCTCCATACGGTTTATGTTGGATAATCTATACTGTCTAACAAATATTTGAAATCATAAATCTTACAAATTCTATTAATTCCTAAAATTCATACCCATATCTGCAACACATGTGAATTTATCTCAAATTATGGTTGATGAATTTTTGTTACAAGTATGGCAAAGAGACAAAGTTCGTGAACCAAATTATTCCAAAACGAAAGATTTTTTGATCAGTTTACACAATGAAATACATGAACAAGTTAGAATCACTTGAAGCAGCATACAAAAAAGAACCCACACAGGTTGCAGTAAGGATGATTGCAGTGTTAATGGTTCTAAAAAATGGTAAAGACGTACAATATGTCGCAAAAAATTTATGTCAATGCACAAACTGGGTGCGTAAATGGGTTGGTCGTTTTGAGGAGCATGGTATTGATGGTCTCTACCAAGAAGCGGTAGACTGAGATTAATCTCAAAGGAAAGAATGGACAGTATCCTGTCAAAAGCAATGTAGACTTTGTTTACGCCTATAATGTTGCAGTAAACAATAGATTATTCTACTGGAGTAAAATTACACATAACCCACATCAGAAAGATAATGCATCAATATGGAATGTCTACAAAATCTGCACAAAAACACCATATCAATTGTACAAGTATATCTGCAGCGACGCATTATGAAGAAAATTTCACGCCTAAAAATGATGGATTTGTCATTATAATGGCAGATGAGACATTTTTTGTGAGAGATGTAAAAAAAGGAAAAAATACTGGACAAAAGTTACCAAGAGAATTTTTTCATACACAGGGAATCATGAAAGCCTGACAGTATTGGCACCATCACAGAAATAGTCAGTTGTTTAGAGTTTATGATAAATTCAATGATAGATTCAATGGTATAACATTTGTAGAATATCTAAAAGAGTTACACTGGAAATACAGCAAAATTGCTTTAATGTTGGATAGGGCACCCATATCTGAACATGATTGAGCAATGCTAGAAGATTGGCAAGCATACATTGTTGGCATCTGCACATTATGTAATGTTTGCAACGATGAATTATAGTCTCTGAATATTTTAGGGTAACTGAGTTCAAGCTTGATGTTATAAATTATATTTTCAGAAATCCTGCAAAAATATTCACGAACTTTTGATCTTCGCTATATATACAAAAAAATAAATCTTAATTAGTACGTTATCCCAATATCTACAAATGGAATTAGAAAATAACTGTGAACTAATTAAAAGATCATTGCACTATTACGCAAATTATATCGAAAATAGAAAAGATTTATTATCCTGCACAATCCCCGATCTTATACATTCTGATTTACGTTTCCAAATTAAATTTTTACAGAATTTAAAAAATAATATATGTAAAGCAACTGAAACAGATATAATAAAAAATAACAAAGTAATCTCTGAATCTTTATATCATTATTCTGAATCCTTAAAGAAAGAATTAGAAACGTTAAACAATAATCACGGCATAAAATCCTTTAGCTTTGAGAATACAGAAAAAGAAATTGATCAATGTAAGAAATTATCTGACACTATGAGTGTTGAAGAAAATGGACAGACGAAACAATAATCATAGTCGGAACTGTGGCTTGACGGATATTTAGGCTACACAATATTATCTCAATATTTCAGATCTAATAAAAAACTCAAAGCAACAATTCTTTATTTTTAAATTTCAAAACTTTAGAGTCACCATTTTTTAAGGATGAATTGCATGTCTTTGGTTTATTTCTTATGCCATTTGATTTCCTTTTTTTATAATTACCTATAGTTATCATGAATCTGCCCCTTTGTCATTTTACGCATAAAATTTTATCTTTGTAAAATGGTCTAGTTTTTGTGTGTAAATTAGATTTTTGTTAAATCTAAAAACATTATGTTTGAATACAAATATGCATGGAATCAACCAGTATCATAGTTTCTAAAAAATCAAAAGAATAATGGATTATTTGTCAGGAGGTGAGAAGACAAGTATTGTTAGCGAAGATCAAAAATTCATGAACTAAAAATTATCAAAAAACAATAATCAGATTCTTTTGCCTAGGCAAATATGAATAAATAAACCAAGATATCTTGAAAATAGTTCACGAACTTTGTCTCTTTGCTATATTATGTTATAAACTAACTTTGAATTCACTGATGAGAAAAGAAACAGAATCGATAAAACTAATTTATTAATTTTGGATGAACCAACTGATGGATTTTAAATCAATTAGAAAAGATTTTAAAATTACTAGATGAGTTGAAATTAAAACAAATTAGTCGTAAATAATTAATCAAATTAATAAACTAGCAAAATATGAAATTAAAATTATGGAGACTGTTTTTCTTCAAGCATCAACAGGTACGGCAATAATTATTGCAATTTTTGTTGCAGTTATTATTTCTGTTATTTTCTTTACAATTCAAAAAAAATCAATATCATCAATTAAGAATCAAATTACCGCACTACATGATCCAAAAATAAAATATGATGTTGAAAGAATTCAGAAGGATTTGAGTTTATTTTCAGATAATTTAACTAATTTAAGAACAACCATTCCACATACAACTGAAGTTAGTAACATGCAAGAAAATGTAACAAAACTTTGTAATGATTTTAGTGAATTAAAAACAATTCTAGATTCACAAATGGATATGTTTCGATTAAACACAACAGAAGACTTGACAAAAATTAAAGAAGAAATGATTAAAAATGCTACAGAAGAAATTACAGAATTAGCTGGAAATCATATCAAAGAAAAAAGTGTCGACAGAGAAGAATTCAACAATTTAAAACAAAGAATAGAAAAACTTGTTGGAACTGATGAATCAGAAGAAAGAGTAAATTTACTTGCAACACTTTTTGATAGTTTGCAGATCAAAGTAATAAATTGGCAATGTGGGATGTTTAAGTTATTGAGAGGAGGTTTGGCTCCAGAAGCTGAAGAAGATCATATGATTGCAAAAGGAATACCAGTATCGCCAGGAATTAAATTTTTGAAGAAACTCGATGAGCAAGGAATTGCAGATTCAAAAAAAGTTAATGCATATTATCTAAATCCAGAATACGAATGGATTTACAGTTATATCGACAATCCAGATTGGCTTCAAAAAAGACTAGAAGACAAAATAAAAAAGGAAAAAGACTATCAGCAATTCATCAAAAACAATTTGAATTTAATAGAAGATGGGCTATTGCTTGAAGAATCGGAATATCAATTAGCAACAGGCAAAATTGATTTTGTTTGTAGAGATTCTATGGGTAAAATGGTAGGTTTAGAATTAAAATATCCAATAGCAGCAACTGTAGTGAATCGACAATTATTAGGTTACAAAGCAGATTATGAACGAAAAACTAGAAATACAAACACCAGATTTATGATTATTGCACCCAAATTATCGGACAATCTAAAGGAGCTGTTAACTCAAGAGAAACTAGAGTTCAGAGAAATTAATTTTGAATAAAGAGTATTAGATTTTAGTGATTGTAAACCTATTACCACCAGCTAATCCTGCATAATTATTGAGAAAAACAATCAATCTAATCGAGTTATCCAAAATAATCTATAACCAGTAGATAAGAAAGTGCTAACCCAATATACTCTAGAAGATAATCTTGTTTTCCATTTCTAATCATTTGTATTACAAATAATCTAAAAAATCATTTGAGCAATTCAATTGATATGACGGATTTGCCATTGTATTTTGATTTGTCTTTTACGATACAGTTTGTTTCAATCCATGTATTGTAAAATATCAATGGAAAATAAAACATCAGCAATCTTACATGATGATTTGGACTAGTAGTACGGTAAATGATTCAACATGACCTGATGTTGTTATTTTACTTATAATTTATTGTTTTTCAAAATTTTATTTATTAAATGAATCTCTAGATTCTTTAATTTTTTTAACTCTACTACCTTCATCATCAATTACTCTATCAACACCAGAAAGTCTATCTCTTAAAGTATTGATAATAGAACCAATTTCATCTGCCTCTTTTTCAACTTTTTGTCTCTTATTGGTAAGTTCTGCAATTCCTCTATTTTCTTCCTCAATGTATTCACTAACTTTCTGAAGTTTTTCTTTTAGATTCTTTATGTCAACTGACTCTTCTTCAATCCTTTTCAAGTAAAGTTCTCTTATCTTTTAGATTTTTAATCATTAAACCTACATAATCAATTGCCTCCTCTAATTTCTCCCGTTTATCCATTAATTCCCCAATTCCAATTTGACTGGTTGATTCAATTGTAGAATTAGATTCTTCAGTATTATCGTTGTTAGTTCTTTTTTCTACCATTTCTTCTCCTTCTTCATTTTTGAATTTATCAAACATTTTATGATTAACTTTTCAAAATGGGAATAAAAAGTTACATTACATCTCAAAACTGACCTTGTGAATGATTTTTAGTCAATTAAAGAAAAAAAAGGTGATATTTCACCGAATTGAATTTCTATATTCTTGGTTGAAATCAATTGAATTGATGATCGCTTCTCCTGTCTGTAATAATTTGAGATTTTGGCTGGTTTCGGGATTTTTAATTACGGAACTCGTTGATGAAACTGCAATCACATTTTCCTTATCTGATTTTGTTGTTTTTCCAGAAAATACGACCTGGAAGCTTACTTTACCATCTAGGATATCCTCATTCATTGAAATCTCCCATAGATTTTCTCCCAATTTTGAAGCTTTTTCATCAAAAAGGACTATTCTCGTATTATATGACTCGTAATTCACACAAGTCCAAGATATTTGGTCGTTAATTGAGAGTTCTTTGTAAATCAGCCTCAAATAGTCCGTCAGGTAAAGCATAATAGTTGACTTTTAGCTTTCCATCAATCACTTTTTCTGTAAGAATTGCTCCAAGTTCTTCTTTGTTACTATCATTTTCACCAAATGCGTAGGTAACAGATAGGGGTGAAGCAGCAAGCATCAAGAGGATGGTTGCTATTTCAAAATTTTGAATTTGGTATTTTACCATGAAAAAATACTATCAAAATGATAGATTAAGAATAGCGAGGAATCACCCTGTTCTTTATATACTAATTTTCATCAAAATCGGTTAAAATTGAGGTAAATTGATTATTTCTGTCAAAAGAATTTCAAAAGAGAATTTTTTTAGAAAAATAGAATTTTTCAAAATTTTTTACAGGCATGAAATATTTTCAAATTTTTAAAGAATTTTCCAAAATCATCAAAATTGGGCAATTTTTTTGATGAAACCACTGTTCCGCTTTGTGTTCCGCTGTGAAGTTTCAAAATGTTCCTCATAAACTACGTTATTGTATATTAGAGCATGTCAAAACAACAATACAGGTCCGAAATGGGCATTATGGGTGATATCTTAGACGTAACCGCTGATGGCGGTCGTGGTGGAGTCATTGTATCTGCAATCTCTCGCAAAGCCAACCTATCTCACTATGCAGTACTAGACAAATGTGAGAAACTGGTAGAAGCAGGCTTGGTCGAATCCGTCAAAAACGACAGAAATAGAGTCTTTTTGATAACTGAAAAAGGACTTCAGTTTTTCCAGGAATTCAAGAGATTTCAGGGACTCGTCGAAAGCATGAATCTAAGGTATTGAGCATATGTATCCAGAAATCGTACCAATCCATAGGAAAGAGTCTCTTCGAGAAGATGGAATGCTTTTTGTAAGGACTGATGGTATCCTCGAAACAATGGTTAAGGCACCTTTGATAATTGCTGGCTTAATGGTTGTTGCACTAATGATGCCAATTCAGACCTCATTCGGTTCTACTCGTATGCTTGATCTAACCCTTTATTCAGATGGCTCAGCACATATTTCATCTCAGCTAGAAGTAGATCCTCTAGATCCTGATTATGAAGTTAGTCTGTTTGGTTCATCTATTGATAACTTTGTCGTTGTAGGTGAAAATGGCTTTTTGCTATCTAGTGAAATCATTGATGATAAAGCAATGATTGATACTTTTGGTTCAGCTTCTATTACAATTGATTATGATATTCACGATTTAATTTCTAAAGAAGGAAGAGTTTGGACTTTTACTCTAGACTCACCAACTGATTATTCATTATTGATGCCATCAAATTCAATTATTGTTGGAATGGATGCATTACCATCAAACATGGATTTGATAAATGATCAAACAAAATTAGATTTGAGTTCAGGTTTATCTGAAATTAATTATATTTTTGGAAGTACACAACCATCAATTATAATACCTGAACAATCAAGTAATAATGTTAGTACAATGATACTTGTTGGTGCCACAATTGCAGCAGCCATTACTGGAGCAGCTATTATGATTAAAAGAAAACAAACAAACACTTTACCAGTTCTACAAACTGAAATTATTTCTGATTCACAAATTCAAACTGATATTGAGAATATTTTCAATTTAAGACCTAATATGCGTGAAGATGATAAAGAAATCATTAAATTCATTTTTGCAAATGGGGGGGAAGCTTTAGAAAGTGATTTAAGAAAAAAATTCTTACAACCTAGAACTACAATGTGGAGAGCAGTTAAACGATTAGAAAGAGAAGGAGTAATAGAAATTTCCAAAAAAGACTTGCAAAATCTAGTCAAATTAAAAAAAGATTTGGAGGAGGAAGAATGAAATCTGTAATATCCTTTGCTTTACTAATTTTAGTTGTAAGCATGGCTTTTGGAGGTATAATTAACAATGCCTATGCTGCAGATGATCCTACAATTCTAAAAATTGCAAAACGTGCACAAGAACAAATCAGTAATCAAATTTCAGATGATTCCTCAAACAAAATTAAGAAATTGTTTGAAGAAGGAACACAACAAGTTGAATCCCTAGAAAAATCATTACAAAGTGATAATGTAAGCACTGCAAAAGAGCACTTCCTTTCAGCCATGAAAATTTTCAAAGAAATTTCTAAACATTTAACAACTTCAGTATCTGATGTTGCATCTCAAGATGAAACTTCATCTGTAAGAGACACTGCAAAGAATCCATCTAATGATCTTCAGAGATTACAATCTTATGTAAACAATCTAAAAACGATTGCAAAAAAACATGATGCCTCAATTAACTTTTCTAAATTAGATGAATCATTTACAAAAGCCAGACAACAAATTGGTGTTCAACAATTTGCTCAAGCACTAAATACGATTCATGAAATTAAAGAAACAATTGTAGATGTTAACAAAGAACTACGTGAAAAAGCATCAAAGCAAGAATCACAACGCGCTAAAGCATATGCCCAAAAATATTTGGAACAACTTGATAGATTAATAGAAAATGCCAAAAAGCAAGGTGTTTCTGATGAGATTATTCAAAAATTAGAATCTGCTAAGGAAAATCTATCCTCAATGGATGAACCGCGTAAAATTATTGAAGAAATAAGAAAAATTATGTCTCTGAAAGATCAGTTTGAACTAACAAAAAATGATAGACTTGAATCCAGAATATTACAAGTTGAAAAAACTCTTTCTAAACTTTCTCAAGTTGATGGAGTAGATGAGGAAGATTTGTTAGATGCAAGAGATACTCTTCAAGGCATTAAACAGAATTTGAATGATGGTGAATTTGAAACTACTAATGAGCAATTAAGAGATCTAGCAAAACAACTGGCAGAGATTAAAAATTCACTGTAATAAATTATCATAAAATTCATATACATTTTTTAATCAGCAGTTAACATGGCCTCTAAAACAATCATAATTGGAGTAGGAATTCCAATGATCATTGTTGGTGCTTTGATGGCATGGTTATGGGCTCCAATTGAAGGAGATCTTCAAAATCAAGTAGAGCTCATAGGAAGTACAATTGGAATCTTGGGAGTAATTTTCTTTATTTCTGGTTTATTTTATACAAAAGAACCAGTAATGCATTAGAAACTCACTGAATAAATAATGAAAAAAATTACAATTATTACTTGAAAGTTAGATTATTTGAAATATTTACTTCAGTTGAAGGTGAAGGAATTCTTTATGGAACCAAAACTCTCTTTGTGAGATTGGCAGGATGCCCTTTTACTTGTTTTTACTGTGATACAAAAGAATCACTTCCTCTTGATTCTGGAACGGAATATTCTATTGAAGATGCAAACCATCTAATTGATTCCAATTTAAAGAATCAAACTTACAAAGTAAATTTTACAGGCGGTGATCCTCTAATCCAACATGAAGCAGTAGCATTACTTGCAAAACATATTCAAGATAAAAAAATTCCAACATATCTAGAATCATCTTGTTTTGATATTGATAGATTTAACCATGTATTACCATTTATTGATATTGTTAAAATTGAATTTAAAACTAAAGATTCTGATTTTGTTGATACAAAACATTATGAAAAATTGATTGGTCACACAATGAAATGTCTTCAATCATCTGTTAAATCAAAGAAAACAACTTACATCAAAGTTGTAGTTAGTTCAAAAACTCAGCTAAATGAATTTGCAAAACTAGTCAAAGAAATTTTTGATAAAATATCTAAAGATGATATTGATGGTTTCATCATTCAGCCTACATATGGAATTTCTGAGCCTTCACTAGAACTTTTATTGGAATTATATGATTTGGTTTATCCTCATTACATTGATGTTAAGGTAGTTCCTCAATTACACAAATTCATTGGTGCTCCTTAATGTTATTGCCTGCCTAAAAATCAGATTAGGTTCAAATACTAGAAAAATTCTGTGTGAATATCAATGGATCAAGAACGTGTAAAAAAACTTGTTAGAGAATTAATTATTGAAGTTGGAGAAGATCCTACACGTGAAGGATTACGCAAAACTCCTGAAAGAATTGCAAATATGTATAAAGAAATTTTTGGTGGATATGATTCAGATTCAGAATTATCTGTTCAATTTTCAGAAGATTCAGATGTAGTAATTGCACGAGATATTCAATTTTATTCAATGTGTGAACACCACATGTTACCGTTTTATGGAAAAATTCACATTGCATATTCTCCAAATGGTAGAGTTTTTGGAATTTCAAAACTAGTTAGATTGGTGGAAAAGTATTCAAAAAGACTTCAAATTCAGGAGCGCCTTACAAAAAATATTGCTGATGAATTACATTCTCAAGGAGTAAAGGGCGTTGTCGTTTTAGCAGATGCTGAACATCTTTGTATGAAGATGCGTGGTGTCAAAAATGATGCAACACTTTCATCCTCTGCATTTAGAGGAATTTATGAAAATAAAGAAGAAAAAGCAGGCATAATGTTGTTAATTCGAAATGGTGCCTCAGATCTCTCTTTTTAGAAAATACTGAAAAATTAAATAATCAATATTTTTTATCACAAACATGGGAGCAAATCCGTACATTCACATTCCAAAAGAATCATGGCCAAATTGGACATGGTATGCAATTGAATGTATTATTGTAATAGCAATCTCAATGCTAACTTCTAGTAAAATTACTGATTCAATTGAAAGTATTAGTGAACTTCCAGAAATACAAAACTATGTGTTTATGGGAATTGTTGGTGCATTCTTTTTAATTTGGTATATTGGAATTAGAGGTTTAATTTTAAAAAAGAAAATTCTTAGAAATAGTTACGAGAATTAGTTAAGATATTTTGTTTTATCAATAATTCCAGCTTTTTCAAATGCAATTTTTCTATTATTGCAAGATTCACAAACACCACAATGATATTTTTTATTTGAATAACAACTCCATGTTTTGAAAATAGAATTCCCTAATACTTTTATTCCAGATTTTAGTAAATCACTTTTTGATAATCCCATTTTATAGGGTGACCAAATTTCAATATTTTTTCGTAGTTTTGATTTAATTCCATCAATCTCACCTTGATTAAATGCACTTTCTAGCTTTTTTGCAAAATTTGGTCTACAATCTGGATAGTGTTTATCTCCAGTATGTGCACCATATACTACTAGAGATGCATTTAGTGTAAAAGCCCATGCTGAAGCAATTGATAGAAAGACTGCATTTCTGATTGGTACTACGATCGAATATTCAAATTTACTAGGAATTTTTCTTTTAGAACTTGTTAAAACATTAGAATCACCATACAAATCTTTCATGAAACCAATATCCATTATTTTGTGTTGTTTTAATCCTAATTTTTTTGCAAATGATTTAGCTGCTGCAATTTCACTATTAGCTTTTTGTCCATAAGAAAATGTAATACCATACAATTCATATTTTGATTTCAAATATGAAACAGCGCAAACAGAATCTACTCCTCCACTAAAAACAATAACTGCTTTCTTCATAACTCATTCAACTATTTTCTTTTGTCAGCAGCACCTTTACTTGGTTTACAAATTACAGTTTTACATTTTGTATTTGCAGATGTAAATCCTTTGGTCATGGATAAACTAATTTTTTTCAAATCTGCTGAACTTTTTGAAAAAGCAATTACTGAAGGCCCTGCACCGCTAATAGTGACACCTAGGGCTCCCGCTTTGATAGCATTTTCTTTTACTTTGGCAAATCCTGGAATCATATGTTGTCTTGCTGGTTCAACTATTACATCCTTAATTGAATTTCCAATAATTTCTGAATCTTTTTTCATAAACCCTGCAACAATTGCAGCAGCATTTGATAAATTCAAAATACTATCAGATAGTTTGATTTTTTTTGGAATAACTCCTCTTGATACCTTTGTTTTCTTCTTTGGAACACTAATTGTTGGAACTGCTATACACATCTTTAGATTAGATGGAGGATCAATTCTAATTACATCTAAAGGATTTGTTTTTACAATTACAAATCCACCTAACACAGAAGCTGCAACATTATCATAATGAATTGTACCTGCACTTGCTTTTTCTCCAGATCCTGCAAATTCTACCAAAGAATTTCCATCTAATTTTAATCCAAATAATTTATCAAATGCAACTGCTGTTGCAGCAGCTGATGCAGCACTACTTCCCATTCCATATCCTGCAGGAATTCCTTTTTTAATTTTAATTTCTAAACCATCTTTAATTTTAAATTTTTTCATCATATTTTTTACTACTAATCCGGCAGTGTTTTTTTCAGGATTTGTAGGGATATCATCATCTGTAATTATTTTAATTCCATTTTTTGTTTTAGTTAGTGTGATTGTATCATAAAATGCATCTAGAGCTAATCCAAATACGTCAAATCCTGGACCTAAATTTGCAGTCGATGAAGGTGCTTTGACTGTAACCTTTGATACCAACTAACCTTCTACCTCCTCACCCAAATTAAGAATTCTGCTTAATGCACCTTCAAGATTTACAAAACCATCTCCTGTAAGGTTAGATATTGGAATTAGTCCTTGGGCAAATCCTCCTAAATTCAATCCTCGTAAAATATTTGTAGTTAATGTATATGTATCACCATCGGTTTCATTCCCAATTGCATTTTCTAATATTTTCAAATTTGTAGACCATTGTAAAATATCCTTTAATTTATCTCCAATAAGATCTGTTTTGGTTAGAACATTAATTGTTGGTAAATTCAAACGTAATCTAATTGATGTTGCAAGTAATGCAATTGAGACAAAATTAACTGGTGAAGTAATGAGAGAACCATCAAAAAGAAAAATATTTGTTTTTTCTTCATTTGAAATATTATCTACTATGAAACGACCACTAGAACGATATGCAAATAATTCAATTTGACCTGGTGTATCTACAATTAGGTAATCTGGATTTACTTTATTTACATCATTTTGAATATCATCAATTTTTGATGCAATCAAATCATTTGCCATAACCATAGCGCCATTTGGACCAAGTTCATACTGTTGCATAATTGATACATAATCAACGTAATCTCTAACATCAATATCACAAGTGTATGGCATACTATCTACACCTGGATCCAAATTCAAAATTGCAGCAAATGCTCCATTTCTTGAATAATAATCTTGTAACTTTGATGTGAGTAAAGATTTTCCAGAACCTGCAGTACCTGAAACAAAAATTGTTTTCAATCCGTCTAATTTTCTTCATTTGCTTATATTTCAAACTAGCTTGGCTTTGATATTATTATCAATAAAAATACCAAATTGGTATTCAAAAAGATGAAAAAACTCCATTTGTTCTTTATCTGATTGAATTTCATCTTATTTGTGAATCAAACTACTTTTGAAAAAGAAGCTTATCTCAAAGATTTAGTTGTTAAATTACTCAAAAATGGGAATCTTTCAGATTATGATATGTTGGATTCACTGTTTAAAGACATTAAACATTAACTTCATAATCATCTAAAATCCTCTGATTCTGAATAATTTCTATGCCTAGTTCTAGGCGGCAATTTTTCCTGACTGGAAATGTACTCAACTTTCATATTTGATTCCTCAAAAAAATCATCAAATGAACTGGAGAATAGTTGCTATTCCTGTTACTTTAATTCCTATTTTTATAATTGCAATCCAATTTGATATTCAAATAGAAGATATTCTAGCAATTGGATTGCTTCCATTTATTGGTGCAATTGTTGCCATGATGATAAAATTAGGACTTCAGGGAATCAAATTTGCATACATTACAAGAAAGTATCTTGGAAATTTTGATTCATTTTTTAAATTAGTCGGTGTTAGAATTGGGAGTGAATTTATTAAATTTACAACTCCAATGTTTATTGGGGCAGAATTTGTTGTAATTTATTATTTAAAGAAAAAAGGAATAGATCTTTCAAAAGCTACATGGATTGCACTTGTTGATATTGTAACTGAAGTATTTGCTGCAGGTTTGTTGTCTATGTTGGCAGGAATAATTGCATTATTGAATGGAGCATATGTTGTTGGAATGGTTATTTTAGCTACTAGTATTTCTATAACATCTTTATGGATGGTCATATTTTTCTTATCTTCTAAACGTACATTTCAAGTTCCAAATATTTTACAATCTCTTGTTAAAAAATTAGGAAAAGAAAAAGGAACTAAAGTTATTAATCAAACTAATTCTTGGATGGAAGAAACATGTACTATGATTAGAGAAAACATACAAACTCCAGAATCTAAAAAAATCTTTACAATTTCATTTTTGTTTTCATTAGCTTCATGGTCATTTTACGGAATTTCATTTATGATTATTGCAATGGGAACAGGATTTGTTATCAATGCATTTGATTCTATTATGGCAGTGATGGGTGCAAACGCAATTGGAAATCTACCAATTACCATAGGTGGTTCTGGTTTGGCAGAATTTGGAATTATAGCTTATATCAATAATTTAGATCCTTTTGCATTTGAAATTTCAGAGGGAGTAGTAGCTTGGGATGCAGTAATTGGATGGAGAATTGCAACATATTATGTTCCAATTGTAATTACATGGCTACTTTTAGTAAAATTAGCCATGAGTAAGATACCAAAACCTCAATCTTCATAGAAACCACTTCTTCCCGTAGAATTCTACCGGATAATTCCCCACCCGTTTTATCAAACCGTGGGGTATTGTAATCATGCAATAACAAACCATACAAGATTATCCTGATTCAGTCTATGTATTATCACACAGCTATTCAACTCTAAAATCCTACAAACTTGCAATAGTTAATCAAAATAATTGTGGCTTTAGAGATTTTCTATAACAAAGATATCAAATTGATGAATTAGAATTTGTAGAACAAACAAAACAAGAAAAGTTTGATGTCTATATGATTTTGTAATCTTTTTGGATAAATTACAATACAAACCACAAACTATCAAATCAAGACTTGCAGCAATCAAGGGATATCTTCGATTCTTAGGATTAAAGATCTACAATGAAGATTGTAAACAAATCATAAAAATTCCAAAAGATGTCAAAGAGTTTGAAACCCCACTAACAAAAGAAATTATCTTATGGGTATTACGAAATACCTCACCAAAATTGCAGACTAATTTTAATTTTAACGTCAAGTGGAATGAGAATTGGTGAATTAGTTCAACTAAAATTATCTGATATTGATTTATTGACCACTCCAACCAGCATAAGATTGCGAGCATAAATTACAAAAACAAGACAAGCAAGAGAAACTTTTATTTCATCTGAAACAACGAAAGCACTAAAGGATTATCTTTCTGTAACATTTGATTGGAAAGAAAATAATAATTCAAATTTTAATAATGTAATATTATTTGGCCGAGGTACTCTAGGTGGTTATAAGAAAAAATCTATAATTGAAGCACCCGAGCATCTTACAGCATCTGAATCACTTATGCGTCAACTACGTCTACATTTGGCAAAAAATCCAGATTTAGATAAGAATAATATTGATGGAAGTAAAATTATTCATTTTATGCATTTCGTAAATTCTTTAGAACAATTGTAGGTAATGCTGCAGGTAGAGATTTTGCCGAAACATGAATACATACTATCAGCTAGAAGATGAGAAAAAATGAGAAATATATTTGGATGTTGAACCATTACTAACAATTTCTGATTTCAAATCAATTGAAACCAATCTAAAACAAATGAATGAAAAACATCATCATCTTGAGGCTAAATTTGATAAATTAAAAGAATATCTTGAAAAAAATAGTATTGATTGTATTATTGAATGATTTAGTTTAGTAAAAATAATCCAACATTCCCATTACAAACAGATGGATACAAAAATGATCGATCATACTGAAGAAATTATTATTGATAGTTTAGCTTTTAATATTTTTGATAATTCTGATGCATTTAGAAAAAATACTGATGGAAAACACATTTCTCTTACTTTATTTGAAGATCCAAAACATTTGAAGGAAACTACACTAAAACTATTACAATTTCATCTCAAACAATCAAATTGTAAATCTGTAATAGGATTCACTGAAAATGATCCATCTTTGATTGTTTTAGCAACACAAGCCAGTCTAAATGAAAAATTACCACTTTATCTATATGATTTAGAAAATGATGGAGGAGCATTTAGTCAATTCATTAGACCTGAAATTGTTCCATGTTCTTTGATAATTCCTTATTCTATCAATGAAAAACATGTTTTAGAAATAATTGGGATGTTTTCTCAACAAAAAATTCCAATTTCCAAAGTCATCACAATAATTGATGAAAATCCATCTAAAACTAATTTTTTAGAACAAGATTTTGAATTTATATCAATCTGTAATTGGGTTTCTCTAAAAAATAGATTAAGTTACTATCAAAACATTACAAAAGAGAAAATAGATCGAATTATGGCAAATTTTGGTTAAAATTACAAATTCGGTAATAACTTGAGCCTTTTCAGTCAAATGAGTCTGACTTTACCATTTAGATCATATTAGGTTCTTAAATCTAATAAGTTGATGGAGCAATCTAGATTATTGTGTCCATAACCGTTTTCTCTCATTATCACCTTTAAGAATTGGAATTGATTTATTATTGGGTTGGAGGTCTTTCATTTAATGACAAGTTTGTCATCTGATATTGAATCTGATACACAAGAATTATTCAAATTGCTAGTGAAAACTAAAGCATTTCAATATTCACCAGATAAAAAATTTGAATTAGTATCTGGAGAAAAAAGTGAGTTTTATTTTGATTTAAAACTCCTAAATGGCGATCCAGCAGGAGTTAATGCAGTTGCCAAAGTTTTCTATCATTATATCAAAAAAGTGCCAGATGTAAGAGCAGTTGGAGGTCTTGCAGCAGGTTCTATCTCAATTGCAACAGCAATTTCACAATTAAGTTATTTTGAAAATCAAAAAGATTCTTCAAATCCATTGATTGAATCATTCTTTGTACGTAAAGTAGCAAAAAAACATGGAACTGAAAAAAGAATTGAAGGAAAAATTACCTCACCTGCATTTATTATTGATGATGTAATTACAAGTGGAATGTCAGCAATGGAAGCAATCGATGCTGTAAGAGATGTAGGATATGAATGCAAACGCCTAATGTCTATCATTTTCAGAGGTTCTGATGAACAACGTAAAGATATTGAAAAATTTATACCATTACAATATATTTTCCACAAAGATCAATACATTGAGAAATTCAAAGAACAACTCAAAGAATTAACTGCATAATCAATTTTCTAAAAAAATAAAGGGAAATGTTATTTTGATTTTTTTAAAATCAAAACTTCCTAATTGATTCCGTATTTTGACTTTAATGACTCCAAACTTTCATTTTCAAAGAAATAACTAGTAATTTTCCTAGATTTTCCACTTTTTGAAATATTTCTAACTTTTTTTCCTTGAAATTTATCTTCAACAATGTTTATCAAAGAATTTGGTGTAAGTTTAGTATCAAATTCATCTAAGACAAAGATTTTTCTGTTCCATGAATCAAATTCACCTACAAGATTTGTATTGTTTGTAAGTATACCTCATAGCAAAAGTCTTTTGAACATTACAACAACAAATAGTAATGTTTTTTGATCAGTAGTTAGAAATAATTTCATGAACATCACAAATGACGAGTTACTCTAGGCCTACAAAAAAGAAAAAAATATTCACAAAAAAGAAAGATTACATGCAATGTGTATAATTAAAATCAACAATCATACCATTGCTGAAACTGCAAGACAAATGTTTTGTACATATCAATGTGTAAGGAACTGGCCTGGATTCATTTGAAAAATATGGATTGGATGGTCTGGAGGATCTCCCTCGTTCTGGCCGTCTGCCATTAATCTCACACAAAACATTACAAAAGATAGAGGTCAGTATTTGTAGATGATGTACGTCTTGGTAAAAAATATTGGACAGATGTAACACCAAAGAATGATTGTACGTTGGAGAGGAACTCACCAAAGATTTTTGGTTTATGGAAATGATGACAATTTATTTTTAGCTCGTATGAAAAATTTAATGTAATTGCATTTATAGATTATTTGGAATCAGCTCGTAAAAAATTTGGAAAAATATCAGTTATCGTTGATAGAGCACCACAAAGCAAATGTTGTAAAAAAATATCTGCGTAAAAACAAAAATGTCAAACTGGCATATCTTCCAAGCTCTCCACATTTGAGTATGACAGAATAGATTTGGAAACAGTGCAAACATGTTAATGTTGAATCAGAATTTTATGAATCAATTCATGAGATATACAGTTATAGAATATTTTAGAACACACAAATTTAATTTGAATATGTATCAATATTTTGTAAGAACAATAAATTGAAAAGACTTTTGATCTGAGGTATATTTACAAAGGAAGTACAGTTGCATCACCATATTCTACTTTAATGATTTGACTTTTTCCAGCTGGTAATGCACGTACATAATCATCTATGGGTATATTTTTTGCAATTTCTTCTTCTAATTTAGCAAATTCAATTCTAATTTTTTTAGCTGTTTCAGCCATTTCTGAACCATGTGGTTCAATAATTGCATACAATGTAGAATATTTTTTAATTGGTTCAGGAGGACCGCAAGTTAAAACATAATCATCATCTTGTTTGATAATTCCTACAGCTAGTCTAAGAGTTTCAGATTTGATAAAATTTCTTTGTCCTTCAATGGTAAACGATCCTTTAGGTAAAAATTCGCCACTTGGTGCAGATTTTTTTACTTGATCAGGATGAATCCAATAAGCACTTACACCATACAATCCTTCTCTCCAAGCTCTGCTAAAACAAACAGTTGCATGCGCAATTTCATTCATACTTGTATCGGGTGCAAGTTCAGCATCTTTTAAAATAAAAAATGGTGAACCAAAAATATCACCATGAAATATTTTATCATTTTTCACTAAATGTTTTCTTACTACAGCCGAGTTTGAAGCAGCATCTCTTCCACCTACTGTAAGATAACCATCAGTTGTAAAGAACCATCTATATCTTTCGTACCAACTCTTCTTTCTGATTTCTGTAACTACAAAAAGATCTTTTTCAGATTCTGTTTTATTTTGGAATTTTTCTAATTTTTTCTCTGTTTTCTCTTTTATAGATTGTATAGAAGAGATTGCACCTGATTGTTTTTTTGCTTCATTAAATAACACCGATGCAATTGATTGAAGTGGAGATTGAGTATTTATCTTTATTTTTTCATCTTGAACAATAATTAATGAAATTCCTTTTTCACTAACTAATTTTGCATTGTGAGTTGCTAATATTTCCTGAGCAGAAATATCTTCAATTGAAAAAATTCCTTTTGATACCATTTCAAAAAGAGAATTTGCAACATTTGTTATGTTTTTTGATCTTTCCTTTACAGTTTCAATAGCTTTTTCTTGCTCAGAGATTTGTGTTTGTAATTCTTTTATTTTCTTATCAGATCCACTTGATTGTACTAATTTTCCTTTTTCTATAATATTTTCAGTGAATACAGTATCCAGTCCTTCAATGAAACTATTTGCTTGTGTTATTTCCCCTTCTAATTTTCCTAATTTTAGGGGAAGAACTTCTGTTTTTTCATTTCTAACTATCACAGTATCATGGTTTCCAGATATTACATCTGAAACAATTTTTTTTACGGTTTCAAAAATTTTCTTTATTTCTTCTTCTGATAATAAATTCCCAATCATTTTTCCATTAATTTGTGCAGTTTCAAAAACAGCTTCAACATATTTTTTTGGTAAACCCAAAGTTCTTCCAAACCATTTTGCGGCAACTAAATCAGTTGTTCTAAGTTCATCAAAGTCTAACTCTTTCAAATTAAAAATATCTAACCCACTGACAGGAGGTTGAGTATATTCCAAACCTACACTTAGTTTTCTATGTCTAACATCTATTGAATGCTGTAACGCAAGAATTTTCATTTCATTATTACATAGTAAAATATTTCCATCTCCGAAAAATTCTCCTACTAAAACTAACTCTTTTCCAAATCCTTCAAAAGTAAAATATGCTATTCTCTCTGCACCAATTTGTTCAATTTTTTTTAATTTCAATCTGAGAAGATCACTTCGTAATCTTTTGAGTAATCGGTTTGGTTCCATTTGATCAATTTTTACCGCAGTTAACCATACACCTGATGTTGAAATCATCATAAAAAGATCACTTTTTTCTGTATGGTGAAGTTTGAAGAGAATACTATCTTTAGTAATTCCATAAATATTGCTGATATAGTATCCTTGAACTTGTTCTGTAATTGTATCAACCAAATATCGTAATTCTATCCCTGATAGTGCCATAACTGACCCTATTTTTTGTCTAAAATTATACTCTTGCTTTGAAATGCTCAAACATTGGCCAAAGATATTAAACATGGTTTGCTTGAGACACGCTAGAAAATTACTTGGCAAAATTCAAAAAGAAGAAATCTGAACCTACAGTAGACCCTAATGAATCTAAAAATGAATTAGTTGAAAATGCTCCTGTAGACACACCGGAAACAGAAAATTTGGAACCTGTTCCAGATACTCCATCAGGAGAACCAGGCGTAAGTATTGCTGAGAAAAGTGAGAAAGATAAAAAATTAAACAAGTTATTTTGGATGCGCGTTGCTTTAGCCATAATAGCAGGAACCGCATCAACCTTCATTTTTGAAGGTATCGAGGGTGAAGAAAGAAGATGGGCATCAATAGGATTTATGATAGCAATATTTTTTGGAACTATTATAATTGCTAAAGGAATGAAAATGCAATTACCATCATCAGATAGGAAAAAAGTTGTTACACAAGCTATTGGAAGTTATGTTTTCTTATACTTGTTTTCATGGATTGTAAGTTATACATTAACTCATTTAGAAACTGTAAATAGTGGAATCAATATTTAGTATAGAAATTAAATGGTAATTATAAATGTGGAAATTTAAAACACCTGGTATTCCTGATGGTGAGTTTGAGAGAGCAGAAAAAGTTCCAATCACCAAAGAAGAAGTTAGGGTTATTCAAATAAGCAAAGCTAGACTAAAACCAGGACAAATTGTTTATGATATTGGTTGTGGGAGTGGTTCCATCTCTATTGAAGCTGCATTACAAATAGAATCATCTGGTAAAGTTTTGGCAGTTGATTATGATAAAAATGCTATAGAATTAACCAAAAAAAACATTGAAAAATTTGATTTAACAAACATTTTAGTAATTCATGGAAATGCTAAAGAAAAAATTCAAGAACTTGAAGAAGCTGATACTATATTCATTGGTGGTACAGGTGGGGATACTAAAAAAATAGTTGAACTCTGTGAAAACAAACTAAAATCCGGTGGTAGAATTGTAGTTGGCATAATATTGATTGAAACTCTCTATTCTGTATTACAAGTATTAGAGAAATTACAGTTTGAATTTGTTGATATTACCCAAGTTACCATATCTAAGAGTAGGAAAACAAGTACTGGAACCATGATGCTTGCTAGAAATCCTGTAACCATCATATCTGCAACTAAGATTTAATCTAGATTTTTAATTAGGAAGAAAAGCATACATCTCATGTCCGGATTAATTGGAATAGGTGTTGGTCCTGGAGATGTTGAACTACTTACAGTCAAGGCTGTAAAGGCAATACATAATGCAGATATCATAATGTGTCCTGCTTCTAATGAATCAAGACCAAGTATTGCATTGGCTGTTGTTTCACCAATAATTGATAAATCTAAAAATCAAGAAATTATAAAATTAATTTTTCCAATGACTAAAGATAAAGATATTCTTAAAGATTCATGGAAGAAAAATGCCAAAATAATGGCCGAAACTGTGTTGACTGGAAAAAATGTTGTTTATCTTACTGTAGGTGATCCTTTCTTGTATAGTACTTGGATCTATATGCACAAAGATCTTAAAGAAAATTATCCTGATATGGATATTAGTGTAATTCCTGGAATTGTTTCCATGTTTACATTTGCAGCTAAAGTTGGTGTAAGTGTAGCTGAAGGGGCAGAAAAAGTTGCAATCATTCCATCTTGTTATGATTTATCAAGTGTGAAAGAGATTGCAAAGCATTCTGAATCAATGATATTTCTCAAAGATGGACGTTATTTTGACAAAGTTATTAAAGTGCTAAAAGAATCTGGATTCCCAGATAATTCTATTTTTGCAATTGGGCAAGATCTTGGAACAGAAAATGAAATAATTAGAAAAATGACATTAGGTGAAGTAAATGACTCATCATTAACAACAAAATATTTTTCAATCTTGGTGGTAAAACGTGTCTGAGGTATTTTTTGTTGGTTGTGGCCCAGGTGATCCTGAACTAATTACTGTTAAAGCTAAAAAATTAATTCAAAAAGCAGATGTTGTTGTGTATTCTGGATCCTTAATTCCTGATTCAATTTTAAAACTATGTAAAAAAGGAATATTACATGATGCTGCTAAATTAGTTAGAGAGGAAATTTTTGATTTATTGTACAAAAATGCAAAAAAAGACAAACTAGTTGTTAGATTACATGATGGAGATCCATCAATTTACGGTGCAATTAAAGAACAGATTGACAATCTTGAGAAAAAAGGAATTAAATCTACTGTGATACCTGGTGTAACAGCATTTTTAGCCTCAGCAGCAGCACTTGGAATGCAATTAACACTTCCTGGAGTTACTCAAACAATTATTATTACAAGAGGTGAATCTAGAACCAAAGTTCCAAAACGTGAAAAAATTTCAGAGCTTGCAAAACATAAAGCAACATTGATTTTTTATCTTAGCATACAATTAATTTCAAAATTAGTAACAGAAGCAATAGAAGGAGGATACAAAAAATCTACACCAGTTGCTGTTGTTTATAGAGCAAGCTGGCCAGATCAAAAAATTATCAAAGGAACGTTAGGAGATATTGCTAAAAAAATCAAAGAAGAAAAAATCACTCGTACTGCAATTGTAATAATTAGTGATGTGATAGATCCTAAAACATATGAATATTCTAAACTATATGATAAAAAATTTAGTCATGGTTATAGAAAAGCTAAGAAATAAACAAATTAACTTTATTTTTAATTCCAATTTTATTTAATTTTATTTGAAATGTTTTAGTATTTCCGGTAGTGAAGATTTTTAATGAATTTTTTTTAGATTGATTATTTTTTATTGTTTTTAAAACTTTTTTAGCAACAATACATCCAGGATCTATAAATTGAACATTAGGGAATTCTGTTTCTATTAATGGTTTTAAAAATGGAAGATGTGTACTAGAAAGAGTCACAGTATCAATAGAATTTTTTAAAATAACATTGTAAAGTATTTTTTTAATAATTTTTTTACAAAATTTTTTATTTGTCAAAAATTTTCCAGATTCTACTAAATCAACAAGTTCTGAACCATTAATTTTTATAAATTTAAAAGAATTTGAAAAATTATTTTCTTGAATGTATTTTGATAAGCCTTTACTCTTAATTGCAGACTTTGTTCCAAGAATTCCAATTTTTTTAGATTTTGAGATTTTGATAGCTTCTCTCAATGGTGGTTTTACACCAATAACTTTGGAGTTAGATAAATTTAGCATTAGAGTAGGAGTGTTTGAGGCCATGACTATGACGTCTGGAAAAAATTGAGCCTGTAAAATTTTGAGGGTTTTTTTGATTATTGAATCTAAATGAGCCTGAGATTTGGCACCATATGGATAGTTCTTTTGATCAGCATAGTAGACAATATCAGCCTTGCATATTTTTTGAATAGCCTTAATTATAGAAAGTGAGCCTAGACCAGAATCAAAAACTACAATTTTAGTCATAAATTCTAGGCGTGAGTCATCAATAATAATTTGTTAAAAAATAAAATTTGAGCCTAGCTAAATAATCAAATTTGATGTAATATTGATCAAAAATAAAAAAATTATTCATTAATCAAAAAATTCTAGGCTCATAATTCCAATGTTTGTTAGCTAAATTTAGTTCAAAGTTGATCTAAATGCACACTGTCAATTAAGACTAAATTTCTAAATTCCATGTCATGCCAAACTTCGACAGTACATGGGCTCGACAAGAGAGCCAAAGTGTAACTGGCAAACTACGTGATGCAGTAAAACCTCAAGGTGCACTAAAACCACGAATTCAAACCGCAGTAAACAAACTACAAGTCCAAATCTCAAAAATGGACTCTATGTTAGGTAAACTGCACGAAAGAGATGCGCAACTCTTTCAAAGAGTCGTGACTGCAATGCAACAACATGATACTAGCACAAGTAGAGTTTTGTCCAACGAATTAGCTGAAATTCGTAAAGTTACAAAGATGCTCGGCAACGCAAGAATGTCATTAGAACAAGTCCAACTAAGACTGACAACTATTCATGATCTTGGTGATGCTATGGTAGCAATTGGACCGGCAATGTCTACAATGAAGGGATTGAAGTCATCGTTAGGAAGATTCATGCCAGAAGCTGATTCAGAATTGAACAGTATGACCCAGACACTTAATGGATTAATGATGGATTCACTTGCAGGAGACTCGTTTAGTATGGAGTCTGATGTTTCAAGTGAAGAAACCGACAAGATTCTTCAAGAAGCATCTGCAGTAGCTGAGCAACAGATAGGGGATAAATTTCCATCTGTACCATCTTCAACTGGACTTTCGTCACAATCCTCTACTTCTACCTTTGAGTAGTTAGGACAAGACATAAGTCAGTTCTTTTTATTTTATTTTTTTAAAATTATTTAGTCCCAAAGTTTTTCTTTGAAAGTAAATTTTTTGTTTAGTAAGAAATTACTAAATGCTGCAATACCTATGGCCAAAATTAATGCGATAGGTTGAGCAACATTATAAGACTCTACTAACCAAAACATCATAACAATTTGTACTAATGCACCTAGTGAACTAAATATACTAAATTTTCCATATTGAGATAAAGTTTTCTTACGTGAGAAATCCTTATCTTCAAAAGTCCAAATTTTATTTAATATAAAATTAGTAGATATAGATGCAATAATTCCAAAAATATTTGCATGAATATACCATAATTCAGTTAGACCGGATGTAAAAAGGGTTGAAACGATAAAGTTTACACCAATTCCAGTAGCTCCTACTGTAAAAAATCTTGCAGCTTTAGAAAGGAAATGTACCGATTTACGTTTTTCATTTTCTGTTTTTATTTTTCCGTTTTTGTATAGTTTCCATACAGATTTAAAATAATCAACAATAGTTGAACTGTCTAATTTACTTGAACCAAATTTTCTATTTTCAAAAGTATATGGAATTTCTTTTACGTTAATTCCTTTTGTTTTTACAAGAATTTCTAATAGAAACTTGAAACCTAGTGCATCAAAATTTAATTCTTTAATAATATTTTTTTTAAAAGCAAAAAAACCAGACATTGGATCTTTTGTTTTAACACCTAATCCTTTTTTTGCAATTATAGTTGCAATTTTACTCATTAGTTTTCTTTTAGTTGTCCAACCTTGAATATTTCCCCCTGTAATGTATCTTGAAGCGACAACTAAATCACATTGATATTGTTTGAATGTTTCAATCATTTTTGGAATAATATGAGGAGGATGTGAAAAATCTGAATCCATTACGACAATTGTTTCACCTTTTGCATTTTGTATTCCATTTAATATTGCTGAAGAAAGACCATCCTTAGCTTTTCTATGAATAATATCAATAGTATTCTCCGCAATTTTTTTAATATTGGAAATATAATCTTCTACAATCTTTCCAGTCCCATCAGGAGAATTATCATCAATTATAATCGTTTCAGTATGAAGTCCTTTTGGTATATTATCATGAATAGATTTCAAAATATTAACAATGTTTTGAGATTCGTTGTATGTAGGAAGAATAATAGATATCTGAGGATTTTTTTGAGCCATGCCTACTTCAACCCTAACCCCGAAACAATGAATATTAATTTATAATAAATTTCATGCCTAAGTAATCTTTTGATTAGAAAAATTTTATAAAAAATAATCTATGTGTGTAATAGTCTAATTTTTGCTTTAGATTGTACAATAATAATTATGAAAATCAGTATAGCAAATATCAGAATTGGTAGATGTAATTCAGGAAGAGACTTGTCAGGAGATATGACATCCCTCCCCATTTGGACGGAGATGGTATTTCAGAGAAAGTTTTCATAGTAGAATTTTCAGGCCATGAGTAAAATTTCTCTTTACTTGAATCATAAACTGAAAAATAAAATCTATAATTGTCTGAACGTTCTAACAATTTAATTGGAATTTTAAATTCATAACTTGGATGTAAATTTTTAGTATAACGATCATTTTCATCAGATATACCTCAGATCAAAAGTCTTTTCAATTTATTGTTCTTGCAAAATACCAAATACATATTCAAATTAAATTTATGTGTTCTAAAATATTCCATAACTGTATATCTCATGTATTGATTCATAAAATTCTGATTCAATATTTTCATGTTTGCACTGTCTCCAAATCTATTCTGTCATACTCAAATGTGGAGATCTCAAAAGATATGCCAGTTTGACATTTTTGTTTTTGTGCAGATATTTTTTTACATCGTTAGCTTTGTGTTGCTCTATCAGCGATAACAAATATTTTCCCAAATTTTTTACGAGCTGCTTCTAAATAATCTATAAATGCAACTGCGTTGAATTTTTCATACGATCTAAAAATTGATTGTCATCATTCCATAAACCAAAAATCTTTGGTGTGATCCTCTCCAACGTACAATTATTCTTTGGTGTACATCTGTCTGATATTTTTTACCAAGACGTACATCATCTACAAATACAGACTCGTCTGAGATAAATACTGTAAAACCTTTCTTTTTCTATGCGTGAAATGATGCGTTTATTCCACTTGCGGCACGTATCCTTAGATGCTGCGCGTACATGTAGTTTCTGTGGAACCTTTGGATTTTGATTCCATTTGTGCAATAAATGACGCACGTGAGTAATATGATATGTGTTCTGTAAAATATGAATTGTTTAGTTTTTTTGGAGTCATGTGATCTGAAATTCTCTTAAATTCCTGCTCTATCTTTTGTAATGTTTTGTGTGAGATTAATGGCGGACGGCCAGAACGAGGGGGGATCATCCAACCCATATTTTTCAAATGAATCAATTTACAGAATTGTATGTACAAAACATTTGTCTTGCAGTTTCAGCAATGGTATGATTGTTGATCTTAATTATACACATTGCATGTAATTTTTCCTTTTTCTTACTGTTTTTTTCTTTTTTGTAGGCCCTGGAGTAACTCGTCATTTGTGATGTTCATGAAATTATTTCTAACTACTGATCAAAAAACATTACTATTTGTTTTTATAATGTTCAAAAGACTTTTGCTATGAGGTATATGTGACATTGTATGCGGGATTGTTAATTTCAAAATACGGTGGAAGCAAGAGTTTGTTGTGATACCATAAATTGGGAAATTGAATCAGTTAGAAGGTTAGATTTTGTTTCTAATTACGCAAGATGTCTATTCTTTTGTAAATGCCTGAATATTTTGGAGATTTTTCTTTTCCTAACATGTCTTTAATTATTCCCTGCAACTGCAGATATGCAACACTCACAGTGTTTCTAAACAATACAGTTATCATAAAACATGTATTTGAATAGACAAACGACATTCCAACTTTATTCTCATTTAGTTCTTTAACACCATCCTTCATTATTTCTGAATCCAGGTGTAGAACATAGAATTTTCTACGTGATATGTATTTTTGATCATCATACTTGGTGGTCTGCGAGCATGAAATTGTTGTAAAAATTGAGATCCATATATTTTTCGATTGTAATTTGAGCCTAGATTGAATAATTAGGACACAAAGTTGTAAGAGATCTAATGTAAAAAAACTATGATTTTTTTAGACAAATTTGATAATAGTTTTAATAACCGTGTATTTCCATGTTGATTATTGACTGAAATTCTATCACAAACAAAATTACTTAGTAAAGAAGAAGTAGAAAAAGTAAAGAAAGAATTTGCAAAACAAAGTGACTTGATAAAAGGTAACTGTTTTTCAAATTTATTGGAAAACGTTGACAAGTATAGCCATTATAGTTAAGGCATCAAATATTTGAATACATTCACAACTTTAACATCACCATTATCCAATCTCTTTTGCATATGTTTTCCATCTCAGATTTATTTGCAAAGAATGCATTGTCATTTTCTTCTCTCCACTGTATCTGCATTGAGTTCTGGCGTATACGGTGGAAAATATTTAATTATATTTTTGATGCTTTGATATATTTCTCTATGGGATTGCTTTTGTGGTACGATGCATCCTCTGCAAATAATAATAGTTTTTTACCATTATTGTTTCTGCAGTGATTTTAAAAAATCAAGAAACTATCTGTATTTGATTTGTCATAGAACTTGCAGAAAAACACATCTTTATTTCCCAATGCACCAAAGGATTGAAACTTTTCTCGAGTGTAATTGATTGGCGTGGTGATATTATTTTCTGTAAGATACCATCCACGCTTTATGTTTAGTGCTATTTTATTTGTTGATTCATCCAGACATAGAATGGTGTATCCACACTGAAACTACAGACATGTTTGCAATACAAGACTTGTCAGGTGATATAGGAATCACTGTTTCTGATGGAGATTAGCTTGTCTGTAAAATGAATAATCACTATAGACACATAGGATTAGATTTTAAAAAAATCAATCTATATTTTTTTTATTTTAAATAAAACAGTTTAAACAGATCATATA
Organism: Candidatus Nitrosopumilus sp.; assembly: GCA_965262905.1. Classification (GTDB taxonomy): domain Archaea; phylum Thermoproteota; class Nitrososphaeria; order Nitrososphaerales; family Nitrosopumilaceae; genus Nitrosopumilus. Next base: position 1,372,633 of record OZ253567.1, read on the forward strand.
ATAATAAATTAAAAGAAATGATTTAAAAAATGAAAGTAAAATATCAGTAAATAGATATTAAAAATTCAAAATAATAATTAAATTTTGAGAAACTATCTAAATCAATTAGATATTATGAAAAAATTATCGGATTAGATTCTGTATTTATTGAAATTTTTTGTCCATTCTTAATTGATGAAAACTCTTCATCAGATATTATAATAACTGGAATGTTTGCCAATGCACATCCAGTAGCTACTGTAAGATCTGCTTTTTTACAAATCATTGCTAGAGGAGCAGTATCATTTGATTTAATTGAATAGATTGTATATGCACCAACACTACTTCCTACACCAGATGGGAAAACTAGAACAGTATCTTTAATTGATTTTTGATACAAATCGTGATTCTTGTCACTAATAATGCCAGTTTTCTTATCTACTGTGCCTAAGAAATTAATGGGATTCTCAGATTTTAAAACAATTCCTTGCACTTTCCCAGAAACTAATATCTTCATCTTGTCTCATCTTCAACTATTTGTAATAATGGTTTTAAATTTACATCTACACCATTAGAATTTTTCAAATAAAATGCGCCTTTGATACTATTAGTTATAACTGCATCAACATTGTCTTTACTAATTAATGGAGACAAACATGTACAGCAATCAGATAAAATTTCACATCCTGCACGTTCAAGCTCTGCTGTATATCCAATTTTTGTTGATTGTTTTTTTACTGTTCTAGGCATAAACACCATACATCTTTTCTGAAAAGAGCGACCCTTTAGTTTAGCAGTAAGATCAGATATTTCATCAAGTCCTAGTTGAGGACTACCAAGTGTGATGATGTCACCTTTTTCTGCAGTGTTTAATTCATCATGAACATTTTGCATCTCTTTTTCATCAAAATCTATTTTTTCACAATCAGATTTACCTTCTCCAAAAATAAATTTAGCACAAGTTCCAGATGTACCCATTCCACCACACATTGCTTTGGTTTGTCGTTTATCCATCTCTCCTAGTTCTGAAATATTTACAGACGTGTCACCAATTTTTCCTGCAAAAAATCCAAGCATTCCATATGTCAATTCATTTGGATTACTCACTTTCATTCTAATTGTAATGTTTGGGGAGTCTTCTTTTCTTAATGAAGAGTATGGACTTTTTCCGACAATTGCACTAGCTAGTGCACTAAATGCACTTTCTTTGTTTGTCTTTAAATTATCAAATGAATTTGCATGGATTGCTGCATTACTTTCTGCAAATGCAACTTGAGTTCCATTTTTTGGAATATCAAATATTTCATAAGGAATACACGAAAATGATGGAATAACACCCATTGTTTCATATGAATTTCTAATTGAAAGTTGTTTTGAGATAAAATTCTCATCCAAACCATAATTTTTTACATTGTCAATATCGAATCCCATTGGATTCAAAGTAGTTTTTACTTTAACTCGTGCATTTTTGCTTATACTTGATAGAAATTCTTCACCTGCATCACCGATTGTATTATAATTTACTCCTGAAAGATGAGCCCATTCTATTGGAATTAGTTTTTCAGCATCAGTAGCCTCACCAGTTGCAACTAGAATCCTATAAGCCGTTTGTAAAATTTCTCCCTGTTCACCTTTTAATGCAGATTCTTCCTCTTTAGTTAATTCCAACAAAATTCTTTTGTTATTACAGTTATAATACTTGTACGTAGTTTTTCAGTTGGAAATGCAAAAAATACTTTCTGGAATGACAAAGACGATGAATGCAGTAAAACCTCCAAGAATAACTGCACTGAGAGATCTTCATGATGCAGAAACTGGCCCTTTCAGTATTTTGATTGGAACAATATTGTCTGCAAGAACTAAGGATGAAGCTACAACAAAAGCTGTTAAAGAATTATTTTCAATATATAAAAATCCTAAACAATTATCAAATGCAAAAGTTAAGGATGTTGAAAGAATAATAAAATCAATTGGATTCTTTCATGTAAAATCTAAAAGAATTATTGAAGTTGCAAAAATTATTGATAAAAAACATAAAGGTAAAGTTCCAGATGATCTAGATACTTTGGTACAGTTACCAGGTGTTGGTAGAAAAACTGCAAATTGTGTTCTTGTTTATGCATTTGAAAAACCAGCAATTCCAGTTGACATTCATGTCCATAGAATCTCAAACAGATTAGGTTTGGTTGAAACAAAACATCCTGAAGAAACAGAACAAGAATTAATGAAAAAAGTCAAAAAGAAATTTTGGATTGATATTAATGATACATTTGTAATGTATGGCCAAAATATTTGCAAACCAATTTCGCCAATGTGTGACGTATGTCAAATTAAAAAAAGTTGTAAATTTTATAAATCTAAGAACGCTTCTTAGTTACAAATAATACTACAACTATAATTCCTACACCTGCTGCCATAGCAAATGGATATAATGCAAATATGTTCTTTGCAGGATCACCTGATAGAAATTCTATTATCATGCTACCAGAACTCACTGCAGGTGGATCCGTAGAGCCTGCCATTCCATGAACAGAATATGAGTGAATAGCAAATTGACCAATATCCAGATTTGTAACTACAATTCTAGCCCCATTATTCACAGTTAATCCTGCTCTATCAGTATAAGATATGATAGATTTTGCTTGTGGATACCATCCTCTGTCTAAATCGCTATGAACTACAATGTATCCTTCTTTTGGAGTTTGAACAGCTACCCAAAATCTATTGTCAGGTTTTGGCCCCATTCCAACTTCAATAAATTCATCATGTGTCTCTTGATCATATAGTCTAAGAACCGCATTTCCTTCTGGATTTGCATATAATAGATTGTTATCAATTGTTACTTGCCAGCTAACAGCATGAACATCATCTAAAACTCTCATTGGTGCTTCTCGTAATATTGTGTTAAATTCATCTGAAGGAATTTCTAATGTGTCAATGATTAATGATGGATTCTTTGTTTCCTGAGCAAAAGCTGGTGTGAAAAAAATTCCGGTAAATAGAATAATTGCAAAGAGATACTTCACAAGCTAGAGCAAATTTGATTGAATAAAAATCTAATCAACAAATGGTTTTGGATGATCCAAAATTACTTTTGCAACTTCAGGTCTTAGAATATATTCTGATGGTGCCTGATCATTTTGAATTATTTCTCTTAATGCAGTTCCACTAATCTGCTCTTTGACATCATCATCATGTGGACATGCCTTTGGAGTAGTGTATGTAAGACATTTTCTACAATAGAAGAAGGGTGGGAAGAATACCGGAGAAATTTCTAACTCTGGATAATCATTAAAGATTTTTTGTGCTGCCATTGGATCATAGAACTTTCCAACACCTGCATGATCTCGTCCTATGATAATATGAGTACAACCATAGTTTTGTCTCATAATTGCATGATGAATTGCTTCTTTTGGACCAGCATATTTCATTTGTGTATGTAATGTTCCAAGTTTGCATCTATTTTCAGGATAGTATAATTTTATCATAGTTTCATAGCATTTTACAATAACTTCATCTACAAAGTCACCAGACTTTTTCTTGCCAATTACTGGATTTACAAATACACCATCTCGTGTAGTAATTGATGTTTTTTGTAACATTTCGTGTGCTACGTGTGGTGGATTTCTAGTTTGAAATGCACAAATAGTTTTCCATCCTGCTTTTGTAAAGGCTTCACGTGTTTGAATTGGTGTTAATCTATTTTTTCTAATTTCTGTATCATTTGGTCTTTGAATATAGTCAATTTTTCCGCTAACCAAATAATCTTTCATTGACATTGTATACGCGACACCAGGATGTGCTGAATCAGTAGTACAATAGACTCCTTGAGATGCTTTTTCTTTATCAAAAGTAAATGTTTCATCAACATGTAATACTGCAACTCCAATGCCATCTGGATTTTTCAATAAAACATCTCCTGCTTCTTTCATTTTCTTTGCAGTTTCTTCATCTACATCAAGTATAATGGGAATGGTCCAAGCTAAATCATTAGATAATCTTCCACGAGATATAACACTCTCAAAGTCTTTTTGTCCTAGAAATCCCTCTAGAGGACTAAATATTCCATCTGCAATATTTTCAACATCATTTGCAAGATCTTCACTAATTGAAATTGAGAATAATCCTGTAGGATCAGTTTTGATAATTCTGTTAACTAGTATTCCACCATGTGGCTTGATTGTACTGTTTTCGGACATACTAATTCGTCCTTTTATGCTCTATATGAAGGCCACATTCTTTATTTCCTTCTTGTTCCCACCACCATCTTCCTGCTCGAATATTTTCACCAGATTTGATTGCTCTAGTACATGGTTCACAACCTATGCTTGTGTATCCTTTGTCAAGAAGACTGTTGTATGGCAAATTATTTTTTTTAATATATTCTTGAATCTGATCCCAAGTCCAATCTATAATTGGATTTATTTTTAAAATTCCTCCATGTCCATGATCTAATTGAAACATTGTCACATTGGTTCTGTTTGTGGTCTGATCGCGTCTTAATCCAGTTATCCAACCATCCAAAGTGCTTAACATTTTGTTCATTGGATTAACCTTACGAATTTCACAGCAAAGTTTTCTATTCTCAATACTTTCATAGAATAGATTCATTCCTTTGTTATTTACCATGTCTTCAACTTCTTTTGTATCTGGAAATAATACTTCAATAGAAATATTATATTTTTTACTAACAATATCTATAATGTCGTAGGTTTCTTGTGGTAATCGTCCTGTATCAAGGGTAAAAAATCGAAATTTAGGATTAATTTTTAGCATGATATCCATAACTACTGCATCTTCAGCTCCAAAGCTTGAGGCTTTTACAACTTTTGGATGAAGATTCTCTGAAACCCATTGTAATGCTTCCTCAGTCGTTTTAATTTTTGAGTTTAAATCGTCTACTTGTTCTTGTGTGAATTTTGTCACACTTTTACTTAGATTATTTGTTTTATATTGATTACCCGAATCATTATCCTAAATTATAAACAAGTAGAATTTAAAATAGAAACTATGGATGAAATATCTTATGTTATAGTTTTTCCAACCATATTTTCAAAAAATAAAATTCCACAACTAATCTCAAATATTAAAAAAATTCTTAAAATAAAAAATCAAGAATTCAAGTCTGTTAAACGTGATGGAGACGTAATTCTTGTTGATGCAAATGATCCTGTATTTGCATCATCTGCAATAAATTTACTTTTTGGAATTGAAAAAATAGCTATAGCCAGAAAGATTAAAAATGATTTTCAGAATATTATTTCTGAAATTACATCTATTGGCGGTAATTTACTCTTAAAGGGAGAAAAATTTCTTGTTAAAGTAGAGGGAATTTCAAAAGGATTTGTAGTTAAAGATGTAGAAATTGCTGCAACATCAAACATAATTGAAAAGAAAGTAAAATTGGGAGCCTATCCAGGAACAGATGAAAATTATGATAAACTATTGTATACATATCTTACAAAAAATAATGCATACATCTGTATTTTCTCAGATACCGGAAAGGGAGGAATTCCATACCAATCACAAAATGAAAAAACAATTTGTGCAGTATATGATGAAATCTCAGCAGTTTCTTGCTTTGAGACAATTAAACAAGGTTATGATACAAAAATTATAGTCTGTTATAGACAAAAATCTGAATTGATGAATCTTGTAAAAATTATTAATCAAATTATTCCAAGATTAGTACAAGAAAAAATTGAACTTGAATTTTTACAACTTAAAATTAGTCCAAATGGAATTAAAAATTATTTGATTTATGTAAATTCAATATTAGAAATTTTATTGCAATATTCTAACAATCGGGTATCATTAGCATTATCACCATTAATTTATTCTTCAGATTTTATTGATAATTCATTAAAAATAGTATTTGGAAAAAAGAAAATTCCAATTTTACCACTTGCAGGAGTTGATTCTAATTTGTTTGATGAAGCTAAAGAGATAGGCCTTGAAAGAAATATTAAAAAATTGGAAAAAATGGTCACGATCTCTACTAATGAAATTCCTTCTTTTTCAAAAAAAGAAGTTGAATCTGCATTAAAATCAAAAAAAGTCATTAATATTCAGATAGGTCCCAACAATGTTCATGATATTTTAGATTCCTTTGAAAATCACTGAGAATTTAAACAGCATATTTAGTTTCATATCATGCTCAAAATAGGAGAATTCATCTATCCATGGGGAAGTGGTCACTATTCTCGAATGATGAGACTAAATGATGTTCTAGGTGAACATATCAAAGAAAAATTTGAAGTTCATTTTTCTAGTAAAGATCATGTTTATGAAAAATTATTAAAAAAATTCCCTGATCAAAAAGAAAAAATTCATGAAATTTTGATGCCAACTCCAATTGATGGAAAATTTGGTCCTAGTGTTTCAAAATCATTAATGAATTTATTATTACCAATTTCAAAAAACCCATCACTAGTTAGACAAATTACAAATTATTTAAGAGAAGAAAGAAGACTCTACAATAAAGAAAAATTCGATCTTGTAATTAATGACGGTGATATGGGTTCAAACATTCTAGCAAAAAATAGAAACATACCTAGTTTGTTTGTAACAAATCAGTTTAGACCAAAACTATACAATTCAAGATCGTATCTTTATCCATCATTAATTTTTATTGCAAAACAAATTGCTAAAGCATCAAAAATTCTTGTGGCAGATTCACCACCGCCATATACAATGTGTGAATATAATCTAAATTTTATAAAAGAAGTAGAAGAAAAAATTGTCTATGTAGGACATTTCACAAATAGTAAACAAATCAAAAAAGAAGATATTTCGGATCTTGAAAAATTAGTACAAGACAATGAGTTTGGTTATTGGATGAGAACAGGAAATAAATCAACTAATGATGGAACTGGTCAGAGATATGAAAAAGTATTTCATCAAGATGAAATGAAAAATGAAAAAAGAATAATCTCACATGCAAGAAATAATTCCAATATAGATACAGTGTTAGGAAAAGATGGGGGAAAATATTCTGTGAAAGAAGCTTTGGATAAAAAAATTGATTGGATACAAATTGATATTGGTTTTCTCTCAGAACAAGAAAAAGACACAATTCTAAATTTGTGCAAATATGCCGTTGTAAATGGTTCTCACACTGTAATGGGTGAAATTATGGGAGGAAAGTCAAAACCAATAATTGGAATTCCAATTTATGATGAACATACAAACAATATCCGATGGGCTGAAGAAAAGAACCTAGGCGTGTTAGCCATTAAAACAAGCCAAGTAACCAAAGGAATATCCAAAATTAAAGAAAATTATGAAGAATTTCAAGATAGTTTGAATGAGTTTTCAAAGAATTTTGTTCCTGATGGGGCAGAAAATTCAGCAAAAATTGCTGCCCAAATATTAGAAGAAAAGAGATAATAGATTATTTTGGTGACTTTGCTCATCTGGCACGCGGGATTTCGATGGGCGAACGGACCGTAAGGGATGATGAAAAAATCCGTGTGTCAGATAATATCGATCAATAGAGATTGTGCGAACGCTTTTATGGAAAAAATTAAGTCAAATTAATAGTGCCTAACTGTCCTGAATGTACATCACGAGAGAAAAAGAAAATAGAAACAAAGTATGTTGAGGATTTTCTAGAAGAAGACAGAAGCAGAGACGCATTATTCAAATTATTTGATGAAATTGACATTCCAATGAAAATGGATGAAAAAAACAGAAGACATTTCATTTGTAAACGATGTGGATTATACGCAACAAGGGAAGAAGTTTCAGATATTAGATTCAAGTTAAATCAAAGAGAAAGAACACGTGATGACAAACATGATGACTATCTAGAATGGTGGTCAAAAAGTAAAAAAGAAAAAGCAGAAAATTAGAGTAGTTTATCATGGTAAAAAAGAAAGAAAATGAGATTCCAGAATGGGTTACCGACGAAATTCAAAATGCAAAATTTAAGAAACCTGAAGAGATAAAATCATCAGGATATATTCTAGAATTCTATTATGAAGACAATAAAGTAGATGTTCAATTGTATGATGCAGTAGAAGATGGACGACATATTATAACTATGGATGTTGTAAAAGATATCAAAATTGAGGATTTGTTAAAAGGTGAAGTTTATGAATTTGTTTTTAATCAACATAAAGCTCCAATAAGTAAAAAAGTATCAGAATTTCTAGAAAAAGAAAAAGAAATAGAAATGAAAGCAATTTATCAATTTGAATTAAAATCACTAGAACTCTTAGAGGTTAGCTCTAGTGAATCTACAGAAGAAGATTTGGAAGAATAAAGTTAGTCTTTTTTTATAAAATCTAATTGTTTTTTGAAAGCCTTTCCTAAAATTGGATTGATGAGATAAGGAAATGTATTTTTCAACCATACTGCACCTCGTACTACAGATGGTACAATGATTTCTAATCTAGGGGAATTTGCTGCTTTTAGAATAGTTTTTGCTACAGTTTTAGAACTAAGTGATGTAGGAGAAAATTTTGGCATTTTTTCAAATGATGGATGATCAAAGAAATTAGTTCTAACCATAATGGGACTAACAACGGTAATCCCAACCCCAGTATTTTTTAATTCATGTTTAAGACCTTCTGAGAATCCTAACATTGCAAATTTTGATGCACAATATGAGGCAATTCCAGGTAAACCAAAACTTGCAGCTATTGATGCAATATTGACAATATGTCCAGATTTTTTATCCAACATTGATGGAAGAAAATATTTGATACAGTAAATCATTCCAAAATAATTTGTCTCCATTTGTGATTCTATATCATCAATACTAAGATCAGTTACAGAGCCATAAATTGCAAAACCAGCATTGTTTACTAGAATATCAATTGAATCAAATTTTTCTAAGATTATTTTAGACATTTCTTTTACTTGATCTTTTTTAGATACATCACATTGACAAACTAAAACAATTACATTGAATTGTTTTAATTCATCTGCAACTTGTTCAAGCTTTTCTTTTGTTCTTGAAACTAAAACAATGTTACTGCCTTTCTTTGCAAATTCTATTGCAGTATCTTTACCAATTCCTGATGATGCACCAGTAATTAGAACAACTTTATTTTTAAAATCCACAAATTAAAAAAATCGATTAAAGATAAAGTGGTTTCTATTCGGTAAATACTGCATAGAAACGTCTCAAATGAACCTAGAATCTAATTCAATCCTAATTTTTTTAATCTTGATTTAATTCCACCTCTACTTCTATCAAATTTTTTAGATAATTCTTGTATCTTTTCATCTCTGCTTTGTTTATTTGACTCATCATTCCAATAATTCTTCAAAAATTCATCATTAGATATTGTCCATGGTTCATACGCTGTAGGATGAATTTTCTTGGCTTCTATTTTTTGTAGTTCCTTTTTTTCATATCGTTCTTCTTTAGTTAGTTTTTTTGTTGTTTGTTGTTGTGTAAGTACTTTTTGTGGTTCTATATTTTGTCTAACTACATCAAATGAAACTCTCCCTTCTTCTACTGCAATTCTAACTGCTTTTTCTTTTTCAGTTAATCCTGCATTCTTTGCACTCTTGATCTCTACCAAGACTACATCAATAGGTACATCCTCAGCTTTTGTTTTTTTATCATATTCTGACATGTTTTTAAAAATAATATAATCAATAGGACTTCCCAAAAATCTTGCGTCAGATGGTTGATATTTTGAATAAAATTCAGGGAAAAGTGGCGACATCTGTTCACCAATTTTTCCTTTTAAAGTATGTCTTGAAGATTCATTGGCATTTGATCTTTCCCGAATGATTGTGGCCCTAAATTTTTCTTGTTGCTCTACTCTCTCCTTTTCGATTGCTAAATTAATTTCCTGAATTTCATTTTCTTTATCACGAATATCCTGATCATGTTTTTTCTTTAAATTTAGTAAAATTACGACGAGGATTCCTAAAGTAATAGTCATAATCATTGCCCATATGAGAATAAAAATCATTTGAGTTTCCATTATATTTTTATAAGAATTATGAACTTAAGCATTCCCAAAATTATCACCAATCGTGATTTTCTTGTAAAAACATAGATTAATATTAAAAATCACAATAATTGATTAGAAAGAATTGAAATCATTTCACACCTTCAAAAATGTCTCGGCTTCAATGTATGAAGAAATTAAAAAAAATATCAATTCAAGCTATAAAATCCAGGTTTTGACAAAAAAGCCTCTAGGGCTTGAAGAATCTTTTGATATTTTGGAGGAATCTATCAAAGTGCACTACTACAAAAAGGGAACATTGCTTTTTCAATCAAGCCCAACAAACACAACATATGCAAAATTGGTTTCTGAAATAGATGAAAAATTTTTATTAAATTCACCTGATGAACCAAAACAAAAAATATCTATGATTCCATCAGATATGAAATATTTTGTAGGTTGTGACGAGTCAGGTGCAGGAGAAACATTTGGTTCAATGTTTCTTGGATGTGTATCTATTGATGCTGAAAATTTAAAAAATATTGAACAAATTTTTGACAACCCCAACATCAAAGAACTTGAAGAGTATGAAATTCTTGATAAATATAAGAAGATCAAAAAATATTGCAAAATTTTTCAAATAAAATGTGAAGCGTTAGAAATAGATAAAACTAGTAGTAAAAACACGCTTCTTGATCAGAAATATGAAGAATTATTATGTGATGCAATTTTTGGAAAAGAAAAGTCATGTATAATAATTGATGATTATGGCATTCAAAGAGGTCTAAAATCATTTTTTGATAAACTACGCTCTAAAGAAAATGTAGTAATTGTTGAACATAAGGCGGATGAAAAATATGTTATATGTCAAGCAGCTTCGGTTATTGCAAGAAAAGAAAGATTAGAAGAAATACGAAATATCAATAGAGAATTTAAGTTGCAAGATGAATCTGGGAAAACAATTTATCCAGGAACTGGCAATGCAAATAATCCACAAACTAGAGAATATTTGGAAGCATACATGAAACTATATCCAAAAAAAAATCTTCCCTTCTTTGTAAGAAAAAAATGGAGTAATGTTCAAAAAATATTGCAAGAAAAATCTACTCAAAAAATTTCACGATTTTTTGAAGAATAACTTGTTACAAATTTACTAGGTTAATCTAAGAATTATCGTCTAAAAACTTTTTAAGTTTAGGAAGTACTTCTTCTTTGTAATGATTCAAACCAATATGATATTTTTCACATAGTTCTACAGTGATTTTTTTACCATGTTCTTTAACATGATGTTCAGTGGAATAACAAAGATCACCACAATTAAAACAGACATTTACTTTTTGTTTGCCTTCACTCATTTTACAAACTTGCCAGATTAAACTAGAAATTAAGAATTTTGAAAATCAATATAACAACTCAGAGTATCAAGAAAATATTGAACCTATACCTCGGAGCATAAGTCTTTGCAATTTTTCAAAACAAATAGTAATGTTTTTTGATCAGTAGTTAAATAATTTCATGAACATCACAAATGACGAGTTACTCCAGGCCTACAAAAAAGAAAAAATATTCACAAAAAAGAAAGATTACATGCAATGTGTATAATAGACATCTTGCGTAATTAGAAACAAAATCTAACCTTCTAACTGATTCAATTTCTCAATTTATGGTATCACAACAAACTCTTGCTTCTGCCGTATCTTGAAATTAATCATTCCACAAACAATGTCACAAACAATGTCACTAATCACATCATAACGACACAATCTGTTCCTAAATGTATCTGAATTAATTCTAAATTTCTTTATCTTACTGATTGCATACCTCTACTTTGATTCAGATGGAACATTGTAGTTTATTCCACTCTTTCTGAGGTATGGTCAACTTTTTTCCCTTTTTTCTTTTGTACGGCAAAACACTGATTTGATCTGAAAAGTCTTTTTCCACACCCAAATATCCAAGGTCATAAAATGTCATCAAATTTTTAGATAATACTGGATGTTTAATTTGCATAATCATTTCTTCGTCCAGGGGAGTGTGGTGGTTTGTGGATTATTTCACCTTTTAGATTTATTGTGATTTGATTCTTTACAGTATGTCTCTTCTTTTTGCCTGAATAGTGTGTCTTTCTTTTGGTACGATTTTTTGGTCTAGGAATTGGTTGCTCTGTACCATGGACCATTACAATTAGCTCAGGAAAGAACTCGTGCAGTTGCTGTATGTCGTTAATCTTTTTTGAATCTGCATAGAATTTGGATGGAATTGGCATGTCTCACTGCTGGCTCTAAATATTTGATATTTCTACTCACGTTGCTCTGGTCTAATCCAAACAGATGACCAGTTAAATCATAGGTCAAATACATTCGATAATACGCTAGCAGCATTTACCAACCTGTCCTTTACATCCAAATCAAATGGATGTCCAGCACCAATGTCTCGTTGTCTTTTGCCTTTGGATAGTCTTTGTTTTTCAGTAATACAGTGATTCTTTCTGACATTCTTTAGAATCACATCAAACTGTTGTCTTGTTATCCCTGTGTATGAAAGAAATGCCTTTGGTTTTTTTGATAATTGTTTGTATGTTAGCATGAAAGGGAATGGTTTGAGCTTAGCTTTGGATTTTGTTGTGAAAGAATTTGGGTAATGTTGTAAAATTAATCTAATTACGCAAGAGGTCTATTGTTTATACAATTTCCAGAACGTTTTGGTGTTGTAATAAGAGTATGAAGAATTCTATTAAAATCAAATTGTCCATATACAACACCAATATGATACGAATCACGTCTTAAATAGTCAATTTTATCAGCATCAAGACCACTTGAAATAATTTCTGATTGAAGTGATTTTATTGGTTCTTTATGTGGATTAATTTTATTTCCTAATAATTCTATAATGTCATTTTTTTTGAACCTAAAATTGAATCAAGTTCTGGATCTTCTTTTAGCATAATTTTTGAAATTTTTTCATGTGGTTCATCTATTGTAGGATTTTTTTTTAATTACATTTTCAAATAAATGTGAAAATGGACCATGACCAATATCATGAAGTAGGCCGGATAATCGATTTTTTTCTATATCGTCTTGTTTATCAAGGTCTAATTCTTTAGACATAATATCTGAAATATGAGCAGTACCTAGTGAATGCTCAAAATGAGTATGAATTGCAGATGGATATACTAAGTAAGCATGAGAAAGTTGTTTGATAAATTGAAGCCTTCTAAAAATTTCACTGTCAATTATTTTAGTTTCTAATTCAGAAAGATCAATAAAACCATAAAGAGGATCACGTATTGCTTTAAATCTAAAATAACTATGAGACAGAGACAAGATTTAATTTTTCAAGTAATTCAATTCCAGTTAATGTATCATCAGTAGAAACATTCCAATCAAAATCTTTTGCAATTATTTTTACATCTTCAGCTGAATAGTTACCTTCAAGCCCTTCTTTAGATTTAGTTAAGATGTAAAATGCTTTTGCTGCATAAGATAATGGATTAGGTTTTAATTCACAATATGTTTTACAAATACTTAGAATATTTGAAATTGTTTTAAATTCTTCAGGATATTTTTGTTTAGCAATTTCAGCATAATTGATTCCTTTTTCAGTTAATTTATAATTATAAGTTTCATAATATCCCGAAATAATATTTTGATCGATATATGAAAATTCTGACATGTCTTCCAATGCAGTAGATACTTCATGGTTGAAGGGGCCATAGAAATGATGAGTGTAATTTGAAATATCTAAATTTTTAATCATTTGAGTATGAAAATAAATTAATTTTTGTACTGTAGTTTTACTGATAATTTCATTATCATTTGCATGAATTGTTAATGCAATAGCATCAAAAACATCTAAGCCCATCTTAGATTCAAGAGTATGCCCCAGATCATAAGTCTTTTCAATTTATTGTTCTTGCAAAATACTGATACATATTCAAATTAAATTTGTGCGTTCTAAAATATTCCATAACTGTATATCTCATCTCATGAATTGATTCATAAAATTCTGATTCAACATTTTCATGTTTGCACTGTCTCCAAATCTATTCTGTCATACTCAAATGTGGAGATCTCAGAAGATATGCCAGTTTGACATTTTTGTTTTTACGCAGATATTTTTTTACAACATTTGCTTTGTGTTGTGGTGCTCTATCAACGATAACAAATATTTTTCCAAATTTTTTACGAGCTGCTTCTAAATAATCTATAAATGCAATTGCATTAAATTTTTCATACGAGCTAAAAATTGATTGTCATCATTCCATAAACCAAAAATCTTTGGTGTGTTCCTCTCCAACGTACAATCATTCTTTGGTGTTACATCTGTCCAGTATTTTTTACCAAGACGTACATTAGTTTAGGCAAATAAATTTTGAACAAATTATGAATTATTTCAACCCCAAAGATCTAAGATCATAGTTTATACTTGCAAAATCATGTCAAATCAAAACATTAATGGTATCCTCAGGTAGCCATTTCATGAAAGGAACAAGTATCGATTTTTTAAGAAAAGTATGTAAAAAAAAGCCAAAATAAGACTAGAGGCTGCAATATAAAGAAAGCAAGATCTTTCATATTCTGCAATATGTTTGGATGTCATACCATCAACTCTGAGCTACTGGCTAAATCGTATGGATGAAGAGGGAATAACTGCATATCACACCGTAAGAAATACACGGCCTCTTGTTGTTTTTTGAGTGAAAAACAACTAGTGTCATTAAGAAAGGATCTAATTTCAGGTCCAGAAAAATTTGGATTTAATCAATTCATGTGGAGTGTAAAATGGTAATTACACATGTGGATAAAAAGTACAACACCTTATACTCTGCAAGTGCAATGCGTGAATTACTCCACAGAATTGGGTTCTCATCTAAAAAACCACACATCACAAATCAGCCTCAAAAGAGGGGGCAGAACCGTTTTAAAAAAACGCAAAAAGGACAATTAAAAAATACAGCAACCTCGGATACCTCACACTATGTCTGGATGAGTCAACAAATAAAATAGCACCAAACATAAAGCGTGGATGGTATCTTACAGAAAATAATATCACCACGCCAATCAATTACACACGAGAAAAGTTTCAATCCTTTGACGCGTTGGGAAATAAGAGTGTGTTTTTCTGCAAGTTCTATGACAAATCAAATGCAGATAGTTTTCTTGATTTTTTAAAATCACTGCAGAAACAATAATGGTAAAAAACTATTATTATTTGCAGACAATACATCGTACCACAAAAGCAATCCCATAGAGAAATATATCAAAGCATCAAAAATATAATTAAATATTTTCCACCGTATACGCCAGAACTCAATGCAGATACAGTGGAGAGAAGAAAATGGCAATACATTCTTTGCAAATAAATCTGAGATGAAAAATACATGTAGAGGAGATTGGATAATGGTGATGTTAAAGTTGTTAAAATATTCAAATATTTAATGCCTTAACTATAGAAACTGAAGATGGATATGTACAGCACGTGCATGCATCAGAAGATATCGATGTAAAAATCAAATACAGATATCATTCTGAAATAATAACAGCATTCTCATAGAAATTTCTAAAATCTAAATTTATGGATATGCTATCGATTGAATAATTTCTGAATCAAGTTCTGAAATTTTGATTCTTTTTTGTTCCATACTATCTCTCATACGAATTGTTACTGTTTCATCTTCTAATGTTTGATGATCTACTGTAATTGCAAAGGGTGATCCAATTTCATCTAATCTTCTGTATCTTCTGCCTATTGCACCAGAGTGATCCAAAAATGCATCACATTTTCTTTTTAGTTGAAGATAAATCTCATCTGTTTTTTCTTTCAATCCATCTTTTTTCACTAGAGATAAAATTCCAATATGAATAGGAGACAAGTATGGTTTTAAGGCTAAAACTATTCTTTCATGTTCTTTATCCTCTTTCAAACTGTGCTCTAATATTGTATACAGACTTCTGTCAATTCCCATTGATATCTCAAATACATGAGGCAAAACTTTGTCATCACCATCCATTATCTCAAATTTCTGCTTGCTTTTTGTTGCATGACTGGTCAAGTCATAGTCAGATCTATAATTACATGCAACTAGTTCTAGCCAACCAATAGTGGTTTTTACTTCAAAATCAAATGCAACTTTAGCATAGAATGCCTTTTCTTTATCTCCTAGTTTTCTAAATCTACTTTTTGTAATGTCTATTCCTGTTTTCTCATAAAATTCAGTTAAAATTCCTAAATAATATGCTACAATCTTGTTAGGAACAACTCCTGATTCTACTGCTTCTTTACATGTCATAGAGACAGGATCTCTATCTGTCTGTATTCTTATAGTAACATCTTGAATCTCTGAAAACTTTTCTACTTCAGATAGATTGTTTGGATTACAAAATACTTCAATTTCTGCCTGATAAAATTCCCTTAGACGAAGTAGACTCTGCCTTGGAGCAATTTCATTTCTAAAACTCTTTCCTACTTGGGCAATTCCTAGAGGAAGTTTTCCTCTCATTGTTTTGTATAGCCTAGGAAAATCTACAAAGATTGATTGACATGTTTCAGGTCGTAGATATGCTTCTTCTTCTTCAGGACCAATTCCTACTTTAAACATCATATTGAAATTTTTTGTCTTATCAAAACCCCCTTTACATTTTGGACATTTGATATTATTTTGTGCAATTGCATTATCAAATTCTTCCAAGTCTGCGCTTTCAGGAATTTCTATTTGTGTAAGTTCTGCAATAGTTCTATCTGCTCTAAATGTAGCATTACATTTTATACATTTGATTATTGGATCAGCAAAATTCCCCAAGTGTCCTGATGCCTCAAAAACTGATTTTGACATAATTTGTGAACCATCAATTTCAAGCATTCCATCTCTTCGAATTAATTCTCTTCTCCATAATTCAAGAAATTTATTTTTTAAGCTAACTCCAGATGGACCATACTCCCAAAATCCAGCCTGAGCATCTGCATAAATTTCACAGCTAGGAAAGTAAAATCCACGTTCAAGTGCTAGTTTCATTACTGCTTCATAGTCCATTATAACATCAACTTACTCACGAAATAAATTTCTACGCAAATCCCTTTGCTACTCTAACATTTTCAAAGTCATCTCGGTCATCATCAATTGGAGTCTCTAAAATAATAGGGATTTTTTTCTTGTTGGCAAATTTTATTACAGCTGAAATTCCTTTTTCTCCAATTCCACCTAAACCTAAATGATAATGTCTATCAAGATTGCAACCTACTTCTCCTTTAGCATCATTAAGATGAAGAATTTTTAAATTATCAATTCCTACATGTTTGTCAAATTCAGAAAAAGTTTTCTTTACACTATCTTCAGTTTTCAAATCATATCCTGCAACAAATGCATGACATGTATCTAAACAAATACCAAATTTTTTTGTAGGTTTTAGTTGTTTGAAAATCTCACCCAATTGTTTAAAATTAGAACCAACAGAATTTTTTTGTCCTGCAGTATTTTCTAATAGAATCATTACATTATTTTTTACTTTTGCAGCTTTTGTAAATCCTTCAACTAATTTTTTAATTCCAGCTTCATCACCAGTACCTAAATGACTTCCAAGATGTGTTACAAGATATGGAATTCCTAATTGTGCACATCTTTCAGATTCATCAATCAAAGTTTTTAGAGATTTTTCAAATCCTTCATCTTTTGGAGTTGCAAGGTTTGGTAAATATGGCATATGTGCACATGTTGCAAATCTATCAATTTTACTTTCTTTTAACTTTGATTTGAAATTATCAATGTCTTCTTTGGTGAGTTCTTTTGCATGCCAGCCTCGTGGATTTCTGGTAAAAATTTGAAATGCTGAGCATTCTCTCTCAACTGCATTGTCTACTGCTTTGTCGATGGATCCTGATATTGAAACATGACATCCAATCTGCATGTATGTATTTCCTTAAAACATAATTTAAACCAGCATCAAAATTCAAAAAATCAGATTTTTAAGTGAATTCGGTAGATCACTAACATGTTAGAGTTAGGTACTGATGAACTTGCAAAATATCCGTTCCTAGAGGGTGCTGGAAAATTTTTGAAAGAAAAAAGTTTTCCACTATCTCAATTTGGAACTGATCCTGATCTTAAATCCGTCGTGGATAAGGCATATCATAGGCTTAAAGTCTCTACGGAAGGTGGTATTTACAAATCTGAAATTGTAGATGGAGAAGCATCTGATTCTGCTCGTGAAAAAGAAATTTTTTCTTTTCTACTGGCAATAGTTTTAATAAAATTAAGTGGAATGCATACACTCGTTAAACGATTTGCTCTTGCAGAAGCTAGACGTGCAGAAAATCATCTTGAAAAAGATTTAGGAAAAGCTTCTGATAAATCAAAAATCGATTTGGCTATTAGAATTATTTATGATTTATTCGATATTAAAGTAGTAAAAGAAGATGAATTTTTTAAAATTCCCGTATCTGATTATCTAAAACATTCAATAGATTTTCATGAAAGAGAATGGAAATTAGTCAATAGGCATGTTGAAAATGGTAAAGTGTTACTAACACCAGATAAAACAGTTAGATTAGTTAGAAAAGAATTGGGAACTTATATTACTTCTAAAATTACTAATGCACCAACTCCACCAATGATTCCTGGACTTGAAAATATAGTAAATGAATTAATTTCAATTGGTAAGGCCCTTACTCCTTCTTACACTATAACAACCGGAGAATATCCACCGTGTATAAAACATGCAATTGAAATTTTAGAAAAAGGAGAAAATCTTCCTCATTCTGGACGATTTATGCTTGCAACTTTTCTTTTATCAAAAGGACAAACGATACAACAAATTGCACCACTATTCAAAAATGCTCCTGATTACAATCCACGTGTTACATTATACCAATTAAATCATTTAGCAGGAACTTCAGGTAGTGGTACTCAATACTTTTGTCCATCTTGTGAGAAATTAAAAACTCAAAGTTTGTGTTTTGCAATACCTGAATGTGATAATATCATTAATCCCTTACAATTTGGAAGGAAAAAAAAATAATGCAAGAAGCAGATTCACAATTTTTAGAAGATTCTTTCAAAAAATATTATTTTAATCATTTTGATCTAATCAAAGTTCCAGAGAGAACATCTGAAAGAGAATTTGGATATCAGAAATTTAATTTAGGAATGACTAGACACATTCCGATTAAAGATGATAAAGAATTACATCTAATGTTAATGCAAAATATTCCGTCTGATGTTTATTGTTCTAACGCATACTATACATTTCCAAATTTACCAATGAACGAAAAAGATTGGAAAGAGGCAGATCTGATTTTTGATATTGACGCAAAAGATCTTAATTTATCATGTAGAGAAGAGCACACGATATCAATTTGTAATGAATGTAATGAAGTTTCAAAAAATTCCAGCAAATGCTTAAAATGTAATTCATCAAAGTTAGAAAAAAAATCTTTACCTTGCAAAAATTGTATTGATGCATCTAAAATAGAAGTAGAAAAATTGTCTCAAGTTCTAATTGATGATCTTGCAATCACCAAAGAAAATATTCAAGTATATTTTTCTGGTAATGAAGGATTCCATGTTTATGTTTATAATTCACAATTTCAAGAAATTGGTTCTAGAGAAAGATCAGAATTAACTGATTATATCTCCCTTCGTGGAGCTATTCCTGAAACATTTGGAATGAAGAGATACAAACCTGTCAAAAATTCATTTCCAGATTTTAATGAAAAGGGATGGAGAGGTAGATTTTCAAAATATGTTTTTGGTTCAAAATCAAAACGCTCAAAAATAATTACAGAATTACTTTCAAATGGTTATTCATCTTTTCAAATAACTCTAGATGATGTTTCAGAAAACATTGGAGTAAAAATAGATCCAAATGTTACTATGGATATTCACAGAATTTTTAGATTACCTGGTTCCATTAACAGTAAAAGTGGACTTGCAAAAATTCAATGTGATGATTTAACAAAGTTTGATCCTTATACTGAAGCATCTTTTCTTAGTGATGATACTGTAGAAGTTATAGCAAATTGTCCAATTGAATTCAAATTAAAAAATAAAAAGTTTGGGCCATATCTAAATGAAAAAATCACTGTTCCGACATTTGCCGCAGTCTATATGATTTGTAAAAAACTTGCCAGAATAGCTTGATTTTGCTGGTAAGACATTAATTTACCAAATCTCAAGTAAATTCAGTTTTGTATAGCGCCTCTACTGATAAGCAAACTCCGCCTCCTGATGCTGGAAAATACATCAGATTAGCTATTGTTGCAATAATTGGAATAGTAATTTTTACCATGGTTGGAAATCAGGCAGTTATTTTATCAATGAATTTCACAGAATTTGGCGATCAATTTACCAAACCTCTCTATTACACACTTGTTTCAACAATAATTCTCTCTGGTATTGCTCTTATTCGAGTTAACATTGTAGGACGTTCTTCAATTTTCTGGTATGCCATTAGCTCTGGAATTGGATTTTTAGGAAGTGGAGGACAACAACCAATCTCAAACACTCTAAAAAGTTTTAGAGATTACAAATTATCGTCGGCACAATTTGTAATCTGGCAAATTACCAAGATCTTGCTTTTCGGAGCTTTCTTTGCAAATATTATGTTTGGATTTGCAGCAATGTCATTTATTGATGGAAATACTTTGGGAATTGAAAATTTACCTTCACTGTTTACTTTACCTTTTGTAACTCCTGATAATAATCTAAACTATGCTGCAGAAAATGTTGTTCCAATGATTCCAGCTTTAGTAATATTGATTCCACCATTACTTACGGCGATTGGGCTTCGTCTAGTTTTGTATGTTGGAATTCATAGAATAATTAATGTTATTACAACTTATCTTCAAGATTCCAATGAAGGAAAACCAAGATATCTAAATTATGTTTCTACAATTGAGGGAATAATTGGAATTGGTATAATTTGGGTAGGAATTAATCTATTTTTTACAGACCAAATTGATTACAATACAAGATATGTAATTGGAGGCACCCTTGTCATAGGTTTTGCATTAATTGCATTTTCAGTAGTTGATAGAATTAGAGCACGCGTACTAACTCATATGTTTAAGCGAGATGTATACATCAGACTTTTAACAATTATTGCAATTGTAATTATAGTATCTGGTGTTGTTTCAGTTAACAACAGTATTGCTGATGCAAAGAAGATTGAATTTTTAGGACCATACACAGCACAGCAAATAGGAGTTAATCGCTATCTAGGGGAACTTAATGATGTTCAAGAAAATATTCATGATGTTCAATTAACATCTGTTTCTGCAAATAACATTAAAAATTATGTAAATCAGAATAGTGATGTTCTTGATGTTATTCGAGTTTGGGATTGGGAAGCTGCATTTGCTAAATTAAAGCCTGAGATAGGTCTGATTCCATATGTAGACTTTGAAGATAATGATATTCTTCGCTTTAACAATACACTATACTGGACTGCTTCAATGAAACCAATTTTACCAACCTCTGTCAGCCTTGAAAACAGATGGTATAACGAACATCTTGTTTATACTCACGTTCCAAATGGATTCCTTACTTTAGAGGCTACTGATGGACAAATTGTCGATAGTGGCGAATTTTTCAAACAAAGAGAAATCTATTATGGTGAAGGAGGATTATTTGAACAAACTTGGTCTGGTTATCCTAATTCAAGAGATGATCAAAACAGTGCCGAACTTGGAGGCGTATCTTATTCTGGAATAGGTGGATTGGATGTTTCACCCCCATTGAGTTGGATATTTGAGCCAAACTTTTTGCTATCATTCCCAGGTGAATCCGTTCACATTATGAGATACAAAGATGTTCATGACAGAATGGAAACGTTGTATCCTTATTTCTTGTATGATTTGTTTGGAAAAGAATTAGATTCTCTTCCTGTAACTGATGGTGAAAATTCCTATTGGTTAATCCCATTAATTATTGGATTTGATACAGGAGACGTTCCTTGGTCTGTAGGAAACCCATACTTACGTCTAGTAGGATATGCACTTGTTGATACTTACAATGGTGATATTCAATTATTAAAAACTGGAAATGATTTCTTCACTGACATGTTTGCAAGTCAGTATGATGAGCAATTCCAGCCAATGCCTGCATGGTTAGAAGAACAAATCAGATACCCAGTAGAATTATTTAACTGGAAAACTGAGATGTACAATATCTACCATGTAACTAACGTTGAGACATTTATTCAAGCAAATGAATTCTATGAAATTCCACGAGGTCTTGATACCTATTATGTTGAAGCAAAACCTCCTGGATTTGAACAAACAGAATTCTTAGGATTACTTTCATTGGAATTAAGAGGTTCTCAAGGTAGAAATCTTGCAGGATACATGGTAGTTGAAAATGATCTTGAAAGACTAGGCGATATGCAATTTTATGAAGTTCCATTAGATTCTGATACTAAACTAATTGGTCCTACAGCTGTTAGAGAAGCACTTGATAGGGATCCAGAATTTGCCCAACTAAAGACATTATTGAGAAATCCAAGAGTTGGTGATAATATTTTGTATCGTGTAGGTGATCATGATGTTTACTTTATTCCTGTATACACTGCAGGAGCTGGTGGAGTAGTTGCTCAATTAGGAACTATTGCAGCCGTAGGTGCTGCATTTAACGGAGAATATTTCGTTGGATTAGGTGAAACTCAAGAAGAAGCATTTGAAGCATACTTGAAGAAAGTCTCTGGTGTAGCATCAACTACAACTACAGCTGATGATGATTATATTGAATTAGTTAGAAGTGATAGGATTGATATCATAAAGTTAGTATTTGAAACAAATGGTATTTCTATTTCTGAACCAACGGCTATTCAAATTCCAGTGTCATTTAATGAAGGGGAACTATTCTTCTTTACTGAAAGTGATCGTGCTGATACTGAAGAATTCTTACTAGAATTCATTGATGACTTTGTAAAACCACGTACTGACAGAGTCTTCATGTGGCAAGAAGATACAAATCTCAATATTGGAACTGTATTAGTTAAAGATGAACTTCCTGAGATACATTATATCTCAATTGAGGTAGGCAACTAATTGCTTCTTGTTGTTGATAACGGCTCTATCTATACAAAACATTTAATTGATTTTTTAATCCAAAAAAATATCTCATTTGAAAAACAATCTCCTCAAAGTTTAAGATTAGATTCACTTTCAAATTATGACTCTTTCATTCTTTCTGGACGTAGGAAAAATGGAAAAAAAATTAACGAAATAAATTCTAAAACTATCAAACATTGTATTAAAAATAATAATAAATTACTCGGAATTTGCTATGGTGCAGAAATTTTAGCACTTACTTTAGGTGGTACAATTAGAAAAATCCATTCTCTTCAAAAAGGAATCGAATCAATACAAATTGTGAAAGAAAATTCCATTTGTAAAAATTCCATAAATGTGTTTGAAAGTCATAGTTATGAGATCTCCAAATTGCCTAATGTTTTAATCTCAATAGGTAAATCAAAGAACAGTAAAAATGAAATAATTCAATATGAAGAAAGGCCAATTTTTGGAACTCAATTTCATCCAGAAATGAGTCCAGATGGGAATGATTTAATTGAAAAATTTTGTTCTCTCTGATTGATTTTAATAACTCTCAAAATTTCTCTATTTTATGGAAGAAGAAAATCATGAATTATTGTTACCACTTGTAGATGATGAAAATATTTGTCTCCCCTTACCAATTAACGTAGTATCAAAATATTGGAATATTGATTTACCTATGGCAGAAGCTATAGAATCTGCAAAAAAATATTCTGGATTTGATGGTAGTATTTTGATTGAGGGAATAGAAATGGCAGAAAGACATGGTTTGACATGCAAAATAATTCATTCATCTTTATCTGAATTAAAAAAAATCATTGATTTAGGAATTCCACCAATTGTAATCCTTCCAGGAATCCCTGAAATAACTCAACACGCTTCTATAATTACAGGATATGATAAACAAGAAAAAACAATTTTACATTATATTCAGAAAGGTAATCAAGAAGGAGAACAACAAGTAGGTGCAATTCCTCAAGATATTTTTGAAAAAGAATGGTCTGAAGAAGGGAAATTATTGCTAATTTTAGCCCCTTCTGACATAATTACATCCATAAATCTAGAAAATGACTCTAGTGACAAATCAAATAGATTATGTCTTATTTCTGAAAAACAAAATATTTTAAAAAATAATTCTGAAGCACTTGAATCATTAAAACAATCTATAGAACTTGATTCAAATAATTCCACTGCACTTAATCTATTTGCTACAATGCTTAACGCTCAAAATTCCTCAGAATGTGTAAAATATTATGAGAAATGTTTACAAATCAACAAGAACTCATATTTGGCCTATAATGGTATGGGAAATTTCTATCTTAAGACTGGTCAATTTGATAAAGCAGAAAATTCATACAGCAAGGCAATTCAGATTAATCCAAAACGTTCTGCAAAAATTTACAAAAATCGTGCTTATCTAAGAGAAAAACAAAACAAAAATTCTGGTGCAAAAGATGATCTCAAAAATTATCTCAAATATTATCCAAAAGCTTCTGATAGAGGCATAATAGAACAAGCAATTAGAGAATTATAATGCGGAGTGCGGGATTTGAACCCGCGACCTTCAGCTTGGGAAGCTGACGTCATACCAGACTAAACTAACTCCGCCTGCGCAGATCTTCAGTCAGCCCACTAAAAATGATTTTTCTCTTACTAAATTTGGTAATGATGATCTTACTGATTTTAGTAAGAGCCTCCGTACATTGTCTGTCGATACGACATACAAGAAATGGCTTTATTCTAACAAAAATCCAAGACATGCCCGATACATCTGGTTAAGAAGTTCATTAGTTGTAGATTTGTTATTCAATGACAAATTTGTAAACAGATCAAATGATCGTAACAAGCAAGATGATCTCCGAGCAATGGATAATCTTTGCAGGTTTCATGACATAAAATACGATACAGATCTGCATCAAAAGTTCACTTTGTGGCTAAAAAAGAAGGAAATTAAATGGAATAATAGAACATATAGTTTCCCAAAAGAACAACTTTCCTTAAAGCAAGTATTGGAGAACATATCCAAACTAGAACCCTATTCAGAAAGATTTTGCAGTGTTCATGCTTACATCAGGACTTTGGAGACAAGAATAGTCATTGAGAACCATAACAAATTTTGTCATGGCGGAGTATTGGAGATATTCTGGTCAAAGAAAACAAAAAACACCAATGCTACTTTCTGTTTTCCATCACTTTATGACAGGATGGACAGAAAATTTGTCTTTGACTATGATTTTAAGGTTTTAGGATGCGAATTAAGATACTTGTGAAAACTGAATTTTACTATTAACGCAATCAATCTAGATCCTCTTCTTGCAGAGTACATGCAAGGCAGAAGAGGTTCAGTATCAGAGAAACATTACTATCTTTCAAATATGAACCAACACAGAAAAAAATGGATTAAAGTTTGGACTAAAATTCTTACGAATTATTTATGATCGGGTTAAACAGATTTTTGAATAATTCTAAATATAATTGATAGAATTATTATGCTGCTCTTTTAGGTATTTCAATACCTGTTAAAATGATCCAAGTGCCATCAACTTCAACATAAAAAATTACAATATCAGCATCATGTATTGCTACTTTTTGAATTTGTGGATTTAGTTTTGATTTTTCTGGTCTTGGTAATAATATTGCTCCATCACAATAATCTGTAATAATTTTTTTAATTAATTCTTGTTTCTGTAAATCAAATGTATCTAAAAAATCTTGGAAATATTGTGTGTAAATAATATGAATCATAAAAATAAGAAACAGTTAGGATATTTTACCTTAACTGATGAAGCTTAACTTCCCCATTATTAATTTCTTTTAAAATTTTAGCACACAACTGTTCTTCATGTAATGTCCATTCAGGGGTTTTTGTCTGTGTTTGAGTTAAAGACATACTAACAATTAGTCTTATTCTTTTATTAAGACTTTGCGATTTTATATAAATAAACCACTAGATAATATTTCATTTTACAAGTCAAGAATGTCTTCAAATCAGGCATGAATTCATAATATTTTAAGACATTATTTAGTATTCTTTCAAGGCTAAAAAATTAACAAAATTTAGAATATTATGCGTAAGGCGGTTTGGTTTATTGTTCTCTTTTTGTCAATTCTACTTTTTGTTTAATAATAGATTTTATTTCAAAAACCATATTTTCAAATTTTTCTACTAAATTAGATTTACAAAGAAAATCTCTTGAAAAGAATGCCTGGAATATGGTCAACTTGGAAAACAAGTGGTTAATATTTCTGGATTCTCAAAATCTGGCCTTGTGGTAATCCTTCAAGTCAATGTTGTCAAATGATGCCGAATTCATCAAACACCAAGTTACTAACAAACAAGGAGTAGGGGAAAACAAGCAGCAAAGAATGGTCTTTAGTGGAAAGCCTTCAGTAACGTATGCATCAGCAAAAGATGAGGGCTAGAAGAGACATTACATCTGAAATTGATACTAGATTTCAGACTATTTCCCTTCAGGCCAATGCCATGAAATACAAACAAAGTATCGCCTTGATTTTAAAAAAATATGGTTTTACTGATCCACTTTATGCCCGAAAAGTCATAAATCCAGATGAAATTGAACATGCCAAATCTTTGGTTTCTCAAATCATCTTGACCTTGAAAAAATACCAAAAAAGAGATGATCCAATTTTGAACCCATTTTCTGATCAAATTGGTAAGATTTTTCCAAGTGAGTCAGGTGCCAGAACTAGACAATTCCAGAGATTGATGAAAACCTCCAATCTGCTTACTCTGTGTAATGCAAAACATAGACCAAAACTAGAGTTTGATGGAAAAAAATATCCTGTAACACATCTAAATGATGTTTCAAAAGCAACTCAGTTGATCATAGATAATACTGGAATTCCATCTCACAAAATTCGAACATTCAATGAGGTGATTAAACCAACAATTCTAACACATGGTAAAAATATTCATGTTGAAGGAAAAGATCTTCAAGTTCTCATAGCTTCTGAGATACTAACTCATTACAAAGAACTCAAAGAAAAGAATTACAACAGACAGCAATTGTTAGAAACGATCCTAATACCTCTTACACAATATGGATTTCTTGAAAGAACAAAAGATCCCAACAATAAAAGTCGAGATATTTTTTGGATTCCTGACAGATATTTAGAGCATGATGTCACTGTTGAATCTACACTCATCGATACAACTACACTTGATGAATCATGCATAAGATCATTCGTAAAGAATCATTTCGAACAACGATACAAAGAAGAAGAATATCAGTTTTATAATACAAATGATAAAGTCATTTCTGTAGAAGAACTATGTATAGAGGTAACATCAATCGATGCTTAACGAGATAAATTAGCTTCAAAAACTGAAATATCGATAGACATAGAAAATTGAGCTGCTGTATTAGGCTCAATTACATCTCTTTTTCATTAGAGGTAACTAGTCTTGATCATAAACTTCATTGATGTTAAAACCCTCTTCGTAATCAAAAGAATCATCAGAATCTGTTGCTTCAGCCTTTTTTTGATTTCACACCTTCGGTGTTCAGTTTATTCTAAATTAAGGTCAGGTTATTATCAAAAATTTCCTTGAAATTATTTCAATACTCTCCCATCTGTTCCTTTTAGAATTTTTGGAACAGAATCATTTTCAGAATCGTGTTCTATTGCGTATACTCCCAATACTCCATTCGTACATTGAATTGATTTCCATAAATCAAAATATGGTTCTATTTCTTCAAAATTCCCAATTCGATCAGTTAGATATTGATATAAATTTCTAGTAGGCAAAACAAGAATTCCTCCTTTTAGAATCCCTTTAGAAATTCCTAAAGCTATTTTGTTTAGTGCCCTATGACTAGATGAGATATTTCCAGTTTTCCATTCAACTACAAAAAGAGAATCATCATTTAGTTCAAGTGTTGCATCTAATGGACCTGGGTCTAATTCTATTTGCAATAGGTAAAGCCGTTTCTAATTCCCAACCAATATTTTTTAATTCACTACAAAAAGAACGTTTTATTGGAGCAACTCCATTACCTTTTCGTTCTGGATTAATTGTAATTTTTTTTGAATTCTTTGGCCATGTAACTTTTTTTATTGCATTTTCAATATCTTGATCTATTTTTTTCCATTCCTTACTGGATGAAAAATCTCCAACATTTATCAGAAATTCTTTTTTTACTAATTTCATGATCAAGAGATCTATCACATCCATAAAAACAGGATTCATAATTTTACAATTAAAGGGAGAATACAATATTTGATCTAGATAAATAATTGGTTATAATAGAAATCTAAAAAGATTAATGGTTATGAATACAACAACTGGAGGAGAAAGGATTGAGTAATAGAAACAGTAACAATTATGGAAAGCACAATAATGGTTTATCGTCCAAAATAGGTTTGAATACTAAACCATATCTTGTCACAGATTTAGGAATATTGTATAATGATGATTGTTTAAAACTTATGACGAAAATGAAATCTAGTACATTAGATTGCATTTTTGCAGATCCTCCATTTAATCTCAAAAAAGATTATGGTACAGAATTTGTAGATGATGTTGAAGACTATTTTGATTGGACATCCAAATGGATTCAAGAAGGTATTAGACTATTGAAAGATGGCGGTTCATTTTTTATCTATGCAATGCCATCTTTAGCAGTAAAATTTGCGTCAGAGTTGGATAAGGGATTAGAATTTAGACATTGGATTGCAATGACTATGAAAGGAAGTTTTCCTAGGGGGAATAAACTTTATCCTGCACATTATGCATTGTTGTATTACACAAAAGGCACTCCAAATGTTTTTAACAAATTACGAACTCCAATTCAAAAATGTCGACATTGTGATGGAGACATTAAGGATTATGGTGGACATCATAAATCATTAAATCCAGACGGATTAAATTTAACAGATTTTTGGGAAGATACTTCTCCAAATAGACATAGTAAATACAAAGTAAGGCCTGGAATAAATGAATTAAAAATTACTATTCCTGAAAGAGCTATTCTTATGAGTACAAATGAAGGTGATCTTGTATTTGATCCCTTTGGAGGTGGAGGAAGTACATATGAAGTCTGTCAAAAACATTCTAGGCAATGGATTGGAATGGAAAAATTTGATTGCAACGTTATCAAAAAACGATTAGAGAATAATCTATTAATTAATAAAAATAACTGAACATTAATAGTGGATAATAAATTAAAATTATAATGTTGTATTGTAATGGTTCTTGTTTAACATATAAGAAAAGCAGAAAGTATGATACAGATAATTCTAAAAATTGTAAAAATTGTAACGTATTCATAGAATGGGAAGGATCTAGATGTCCTTGTTGTACAGGCCCAGTAAAAACCACTCCTAGAAATTCAAAAAGACGTAAAATATACAGAAAAGTCAATCTCGAAAAATCTGGATTAATTATAGCAGATTGATCAAGATCTAAATATCATTTCTTCGTATTCATAATGTGTTAAGCAAAAGTGAACGGAGTTATTTGTCTGGAACACTTTATCCGAACAAA
The DNA here is from genome assembly GCA_965262905.1 of Candidatus Nitrosopumilus sp. Taxonomy (GTDB): domain Archaea; phylum Thermoproteota; class Nitrososphaeria; order Nitrososphaerales; family Nitrosopumilaceae; genus Nitrosopumilus. Next base: position 1,402,078 of record OZ253567.1, read on the forward strand.
AATTATGAATACAAACTTTTTCATTCCATTAGAAAAAAAATAAAAACCCTATCTACCGATTTGTCATTACTAGAATCAAAGCCGGAGACCCTTAGCGCCATAGGCACACATCTTGGGAATCTGACGTCATACCAGACTAAACTAACACCGCCTAGAACAATATTATCAATTATGATTAAATATCTTAATTGTATATCACAAAATATGGATGCAAGATGCCCTGAGTGTGAAAAGGTTGCAATATTAAATGATGATATAACTAATGTAAAATGTCCACATTGTAACTTTGAAGCAGATTATGATGCCTATCTTGAAATTATGAAAGATCAAGCCGTTAACATGTCAGCTGATTATATTCCAGATAGACCTGGAATTTAATTACCAATAATTCCCTTTGTCAGAACAATCTAAATGAGCTCCACAATTTGGGCAAAACATATGACATGCTTGCATATCGACCATTTTATTATCACATCTAGGACATTTGATCTCTTCTGTCATGCCTATCATTGTAAATCTTGATTTAAAAATAATGTCCAAAGGTTAATTAGTCGTTCAACTTTTTTTTGGAATAATTGGCAAACTTTAAACTTACAATCTCAGATATTAAAGGAAAATCAATTTCAAAAGAACTCAAAGACAACGATGCTAATCCTTTGTTAGGATTAGAGTTAGGAAATGAAACTGATGCTTCTATTGTAGGGTTAACTGGAAAATTAAAACTCACTGGAGGTAGTGACAAATCTGGAGTTCCAATGAGAAATGATATTCATGGTGCAGCAAGAAAAAGAGTTTTACTTTCTAAAGGTGTTGGTTTACAAGATGCAGAATATGGACAACGAAAAAGGAAATTAATGAGAGGTAATTCTGTATCTGAAGAAATCTATCAAGTAAATTGTAAATTTGATGGGGAATTACCCGTTGAAGCTCCTGTAGAAGAAGTAACAGAAGAAAAAACTGAAGACAAAAAAGAATAGCTTAACATATACCGATTCTATTTTTTGACTTATGCATTGGAGAGAAACTCTTCCTGATTGGTACATCAAAAAATATGGCTATCAACCATGTGTTAACATTGGTACTGCTGGTCATGTAGATCATGGAAAAACTACTCTAATTCAAGCTTTAACTGGTTCATGGACAAGTGTTCATAGTCAAGAACTAAAACGTGGGATTACAATTCGTGTTGGTTATTCAGATGCAGCATTTTACAAATGTAAAAAATGTGAAGAGCCTTTAGGATATTCTACAACTCCAAAATGTAACAATTGTGGAAAGGAAAGTGAATTATCTAGAGTTGTAAGTTTTGTAGATAGTCCTGGTCATGAAAGTTTGATGGCAAATATGCTTTCAGGCTCTGCATTAATGGATGGTGCATTACTTTTGGCAGCAGCAAATGAAAAAGTCCCTAAACCCCAAACAAAAGAGCATCTCTTAGCACTACAAACTCTTGGAATTCAACAAATAGTTGTAGTTCAAAATAAAGTTGATTTACTTTCATATCAAGAAGCTCTCGATAATTATAAAGAAATAACAAATTTTGTTAAAGGAAGCCATGCTGCAAAAGCACCAGTCATTCCAATTTCTGCACAATCTGGATTAAACATTGATGCGTTAATTGGTGCTATTGAATCAACAATCAAAACACCAGAAAGAGATGAAAAAGCTGATACTGTAATGCACGTTTTACGTTCTTTTGATGTAAATAAACCTGGAATAAAATTAAAAGATATCAAAGGTGGTGTTATTGGTGGAAGTTTAACTCAAGGAGTTTTTAATATTGGTGATGAAATTGAAATTAAACCTGGAATTATGAATGAAAAGAAAAAGACATACGAACCATTACTTACTGAAATTATATCTTTAGGAACTGCTGCGGGTATTGTTGAATCAGTAAAGCCAGGTGGCTTAGTTGCTATAGGAACAAAATTAGATCCTTCAATGACTAGAAGTGATTCCTTCATTGGTTCAGTTATTGGAAAACCTGGTACACTTCCTGATAATTCAACTTTGTTAAAATTAGATGTTAATTTGTTTGATTCTGCAGTAGGTGTTACTGAAGACATTAAAGTACAACCAATTTCATCTGGAGAACTACTTCGACTTAACATTGGCACTGCTCCAGTTTTAGGTACAGTTAAAAAAATAAAATCAAAGAATGTTGAGATTGAACTTAGAAGACCTGCATGCATATTTGAAGGTGGTAACGTAGCAATTAGTAGAAGAATTTCTGAAAGATGGCGACTTATTGGTGCAGGAATAGTTGGTTGAAGTAATCTGTGACACAAGTTTTTTAATTCATCTAGCCACAAATAGAATCAAAAATTTAGATAATCTTGATGTTGAAATTGGTCAAATTAGTTTTATTGTACCACAAGTTGTAAAAAATGAGTTATTTGAATTAGAAAAAAATCCTGAAAAAAAACAAGATGTACAATCAACTCTGAATTATATCAAAAATTTGAAAATAATTCCAATACTTGGCTCATTTGCAGATAAGGAATTACTTGATTATGTTTTAAAAAATAGAGTAATTGTAGCTACAATGGATAAAGAACTAAAAAAACAGATTAAAAATAATGGAAGTTCAATTATGTCTTTTTCAAATAACAAAATCATTTTGGAATCTTAGAAATATTTAAGATTGAGTAATTATCAATAATTTCAATGACTTTGAGTTTTAAGAGTGAAGCATTTGAAAATGGTGGAGTTATTCCAAAAAAATATGGATATAAACATGGAAACACAAGTCCTCCTCTAAAAATTAATGAAATTCCTGAAAATACAATATCACTTACTTTGATAATGGATGATCCTGATGCAATGGGAGCTGCTGGTAAAGTTTGGGTGCATTGGGTTGTATGGAACATAGATCCTAAAAATTGTGAGTTTAAAGAAAATTCTATACCTGAATATTGTAGTGAAGGAGAAATTGACTTTGGTGAAATTGGTTATGGGGGTCCTGCTCCTCCAGATAAAGAACATACGTACATTTTCAAATTATATGCTTTAGATCAAAAATTAGATATCATCAAAGGTTCAACTAAACAAGAAATTGAATCATCTATGAAAAATCATATTATAGAAGAAACTATTCTTCAGGGAAGATTTGCTCCTTAATCCAAAACAATTCCAAGATTTTTTATACAAAGAGTAATAAACAAAGTTTTTTCAAAAATATTGCTTGCTAGCAAATACAAAACTTATTTCTATGGGTAACTTTGATTTAAAATTAAACCATCTTTTAATTATTGGAATTTTATCTTTATCTTTTACTGTATCTTTCCTTCTTCGTGCTCAACCTGTTGATTATGGATTTGAACTAAATGAATTTGATCCTTTTTTTAATTATCGTGCAACTCAATACGTTGTTGATAATGGAATCCCAGCATATTTTGAATGGAATGACGATCTTAGTTGGTATCCTATAGGTAGAGATGTCTCTTCAAACTCTCAAGTAACGCTTCATCTAACTGCCGCAGTTACATACTGGATTTTTGGTGGTGGAAGTGATCTATATGACTTTACAATTTTATTTCCTGCAATTTTCGGTTCATTATCTGCGATAGTTATTTTTGCACTAGTTAGAGTAATAGGTGGTACTACTGCTGGTCTATTTTCTGCACTTTTATTTTCGATTTCATTACCAATTTTAATTCGTAGTCCAATTGGATGGTTCAAATCAGAACCTTTAGGGTTATTTTTTGCTCTTTTAGCAGTGTATTTACTTTTAAGTGGAATAAATTCTCAAAATAAAAAAATATCCTTCTCTAAACTTGTGGGAGCTGGAATTTTTACAGCATTTTCTATTTCAGCATGGGGCGGAAACCAATTCTTTATTATGCCTTTAGCAATTTTTTTCATTGCTTTACCTTTTTTGAGGACGGATCATAAATTTATCATTTGGGCCATCCCAGTCTATACAATCAGTACCATCATTATTTCATTAGGGTTTGAACGTGTCAGTTCTAATTTTGTTTTTGGCATGGGTGGAATTTTATTAATATTTTCTACTTTATTTTTTGTATTTTGTATTTTAATACAAAATAAAAGTACTAAAAATAAAACAAGAAATGGTTTAGTATTTTTACTGGCATTTTTAATTATTGTTCCTTTAATTTTAGTGGTAAATTCTGAATCTCAATTTTTACCTTCTGCTAGTCATAGATATCTTAATGCATTAAATCCATTTTTAACCACAACAGATCCATTAGTAGATTCTGTATCAGAACATGCCACAACAACACTATCACAATCATTTTTATTCCATTCTGTACTTATGATTTTTTCAGGGTTGGGAATTTGGTTAATTATTAAAAATGTTCAAAATAAAAAATCTAACTTTATTAAAAATGATATGTTATCATTTGCTTTAATTTTAGGAATCTTTGGGGTATATACTGCTTCAACATTTGTTAGATTGGAAGTTTTTGCATCAATTTCTATTATTGTTTTGGCATCATTAGGTTTAACTGTATTAACAAAAGAATTTTTTAAAATTCGATCTGAATCAAAAAAATCTATTGGTAATTTAATAAAATTGCCTTATGTTATAGGAATTATTTTTCTTCTTGCCGTACCAATGGTTTATCCAGTAGGTTCAGAAATACCTAGTCTGATAAATGCTCCCCCTACAATTTTGAATGGTGGTACAGCATATACAATTGCTACTGATGATTGGTTGGATACTCTAGATTGGATGAAAAATAATACTCCTAAAGATGCTGTTGTAGCATCTTGGTGGGATTACGGTTACTGGATTTCAACTATGGGTGAAAGAGCTACTTTAGCAGATAATTCAACAATTAGTACAAAGATTATTCAAAATATAGCAAATATGCTTTTAAATAATCCTGATTCATCATGGCATTCTCTAATTGAAATGCAAGCAGATTATGTACTCATTTTTGTTGCTGGTGAAAAATTAAATTTAGATTCTTCTCAATCATTTTATAGATTAGGCGGTGGAGGTGATGAATCAAAGAAACAATGGTTCATGAGAATTGCAGGATTAGATGAAACAAAATATCTACATCCTGATGGAGCAAGTGGAACTGATTATTTTTGGAATGAAACTTTACTAGGTAAAACGTTTCCATTTACTCCATTAGGATATGTAAATCCTAATAATTTGAATCAACAATCTGAAACATATGTTCATGGTATGATTCCAATTTATGAAAAAAATATAAAATACACTTCTGATGGAGATGGTCCTTTAAAACTAGTTTATGCATCATCTAGTTATACTGAAGAAAAAGTTGGACCTATGATTGGTGTCTTTATTTATGAAGTGAACAAGGATTACAAACCAATATCTTAGATTAAGAATATCTTTCAGCTAATCTATATCTCATGTATTTATCATCTGGTGAAAATTTAGCTGGATGAACAGAAATAGTTTCGTTATTACACTTTGGACATTTTTCTTTTAATGTATAATGAAAACATTTAGAACATTTTCGTAAAAGAAACCTCATTTTAATTCTCTCTGGTTTTCTTTGAATCTTCTCTAGTAAATTTGAATGAGCCTTTTTTCTTTTCTATGTTTGTTTGCATTTCCTCTATTATTGGTTTTAGTAATTTTTCAGCTGATTTGAAATCTTCTGAAGTAATTGAGAGTCGATATTTTGGAGCTCCTAAATATGTAATATCTATCGTAGAATCTTTTTTGATAATATCTAATAATGTTTTTTTGATTATTTCAACACCATTAGATTGATTATTTGTAATTTCCATAATGCCTCTAATTTCTACTGACGGAAGTTTAATTTTTGAGCAAATATCTTCAATTACTATAGCTGTTTTTTTTGCAAGTTTTAATTCTTTAACTGATTCAATTCCATTTCTTCCAATAGATATGAAGGCATCATATACAGAATCAAATTTTGAATAAATACTATCTTCTAATTTTTCAATTTCTTCATCAGTTAATTTAGTTTTTTCTTGAACATTTTGTAACAATGTCTTACCTTTTTCAAACTTTTTGACTTCTTTGAGTTTTTGTTTTTTCTGATCTTTTGAAACTTGTTTCAATGAGAGATCAATATCTCCTCGTTGAGCATTTACTTTTTTTACAAGAAGAACTTTTTTCTCTCCATCTCTTACAAACCTACTAACTGATCTTATCCAACCCGGAGCAATTTCTGAAATATGTAAAAATCCTTGAATGTCATCATATTCATCTAGTGTAACATATGCCCCATGATCCATTACTTTGGTAATAGTTGCAAGAATTATTTCCCCTTGTTCTGGCATTTCTTGAATTTCAGTGGACATTTCTTCTAAAACTCTTTCATGCGTAAATTAATGTTTGCTGGTTAGAAATCAATGCCTTTTTTTGCTTTAATTCCTTGTTGAAATGGATGTTTTATCTCTCTCATTTCTGTAACAAGATCAGCAATCTCAATAATTTCATCTTTAGCATAATTTCCTGTTAATATCAAATCCACATTTTTTGGTTTTGATTTTATAATATTTAACACATCATCTAATGAAATTAAATTAAGATTAACTGCATAGTTTACCTCATCTAAAATTACAATATCATAATTTCCTGATTGAATTTTTTCATTACTGATTCTAATAGCTTCTTTTGCAACCTTTTCATGATCCTCTTTTGGACTTTTATCATCAATTATGCCAACAAATCCTTTCCCAACTGCAATCATTTCAAATTCAGGTTCAAGCCTCTTTGATGAATCCATTTCACCATAATGCCATGAACCTTTAATGAACTGAATCATACAAGTTTTCTTTTCATATCCAGTTGCACGTAAAGCAATTCCTAAAGCTGCTGTTGTTTTACCTTTACCTTTTCCGGTATATACTATGGTCAAACCATCATTTTCCATAATTTCTATTTGATAGATCTTACTAAAAACATTGAGGATATCTGTAATCTATCAATTTAAATAAAAAATGATCCTAGTCATGCAAATTGAAAGTTCCTAGAATTGTAATTGCAGGTGCAACTAGTGGAGTTGGAAAAACATCAATAACATGTTCAATAATTTACGCATTACAGAAAAGTGGTTTTTCTATTCAACCATTTAAGGTTGGACCTGATTATGTTGATCCAAGATATCTATCTAGTATTTCAAATAATAAAACATATAATTTGGATGTATGGCTCATGGGTAAAAATCAATTACTGAATAGTTTTATTTCAAATTCAAAATCTGATATATCTGTAATCGAAGGGGTTATGGGATATTATGATGGATTTAGCGGAGATTCAAATTATGCTAGTACACATCATGTGGCTTTACTAACAAAATCACCTGTACTGTTAGTTTTAGATGCAAGTAAAACTTCACGCTCTATTGCAGCAACTGCACTTGGATTCTTAAAATTTCATAGAAATTCTCGTATATCTGGAATTATTCTTAACAAAATAGGCAGTAAAAAACATGAATTATTGTGTAAAAGTGCTTTAGAAAAAACCAAAATTCCAATTATTGGTGTAATTCCAAAAAACTTTTTACTAAATATGCCATCAAGACATCTTGGATTAATTTCAACATTAGAGAATGATGTTCTTAAAAAACAAATTAAGAAAATATCTAAAATTATTTCAAAAAACATTGATATTAATCAAATAATTAAAATTACAAAAAATTCATCTGATCATACTAAAAAATCTAAACTCATGCCTAAAAAATCAAAAACTACTATTGCTGTTGCACTTGATACTTCATTTAATTTCTATTATCAAGATAATTTAGAAGCATTACGTCGTGAAGGCGCAAATCTAAAATTCTTTAGTCCTGTGAAAGATAAAAAAATTCCAAAGTGTGATGGTCTTTACATTGGTGGTGGTTTTCCAGAAGTTTTAGGAAGTGCTCTAGAAAAAAATCAAATTATGAAAAAATCAATAAAAAAATTATCTGAAGATAATCTTCCCATTTATGCTGAATGTGGGGGGCTGATGTATCTGACAAAATCTATTTTATCTGAAAATAAAAAATACAAAATGATTGGTCTATTTGATGCTGAAACTAAAATGACAAAAAAAATGAGATTAAATTATACAAAAGGTAAAATTATTTCAAAAACACCAATATCTAAAAAACTACATAATTTTCAAGGGCATGAATTTCACTATTCATATTTAGATTCAGTTTCATCTGATTCAAAATTTGCTTATACTTTAGAAATAGGTGAAGGAATAAAGAAACATCAAGATGGATTAATTCAAGATAACACATTAGCATCTTATGGTCATCTTTACTTTGATAGCTCAAACTATGCAGAAATTTTTATTAAAAATTGTATAAAATCTTCAAAGAGATGATTCTGCTCTAATTAATTTGAAAATTGCATTAATTGTAGCAGAAACTGAAGAACTTCCTCCCTTTCTACCAATATTAGTGATAAATGGTACTTTTTCTAACTTTGATAACTCTTCTTTTGATTCTGCAGCACAGATGAATCCTACTGGAATTCCGATGATTAAAGCTGGTTTTACTATGCCTTCTTTGACCATCTGAATTACTTCTTGAAGTGCAGTTGGGGCATTTCCTATTGCTACAACCCCTCCATCAATATCTGACACAGCAGCCCTCATGGATACTTGGGAACGAGTTTTACCTTCTTTTTTTGCAAATTCCATCATTTCTGGTTTTGAAATATTACAAACTATGTTATTTCCAAAATCTTTTGGATTTTGTTTATTCATTCCTCCAATTACTCCGTTAACATCAACTACTATGCTACAACCATTTTTCAAAGCATTCATTCCACTCATAATTGCATCTTTATGAAAAATTAATTTATTTTTATCTGCAAAATCAAAGTCTGCTGTTGAATGAATTATTCTTCTAACAATAGGCCATTCTTTTTCACTAAAATTATGTGGACCTATTTCATCTTCAATCATTTGCATACTGGCATCTTCAATTGATTGACCTTTCTTAGTTTGCATCTTCTACCTCTTTTGCTCTCTCTAAAATTAAATCTATCATTTTTTGATCTGTTCCTATATGTTTTGTTATGTATGCTTTTTCTATAGTAGATTTTTCAAGTGCTGGTATCAAATCATTGTTGATGTCAGTTTTTACATGTGCTCCTTCATGAAGGAAATAAAAAACAATTATCAAAACTTTAGGATTATTTTTTTCACATTTTTTAATTCCTTCAAAAATATCTGGTTGTTCTATTTCTAGCCAACATCTACTTATATTTCTGTAAGAGTCTTTTAATTCATTTACAATGTAATCTAATGATCTTTGTGCATTAGGATCTTTACTTCCGTGTCCAATGATCATTACATCTACTTTATTATTTGAAAGTGAAACATTATTTTCTTTTAATGTTGTATCTATTCTACTTTCAACTATGTCGACCAAAGTTTTATGCATACTCATTTGTTTTGTAACTACAAATTTTACTTTGGTGTCTTTTTGATATTTCATTACCTCAGTAACTGCAATTTTCACTTTTTTACCAGGATACAAAAAGTAGGGAACAATGGTCAAAGAATCAATGTCTTCTTTTAGACATTTAGGAATTCTATCTTCGATATATGGTGGTTCTACCTCTAGAAAACAAAAATCCGCAAATTCATAATCTCCTTTTGCCTTGATTCCTTGACAAATTACATCTAATTCTTCAGATGCTTCTCTTTCTCTACTCCCTCTGTCAATAAGTAATAATCCTCTTTTCAATTCATTATCCTCGCTATTGCTATAGTCAAATTTGGTGGGAATTTCTGCTTTTCTACTATTAATTGGCCTTTAGATACTTTGATGGCAGCTGCTTCAGAAACACTTGCAGTTCCTTCAAAGGCTTTTACAGTTTCAGAAGGATTTGGAGCAGAAATCTCTGCTAAATCTTCTCTATTTACATATTCAACTGGAATTTCCATTTCTTTTCCGAGATCTACTAGTCCTTGTACATCTTTTGGTTTTTTTATTGATACTAATTTTGCAATTGATTTTGAATTAAGTTTGAATTTTTCTAAACAAAACTTTATGCCTTCCCTAATCGTTTCTTTTGAAGTATCCCAATGCAATCCAATACCAATTACTAAACTTGGTGGACGATATATTACAGATTCTTTTGATATTTCCCCTTCAATTATTTTATCAGAAATTATCAAGTGAGCTTTAGAATTTGATTTTTTTAACTCTTCCATGTTTTCATATATTACAACGTTTTTTGGTAATTTTTTATACCAATTTTTCTCCCCTGTTTCTTGAAATACTCCTATTGGTTCTTCATTTACCATATGTGCACTAATTTTAGTTACTGTTGAATCATCATCTATTTTCCAATTAAATTCTCTTCCTACAAGATCTACTGCAATTGTTTTGTTTACATCAGCTGCTGTGGTAATTACAGACAATGCTCCAAGTTTTTTTGCAATTTCTTCAGTAAGTTCATTGGCTCCACCTATATGTCCGGATAAAACACTAATTACAAAATTTGTTTTATCATCAATTACAATTACTGCTGGATCTGTTTTTTTATCTTTCAAATATGGAGAAATTAATCTAATTACTGCCCCTAATGAAAAAATACAGATTAATGCATTATTATTTTTAAAAAGTTCAACAATTTTCTCAGTTGTAGGCTCTGAATACCATGTAATCCCTATTGCATCAGTTGTCAGTTTTAAGGGAGCAAATACATTCCAATCTGGAAATAGTTTTTTTAGATTTTCTCCAATATTTACTCCATTTTTAGTAATAGCAAGAACTGAAGTTTTTTCCATAATCAAAATTTTCTAACTTTAATAAAATACCTTACTGTTCAGATTTTCTAGCCAAAATGTTTCCTTCGAAATCAAACAATAGTACATCAATTGGAACTTTTTCTTCAGAATGTTTTCTCATATGTTTATACGTCTCACCACAAATCAAGTCGAAAAACCCCTTGATCTGATTTTCTTGAATAATTTCTGAAACATGTCTTGCAGTATTTGCTTTTTTTATCTCTTGAACTACACTTTCATTTGCATTACATTTTTGAGCTAACTCAGCTAGAAAATTCATATTTACTTTAGATCCTTTAACATGAGTTTGTTTAACACCTGCAGCCATTTTTGCTAGCTTTCCAATGAAACCTACGACATGTGCTTTTTTAATACATTTCCTACCACATTGTTGAATTGCATATCCTGAAAAATCACCTATTTGTACAAAACAATGTTCTGGTAAATCTACTATTTTTTTTGAAAAATCTTCACTCCTTCCACCAGTTGTAAGTACTACTGTGTCATTTCCCGCTGCAATTGCTACATCCAAATTCTGTCTAATTGATGCAGCATAAGCTGCTGTAGAAAATGGAATAACAATTCCACTAGTTCCTAAAATTGAAATTCCATTAATAATTCCTAATCTTGGATTATCAGTTTTTGGCCCTAACTCTTTCCCTTTAGGTACTGAAATAATTATTTTAATTCCTTTCTCTAAAAGAATTTCTTTTCCTGCTTCTCTCAGATTTTCAGTAATCATTTTTTTAGGAACTGGGTTTATTGCAGGTTTGTTAATTTCCAAACCTAATCCTTGTTTGGTTACTATACCAACTCCTTCTCCGCCATCGATCTCAATTTTATTTATTTTTTCAGTAAATGACAACTCTACAATAATTTCTGCTCCATGAGTAACATCCGGATCATCTCCTCCATTTTTGATTACTATGCATTTTGCTTTATCAGACTCAAATTCACATGAATCAATTGGAATTTGGATATAGGATTTCTTTGGTAATAAAATATCTACATTTTCAATTTTTTTTTGATTAATTATTGATAATAGTGCAGCTTTTGATGCAGCTGTTGCACAACTTCCTGTAGTATAACCTGTCTTTAATTTTATCTTTTCTTCTTTCACATCAGTTGTATTCATTTTATGGTATTAACTCTTATTTCTTAATTTTTGAAAATTATTCAAATAGATTTAAAATTAAAACAAACTTGGTTCTATTATGGTTACACCTCTAAAGATTGTTGTTACTGGAGCTAGTGGATTTATTGCAAAAAACCTTCGAAAATATTTATCAGAAAAAAATATTGAATTAATCTCAATATCTAGAAATGACTTTAAGAATTTTAAATGTGAAACTAAAATTATTTCAAAGAATTATGAAGAAAAAAATCTTCTTAAAAAAATACAAAATTCAGATGCAATAATTCATCTTGTTGGAATAGGAAAACAATCTGTAAACACTGATTATGACATGATAAATACCGAATTAACAAAACATATTGTAAATTTAAGTAAAAAAGCTAAAATAAAAAAAATCATTTTTTTGAGTGGTCTGGGAGTTTCACCTTACACATCATTAAGTTACTTTATTTCAAAATACAATGCTGAAAAACAAATTATTAATTCTGGTTTAGGTTTTACAGTCTTTAGACCCTCATATATTGTTGGAAAAGATGACTTTTTTTCAAAAAATCTAAAAAAACAAATTAAATCTGGAGAAATTATAATTCCAGGTTCTGGAAACTATTCAATTCAACCAATACATGTGTCTGATGTTGTAAAAGTTATTTTTGAATCAGTATCAAATTCAAAATTCAATAATGAAATTATTGATCTTGTCGGACTTGATTATGTAACTTTTAAAAAATATGTTAAACTCTTTTCTAAAGGAACTAAAACAAAAATTAGAAAAATCAAACTTGAAGAGGCATATCATAATGCAATAATAAATTCAAAATCTGATTTTGGAATAGATGATCTCAATATTCTAATAGGTAATTTTAAAGGAAATCATAAAAAATTATCTAAAATATCTAAAATTAAATTTCAATCAGTATTGAAATTATTACAATCCGGCAGATTGCTTTAATGTTTCAGATTTATCAGTTTTTTCCCAAGTAAATTCTGGCTCATTTCTTCCAAAATGACCATAAGCAGCAGTTTTTTTGTAAATTGGTCTTTTCAAATCTAATTGAGAGATAATTCCAGATGGTTTCATATCAAAATTCTTTCTAACTAACTCTTCAATTTGTTTTTCAGGGATTTTGTTTGTTTCAAATGTATTAACATAAAGTGATACTGGTTCTGCAACTCCTATGGCGTATGCTAATTGAACTTCACATCTATCGGCTAATCCTGCGGCTACCAGATTTTTTGCAATGTATCTACACATGTAACATGCAGATCTATCAACTTTAGATGGATCCTTTCCTGAAAAAGCTCCTCCACCATGTCTTCCAAATCCACCATAAGTATCAACAATAATTTTTCTTCCTGTTAATCCTGCATCCCCATGTGGACCACCGATTACAAATTTTCCTGTAGGGTTTATGTGAGTTTTAACTTTATTATTCCAAAGATTTCCTAAAACTGGTTTGATTACTTTATCAATAATTTCCCTTGATATTTCTTCTTGAGAAACTTTTGGAGCGTGCTGCGTTGATATAACAACTGTTTCAATTTTTGTAGGTTTGTTATCTTCATATCTTACAGATACTTGTGATTTACCATCAGGTCTAACCCATGGTAAAGTACCATCTCTTCTTACTTGTGATAATTTTTGAATAAGTTTGTGTGCTAGTAAAATTGGCATAGGCATTAGTTCTTCAGTTTCATTTGATGCATAACCGAACATCAAACCTTGATCTCCTGCACCTTGTTCTTTCCCTTCAGCAGCTGTTACACCTTGACTGATATCTGGACTTTGTGAATGTAATTTTAAATCAACTTTACAACTATCACCATCAAACATCAAATCTTTGTTATCATAACCAATTTCCTTGATTGTCTTCCTAACTAATTCTTCTTGAGCCTTTTTATCAAATTCTGCTTTTGATGTAACTTCTCCTGATACAACAACATAATCAGTTGTGACCATTGTTTCAACTGCAACTCTAGAATTAGGATCTTGTCTAAGGTATTCGTCTAAAAATGCATCAGAAATATTATCACATATTTTATCTGGATGTCCTTCAGTTACTGATTCTGAGGTAAATAGAAAATTATTGGTCATAAAACCACACTACTAGCTAGAGTTCATTTTCTAGTTTGATAAATAATACGTTATTGCCTCTTACGATAACTCTACCATAATTTGCAATTGTCTTACCGTCATGAAGTTCTTCAGCATCAGTCATAATCAAATTCATATAAGAATCGACATTATCCATTTTTCCTTTATACTCAACTTCATTTTTCAGTCTTACAGTAACTTTCTTCTTGGTACTTTTCTGAAGAGTTGTTAGAGGTCTTTTTGCGGTAGTTGGTTGGGACACTAATTGTTCACTTATTTTGAAACCTTGTTCTCTAGCATAAAAGCCTTACCTCTTTTATGAAAATTGAAATTCTTTAAATTTTTTCTTCTTTTTCTAATAATTATCAAAATGATCTCTACAGGTTTACAAAAATTAGATAAATTCTTGTCAGGTGGAATTCCTAATAATGTAATTGTCGATGTATTTGGTGAAAATGGAACTGGAAAAACTCTATTCTTATTACAATTATCTATAAATTCGATTAAAAATGGTGGTAATGTTTTGTATTTGGACACTACTGGTGGATTTAGACCAGAACGAATCATTGAAATTCAAAAAGAATTAGAAATAGAGATGAATTTGTTGGAAAAAATCACTGTTTCAAGAATTACAAATACATCAGAACAAATCAAATCAATTAACAATCTTGAACAAAGTGATTTCACTTTAATTGTAATTGATAATATTACTGATTTATTTTCTTATGAATATCAAAAAGATGAATCTACATTTGAAAAAAATTTATTATTTATGAAATACATGCATGACTTGTCAAAATTAGCAATCACAAAAAAAATACCAATAATTATTACTAATATGATTAGAATAGTTAATGATACTGAGGTAGAAAATATGCAAAATGCAATTGATCCTTATACCCATATCAAAATTCATCTTTTTAAAAATTCATCAAAATTTAATGGTCAAATTTATTGGGCATTAAAAAAAGAAAATTTCTCTTACACAATTAACAAAATTGGGTTATCTGGTAATAGTGAAGATTTTTAACAGTCTCTTCTAATGATAAATAATGGCAGGAATTTTTGATTCAATACCAATTATCACTGTAGTTTTATTTGCACTTGGGTTAGTCGGTGTAATTGTTTATGAAAGATCACGATCACATACCCCAGTCGAATCAACATCTTAATTCCTTATTTGGGAAATTTGGTTTTTCTAAACTAACTGAGATTCAGAAAAAAGCATCACCAATAATTTTACAAAAAAAAGATTGTCTTGTAATTGCACCAACAGGTTCTGGTAAAACAGAATGCTCAGTAATTCCAATTTTTTCACTTGTAAAAAATGTCAAAAAAACTGGAAAAATCAAAACTCTATACATTACTCCACTAAGAGCATTGAATCGTGATGTCTTTCAAAGAATTACAAAATATGCTTATGAAAACCAATTAACACTTGAAATTCGTCATGGTGATACTAGTCAAAAAGATAGAAAAAAAATAACTGAAAATCCCCCTGATATTTTAATTACTACTCCTGAAACCCTTGTTATTCTTTTAACACAAGTCAAAATGCTTACTGCATTAACTGATTTAGAATGGATTGTAATAGATGAAGTACATGAATTATTGTCTAGTGAAAGAGGTTCACAACTATCACTAAGTATTGAAAGACTAGAATTAAATTCAAAATACCCTCTTACAAAAATTGGATTATCTGCTACTGTTGGGAATTTTGAAGAGGCAGGAAAATTTGTTGTAGGAACTAAACGAAAATGTGAGATTATTCGAGATACTTCTGTAAGAAAATATGATGTAAAAGTAAAATATGTTGATGGAACTATTTCAGATGTCGCTCAAAAGATTATAGATTATGTAATAGAGTTCGAATTAGATTCCCCAATCCTTCTTTTTACAAATACTCGAGGAGAAGCTGAATTTTTAGCATCAATCTTAAAAGAAAAATCATCTATTCCTATTGAATTACATCATGGTTCTCTCTCAAAACAAGTAAGGGAAGAAACTGAACTAACTTTACGTGAAGGAAAACGTGGTATTGTAGTATGTACGTCTTCATTAGAATTAGGTTTAGATATTGGATCAATTGAATTGGTAATTCATTATGGCTCTCCTAGACAAGTATCTAAATTTGTTCAGAGAATTGGTAGAAGTAAACATAATCGCGATGCATCAGCTCAAGGGTTAATTATTACAAATAATCCTGATGATGAATTTGAAACAAGAGCTATTCTTGATCGTATTCAAGAAGGTTCAATTGAAGAACAAACAATTCATGAGGGGTCACTTGATGTTTTAGCGCATCATTTAGTTGGACTATCAATGCAAATTGGTGAAATTTCAGTGGAACAAGCTTTTGATTTGGTAATCAAAGCATATCCCTTTAGAAATTTAAAAATTAAAGATCTACTTGATGTGTTAAATTTACTCGATTCAAATTATTTGATATTTTTTGATAGAACAAAAATGACTTATTGGAAGAAAGGCAGTGCTTTCAAATATTATTTTGAAAATCTTTCTACAATTCCTGATATTTTAAAATTTAAAGTTTTTGATAGTGTTGGCAAAAAAATTATTGGATCTTTAGATCAAAGATTTGTAGGTGATTTCGGTGACTCGGGAAATATTTTTGTCTTAAAAGGTTCACAATGGAGAATTCTAAATGTAGATGAAAAATCATTTAGTGTAAATGTAGAGCCTTTCAGAGGGGGAGGAATTACTGTACCCTATTGGGAAGGGGAAAGTATTCCAATTGATTATAAAACTGCAAGAAAAGTAGGATCTTTTCGTAGCAAAGTTAAGAACGGAAATTTTACATTGACAAATAAAATAATTGAAGAATTAACTATTGATCCAATTCCAGATGCAAATAACATTGTAATTGAATCTAATCGCTCTCAAGGATCAATAGTAATTCATTCTTGTATGGGATCAAAAATCAATTCCACATTATCTACATTACTTTCTTCAATGTTATCTACAATGTTGGGATCAGTAGTTGACTCTCGTTCTGATGGATATAGAATAGTTTTATCTTCAACAGCAAGAATTTTAGAAAAACTCTTCATAGAAATTCTAAAAGATGATTATGATTTACAATCAGTCGTTAGTGCATCTTTAACTGGGACACATAATGTAAATTGGCGAACTTGGTGTGTTGCAAAAAAATTTGGTGTTGTTGGTCGTGGTGCAGTATATGAAAGAAAATCTGCTCGATTTTTGTATGAACGATATTCTAAAACAGCACTTGTACATGAAGCATTACGAGAATTATTTCATGACAAATATGATCTAAAAAATACTGAAAAAATTCTAAAAAAGATCAAAGATGATGAAATTCATGTTACTTGGTTAGAAGTTGATAAATTCTCAAAATTGGCTGAACCTGTTTTAGATCATACTGCAAAATATTATGCATCTCCAGCAAATCTTGACAAAGGAATTATTGATCTTGTAAAAGCTCGACTAGAAAAAACTAAACATCGTTTGATTTGTGCTCGTTGTGGAAAATGGGAACGTGTAATGCAAACCTTTGAGGTAAAAAATTTGATGATTTGTCCTTATTGTAAGGCAAGACAAATCACTGCTACATATTATTCAGATTATGATTTACCTAAAATAATTAGAAAAAAACATGATGGAAAAAAACTATCTGCAGAAGAAAAACACAAGTTTGTTCGTGCCTGGAAAGTTGCCTCATTGGTTGAAAATTTTGGTAAAACTGCCATTACTGTAATTTCTGGATATGGTGTTGGTGCTGACACTGCTGCAAGAATTTTAAGAAATATGGTAGATGAAGAACATTTGTTTAAACAAATCTATGAAGCAGAAAGACAATATGTTGTGACAAGAGGTTTTTGGGATTCTTAATTCTTTTTTGTAATTTTAGAAAATGGGGTGATAAAAAGTTCTATTCTACCTTCTAGTCCTGGTTTTGCATTAAGTCCTGAAATTGAAATAATTTCTCCCAATTCACATTTATCAATAATTCTTGCTTGATTTCTCCAACCCTTTACCCAAATTTGACCAGTATCATCTTCAACAAACATTTCTGAAAGTGCTATAGATTCACCTGATTTTGTTTGAACTTCACGTCTTTCGGGAACTTTTAACACGATTGCCTCAATACAATAATTTGAATTTACTTTGATATCATTAATTTTTGTTCTAAGTTGAGACAATGAAGGAATGGATTCATCATTGTCTAATTTTCTTACAAAAGAATTCTCATCTAATGATATTGAATTTCCATAAATTTTTGATGGCATACATTCAATGACATCTCCTTCTACACAGATGCTAGTTGAATTTGAAGAATCACTGATATTGAATAGATTCTTTTTGTTATCGACTGCTAAAATCATACTTTTACCATTCTCTGTCGGTATTATAGAAAGAACTCTTGTAATTATTGGCTCAGCCTCTTTACCACCCTCAATTTCAATTATCGTAGAATCATTTCCATGAATTTCAAGGCCTTGATTTCCAGATTTTATTTTAACACCAAGTAATCTTACTTTGGCAGATTGTGAAATCATATTTGGTATTGTAGATTCATCTTTTCCCCATAGAACCACTCTCATTCCATTCCCCTCTTTTCCTTTTATTCTCATTCTTAGTGCTTTTCCAGGCATGCCACGAGAATTTGTAAATTCCATTCCACTAATTACTCCATCAATAGTTCCAGAAATTACTAGATCTTTTTGACCTTCTTTAGATTCACTAACATCTTTTGTAATAGTATCAATAGTTGGAATTTCACTTTTAGTATCTATAGTTTCTATATTTGATCCAGAACCAATGTTAATTGTTGGGGAGCCATCTAGGTCAGATTTTACATAAGCTTTTATGATTTTAATTAAATCTCCAGGTTTTAGATTTTCAATACCGGGAAGATTTGCTTTTTCATCCCATAATTTTACACTAGCTGTAGAATTTGTATCGTATACCGTCATTGTTCTCAAATAGAATGGAGAACCATCTTTTCTAGAAAATTGCTTTGCAGGTGAAAGATTCAAAACTCTTGTCTCTAATGAAATCTCTTTTGCTCCAGCATATAGATCCTTTAAACTAATTTCAATTTTATCTGGTTCTGATAGTGTAATCCCATAATCTGATGCAATTAGAAATAATGCTCCCTGATCTGTCAGATAACCAGCACCAATTTTTTCTTTCTTTTGTCTAATTTGTTCTTCAAGATCGCTTTTAGTTAATTCTGGCTTTTGTGCAAGTAATCCATCAATAAGATTTTCAAATTCAGACAATTCATTTTTTGATAAACTTGTTCTATTAATAAAAATTTCATTCTAGTGAAATTTTATTTTTTTAACAAAATGATCGCTTGGACGTATTTTTATCCAATTTTAAAATCAACAAGATCGTCTATTTTCAAAATCTCTACATGATTTATCATAATTAATTCAAATTTTCCAAAAATATCTTCATTTATCTCACTAACTAAATTAATAAGAAGATCGCAGTTTTGGTGTGTCTTGTATTGATGTAAACCATCTGTCAAAATCATATGGCTCAGTTCATGCAGTGGATAATCTAATTCTATCAGTAAAATCAGGTCAAGTTTTTGGATTTTTAGGCCCAAATGGTGCAGGAAAGTCCACAACAATCAAACTTCTTACAACTCTCATTCCACCCTCAAGTGGGTCATTATCCATTTTAGGCATTGATGCTGTAGCAGAACCTCTTAAAATTCGTCATAAAATTGGAGTAGTATTACAACAACCCAGTTATGAACCTACATTATCGGTGGAAAAATCTCTTGAAAAATACGGAATGATGTGGAATGTTCCTAAAATTGAACGTAAAAAAAGAATGGAGCAACTCTTGAATGACTTTGATCTAGTTGAAATTCGTAAAAAAAGAAATGAAGATCTATCTATTGGTCAAAGAAGAAGAGTCCAAGTTGCACGTGAATTTATGCATGATATGGAATTATTATTTTTAGACGAACCTACAGTTGGATTAGATCCAAGTGCTAGAAGAAAATTATTAGATTATTTAAAAAATAAAGTTAAAACAGGCTTGACAATTTTTTACACTACACATATTCTATCTGAAGCAGAATATCTATGTGATCAAATCGCTATTATTGATAAAGGTAAAATTATTACTGTTGATTCACCGGATGCATTAAAAAATAGATTTGGAAAAGAAAAAACTATTAAAATTCATTTATTAGAAAAACAACCTGAAATTAGTTCTCTTTTATCTGGTATCGCTGATTGTAAAATTGATTTTGAAACTGGAACAAATATAATTATTCATTCAGAACAATCTGAATCAGTATTGTTAAAAGTATTGAAAATTCTTAATGATCATAGAATTGATATTGAAGATCTCTCAGCAGTACCCACAAATCTTGAAGAGATCTTTTTGAATATGATGAGAGAAAATGCATCCAATAATTAGACTTGTAAATAGAAATCTTACGATTTCTCTTAACCCTGGATTTTTAATTTGGCAAGTAATTTTTCCTTTAATCTATATTTTTATAGCTGGTTTTGCATACGCACCATTAATCAATGCTGTTCCATTTGGAAATAAAGAACTTGATTATCCTGCATTTTTAGCATCTGGTATGATTGGATTTAACATAATGAATAGTACACTACTTTCTGGAATTATTATTTGGAATGATAGAAAACATGGAATGTTTGAACAAATTATGTCTGGACCCTTTACAAGGGGTCATTATATTCTTAGCAATATTTGCACAATTGGGATAATTGGATTAGTTAGTGCTGGATTAATAGCTATAGTTGGATATCCTGTATTTTTTGAATCTGTAGAATTTTCATTTGTTACAATTCCAATAATCATTTTTGGTGCTATTACAGGTTCGGTCCTTTTTGGTTCATTGGCATCAATAATCTCAACTAGATTACGTTCAAGTGAAGGATTTAATGTAATTATCAATACTGTTTTTCTTTTCTTTGCTTTTGTTAGTACTGCATTTTATCCTGCAAATGGTGTTCCAGAACCATTACGTACTGCATTTTATCTAAATCCATTAACATATCTTGTAGATGTAATTAGAGCAGGAATTTTTGGAACAATCACCGAATTTGTAATTATTGAAATGATTATACTGGTGGTAATTGCATCAACTTTATTTGTTATCGCTTCACGGTTACTTACAAAATTAGACTTTTAAAAATAAAAATCACTTGTTAAATTTTTCATATAGTTCATTAATTTTTTTAACAATATCTAAATTGTCATAATCTACTAAATTTAGATTTGGAATAACACAATGTCCTCCAATGATACCGGGAAACATTTTTGGTCTATTACCTAAATTTTCATGAATCTCATCTGCAAATTTCCACATTTCATCAAAATCTATACCTTCTTTTTCACAAATCATTTTTGTAATTTGAGCATAATTGATTAACCATCCATAGTAAGTTGTGTCAACTAGAATTTTTGCCAATTCTGCAGTTTTTGTTGTTGACATCCATTCTATTTTTTTAAATCGTTTTTCTAAATCTATTTTTATTTTAGGTTCAATTTGTTTTTCATCTGATGAAATAAATTTTGTATATTTTTTAATATCATCTAAAAATCTTCTATGCACACCTCTTACTGGTGAATATAAAATTGGTATCTGAAAATTATCTTGTATGTTTTTTGTTGTTCCAGGTTTTACTGTAGAATGAATTAGAACAACTTTTAATCCTATAATTTTTTTAATCCAATCTATTGTAATGTCTTCAAAGTTTGTTAATTCTCCTGGTAGACAAACATGAAGGTATTCTGGGTTATCTATTTGATCATTTTCTGAATAGTTTTTACATTTTGAACTATCTGAATCAATTCCAATACAATCATAATTTCTTTCTTTTAGTAGATGAAATAGAGTTTCTCCAACTTCTCCCATTCCTAAAACAATGTCAGTCATATACCTAATTTCAGAAAAACTCTGTTATATTCGTGTACAAAACTTGATAATTTTTAAAGAAAGTAGCCCGGCCCAGACTCGAACTGGGGTCAAAGGCTTCAAAGGCCTCTATGCTTGACCGCTACACTACCGGGCTGCTAAATCGAGCACTCTCATTCCCTTAATGAACTTTTTATTTGAATTTGACTCTTAAAACTAAACTCAACTATTCTTTGATTGTCTTGATCAATTTTTTAATGGGATCTTCCATCTGTTTTCTTATTTTTTCTGCTCTTTTTTGACTCTCATTATTGTCACCTTCAAAAATTTTCTTAATGTAGTTTGAAATTTTATTAGGATTTGTTTCTCTTTTTACCAAATATCTTTTTACTAAGAAATTTTCAATGATATTTGGAACTGCATTATATGATATTGTAGGGATTCCCATTAATGCTGATTCAGCAGTCATAGTACCACCAGATCCAATAAAAATATCTGTATTTTTTAACAAATGTTTTCCATCATATGTCATTTTTACAATCTTTATTTTTTTACCAATAATTTTTTGTAAATTTTTAATTTGTTTTGTATATCTACCTAAAATTACAATATTTTCATTTTCACATTCTTTTTCTATTTTTTTTATAATTGGGATAATTTTACTATATTTTGACATATACGATGCTTCTTCTTCATCAACTCTAATCAAAATATTCTTTCTATTGTTATTTTTGAATGGTAATTTTGCTTTTTTATCAACTTTTCGCTGTATTGTGACGAATGCATCAATTGCTTTGTATTGAATAATATTTTTTTCATCAATTCCATATTTTGAAAATTCCTTTTTAGGAATTGCAAGAGGAATTAATAATTTTTGAATTAATGGTAATGTTAATCGCATTACTGCTTCTGCATGTGGAGAATCACAAAATGCTATGTGTTTAATTCCCAAACCAAATGCAATTCTTGCAGCCTCTGGAGAACAAAAACTAATTACAATATCTGGAGAAAATGGTTTAATTTTTCTTGACAGTCTCTCCATTCGGTCAATACTGGCTTTGAGTTTAGCTTTTTTGTCTCCCCCACCGTGTTTTCCAACAAAAATTAGGTCAAAATTACGTATTTTTGCTAATTTTGAAACTTCTTCATAATCTCTTGAAGTACACAAAAGATCGTGTTTTTTACCTAATTTTTCAATTATCGGTTCAGAAAACAATAATTGTTTTGGTGTAAGAATATCTATCCAGATTTTCAAGTAATTTCTCTAATTATGGTAAGTTCAATAAGTTTTTCTTAGTCCAATATTAGCTGTAATGTATGGGGGGAGCAAAAGTTGTCGTTTATGGTCTTAGCACAGAAGGATATGCAATTGCATCTCAAATGGCAATTAAGGGTGCAGATGTTTACATAATTGATGAATCAACTCCGTCAGCAATTTCACTAAAAGCTGAAATTGCCAAAACATATCCGAATGTATCTTCTCTCAAAGAAGATGAACCTCTTTTAGCTATGGAACCAATTGATGTGGCAATTTCAAAAGCACAATATCTTTTCTTTACTCCAAGAATTAGAAAAACTGGACAAGATATTAAAACTGAAATTCATTCAAAATTTAAGGATGCAGTCACATCAATGAAAAAAAATAGCTCGGTAATTTTTACACTTCCAACAGGATTTGGAGGTAATAATGAAAATATTTCATTACTTGAACATGTGACCGGTCTTGAGACTGGAAAACATATTTCATATTTTTATTATCCTCTTGAAGATCTTAAAGAACCATCAAAAATTATTGGATCCTTTAATGGAAAAGAAGATTCAACTTTAGCAGAACTACTTACAGTAGGCAAAAAAGAGAAAAAGT
Source organism: Candidatus Nitrosopumilus sp. (assembly GCA_965262905.1). Taxonomy (GTDB): domain Archaea; phylum Thermoproteota; class Nitrososphaeria; order Nitrososphaerales; family Nitrosopumilaceae; genus Nitrosopumilus. The sequence continues at coordinate 1,425,783 of OZ253567.1, forward strand.
TTGTAGCAATTTCATCATCTGAGCATTTTCATGCAATTGATGTTTTATCCAGATTTTCTAGTTTATGTAGCGTTTTAGAAGTCTGTAAATATGCTCAAGATGATATTACTAAAAAAAATCTTTCCTCAGATGATTTTCAAGAAATATTCTTAGATGATATGGTTAGTGGATTATTTGATTTGAAATCTCTAAGGTCATCTTTTGAAGGTGCAAATTCTCTCATGTATCTAATTAATGGAAGTGTAAAAGGAATTGATGGGTATATCAAGCGTTTAATTGATGAGATTCGTTCAACATTAAAGAAAAATGATCTAAAAGCAAGTAGAACAAAGATCGCATTGTCTTGGACATTTGATCAACATACAATGCGCGGAGATAAAATTGAGATGCTTCAAAATCTAACATCTAGATTACGTGATTATATTGGTGATGTAGAATCTTACGAAGATCCAAACTTTAATCTTTTCCATAGTGATAAAACAACTATAGTTGTAGCTTGTTCAAAATCTGATTTTGATAATATTGAAAAAACAAAACATGATTCTGGTTTAATTATTGTAAAAGCCAATCCTTTATGTGAAACGATCAATAATAGTATAAATTAGCTAAATTACTATTTTGGTTGAATTGTCTAATGAATCTAATTCTGATGAAATACCAGTTAATGTAGTATCTAAAAATGAAGAAGAAAATAACCCTTCTACGGTGGAATCAAAGTCTTTAGAACCTCACATTGATGAATTAATTACAGAATTAGAATTAGAAAAACAAAGATCATCTGAATATGAAGAAAAATTAAAACTTGTATTGGCTGATTTTCAAAACTTGAGTAGAAAAACACAAACTGATATAGAAAATGGAATAAATTCAAAAATTAATGAATTTGCATTAGATTTTTTACAAATTTATGATGATTTCGTTAGGGCAAAAGAAGTTTTTTCTGAAAGTAAGATTAATTCTGATGGTCTTGATTCTATTTTAAAAAATATGGATTTATTATTACAAAAATACCATATTAAACAAATTGATGCATTAGGAGAAATTTTTGATCCAAATTTCCATGAGGCGATATCAATAATTACAGATTCCGCTTTAGATGATAATACAATTACAAAAGAGCTCAGGAAAGGGTATATTTCTCATGAGAGAGTTATAAGACCGACATTAGTAGAAATTTCAAAAGGCGGATGATGATAAAATATGGTTAAAATAATTGGTATCGATTTAGGAACAAGCAACTCTGCTGCAGCAGTTGTAATGGGTGGAAAACCCACAATTATTCCAGCAGCAGAAGGTGCCACAGTGGGTGGTAAAGCATTCCCATCAGTAGTAGCATTTTCTAAAGATGGTGATCTTTTGGTTGGTGAACCCGCACGCAGACAAGCAGTTACCAATCCTGATAGCACCATAATTGCTGCTAAAAGAAAAATGGGTTCTGATCATACATTTAAAATTTTAGATAAAGAATACAAACCACAACAAATTTCTGCATTCATTCTTCAGAAAATTAAAAAAGATGCTGAAGCATTTATTGGTGAACCAGTTAGTAAGGCAGTCATTACTGTTCCTGCATATTTTGATGATAATCAACGACAGGCTACTAAAGATGCTGGAACAATAGCTGGTCTTGATGTTGTTAGAATAATAAATGAACCAACTGCTGCATCTTTAGCATTTGGATTAGATAAAGCAAAAGAGGATATGAAAATCCTTGTCTTTGATTTTGGTGGTGGTACATTAGATGTTACTATAATGGAAATGGGTGGAGGTGTTTTTGAAGTTCTCAGTACATCAGGTGATACACAACTGGGTGGCACAGATATGGATAAAGTCCTAATTGATTTCTTTGTTGATGAATTCAAGAAAAAGGAAGGTGTTGATCTTTCTCAGGATTCAACTGCAATGACAAGAATTAGAGAAGCTTCTGAAAAAGCTAAAATTGAATTATCTACTGTAATGGAAACCGATGTTAATTTACCATTTATTGCACATGATCCTTCATCAGGTGCTAAAAATTTAGAATTCAGAATTACCAGAGCAAAATTAGATGAATTAATTGTCCCTATTGTTGAGCGATGTAAGCCTTCTGTACTCAAAGCACTTGAAGATGCAAAACTTTCCAATTCTGATATTAATAAAATTGTGATGGTTGGTGGACCAACAAGAATTCCACTAGTGAAAAAAATTGTTAGTGAATTAGTTGGTCAAGAATCTGAATCAGGTGTAGATCCAATGGAAGCAGTAGCGATGGGTGCAGCAATTCAGGCTGGAATTATTGCTGGAGATGTAAGCAGTGATATTGTTTTACTTGATGTAACTCCTCTAACATTGGGAATTGAAACATTAGGTGGCGTTAGAGAACCATTAATTGAAAGAAATACTACTATTCCTACATCAAAGAGTAAAGTTTTCACAACTGCTGCTGATAATCAAACAGCAGTTACAATCCATGTTGTTCAAGGTGAAAGACCAATGGCAACTGATAACGTATCATTAGGAAGTTTTAATCTTACAGATTTACCACCAGCTCCTAGAGGAGTTCCTCAAATTGAAGTTAAATTTGATATTGATGCAAATGGAATAATTAATGTTACAGCAAAAGATCTTGGAACACAAAAAGAAGCAAAAATTACAATCGAATCTACATCAAAACTATCTAAAGAAGAAATTGAAAAACTAAAAGAAGATGCAGAAAAGTTTTCTGATGAAGATAAACTGAAGAAAGAGAAAATCGATTTAAAGAATGAAGCAGAAAGTTACATTTACACTACTGAAAAATTAGTTAATCATGATCTTAAAGATAAAATTTCACAAGAACAAGGAATTAAAATTACTGACGCTGTTAAGGAAGTTAGAGAAGTTTTAGATAAAGAACCAGATGAATTGAAACCTAAACTTGAAGCATTACAAACATTGGTAAATGAAGTTACAACAGAACTTTACAAAAATGCACCACCACCAGGTGCAGAAGGACAATCAGGTGCAGAAGGACAATCAGGTGCAGAAGGACAATCAGGTGCAGAAGGACAATCAGGTGCAGAAGGACAATCAGGTGCAGAAGGACAATCAGGTGCAGAAGGACAATCAGGTGCAGAAGGACAATCAGGTGCAGAAGGACAATCAGGTGCAGAAGGACAATCAGGTGCAGAAGGACAATCAGGTGCAGAAGGACAATCAGGTGCAGAAGGACAATCAGGTGCAGAAGGACAATCAGGTGCAGAAGGACAATCAGGTGCAGAAGGACAATCAGGTGCAGAAGGACAATCAGGTGCAGAAGGACAATCTAATGAATCATCTTCAACTGAAGAACCAAAAACCAATTAGTTTTCTAATTCAATCATTTATACTGTAATTATGATAAAGGAATGATTCATGACTGCAAAACGTGATTATTATGAGGTTTTAGGTGTCTCAAAAACATCTTCGCCAGATGAAGTTAAACAACAGTATAGAAAATTAGCATTAAAATTTCACCCTGACCGAAATCAATCTTTAGAAGCTGGAGAACATTTTAAAGAAATTTCTGAAGCATATGCAGTTATTTCAGATCCTGAGAAAAAACAAGTCTACGATCAACACGGTCATGCTGGTGTAGATGGAAGATATTCTAGTGAAGATATTTTTCAAGGAGCACAGGGAGGTGGGTTTGATTCTATTTTTGAATCCGTCTTTGGTCGTGGAGGTGGGGGATTTGGTTTTAATCAACAACAGCAACAAGGTTCTGATCTTCTCTATGAGACTCGTGTAACATTAGAAGAAGTATTGCATGGTAAAAAAATGGAAATTAATTTAAAAAAACAGATTCAATGTGATATTTGCAATGGCTCTGGTGCAAAACCAGGTACTAACAAGACAACATGTGGAACATGTAATGGTCAAGGACAAGTAAGACAAACTCGTAACATGGGATTTGCTTCATTTGTTACTGCTGCACCTTGTTCTGCTTGTAGAGGTCAGGGATCTATAATCGAAACACCATGCAATGAATGTAAAGGTCAAGGAAAGAAAAAAGGTAACAAAACAATCACATTTGAAATCCCACCAGGTGTTGATTCTGGTGATTACACTGTTTCTAATGAAGGAAATGAAATCCCTGATGGTGTTAATGGTGATTTAATTGTCAGGATTAGAGTGCAACCTCATTCTAAATTTAATCGAGATGGAAAAGATATTTTTTATGATCATGATCTTTCTATGATTGATGTTGCTTTAGGTTGTGAAATTACTGTTCCTACTTTGGAGGGAACAGAAAAAATTAAGATTGATGCAGGTAGTCAACCAAATACAACTATTAAACTAAAAGGGAAAGGGGTGACTCATATCAATTATAGAGGAAAAGGAGATCAATTTGTAAGAATTATAGTAAACGTTCCTAAAAAACTCAATAAACATCAAAAAAATCTTTTAGATGAATTCAGAAAAATAAGTGATTAATGACTAGTATGAAAATTGCATTAGATGTTGATGGTGTACTTGCAGATGTTATAATTTCCTGGTTAAATTATAGTAATTCTATTAGACCAGAAATTGCTAAACATCAGATAACTAGTTGGGAATTTTGGAATGAATTTAATATAGATCGTTATGATTTTTACACTGAGCTTAGCTCTTGTTGGAAGAATTGGTCTTCAATTCCTACTACTGAAAAAAATTTATCATCAATAACAAAATCTCTTACTGAAATTGGTCAAGTGGATATTGTCACTGCAAGGGAACGTTCAACTAATTCATTTGTAAAATCTTGGCTGGATCATCATGATATTACATATGATAATTATGTATCAGTAATTGATGGTCCAATGAAATCTGATTTAGATTATGATGTGTTTATTGATGATTCTCCATTAAACGCAGAAAAATTTCTTATAAATAAGAAAAAAGTAATTCTTTATTCACAACCATGGAATCAAAATTTTTCTAAAAATAATATTAATCGGGTTTCAAATCTTTCAGAGGCAATAAAAAAAATAAAATCTTTTTAATTCTTTTCAAATTTTCTAATGATAACTTGATGGCCATTTCTAACATGTGTAGAATGTGCGGTATTGATTAATTCATTAATTCTATCTTCACTATAGAATTTAGTACTGTAACGCCCCAAAACTTTCTTACAATTTGAACAATACACTTCACTGAATTCCATTTTATCTCTTGATTATTCTGATATGATTGCTTCATAGTATAATAAAGAAACTTATTCTAGATCTCAAATTTTTCCAATGTGGGAGTCACCCAGCCTAGTCAACGGCATAAAGTTCAGATCCTTATCTTTTAGGAGTTCGTGGGTTTAAATCCCACCTCCAGATTCTCCAATTCATATTTTTTAAATGAATCAATTCACAGAATTGTATGTACAAAACATTTGTCTTACAGTTTCAGCAATGGTATGATTGTTGATTTTAATTATACACATTGCATGTAATTTTTCCTTTTTCTTACTGTTTCTTTCTTTTTTGTAGGCCTTGGAGTAATTCGTCATTTGTGATGTTCATGAAATTATTTCTAACTACTGATCAAAAAACATTACTATTTGTTTTGAAAAATTGCAAAGACTTGTGCTCCGAGGTATAGATATGTTTTTAGAGATGGCAAAATATATCTATAGTGCTTGATACATACTCTATTAGTGTATGATTTTATATGTAATGATTAATTCATTTTGTTAACACTTTTACTATAGCACCAGTAATTATTGGTGCAAGTATTTTTAGATTCAATTTTAAATAATTTCAGTCATTAAATTATTAAAAAAATTGTTCCAACTTTAATTTGAATTTAGACAAATCCTTTTAATAGATTTCTAAAGAGTTTATCCGTGAATACAAAAGCAGACCTAAAAGAAAATGTATTACATGATATCACGCACTGGGGAATTAGTGCATCAATAGGAGTCATATTTATTGTACATAGTTTGAAGAAATTTGATCCTAGTTGGCAAGAATGGCTTGTTAGCATAGGTATTCCACCAGAATTGCAATTACCAATTGCTTTAGCAGAATTTATTGGAGGTATTTTCTTAGTTGTTGGAGTACTTACTAGAATCACAAGTTCAGTATTTGCAGTAATTTTACTTGGTGCAATATTTCACATCAGATGGGAAAACGGATTTTTTGTTTCCAAAGGAGGATGGGAATGGGATCTGGTGATGTTAGCAGCTGTTCTTGCAATAATTGTTGCAGGACCGGGAAGAATATCAATTTCACATTTAGTGAAAAAAATCCCCAGATTCTTACAATAATTATTTAATTTTTTTATTTAATTCTGTAAGGATTTTTTTTGGTTTTGGAACAACTACACCACATGCTTTATCATTCCCGCAGCCAGAATCACCAAGACTTGTTGCTAATAGATTAACAATTTTTCCCAAGTGAACTTTACAGTTCTTAGAACCTCTTACATATACAGCATAAATTCCATGGTCTACTCGTTCTTTATATGTAACACCTAACATCCTTACCCGACAAACCCATAACAAAATTAACGTATGTATCAAGCATTTTGAATGTATTTTGCCATCTCTGAAAACATATCTAGTTATCATCCATGTCTCAAAACAAGTAAGATGACATTCTCATGCCCTGATTGCTTTTCATCTGCCCACAAATATTTCTCTACATGATGCACTTTGAAATAAAATTCTCTGCATCCTTGTTAGTTGATGGAACATCATAATATATCACAAATGTAAACAGATTATTCCTTGCAGCTTTTAGTTTCTTGCCAAACTGAATCATTTCTGTATCGCTTGGCCATGTATTGCGATATGATACAATCTGTCTGTTTTAGCAAATCTCTTACATGTCTTTTGCATTGTTTCTCTGAATGCTTGCTCCAAACTCTTGCACGATGTAGTACATCTGAGAATTTCCCATAAAGAATCCTAGGTAAATACGAACAAACCAAGATACCTTGAAAATAGTTCACGAACTTTATCACTTTACTATAGTCGAGAATAAATCTGCATTAGTGGATAGTACCATGCTAAAAGCAGCAGATCCTATGTGGCACAAATCAGACATGAAGAATAATCGTTTACCAATTTCAGGAATTGTCACTAATGCCAAATGGGGATATTCCAAATCAAAGGGTGGTGGGTATTCGGATACAAACTGCACATGAGTTGTTCAACTGGCAAACTGATTGTTCCATCGTTATCTGATGTAACTACTGCAAATGTTCATGACAGTACCATATATTATACAATAGTGAAATCACTTGTCAAGACTAGTTGAGAATATTCTATGTGATCCTGCATATGATAGTGAATCACCGGTACCATTTTAGCAACGAGAAAAATCTGAGATTAATCACTCCAATAAAGCGATATCCATGCACGCCATCAGATAGAATTAAGCTTGTTGAATTTTATAATTCTGTGATGAGTCAAGAGTTGTATGAAGGTAGAAAAATTTCAATTGAACAACTATTTCAAATAATCAAAGATACGTTTGGAATCAGAACAGTTCCTGTAAAAGGATTGTACAATGTGAAATCATTTGTATTGATTTGTGTGTTGGTGTATCAATTGGCAGTGTACTGTATAACTGGCAATAAAAATCCCAGAATAATCTAGAGAATGCTTTGTTGTTAAGGGATGATTCTAGTTTTATTTTTGTAAATCTTTATGCCCAAGTCTCACATCCATAAAATGTGCTAATTCCCTACATGTAGAGCTCAAATCCCACTTTCCGCATTTACTAACTAATTTTTTCTAATTTAGTCTTGATATTTTTTAAAAGTAGCCTATTAATTATCTCACCAGAAGCTTTCCCTCTTAATTCTTTCATAACAATTCCCATCAAAGGCCCAATTGCTCTTTCTTTTTGATTTTTAATGATTCCTTCATTTTTATCTACTATATCTACAATAACTTTCTCTATTTCTTCTTCATTAACAGATTCAATTGATGCATTTTTCATTGCTTCTTCTGTGCTATTTGATTTTCCAGACATTATATTTTCAAATATAATTTCAATTGATTCTTTAGCAATTTTACCATCTTCTAACAAACTAAACAATTTGAAAATTTCATCATTTTTTAATAAATTCGAATTTAACCCACTTCTTTCTAAATTTGTAATTGTTGAACAAAGAATTGATGCAACAAATGTAGGGTTTGTTTCAATTTTTTCAATAATTCTTTCAAATAATTCAATATAACGTGAATCAAAAATTTGTTCAGCTAATTGTGGATTAAGTTTGCATTTTGTTTCTAATTCTTTGATAGAATCATCCCAAGATTTTGGAATATTATTTTGAGCTTCTGATAATTCTTTGTTTGTAATAATTATTGGTGGGATATCTGTTTCTGGATACATTCTTGCAGCTCCTGGTCTTGGCCTTAGAAATTTTGTTTCACCTGACTGAGTAGATAATCTTGTATCTATTGGTATTCCATGATTTTTGATATAATTCATTCTTAAAATAATTTGATTAATTATGGTGTGAATTTTTTCCTCAGGGGATGCTAAAATCAAAAAAGCATCTTTTTCATTAATTTCAGAAAATTTCTTTAATTTTTCTAAATCTGATTCTTCTACTCCGTAGTTTGGCAATTCGTCTGAATGAAAAACTCCTCCGATTCCAAAAAATCTGACTAATTCTGCTACTTCTTTACCCAACCTTATACCTTCATAAGGAGAATATCCAAAAATTCCAGTCATATTTCTAAATGTAATTGCCATTATTTTCTGATTTTTCTTCAAGGCTGTTTGAATAATTTTTGATTTACACTCTGAAAACAATTCTGTAATGTCTCTGCTATCTTTCTTGTCATAAATCCAATTTTTTTCTTGGATTTTCTTTGAAATTTTTAATAAACCATGTTGTCTTTTCGCTTCATATTCTACAACTTTTTCTAATTGATCTAATTGTTGTACCCCTTTCACTTCAATTACAACTCCGCCTCCATCTTTTATCGATACGTTAACGTCTTGTCTAATTGAGCCTAACCCTCTTTTTACTTTCTTTGTACTCCTCAAAATTCTTCCTAATGATAGCGCAATTTTTCTAATTTCTGTTAATTCAACTTCAAAAGGCTCTGTTGCAATTTCAACTAAAGGAATTCCTAGACGTTCCAAACCAAATTTTCTTACAGAACCCTCATCTCCCAAATTTTTGGCAGCATCCTCTTCTAAACAAATTGACTGAACACCTATCTTTATTTCTCCTGTATCAAAAAACCCTCCCTGGGAGATTAGCATTGTGCGTTGAAATCCAGTCGTATTAGAGCCATCGATCACTGTTTTTCTCATCGGATAAATTTCACTAAAAATATTTGATTTTAAAGCAGAAGAAATAACTAATGATATCTTTCTAGCATCTTCATCTAATTCATGTGGTGGTTCTTCATCTTGTTCAACTAAACAGCTACTTTCATCATTTGCATAATACATTATTGTTTTTGATTTTGTACTTTCAAATAATGCAGCAGGATCAAATTCACCTAATTCACTTTTAGATGCACGCAATTTTCTTTGAAATTTAATCAAATACTCATCAGTTTCTATTGGATTACAGTTACAAAATAATTTCTTGTTTGTTGCTAGCTGCTGATGAATTTCTAATCCAACTTTGACACCTACATCTTTTGTTGAAAATTCTTCCATATTGACACCTGATTATGTTGAAAATTCTGATGCAATTTTATTTAGCATGATTTCTTTAATTTCTTTATGATTTTCAGTGTTTCCTATAGCCCACATTGCCTTTACTAGGGCAATTTCAGGTATCATATTTTCTAGAGGGATTATTCCTAAATCAAGAAGATCTCTGCCACTTTCGTAAACTGTCATTCTTACTCTGCCATCTATACACTGTGAAGTCATTCCCATAAAGATACCTTTTTCATTTGCCATTTTCACCATTGGATACATGTTTTCTCCAATATGACCTAATCCAGTACCTTCAAAAATTATTGCTTTGTACCCAGCATCTATGATATTTTTTAACATAATTGGATCATATCCTGGATAATATTTTACTAGAGCAACTTTTTCATTTATTTTTATTTTGGGAGTGTATTCATTTATTGTAAAAAAATCATCTTTCATATTATTATGAATTTCATTATTTACAATTAAAAATGCAGGATCATTACCTACCGTTTGAAATGCTCCTCTTTTACTTGTATGATTTTTTCTTACCCTTGTTCCAATATGACAAACAATTATTTCATCATTTTCATCTTGATGCATTGCTATGTAGATTCCCTTTGTTTTACATTCTGTAAGGAATTTTACAGCTCCAATAAGATTCAGTGCAGCATCTGAAGATGCACGATCCGATGATCTTTGTGAACCAACTAATGCTATTGGAATTGGAAATCCTGCTAATGAAAAAGAAAGATATGATGATGTGTAATGCATAGTATCTGTTCCATGTGCAATTATTATTCCAGCATAATCTGAATTCAAATATTCATTTACCGTTTCAGCAATTTTTAACCAATGTTCAGGCATAATATTTTCAGAATATTCTGAAAACAATACCTTAGTGTCTATATTTGCAATTTTAGCAAGCTCAGGAACTGATGAATTTAATTCTTTAGCAGTTAATACTGGTGTAACTGCTCCAGTTCTATAATCAATTTTACTTGCAATTGTGCCTCCAGTTGACAATAATAGAATATTTGGCAACTTTTCATTTTTTTCAACCTTTTCATTTTTTCCAATAATTTTTTCTGTGGTTTCATTTTTTTCAACCTTATCAATTTTAGTTATTTCTAAACCAATATTGTATCCACTCTTTAATTTCAAAACAATATGTTTATCGTCACTATGTTCGTATCTGGGCATGACCATTCCTGAATAAGTGATATCTGCTTGAATTTTTACAGAATCTCCAATTGAAATTTTATTTGTTTTGAGAAATTCTAAGGATTTCCCTTTATACCCAGTGTATTCTGACATTTATGAGAATTAGATTTGTTATTTAATTAAGACTATCTGTAATAGGAAGCTACTAATTTTTCGCCCATCTTGAGGTCTTTTTGTTCTCTCACTTTCTTTACTGCTTCTTCAAAGTGTTTCATAGTTACTTTAGCATCAACATCCTTTTTCTCAATATCTTTTACGTCTGGATTTTTATCTAAGAATTCATGAATTACTAGAGATACTGCAGTATTTGCAATAGCAGCAGTATCTGCACCACTAAGTCCGTCAGTTAAATCTGAAAGTTTTTCAAAATCAATATGATTAGGATCGCTTTCATCTGTAATTGTTGGTATTTTTTCAGCATTAATTTTTAAGATACTTCTTCTACTTTCTTTATCTGGTAGTGGAATCTGAATAATTTTATCAAATCTTCCTGGTCTCAATAATGCAGGATCTATCATGTCTGCTCTATTTGTTGCAGCTAATACTATAACACCGTGCATATTTTCCATTCCGTCTAATTCTGTTAGTAATTGACTTACTACTCTTTCAGTAACTGCGGTTTCTCCACCAGCACCTCTAATTGGAGCGATAGAATCAATTTCATCAAAGAATATTACACATGGTGCAGACTGACGTGCACGTTTAAAAATTTCTCTAATTCCTCGCTCTGATTCTCCTACCCATTTAGATAAGAGTTCGGGACCTCTAACTGAAACAAAGTTTGCTTCACTTTGAGTAGCTACTGCTTTTGCAAGTAGGGTTTTACCAGTACCACTTGGACCATGAAGTAATATTCCTCTTGGCATATTATGTCCAAGCTTATCATAGAGACCGGGATATTTCATTGGCCATTCTACAGCTTCTTGTAACTCTCGTTTGACTTCTTCTAAACCTCCAACATCCTCCCACTTTACGTCTGGATTTTCAATGAAAACTTCTCGCATTCCAGATGGAGTCACTTCAATCAAGGCTTTTTGAAAATCCTCATGATTTACAATTAGTTTATCCAAAGTTTCAGGAGGAAGTTTTTCTTCCTCTAAATTCAAAACTGGTAATAATCTTCTCAAACATTTCATTGCAGCTTCCTTACAAAGATATTCTAAATCTGCACCAACATATCCATGACTAACTGATGATATTTTTTTCATATCAACATCTTCTGCTAATGGCATGTTTCTACTGTGAATTGCAAGAATGTCACTTCTTCCTTTTTTATCTGGAACTTTAATCTCAATTTCTCTATCAAATCTTCCTGGTCTTCTAAGTGCAGGATCAATTGCATTTGGTCTATTAGTTGCTGCAATGACAATAACTTTCCCTCTTGCTTCTAATCCATCCATTAATGATAACATTTGAGAAACAACTCTTCGTTCAACTTCTCCTGTAACTTCTTCTCTTTTTGGAGCAATAGAATCAATTTCATCAACAAAGATAATTGATGGAGCTTTTTCTCTTGCTTCTTTGAAAATTTCTCTTAATCTTGCTTCACTTTCACCATAAAATTTACTCATAATTTCAGGACCTGAAATGCTGATGAAATGAGCTTGACTTTCATTCGCTACTGCTTTTGCAAGTAATGTCTTACCAGTACCTGGTGGACCATACAATAATACACCTTTTGGAGCTTCAATTCCTAGTTTTTCAAAGATTTCAGGATGTCTTAAGGGAAGTTCAATCATCTCTCTGACTTTTTTAATTTCATTTGAAATTCCACCAATGTCTTCATAGGTTACTTGAGGAACTCCACGTAATGTTTCTCCTTTTTCTGCAATATGGAAAACAGTTTTTTGAGTTACTAAAACAGCATCAGCTGCCGGATTAACTCCAATAACTTGAAAAGTTAAACGTCCACCAAAGTATGGAACCATCACATTATCACCTTTAATCAAAGGAACACTCTCTAAAGCATCTGCAAGATATCTTTCATCAATTGGAGGAATTGCTTCAAGTGGCGCGACTACTACTTTTTCTGCTGCAACTGCTTTTATTTTCCTAACTGATATTGTATCTCCAATTGCTATTCCTGAATTATTTCGTCCAAGTCCATCAATTCTGATAATTCCTTTACCTTCATCTGAAGGATAAAGTGGAAGACATTTTGCTACTGTTCTTCTTTTACCTTTAATTTCAATAACGTCGCCTGTTGAGGCATTTAATGTATCCATAGAATCATAATCAATTCTTGCTACTCCCCTTCCTACATCTCTTGTATATGCTTCAAGAACTTTGAGAGAAAGAGCATTTTGACTCATACTCAATGACTTTAATTCTAATTTTTATACCTTTGTGGTAATTTCCAAAACTAACAGGTAAAACTAGCAGGTCACACCACAAGCTTAAAATCCTCTTTACGTCAGAAACGATCAACTTGGGTAAGAGACCATTAGTACGAAGACGAGGCCGTGGAGGTAATCAATTTAGATCTACATCTACTGGTAAAGTAGGCTCAAAAGCAAATTATCCACGTTTTCCACTATCTGAACAGCATACGGGTGAAATTATCGATCTAGTTCATGAACGTGGAAGAGAAGCACCATTATCTAAAATCAGATTTGAAGATGGCTCTGTTTCATTTGTACCAGCAGTTCTTGGAACTACGGTAGGTAGAACTTTACAATTTGGATTAAAATCAGAAATTAAAAAAGGAAATGTCATTAGTGTTCAAAATATTCCTGATGGTACAATTGTATGTAATATTGAAAAGCACTTTGGTGATGGTGGTGCTATTGTTAAATCAGCAGGTACTGATGCAACCATATTTTCTCATGGTGATGATGGTGTAACAGTTAAACTTCCTTCAGGAAAGTTTGCTACTCTTAATCCTAAAAATAGAGCTATGATTGGTACTCTAGCTGGTGGTGGAGCAACTGAAAGACATTTTATGAGTGCAGGTAACAAGTGGCGTAGTTTTAAAGCTAAAGGAAAGAAATATCCGATTGTAAGAGGTGTTGCTCAAGCAGCATATGTACACCCACATGGTGGTGGTCGACATCAACACGTTGGACAAAGTTCCACAGTTTCAAGAGACGCTCCTCCTGGTGCAAAGGTAGGTAGTATTGCTGCAAGAAAGACTGGTAGAGCTAGAATCAAAGAAAGAAAGTAGTTTTTCTTTTAATTTAAAATTGATTAATAGCTCTGTGAATTATTATTTTCGTGTCAAAACAATGTGTTAGAATTTTTGTAACTGGAAAAGTGCAAGGTGTTTTTTTCCGTCAAACACTGAAAGTAATGGCAAAGAAAAATGATGTTTTTGGTTGGGTAAAAAATCTCAAAGATGGTAGAGTAGAAGCTGTTTTAGAAGGTGAAGGAGAAAAAATTAATCGATTAATTGAATGGGCTCATGGTGGCCCTGCCAATGCAAGAGTTGAGGATGTAGAGATACGTAATGAAAATTTTACTAAAGAATTCTCAAAATTTGATGTATTGTACTAGTGAATTTCTTCAAATGCATTTTTAATGGTTTGACTTATTTCTGAAATTTCTTGATCAATTTTTACTTGAATAATTTGGATTGGATCTTTCCTGCTTTTCTGAATTTTTATAATGACTCCTTCTCTTTCTGGTTCAACATCTGCAAACCATCTGAATGTCATTGATTTACAAAAAACAACTCTATGCATTCGTACATCTTCAATCACTTTATCACCTAAAGAGAAACAAAATTCTCTAATTGAATCAAATAATGGTAATACTGGAGTTGGAATTTGTTTCTTAAAGTCTTCATAACTTTTTTTATTTCCAAATGAGATAATTCCTTCCATGAAATTGCAATTTTTATTTTAATTATAAAGGTAGTAGATCTGTTGGCTCCAGTCTAGACGAATAGCCCCATTTCAAGGCGTACAAGATCCGCCACGTTGACGAGGAAGCGTGGATGTCCCACCTTAGGATTGCTCCCTCCCGGACCTCATCCCTTTCGATGGTTCGGTCTTAGAAGTTATCCCTTCGGATATTTCTAGTCCTGCAACCACCCGCCTCGGCGTGATTTCATTTCCGCACACCAAGCGGGAATTACCCATCTAGAGATTTACCCAACAGTTGCTGATCTCTGCATATAGCCGGTTTCAGAATAGGGCACGGCTGGCACCCTGATCCTACCTACTACCAATTTTCCTAAGAAAGTATGTTATATTTGCATTAGGTTTGATTTTCTTTTAGTTTTAAAACCACACTACATACTGAGCATACACTTCCTGTACAATCATTTCCACATTTTTCACATTTTATTTTTTCTTTAAAACTAGAACTTTTTACTGCTGTTGAAACTTTGAGAATTGATTGATAGAAATTATTTTTAATTCCACTATGTTGATTTTCTAATAAATTTAAAAATTCACGAATTTCTGTTCGTATTCCTTCATTCATGTGTGGACATGGTTCTGATTGAAAAGGCATGTCATTTGTAAATGCATAAAAGACTATTTCAGACTCGTAAATCTCACAAAATGGCTTTATTTTTCTTAAATCATTTGCAGACGTATCAGGATCCATCCATCCAATTTTGGTTGTATCGCCTGAAAGCATGTTTATGACAAATGTTTGTAACGTGTCATCAAGATTGTGACCTGTTGCAATTACATCTGCACCAATGTCTTTTGCTGCATAATCTATTGCTCTTCTTCTTAGAGTTCCACAGATTGAACATGATGATGTTTTCTCACTTTCTCGTAAATCAAGGGCTTCATCTAATGTTAATTCAAAAAGATCCTTATATGCGTAAACTTTGTGTTCTACATTTAGTTTTGCACAAACCTTTTCAACAATCTCTAAAGCCTCATTCCTATACCCTGGTATTCCTTCATCAATAGTAATTGCCTTTATTTTAAAACTATGAGTCAATGCCATTTCATTAATGATTTTTAATAGTGCTAGAGAGTCTTTTCCTCCAGATACTGCAACAGCTACTAGTTCATCATGTTTTATCATGTTATATTTTGAAATAGTTTTTGCAGTTTTTCGTACAATTGACTTTGAGAAACATTGTGAACAAAGTTTTTCCCCAGAATATTTTCTTGTATATGCAGCAGAGTTTTCACATCTGTCACAACTCATGAAATCAACCATTCGTTTCCATTAATGATTCTTTAGGCATGCTGACCAGTATATTATAAACATTTAGGAATTAACTATACTGTCTAACAAATATTTGGAATCATAAATCTTACAAATTCTTGAAATTCATATCCATATTTGCAACACATGTGAATTTATCTCAAATTATGGTGACGAATTTTTGTTATAGAGTAGACATCTTGCGTAATTAGAAACAAAATCTAACCTTCTAACTGATTCAATTTCTGATTTTATAGCATCACAACAAACTCTTGCTTTCACCGTATCTTGAAATTAATCATTCCACAAACAATCTCACTAATCACATCATAACGACACAATCTATTCCTAAATGTATTTGAATTAATTCTGAATTTCTTTATCTTACTTATTGCATGCCTCTACTTTGATTCAGATGGAACATTGTAATTTATTCTACTCTTTCTGAGGTGTGGTCAACTCTTTTCTTTTGTACGGCAAAACACTGATTTGATCTAAAGTCTTTTTGAATCCCCAAATATCCAAGGTCATAAAATATCATCAAATTTTTAGATAATGCTGGATGTTTAATTTGCATAATCATTTCTTCGTCCAGGGGAGTAATGGTGGTTTGTGGATTATTTCATCTTTTAGATTTATGGTGATTTGATTTTTGATTGTATGTTTTTTTCCTGAATAATGTGTCTTTCTTTTGGTACGATTTTTGGGTCTTGGAATTTGTTGTTCTGTACCATGAACCATTACAATTAACTCTGGAAAGAACTCATGCAGTTGCTGTATGTCGTTAATCTTTTTTGAATCTGCATAGAGTTTGGATGGGATTAGGATGTCTCACTGCAGGCTCTAATTGATATTTCTACTCACGTTTCTCTGATCCAGCCCAAACTGATGACCTGTTAAATCATAGGTCAGATACATTCGATAATACACTAGCAGCATTTACCAACCTGTCTTTTACATCCAAATCAAATGGATGTCTAGCACCAATGTCTCGTTGTCTTTTGTCTTGGGATATTTCAGTAATACGGTGATTCTTTCTGACATCCTTTAGAATCACATCAAACTAATATCTTGTTACCCCTGTGTATGAAAGAAATGCCTTTGGTTTTTTTGATAATTGTTTGTATGAAAGGAAATGCTTTGAGCTTAGCTTTGGATCTTGTTATGAAAGAATTTGTGTAATGTTGTAAAATTAGTCTAATTACGCAAGAGGTCTATAGAATGCCCGCTTTCCTGCCAGTTCCTGAATTTTCAAAATCATTTCTGTGTTGATTGCTTGTAGTTTTTTCATATCCTCTGCCATCTGATTGATTGTCTTTTGTTGATTATGATTTTGAGCAAATGCCTTTGTCAGTTCATCTCACAATGTCTTGATCTCAGGGTTGTTCATCTGAGAGAAACAGGGAATGATATAATTTAGATCAGTATAATCTAAAATATTTGATTTCGTGGCTAACCTTTCCTCTTATTCAGAAAGGATGTTGCGCAAGGTCGTAATCTCACGAAAAATTAGACAACGTCTTGTAACTAAGAGGGGTATGAAAATATGATACCATACAGATTAAGCTGTTTTGTGACATAGCAGAAAAGAGGAACAAGCATCCAAGATGCGGTGCTGAAATTGTACTGAGGACCTATTCCTCTTACGAATCAATTAATCAAAGATGTTAGATCTAAATGGGTTACTTTTCCATCCTACTGAATATTGCTAGTATTTCAACAAATACATGATCTAACGGTTGTTTGGAAATTACTTTATGTTAACAATATGTGTAAACAATATGTCGCAAGATCTTTATTAAATTGTATGTGACACTAAAAATGTTGTAATGGTAATGTGGCGCATTATCTGGGATGTGTTAATGGGGGGTTCCTTGTTACACATTCTTAACAGTCTTCATACTGGAAATTTCTTGTATCCATACCCTGTAACTCTTCCAGTTCCACTTTTTCTGAATTTTTCATAAATGATATTCCAATATTGATCAAAATCCTTTTGGTTCATGTTGTGCGCAAGAGTACAGTATGCAAATGCATCTGCAATCTGAAATAGATTCGCTTAGATTATGTTCATCATAATGTATTGCACAATTCCCAGTTTCAGAATTACATTCTGCATGTATAGCGAAAAGCAAAAGTTCGTGAACTATTTTCAAGGTATCTTGGTTTGTCTGTTCGTATTTACCTAGGTAAAAAAATCCGATTATTATTTTTTGATGATTTTTAGTTCACGAACTTTTGGTCGTCGCTATAAATGACCATTTCTGAAATGAACTTTGTTCAGTTTTTCTCCTACAGATGGTTTCCAATTACAATTATTCTGATAATCTTCAATTTTCATATCCGTATATGAGGAAAAATAGTATCTAAGAGATCTAAATAATACGATAACCTAGAAATATTTTAGAAACAAAATCTTCAAATTTGAATTTAACATAACAACTAAAGTTATGGAAAATACCGACAATGATTTGCTAGAAAAAGCATATTATGTTTGCAGTATTGATTTAATGCAACAATACAAACAAAATAACACTAACAAATAGAATGATCTTAATACTTCAACATAAAAATTTCTGATATGATATGATGGTCGAAGAAAGAAGTGTGCCAGTTGGTATTACAAATCTATTGAAGAAAGATTGAAAGTTTATCAAATAAAAAATCCCCATGTGTATGTCTTAAAGTACGAGAATGGTAATTATGTTCCAATCTTTGATAGGTAGAAGAATTTTGCGCTGTTCAAAACTCAGGGTTTTCATGTGGTGTATGATTAGGGGTTTGAAATATGTAATTGGGATTCTGTCAACTTATCGGGTGTCAGGCACAAATCTTCTACCTGTCAAGGGTAGGACATGAAGTTAGGTAATATGTCAAATTTTCTCGATGAATCTGCATACGATCAGTGTTCTAAAGTCAAAGATCAGAATGTACGTTTATTATCAAAATTAAGAAGGGTCAAATCATGATTAAGACTAAATCTATTTACAAACCAATGGAAGAAGAAGATGGACTTAGAGTCTTGATTACTAGATGGTATCCAAGAGGTGTAAAGAGAGAACGATATGATATTTGGGTACGAGAACTAGCTCCAAGTGCCGAACTTTTAAAAAAATATAAAAATTCTGAAATTAAATGGGCTGATTTTTCGATATCCTTATTGTCAGAATTTCGAGATAATCTGGATAGTATTGAAGCACTTCATATATTGCAAACTAAAGGCAATCTGGAAAACATAACTTTACTTTGTCATGAAAAAGATGGTGAACCATGTCATAGACATATGGTTAAAAATTTGATTGAAGAACCAAGATTATTGGAATCAAAATTTGTACCTGAAAATACTAATAATCAAAAATTTACTCCTATGGTCATGCATATTTCCAACGAGGAATGTCTTGTCGTACCTTGAATCATCAATATGTAAATTATGCCACACTTGATCTTTATGAATTTGATCTCTACGTAGAAATTCATATACACCCCATTCTATAGTTAAGGCATCAAATATTTGAACATTTTAACAACTTTAACATCACCATTATCCAATCTCTTTTGCATGTGTTTTTTCATCTCAGATTTATTTGCAAAGAATACATTGGCATTTTCTTCTCTCCACTGTATCTGCATTGGATTGAGTTCTGGCGTATACCTAAGATCATAAGTCTTTTCAATTTATTGTTATTGCAAAATACTGATTCTACAATCCGTCTATCCCCATATACTTTCTAACAAAATTCCATGATCCATTAATTCGGTTTCCTTTACCAAATAGATCAGAAAAAATACAAAACATGAATGAACAACAATTAATTCAAACCTACAAAAACGAAAAGAATGGTATAACCGTCTAGAGTTTTGATACTTCATCTAGGATACTGTTTGCAAATCTTCGTCCTGAACGATCCATTGTTTTTACAATTTTTACCAAATGTGGGCATAATTCTTTGTCACTAAAGCAGAGTTTTAACAGATTATAGTATTCCAACGCACCAGAATCCGTATCTTCAGAAATTATTTTCTCTATAGTGTTTTTCGCTCTTAATATTTTATGTTCTAATGGAAGTTGAACTATACTGTATTCTAAAAACATTTGCACTATCTCACTGTGTCTTTTTTCAATGGATACAGTTAATCTAAATTTTGACATTTTGTTAAATTCATCAATTATTTGTGAAAGAGCATTGTCATACTTTAGATAATATCTTTGCATTAGCGGTACTATTTGACGCAGTAAAATAATATCAAATTTATAATTTTTTGAAAGGTTTCTTTCCGCATCTATTACCAGTTCAGTTATTACAAATACAAATCTTAACGGATCTCTAATTTCTATTTTTTTGTATTCTATGGGATATTCCATAAACATCTTGTTTAGTATATTGATTGCATGTACAGATAACAGGCCTCTTTTTTTGTCAGCATCTAAAGTTTTAATAATTTTAAGTAATGTGACTGAAAATAATGAATAATTTTTTGCAGATTTGCCATTATTTTTAAGGCATTGAATTTCAAAATTGTTTGCAAACTCGTCTAGAATTTTTGGAATTTGTTCTGTCTGTTCTATATTTCTAAAACTGATTATCTTTTCACTGTCTTGATTCTTTGTAGATGTAAATAATGAGGTTGTTAGTTTTAGCGCACTTTGAATCGATGTTAATTTACTTTTGTTTCCTTTTCCGTATTTACTTTTTTGCAATGCTTGAATTGATTTAACAAGTGAATCATGCATATGTTATTTTGGATAATTTGTTTTGATAAAGATATCTATACTCTCTAACAAAATTTTATGATTCATTGATCTGCCTTCTTTGTAGATGAATTCTTTTTGCACGATCTGCCTTTTTTTGCTGTGTTGGAATGTTGTTTGTAGATGGGGTGTGTGGATTTTCATAGAATGCCCGATTTCTTGATAATTCCTGATTTTCCAAAACTATTTCTGTATTGATTACTTGCAGTTTTCAAATCATTTACTAATTGGTTGTTTATTTTTTGTAAATTATGATTTTGAACAAATGACTTTGCTAGTTCATCTCACAATGTCTTGATCTCAGAGTTGTCCATCTAAGATAATCAAATTTAGATCCATATGATCTAAAATGTTTGATTTTATGACTAACCTATCCTCTTACGATTCAACAAAGAATGAAATCAAAGTACTACAAATCCTCAAAAAGGACTAGTTACAAAATGTGGTCATCCCAAAAAAATGCAAGATGTAGATTCCAAAGGGAATCGTTACTGTATGAACTGTAATTTGGATCTTTAATTTTTCCCTTTTTTTAAATTATCTGGGTAATATCATTAAAAAATTTCAGTATACTCCTAATCCTAAATATGATGAAATCCTATCCTAAGACATGCGTATCCATAATAGAAATTTCCAAGATGTTTTTATCCTGAGATTTTTATCCTTACCTTAGAGGGCAATATTGCAAGATAATAATGGCGAAAAAGATATACCTTTTTAATTCCTTTTTAGAAAATTTAGCTGAAAATCCTAACAATGTCTTTGTTGGAGATGAACAAAGAAAATGGTTAAAAATTGATTTGATGACTGCAAGAGATGATTGGCAATGTCTTTTTGATGAATATGGTTTAGAAAAATTAGGTGATCTTTATTATTTCAAAATGTCAATCAAGGGTTCTTTTGTAGAATATTACATTTATGAGATTCAAAATGGATTATTGATGTTCTTTAGTTTGTCTAGGAGCGAAGAATACCACTCTACGTTAAAACCATTTGTTAAACACACATCTGGAATTACTCAAATGTGGTTTCCTTACAAGACATTTAATTCTGCTATTAATTTCATTAAATCCAGTTATGATGCTAATATCTATTCCTTCATTGCACGACATCCTTGGTCTTCAAAATATCCTGCAAAAATCCGAGGCAACATAAGTAGAGTTATTCGTTATTCTGGTGAAGATGCAGATTATTTTTTAAAAGAATTAAGAGAAATTTATGGTGTGTTACCTACATTAGTGGATTTCCAAATTGATTCTGATAAAATACGAATTACAACTGATGGGTTTTTCTTAATTCGAAATATCAATCGTACTATTTTACGTATTGTGGAAGAAGTAGTAGATCGAGTAATTGCTGAACCAATTAGATTGCGTGATGTATCAAAAAAAGTACATGTATCTCAAGACACTGAATGGAATAAATTTAAAATCTCTAAATTAATGTCTGGTGAAATTAGTTTTAACACAAAATTAAATAGTTCTTTGATAAATCAGCTATTTCATAGTTTCAAAGATGAGGAAGTGGGCAGAACTGAAGAAGGTATAGACTTGCCTAGTTTTTCATTTATAGACACCAATCAATCTGAGGATTTAGTGCATTATTCTGCTACTGTTGTAGATGAGGATAAAGGTACAATATTTGGAATTAGTGGAAATGAAAATAGGCTCATTTTGGTTCCTAAACATCGAACTACCTTTGAATCATTCATCAATTTCTACAGATTAGTTAATGAAACCATTGACGAATCATCAAACCTCTACCTATTCAATGAAAGTCATGCCAAATGATGACACAAAATTTCTCTCTAAACTACCTAGAGATTTCCATGAAAATTATAAATCACAAAAAAATCTCTTTTAGAAAAAATTAATGATGAATTTTCTAATAATTCTAATTTAATTAATAAAAAAAGTAGAGGCATTCAGGAAGATAAATTTCACAAAAAAGTTCTAAATACATGTATTTTTCCATTTGTACAACAAGGTCTCATAACTCAACAATCTGATTATTCATATCTTAGAAGCTCTCCTCTATCTGAACTGGGTTTGAAAAATGTTGATTTCTTAATAGCTTTTAGAACTGACGGTGTTGTAATATTTGGTAAAGCCAAGGATTCAATCACAGATCCAAGTGTGGTAATCTCACAGTATAAAATAAGAATCAAGATTATTAAAGAAAACCTTCAATCAATTAAAAAAATATTTCCAGAGCTAAAATCAATCGAATATGTACTGGGAGTTCAATCAATAGATGCCATGGAAACTTCAAAAACAATTCTTTGCTCTAACGCCAATATTATTTTGTGGCAAGTAAGCAAATGGGATGATCAATTCCTTTCTCTAGTGGTACTCGCTACAGATGACGCAACTCAACGAAAAAGAGTTATGCATTGTAATAGTTATTTAAACAAGATTCTCTCAAAAGTATCAACAAGTACTGCCTTCAAAACATTCTATCATGAAAGTCATCCTGTCACAAAAATGACTTTGTTAACATCTGTGGATAGTAGACAAAACTCTTTTACATTTGATGATTTCAAAACTCTTGTAACTGAAGAACTTGATAATACATCCGATGAGAAAATAAATAAAATAACTCGAGATATTTTAGATTCTGCTTTGAATATTGGATTTGTTAAGTTTCTTGATGATGGAAATTATAAAGTTCAATCAAGATTCAAAAAATCTGCTGACCGCTACGAAGAACTCAAGAAAAAGTGGATTGCTAGAAAAATTGAACTCGATAAAAAACATAGAATAAATAACACATTGGAAGAAATCCAAACTGAATTATTAGCAAAAAATACATCCCTTGATAAGTTTTGAAATTAAAATAATTTATGCCCAAGTATGTTTAACAAATTTGGCTGAATATTTTAGATATTTTTTATATTGTAAACCAGCCTGATTTCAAATATGACAAGGCAATGTTGAGACCAAATAGGGCAAAGGTGAATGCGTATATTCCCCACATTACTATGTTGACTGTTTTATCTGAAAATCTTTTATCAATAATTATATGAATGAATTTTCCTCCATCTAAAATTGGTAGAGGAAGCATGTTGATGATTCCAATGAAAAATGAAATCATCCAAAGCCACAACAAAAACATTGAAATGTTGAAATCCACATTTGTCCAATCGATGAAATTCATTACAGGTTTGTATGGGACTGAATTGTCTCTCATAATTCCTATTAATCCTCTTTCAGGATCATCTGGTGATGCTATTACTTCTAATGTTTTTTCTAATACTTGACCATCTCTAATTACAGAAACACTAGCTATTTCTCCTGGATTTAAGACAGGAAAATCAGCAGGACCATGAATCGGTATATCATTAATTTTAGTAATGATATCATTTGCAAGTAATCCTGCTTGTTCAGCTCCTGAGTTTTCTATAATTGAAAGAATCAAAACTCCTGGTGATACTTCATAAAATGTGTTTAAGATTGGTTCACCAAAGAGTGGAATACTCTCTAAAATCATTCCAAAAACTGGATTTGTCAATAAAATTACCGCTAAAACAATTGCAAATAATACATTTGATGTAGCACCTGCCCCAATCACTCTTAATTTTGAAATCTTTTTTGCTTTATCAAATTCTTCCTCATCTGGTTCTACAAATCCTGCAAACAATGCAATGAATATTGCAAACCCACCAGTCTTAATTTTTATTTTTTCTAATGCAGCTACTATACCATGTGCACCTTCATGCATTACTAATACGATTGGAATAGAAAGTAGAAAATATGTAATAGCTGGTGCTGAGGTTAACGTAACACCTGGAATAAGTACAGTTAATTCTGAAAAGTTTGATTGTGCAATAAAATAGTTTGAAACATTATTTAATAAAAAGTAAAATGCAAATCCCATCATAATAAAACCTGCAACCACACTTAAATCTGCAAAAACTTTGATACTTCTTTTTGTTCTTCCAAGTACTTTGATTAATACATCATTTACGCTTTTATTTTTATATACAAGACTATACGCCTTTAACTCAAAACCATATTTTTCTAATTTGAGAGCTTTTGCAATTACTATAATGACTACCCAAGCCATTAAGACATAGATTATTGCATTCTGAGTAATAAAATCAAGTTCCAAACTAGTTGTTAATTTTTTAAAGTACGGGCATTTATCGTTTACTATGAAACTCGTGATAATTATCTCAACATATCCTAATAAAAGATCAGTTTCTAAAATTGCAAATGAACTTGTAAAAAGCAAAACAGTTGCATGTGTTAATATTTCTAAAATTTCATCAATTTACTCTTGGAAGGGTAAAGTAGAAAATTCATCAGAATATCTTGCTATATTCAAAACAATTACAAAAAATAAGACTATACTAAAAAAGAAAATCAAAGAAACTCATCCATATGATGTTCCAGAAATAGCAGAAATCGATGTAACATCAATTGACAAATCATATCTAAAATGGTTAGTTGAATCTACGATCTAAGACTCTACAGAATATCTTAGTAGCGAAATAATTCCACCTAAACCTGTAACTCTAAGACCAATATCTGTTGAAGAGTCAACACTGTAAATTTTTACTCCCTTATTTTCTGCGTCATTTAGAAAATCCATCATTTCTTGTTCATTATTATCTTGTATTGCTTTATCAGAAAATACCAATGATTCAACTGCACCCATTTGATTTGCATTAAAAGTTTCACTATATCCCATAGTAAATTTTCTACTTTTCTTGTTTGCCAAAATCATAACTCTATCAATAATTGATGAAGCTTTGGCTAATTTACTGTCTGACATTATTTCTTGCATTGTCTGTGATTTTGTAAATATGTAGATTCCATCCTCACCTCCAGAATCAATTCCATCAACAACTTGAATTTTAAATTTTTGGAGTTTTTGAGATTTTTCTATGAAATTTGCAAATCTTTTCTTTGTTTCGCCTGGACCAAAAATTACTATTGTATCTTCTTCTTTGAAAATAGATGATAATGCTTGTTGTACCTGCTCAAAGAATTTTTCAATATTAAAACTAGTTTTGTATCTTTTTCCGCCAGAACCTGAATAGATATTTGGCATAAATTCCAAGTGTGTACCTCGTAGTCTTGCAATACCGCTATCACTAGTGTCAATTGCTACTAAAACAAAACTAACTTGATCATTACTTGATTCTAAAAGTTTTTTTTCTATTGGCAACCATTTTTTCTTTGAAATTGTAATTCCATCATTTAGTTTTAAAATAAATGAATGATGTGATCCATGTGGTACTGACTCATTACTTGATTCAGAAATTGTACCACCCACTCTTAATTTATCCAAGACATCATCAAGTGAAATTTTTTCTACTGTTAGTGCTATTCTAACTTTAATTCGCTCACCTTTATCTGGTCTTGCATAATCTTTATCTTGTTTTAGAACTCTTGTTGTATCTCCAATTACTTTGTCATTTTTTTTGATAATACGACGTAGATTCAAAAGATCTTCAGAGTCTTCTGGTATGACAGATATTGAATTCTCATCTATTGTCTTTGTAATCATGATGTTGTTTTAATTTACAAAGAGTCTAGCTTGTGGTCTCTTCTGATTTTGCTTCTTGTGATTTCTTTTTTAGATAATTTTCAACCCATTCTAAAGTGAGAACACCTGATTCAGATAAATTTGCTAAAGAATTTGCAGATGCTTCTCCTGTAACTTTACCGTTGTTTCTTTTTAATTGTCTCCATTTTAGAGACGTATTACCACTTTTTGAATTATAGATTATTCCTAAAACATCTTTACCATTAACAAAAGTAATGTCTCTAATTTTTTTCAAAGTAACTTTATCTGCTGCTTCGACATAAATTGCTCCAAGATTATCCTCTCTTTCAGCAAAAACCTCAGTATCCTCCAAATAAGCTCTTGGTGCATAAGAGATACATGTACTTGAAATGACAAATCGTCTGAAACTTTCTAATGAAGATGGGGTGACTATTGTAACCATTTTGAATGAATAAACTATTAGCCATTTATCAAGCTTTTTGAAAGACTCAATAGGAAACTGTCTGAAACATGCCTTGCGGGCAGTGATGTACCTATCCATTTGATTGATGATGAGGATCTTGAGTTCTGAGCCTTGCCTTGGGATTTTAATTAATGAGAATAATTAAAAAATTATGAAATCCCTTCACTGACATGACTTTGCACCCTCCCTTTTTTGGAGATGAATTCTCTTTTGCACGGTCTGTTTTTTTGACATGTTGGAATGTTGTTTGCAGATGACAGGGTGAATGCGAATTTTCATAGAATGCCATATTTCCTGAATTTTTAAAATAATTTCTGTATTATTTGCTTGTGATTTTTTCATATCCTCTGGTTGATGATTTTTTGTTGATTATCAATTTGAGCAAATATCTTTGCATCTCACAATGTCTTGATCTCAGGGTTGTCCATCTGAGAGAAACAGGGATGATATAATTTAGATCAGTATGATCTAAAATATTTGATTTCGTGGCTAACCTATTCTTTTATGCTCAATCCTAGAGACGGAATCGTTTTTGATTAATTTAATTCTAAAACATCATATTTTTAAAAATATTGGAACTTTATACATAATGTGAAAAACATATTTTGCAATTATAAAATACTGTGATCAGTTCTTGTGTAAAAAAAATTAACATTAACAATTAACATATAACTCTGGCTTGGACGTCTACTGGGTTTTCATGCAATCTGTTGTTTGAAAAAACACTTGAAAAATACTTGAATCTTTCATCATCCACACCGCTATACCTCAGATCATAAGTCTTTTCAATTTATTGTTCTTACAAAATACTGATACATATTCAAATTAAATCTGTGTGTTCTAAAATATTCCATAACCATATATCTCATCTCATGTATTGACTCATAAAATTCTGATTCAACATTAACATGTTTACATTGTCTCCAAATCTCTTCAATCATACTCAAATGTGGAGAACCTCTTGGAAGATATGCCAGTTTGACATCTTTGTTTTTACGCAGGTATTTTTTTACAATATTTGCTTTGTGTTGTGGTGCTCTATCAGCGATAACAAATATTTTTCCAAATTTTTTACGAGCTGCTTCTAAATAATCTATAAATGCAATTGCATTAAATTTTTCATACGAGCTAAAAAAACTTTGATTGTCATCATTTCCATAAACCAAAAATCTTTGGTGTGTTCCTCTCCAACGTACAATCATTCTTTGGTGTTACATCTGTCCAGTATTTTTTACCAAGACGTACATCATCTACAAATACAGACTCGTCCTGAATAAATACGGTAAAATCTTTCTTGTTCTATGCGTAAAATGATGCGTTTATTCCACTTGCGACACGTATCCTTGGATGCTGCTCGCACATGTAGTTTTTGTGGAACCTTTGGTTTTAGATTCCATTTGTGCATCAAACGACACACATGACTGATATGATATGTGATGTTTGTCCAGTCAAATATGAACTGCATCAGTTTCTTTGGAGTCATTCTATCTGAAATTCTCTTAAATTCCTGCTCTATCTTTTGTAATGTTTTGTGTGAGATTAATGACAGACGGCCAGAACGAGGGAGATCCTCCAGACCCTCCAATCCATATTTTTCAAATGAATCAAGCCAGTTCCTTACACATTGATATGTACAAAACATTTGTCTTGCAGTTTCAGCAATAGTATAGTTGTTGATCTTAATTATACACATTGCGTGTAATCTTTCCTTTTTCTTACTGTTTTTTTCTTTTTTGTAGATGGTGTAACTCGTCATTCGTGATATTCATGAAATTATTTCTAACTATTGATCAAAAAACATTACTATTTGTTTTTGTAATGTTCAAAAGACTTTTGCTATGAGGTATAAATCTTGATAAAATCATAATCCGCAAATCTATACATTCACCTAGTAGCCATCATGACTACAAAATATACAAATCAAAGCATCCGATACCATCTGAAGAGTTGTTGCACTTTCTTGATCTTGGATATTTAGGAGTTGAGAAGGATTTTCCAAAACAAATTGACATTTTACCATACAAGAGAAAAAAAGGAAAAATTGCCTATTCCTCAGAAGAAATGGAACAAAGCTCAGTGTATCATCAGAATCAAAGTAGAACATATCATTGCTCAAATTAAGGGATTCAGAATAAACAGTGATGTGTTTAAAAATAAATTGTGTCTATATGATACGATAAGTGAAACTGTTTGTGGGATTGCCAATTTCAAAATACGGTGGAAAGATGAGTTTGTTGTAATTCCACGAGATAGAAACTATTGAGAATAATGAGTGAGATTTTATTTCTAATTACGTAAGAGATCTAATACATATTATCAAAAACATGGAAAAAAATTAAAGAAATAGTTTTAATTGACAGCAACAAGTTATCAAAGAATCAAGTTTAAGTTTTTCAATATCAATTCTTTTGAAACATCAACACATTTTTGAGCTTCTTGTGCTGTGACCTTTGGTATGCCATGTATAGAACTATTACGTATTTTTCTTAATTCTTTAAAATCATAAAAATATTCTTGTAACTCATCTTTAAGATCAATAATTATTGCATTTGCAATAGGGGGCTTTTTTTTGTTAGAGTCATTATGTTTTTTGTACCATTCCTGAACAAGATATTTTTCAATAATTTTCCACCCCATGAAAAAAGCTTGAAAAAATTCACTGTTATTCATATGAGTTTTTGCTTCCAATAAAAGCAGAAGATCTTCAGATAGATTTTTGTCTGCAAATATTATAGATGTTTTTTCAAATATTTTTACGATATTCTCTTTATCAACATATTTTGTTTTATGTCCAGAAATCTTGTCTGGAATTCCGTCAAACAATTGATTTCTAAGTGGACCGTAATGATAATTACGATTGAGTATATCATGTGTTTCAGGATTGTATTCAATTCCTGATAATTCATGTTCTTTTACAATATTGGATTCCATACCATTAAGTGAGAATACCATCATCAAAGTGTTGAGAATCTTGAGGGATTTTGTTTTGTTATCAATACATACACCGAGAAAACCATCCTTTTCTAATACCACAGATACACCATCAATTATAATATCCAATATTTTTTTGTCAATTGGAAAAATATGTGTAAACTCGATACCATCAAGAATTTCATCTACTGTTCGTTTTGAATTCTTATCAATAACCATTGGAGGAAAAATATATGTTGCAAATCCCTTTGGATATTTTATTTTTGGAGGGAATTCTTTTGGTACAGGACATATTTTAGAGTCCTCAAGTCGTTGTTTTGTTTTATTAATAATCTGTTGTATCAATACACGATAATCACAGTCACTCATATTGCCCTGAAAATAAGTAAATGTTTCAGTTTTACTCGTAAATGATAGAGTCATGCAGTTTGACTCTTCCCAATCAGAAAATAATGCATTTTTTGCTATTTCTATCAATCCATGTAATATTCCTGCAAGACACTCACTGTAATATTTTGGGAATTCTGATTGATTCTCATTCATAGGAACATTCCATCGTGGTTGATTCAAGATAGTTTTTACCTTATCTTGAAAAACACGGGGGTCATAGGGTCCATTTATCGTGATTTGACTGTCTGGTCTATCTTTGAAATGAGTCTCTACAATTAATTGCAATTCAGGTTGTTTTAACCAAAAGACCTCAATTTGGCATGGTGAATTATAATTATACCTGTTTGAAATATGTTTTTTCTCTTCACTAGATAATTTAGAAAATTCAGATCTGAATAATTTAATGAAGTTTTCATACCATACTTTAAAATAAGTATTTTGAGATTGTTTCGACATGTACTAGATTTGTAGATGGGAAAGTAATTAAAATTTAGATCAGAAACTATCAAGTATTACATTAGACATCTTGCGTAATTAGAAACAAAATCTAACCTTCTAACTGATTCAATTTCTCAATTTATGGTATCACAACAAACTCTTGCTTCCACCGTATCTTGAAATTGACAATTCCACAAACAATGTCACATATAATGTCACTAATCACATCATAACGACATAATCTATTCCTAAATGTATTTGAATTAATTCTGAATTTCTTTATCTTACTTATTGCATGCCTCTACTTTGATTCAGATGGAACATTGTAGTTTATTCCACTCTTTCTGAGATATGGTCAACTCTTTTCCCTTTTGTACGGCAAAACACTGATTTGATCTGGAAAGTCTTTTTCCACACCCAAATATCCAAGGTCATAAAATATCATCAAATTTTTAGATAATGTTGGATGTTTAATTTTCAATATTGCATAATCATTTCTTCGTCCAGGGGAGTGTGGTGGTTTGTGGATTATTTCACCTTTTAGATTTATTGTGATTTGATTTTTGATTGTATGTCTCTTCTTTTTGCCTGAATAGTGTGTCTTTCTTTTGATACGATTTTTGGGTCTTGGAATTTATTGTTCTGTACCATGGTCTAATCCAAACAGATGACCAGTTAAATCATAGGTCAGATACATTCGATAATACACTAGTAGCATTACCAACCTGTCCTTTACATCCAAATCAAATGGATGTCCAGCACCAATGTCTCGTTGTCTTTTGTTCTTGGATAGTCTTTGTTTTTCAGTAATACGGTGATTCTTTCGGACATCCTTTAGAATCACATCAAACTAATATCTTGTTACCCCTGTGTATGAAAGAAATGCCTTTGGTTTTTTGATAGTTGTTAACATGAAAGGAAATGCTTTGAGCTTAGCTTTGGATCTTGTTGTGAAAGAATTTGTGTAATGTTGTAAAATTAGTCTAATTACGCAAGATGTCTAATACAATTAAATCAAAAAGATACAACAGTTCTAAAACTAATTAATAAAATTAGAAAACGTGGAACACAATGGCAAACTCCTGCAATTTCAATTGTAGAAGAACCCCTCTTTGTTTCATCTCACCTTAGAATAGGATTACAATTGGCGGATGCGTTTGCATATTGTTCTAATCGACATGTAAATCAATTTTCTAAGTTTGATTCTTTTTGGGACATTATTTATGCAAAATTACGTAAAGTGAATGGCAATACTTTAGGTTATGGATATAAAATTTATCCTAAATAAAAAAAATCGAAGATATATGATCACATAGCCGCAACCCACATATCTCCTAGTGATGCACAAGCTCGCATCACGTTACAATAACACTTGGTACTACTTATAAATAATTGTCGATTCAAGATATGTAAATTTGTACTGAATATAATTTCTATTCAAACACTCGTTGATTTTTGAAATATTTGATAGTAAATTCAATAGATAAGTTGCGTATACTATCTAACAAATATTTGGAATCATAAATCTTGTTAATTCTACTAATTTCTAAAATTCATACTCATATCTACAGCATGTGTGAATCTATCTCAAATTATGGTGACGAATTTTTATTATAGGTGATGAGTTGCGTAATTAGTCTAATCTGAGTATAATCTCAACATTTTCTAATCATAAGATCCAAAGCTAAGATTGAATTGTTTTCAATTCATGTTTAATTACACAAAACTAGCAAAAAGACCAAAACAATTCCTGTCAATAACAGGATTAACTATTCCACAATTTGATTCCCTGTACAAGGAGATAAAGAAAAATTACAAAACTACAGAACAAAAGAGATTATCCAAAAATAGACAAAGAGACATTGGTGCAGGACACAAGTTTGATCATTCCATCAAAGACAGAATTCTAATGTTTTTCATGTACTACAGAATGCACACAACATACGATATGCTAGGAATGATATTTGATTTGGACAAATCAAACATAATGAGAAATATCAAATATTTAGAGCCACCAGTAAAAAAATCCGTCTCAATTATCCAAACTCTGCAGATTCAAAAAGATTAACTGCATGCATCAATTGCAAGAATTCTTTCCAGAATTAATTGTAATGATTCATGGCACTGAACAGCCAATCCCTAGACCAAGAGATAAACGCAAAAGAAAGACACATTATTCAGGAAAAAAACATACAGTACAAAATCAAATCACCATAAATCTTGATGAGATAATAATCCACGAATCTGCACATTCACCTGTAAGCCATCACGATTATTCCATATACAAATCAAATCATCCAGTATTATCAGAACAGGTGTTGCAATTTTATGACCTCGGATATTTGGGGATTCAAAAAGACTTTGAAAATCAAATCAGCATTCTACCATACAAGAAAAAGAAAGGAAAAACATTAACCATACATCAAAAGGAATGGAACAAGTTACAGTCAAAAATTAGAATAAAGGTGGAACGCGTCATTGTTCAAATCAAGAAATTCAGAATAAATCGCCGAGGTGTTTAGGAACAAATTATGCCGATATGATGGTATTGGTGAGATTGTTTGTGAAATTATTAATTTCAAGATAAAATGGAAAGAAGAATTCATTAGCATTCCATGACATCATGGAACGATTAGAAATCAAATCAAGTGAAAGGTCAGATTTTGTCTGTAATTACGCAACTCATCTAATAATTGATGACAGTAATACCCCTATCAAGCTTTTTCTATCTGATTAATTGGATCAATTAATCAAAGATGTTAGATCTAAATGGATTACTTTTCCATCTACTGAATCAAAAAACAATGACAAACAAGTCATAACAACTGAGTCACTCTATGCTTTTTCAGGTTATTTGTAATACAAACGATCAGAAATGAAAAACAAAATTATTTTTTAGAGTATGTCGGTTAGCACTTTCCTATCTACCGAGGTATGGGATTAGAAATAATTTATCATCACATATACCTCGGAGCAAAAGTCTTTTCAATTTATTGTTCTTGCAAAATACTGATACATATTCAAATTAAATTTGTGCGTTCTAAAATATTCCATAACTGTATATCTCATCTCATGTATTAATTCATAAAATTCTGATTCAATATTTTCATGTTAGCACTGTCTCCAAATCTCTTCAATCATACTCAAATGTGGAGAACCTCTTGGAAGATATGCTAGTTTGACATCTTTGTTTTTACGCAGATATTTTTTTACAACATTTGCTTTGTGTTGTGGTGCTCTATCAACGATAACAAATATTTTTCCAAATTTTTTACGAACTGATTCCAAATAATCCATAAATGCAATTGCATTAAATTTTTCATACGATCTAAAAAAACTTTTATTGTCATCATCTCATAAACCAAAAATCTTTGGTGTGTTCCTCTCCACCGTACAATCATTCTTTGGTGTACATCTGTCCAATATTTTTTACCAAGATGTATAGTGACGACCAAAAGTTCGTGAACTAAAAATCATCAAAAAATAATAATCGGATTTTTTTACCTAGGTAAATATGAACAGACAAACCAAAATACCTTGAAAATAGTTCACGAACTTTTACTTTTCGCTATACAATATTGCAACTAAACAGATGGACATGAAGATTATACTGTTAATAGAATTTTTGATGCAAATAAAGCCGCCTCCTGATCCACCGCTCCATTTAGTGTAGAATGGGGCACATCTGGATTAACTGTACTTCAAAACGACCAACCCATTTCCGTATCTAATTTGTGCAATGATGTGAATTCTTGCGGCGTACTGTATGTCTTTTCCATCTTTTAGAACCATTAGCTGCAAGCATCCTTGCTGCAACATGTATGTTCTTTTCTGTATGTTGCTTCAAGTGATTCTAACTTGTTCATGCATTTCATTATGTAAACTGATCAAAAAATCTTTCGTTTTAGAATAATTTAGTTCACGAACTTTGTCTCTTCGCTATAGATAGGGATAAAAGTCGATATATATTTTTATAATAATTATCTGTAGAATGTATTCGTGGTAGAGAATCTTTCTGTAGAACAACAAATTCTTTGTTCTCAATTAGAGAGATATTCACCTAAAATTAAATCAGCATATCTAGGAGCCATACATGCACTTCATGAAGAAGATTACGAAGACAGGCTAGTGCATTTTTCGCATTCATTGCGTGAAGTAATAGATATGCTTACAAAAAAAAATCTACCTACTGAGAAGAAAAAAAAACAATTACTAAGAAATGATAGAATTACACAACTAGCATCAGTAATAGATCCTGCAGGAAGACAAACATACAGATTTGATTTTCGCTATGAACAATTAATAGACAAATATAATAAACTAGTTGATTCTGCACATCATCGTTTTGATTGTAAACAAGATATTGCAGAAAAAAATCTTGCAACAGTTGAAGAGATTTTATCTTTTCTTACAAAATCACAAACAGCGATACTAGATGAGATAGATGGAATAATATCCTTAGAGCCGTCAAGAGATGCTGCTGAAAAATTAAAATCATATTTATTCAGATGGTCATCTCATTCTTATCTACTAGAAAAGCTTCCATGTAAATGGCTTCAATCTCTAGATGAGGTTAATTTTTTCAATAATCCGAAGCCCATACAATCATCTAACAAGCAAAAGTCTGAGGCGTTTCCCTATTGGATGCCATCAGAATATCTTGTAAAATGCTCAACATCTATGCAAAATGACGTAACAGCAATTATTCTTAAGTGTGAATTCAAAAATTCTAAGGAGAGAAATCCTGTAATTTATAATGATTTTCTAAAATGTGCACTTGAACTATCTCCAGACAATATGGAAAAAATCGCAGTAAAGGCAATTGATGAGAAATGGCATGATTTTTTGAATAGTCATTTTATTATTGACAAATATACTGATTTAGTTGTAAGCCTGTACTGCAAGAGAAAATTAGATGTTGCATTAAAAATGCTAAATCATTTTTTTGATCATATTAAAAAAGAATTTAATGAACACGAGTATAATTATAAAATTGAAAGAATACTGAATGAAAAAATTCCAAAACTTGCTAAAAAAAATCCAATAGAAATAGCCAAATTGTTAGCATCATATATTGATAATATAACTACAAATGACGATAGAATAAAATCTCATGATATGTCCTATATGTTACTTAAACCCATTGAGGATTATGAGCAAAACATCCATCTGCTACACAAAATTCCATCAATATCAATAGTTAATCTTAGGAATTGCCTAGTTGTTCTTGGAGATACAAATCCAGAAGATCTAAAAAATAACATGAATATTTTATCCGATAAAGAATTTTACATATTTAGAAAACTAGAGCTGTTTTTGTATGAAAAATTTCCAGATTTTTTTAAAAAAGAAATTGAAGAGGCAAGCATAAAATTTTTCGATGTATTACAAGTTAAACATGAATACTATAAATTGCTAAAAAGTAGATTTGGAAAAATCGACAAGGCATTACAAGAGAAAATATTGAAATTAATCAACGTCGGTGCCAAAAAAATCTTTGAAAAATATGGCAAAAGTACAGATGTAAATCTGGCAAACATTAAATGTGATGAATGGACACTAAAAAAACTAGAGCCAATACATGAATACCTTGACGACAAGTACAAAGAACAATACGATAAATTAATTGAGAAATTGGGATCTTTACCTCATCCTGACCGTACTGAATACATGAAGACAGTAATTGTACAGTCAACAGTAGAATCAGAATTTTTCTCAGGAAAAACAGTAGACGAGGTATTTGAGATTATAAAAAAACACAAGCCAGAAGAGAATATGATGTTCAATGAGGACAAAACAATTGCGTCATTTGAGGAATTTATTAAAAACAATCTGTTAGAATGCTCCAAAAAAATTCCAGAAATCAAAAATTTAGATTTAAAAATACAACGTGTATTTCTTTCAGCAATTGAGACATCTGTACGTACAAAAAAAGAGATAGACTGGAATTCAATAATTACTCTGATTGAAAATTATATTAATTCTTCATCATGGGATGCATCATCAAACCCAGTATTTAATCATGCATTGGAATTATATAGAATTATTGAAAACGGTTTGAGAGAAAAACAGATTAATTATACTTTCAAAAATAGAATGTGGAATATAGTTCAAAAATTTATCACATCTGCAAATATATATGATGATTCAGATTTAAGATACAAAAGTGATGATACAGATTCGTTAACACAGTCAAGAAATGATGTGGGAGGTATGTCATTTCATATATTTTTTGGATATATTGAATGGCTTTATGATGAAAATAAATTAAATGATATCTTTACAGATGATATACGAAATGTATTAGAGAATTATGTAAATAAAAAATCTGGTTTACATACGATTTCAAGACATTCTGCAATTGGTTTGTACGTTCCCACATTACTTCATTTTGATTCCAAATGGACCGAGAAGCAAATACTTGATAAAATATTTTCAAGCAAGAAAAATAAAATTGCATTTTGGAATTCCTTTGTATCATTTAACTCAGCATGCGAAAATATAATGATTGTTTTACATGTACTGTATAATGAATTTCTGAACAAATCCATATTAAATTCAATGCATGAGAAATACGTCTATCATTCTACCATTGAACATGTGATCTTAGGATATTTTTATGATATAGAAAATTTTGATAAAATTTTCAACAGTTTTATCTCAAAGGCTGATCCTGCATCAATACGTCACTGTGGACTTTTTATTACACGCATATTGGCAGAAAATCAAGATGTTTTAAAATTCAAAGATAAAATTATTATTCTATGGAAAAATCAGGATTTCATAAATCATGCAAATTTAGAAACCTGGTTTATTCAAAAGCCTTTTGAGAAAAAAAACAATATTGAATTATTTTTGTATTACATGCAAAATTACACAGATAAATCTATACCTGTGGAATTCCCTTTAGTCAAATTAGATGAGTATATTGATGATTTTCCAAACGAAGTTGCACAATGCATTCAGATTTTTGTAGAAAATCGAATGATACATCATATGTCAAATTCATTGAAAACAATGTTAAAAAAATTGATGAATAAAAAAATAGAACTGGTAAGTGAAATATGTGAAAAAATCATAAATACACTAGTTACATTAGGATATAATGATTACAAGGATCTTTTAGTAAGAGGATAAATCCCTAATGACCCGTATGTCTCGGAGCATAAGTCTTTGCAATTTTTCAAAACAAATAGCAATATTTTTTGATCAGTAATTAGAAACAATTCCATGAACATCATAAATGACGAGTTACGCCATGCTTACAAAAAAGAAATGTACTGTAAGAAAAAGGATAGATTACACGCAATATGCATCATTAAGATCAACATCCAGTAGATAGGAAAGTGTTTTAAAATTTCATGATTTACGTGATAATTTGACTGATTGTTGAACCATTTTAATTTGCAAAATGGGGTCTGAATTCTCTTAACGTCCAATTTCTTGTTTTCTAGTCATAAATTTGGTATTTTTAGATAATTTTTTGAGAAATTTTTAATCATAATGGGATTTAAAGTGCTTCACATAACCAACAAATTCCACTCTTACTATGATCACTTTCCTATCTACTGAAATGGGTTACTTTTCCATCTACTGAC
The DNA here is from genome assembly GCA_965262905.1 of Candidatus Nitrosopumilus sp. Lineage (GTDB taxonomy): Archaea > Thermoproteota > Nitrososphaeria > Nitrososphaerales > Nitrosopumilaceae > Nitrosopumilus. The sequence goes on from OZ253567.1 coordinate 1,463,796, forward strand.
TTTCCTATACTGATTTTAGTTAAAATTACTGGCAAATAACTATCCAAAGTCTGCATCACGTTTTTGACTTTGTGATTCATTCTTTCTTGCAGCATCTCTGAATTCATCATTATGATTTTGAGGTCCATGTCCACATTTTACACATGCAATTTTGAATCCGTCATCATTTTTTTCATAAGTTTCACAACCACAGAAACATGCCATGAACCAATATGCCTTCTAAGATGATATATCTTTTGGGTTATAATTATGATGACTTGCAACATTCGCCCATTGGAATTTCATGATCGTGTGGACATTTTCTTGGATGTTTTAACATTACACAAAGAGCATCTGTAAATTGCTTGTTCATATGATGTTCAATCCCACAAACCATTTCCTCATCAATTTTTACTTTGAGTGCACTATCCATGAGTACTTCTAGTAATCTACTGTTTCTCATCATACTTGAACCAACTACTTCACCATCTTCTGTAAGTCTTACACCTGCCTTGTTGTAATTTACAAGATTTTTGAGATTTAATTTCTTTAGCATTTGAACAACGCTTGGTTGCCTTACATTGAGCATTTTTGCAATTGTACTAATTTTAACATCTCCTCCTCTTTCTTTAATGTGCCAAATTGCCTTGAGATACATCTCTACATGTTCTGCTTCTGCTGTACCTACAAAGAGAGTCTCTTCATCTATTGCATCCATGTCTATACCTCCTTTGAATCTTTTAATAAATATTCAAAGTATTGATATGCAAATCCTGCCAACCCTGCATGATCTGCCCAAATTGCAACTATATCTGAAGAGATTTCACCTGCTATTTCTGGACCTAATAAAATTACAACATATCTTTTATCTGAAATTATACCTCCTCCAAACAATCCTTTCTTGATTTTTACAGTAGCAACTCTTTTGATTGCAGTGATTGATTCTTTATCTATTTTATCTGATGCTAGAATTGTAATATCTACTCCTTTGTCATGAAGTGCTCTTAATTTTGGTAATGCTTGTTTGACTAGTTCTTCCCCTGCTTCAGGGACTGCAATCATTACCTCGCTTCTACAAGATTCTACCATTTCTAAAATTTTAGCAGCAATGTTAACTGAACCTGAAAGTACCCAAATGTCTGGTTTTTCACTTGTTCCACTTTTCTCATACAATGGAACCAATTCATTTAAAATTACACTTTGATTATCTAAAAAATCATTTTCTATTTTTTGTTTTGTAGTTTCTAATCCTGTTGCAGGTGATTTTGCAAAATATTTTGTTGGTCTTGAATTATCTGTTCCAATCCAACTTTTCTCTTCTAGAGTTCCTAATACTTCGTAAATTTTTGAATATGGTACCCCTGACTTTTGGCTAATCTCTGATGCTGTTTGTTCTCCTGATTTGAGTAGAGCCGCAAATGTTCTGATTTCATAACTTGTAAGACCAATTTTTTCTAAAGCCTTTTTGGTTTTATCAGATATATTCATACGTTCCATTTTTTTCTAACTCCATTCCAATTCATCTGATATACTCATATGCGATCTTATCGATCAGTTTTGGTATTTAAATCAGGTATGCCTACTTCCTAAATTCCACACGAGGCCAAGTAGGAAATGGATTATATAGCATCTCAGAAAACCAACAATACAAGCATGGCACTAATCCAGATATCCAATCAATCAACTAAAAATTTAGGTAAAAAATCCACAATTAGATTCACTCAAAGTATTTGTCCTGACTGTAACATGATTTTAGATGCTGAAGTCTTTGAGCGCGATAATCAAGTGTTTATGTCAAAAGTTTGTCCAACTCACGGTGAATGTGAGGAATTATACTTTGGTTCTTATGAAATGTACAAGAAATTCAGTACATACTGGATGGATGGCAAAGGTGCCCATTCTCCAAACGTAATGATTGACAAATGCTCATGTCCAAACAACTGCGGATTATGCTCAAACCATCTATCTCATAGTGGATTAGCAAACATGATTGTAACTAACAGATGTGATTTAACATGTTGGTACTGTTTCTTTTATGTAAAGAAAGGCCTTGAAGGTGCTTACATGTACGAGCCTGACCATACTCAAGTTAGAGGAATGATGAAGACTCTAAGAGCTGAGAGACCAATTCCAGGAAACTCTATGCAAATTACTGGTGGCGAACCAATGCTTAGAGAAGATATTTCTGATGTTATCAAAATTATGAAAGAAGAAGGTGTTGACCACATTCAGATGAATACCAATGGTATTAGACATGCAATGGATCCAGAGGCTGCAAGAGAAGTAAGACTTGCTGGATGTAACAACTTGTATCTTTCATTTGATGGTGTAACTGCAAGAACAAACCCAAAGAATCACTGGGAAATCCCATATGCACTTGATAGTTGTAGAAAAACAGGTACTACAGTAGTATTTGTCCCAACAGTAATCAAATCAATTAACGACCATGAATTAGGTGGAATTATCAGATATGCACAAAAGAACATGGATGTAGTTCATGCTGTAAACTTTCAACCAGTATCACTAACTGGAAGAATGGGCAAAACTGAGCGTGAAAAATACAGAATTACAGTTCCTGATTGTGTTCAAAGAATTGAAGAGCAAACAAATGGTGAAGTGACTGTTGATGATTGGTTCCCAGTCCCAAGTTGCATGCCACTAACTAATGTTATTGAAGCATTCTCAAGTAAACCAAAATACGAATTATCAATTCACTTTGCTTGTGGTGCAGGAACATACATCTTTGAGGATGCAGACACAAAAAAGTTTGTTCCATTAACAAAATTCTGTGACATTCAAGGAATGTTGGAACTATTTGAAGACAAGGCAGAAGAAATTCGTTCTGGTAAAAACAAATACTTTACAATGCTTGAAGTTGTCAGAAAACTCAAAGGATTCGTTGATACAAAAAAACAACCAGCAGGATTGGACTTGGCAAAAATGTTTGGTAACATACTCATGAAGAGATCATTTGATTCAGTTGGTTCATGGCACGTCAAAGGATTATTCCTTGGCATGATGCACTTTCAAGACAAATACAATGAAGATTTAGAAAGACTACAAAGATGTGATATTCACTATGTTACTCCAGACCTTAGAATAGTTCCATTCTGTGCATTTAATGTAATTCCAGAATGGTATAGAGACAGAATTCAAAAGAAATATTCTATCACTGTGGAGGAATGGGAAGAAAGAGAGGGTGTCAAACTAGAGGATGGTCTGTACAGGGGTCTTATGAGACGTGGAGCAGGTGATGAACTTGCTGCTGGCTGTGCAAAGAGTCAAATGTTCCATGATGCCTCACAGGCAACAATGTAATGGGATTTAATCCAATACCTTAAAAACACTGCAATTAATTTTGTTTTGTGAAAATTTTACTTGTTTCACCGACATGTTCTGGAATTGGTGGAATAGCTCAGCACGTTCAAGGACTGATAAAATTCTTGGAAAAAAATTCTCATGATGTTGAAATAATATCTTCTGAAAATACATTTACTTTGCCAATCAAAGGATTGAAAAATCCAAGCTTTATGATTTCAGCATTTTTGAAAGCAAAATTTAAAAAAAATCAAGACATTGTACATGCACATAATATTCCATCAGCACTTGCAATGAAAAATGCTTCTGGAAAAAAAATCCTTTCATTGCATGGTGTATTTTCTCAACAAATCAAGCAACTACATGGAAAAACAACTGAAAACATTTCTAAAAAATATGAGCAAGACGCATTAACATGGGCTGATGCAATAACTGTAATATCTAAAGAAGCCTTTGATTACTATACATCATTAGGATACAAAGTATTCCAGGTTCCAAATGCTATTGATGTTTTATCTTTACCACAAAATAAAGATAGACGATTCCCTAAGCAAGTGATTTTTGCAGGAAGATTATCTGCAGAAAAAGGCATTGACACTCTAATTGAAATTGGCAAAAAATTACCATCTGACATACAATTAATGATATTGGGAACTGGTCCAGAAGAACAAAAAATAAAAGACCTTGCCAAACATCAGAAAAATATCTGTTACCTTGGATATCAAAATAAAGAAGATACAATATCTCTAATTCGTGGCTCTGATATTCTTATACAACCGTCATTACAAGAGGGAATTAGCTCAACAATTTTAGAATCTATGGCATGTAATACTATGGTTATTGCATCAAATGTTGGAGGAAATACTGAACTAATTGAAAATGGAATTAATGGTATAGTCTTAGATCCCAAAGATGCTGATTCATTTATCCAACAAATTTCATTTTTATTAAATGATGAACAATCTAGAAAATCCTTGGCAGAACACGCACTTGAAACTGTTTGGAAATATGATTGGAGTCAAATCGGAAATCTTTATTTAAATATCTATGAATCCATTTCAAACAAAAAACCTTGAAAGCCCTTTTTTTAATTTCATTGAATACTTCCATTTCAAGATTGATTCACTCAAGGTTGTATCTGCTTGACTAAATTCTACATCCCCCTCCAATGCTTTTTCATATTGTGGCTCAAGTTCTAACTCTGATATCTCTATCATTATTTCTGCAAGCTGTTGAATTGAAGTTGTAATGCCTGTGCCTATATTGAAAGATCCTTCTTTAAGATTAGTTTGCATTGCAGCTATATTTGCTTGTGCAACATCTTCAACAGCAACAAAATCCCTTAACTGTGTACCAGAACCAAAAATTAACGGTGATTTTTTATTATTTAAGCAGTTGATAAATTTAGTAATGACTCCAGCGTATGATCCTGTTTGGCCTTCTCCATAGATGTTAAAATATCTAAGACCTATGATGGAAACACCATCTTTAGAATATTTTTCAGCAAGCAATTCATCATCCAGTTTTGTTTTTCCATATGGATTAATTGGATTGTATTTGCTGTTTTCTTTTATAGGAATTTTTTTGGGATTTCCATAAATACTTGAGCTACTTGCATAAATCACTTTTAAATCAAATTCCTTTGCAATTTTGAATATATTTTCAGTCCCTCTCACATTGACATCTTGATACTCTTGTTGTTTTGTAAATGATTCTTGAACATCTGTTAGTGCTGCTTGATGAAAAATTCCATCTGAATCCTTTATTGCCTTTTTAACTTGCTCAAAATCACGTATATCGATTTTATGAAATTCAATGTCAGGTGATGAAATTCGCTCCATCTTACCTCGATGCATATTATCAATTACAACTGGCGTGTGATTTTGATCAAGAAGTTGTTTTACTATATTACTTCCAACAAATCCAGCTCCGCCAGTAACTACAAATTTCACGTCATTACTAAAATTATTTGATTTTTAAATCTTGTATGTATTTACGTTCCAACTCTAGTATTCTGATCAAATTGTTATCCATGTGAATTATTTTTAAACATCTCTTGCTTTTTTGAATAACAAGGAATGGCTTTTACTAGGACATGATTTCAATCAAAAGATGGCAAACATATATCCATACGAGACCAATCTCTACTTTGTCATTTTGTAATACTTTGCGTGTCTCATCCAATTACTATTTGAAGAAACTTTTTGTGTAGATCAATACTCACAAACATAATTTTGTCTGGTCTTTCTAATCTGTTTTACATTTTCTTCCTTTTTCTTCGAAGATGATGAATTGTGAGTTTTTGTTTCATTCCTTATGTTATCTGATTTCCTTCTTTTTGTATTCACATATAGTTACTGAGGAACCTATTTTTCTTACCAAAATATCTATTAACAAAATGGAATAATATTTAATGTGATATCAGAAGAAATGATAAAAAAATGGATAGAGCAAGGAGAAGGCTTAACCATTGATTTCAAAAATAGTGGCATTTTATCACATGTTGATGGTTTGGCAAGAGCTATGACGGCATTTGCAAATAATAAATATATTTGTGAACCCCATGGGGGCAAATTACTCATAGGAGTTACAGATAATGGTCTTATTGAAGGCGTAAATTACGACAAACAACATGAAGAAACCATAATGAATGTAGCCCGAGATAAAATAGATCCACCAATAATACCGAAATTTGATAAGATTGAAATTGATAAAAAAACAGTATACGTTGTAACTATTCCTAAAACAATATCGACAATACATGAACTAAGAACAAAAGGTAGATTAACACCACTCATCAGAGTAGGAAGTACAATTCGTTCACCTTCACAAAATGAATTGATGCAATTAAAAGAAACTCAAGAAAAACCTGTTGAAGAAATTGAAAAAATAGAATCATTTAAAAATTTCAAAATCCCTTACTCGGAATTTTATAGGAAGATAATGGTAACTCCCAAAAACGTAAATTCAACATTACTAGAATTTGATAAACAAGTATTCGAGTATTTAGCATCCCTTAATTTATCATACATGAATTTATGCTATCCAACGTTACATCAAAACGAAATACATTTTTTACGTGATAAAACATTCTCTAATACAATAAATCTCGGTGGTTTATTAGACAATAATGGAAATGCATGTTTTCTAGAATCTCAATGTAAAAATAAAAATACAGAGATGGTATGGTATTTGCAAAGAGATATTTTTTATCTAAAATCTGTTCTTAATTTTGTCAAGACAGTATTTAAAAAATATAATTATTTAGGCAACATACAAATCAATTATGATTTAAATCCCAAACCTCAAAGTGAACTGAATTATGGGCCTGGTACATTTTTTGAATCAAGACCATTTGATGGAAAAATGATACGCATTCAAAAAATTACAAATATTGACACCATTAATATTTTTGAAATTATTAAATCAATAGTTGCTGAAATCGATAGATCTTTTGGAGTGCCAAGTGGCGCTCAAGATTTGGACAATTATGTATCTTCTGTACTTGATAGTTGAGTTGTGCGATCGATTCAATTTCAGTAGATGGAAAAGTAATCCATTTAATTTTAACACTTTCCTATCTACAAGATCATCAATCCATCCAGAATGTCAGATTAGATAAATAAATAACGTGTCATAAAACCCTGATTTTTGCCATATTTCAACAAACTAATACTACAACAAATGAATTGGAAATCAATAGCTTAATCAAATTTTTAAATCTTTATTGATTCAATAACTTTTTTTAGTAAAGTTTTTGCATGTTCTTCAAGCTTAGCTTGACATTCTGGAGAAGTTCTGTCCACACTTTTTTTATCTGGATGAACATCTAGGAGTGGAATGCATAGTTTCTTAAGACATTCTATGGTTTTTTTATCATCTAATGTTAAATGGCTTAATCCATGACGTATGCATTTGTACTTTTTATAGCATTCCTCATCTTTGTTTTCTATTACTTGATAAAGTTCAGTGATTGCTGTAGAAAACACTTTGTCTTCCAATGCACGTAGACCTCCTGCTAAATGTGCCAATTGTTGATTATCTATAGAATCATTTTCCAATAATTTGATTAATGTTTCATCATTCATATTCAAATTAATCTTTTTTGGAACAGGTAAAGGTGGTGATATTTCTTTGATCCTCTTTCCATCTTTAATTTTGTAAGGACGTTTATGAAATACATACATTTTAGTTTGAAATGACAAAAAATTAGTAAATCGGTTTGCTTGTTGAAATGCATTTGTAATTTGTTTAGTCGTAAAATCATTAATTTCAATAGCAAATGCGATAAGTGTTTCATGATTCTTTCCCAAAATTAATTTAAATTTAGAATCTTTTTCCAGAATATTTGATATTGCAACAGGATCAGTTAGATCAAATCGTAATCCTATTTTGCAATTAACTCTATCAATTATTTCTATATTATTATTTACGGATTGAGTATTTGATTTCTTACTAGAGAGAAAATCATGCATTGTGATCAATACGTCATAATAGTATATTTCTTTTGGGTATTATGGTAACCATATGTGAATAGTAAGAGGATAAGTCCTCAATACAATCTTAGCACTTCTTGGAACACTTGTTCCTCTTTTCTACCATGTCATAAAACAGCTCAATCTGTATGGTGCCATATTTTCATACCCATCTCAGTTACAAGACGTTGTCTAATTTTTCGTGAGATTACGACCTTGCGCAACATCCTTTCTGACTCGTTATTTGTGGGCTCTATTCCCGGATATTTTAGAAATGTAAACAGGTTTGGTGTTTGCTCGTGCAATTCAGTCTCCAAACTTGCAATTCAAATTCTTGTATACATTTGCAATTGCCATACCAGAGATCACAGACGAATCATAATGTACATGTGCAACAGATGACCATGAGATTTGTTTTGCATTGTGATACAGCAGACACAATTTCTCATACAGCATGGTTTTTGATTCATCATTCTGTTCAAACTCGGCATCTCGCAGTATGTGGGACTGGGCACCGTTGAATTGTTTTGAAACGGTTGTATGCAGCATAATCATCAACGGTAATGGGAATATCCCAGTATGGAAAGTGCAAATCCAATACGGCTGCCGCCCTGCTTTTGTCTGCATGATAAAATACCTCATTATCGCTGATGCATGTCCAGACATATCCCTGCTTGTTGTACATCGTATACGTTGTCTCATCAAATTTCAGATATTTTGATTTGTTAATATTTTTCATCCATAATTCTACATCAGATTCCAATGTTTTACCGACTGCAAACAACGCATTTTGTATTGTTTTTTTACACAATGATGCATCAGTCAGGTTTACTATCTCTTTGATTGAATTTAGACTGTTGTTTTGTTTTTGTAACGATAAAATTACTGTCATAAGATTTTTACCAATTGATGTTCCGTCTATTCCGACCTGTGGTGTATCCACACTTGCAGATGCATTGATGTATAATGTTGTTTATGTATTTAGTTTTTGGAATATGTGGAATATCAATTAACATCTTTGTAGAAATTTTTGTAACTGTAATATTTGCTACCACATTTTGCACATTTTTTTGGTTTGTGTATCTTTGTGTAATCAGATTTTCTCGTGTTGGATACACCGACATGACCAATCTTTGCACCTGCCTTCTTTGAAGGAGAGGATGAATTCTTTTTTGTACGGTTTGCCTTTTTTTGACGTGTTGGAATGTTGTTTACAGATGGAGGGTGAATGTGGATTTTCATAGAATGCCAGCTTTCCTGCCAGTTCCTGATTTTTTAAAATCATTTCTGTAATGATTATTTGTAGATTTTTTCATATCTCTGTCAGCTGGTGATTGTCTTTTGTTGATTATGATTTTGAGCAAATGCTTTTGCCAGTTCATCTCACAATGTATAATCTCAGGGTCGCCCATAAGAGAGAATCCGAGAATTTAGATCTGTATGATCTAAAATATTTGATTTTGCGACTAACCTATCCTCTTACACTACAAGATGTCTAATCTATAAATGCAATTGCATTAAATTTTTCATACGATCTAAAAAACCCTCTGCCGACATCATCTCATAAACCAAAAATCTTTGGCGTGTTCCTCTCCACCGTACAATCATTCTTTGGTGTACATCTGTCCAATATTTTTTACCAAGACGTACATCATCTACAAATACAGACTCGTCCTGGATAAATACGGTAAAACCTTTCTTGTTCTATACGTAAAATGATGCGTTTATTCCACTTGCGGCACGTATCCTTGGATGCTGCTCGCACATGTAGTTTTTGTGGAACCTTTGGAGTAAGAGGATAGGTCCTCAATACAGTTTTAACATCTCTTCTTGGAACGCTTGTTTTCTCTTTTCTGCCATGTCATAAAACAACTCATCAGTATGCCAAATATTTTCATACCCATCTCAGTTACAAGACGTCCTCTAATTTTTCGTGAGATTACGACCTTGCGCAACATCCTTTCTGACTCGTTATTTGTGGGCTCTATTCCCAGATATTTTAGAAATGTAAACAGGTTTGGTGTTGCTCGTGCAAGTCAGTCTCCAAACTTGCAATTCAAATTCTTGTATATATCTGCAATTGCCATACCAGAAATCACAGACGAGTCATAATGTACATATGCAACAGATGACCATGAGATTTGTTTTGCATTGTGATACAGCAGACGCAATTTCTCATACAGCATGGTTTTTGATTCATCATGGAATACAAACTCGGCATCTCGCAGTATGTGGGACCGGGCACCGTTGAATTGTTTTGAAACGGTTGCATGCAGCATAATCATCAACGGTAATTGGAATATCTCAGTATGGAAAGTGCAAATCCAATACGGCTGCCGCCCTGCTTTTGTCTGCATGATAAAATACCGCATCATCGCTGATATATGTTCAGACATATCCCCAGCTTGTTGTATATTGTATACGTTGTTTCATCAAAGTATTTTGATTTGTTAATATTTTTCATCCATAATTCTACATCAGATTCCAATGTTTTACCGACTGCAAACAACGCATTTTGTATTGTTTTTTTACACAATGATGTATCAGTCAGGTTTACTATCTCTTTGATTGAATTTAGACTGTTGTTTTGTTTTTGTAACGATAAAATTACTGTCATAAGGTTCTTACCAATTGATGTTCGTAAGAGTATAGGTTAGCCACGAAATCAAATATTTTAGATCATACGGATCTAAATTTAATTATCTCAGATTCTCTCTTATGGGCAACCCTGAGATCAAGATATTGCGAGATGAACTGGCAAAGGCATTTGCTCAAATTTCTAATCTACAAAAAATAAACAACCAGCTGACAGAGGATATGAAAAAATCACAAGCAATCAATACAGAAATGATTTTGAAAATTCAGGAACTGGCAGGAAAGCTGGCATTCTATGAAAATCCACATTCACCGTCATCTGTAAACAACATTCCAACACGTCAAAAAAAGGCAAACCGTACAAAAAAGAATTCATCCTCTCCTTCAAAGAAGGCAGGTGCAAAGATTGGTCATGTCGGTGTATCCAACACGAGAAAATCTGATTACACAAAGATACACAAACCAAAAAAATGTGCAAAATGTGGTAGCAAAGACATTACAGATACAAAAATTTTAACAAAGATGACAATTGATATTCCACATATTCCAAAGACTGAATATACAAACAACATTATACATCAATGCATCTGCAAGTGTGGATACATCACAACACCGCAGGTCGGAATAGACGGAACATCAATTGGTAAAAATCTTATGACAGTAATTTTATCGTTACAAAAACAAAACAACAGTCTAAATTCAATCAAAGAGATAGTAAACCTGACTGATGCATCATTATGTAAAAAAACAATACAAAATGCGTTGTTTGCAGTCGGTAAAACATTGGAATCTGATGTAGAATTATGGATGAAAAATATTAACAAATCAAAATATCTGAAATTTGATGAGACGACGTATACCATATACAACAAGCAGGGATATGTCTGGACATGCATCAGCGATAATGAGGTGTTTTATCATGCAGACAAAAGCAGGGCGGCAGCCGTATTGGATTTGCACTTTCCATACTGGGATATTCCCATTACCGTTGATGGTTATGCTGCATACAACCGTTTCAAAACAATTCAACGGTGTTGGTCCCACATACTGCGAGATGCCGAGTTTGAATCAGTTGATGAATCAAAAACCATACTGTATGAGAAATTGCGTCTGCTGTATCACAATGCAAAACAAATCTCATTGCAACCTGATGCACATGTACATTATGACTCGTCTGTGATCTCGTGTATGGCAATTGCAAATACATACAAGAATTTGAATTGCAAGTTTGGAGACAAGCTTGCACGAGCAACACCAAACCTGTTTACATTTCTAAAATATCCAGGAATGGAGCCCACAAATAACGAGTCAGAAAGGATGTTGCGCAAGGTCGTAATCTCACGAAAAATTAGACAACGTCTTGTAACTGAGATGGGTATGAAAATATTTGGCATACTGATGAGTTGTTTTATGACATGGCAGAAAAGAGGAACAAGCATCCCAGAAGAAGTGTTAAAACTGTATTAAGGACCTATCCTCTTACCCTTTGGATTTTGATTCCATTTGTGCAACAAATGACACACATGACTGATGTGATATGTGTTCTGTAAAATATGAATTGTTTTAGTTTCTTCGGAGTCATGTAACCTGAAATTTTCTTAAATGTACACTCTATCTTTTGTAATTTTTTGTGTGAATTAATGGTAGACAACCAGAACGAGGGAGATCATCCAAGCCTCCTAGCCCATATTTTTCAAATGAATCCCAGCCAAATCTTTACAGAATTATATGCACAAAACATTTGTCTTGCAGTTTCAGCAATAATATAGTTGTTGATCTTAATGATGCATATTACGTGTAATCTTTCTTTTTTCTTAACGTTCTTTTCTTTTTTGTAGGCCTGGAGTAACTCGTCATTTGTGATGTTCATGAAATTATTTCTAACTACTGATCAAAAAACATTACTATTTGTTTTGAAACATTGCAAAGACTTATGCTCCGAGGCACATATCATAGATTTTATCTTTTAAAAATAAGTGATATCATCCCTAGCGTAAGCCATTCTCATTTGTCGTAAATGTGACGTAAACTTTTTAAAAATCTCACATAGATATTTGCCTAGGCAAGAAAATTTTATTGTTGGTTTTTGATGATTTTAAATTCACGAATTTTACTTCTTCACTATACTCCTTACTAATTTGGTAATCTTTAAAACCAAGATTTCCATACCTAAAAGGATTATATTTTAAGATCATAAAAAATAAAAGGATCGATTTCTTATTCTGATCTATCTGATGACTAAATGTAATTATGTCAAAAATTATATAAATATTATAACTGGGGAAGAAATTAATTTTAAATGTGATAAAAAATCTATCAATAATTCTGATAAATGCAAATTTCATCTTGAAGGATATTTGACTGATGAGACAAGAGAGAATATAATTCAAGAATTTCAAACTATACTTACAACTGCAAAATTAAGACATTGTGATTCTAAAAACCCAATACAATGTATTGGTTACATTTTACCTTCTGTATCATTAGTGAAACCAAAAACAAAAAAATTAACCATATCCATTGATTTTGCTTTTGCAGAATTTAAAGAGAAAATAGATTTTTCTAAAATCCATTTTGAACAAAAAATGTCATTTTATAATACAATATTTAATGAATCTGCAAGTTTTACATTTTCTTTATTTAAAGAACCGGTTTACTTTTCATTTTCAAAATTTCTTTCAACCTCAAATTCTTTTCAGTATGCAAATTTTGAGGCATTAGTAGATTTTGCTCAATCTACCATGAGAAATATAAAATTCAAAGAAGCTACCTTTACTAATGTATGTTTTACTGAGTCTCGTTTTTATGACGATGTATCATTTTGGAATGTGACTTTTTTAAACAATGCCATTTTTAAAGATTCTATATTTTGTGATCCTGTGGATTTTTCAGAATCTCAATTTAAATCATTTACAGAATTTGAAGGTGTAACTTTCATTAATAATGCCAATTTTTCTAAAGTTTCATTTAAAAATCAAATAAAATTTAATGGTAACCTCTCCAATGTTTCTTTTTTAGATACAGATATCAAAAAAGTAATATTTGGAAACAAAACTTCGTGGGAAAAATTAGATCTTACAAACAAAAATGAAAAATCCACTAGAAAAAATATCGATTTTAAAATCTATGATGAAAAATTGTTAGAAAAAAGTGATGAAACTCAAATAAATTTAGAAAGTGTCAAGAATGTCTATCGTGATCTCCGAGATAACTTTGATCAAAATCTACGATATGACATCGCTGGAGAATTCTTTGTTAGGGAAATGGAATTAACCAGAAAATATCAGGACAAACATCAAGGTAATAGATTCATTACAACAAAAAAATTTCTGTTAAAACGAGTAATTTTTTCATTTTATTGGTGGTATAATATCATTGGACAATATGGGCAATCATATTATCGTCCAATTATTTCTGCTGTTCCAATTATCACACTAGGAACTTGTATTTTATTGAATGAAAGTATGGAAAAGGGAGTAGTAATCAGCATGAATGTTCTTTATGATGGATCTCTTCAAAATGCTTTTGCTCGAAGTTTATCAGCTTTTATACCATTTCTTTCATTTACCAAGACACTAACTTCTACGGATTACATGTTACGATTGTTATTGTTACCCATATCCATAACTTTCTTTGTTTCATTAAAACGTAAAATGGAAAGGAAACTGAGACATTGACGTATTTGAATGAAGGTTTTATTTACGGTAATTAGGATTAACTAGTTGACGATGATAAAAAATACTCTTCCTAAAACTGTTCAAGAGATTATTGATATTGGCAAACAAGATTTTAAAGATGAAATAATGGTTGCATTTCTTGGAGATAAATTTAGTGGAAAAACTGTATATTGTGCCTTGATCAAAGACGTATTAGCAAAAGATCTCAGAGAACATACTAATGGAAAGTACATCGGTGTAGGAACTGATGGTAGTGACAGAATGAATAAAATTATTGACAAACTCTATAATGGCGAATTTCCTGCAAAAACATTACTTTCTGAAGCAACACCAATGACTCTAGAAATTTTCTCAAAATCTGGTGCAGAAAAAATGAAAATTGTATTGCGTGATATGGCGGGAGAAAAGAAAGAAGATTTACTTGAAAAAGATATGGATGTAGATGAAAGATTAGAAAAGATATTCAAAATGTCTCCTATACCTGAAAAACCCTATGGACTACTAAGTCATTTAGTCTTTGCAAAAATTTACATAATTCTAATTGATTGCTCCAAAATTGATAATTGGTCATCTAAACAAGCTTACATTAAAGATACAATACGCCATTTGTATGATATCAAAACACGAATCGATGATACTGTAAATAAGAGAATACATGCACCTATTGCAATTGTTTTTTCAAAATATGATACTCTTACAAAAGAAAAGAAAAAACCAGTCAAAACCTTGATGAAACAACTAAAAGAAGTTGAAGGTGCATTGAAAATTTACCATAAAGGCTCAATAGGTTATTTTCCAAGTAGTGTAGAATCTGTTCAAATTCTTGAAAAAGAACTCAATGATGCCATGAAGAATAAACTTGAAGATAATAATGAAGAAAAAAAGAATATAGAGAATATTTTTGCTGATAGACTAGTTCAACAAAAAGAAGTAAAGAAAATACTACATCGAGCAAAACAGAATCTAAATGAAACAAAAGAGCAATTAGAGCAAGTAAAACCTACAAACGATGTAAATCAGATTAATCCTGCACAAAAAGCATTCAATAATGCACAATTAAAATTTGATAAAACAGATAAATCATATTCGGAAATCACAGGTAAATTAGATGATACAAGAAAAGAGTTAGATGAAATTAACAAGAGTGTTGAAAAAATACCAAGCAAGTCCCCTGAAGACCTTGGCGTGAGTAGATATCAACCTAAAAAACCACTTTCATATAACTGTGACGACTATCTTGATTTAATTACTTGGCTTATCAAAATGAATAAAGAAATACGTGGTTTCTAACTAGTACAATATCATGGTTCTTTGTGAACATTTTATTTTTACTTCAGCAGATCTTGAAGAAAAAAGTGGTTATCAAGTGGTTTCTAAATCCTCTGGAATAACCTCGGAATTACTAGATACCTTAGAGGATTACATGTATCCTATTGGAATGGATCCAAGTAAATTTTTAGAATCCAAATCTATGTTGATATTAAAAGGAAAGATGGTTTTTACTCGTGCTAAAAATATTGGAGTTGGTTTTGATGGCAGACCAGATACTGTTTATAGTCATACTATAATTATGAATACAGAAGATTTTAAAAAATGCCAAAATGATTCTAGAATTTTCAATGACTCTTATATCAAAAAAAGTACTCAAGAACATCTAACCCCTCTTCCTATCGAATTAAAAATATTTGAACCAGATTTTAGATGTATTGATGTTTTAGGAATTGCACAAGTCAATGATTTTATTCGTACAATCTTTTCTAAAGAAAAAATTGCAATATTGAATCTTGAGGATAAATCTTTACTTCAAAGTCTTATTTCATTATTACCTCCATCATTTAGAAAAATTTCATTTTCTACTCTAGTTATAGAACCACAACGACAATTTGATTTTAATTTAATTCAAACTAACTCTGGAAAATCATCATTAGAAAACTATTTCATAATAGATCCTAAAGAAAGAAAATTAATTCCTACATCAAAAAATACTTTATTTGAACAATGTATTGGATATTTGATTGATATAATTGATTCTAAGCGATCAGACAAACTAACAGAAATTTATGAAATATTTGAAAATATTTCACTAAAAAACTATAAAGAAAAAATATCTTTTGCAGTAGGTATCTCAATTCTTGATTCGAAACAACCATCATTATTGGATCAAAAAACATTATGTCAACTTTTAGTGATTTTAGACAAAACTCCAATGTCATTTGCATGCAAACACTTTAAAAAATTAAATTCATTTTTACCAGATAACATAATAAAGAAATACACGACTAAATTTGAGACTATTCAGATTCTTTCTAACTATATTCAATCTGAACTAACTAGTAACACTATTTCAGATATGTTTAATGATCTGAGTAATAGAACTTCTGAATCTCGGCATTCCTTATTTCATCAATTGGTGGAAGAAAGAACTAATGATTTTAAAATTCATGGCCATAAAATATTGATTGATTTTGTTGATGATTATTACAATAATGATGTGATTCAGAGTTTTGTTGAGAATAATATTTTGCATCAATGTATCTTTAATGCATTAGAAGATTCAACATTAGATCGTAATAAACAAAAAATATTATTTGCAAAACTTGTGGAATATTCTCTTTGTCATAATGCAGAACTATTAGAAAAATTATTTACACTAAGAATATTTGATTTGGATAGTGATTATGATATGTATGATTATCGTAATATCATAGAAGAACTTTTCAAAGCAACTGAATTTCATAAAAAATTAAAACCAAAATTAATTTTTCATGTAGTCAAATCAATTTACACTCCTATAGATGCAAAGTTTCCAAGAAATAAAAAATCAGGAATCATAGATAATAAATTCTACTACATGCAAGATATTTTTTACATGCTTTTAAACACAATGAAATATTTGTTATTGAAACGTAAACATGAGATAAAAATACTAAAATCTGAAATTGCAGACCTTCAAACCACTTTGATATATTTTTTGGAACTAAATCACTTACCTGAAAGAAGCTTTATGTCTCAATTCAATATTTTCAATCAAATTCAATCTACATTGATTTCAAAACTCTTTTCATCGTTTACAAAACGATGTAGGGAATAATTCATCATAGTATAGCGAAGAGATAAAGTTTGTGAACTAAATTATTCCAAAACGAAAGATTTGTTGATCAGTAGACATCTTGCATAATTAGACTAATTTTACAACATTACACAAATTCTTTCACAATAAGATCCAAAGCTAAACTCAAAGCATTTCCTTTCATACAAACAACTATCAAAAAAACCAAAGGCATTTCTTTCATACACAGGGGTAACAAGACAACAGTTTGATGTGATTCTAAAGAATGTCAGAAAGAATCACCGTATTACTGAAATACCACAAGGCAAAAGACAACGAGACATTGGTGCTGGACATCCATTTGATTTGGATGTAAAGGACAGGTTGGATGCTGCTAGTGTATTATCGAATATATCTGACCTATGATTTAACAGGTCATCAGTTTGGATTAGACCAGAACAACGTGAGTAGAAATATCAATTAGAGCCTGCAGTGAAACAATCAATCCCATCCAAATTCTATGCAGATTCAAAAAAGATTAACGACATACAGCAACTGCACGAGTTCTTTCCAGAGTTAATTGTAATTACTGATGGTACAGAGCAACCAATTCCTAGACCCAAAAATCGTACCAAAAGAAAGACATACTATCAGGCAAAAAGAAGAGACATACAGTAAAGAATCAAATCACAATAAATCTAAAAGATGAAATAATCCACAAACCGCCATTACTCCCCTGGACGAAGAAATGATTACGCAATATTGAAAATTAAGCATCCAGCATTATCTGAAGATTTGATGTTATTTTATGACCTTGGATATTTGGGGATTCAAAAAGACTTTTAGATCAAATCAGTGTTTTGCCGTACAAAAGGGAAAAAAGAGTTGACCATATCTCAGAAAGAGTGGAATAAACTACAATGTTCCATCTGAATCAAAGTAGAGGCATGCAATAAGTAAGATAAAGAAATTCAGAATTAATTCAGATACATTTAGGAATAGATTGTGTCGTTATGATGTGATTAGTGAGATTGTATGTGACATTGTATGCGGAATTGTTAATTTCAAAATACGGTGGAAGCAAGAGTTTGGTGTGATACCATAAATTGAGAAATTGAATCAGTTAGAAGGTTAGATTTTGTTTCTAATTACGCAAGATGTCTAATGTTGAAGATACCACAAAATGATTTTTGGAAAGAACACTTTTCCATCTATTTATCTTTATTACCAACTCTTTCATTAATTCTATTATTTAATATTAAATAGAACAAGAAAAATCAGATTCCTCATCTGAAAGAAGCTTACGCTTCACTTGTTTTATTATTTGATACTTTGTCGAACAAATAACAATTTGATCAACTTTATTCCAGAAGAATAGCTTTGGATCCCACATTCTGCTATTCTTCATGATTAATTGGAATCAATACAATGAGAAACTAGTCAGAAGGGATGAAATCATAATGTCATTTGATGTTATTGATAACTGGCATAAAGAACTAGAGGTGATAAATCACGACAAGAGAGGTAGAAAATTTGATTATCCTGACTCATTCATGAAATTATTGGGTTATGCCAGAGTGTATTTTGGATTAGCGTTCAGACAAATAGAAGGAATAATCCATGCATACTGTAATAAAATTCCTGCAGTTCCTGATTTTACATCAATCCACAAGAGAGTAAACAAGCTCAAAATCAAAATCAATGATAATCCTAATGGAGATGATGAGATTATTTTGGCAATTGATAATACTGGAATTAAAATTGCAAACAGAGGTGAATGGATGAGGCAGAAATGGCACATGTGGAGAGGATTCCTCAAAATTCATGTTGGTGCTGATGTCAAAACCAAGAAAATAGTTTCACTCAAAATAACAGACGATCACTCACATGATGCTGCACATCTGCCTGAACTAGTAGAGCAAGCATCACAAAAAGGAAATGTCATCAAGGTTCTAGCTGATTATACATATGATTCAGAAAATAATTTCTCATATCTATATCACAATACAAATGCACTACCTGCAATCAAGGTCAGAAAGACATCAGTTTTGGCTTCAGATATTCAACTATGAACTGTGGATGAATAGCGTTAACTATGGGGACAGATGGATTGTAGAATCAGATTTTCTACATTTAAAAGGGTGTTTGGTGAGTATGTAATGTCTATTATCCTGAAATTAGTTCACCCCATAATTTCTAGACTAAAATCACAATACGTATGGAACAGAGGCAAGAATCATAGAATTATGCAGAAATTAGATCCAATCAAAGTATCATGGATAATCAGACAAAAGGAAAATGGGATGAAAAATGCAGATGTTGCCTCATCCATGAAGATATCAACACGTTGGGTGCAGAAATTGTACTCACGATATCGCAGCACAGGAACAGTCCCAATATTGAAAAAACCAGGAAGGCCAAAAAGAATCATCACAGAGCAGATGGTACAAACTGTACAGTCAGCATTTGAAAAGTTTAGATGCTCTGCAGTATTTCTTGAAAAAATAATTGATGTAAATGGAATCCATATACCTCATAACACAATACACCAAATACTGAGAAGTGCAGGATTGGCAGAAGAACAACCAAAGAAAAGAAAGAGACGAAAGTGGGTAAGATTTGAGAGAACATATTCTAATTCCATGTGGCATACTGACTGGAAGCAGTTAGATGATGGAAGATGGTTCTTGTGTTATCAGGATGACGCATCACGATTCATCATTAATCATGGTGTGTTTGCAGAAGCTACAACAGATAACGCTATTCTGGTTCTCAAAAAAGCAATTGCAAAGCATGGTCGACCTGCATCAATTCTAACTGATCACGGTTCCCAATTTTATGCAAATCAAGCAGAATACAAGAAAAAAGGTGCATCACGCTTTGAGCAGGAACTAGTCAGACTAGAGATAAAACACATCATGGCAAGAGTAAATCATCCACAAACTAATGGAAAGTTAGAACGATTTCACGGTGAGATTCAAAGAAAGCAGAAATGGTTTGGTACCATCAATGAACTGGTCCACTGGTATAATTATATCAAGCCACACATGTCACTTGACTGGGACAATCTGGAAACTCCTGCAAAAGCATATGCACGAAAGATGCCAGAGAAAGGAACAAGAGTTATTGATGAGCAAACAGGAGAAGAATACGATGTGGAGTAAGAGGCGAACTGATTTTGGGATACCACAGGTGAGTATGTAATGGCTCACAAAAGAAAAAACATGGTAAAGGAATTGGAATTAAAAATTGAACTGTACAATCTGTTTGCAAGTGTTTGAGGGAATGAAATTAATTGTTAGTTGGAAATTATTTGTTCCACAGAGTACGCTATACCATCTAAATTTCGTTCTTTATTCACATATGGTTACTGAAAGAATATTGTATTATTCAGAAAATTTTACAATGCATTGATCAGGATAGGACAAAGTTTTAGTTTTCCTATTAGTATAGTTTAGGCAAATAAATTTTGAACAAATTATGAATTATTTCATCCCAAAGATCTAAGATCATAGTTTACACTTGTAAAATCATGTCAAATCAAAACACAGTATCAAGAGTATCATTTGGTAACTCATTCATGAAAGGAACAAGCATCGATTTTTTAAGAAAAGTATGCAAAAAAACAAAGCCAAAATAAGACTAGAAGCTGCAATATAAAGAAAGCAAGATCTTTCATATTCTGAGATATGTACTAGTTTGGATGTCATACCATTAACTCTGAGCTACTGACTAAATCGTATGGATGAAGAGGGAATAACTGCATATCACACCGTAAGAAACACACTGCCTCTTGTTGTTTTTTGAGTGAAAAGCAACTAGTGTCATTAAGGAATGAACTAATTTCAGGTTCAGAAAAATTTGGATTTAATCAATTCATGTGGAGTGTAAAATGGTAATTACACATGTGGATAAAAAGTACAACGCTTTATACTCTGCAAGTACAATGCGTGAATTACTCCACAGAATTGGTTCCCATCTAAAAAACCACACATCACAAATCAGCCTCAAAAGAAGAACAGAACCGTTTTAAAAAAACGCAAAAAGGACAATTAAAAAGTACAGCAACCTTAGATACACCATTACTATGCCTGGATGAATCAAAAAATAAAATAGCACCAAACATAAAGCGTGGTTGGTATCTTACAGGAGAACATACAACAACTCAAATCAACTATACTCGAGAAAAGTTTCAATCCTTTGGTGCATTGGGAAATAAAGGTGTGTTTTTCTGCAAGTTCTATGACAAATCAAACACAGATAGTTTTCTTGATTTTTTAAAATCACTGCAGAAACAATAATGGTAAAAAACTATTGTTGTTTGCAGAGGATGCATCGTACCACAAAAGCAATCCCATAGAGAAATATATCAAAGCATCAAAAATATAATCAAATATTTTCCACCGTATACGCCAGAACTCAATGCAGATACAGTGGAGAGAAGAAAATGGCAATGCATTCTTTGCAAATAAATCTGAGATGAAAAAACACATGCAAAAGAGATTGGATAATGGTGATGTTAAAGTTGTTAAAATATTTAAATATTTAATGCCTTAACTATGGTATTGGAAAATTAGATTTACAATCTGAGAACGGTTTAAACTATTTACCTATTCGATTAAATTTCCCACTTGGTGATGGAATAAGTTTTGAAAATTCTACTTTGGTGCGTCCACTTGAGAATTTATTAAAAGATGGCAAACCTCTAGGTAAATTTAATTATTTATTTTATCATTACAATAACGATTATCGGATAATAGGAACAATAGTCAATACGGATAAAAAACTGATTTTTTTCCCTGCCACAAACATAACTAAGGTATCTGATTCACCTTTAGATGAACATTTAATAAAAAATATTTCTCTCAATATTGATCATTTTACATTAGATGAAAATCTAGAAAAATGGCACATAACGTTTAAAGAAAAAAAAATAAAAAATAAAAAATATAAATTTCAAACTAGAAAAACAAAGAAAGTTCATGATTCTTTGAGATTATGGTTTGTGATGGCAGTACAATCCTTGGATAAATTAGAAAAAATGCCAAAATTTCAAGAATACAAATTATTTGCACAAAAAGAAGATGAAATAGAAAGAAGATTTTCAGAATTCATTGATGCACTAGAAGGAAGTACGTTTCCAGTAATATCTGATAAAGGAAATCCTACAACTGATTGGTATCTAAATATTGAATTCTTCATTGGTGAAAATAATTTTAAAGATTATAGAGAAAATTCCCCTCCAACCTCTGCAATTTATAATGCTAATCATCTGAGTAGCAATGAAGGAAAACCTATGACAAATTTACATGTACGAGATACTTTTGTTAATCTAACAAACTCTGACGCTAGGTTTTGGGTTAGGGTTTCAAAAATGCCTGGAATCCTAAATAAAGAAGCATATCTTCTTCCTGGAAGTGATTTCAAATAATTTTAGATGATTAGATAAATCTGTAAGATGATGGTTTCCTAATATGGCAAAGAGACAAAGTCCGTGAACTAAAAATCATCAAAAACAAGTAATCATATTTTTTACCTAGGTAAATACGAACAAACAAGATGAAATGCCTTTAAAATAGTTCATGAATTTGTGCTTCTTGCTACACAACTTTAACACCTCTTCTTGTATACTCATTCCTCTTTTCTACCATGTCATAAAACAACTCATCAGCATATCAAATATTTTCATACCTGTCTCAGTTACAAGTCGCACTCTGATTTTTCGTGAGATTACAACCTTGTGCAACATCCTTTCTGATTCGTTATTTGTGGGCTCCATTCTGGGATGTTTTAGAAATGTAAACAGATCTGGTGTTGCCCATTCAAGTCAGACTCCAAACTTGCAATTCAAATTCTTGTATACATCTGCAATTGTCATACAAGAGATCACAGATGAATCATAATGTACATGTGCAACAGATGGCCATGATATTTGTTTTGCATTGTGATACAGCAGACGCAATTTCTCATACAACATGGTTTTTGATTTACCATTGGATACAAACTCGGCATCTCGTAGTATGTGGGATCAGCACCACTGAATTGTTTTGAAACGACAAACATCTTTGCTAGTTCATCTCGCAATGTATAATCTCAGGATTGCCCATAAGAGAGAATCCGAGATAATTAAATTTAGATCCGTATGATCTAAAATGTTTGATTTTGTGGCTAACCTGTCCTCTTACTATTTTTAACTATGGCATATACATTTTTCAATTGGAAAATACAAAGTACTTTCACAATCTTCACATAGGTATGTAATCCATTCACTATCACTTAATAATTTGTCATATTGAGTTTGAGACGAATGGATACTAGGAGGTTTTTTAATCATATTTTCAATCATTGGGAAGTTCACATCTGGTTTTAAATAAATTAATTCGTCTAACAAACTATCTAAAAATTCTTTTGCGTGTTTTGGTTGATAAAAACCGATATTTTCATAAGCAGAAATAAGCAATAAATAAAAAATAATTTCATGAGTATTTATAATTAGTTTTAACATTTCATGATATTTTTTGTAACATGGTTTACCAATAAACAAATCAGTATTTCCAATATGTGTTACATCGTTAACATCATAACGTAATTGTTCAACAGTACTAGCATGCATATATGAAGATAATTTAGAATAGATATTTTTAATGACATGATTGCCTTCAAGATCATCTAACTTCAGATATTCAATGTACCGATGAGGTATTGACTGAACACCTTCAATTGTATGTAATTCTTTCCTATCTTTTTTAGAAATTTTAAAGCTTTTCTTTTCTGTCATGTTCATATAATTTGTCTCTAAAAAATCCGTAAATTGCGTATAAGACATTGCTGTCGTTATATTTGACTTTTCCCCAGAAATTTTTTTTGCATCAATAATGGAAACGCTTGTCCAAGTAGTCAATTCTAGCATGTATCGTAATATCCCACTAATTGGTCGATATGACCCATTAAACAATAATGAAACACAATCAAAAAATTGCTTTTCTAAAAAAATGACAATATTTTCAACAATTCCATTAACATAAGGATTTTTACAAAACATATCTGCAAATTGGTCACAACCTATACTAAATTTTGATTTTGAAAGATAACATTTAGGTAGTTTGAAATTAATTACACTATAAAAATACTGAATTTTTTTTAATTGCTCAAAATGTTTTTCTCGTGTTTCTTTTGTTTGATTAATATGTTGAATAAAGATTTCAGGTACGTGTTCATTAAATTTTTTTGATAAATTATTTCTTAAATCAATAATCTCGTTTTCAGATACCATATTATTCCTTACAAGTTTGCATAAAATATATTTATCCAACAACTATCTTCTTACTAAAACATCCTAGAATGAAGCCCACACATAACGAATCAGAAAGGATGTTGCACAAGGTTGTAATCTCACGAAAAATCAGAGTGCGTCTTGTAACTGAGACAGGTATGAAAATATGATACCATACAGATTGAGCTGTTTTATAACATGGCAGAAAAGAGGAACAAGTGTTCCAAGAAGTGCTAAGATTGTATTGAGGACTTATCCTTTTATCGTAGATCAAAGTATTCTGTGGAGAAATGAATTATGAATGTGCCACGAAATGATTTTTGGAAAGAACATGTGCAAGTCCGGACCTAAAAAAACATTAAAGCTAGAATTTTTTTGTAGTGCCTACTGTACCTCCATTAATCAGATGATTCATCTGTTCTATCAAATGACCTATTCTTTTTTTATCTTCCTCAGAAAACTTTTCATTGTTTGACATCTTTAGAAAAGAATTTAAAATTTCCACAAAGACAGGATATTGAACATCTTTTGCATGGCCTGGTGGCAGTTTGAAATAATAGGGATTGGCCTCAACTGTAATATCTGCCTCAGATGCATAAGCGTTACTTCTCTTATAATGCACATATCCGACAATAACAAGTAAGGGAATCACTATTACAGCCATCACCAAAAGATAACTGGCAAAAGAGGGGAAAATATCCTTTAAAAAAGGAGCTTTTTCTATTGCAAGATAATATGTAATTACCATTGTGTTGACTCCGGCAAAAATGAAGGCAAAATATGTACTCCATCCCATTCTGAAATAATACCAAGCACGAAAAGGCAGTTTTCTTTTCACAAGGTATCTCAAAGATTGTTAAATATAACTACTCTGTCGAACAAATAATTTCTAATTAATTTTTGATCTCATTCCATCAAACACTTGCAAACAGATTGCACAATTCATTTTTAATTCCTTCACCATGTATTTCCTTATATGAACCATTACATACTTCACCAGTAAGAGTATAGGTTAGCCACGAAATCAAATATTTTAGATCATACGGATCTAAATTTAATTATCTCAGATTCTCTCTTATGGGCAACCCTGAGATCAAGATATTGCGAGATGAACTGGCAAAGGCATTTGCTCAAATTTCTAATCTACAAAAAATAAACAACCAGCTGACAGAGGATATGAAAAAATCACAAGCAATCAATACAGAAATGATTTTGAAAATTCAGGAACTGGCAGGAAAGCTGGCATTCTATGAAAATCCACATTCACCGTCATCTGTAAACAACATTCCAACACGTCAAAAAAAGGCAAACCGTACAAAAAAGAATTCATCCTCTCCTTCAAAGAAGGCAGGTGCAAAGATTGGTCATGTCGGTGTATCCAACACGAGAAAATCTGATTACACAAAGATACACAAACCAAAAAAATGTGCAAAATGTGGTAGCAAAGACATTACAGATACAAAAATTTTAACAAAGATGACAATTGATATTCCACATATTCCAAAGACTGAATATACAAACAACATTATACATCAATGCATCTGCAAGTGTGGATACATCACAACATCGCAGGTCGGAATAGACGGAACATCAATTGGTAAAAATCTTATGACAGTAATTTTATCGTTACAAAAACAAAACAACAGTCTAAATTCAATCAAAGAGATAGTAAACCTGACTGATACATCATTGTGTAAAAAAACAATACAAAATGCGTTGTTTGCAGTCGGTAAAACATTGGAATCTGATGTAGAATTATGGATGAAAAATATTAACAAATCAAAATACTTTGATGAAACAACGTATACAATATACAACAAGCTGGGGATATGTCTGGACATGTATCAGCGATAATGAGGTGTTTTATCATGCAGACAAAAGCAGGGCGGCAGCCGTATTGGATTTGCACTTTCCATACTGGAATATTCCCATTACCGTTGATGGTTATGCTGCATACAACCGTTTCAAAACAATTCAACGGTGTTGGTCCCACATACTGCGAGATGCCGAGTTTGAATCAGTTGATGAATCAAAAACCA
Source organism: Candidatus Nitrosopumilus sp. (assembly GCA_965262905.1). Classification (GTDB taxonomy): domain Archaea; phylum Thermoproteota; class Nitrososphaeria; order Nitrososphaerales; family Nitrosopumilaceae; genus Nitrosopumilus. Next base: position 1,490,201 of record OZ253567.1, read on the forward strand.
TACTGTATGAGAAATTGCGTCTGCTGTATCACAATGCAAAACAAATCTCATTGCAACCTGATGCACATGTACATTATGATTCATCTGTGATTTCTTGTATGGCAATTGCAAATACATACAAGAATTTGAATTGCAAGTTTGGAGACAAGCTTGCACGAGCAACACCAAACCTGTTTACATTTCTAAAATATCCAGGAATGGAGCCCACAAATAACGAGTCAGAAAGGATGTTGCGCAAGGTCGTAATCTCACGAAAAATTAGACAACGTCTTGTAACTGAGATGGGTATGAAAATATTTGGCATACTGATGAGTTGTTTTATGACATGGCAGAAAAGAGGAACAAGCATCCCAGAAGAAGTGTTAAAACTGTATTAAGGACCTATCCTCTTACCTTCACCAAACATTCTCATAAACGCATAAAATACACACTCTATCTGTCCCAACTTTGTTTCCCAATTAGAAATTTTTACATTAATTCAGATCTAAATGAATAAATCATATGACAAGAACTATTAATTTTTGTTCTGTTTCCTATGAATTTCGTTATATTTTAGCAAAAAAATGAATTAGGAAACAAATGTAAGAGGATAAGTCCTCAGTACAATCTCAGCATCGCTTCTTGGATGCTTGTTCCTCTTTTTTGCCATGTTATAAAACAACTCAATCTGTATGGTGCCATATTTTCATATGTCTCAGTTACAAGACGCACTTTAATTTTCATGAGATTGTTATGTATCATTTCTTACTAGTTTGCAGATGCGGATCTTTATAGAATACAATTCATAGATTTCAAAACCATTTCTGTATTGTTTGTAATTTTTTCATATCCTCTACCATCGGATTGATTGTCTTTTGTTGATTATTAATTTCCGCAAACGCCTTTACATCTTGTAATATCTTGATTTCAGTTGCCCATCTGAGAGAATTTTATAATTTAGAATAGTATGATCTAAAATATTTGATTTCGTAGCTAACCTATACTCTTACAAACAAAGTTTCTACTGGAGAAAAAATGCTTTTCACATTTGTAGTTATTGGAACTGACCACTCACAATAACACCGTAGAGCGAGAATCAGACCAAATGTAATAATTCAAAAAATTACAATCGGTCATCGCTTAGATGATGGTGTCATACTCTCACAAGGTGTTGATGGGTGTAAAGGAGACTACAAAGTCAGGAAAATTATTTTTCATGATTGTTTTTTAGAATATCTTGCAAATTTTACTTCAAAACTCTTAGACGGTTATAGCGAAGAGACAAAGTTCGTGAATTAAAAACCATCAAAAAACCAGTAATCCTATTTTTTATCTAGATAAATACGAACAAACAAGATGAAATGTCTTAAAAATAATTCATAAACTTATGCTTCTTGCTATATTTTAATCATCATTTTTTATTATGAGGATTTTTGATTATACTGTCCATTGAAGCTTTTTCATAATTTGGATCAATTCTTTTTTGTTTAGATGCTTGCCTGATTTAGAATCATATTCTTCATGCTTTAGTGATTTCTTAATAGATTTTTTATCTAAAATTCCTTCTTTTTGAATAATGAAATGATCTTTCACTTCTTTTGAATGTCTCATTTCTTCTTCAGACACCAAAACTTCATGAATTTTTTCTCCTGCTCTAATTCCTATGAAGTCTAATGGATAGTTTTTCTTACCTGTCTTTAGTTCAACATATGCTAAAGCCAAATCTGTCATTTTTGCTGCGGGTGCTTTTTTTACAAAAATTTCCCCACCTTTTCCATATTTCAATGAATGAAATACTAAATCAATTGCATCAGATAATGTGAGTAGGAATCGAGTCATTTCTGGATGTGTTACTGGTAACGGTTTTTTATCTTCTATTTTTGCATTCCATACTGGAATTACACTGCCTCTACTTCCAAGAACATTACCATATCTTACACAACAAAATTTAGTTCCATCTTTGGATAAATCATCTGAAAGAATTATTTTTTCTTGTACAGCTTTTGTCATTCCCATTGCGTTAACTGATTTTACAGCTTTATCTGTACTAATTGCCACAACATTTTTGACTTTTCTTGCAACAGATGCTTTAACAATATTATAAGCTCCAAAAATATTTGTTTTAACTGCTTCGTATGGATGTAATTCTACAGCTGGTACTTGTTTTAATGCAGCAGCATGAAAAATAATGTCTACATCTTTTGTTACTGCATGAAGACGATCATAATCTCGAATATCGCCTATCATAAATTGCATTTTTTTTGAAATTGAATAACTACTAAATTCATCTTGCATTAATCGTTGTTTATCTTCATCACGACTAAAAATTCTTACAGAGGATGGTTTGTAAATCATTAATTCCTTAACCATTTGATGACCAAAACTACCAGTTCCACCAGTAATCAAAATAGACTTATTATTCAAAATTGAAGAATACTTCACTAACTTTGTTGGTAAAATTTAATTAATAAATTAGTTGTTATTCTCAAACTGCTTGTAGTATTGAAAACTTTAAGTCTTTCATTATTTTTTATGAAGATATTGAAAATAATGACAATTTTCGGTACTAGACCGGAAATAATTAGATTAAGTAGAATTTTCTCAAAAATTGATAAACATTTTGATCATATCATGGTAAACACTAATCAGAATTTTACATATGAATTAAATTCTGTATTTTTTTCAAATCTGAATATTAGAAAAACTGATTATAATTTAAAAATAGATACTGATTCATATGGAAAAGAAATTTCACAAATAATTGAAAAAACTGAAAAGATTATGATTAAAGAAAAACCTGACGTAGTTTTGATTTTAGGTGATACAAACAGTGGATTGGCTGCTATTCCAGCTTCACATCATGGGATTAAAATTGTTCATTTAGAAGCGGGAATGAGGGCATATGATTTTAGAATGCCTGAAGAAAAAAATAGAGTGTTAATAGATCATCTTTCTTCTACACTACTTCCATACACTGAATATTCTAGACAAAATTTAATCCGAGAAAACATTCATCCAAAAAAAATTTTTGTTGTAGGGAATCCAATCATAGAAGTAATAGATCATTTTCTTCCAAAAATTGAATTTAGTAAAATTCTAGAAAAAATGAAATTAAATCAAAATGAATATTTTTTGGTAACCGCACACAGAAGTGAAAATGTTGATAATCCTGAAACTTTACTTAAAATTTTTTCAGCATTAGTAAAAATACATTCTAAATTTAAAAAACGAATAATATATCCAATTCATCCAAGAACTTTAAGTAAGATAAAAGGAAAAATTCCAAAAGAAATTGAATGTATAAAACCATTAGGTTTTTTTGATTTTTCAAAATTAGAAAAAAATGCTTTTTGTTTAATCACTGATTCAGGAACTATTCCTGAGGAGGCATTATTTTTTGGAATTCCTTGTGTAACTATAAGAGAAAGTACAGAACGTCCTGAATATATAGAGACAGGTGGAAACATACTTTCTGGTTTGGATTCAGATAATATTGTAGAATCTGTAAAGATAATAACTTCTTCTAAAAATAAAATGAAATGGCCTAAATTATTTGGAGATAATATGACATCTGATAGAATAGTAAATATCCTTCGTGGAAAAATTTACATGGAAAAGTTTTAACACAAATATAATTTGTATTGAATATGATGAATAATTAATTATGACTATTTTGATTACTGGTGCTAGTGGTTCACTTGGCTCTCAACTAAAACAATTATTTTTTGATGCATTGATTCCATCTCATGATGAATTAGATATTACAAATAAAGAACAACTAGAAAAATTTTTCATGAAAAATAAAATTGATCTTATTATTCACACGGCAGCTATGACAAGTGTTAGAAAATGTGAAAAAGAAAAAAAATTATCATGGGAAATTAATATCAATGGAACCAAAAATTTAATTAATAATTTAACAAAAATAAATCCTCATGGAAAATTTGTTTATGTAAGTACTGCATGTGTATTTGATGGACATCTAGGAATGTATGATGAATCTTCCATACCTTATCCTGAAAATTTTTACGCGTTAACAAAACTATTGGCGGAACAAGAAGTTAAAAAATTTCCGAATTATTTAATTTTAAGAACAAATTTTGTTGCTAAGAAAAAATGGCCTTATCCTAAAGCTTTTTCTGATCGATATGGAACATATCTTTTTGCTGAGGATGTAGCAAAAGGAATTAAAGATGTAATTGATTCTAATCAAAATGGAATTATTCACATTGTAGGAGATAAAAAAATTTCAATGTTTGATTTAGCAAAAATTGTTTCTCCTAATATCGAACCTATGACAATAACTGATTATTCTGGTCCAAAACTTACTATGGATATGAGTTTAGATTCCATTAAATGGAAAAAATATAAAATTTCATTTTATTAAGTGTGGATTAATTTCTAATTTTTATTTAAAATCACAAATAATCTAGAAATATTATTCATTTTTTCACATGAGTTTTTTCTCTAAAATTAATTATTTACACATAATATTATTTTCAAAATCCGTATTGTGAATTTGTTTATGTTTTTACTTATTATGAAGAATTTCATATTGAAAATTTAATAAAATTAGTAAAACCTTGGTAAGGGGAATACTAACTAACAAATATTTGAGATCATAAATCTTGTAAATTCTATTAGTTTTTGAAACTCATACCAATATTTACAACATCTGTAAATCCATCCCAAATTATGGTGATGAATTTTTATTATAGGGTATAGATGACAAGATTATGAAAATAGGAATAATTCACAACTCGATGGAACCGTTTGGAGGTGCAGAGCAGACAACACTGTCAATGATGCGTGCATTCCGAAACACTTCACACCATGTTACGTTGCATACTACAACTAAGGACATAGCCATACCTGCAGCTTATGCAATGATTATGGGAGATGATCATACATACTTAGCAAACCATAGGGTATCACGTGTAAAGATTCCAATTCCGATACGTGGTGTTAGAAAGATTTTTGAAAACAAGTTCCTTTTCAGGAACGCAAGAAAGGAAGACATGGTAATTATATCGGACGGAGGACTAAATCTTCCAGAATTTAGAAAAAACATTGTTCTTTATTTACATTCTACGTTTTATGGTGAAGACAATCACGTAAAAATAAAAATAAAACTCGGAAGAATTCATCGTACATTTGTTCAAAAGAATATAAAGGATCAGCTAAAAAGATTTGAAAACAACCCAGTGAAATGTATCTCCAATTCGGAATTCACACGTCATTACATCAGGGAGCGGTTCGGAAAGGATTCTGTCGTGATATATCCTCCGGTGACTTATAACCCCATATTGTCAAATTCGGATAATGAATCTAGCGAAAGAAGAAAGGGTGTCATAACAGTTGCACGTTTCAGTCCGGAAAAAAATCTGTTATTTTGCAATGATGTGATGAGGAGAGTTGATGATGAGCAATACACTATTTTTGGGAGTGTAAAGTATGCAAGTCAGAAACAATACTATAAAGACTTGCAACAACAAAAAGGCAGAAAAACCAAACTGAATCTCAATTTGCAAAGAATGTTCATAGACAAAGGAATAACATCTGCAAAGGTATATTTTCATGGATCGGCAGAGACCTTTGGAATTGCAGTAGTGGAGGGAATCCTAGCAGGATGTGTACCAATCGTGCCGGACAATTCCGCAAATAAAGAGACTGTTCCATTTGATGAGCTGAGATATAAGGAGAATGACGCAGATGATGCATATAACAAAATCAGGTCAGCGCTTGATGGTAGATATGACAAGTATTTGTCTGGGTTGAAGGAGCATGTCAAAAAGTTTTCAGAGGGACAGTTCAAGAAGAATATTATAGAGTATGCTGAAAATTTTAGGAAGACAAAGTGATTGAAGGGATGAGGAAGAGGCTTGGACGAATTAAGAGAAAAGCGTTAAGAAATATCAGGCGGATTCCAGAAACGGATAGAACCAAGAGATATTGGGAGATTGCATCCAAGGCAGATATTGAAACTACAATGGAACTTATTTGTGATGGGTTTGATAGAGAAAAGTTTGAAGATACACCTCCGCATATTTTTAATAATTATATCAAGAATGGTGATTTAAAAAACAAGAGATTTTTGGATCTTGCATGCGGAATAGGTCGCAGTTGTAAATGGGTAGCTCCGACTGTAAAGGAGTATGTGGGAGTAGATTTTGCATCAGGGATGATTAAGAAGGCAAGGCAGTACAATTCCAGCTTTAAGAATACAAATTTTTACGTGAATGATGGAAAATCATTAGAGATTTTTAAGGATGAATCCTTTGATGTTGTCCTGTGCGAGCTTGCAATGTTGCATATAGACAAACCTGTCCAAAGATTGTATGCAAATGAAGTGTTCAGAGTCTTGAAAAACGGCGGCTCTTTTTTTGTCCAGATTCCAAGAATTGAATTCTACAGAAATGACAATTATGCACTGACAAAAGAGGCTACCAGAAAGTTGTTTGAAAGGTTCAGTCTGAATTTTCTTGAGACAACTGATGCAGATTATTTGCTGAGGGCAGATAAAACATGAGGATCTCGATAGTTATTCCCGTATACAATGCGGAAAAATATCTTAGGGAATGCGTGGAATCTGCACTTGACCAGTCATACGATAATATCGAGGTCATTGCAGTTAATGATGGTTCAACTGACAGATCATTGAAAGTTTTAGAAGAATATTCAGATAAAATATCCATCATATCAAAAGAGAATGGTGGAACTGCCTCTGCACTGAATACTGGAATAAGAAGTATGAAGGGAGAATGGTTCAAATGGCTAAGTGCCGATGATGTATTATATCCTGATGCAATAGAAAAACTGATTGCAGAAGCACAAAAACTAAAAAATACAAAAAATATCCTGTATGGTAGTTATGACATTATTGATTCGAATAGCACAGTTGTAAGGCAATTCATCGAACCAAATCATAACGAACTAACCACATTTGAAATCAGCTTATTATTGCATGAGGATTTTATTGGAAACGGATCAACTAGTATTATTCACAAGTCTACATTTGATCGGTACGGAATGTTTGACGAGACAGTGGGCTATGCCGAGGATTATGAGTTATGGCTGAGGCTGTGCATACTGCACGACTTCAGATTGCATCTTGTATCTGGAATCCTTACAAAATACAGAGTCCATGAGGCCAATTTGACAAAGACAGTCTTTTTTAAGGCTCTCAGAAACAAGATGAAAATACGTGACATGATCATGGAAAAACTTGATGACGGTAAAAGAAAACGCTATAAAGTATATCTGAAAAAAATCAGGCAGGACAAGCCTCTAAGAATGAGACTGCGCATTGCATCAAGAATGGGACTGGTAAAAATCCTTCCCGAACCAATATCAGAAAAAATTCTGAGAATATATTTTAAGGTAAGATGATAAATTAGTCACGAAATCAAATATTTTAGATCATTTTGATTCTCTTAGATTTGCAACCCTGAGATCAAGACATTGCGAAATGCACTGGTAAAGGTATTTACTCGAATTGATAATCTATAAAAAATAATCTAGAGGATCTGAAAAAACTACAAGTAATCAATACAGAAAAATATCCCATGGTCGTAATCTTATGAAAAACTAGAGGATATCTTGTAACTGAGACGAGTATGAAAATATTTGATATGCAGATTGAGTTGTTTTATGACATCTATTCTCTTACCTTCTATCAATCTTTTTCTATCTGAATAATTTAATGTAATGATCGTTATTTTTCAGTAGATAGGAAAGTAATCATATTAAGAGAGGAATTTGTTTGTTATGGGATATACACCTCGGAGCATAAGTCTTTGCAATTTTTCAAAACAAATAGCAATGTTTTTTGATCAGTAGTTAGAAATAATTTCATGAACATCACAAATGACGAGTTACTCCAGGCCCACAAAAAAGAAAAGTACGGCAAGAAAAAGGAAAAATTACACGCAATGTGTATAATTAAGATCAACAACTATACTATTGCTGAAACTGCAAGACAAATGTTTTGTACATACAATTCTGTAAATTGATTCATTTGAAAAATATGGATTGGAGGATCCCCCCCCTCGTTCTGGCCGTCCGCCATTAATTCCATACAAAAAATTACAAAAGATAGAGCGACCTATCCTCTTACTATTTGTTCCAACTGAGTGTGGGTATTACCATAGTTTAATATATTATAATAATAAATTAATTTATGAAATGTCCAATATGTTTTGAGGGTGTTCATGAATCTTGGGGTCCCGTTCATTATGGTGGACTCTCAAGTGAAGATATTTCTTATTTCCTGTATGAAATGAAATGTCCAGAATGTAAGAATGATTTACTTAAATTTTGCAGTAACAAAAATAATCATGAAACTGATGAAGGATTCCTCATTCCTCTTATATTAAAACGAAAACCATTATCAGAACATATTCCTAAAAATTATGTTAAATTGTATGAAGAATCTGCATCTGTTTTACCATTTAGTCCTGGAGCAAGTGCAGCATTAAGCAGAACATGTTTGCAGTTAATTTTAAGGAATTATGGTAAAGTAACCCATGGAAAACTATTTGATGAAATTCAACAAGTTATTGATTCAAAAGTTCTTTCATCAGAATTGACACAAACCCTAGATATTATACGTAAAAATGGAAATAATGCTACACATCCAAATAAAAATGAAAACTCTAAAGAAATCATTCAAGTAGACAAAGATGAAGCAGAGTGGGGTTTGGAAATATTAGATTCTCTGTTTGATCATTATATTACAAGACCCCATATACAAAAAGAAAAACTCGATAAATTTGCCCAAAAACATGAGAAAAAAGATTCTGTTAAAAAATAGTGATCCAGACACAACTAATTGAAATGTTAGAGGATATGTTGGCCACGAAATCAAATTTAGGTCATATATGGCGAAAAGCAAAAGTCTGTGAACTATTTTCAAGGTATCTTGGTTTGTTTGTATTTGCCTAGGCAAAAAAATCTGATTATTATTTTTTAGTGATTTTTAATTCACGAACTTTTGATCGTCGCTATAGAAAAATCATGTTAAAATATGAAATCATTATTCAATAAATATGAAAGTTGATTTTGGAACATATTCACAACAAGAAGCGCAATCCTTTCTTTCTGACAAAGTTAATCTTTCTCAAAATATCGCAAAATTTTTTTTAAATGGTATTCCAAATAATTTTCCAAATAATTTAGCAGATAGACTTGATTTTGAAATTTTAGTAGAAGGATTTCTGATATTTATGATTGCAGCAAGAGATGGATTATTACAAGAAATTAACAAAAAACTTTCAAACCCTCTAGATGAACTAAATGTAAATCTTTCTGGTAATAATTATAAAAATACACTTACATCAGATCGTAATCAAAAATTTACTCAAATTTGGAATTTAATTCATGATTCCATTCAACAACCAGAAAAAGTAAACTTGACACAAAATATTGAATCTTGGGAATGGGATAGAAGTAAATCTTGGTTATGGGAAATAAATCACCTAAGAAACAAAATCATTCATAGAAACATTTTATCGCAAAAAATAGTAGTATCTGCTGGTGGATCTCCTATTTCAAAATTGATAGTTGTAGAATTGACAAAAAATTTTGTTATTAGAAACAATCATAGATCAAATAAAGTTTCAATTACCGATTCAAAACGAGAATTAATTTTCGAGTCAGATCCTAAATTATACTTTGAAGACTGTTATGGTAAATTTGAAAAACTAAAAACAGACATACGAAGTTTTCTATAATCCTAAATTCTGTTTAACTTGCTCTATTTTTTACCTGTATATCTCGGAGCATAAATCTTTTCAATTTATTGTTCTTGCAAAATACCGAATACATATTCAAATTAAATTTGTGCGTTCTAAAATATTCCATAACCTTATATCTCATGTATTGATTCATAAAATTCTGATTCAACATTATAGTTAAAGTATCAAATATTTGAATACATTCACAACTTTAACATCAGCATTATCCAATCTCCTCTGCATATGTTTTTTCATCTCAGATTTATTTACAAAGAATGCATCACCATTTTCTTCTCTCCACTGTATCTGCATTGAGTTCTGGCGTATATTGTGGAAAATATTTGATTATATTTTTGATGCTTTAACTATGATAGAATTCTTGATCCAACTAAAACCTCCTCCTGATCCACCATCCGATTCATTGTGGATGAGAGCACATCTGGGTTAACTGCTCTTACACACAATTCACTATACATTGAATTGGTAATGGCCATCGTTATACATTTTGACAAATATATTGGAATCTTATTTTGAATATCGCCCAATTATTTTTTAGATTTTTAAATCTGATAATTTTGTCAAATTTTAAATCAAATTATGCCTAAAAATGGCTCTTTTTTTAAATTCATTAAAACCATTCACTAAGATCTTTTTTCTTGTTTGTTGCAACCTTTAATGCACTTTCCATCAATTCTGTAGTTACAACATTCATGATTCTTTTGGTGTCATCAATAATGTTTTTTGCACCGACACTGTTTGTTGCAAAAATTAAATCATATAATTTATTTTCACCAGATTTGAAAACAGAAATTGTATAAACAAATCTTTTATATTTTCGTAATTGTTTTAGATATATTTCTACTAATTCTTGTTGATTATTGGCATTTTTCCATTCACTTGTTCCATAAAGCTCATCAAAATTTTTCTCTGCTTCTGAATTTGGTTTTGCATGTGGTTTGTTTAATGCCAGACTATAACTCATCAAAGTAATGAAAATATCTGCTTTGTCTATGATTAATAATTCTCGAATTAAATTCCATTTTATTTCCTTGTATCCTTTAGGATCCACAAAAATTAAAAACATATTTCCTTTTCTAACAAACTTTTTAATTTCTGAAACTGAGCACTCAAAACTTCTACGGATAGGAGTGTATGTCTTATTCCCTAATGATGATTTTAGTACTGTCATTCTTTGTTTTAATACATCAATTGATTTTTGACTAATATCAGATAGAAAATAATCTGAAAATGGCTTCTCTTCGTTATTTAGTGTTGCAACAAGCGGTGAACCTGCAAACTTTTCATCTTTTAACATTTCTTTTTCAAATCCAATGAGACCAGAACCACAATGTGTATCTACATAATACCAATTATCAAAATATTTTTTATAAATAACATGTGTTGCAGAAATGTAATAATCTAACACAAGTAATTTTTTTATCGACCAAATTTTCCCAAAAGAAGGGATCAAACCATCATTTTTAATTATACTGATTTTATCTACAATCTTTGATATTCGTTGTTTTGACCATTCATAGGGATCTATCATTATAACTCTTGAATATTGTACTAATAATTTATGATTTATACTGAAATATGTGCCTATTGTTGACCAACGTAGGAATTATGATTAATCACTTGACCCTTTTAATAGAATGTTTAAGAAAATGGTATGGCAACTAACTCTGCTATAGAGTGGACCGAGTCTACATGGAATCCAACTACAGGATGTGATAAAATTTCGTCAGGATGTAAAAATTGCTATGCTGAAAAAATGTCATTTAGATTAAAATCTATGAGAGTTCAAAAATACAAAAAAGATTTTAAGTTTGTTGAACACCCTGATGACTTGAAATTACCTTTGACTTGGAATAAGCCGAGAAAAGTTTTTGTAAACAGTATGTCTGATTTGTTTCATGATAAAGCATCTTTTGAATTTGTTGGAAAATGTTTTGATACCATGATTAAAGCTGATATACATACATATCAAATTCTCACTAAACGTTCACATAATATGATGGAGTTTTCAAATATGTTTTATGATTACTTTGGTTACAATATTCAATCTCACATATGGATGGGAGTAAGTGTTGAAAATAAAGACAATGTTTGGAGAATTGATGAGTTAAGAAAGGTAAAATCTGAAACAAATTTTATCAGTTTTGAACCTTTGATTGGTTCTGTTGGGAAAGTTAACTTGAAAGGAATTGATTGGGCAATTATTGGTGGAGAAAGTGGATTTAATTATCGTAAGGTGGAAAAAGATTGGATTCTAGAAATTATCAAACAATGTAAAAAACAAAAAGTTGCAGTATTTTTTAAACAATGGGGTGGCATCAGACCAAAATCAGAAGGTAGAGAAATCAATGGTAGAATTTACAATGAGTATCCAAAAATCAAATACAATAACCCATTAAAAGAAATTGAGTTTGATGAAATTGAGTTTACTGAACATTGTCTTTTACATAAAGTACGAAAACAAGTTAATGTCATCCAATAGGCTTTGTTATCGCTTTATTTTTGTAAGAGGGTTAGGTCCCCAGTAATTATATGTGAATACAAAAAGAAGGAAATAAGATAGCATAAGAAATGAAGCAAAGATTGCAATTCAGATTCATAGATTTTATTAAACTATAAAATAATCAAGTTTATCTCATTTATAGCGAAGAGACAAAGTTAGTGAACTAGATAATTCTAAAGGGAAATATTTTTTGATCAGTTAACACAATGAAATACGTGAACAAGTTAGAATCATTTGAAGTGGTATGCAAAAAACTTTAATGTTGCAGTAAGGGCGGCTTGCAGTGATAATGGTCTAAAGTATGAGGATAGGTTAGCCACGAAATCAAATATTTTAGATCATTTTGATTCTCTCAGATTTGCAATCCTAAAATCAAGATATTGCGAGATGTAAAGGCATTTGCTCAAAATCATAATCAACAAAAGACAATCAATCAGATGGCAGAGGATATGAAAAAATTACAAGCAATCAATCAGAAATGATTTTGAAAAATTAGGAACAGGCAGGAAAACTTGAATTCTATGGAGATTCACATTCACCCAAAGAGGTCTATTGTAGATGAGAGCACATCTGGGTTAACTGACAATAAGGGTGAACTAATTTCAGGATAATAGAAATATTTTAGAACACACAGATTTAATCTTGATATGTATCAGTATTTTGCAAGAACAATAAATTGAAAAGACTTATGATCTGAGGTATACATTGATCCAATTTCTAAATTCAAAGTTAGAGGTCTATTATATCAAACATTGGTTGAAAAAAATGAGTTTTTGAGATGAATGTATAAAAATTCTTCTGAAATTTTATATTATAATTTTTATTTTTCACTATTCTTAGATTTTTGTTCTTGCCATGGATTGATCAAATATGTAGAGATTGTTTGTACTGAATTTATTATCAGTAACGCATGGTTTTGATTAATTTCATGACTTTCTATTCTTCCATGTCTGGTACCTATAGCGAAGATCAAAAGTTCGTGAACTAAAAATCATCAAAAAACAATAATCAGATTTTTTTGCCTAGGCAAATACGAACAAACTAAGATACCTTGAAAATAGTTCACGAACTTTTGCTTTTCGTTATACATTATTGATCAGTTTTGATTGTGAATCACATCTGGTTCATCACTGTAAACATTAGATGTCTTGCGTAATTATTTCTAGGCATAAATTTTGAAGTATAGTTTTCCAAATTAATTTCGAAATTTAGATTTTTAGGCATAAATTTTATTAAAATACAAAACTAGGTAAAAAATCACTCTAATTACGCAAGAGGTCTATTGCATAGTACTGAGATACCAACAATGTATGTTTGCCAATCTTCCACAGTTAACCCAGGTAGTCTCTGAATATTTCCGGGTAACAAAGTTCAATCTTGATATTGCAAATTATATTTTCAGAAATTTTGCAAAAATATTCACGAACTTTTGATCTTCACTATATATCATTGGAGTAGATAATCCGAGAATTATGAAGAGAATATTATATTGTTAAATGATTTTGGTTTTATTTTTGTAAATCATTATGCATAAGTCTCTGCTACATTTAGATTTGTTTTATTTGCATTAATTTGAGAAATATTTGTTGAGAATACCATATCCAAGTTGTAATTCTTTAGCGTTTGTAGTGGTTTCGTATTCGTATATTTTCATTCTTTGGGTTACTGGCGTATTTTGACTGTGTGTAAGTTCTTTTTTTAAATAATTTCGTGCTGTCAAAGGATCACATAGTATGTCTGAGAGTAGTTTGGAAGGAGAACATTCAAAATATTCCAAAGACCGTAAAGATAGTAGAAACTTACGCTCTGTACAATTCAAGACGAATAAACTAAGAGACTTTTGTTCTAAAATCGGAATATTTTCAAATTTACTCCAATCCTTTTTGTGTTCGTTCCAGTTAGTATATAAGCAAATTTCTTTTAGTTTTGATAACTTGGATTGAACCTCAATAGCTATTTGTAGCATCGAAATATTTTCATCCTTGGATGTAGACACTAACGTTAAACCTTCATCACGCAAATATGTAGAATTTCTATATTGATCAAGATCTGAGGACTTTTCCACATTGTTTTTTATCTCTTTTTCCATAGCTGTTAATTTGAATTTGTGTTCACTGAGTTCTTTCCAATTCGCGCGCGTTACATCGCTTCCTTTTTTGAGATAATCCAAAAGATGATCGAATTTTGATGACTCTTCAAAGGAAAAAACCGAAGATGGTATTGCTGATTGATATTCTGCATTTTCATGGTGCTGTTTGCTTTCTTTTAGATGTTTTTCTGCGGTGTTTTTTGCTATGTGTATTCCAGACATTATTTTGTCATTATGAAATAATATCTTATTTGAATTCTTCTTGTTTTGTGTTACCACAACTATAAAATTAATTTTTATATGATATAACAGTTCATATAACTTGATAATCATCTATTGATGATGAAAATAATTATTCAATTTTGGTTGCATAGAAATCATCAAGTTTTCACTCATCAGTAGATGGAAAAGTAACTCATCTTTTGCGCTCTAAATGATATTTTCCTCTGTCTGTAAACTAGGCAACAATTATTATTTCAATAGACATCTTGCGTAATTAGAAACAAAATCTAATCTTCTAACTGATTCAATTTCTCAATTTATGGTATCACAACAAACTCTTGCTTCCACCGTATTTTGAAATTGACAATTCCGCATACAATGTCACTAATCATATCATAACGACACAATCTATTCCTAAATATATTTGAATTAATTCTGAATTTCTTTATCTTACTTATTGCATGCTCTACTTTGATTCAGATGGAACATTGTAGTTTATTCCGCTCTTTCTGAGATATGGTCAACTCTTTTCCCTTTTTCCTCTTGTACGGCAAAACACTAGACCTCTTGCGTAATTAGACTAATTTTACAACATTACCCAAATTCTTTCACAACAAGCTCCAAAGCTAAGCTCAAACCATTTCCTTTCATGCAAACAATTATCAAAAAAACCAAAGCCATTTCTTTCATACACAGGGGTAACAAGACAACAGTTTGATGTGATTCTAAAGGATGTCAGAAAGAATCACCGTATTACTGAAAAACAAAGACTATTCCAAGGCAAAAGATAACGAGACATTAGTGCTGGACATCCATTTGATTTGAATGTAAAAGACAGGTTGGTAATGCTACTAGTGTATTATCGAATGTATCTGACCTATGATTTAACTGGTCATCTGTTTGGATTAGACCAGAGCAACGTGAGTAGAAATATCAAATATTTAGAACCTGCAGTGAAACAATCAATTCCATCCAAACTCTATGCAGATTCAAAAAAGATTAACAGCATGTAACAATTACAAGAATTCTTTCCGGAATTAATTGTAATGATTCATGGTACAGAACAACCAATCCCTAGACCAAAAGATAAACGCAAAAGAAAGACACATTATTCAGGAAAGAAAACATACAGTACAAAATCAAATCAGCATAAATCTTGATGAGATAATAATCCACAAATCAAAGCATTCACCTGGAAACCATCACGATTATTCCATATACAAATCAAAGCATCCAGTATTATCAGAACAGTTGTTGCAATTTTATGATCTCGAATATTTGGGAATTCAAAAAGACTTTTCAAACCAAATCAACATTCTACCATACAAGAAAAAGAAAGAAAAAACATTAACCATACATCAAAAGGAATGGAACAAGTTACAGTCAAAAATTAGAATAAAGGTGGAACACGTCATTGCTCAAATCAAGAAATTCAGAATAAATCGTGAGGTGTTTAGGAACAAATTATGCCAATATGATGGTATTAGTGAGATTGTGTGTGGAATTGTCAATTTCAAGATAAAATGGAAAGAAGAATTCATTAGCATTCCATGACATTATGGAACGATTAGAAATCAAATCAAGTGAAAGGTCAGATTTTGTCTGTAATTACGCAACTCATCTAATAGTCAAATAATTTCGAAGAATTTTCATATAGATAAATATAGTGCTCAAAAATTTGATCGATCGATCAAGGATAAATTTATTACTGTTAATTTTTTATGTTAAACTAAATGGTTAAATACAATTATGACGAAAATGTCGTGCGTTTGTTAATGGATGCTGCAAACTATTTCGAAGGTGAAATGGCGGACTTTGAAAAAAGAAAAGAACTTCTATCTCAAAGAACCATGGACATTAACACTACTGATGTCCAAGACAAAGTATGTGCAATCAAAGATAGAATATCCAATTGTGTTCTTGAAGGTAATGATGTAGTTGCTGCAAAGATTGTTATGGAATATTACAAAGATGGTATTGCCAAAACAATTACTTTGAAAAAACAGATTTCAAAATGGACTTTAGACATAGAACATTTACAACAAAAACTTCCAATAGTTCAAGCAGAGTACCAAAAAATTTTATCTCTTTTTGGTCCTCCGGACTTTGATATGGATATTACAAGGGAATAATTCCCGTTTTTTATTATTTTATTAGTTAAACTATTTTTTTCTGATTGATATTTTTAAAATTAGTAGATGGAAAAGTAACTTATTTTATTCTAACATTTTTGATTAATCGCTTCAATTAATCAGATGGAAAAAGCTTGATAAGAGTTATAGTTAAGGCATTAAATATTTGAATACATTCGCAACTTTAACATCATCACTATTCAATCTCTTTTGCATGTGTTTTTCATCTCAGATTTATTTGCAAAGAACACATTGCCATTTTCTCCTCTCCACTGTATCTGCATTGAGTTCTGGCGTATACGGTGGAAAATATTTGATTATATTTTTGATGCTTGGATATATTCCTCTATGGAATTGCTTTTGTGGTACGATGCATTCTCTGCAAACAATAATAGTTTTTTACCATTATTGTTTCTGCAGTGATTTTATAAAATCAAGAAAACTAGCTGTATTTGATTTGTCATGGAATCAGCAGAAAAACACACCTTTATTTCCCAACGCACCAAAGGATTGAAACTTTTCTCGAGTGTAATTGATTGACGTGGTGATATTATTTTCTGTAAGATACCATCCACGCTGTATGTTTGGTGCTATTTTATTTGTTGACTCATCCAGACATAGTAATGGTGTATCCAAGGTTGCTGTACTTTTTAATTGTCCTTTTTGCGTTTTTTTAAAACGGTTCTGTCCCCCTCTTTTGAGGCTGATTTGTGATGTGTGGTTTTTTAGATGAGAACCCAATTCTGTGGAGTAATTCACGCATTGTACTTGCAGAGTATAAAGCGTTGTATTTTTTATCTACATGTGTAATTATCATTTTACACTCCACATGAATTGATTAAATCCAAATTTTTCTGGACCTGAAATTAGATCATTCCTTAATGATAGTAACTGTTTTTCACTCAAAAAACATCTAGAACCGGTGTATTTCTTACGGTGTGATATTCTTCTTCATCCATACGATTTAGTCAGTAGCTCAGAGTTGATGGTATGACATCCAAACTAGCACATATTGCAGAATATGAAAGATCTTGCTTTCTTTATATTGCAGTCTCTAGTTTTATTTTGACTTTGTTTTTTTGCATACTTTACTTAAAAAATCGATGCTTGTTCCTTTCATGAAATGGCTACCAGATGATACCATTAATGTTATGTTTTGATTTGACATGGTTTTGTAAGTGTAAATTATGATCTTAGATCTTTGGGGTTGAAATAATTTATAATTCATTCAAAATTTATTTGCCTAAACTAGAATTGTCAATTTCAAGACACAGTGAAAAGATGAATTTGTTGTAATTTCATGAAATTAGAAATAAGAGGAAATGAAAAGTCAGATTTTGTTTGTAATTACGCAACTCATCTTATATGTTGGGGGTAAATAATTGATAATCACCTATTTTAAAAAAATAAAAAAAATTTTATTACATGAAACCAGCTACTAGCATAATGGATTGGATAAATTATATTGTTCAGGCAATTATTACTATATCTGCTGTATTACTCACATTTATTCTAGTTCGTTTACATGATAAGAAACAATACAAAAATGAAAGAGAAGACAGACTTGATGATTTTGTTAAAAACATAGTACTTGAATTAGAATATAACAAAGGTGTTTTAGAAAGTGAACAGGATAAATTAAATAAATATCACTATGTACGTGATTATTATTTTAGAAGCTCATTAAATTCAGGATTAATACATTTAGTAAAAAATGACACTATTCAAAAATTTTTACCTAGTATTTATCATGAATTAGAAATGTATAAAGAAACGCCTATTCGTATAAGAGAACGATTAATGTTCATATCACAATTAGATCAAATGTCAAAAAAAAATGATGTGGAAAAAGAAGTTGAAATAATGAATACTGTAAAAATTCGTATTGTCAAAAATATAAAATTAATTTTAAATGAATTTAAAAGAATACAAAATAAAAGTAATTGAGACTTGGGCACAATTAATTCAATTTTTTAATCAATCTCTCAAATTATTCAAATAGAAAAAGCTAAAGATCCCCACATCTGTATCTCATTGCAACATGAATGTAAAAATCCCCAGCAAAATTCTATCAGAATCATTTCTTATTGATGTGTTATAGTTTAGGCAGATAAATTTTGAATAAATTACCAATTATCTCAACTCAAAAGATCTAGATCCCAGTTTACACTTGCAAAATCAAAACATTAATGGTATCTTTATGTAACCAATCCATGAAAGGTACAAGAATCAATATTTTAAAAAAAATAATAATGTTTTGCTAAATTAATTTCCCAAAAGACTCATCATAGTTTAACACAGTTGAGAAAGTATGCAGGCAGGAAAAATATGATTTGTTAGTCTGTGCTCACCATCACTGAATAATTTGAAAAACAACATCTCCAAACATTATAGAACAAGACGATTCAAGTTAGACATTCCCAAATATATGCAACGAGAAGATGGTTGACAAATTTGTGTCAGAAAGTATAGAGAGATACGTCATTCCTAGTTTAACATCAATAGATCATACTAGGGTTTTATTCCTAAAATTTCATTACAAAAAATTTACAACAATTTTCTAACTAGAGCTTTCCCTTGATATAATCAATCGCATCCACAGGTGTGGGATCAACTCTTAATTTCACTGCAAGATAGATGCTGGCATAATCTAACAAATAAATCAAACAAATAACTTTTGTTAAAATATTTCCTTCCTCACTTGTAATTTCTTTATAATTGATATCTTTTTCACTAAAAAATTCTTTTAAAATTTCCCAACGTTCTTTTGTCTTCTCATAATCCTCCCGTCCTCTGATTAAAATTGGTTGAAAATTATTCTGTTTATCCCATGTTACAATCCCATTGTGACATGATTCAATTACATCTTCTATTACGGCCTGAATCTTGGAATTTTCTTGCAAAGAATTTTTAAATCTTATTGCCACTGGTTCCAACCCCCAAGGATAATAAATTACAGGAACATTATCTATCCATTCAGCTATTTGAATGGCTGGATTTTCTCTGGTAATTTTTTTTGAATTTATTCTAACTGAAAGCTCTTCCATCTTACTTATTGATTGTATTACGTCATTTTCTTCAATTGGAATGATTGGTTTTAGCACATGTAGCATTGCATATAGAAATGAAGTAAATGACGTCCTAGGAGAATGATGTTTTTTGATATTTCTGTGTGGAATATTCTTTTCTTGACAGATCTTTTTTAATTTACCTCCATCAGAAAAAACAATAATCTTTGATCTTAATTGGATGGCATTTTCAAGCATTGAAATTGTTTCAATGGTATTTCCTGATATGCTGGAAATAACTACAACAGAATCATTGGTAACTGTTTTTGGAAGATGATATCCTTTTACAACTGTTACATGAGTATCTGTTTTTGATAATATTGCTGAAAATATGTCTCCAATTGCTCCAGAACCACCCATTCCTGCAAAAACAATATGAGAGCATTTTTTATATTCAACTTTAGATAAATTTGAAAAATAGCTTTCTTTGGCAATTTTTGGCCATACGTCATATACCTTATGCATTCCCTGAGAATCAAATTTCTCTAATAATGAATGATCAATCA
Organism: Candidatus Nitrosopumilus sp.; assembly: GCA_965262905.1. Classification (GTDB taxonomy): domain Archaea; phylum Thermoproteota; class Nitrososphaeria; order Nitrososphaerales; family Nitrosopumilaceae; genus Nitrosopumilus. Next base: position 1,510,452 of record OZ253567.1, read on the forward strand.
ACAATCAACATAAAATTTTCGGTGTTATAAAGTTCCATCAAATACATTTAATTATTTTAAATATGGATGAACATTTTTCATTTTATGGATAAAGTTGCAGTTGATTCATCACTTAGAACCGTAGAGTGGAAAAACAACAAAGTGATAATGATTGAGCAAACAAAACTTCCAAATGAACTTATTTTTGTAGAATATGATGATTACAATCAGATTGCAAATGCCATCAAAACCTTGATAGTTAGAGGTGCTCCGGCAATTGGAGTATCTGGAGCATTCGGATTGGGATTGGCTGCTTTACAAAGTAAAGCAACAACAAAAGAAAAATTACTCAAAGATTTAGAGGATGCAAGAAAAATCCTTTTTGCAACAAGACCAACTGCTGTAAATTTAGGTTGGGGACTGGAAAAAATTATGAATGCTGCAAAGACTGGAGATACAGCAGAGCAAATTAGAGAACTAGTGATTAAAACTGCCAAAAAAATGGCAGATGAAGATATTGAGATAAACAAAACAATGGGAAAGAACGGTTCGGTTCTTTTTGATGATAATGACACTATAATGACTCATTGTAATGCTGGTGCACTAGCTACTGTGGCATATGGAACAGCTTTAGGTGTAATCAGAGCGACTAGAGAGAATGGAAAAAACATCAAAGTAATAGCAACTGAGACTAGACCAATTCAGCAGGGCTCTAGATTAACAGCTTTTGAGTTAAAACATGATGGATTTGATGTTAGTCTAATTCCTGACACTGCTGTTGGATATTCAATGGCAAATGGACTAGTAAACAAAGTTGTGGTGGGTGCTGATAGAATCGTGAAAACTGGCCATGTCTTTAACAAAATTGGAACATATCAGGTGGCAAGCATGGCAAAACAACATGGAATTCCATTTTATGTCGCAGCTCCATTATCTACAATTGATCTCAAAACAAAGGCTGAGGATGTAATTATTGAGATGCGAAATGGATCAGAAGTTACGGGAATTGGGGATAAAAAGACTGCACCTGATGGTATTGGTGTGATAAATCCAGCATTTGACATGACTCCGCCTGAACTAGTTTCAGGGATTATTACCGAAAAAGGCGTGGCTACTGCACCATACGAGGAATCAATCCCAAAATTATTTCAAGCTAATAATTAGAAAGTTTTTATTGATTTTCAAACTGCCATATACAATATGAGTACTGTTTCTCCACAAGCAATTGAGGATTCATTAAAACAATGCATGGATCCTGAAATTCCTCTAAACATTGTAGAAATGGGATTAATCTATGGAATTGATGTTACTGACAATAATGATGTTAATATCAAAATGACAATGACTACTCAAGGTTGTCCTCTACATGAAACTCTAATTGAAGATGCTACAAGATATGCCAAAAAAGTTCCTGGAGTAAATAATGTCAAAATTGACATTGTATGGGAACCAGCATGGTCAATGGATAAAATGAGTGAGGAAGGAAAATTAAAAATTAAAAACATGGGGGCTGCCATGAATACTCCTGCACCAATAAATTATGAGACAGCTTTGCCTCAGGGAGTTGGAAAACTAGTCAAACAAGATGATGGCTCTATGGTTCTTGCAAATGAACACGAACAAGGATTTATGGTTAATCAAGCAATTGTTGAGTTTTGGAAGTCTTGTAATGGAGAACGCAAAGTAACTGAACTAGTTGAAGTATTTGCTCAACAAACTGGTCTTCAAAGAAACCAAGTTGAAAAAGAAGTCATGCAATTATTACAGCAATTACGTGATGGTGGGTTAATTGCAATTGCTGGTCAACCCGACACACCAAATGTTGAATTTAAAAAATAATCTTAAAAAATACTATTTGAATTTGCACCATCAAAGTTTATTGTAACACCTGATAGATATTTTATATTATTTTCGACAATTGATTTCACAAAATTTCCTATCTCTTCAGGTTCACCTAATCTTTTCATAGGCAATGTCTTTTCAAATTCTTTAACATTTTCTATTAATTCTCTAGTTCTGTCTGTGTTAATTGGACCAGGAGCAATGTTTATACAACTAATATTATTTTGAGCATAATCTTTACTCAACACCTTGAAAACTTCACTAAATGCCGCACGATAGGCTGATGAAATTATCAATTTTGCATTTGGTTCCTTAATTACACTAGAGCTAATCAAAAAGATATATCCGCCATTATTTACTTTGATATTTTGTAGTATGGTGACAAATCCTAAAAATAACTGATTGTGATATAGATTCCAGTCCTCTTTTGTTATAGTATTGAATGGTTTTGGAGTAGGACCTCCTGTGTTTAGAACTAGAATATCTGTTTGATTATGATTTTTTAAGAATTCTTTTACACTATCTAAATTTGATGTATCGATGTCTTTTTTTGATGCAGCAAATACATCAATATCTATTGATTTGAGTGCATCACAAATTGCTTTTCCAATTCCTCGTGAACCCCCAAGAATGATTGCTCTGGTCATGATATTTTTAATAATATTGATAATTAAATTTCTTTAGCTATAGCGACGATCAAAAGTTTATGAACTAAAAATCATCAAAAAATAACAATCAGATTTTTTTGCCTAGGTAAATACGAACAAATAAACCAAGATATCTTGAAAATAGTTCGCAAACTTTTGCTTTTCGCTATATGCTGATGAGCTGCTTTATGACATGGCAGAAAAGAGGAACAAGCATTCAAGAAGAGATGTCAAAACTATACTGAGATCCTACCCTTTTACCAATTACGCAACTCATCTAATAAATATATAAAATACCGATAAATAATGATGAGAGTTTTATGAGTAAAGACGAACTTTGTGCACTTTGTTTAAAGGAAAAAACTCTCAGATACAGTCACATAATTCCAAAATTTATAGGTAAATGGCTCAAGGATAATGGAACTGGGTATATGGTAAATGCGGATGATGGTTCAAAACGGTTACAGGATCTTGAAAAATTCAAACTGTTGTGCGATGATTGTGAGCAGAATTTTTCAAAGTTAGAAGGATATTTTGCAAACAACATATTTTACCCATTCCACAATGACAAAGTCATAGAATTTAATTATGATGAGAATCTAAAATCCTTTATCATTTCAATGGCGTGGAGATGTCTTCAAATCAAAAAAGAAAATTTTATGAAAGAGAATTCAAATTCTCACTTAAGCTCATTTGTGGATAATGCAGACAAAAAATGGCGTAAATTTCTAAATGGTGATATGGATTCAATTAATTCGTATGAAACTCACTTACTTTTCTTAGATTATGTTAAATCTGTGAAAAACACAGAACTTGATCCCAAATTCCATTGGTATCTTCTTCATACAACTGATTTTACAATATGTACTAGTAACACAAGAGTACTTTTTTACGTAAAACTTCCTTGGATGGTTTTTGTAATCTCCATAAAACCTCAAAAAATGTATGGATGGGATGGAACTATCATTAACAAAAATGGATATATTACTACTGGACAAACAATAACAGATAAAAATTTTAGAGCATTCCTCCAGAACCGAGCAAAACTTACTCTTAATTTTTCATCAGGTCCAAATCCAGAAATTACTAGAAAGAGAATGGCAAAATTCATAAAAAAAGATCCTGAAAAATATTTCAAATCAAATATTTATAAATCTCAGATTGTTGAACAAGATAACATTAGAAGAAAGAAGATGGAAAACATGCCAAATTCTCTAATTAAATTAGTAGAGGAAGGCATCCTCGATGGAAAAGATAAACCCAGTACTACAGTTCTAGATCATCAGATCCACAAAATGAATGCAAGATTGATAGCAGATAAGATTGCAGATTTATCAGAAAAAGATGCCAAACTACTGCATGAGTTAATGCTTACGGTTAACATATTATCACAAATTTTTAAAAAAAATAAACATCTTACATTTACGTCAGATTTTTTACACATTACATATATGGTCTCTTTTGATACTAGTCTCAAAACTAGAAAGAAGAACATTAAAAAAGAATATGAGAAACTCAAACAGCAAACCCAAGAAAAAATTCACTTTGCCGTATTTTCATTTTCTCCAATAATAAATAATTATGTAACTATATGCAGTATAGTTAAGGCATCAAATATTTGAATATTTTAACAACTTTAACATCACCATTATCTAATCTCCTCTGCATGTGTTTTTTCATCTCAGATTTATTTGCAAAGAATGCATCACCATTTTCTTCTCTCCACTGTATCTGCATTGGATTAAGTTCTGGCGTATACAGTGGAAAATATTTAATTATATTTTTGATGCTTTGATATATTTCTCTATGGGATTGCTTTTGTGGTACGGTGCATCCTCTACAAACAACAATAGTTTTTTTACCATTATTGTTTCTGCAATGATTTTAAAACAAAGTTAGGACTTTTTTTAAATATTTAGTTGTAATTTCTTTTGAAAATTTTGGTTTTTCTTCACATAGGATGGTGATAATTTCAGATTTTGATTCATTTAGATTATTTTTATATAGTGAGCATATGTAATGTAATGAAGCAATCAATTCTAATTTATCCGCTGAATGTATGTCATCTTTTAAAAATTCTTTTAGTTTTAGAATTATATTCTCTACATTTGAAATGTTATCTATGTTATTAGAATCTCCAATTTCTCTGTCAAACATAATTTTTGTTAGTTGTGGACTATAAGGTCCATAAACATACCACGTAAAATTAAAACCCAACGGAATTCCAAATGAATCACTAAGATAAACCAGTTTTTGTAATTTAATTCTTGAATCAAAAGTGTCCACATTTGCATCTTCTTCCAATTTTACAAATAATGTTTCAATATCTGATTTTGTTGTCATTATTTATCTTTCTTTAAACACAATAGAAATATGTCTAATTTAGTAGATAATGATTCAACAGTGTCAGTGCCTTTTCCAGTCAACTCATAGAATCTTTTTGGATATTTACCAGCAAAGGATCGAGTAACAATAATTAGATCTTCTTTTTCAAGATATCTGAGATGACTCGCAAGATTCCCATCACTTGCTACTCCCGTAGAGTCTTTTAGTTGTGTAAAACTCTGAAAACCTACTCTATAAAGATAATTTAGTATCAAAAGTCTATAAGGATTAAATAATTCTGTTGGAAAATCTACAATTTTATTGAGTTTTGATAAATTTTTTACAATATTCAGTGGACTAATTTGAATAACTTTAGACATTGTGGTGCAGTTCCCTTATCATAATATATATTTTATAATTAAATATTAAAGTTTTAATTGTTAATTGTTGACAACTATTCATGCATACAAAATCTACATGCAACAACAAAGTTAAATAATACTCGTACTGAGAGTAATTATGGGAAATATCAATAATGACACAACCAACATGGTCACTGTTTCTTTTACACATACCAATACTGGAAGAACAGAAAAAATCAATATTGAAAAAAATACAAAATTTGATGATGTCATAAACGTGGTTTATGAAAAACTAGGTGAATCACGAAAAGGCACAGACAATTTTTACAGCATTGATGGAGTCTTCCTCAATGATCAACTTGATAAAATTGTTCAAGTTGTTATTAACAACAAATGCAAAGAAGCAAAATTCGAAATTAAAGGTAGCACTGGGGGTGCCTAATTTTTTTTAAAGATATGGTGCTATCTAAAAGCAATCCAGAAATTACAAAATCTCAATTTAGAGAAGATTTAGAATTTGTACAAAATCATCACTATGTGAAATATTTTGATTGGGATATTGAAGCTGACATAGAGAAATTAACTATGAATGTTAATTTCTGGTCTTTTGATGAGCAGAACAATAAATTAGATGATTTTTACACCATAATGGATTTAACATATTATCGAACATATCCGCCAGGAGTAACATTTGTCAATCCAGAAACTAAAGAATTCAATGATGGTGAAGATTTGAAATGGATGCCAAAGATAAATTTAAAACCTCAGGGTATTGATATTAGATTACATCCCTCATATGATTACAAGGAATATGAAATTAAAAAACAATTAGTTTGTAATTCAATGGTTTTAGAATACTATATGTCAGGCCATAATCCTGCGGAACATGAAAAATGGGATTCGACAAAACATAATTTGTTTGCAACATTGAATATGTTACAAATAATATTAAAAAAACCATATTATGGAGGTCGTATGGGATGAAAAAAAATATTTGGAAAAATAAACACATTACATTATCTAATAGTAAAAGTGAGAGACAACTAATAGTTAACAAAGATATTTTATTAAAAACGCATGAATCATTTCAGAAATATATGATAGAACAAAATGAATCAATTATCTATTGGTATGGGATAGAATCTTTTAAAGAAAATAAAGACTATGTTACATGTGTAGTTGCTCCTAAAGCAAAACGTACTCCGAGAAATTATTTTGTTACTGCCAATGATGCTGCAAAAATGGGTAAAAAAATGATTGAAATGGGGTGGATTTGTTTAGCTCAATTTCACACCCACCCTAGAAAAGATACTGAACATTCAGATTATGATGATGAACATACGATTAGTACAAGAAATGGATTTTTATCTTTGGTGGCACCTGAATATGGCAATTATTCTCCATTGAATTTTGAAGAAATTTCAATTCATGAGTCTTGGGATAATGTATGGGATATACTGGATGATCCTACAAAACTAACACGAATTCATGTAATTGATAGTTTTGTAAATTTTGAAATTGGAGATAATAAATAACATGGAACGACACCTTATCCAAAATTTCGATGATAAAATAACAATACCAATAAATCCGGGAAAAATAGGAATAAAAATTTCATATTCTTTTGCTAGTACAAGAAATGGTCAAATTCTATTATGGACCTTATGTAATTTGACATGTAGATTAAAAGGATTGGTTAATGAGATAACAATAATTTTACCAAAAAATATAGAATATATCTATCCAAACTATATTTCATACAATGAGTCAAAGTCAAAAAAATTAAAAGAGGTTTTTTTAGAAAATATCAACAAAACTAAAAGAGATATCAATATAATTTTTAGAGAAGATGATTTTAGTGATGAGTTAGATGTAATAATCTTAGTAGGATCTGATTGTTCAACTAAAGCAAAGTGTAATTTTATAAAAAAAGTGATGGCAGTAAAATGGTTATCTTTTATTGGAGATAAAGAAAATTTTAAAGAAATTCTAATCAACAATGATCAAAATCCATTTGGATCTCTTGTGGCAGGATGTTTAGGAGTTGGAGAGATTTTCAAATATCTGTTGAGGATGAAAGGAGAAACAGGATCATATTTAACGAATTATTGTTTATCCTCATATGATTTTTTGGAATACCATAAAACAAATTATGATTCAATTTTTTTAGAAAATAATAATCCCAGATTTCCCGATCACATAGAACTTGAAGAATTAGTTATTGTGGGAAGTGGGGCAGTAGGTCATTCATTTTCTCAATCAATCTATTCTATAGAAAAAATATCAGGAGAGATTACAGTCATAGACAGAGAAGTTGATGATTATGGTAAATCTGAGAAGATTGAATCTACAAATCTTGCAAGATACATTCTTGCAAATAATAATGATCTAGGAAAATCAAAGGCATCATTACTTGCAGAAAGACTCGACACAAAGAAGGGGTTTTGCATAGATTTTAGTAATGAAAGTTTTCAGGAGTGGGCTAACAATCATGATGAAAAAATTTGTCACATTATATCATGTGTGGACAATAACAAAGTTAGGCATGATATACAGGAAAAATTACCTAAAAATATCCATGGCGGAAGCAATCAGGATTTGAGATCTCAAATTTCAACATATGATCTATCAAAAAATATTCAATGCTTAAAATGTTATAATTTAAAAAAATTAAAATTCAGCGATGATGACAAATTAAAAAAATTAACAGAAATGAAACCTTCTGAAAGAATGAATCAATGTAAAATTTTAAAATTGAATTATGAAAAAATTATTGCAATGATATCTAATCCAAGTTGTGATAAATTGGACACAGATATTTTAAAAAGATTTGAAGGTCTTTGGTTAAAAAGTGATTTTTCTGTAAATTTTGTATCTACTCTTTCTGGAGTATTGTTGGCATCTGAAATAATTAAAATAAACGTAGATGGATTTAAACCTAAACTTAATTGTAAACCCTATTCCGATTTGTATTTCAGTTTTTGGCATGGCACTAGTCATTTATCTATTACACAAAGTGAACCAAAATGTTGGTGTAACTTTGGAAAAATAACCCCTCGAATGATTCATAAAAAAAATTGGACTGATAAATAGGATGAGTGATATATTTGGATACAATTAACTTATCCTAAAATTTTTCAGTATAGTTAGGATATAAATTTTGAATGAATTGCCAAATATTTTAAATTAAAAGATCTAGATCACAGTTTATACTTACAGAATCATGTCAAATCAAACCAAAACATTAATGATATCATCAGGTAACCATTTCATGAAAGGAACAAGCATCGATTTTTTGAGAAAAACATGCAAGAATGAACAAATGGCAATGCCAATACATTCTTTGCAAATCGGTCTGAGATGAAAAACACATGCAGAAGAGATTGGATAATTATGATCTTAGAATTGTTAGATTATTCAAATATTTAATGCCTTAACCATATCACAAATTCCAGAAGAGTACAAAAGATGAATGGGGAATAGAAACAAGCTATGCATGTATTGAGAAATTAAGACCACGTACCACCGGTCCAAATCATTCTGTGAGATTGCTGATGTCTTATTTTCCATTGATATTTTACAACACAAGGGTTGTCACAAACTATATCATAAAAGACAAATCAAAATACAATGGCAAACCCTCCATATCAATTGAGTTGTTCAAATGCTTTTTTAGGTTATTTGTAATACAAATGATCAGAAATGAAAAGCAAAATTATTTTCTAGAGTATGTTGAGTAACACTTTCATATTTACTAGACCTCTTGCGTAATAGATTAATTTTACAACATTACCCAAATTCTTTCACAACAAGATCCAAAGCTAAGCTCAAAGCATTTCCTTTCATGCAGACAATTATCAAAAAAACCAAAGGCATTTCTTTCATACACAGGGGTAACAAGACAACAGTTTGATGTGATTCTAAAGGATGTCAGAAAGAATCACCGTATTACTGAAATATCCCGAGGCAAAAGACAACGAGACATTGGTGCTGGACATCCATTTGATTTGGATGTAAAAGACAGATTGGTAAATGCTGCTAGTGTATTATCGAATGTATCTGACCTATGATTTAACAGGTCATCAGTTTGGGCTGGACCAGAGCAACGTGAGTAGAAATATCAGATATCTGGAAACCTACAGTGAGACATCCTAATCCCATCCAAATTCTATGCAGATTCAAAAAAGATTAACGACATACAGTAACTGCACGAGTTCTTTCCTGAGCTAATTGTAATGATTCATGGTACAGAGCAACAAATTCCAAGACCCAAAAATCATACCAAAAGAAAGACACACTATTCAGGCAAAAAGAAGAGACATACAATCAAAAATCAAATCACAATAAATCTAAAAGATGAAATAATCCACAAACCACCACTACTCCCCTGGACGAAGAAACGATTATGTAAATTAAACATCCAGCATTATCTAAAAATTTGATGATATTTTATGACCTTGGATATTTGGGTGTGGAAAAAGACTTTCCAGATCAAATCAGTGTTTTGCCGTACAAAAGGGAAAAAGTTGACCATACCTCAGAAAGAGTGGAATAAACTACAATGTTCCATCTGAATCAAAGTAGAGGCATGCAATCAGTAAGATAAAGAAATTCAGAATTAATTCAAATACATTTAGGAATAGATTGTGTCGTTATGATGTGATTAGTGACATTGTATGCGGAATTGTTAATTTCAAAATACGGCAGAAGCAAGAGTTTGTTGTGATACCATAAATTGAGGAATTGAATCAGTTAGAAGATTAGATTTTGTTTCTAATTACGCAAGATGTCTACTGAAGATTACACTGTTAACAGAATATTTGATGCAAACAAAATCTCCTCCTGATCCACCACCCCATTTAGTGTAGAATGGGTCACATCTGGGTTAACTGATTTAGGAACAAATTATGTCATTATGACATGGTTAGTGAGATTGTATGTGAAATTGTCAATTTCAAGATACGGTGGAAACAAAAGTTTGTTGTGATTCCATAAAATAGAAATTATTGAGAGTAAAAGATGAGATTTTGTTTCTAATTACACAAGAGGTCTATTAAATAATATCTTGCCATTATCATCCATTGCTTCAACTTGTAAAAATTCCTTGTACAAATCAATTCCGACATACGTCATGGATTTTATCTTTTTAGCCCTAATGATTCTCTTTTAGAACGATGTTTTTTGGAATCTATAGAATTCTTTGCACCATCTAAATTTCGTTTTTTATTCACATATGGTTACGTGTTCACGAATTTTTGATTTTCGATATACGTCAGCAGACAGATCAGGGATTGTTATTCAAGGTGATAACAAATGGAAGACGATTATTCAAAATACAAGTAAGAAAAACTAAGCAACTCTGAACAAACTCTGTACCATCTATAAATTTCCAATGAGAATCAAATTCATCATAATAAACCACAACATTAGCATCTGGTATCGCGACTTTCTTTCTATTATCCCAATATTCACAATCTTTTGGAACTGGAAGTCTAGTTGGTTCTTTGGTATATTCAATTATAGATGAATTGATTACACTCTTGCGTGGTTCACCTAACTCATTAAGAAAAGTATCAAACTGATCACTATGTCTTATTATTTTAACTATAAAAAAAGAGAGAAATTGATTTAATTTATCTCTATAGATCTGTATGTCATGTTGCCATCTTTGACAGACTCATCATATTTTCTGCATTTCTTAAGATCGATTTCATTCCAATCTGGTGTATGTGCCTTTGTCATATCTAACTTTTTTTAAAATTAACCTGCCCTTTAAATTTTGTTTCCTAATTCAACTATTTTATTATCCTGAAATTAGTTCACCCCATAATTTTTAGACTAAAATCATGATACGTATGGAAGAGACAAGAATCATAGAATTATGCAGAAATTAGATCCAATCAAAGTATCATGGATAATCAGACAAAAGGAAAATGGGATGAAAAATATGTAAGAAGATAGGTTAGTCACAAAATCAAACATTTTAGATCCTTTAACAAAAGATTTAGATGATGAAATTAGAATTAAGACTCAACAAACTCAAAAAATAATCAATCTTTACAAAGTTGAATCAAATTCAATATTTTTACTAGAATTCTAAGTTTGATTTTTTTATGAAACCGAATAATTTACCATATTATGATCAAGAATAGAGAATATGAGTGATTCTTCGCATATACAATTTATTAAAACTGTATATTTTTGTGCCCATATCGAGAAACAAAAGTTAAATTCGCAATTTACAATCATAGATTATGTCTGAAAAGACTAGAGTCAATATCACGCCTGACAAAAGTCTTATCCAAAAATTAGGTCTAACAGGATACAAAACAGAACAGGCTATTGCAGAATTAATAGATAATTCAATAGATGCAAGAATATCTGGAAAATCGAACAAATTGATGTAATTCTGAATTATGAAAGTAATGCAATCAGAATACTAGATGATGGCTCTGGAGTACATGAAAAACATTAGAATTCTGTCTTTGATGGAATGATCAAACTTGTGTCCTGCACCAATGTCTCTTTGCCTATTTTTGGATAATCTCTTTTGTTCTGTAATTTTTCTTTATCTCCTTGTTTAATGTTCATTAATCATGTTTCTGAGCAAAGAAGAACTTACAAAAAAAGTCATTTCAGACAGACCTCATGTGGTAATCTTAGGTGCAGGTGCAAGTCGTGCTGCGTGTCCGAATGGGGATGTAAATGGAAAAAAATTGCCTTTGATGAATGATCTTGTAGATTGTTTAAATTTGAAACAAAAACTTGAAGAATGGGAGATTGATTCTACTCAGAATTTTGAAGATATTTTTAGTAAACTCTTTGAACAAAATGAACATGAAAAAACAGATGAATTACAAAAAATTATCCATAATTATTTTAATTCGCTAAAGTTACCAGATGAACCCACTCTCTATGATCATTTAGTTTTGGCACTAAGAGAAACTGATTTAATTGCGTCTTTTAATTGGGATCCATTATTACTTCAAGCATATGGAAGAAATAGTTCTAAAGGAATAAGATTACCTCGATTAGTATTTTTACATGGAAATGTAAAAGTGGCAACATGTAAAGAACATAACGGGGTAAACTATGTTGGTGAAGTTTGTAAACTCTGTCACAAAATTTTAGAACCTGTAAATTTACTATATCCGATTTACAAAAAAGATTATGGACAAACTAAAATGCTTAAAGTTCAATGGCAACGATTTCAAAGACATCTAGAAGATGCATTCCAATTTACTATTTTTGGATATAGTGCTCCAAAAACAGATGCTGATGCTGTTTCTATGATGAAAGAAGCTTGGAAAGAGCAACATCGAGACCGTTTGTTGGCAGATACTACAGTGATTAACCCTAATACTGGTGATGATACTTATGAGCACTGGAACTCTTTCATTCATTCAGATTATTTTACACTGGTAGATGATTTTTACAAATCTGACATAGCAATGTATCCTCGTAGAGGATTTGAAAGATCTTGTGAAAATAATATGAAAGCAAATTTTGTAGAAGAAAACCCAATTCCAAAAAATCTTAGTTTTCCTGATCTTTGGAGATGGTTTCATCAGTTTGTACAATCTGAAAATGAATACAGAATAAAACATCCATTTCCACCTCCACCTAAATGGCATCCAGATGCTAAAAAATAATTTATGAATAATATATTAAAACAAAATTTCAATTTAATTAGAATATTTTTTCTACTTTGATTTCTTTAATTTCTGTTATAGTTCCCAAGACTGAATCCATCTTAATTATTGCTCTTTTCTCATCCCATCCTAGTGCAACATACCAATCACCTGCATCATCATGATACTTTGTTTCTAGTGTCTTGATGTTTTCAGGCTTGACATCATATTTTTTGGCAATACCTGAAATTGCTAGTGCAATAGCATCCTTTTCCTTTTCTAGGCGTCTTTTCATTAATCCTATTCCTGGACTCATATTTTTTCTACAATGTTTCATTTAATATAGTTAATTCATAAAATTACTCCTAACATTGAATTTTTCTAATTTGCATCTTTACAATATTTCAAATAGTCCAACTATAATGGAGAAATAAAATGAAACTACTTACAAGACTAACAAATTCTACAATTGCAAAATCAAGTACACTTGTTTTTCTAGTTTCAATTTTAGCAGTTATTGGTTCAATTGTAATTGTTTCAGCAGGATTTTGGGATGCTATATCTCACCTTCAAAAAGAACCAGAATTTTTCTGGAGTCCATCTCACATTGTAGTATACTTTGGAGTATCTATGACCACTTGTGCTGCAATTATGGGAATCATGTTAATAATTAAGAAATCAGTTCATGGTTCTCTTAAAACTGGAATTAAACTAGTCATCGTAGGTTCTATTTTACAAATCGTTTCAGGCTTTGGAGATTCTTTATCTCATGATCTATTTGGAATTGATGGATTAATTTCATGGTCACATCAACCCCTTGAATTAGGATTAGTACTTGCATCATTGGGAGCGGTCTTAATTTTGAAAAACCGAGAACATACTAAACTCAAAATATTTCTTCCTTTTTCAATTGTAACCTTTTTGTTTTTTAGCACTTGGTTAATTTTTAATCTAGTATTATTATTTGGACATACGATTCAATGTATCCAAATCTATGAGATATTTTCTTCTGGTTGCTCTATTTTGTAATTTTTTATTTTCATATATGACATAATCATCATTACTAAAGCACCTACAAGAACCATTATTCCTGATGGAAGCATTTTCTGAGAATTTGTATTTCCAAATTCTGTTTGTATGCCAATTGAATTTTTCGCAATATTTGTAATCTTTAGAGTATATTCTCCATTCTCATTAAGATCAAAATATCCGACTGACAATTTTGTTTCTACCATTTGCTCTGCAATCACATTTCCTTTTGTATCTAAAATTTGAACAAAAATCTCCTCTCTTGCAAATTCAGGCATGTATAATTTGTAATATCCAATATCTGTACCAAAAAATTCTGATTTTACTTCAAAAGAGTTTGATTGTTCTAACAGAATTGAATCATATCTTTTTCCAGTTTCATCAAAAATAAATGCCGTCCAAATCATCCCTACAATTACTAATACTAATCCTAGTTTGAATGGAGATATCTTCATTTCACCATGCAGAGAAATAATTTGCTTTATAAGATAATCGCATTGAAAACTATTAGATTAAAAAAGTTTTTACTAAAAATATGATCATTGTAAACATGATTTTAATTATTTATAATTAATGTTAGAAAATTACAAGAGCAATTTTTCATATTTGAGTAAATGAAAAATAGGCTAGTTTAAAGTAGCATTACTAACTGAAATCTTAGCTGCAATAGAACTAGATGCAGGTGTCTTTTTTCAACTAGTAATTTTCAACTAGTAATTTTCAACTAGTAATTTTCAACTAGTAATTTTCAACTAGTAATTTTCAACTAGTAATTTTCAACTAGTAATTTTCAACTAGTAATTTTCAACTAGTAATTTTCAACTAGTAATTTTCAACTAGTAATTTTCAACTAGTAATTTTCAACAACTTTCAACAAAAAATAGCCAAATAGAGATAAATTGAAAATAGCATAATCTGTTATTTTTCCAATAATCCTAAATCACACAATTAGGATTAATCTGTAAGTATTGAAAAATAGGTTATTTTTCCGTGTTTGATCCTAACAAATAACAACATTATTTCAATATTTGAGGTATGATGGATTCTCTTTTTGGTTAGAACATGACCATTTTTAGTATTGTCAGATATTATCAATAAAAAAAGTGATGGGGAAATACTAATCACTTTATTTGAGGAAATACAGCTAGTCAAAATGAAACTAGGTATTGAGGAAAATCGATTTATTACAATTATCAAGATAAAGTATCAAAATATGACAAATTTGCTGAAATTGAATTAAAACTCAATTCAGGTACAATAAAAAACCATGTATCAGTTTTGAGAAAATTCTTGGAATCTGTAAATGGTATAATTAATGAAAATACAGTAAAGACTATCTAGAACCAATGAAGGAATCAAGCCAAACAAACAATCTAAAGACATTAAGATGATTCACTAGAGATTACTTGGAAACTGGATAAATGAGATACAATTCAAGACAGAAAAGACTAAACTCAAAACTGAAAAACTGCCAACCCGTGAGAAACTATCTGTTTTCTGTTCAAACATTAAACCATTAGAAATCAAAGTGATATTTTTTATCTGCTTTAATTCTGGATTGAGAATAAATGAGGTCTTGTAGATAAAATATAATAAAATTGATTTTTCATTAAACTGTATTGATGTTTCAGATATTCATACTGGAGATACTAAATCCTCTTGATATGGATTTTTTACATCACAAACTAAAGAATATCTTAAAAGTCATATTGAAGATGATTTTTTCAATGATGATAAAATATTTGATGTATCATACGATAAAGTATATGCAGAATTCAAAAGAGTGAGTGGCATTACAGGAATAGAGTTAACGTCAAAATCATTAAGAACTGTTTTTGTTGAAAGATGTATTGATTGTAAAATGGATAAGAATGTAATTGATATTTTTGAGGGTCGAATCCCTAAAGGTGTACAATCAAAAATTTATAGAAATTATTCCCCTGAAAGACTAAAAGAGCATTATAGTAAGGTTGAAGAATTACTAATTTTGTAAAATAAAATTCAATAGTTATTGAAAATTCCAATACTTGATTAAAACTAAAATCAAGAAAATAATTAATCCAATTTCAAATATTCCAATTCTAAATACTTGGAATTTCCCAATTCTCTTAATTCATTTTACTAGGAAACTATCTTTTATCTTGAAACTTTTATTTTTACTCGAGTTCTACAATGACTGATAAAATATCTTTGACCTATAAAATATAATTGCTATTATGATATTCGTTAATTTTTGTACGTTGGTTTTTTTTTGGTCCTAAAGTTTTATCTTGGTGTTTCAATTGAAAATAGGCATGATTTTGAATGTTTTTTGAATTTAGTTTTAGCCCTGTTTTTGTCATGTTTGGATTCAATTATAATGTGACGTAATTAGTCAAATTGTAATAAAAAATAGTTGACAAATTAACTAAAAGTTCAATTTGAACATAGTGATCGTTTTATATGATCACATCCTATCAAAAAACTATGCAAATATCTTACCATGTTGAAGAATTACCTGAAAAGACGGGTTATGTGGCATATTGCCCGGTGATGAAACCTGTAAGTGTATATGGTAAAACAAAAGAAGCAGTAGAAAACAAAATCTCAGAAGCAATAAAATTATACCTTGAAAAACATCCTGAATTAAAAGAACAATTAGGTATGCTAAATTTAACTCAGAATTAATATTCGATACAATTTTTGACATAATTCCATATACATGCAATTCAAATTAAAATCAATTTGTTTCAAGGAAGAACTTTTTGATAGCATGTATAATAATGAAGTTTTGTCAAGAGAATAATACACTAATTCCTTTAATAAAATAATTCTCAAAATATGCGTGAGCATTTTTTAGTAAAACCATTTCATCAAATACAATACTTGAATCTCTACCATTATATCTCAATTTACAATAATTTCCAAAATTACTCATCATGTTTTTATGAACTTTTTTAGTATTATCAGGTCTAACTTTCATTTTATCGTTAAATGATTTAGATTGTTTTTTCTCATTTAAGAAAATCATTATTTTAAATAAACTTGAAAATAATACTTGATCTAATCGTTTTTCATTTACTTAATAAGATAATCTAAAGGGCTCGGAGGGCTTCGATCCCTCGACCTAGCGGTTCGAAGCCGCTCGCACTATCCAGACTGTGCAACGAGTCCAAACAAGTAAGATTTTAACGAGTCTAAATATCTGTCTAGGTAACAGTTTCTGACATGTTTTTTTATTGATTTGACATTTTTAGATTATGCAAGGCGATTCTAACATACAATACAAGATAATATCTGTATTTGATGACTAGACATCTTGCGTAATTAGAAACAAAATCTAACCTTCTAACTGATTCAATTTCTCAATTTATGGTATCACAACAAACTCTTGCTTCTGCCGTATCTTGAAATTAATCATTCCACAAACAATGTCACTAATCACATCATAACGACATAATCTATTCCTAAATATATCTGAATTAATTCTGAATTTCTTTATCTTACTGGTTGCATGCCTCTACTTTGATTCAGATGGAACATTATAGTTTATTCCACTCTTTCTGAGATATGTTCAACTTTTTCCCTTTTGTACGGCAAAACACTGATTTGATCTAAAGTCTTTTTGAATCCCCAAATATCCCAAGTCATAAAATATCATCAAATTTTTAGATGATACTGGATGTTTAATTTGCATAATCATTTCTTCGTTCAGAGGAGAATGGTGGTTTGTGGATTATTTCACCTTTTAGATTTATTGTGATTTGATTCTTTACAGTATGTCTCTTCTTTTTGCCTGAATAGTGTGTCTTTCTTTTGATACGATTTTTGGGTCTAGGAATTGGTTGCTCTGTTCCATGAATCATTACAATTAGCTCAGGAAAGAACTCGTGCAGTTGCTGTATGTCGTTAATCTTTTTTGAATCTGCATAGAGTTTGGATGGGATTGGGATGTCTCACTGCAGGCTCTAAATATCTAATATTTCTACTCACATTGCTCTGGTCCAGCCCAAACTGATGACCTGTTAAATCGTAGGTCAAATACATTCGATAATACACTAGCAGCATTTACCAACCTATCCTTTACATCCAAATCAAATGGATATCCAGCACCAATGTCTCGTTGTCTTTTGCCTTGGGATAGTCTTTGTTTTTCAGTAATACGGTGATTCTTTCTGACATCCTTTAGAATCACATCAAACTGTTGTTTGGTCACTACGGTAAAAGAAAGAAATGCCTTTGTTTTTTTTGATAATTGTTTACATGAAAGGAAATGCTTTGAGCTTAGCTTTGGATCTTGTTGTGAAAGAATTTGTGTAATGTTGTAAAATTAATCTAATTACGCAAGATGTCTAATGCTGGCTATTATTATAACCATGAATTTGATGAAATTCTAAAATACACTGAAGATGAATTTGTTTATCCTCAATTATACAAAAAAATGAAGCGTAGAATGATAACTAAAGAAAAACTACAAGAATGTGTAAAATTCTTTCAAGAAAAATATGCTGCAGAACGAAAAGAAATGGATATTCAAAAAGAATCAGTTAGTAATGTTGAAACAAAATCTATAGAAAAAAACTAAAATGATCTCTATTGATAATTTTTGATCGCAAAAAATGTTTTTTATGAGGATCAATTGATCAAACTGTTTAGTGAATAGAATTGATCGATCCTTATCATAAGTAGAAGAACGCCCATATCATATACTAGAGGTTGAAAGATTATAACAAAAAAAGATAAAAAATTTCGAGATCCTATTCATGATTTTATTTTAGTTAGTCCAGAAGAGCAAGAAATAATCAATACTTCGATATTTCAAAGGATGCATCATATCAAACAACTTAGCTTAGGTTACTATGTTTATCATGGAGCAGAGCATTCACGATTTGGTCATATGATTGGCGCAATGCATCTAGCTGGAAAGGCATATGATTCAATTGCACACAATTCTAAAGAATATGGAGATTTTGACAAAGATGAAAAAGATAGAAAAACGTTGAGAATGGCTGCATTGTTACATGATGTAGGTCATGCACCGTTTTCACATTCATTAGAGCATTTACTTGATGGGAAGCATGAAATCTATTCTACAACTTTGGTAGATCATTATTTCAAAGAACCTATAGAAAAAGCTGGAGTGAAAACTGAAGATGTTAAAAATTTGATTTTGGGAGCATATCCATCAAAACCATATCTTAGCAAAATCATTAATGGACAATTGGATGTAGATAGGCTTGATTATCTCTTACGTGATTCACATTATGCCGGAGTTACGTATGGGAAATTTGATCTTGGTAGAATAATTGACCAGCTTTGTGTAATTGATGGCCATTTTGTTGTATTAGAAGGTGGATATGAGGCAGTAGAGCAGATGCTTTTTGCACGATATCAGATGTATCAACAGGTATATTTTCACAAAACAAAACGTGCCTTTGAATTAATGCTATGGCAATGTGGTAAAATTTTAAAAAATATTGGAAAACTAGATGTTCCATCATTAGATGCTCTAAAATCTGAGCAAGGCCAAGATTTCTTTTTACAATGTGATGATAGATGGTTTTTGAATAAAATATTTCAAAATGATAATCCTCCTGAAGTTCAAACAATTGCTAACATGATCAAAAATCGTAAATCTTATCATGAAACATATTCTCCAACAATTAATAGAAAAGCACCAACATCCGAAAGAACAGAACCTGATAATTCTGTAACTATTTTAGAACCAATTCAAAATGCACTAAAAAAGAATCTTCAACGTCTTGGGATTAAAGATCATGAGTTTCTAATTGATATGACTGAACGTTCACCTTACAATCTTACTCCCTATACTCCAGAAAGTGAAGAAGAAGGTAGCAGCATCAATTTTTTTTATAAAAATAATCGTTATACTGAACCCATTGAAGACCGATCTCATGTTGTTTATACACTAGCAATACACAAACCTAGAATGATGCGAGGTTTTGTTATTCCATCAAAATATTATACTGTAAGAAATTTCTTAGAAATTATTGATTTTCACATACCAGATCGTGTAAATTAATTATGAATAATATTATAACCAAGTCACTATTAATATCAAATACTTGATCATAAGATCTTACAGGGAATGATGGTAAATGAGTATTGAAAATATTACTAATGAGGATGTTGTATTGGCATTAACCAAAAAAGCAACAGAATATGAAGGAACAGATCATAAGGGTGTACATGGAAAAAAAGTACTTCAGAAAAGTCTGTATTTCCTAAATGAAAAATTTCATCTGTTTGGCTTTAGATGGGGTGATTATGGTCCACTGAGTGGAGAAATTCAGCAAATTGCTGAGGATCTTATTGCTAGAGGTAATATTTCAGTCACAAAAATCCCTACAAAAAAAGTTGGTGTTTTTACTCAGCAAATGGAATATTCTCCAAAAGATGATTCTTATTTTGAAGGGTTGAAAATGCCGTCAGACTTGGATTTTGAGTTGAATGAAATTGTTAAATTTACTGCAGGTAAAAGTCCAAGAGAATTAGAACTTCTTGCATCTGTTCATTATTGGGCTACACGACAACAAGATTCGTTAGAGAAATACTCTATTGATTATGTTTTAGAAAAATTGACTGAGTTAAAACCTGATGCTGGTTTCAAACAATCTGATGTTGAAAGTGCTATTGAAACTCTTGTAATTCATGAATATTTACCAAAAAACTAGTTTTTACGATATTTTTCTAATTATGAATTGATCTCTATTAGGTTTAATTTTTAATATTCATTAGACATCTTGCGTAATTAGAAACAAAATCTAACCTTCTAACTGATTCAATTTCTCAATTTATGGTATCACAACAAACTCTTGCTTCTGCCGTATTTTGAAATTAATCATTCCACAAACAATGTCACAAACAATCTCACAAACAATGTCACTAATCACATCATAACGACACAATCTATTCCTAAATGTATCTGAATTAATTCTGAATTTCTTTATCTTACTTATTGCATGTCTCTACTTTGATTCAGATGGAACATTATAGTTTATTCCACTCTTTCTGAGATATGGTCAACTCTTTTCCCTTTTGTACGGCAAAACACTAATTTGATCTAAAAGTCTTTTTGAATCCCCAAATATCCAAGGTCATAAAATATCATCAAATTTTTAGATAATACTGGATGTTTAATTTGCGTAATCATTTCTTCGTTCAGAGGAGTAGTGGTGGTTTGTGGATTATTTCATTTTTTAGAATCACATCAAACTGTTATCTTGTTACTCCTGTGTATGAAAGAAATGCCTTTGGTTTTTTTGATAGTTGTTTGCATGAAAGGAAATGGTTCGAGCTTAGCTTTGGATCTTGTTGTGAAAGAATTTGTGTAATGGTGTAAAATTAATCTAATTACGCAAGATGTCTATTGAGAATATTAAAAGTGTAAACATTGTAGTCTTTATTTTATTATTCATGTTATTGTGCAATATCACAAATTGACTCTATTTATCATTTGTATCGTTTCAAGGATACAAAACAAGGCATGGAAAAAGTCAGCAATTAAAATTAAATTTCAAGTATAGGGGACAAATAAATCTCTGAGACACATTATTTCCTATTAAAAATTCTCTTGAGAAATGATCTTTCAATATTTGTGATTTATCATTCTGCATCTTTGAATTTACAGCTCCCTTGAATTTGCCAGTTATCAATCATATAATTTGACATTAATTTTTCAATATGACGAGCCCTTTTCTTACACAATCGTTGAGTACTTTACTGTAACTGACTGAACAACTCTCTTTCTCAATTCTCTTTGCCTGTAATATTCTCAATTTCTTATCTAAATCATCATCTATCATTATTGTGACTCTTTTTGACATGTTAATTTGATAACATGTTCATAATTTAAACTTCGTCTTTGTCACAATTAAAGTTGATTTTTCTTCATATGTATGGTTAACTCGTTTTTAGAACTAAACATATTCAAAGAATTTATCTATGATTTAATTTCAGGCAGTTAGAATGTATATTTAACATGTTTGTAAATTTGAAATCATATGGAGTAATGGCAGCACAATTTCATTTATGGAAAAACTGATTATTTTTGTAGAAAATGTGAATCTGTGCCTATTGTTGGAGTAATATTATCTGTGCCTATTGTTGGCTACAGCATAATCAGAGTCGCACTGCTTCAGTGAGAATATTGTTGGAGTAATATTATCTGTGCCTATTGTTAATACTATCGCACAAGTAGAGTCAACAACAAAAAATAAAAAACCATCAAAAAATAGATCAGAATTCATAACAAGTATGGTGATGGGCTTGTCAGTATCATTCTCAATAGGACTAGTAGGAATACTTTTGTTCATGTTGCAATGAAATAATATTACTCTATATCTAAATATATTTTGATTAGAATCATTGATATCCATAAAACCAATTTCATATTATGCAGAAATGTCAAAACTGCAATGAATTAATTGGTGCTAAAGAATTATACATTTTTAATACAATACAAAAAGACGAGGTTTTATCCAACATAAGAGATATTGAGGAAATTATTGTTTGTCCTATATGTGGGGAAGACTATTGTTAGGAATACACTATTGTTAGGAATACACTATTGTTAGGAATACACTAGAGATTAATTTAGTTGAGACTTGGGCATAACTAATTCTAGTTTTTGAGCTATTTCTCAAATTATTCAAATGGAAAAAGCTAAGGATCTCTACAATTTCATTGTAACATGAATGTAAAAATCCCCCGGCAAGATTCTATCAGAATCATTTTTTATTAGTGTGTTACATTTGGTGAGAACATTATCTCTGTACGAGGATATGATTAGACATGGCAGGCCATATGTTTACTTGACAGTATTGATGGTACAGTTGCACATCGTAAAATCGTCGATGAGAATTCCAAGCAACAATACACTATACTATTTTCTTTCAATCAAATGTAATGATGATAAACTACTCGAGGTCTGTAAATTGATCCAAATCCCAGACAGAAGAACCATTGACAGGCGATTTCAGAATTTATCAATTGGTGTTATTATCAACAACATGGGAAATCTGTTTGTTTCAGAAAAACTAGTAGAGAATAAATCTACATCAGTTGATTTTTTATATTATGAAAAAATTATGCTGTCAATTAAAAAACATACAAGATCTACAATTTTCATTATAACTATATATCTAAGCAATTTGTTAGAAAAACTATGTCTTTGGAATTGGTACCAAAATCTCTACTTCCTGATTGGGGAGCTGAGGATGAAAAACTGAAAAATAAATTTGAAGCACGTATGAACTCAGGTAGATTACATCTTGTGAGTGCTGAAAACCCAGAGAATTTTTAAAAATGTAAATCCTGACTGGAGAGAAACATCGTTTAACAAACGGAATGGTCATATGCTTTATTCCAGATAAACTGTTTAATTTTTGCAGATAATGTAGGTTCCAAACTATCTAAAATTGGAACTGCTGTTGCAACATCATAGAAAAGAGAGATGCCATCACTGATTTTAAAACATGTGGTAAAAATGATGAATATCGGTTTTTTATAATTAAGAGTCCTTCAATAAAGTTTCATATTTGGATTGTGGTACTCATTGGATTGTTTATTCTCTTTCCCCTCGTGTAGTTTAGGCAAATAAATTTTGAACGAATTATGAATTATTTCAACCCCAAAGATCTAAGATCATAGTTTACACTTGCAAAATCATGTCAAATCAAAATACAATATCAAGAGTATCATCTGGTAACTCATTCATGAAAGGAACAAGCATCGATTTTTTAAGAAAAATATGCAAAAAAGAAACAAATGCCAAAGCCAAAATAAGACTAAAGGCTGCAATACTAAGAAAGCAAGATCTTTCATATTCTGAGATATGTACTAGTTTGGATGTCATACCATCAACTCTGAGCTACTGGCTAAATCGTATGGATGAAGAGGGAATAACTGCATCACATCGTAAGAAATACACTGGTTCTAGATGTTTTTTGAGTGAAAAACAGTTACTGTCATTAAGAAAGGATCTAATTTCAAGTCCAGAAAAATTTGGATTTAATCAATTCATTTGGAGTACAAGAATGGTAATCACACATGTGGATAAAAAGTACAACGCTTTATACTCTGCAAGAGGAATGCGTGAATTACTCCACAGACTTGGGTTCTCATTTAAAAAACCACACATCACAAATCAGCCTCAAAAGAGGAGCAGAACCGTTTTAAAAAAACACAAAAAGGACAATTAAAAAGTACAGCAACCTTGGATGTATAATTACTATGTCTGGATGAATCAACAAACAAAATAGCACCAAACATACAGCGTGGATGGTATCTTACAGAAAATAATATCACCACGCCAATCAATTACACACGAGAAAAGTTTCAATCCTTTGGTGCATTGGAAAATAAAGGTGTGTTTTTCTGCTGATTCTATGACAAATCAAATACAGCTAGTTTTCTTGATTTTTTAAAATCACTGCAAAAACAATTTGCTAAGAAACTATTATTATTTGCAGACAATACATCGTACCACAAAAGCAATCTCATAGAGAAATATATCAAAGCATCAAAAATATAATCAAATATTTTCCACCATACACGCCAGAACTCAATGCAGATACCGGAAAGAGAAGAAAATGGCAATGCATTCTTTGCAAATAAATCTGAGATGAAAAATTACATGCAAAAGAGATTGGATAATGGTGATGTTAAAGTTGTGAATATATTCAAATATTTGATGCCTTAACTATACATCATAACTATTTTTTTCTAAAAATCCATATTTTGGAACAATGATAATCACTTGATAAGAATTTCATCATTTCCATAATTCTCAATTATTCGTATGTATCGAGCACTTGGATGTATTTTGCCATCTCTGAAAACATATCCGGTTATCCTCCACGTCTCAAAGCATGTTAGAAATATAGAAAGCATCCTCATTCCCTGATTACTTTTCATCTGTCCACGAACATTTCTCTGCATGATGCATTATTTTCTGTTGTTTGGTAATCTGCTAAAGTTGCTATTTGGTTCACCTCCTGTATTATTCAATACCGTATGATGTTGAAGGACTCTTAATTATAAAAAACCGATATTCATCATTTTTACCACATGTTTTAAAATCAGTGATGGCATAGTCATATTGTCTAGTTATTTGAAGAGAAAGTAAAAGTTAGCATATACGTGTTAAACTTGAAGAATTACACTATTCTCTTAATTATTGATCAAATGAATAAAAATAGGTATAGTAAAGTATGGTCTAGATATTTATCTAGATACCTTGAAAGTATCAAAAAAAGTAGTTGGAGTCGAATATGCAATTAGAGACATAGTTCTAACTGCTAGAAAAGTTGAACAAACAGGAATGAAAGTTGATTATCTCAACATTGGAGATCCTGTACAATTTGGATTTCAGCCCCCTGATAATGTAAAACAAGCTTTGATTAATGCAATAAACAATGGAAATAATTTTTATTCTTCATCTGAAGGTCTCTTGGAACTAAGAGAAGAGATTGCTAAAAAAGAAAATGCTAAAGGACTTTCAATAACAGCTGATGACATTTTAATTACAAATGGAGTTTCTGAAGGACTTGATATGGTTATTTCCTCAATCGTTGAAGAGGGTGATGAGGTGTTACTCCCAGGACCATACTACCCTCCATATGCCTCCTATGTCAGATTACACGGTGGAGTTCCTGTAGAGTTTGCAGTAGACTTGAATAATTCTACACCTGACATTGATGACATTAAATCCAAAATCACATTAAAGACTGTAGCAATTTGTCTCATCAGTCCAAACAACCCTACTGGTCTCATATTCAATGAAAAAGCACTCAAAGAACTAGTTGATCTTGCAAATCAGCATAATCTCTATATCATTTGTGATGAGATTTATGATCAAATAGTTTTTGATGATAAATTTGTTGGAATTGGAAAAGTGGCTGGTGATTCACCTGTAATCATTCTTAATGGATTCTCCAAAGTTCATCTAATGTCTGGCTGGAGAATTGGATACATTGCATTTAATCAATCACCGCAACTCAAGGAATTACGTGAGCATCTACCAAAACTAGCAAGAGTGAGAATTGCAACTAGCCTTCCCCTCCAATATGCAGCTTTGGAATCTTTACAAGGACCTCAAGATTACATTGGTAATTTTGTTTCAGAAATGAAAAAACGTCGTGACTTGGTTGTTAAACGATTAAATGAAATGCCAGGTTTGTCATGTTCCAATCCCAAAGGTGCATTTTATGCATTCCCCAAAATTGAAGATAACAAATTTGGAACTGATAAAGAATTTGTAACAAAACTATTGGAGGAAAAAGGCGTACTAACTGTTCACGGTTCTGGATTTGGTGAGCAATATGGAAGTGGACATTTCAGATTGGTCTATCTGCCAAATATACAAGTGTTGGATTCTGCGATGAACAAAATTGAAGAGTTTGTTAGTAACTCCAAACAGTAAACTTTTCAGGAATAATCTCTATAATGCAATCAGTATCATCTAGCAGTTGCTTTGCTGATTTATTTTCCAGTGTCTTAAAATATCGTAAAAGAATTTTTTTTGCAATTATCTTGACTTTGGAATTATCTGTAATGAGATTGGCATCTCCTTGTACCATTACGCCGTAAATGTCTGGTGCATTAACTCCAACATCTACACAGCATGAGACTCTTTGATTTTTCCTAACATTTTGTGCTTTTTTTGTTTTGGTGTTTGTTCCGATGTAGAATTTTTTTCCACTATACCTATACCAAACAGGTGCAATATGTGGAGTTTTATCTTTCCCGATTGTTGCTAATCGTAATATCTTTTGATCTTTAAGAAATTCATCTCTTTTCTTCATGTTTTCTAAATCCCAACACTATCATAAAAATCCCAAAGCCTAGCATTGCCACTGAAACTTTTTCATTTGTAAATTCCCCATTAACCAAAAAATCCTCCACAAACTCAACTCCCCAAATCAGCAACTGTTGAATTAAAACTATTCCGCCCATCACACAAAAAAGTACACCAATCGCAGTGAACCAGTTTCTACCCCGTCTATAGTATTCGTGACTCATGTCAAATGAAAATAAATTCAGATTATTTTGATACCTGGATTCTTTATCTTGTTTTGAATCATTGCATTAAGCAACAACGGCGTGGACATTTCTGCAAGATATGACAATTCAATTGGTCCCAAGTAAATTGCTCTTAATCCCTTGATTTCATCAATCAAACCATTCACTACTGCAACTGATTCTTTATCATCTCCACAAACAAAGATGTCGTAATCTAGTTCCAGTGTGGGATTGATTAACTTTTTCTCAGAAATCACATGAAATGCTGATACCAGCTTTGATTTATCTTTCATATGTTCTAAAACTAGTTTGTATGAAAATGGTTTGTTATCTTTAATTGAAACGCATTCAAATCCGACATCAGTCTTAGTCATTGGAACAATGGGGGATACTACAACACAACTATCTTTTATTTTTGATAGTATCCCTGAACATACTGTATCAATATTTTCGTATGGGATTGATAAAATCAAAACATCACTTTCTTTTGCAACTGAAACATTATTGTTTCCAGTGATCGTTCCTTTAATTTCTCCAAATGCTTCTTTTGCAAGATTAGCATATTCTGCTGCTGATTCAGATGCTCTTGCAGCATCTCTTGAACCAATAATTACATCATTGTTTTGGGACCATCTTAGAGCAAAACCTTTGCCCATTCCACCGGTTCCACCAATTATTCCAACTTTCATGACATTTGCCGGACAATGTTATTATTATCTCTATTTGAAAATCGATCAATTTGGGACAGATTATCTTTCTTAGACATGGACAGGCAACAAATAACACTGAAAGAATACTAGCTGGACGAACAGAAGGTGTCCCATTAACTGATACTGGAATTCAACAAGCAGAACATACTGCTGAATTACTTGAACACATGAATATCTCAGCAATTTATTCTAGTCCTATTCAACGAGCAAAACATACAGCAGAAATTGTCGGCAAACACAATTCACTTGATGTAATCATTGATGAGCGATTAATTGAACTTGACATGGGAAAATTTACAGGAATGCCATATGATGAAATTTTTACTAGTCATGGTAATGTCTTTATGAAATTTTATAATGGTGAACTAGAAATTGCTCATAACGGTGTAGAAACTTTTGATCAAGTTAAAAAACGAGTTTTAGGAATTGTTGATCATGTTATTGAAAAACATCCTGATGAAAATGTCGTTCTTGTAACACACATGGATCCAATCAAGGCAATGCTTTCCACTATTGTAGATTTATCACCTACCAATCTTTTTGAATTGATAATTGCAAACGCTTCACTTAACATCTTTAGAGAAAAAGAACAAAAATTCTCCCTTTCCGGACTTAATGTAATGCATCCCTCTCGATTCGATCAGGATTGGTAGCTAGTAATCTTGAAAACCCTTAAATAGAAATTATAGGTCTCGTCATTCAGTCACTATGAAGAAATTCGTCGGGTTATTCTTAGTATTGGCAGTTTTGATGATAGTACCAGCGGTAGACTTGGTATTTGCAGCAGGTGATGAACCTGGTGAATACCTTGACCGTAGAGTGATTATTTGGAATTTATTTTATAGATTGATGACAGTCGGATTTACTGTAGGTGCAGTAGTATCTGGAACAATCATTTGGCAATGCTGGAGATTCAGAGAATCTCATCCAAAAGCAAAACCGACTCCATATGAGGGCACGGACTGGTAATATTGGGTGGACACTCTAATTGGCCAGAATGGATTTACATCGGAGTTGTAGTAGCTCTGATGGTTTGGGTGGGTGCAGAAGCATGGGAAGCAGAAAGACTTATCGAACATGTTCCTGCAGATGCTGAGATAATTATTGTAACAGGACAACAATGGTTCTGGACTTTTGAACATGAAGATGGTACTAAAGAAATTGGTGAGCTACACGTTGAAGTTGGTAAAGCTTACAAATTTGAAATACACTCTAAAGACGTTAATCATTCTTTTAATATTCACGATTATGTTGTTTTGATGGATGCAATTCCTGGCAGAGTAAACACTGTATGGTTTGCGCCAACTGATGTAGGAACTCATGATATTCAATGCAGAGAATACTGTGGTTTAATTCACTATAATATGCGTGGAACCTTAATTGTGGAGGATCCAACAGCTTGACAACGCTTTTATCTCAACTTTCAATGTGCAACTCTGAGGAGATTATCTAATGGTTCTAGAATTACAAAAGCCACGTCCAATTTGGCAAATAATGTTTTCAACACATCACACTGATGTCGGTTTACTCTATCTAATTACATCCCTAGCATTCTTGTTCTTAGGCGGTTCCTTAGCTCTTGCAATTAGAGCAGAACTGTTCTTACCTGGTGCACAAATTATTGGTGATGCAATGACCTTTAATAGAATTTTTACTGTTCACGGTACAACATTAATTTTCTTGTTTATCATTCCATTTGCATCTGCAGTTGGTAACTACTATGTTCCAATTATGGTCAGATACAAAGATATGGCTTATCCAAAACTTAACGCAATTGCATTTTGGATGATTCCTCCAGCTGGAGCACTCATCTGGTTAGGATTTGCAGACTTTACTTGGTATGCAACACCTCCATATTCAATCATTAGTGCACCTGGTCCTGCTGCAGACATGTGGATATTTGGATTGAAAATTTTAGGTATCTCATCAGTCCTTGGTGCAATCAACTTTGTAGTTACGATTCTCAAATGTAAACATCCTGACATGTCAATTGGTCAGGTTCCATTGTTAGCTTGGTCTTTCTTATCATCATCTTTGATTATTCTTGTTGCAATTCCAACATTTGCAGCAGCACTTTTGATGTTGTTAACTGACAGACTTGGTGTAAGTGGATTCTTTAATCCTGCAATGGGTGGAGATCCAATCGCTTATGCACACTTGTTTTGGTTTACATTCCATCCTGAAGTATACGTATTGGTAATTCCTGCAATCGGTATGATGTATGAAATCATTCCAAGATTTTCAAGAAAACCAATTTACAGTTACAACTCTGGTGTCTTTGCATTTGTTTTGTTATCTATTGTCGGTTTCTCGTCATGGGCACACCACATGTACGCAACTGGAATGTCATTTACTGAAAAAACTGTATTTATGGTGGGAACTCTTGCGGCAGTTCCAGCATCTGCCATGCATGTATTCAACTTTGTTGCAACAATGTGGAATGGTAGAATCAAATTCTCAACCCCAATGATGTGGGCAGTTGGTGGTATTGCATTATTCTTCTCTGCAGGTGCAGGCGGTGTTGCAAACGCTGCTATGCCATTAGACTTTACGACACACGATACATACTGGGTGGTAGGACACTTTCATCTCTTTGTGATGGGCACAATTGCATTTGGTTCAATTGGTTTCCTATACTACATGTTCCCATATGTAACTGGAAGAATGTACAATGAAACAATGGGCAAAGTTCACTTTGTAATGTCCTTTGTAGGAACTGTTCTAGTATTCTTTACACAACATGTACTTGGCTTGTATGGAATGCCAAGAAGAATTTTCGATTATCCGCCAATCCCAGAATGGATTGCTATGAATCAAATTGCAACAGTAGGAGCAATGATTATTGGTGTCAGTATGGTAATCTTCTTAGTAAATATCATTCACAGTTCAGGAAAAGGAAAACTTGCAAATACCGAAGACCCATTTGGTGTCGGTGGGAAATACTATTATCCATTTGAGGCAAAGAACCCACATCACTAGGAGATTAAAATGAGTAACGAAACCAAACATCCACCAAACGAACCAGCACACCCAGTATACAGGACAACTCCAGGTAGAGTTGGAAAAATGATGATAATTATGTTAGGTATTTGTATTGTTGGTGGAGCAATCTTCTTTGGAATGTGGGATTATTGGATTTCAGAACCAGCCCCAGTTGTAGCAATGATGGCAGGTGATTCAGTTACAGCAGGCCTGGCAACACACACTGGTGATACTGTTACACAAGATCTTCATTTTATAGAGTCATCTGACTTTAGGACATTGGCATTTAACGCATTACCTGGAGAATCTGATAATAATCCAACAGTTAACATGAATGTTGGAGACAAAGTAATCTTTAATGTAGATAATGCAGGAAAATCATTTCATTCTTTCGGTGTTACTGCTGATGATGAAGGTTTTGCAGGAATTATTCCTGGAACTGAAGTTGCATTAGCATCAAATCCATTAAAACCAGGCGAATCTGGTTCATCAGAATTTATCGCTGGTGAAGAAGGAATTTACTATTACATTTGTACTGTTCCAGGTCATAGAGCCCAAGGAATGGTTGGCACAATCATTGTAGGTGATGTTACAGCACCTGAATCAGTTGTTGAAGAAACACTTGAACCAGTTGTTGAAGAAACACTTGAACCAGTTGTTGAAGAAACACCTGAACCAGTTGAATTTAATGGTGTAATTTCACTTCCAAAAGGATCAGGTGCACCTGGATGTGATAATACAAATGAATGCTATATTCCATTTAATGTCTCAGTTTCAACAGGTGAAGAAATTACTTGGTCAAATGATGATTCGGCAGCTCACACAGTTACAAGTGGAACACCAGCAGATGGTGCTGATGGGAACTTTGATAGTAGTTTGTTTATGGCAGGTGGTACATTCTCTGTAACTCTTGATGAATCTGGCGAATATCCTTACTTTTGCATGGTTCACCCTTGGATGACTGGTAACATTACGGTAAACTAGAATCGAATAATTTTGGCAATTCAATATCTTGCATTAACAACATTGATTGTTTTGTATTCACTAATGTTTATTGGTGGATACATTTCAGCCGCAGGACTTGGATTGACTTGTCCTGAATGGCCTTTATGTCCTAATGGAGTAATGCCTTCTGAAGAATATCTTGTTGAATGGGTTCATAGAACTACTGCTGCAACCACTGGGGCATTAGTAATTGCAACTATGGTTGCTAGTCTAATCAACAAGAATGCAGATTTAAAAATCAAAATTACAAGTTCCCTTGCAACGGGGTTGGTAATTACTCAAATTACATTAGGCGCTTTAGTAATTGATACAAAACTTCACGCAGTACTGGTTGCAATCCATTTAGGAATAGGAATTTGGTTATTTGCTATGGTATTACTAACTGTATTATTTGCATTCAGAATTGCAAAGTCTTCTAAACTTGTTACTGTTTAGATTTTTTTAAAATTTGTGGTAAATAGATGTACAACATTATCCCTACAAATACAAAAGCACCTGTAGTAATTGCTCCAAGAAATACAATTCCAAATGGACTTTGTGTTCCCATGTTGAAAGTATAAGTTAGAATTCCATCTGTCCCTTCCATGTCATACAAATCAACTTTGACTATGTGATTTCCTATGTTTCTCCAAACATACTCCAAATCCAAATGTGCTCCATTTACTAATGTGGGGGGAATTGCATCTACTTGTTGATTATTATAATATACCCTGATACCAATAGTAAAATTATCTACTTCTTCATACTCAAATCCCTGAGTTACTTTAATGAGGAATTGTGATGGCTCATCAATTTGTGGAAATTCTGGTGCTGTGGCTACTTGAACTCTATAATCTCCTAATGTCTGCTCAGCAGAATTAAACATCGAATGAGCATATGCTGAATCAAATCCTGAATATGATGAAAAAATTAAAACACAGATCAAGAAAAATGATCGCTTTTTAGCCATTTAGAATATCATGCAAACTCGATGAATATATTGTAAATCAATTCTTTTACGAAAATCTTCAAAACCTTTAAATTCTAATTGGCAAGAAACTGAATCGTTGACCCTCGTTACAAAATCAATCGATATTAAAACACCTGTAGAGAATGTTTTCACCTATTTCGCAAGACCAGAACATGTTTCTGATCAAATTAAAAATGACACAGTAGGCATGACAGTCGTTCCTATGGACATCAAAGAAGGAATGGGTGTTGGTACAACCTTTAGAATTATCGGTGACTTTAGTGGAAAACGTTTAGAGTGGGATTGTGAAACGACTGAATTCATTAAAAATGAGAAAATCACTGCCAAGCAAATTAAAGGTCCTTTCAAGAACTGGCAAATTACCAATGAATTCAAAGCATTAGGTAATAATCTTACAAGAGTAACAATGTCAGTAGATTATCATATGCCATTTGGTCCTTTGGGAGCAATTTTGGATAAAGCAAAATTTGCAAAATCTGCTGAAAAAGGAATGGAAACTGCTCTATACAACGTTAGAGGATTACTAGAAGGAAATGGTTCAATTCCAGTATACATTACACTTGATGCATACCAGAAACTTTTAGCTGAAAAGAAAAAGATGAATGATGTTCCAGTTTCAACTGCACTTACTGCAATCATTGAAAAATACAATGAAATTGAAGCTAAAGCACAAAACTAAATTTTCATTTATTTTAAAATCTTAAGATTAATAACAACTCTGGGCTTTTATATTTCGGTGGGTCTATGGCGCAGCCAGGTAGCGCACCGGACTCTTAATCCGGTTGTCAAGGGTCCGAATCCCTTTAGACCCGCTCTCTTTTTAGTGATAAAAATAAGACACATCTCCAGTAGATCGAAAAGTGTTACCCAATATACTCTAGAAAATAATTTTGTTTTTCATTTCTAATCATTTGTATTACAAATAATCTAAAAAAGAATTTGAGTAACTCAATTGATATGACGGGTTTGCCATTGTATTTTGATTTGTCTTTTATGATATAGTTTGTGACAATCCATGTGTTGTAAAATACCTATGAGAAATAAAACATTAGCGATCTTACAGAATAATTTGGACTAGTGGTAGTTTTAATTTCTCAATCATGCATAGCCTGTTTTTATTCCTCATTCGTTTTTTGTACTCTTCTGGAATTTGTGATAGATTGAGAAATATATTATCACTTGCAATGTTTGTTGCAAACACGATATATTGGTCGATTAAATTCGGTTTTGGATTTGTGATAATCACCAGAGTAAATAATTTAACATGACCTGATGTTGATTTCATTTTATATTCTGAAACCATTTTTCTATTATATCTCAGAGCACAAGTCTTTGCAATTTTTCAAAACAAATAGCAATGTTTTTTGATCAATAGTTAGAAATAACTTTATACACATCACAAATGACGAGTTACGTCATACCTACAAAAAAGAAAAAAATATTCACAAAAAAGAAAAATTACATGCAATATGCATCATCAAGATCAACAACCGTACTATTGCTGAAACTGCAAAACAAATGTTTTGTACATACAATTCTGTAAATTAATTCATTTGAAAAATACGGATTAAGAGGCTTGGATGATCTCCCTCGTTCTGATCGTCTGCCATTAATTCCACATAAATTATAAAAGATAGAGCGTATGTTTAAGAAAATTTCAGATTACATGACTCTGAAAAAACTAAGATAATTCATATTTTACAGAACACACATATCATATCACTCACGTGTGTCATTTGTTGCACAAATGGAATCCAAAGGTTCCACAAAAGGTACATGTACGTGCAGGCATCCAAGAATACAATTCTATTATTCTGTCTTACAAATCTCCATTATGCTGAGTTAACCTGTTTCTTTCTTTACAAATTCCTAGGATTATTACTCTGACATCTAATACCTTGAAATGTTCTTGAATCAAAAGCAAACAATTTTTGCTTTTAATTTCAATTTTCATTTTTAATTTTGTTAGATTATTTGAAATTCTTCTTGTCAAACTATCACAGTTTTTAGAAAACTTGGAATCATTCATTATTTCTTGAAAATGACCCTGATCTAAATTATATGGTAGAATTTAGGCACGATCTAAATACACACGATAAAAATTATTAAAAGATCGTTTAAATTTTTAAATAAGCATAGATTATATTATTTCAATCCCAATAATTTAAAATGGTATTAAGAGAAATAAAACCATTAAGTGAAAAACAGTGGGAACAAGTAATTAGTCAATTAGAATCTGGTCCTACTGAGAAATCAATCAATGTTGTAGAAAATGCTCTCAAACTTGCAAATAGTTTAAAAGAAGCCTAATCTTTTCATTCAATTCATGATTCTGATGTTGTTAGTGATGTTTCTATAGTTCGACTCAAATCAACAGATTTAATTGATAAAGAATTTGAATGTGAAAATTCATTATATACCGAATACTAAAATTCATGCTTTCAATGATATGGAAAAAGGAATTAGTCAAACATGGCTTTGTGTTTATAAAAATAAAACAGTTGGGTTTATCTCAATGGCGCATATGAAACCTGAAAGACATGAGATCTTACAAGGAAAAGGATATGGAAACATTCCCTCATTATTAATTGGATATTTAGCAACTCATAAAAAATATGAAAAGAGAGGTATTGGAATGATTCTCATAGCTTGGGCAATTAAAGAGGCAATAAATTCTTCTAAAAGAATAGGATGTAGAATAGTAATGCTAAATCCCGAAAATGATAAAAAAATAAAAAATTATTACACTAATAGAGGATTCACTTATGTGCCTCATGAGGATAGGGAGAAAGATATTTTCTTTTTAGATATACAAAAAAATGGTAAGATGATAGGTTAGCCACAAAATCAAATATTTTAGATCATATGGATCTAAATTCTAGGATTCTCTCAGATTTGCAATCCTGAAATCAAGATATTGCGAGATGAATTGGTAAAGACGAATTGGTAAAGACGAATTGGTAAAGACGATTGCTCAAAATCATAATTTACAAAAGACAATCAACTAGAGGATATGAAAAATCTACAAGCAATCAATACAGAAATGATTTTGAAAATTCAGGAACAGGCAGAAAAGCTGGCATTCTATGAAAATTTACATTCACCCTCCATCTACAAAGAACATTCCAACACGCCAAAAAAAGATAAACCGTGCAAAAAAGACTTCTTATCCTCCAAAGAAGGCACATTATTTTTATCTTCTTTGATGAATGTGATGATTACATCTGAAGATAAATCCATATCTTTTTTTTGCAAGTTTAACAGAGAATTTTGCTAAAGTTGGTGTTTCTCAGTCTTGTGGAATTTCTCCAAGTGCATCAGTGTAGATCTGATTTGGAACAAGTTTGAGAAATGAATAAAGTTGATTCTTGTATCGTCTAAGAGTTACTTGATTTTTAATCGAATCTAAGAATAGATGATATGGTTCAGATCTAGAATTTATTTTGCCAAGGGAAATTTCAATACCGTAGACACAAGTGCATCCTATTTGAGTACCAGTAAAGGGTATGGGCCCACGGGGATTTGAACCCCGGATTTTCGCCGTGTAAGGGCGACGTCATAACCGACCTGGACCATGAGCCCAGAAACCTACCTTGTTAAAATCCATTTAAACTTTAAGACAAGAGAAAATCTAGAAATTTGAGAAAAAATCTAGAAAATCATGAATGATTATAGTTTCTTTTCCAGTCCAATTGGATTAGGTCATGTTACTCGAGATATAGCAATTGTAAATAATTTTAAAAATATTTCAATAAATTTTATCACTGGAAGTGGTGCTGCTAAAATTCTAAAAAATCTAGATTACAATGTACAAGATGCATACAATCCACCTTCATTTATTATTGAAAATGGAACACTAAGGAATCCAGTAAAATGGTTATGGAATTATTATCAATACTATAGAGATTGTAAAAATATTTCAGAAAAAATTCTTCAGAAAAATAAACCAAATTTAGTTATCAGTGATGAGGATTTTGCATCATTAACTGTTGCACAAGAAATGAAAATACCCACAGTTCTAGTTACGGATGTTTTAGAAACTCATTTCACTAAAGGAATTGCCTCATTTATTGAAAAAAAGATGAACAAGTCGATGCTAGAAATAATTAAAAAATGCGATATAGTGATTTTTCCTGAAAATGGAGATGATGAAGGCAATATCAAAAGAGTTGGATCAATAGTAAGAGAAACAAACTATACCAGAGAAGAATTGAGGAAAAAATTCTCATTTGAAAAAAATACTATAGTAATATCCATAGGTGGAACAGATGCAGGGTTATTTCTCATTGAAAAAGCATTACAAGTTCTTTCAAAAATCAATCAAGATATAGAAATAGTTCTAGTTTCAGGGCCGGCAGTAAACAAAAAATTTGAAAATGTAAAAAATTTAGGATTTGTAGATAACTTGCATGAAATAATTTTTGCAGCAGATGTTATCATTTCATTGGCAGGAAAATCAACAATAGATGAGGCAAAGGCGTATGGTACTCCTGCAATATTCATACCCATAAAGGGACATTTTGAGCAAGAAGACAATGCAAAAGAACTAGGTTTTGTTTTTGAAGACATAAACAGATTACAAGAATTGATTTTAGAAAAACTAGAAGAAAAACGAATTCAAGTAAACACAGCAGGTGCAAAGATGGCAGCTGAAATTATTCAAAAATTAATAAAATAACAATCAAATGCTTAATAGAAGGCAATTTTGATTTGATAAAATACTATGACTAATCTAATAGTTGCCAAATTTGGTGGCAGTACACTGGGTCCAAATGGTGAATTTATTCCAAAAATTGTTCAAAGAATTGATAAATTGAAAACAGACTCTAAAGTGATTGCAGTTTTTTCAGCTCCATTAACAATTTACAATGAAAAAAAACGTTCATTGACAGATGTTGTTTTGGAGCAGGGTAGAAATGCAGAAAATGGAGAAAAACCATCTTTAGATATCGTAAAATCAACTTATCAAAAAATTCTGGAAAAAGTAGATGAAAACAATAAGGAAAATTGCAAAAAAACAATTGATCACCATCTAGAAAAAACACAAAGTGCACTGGATGAGGCCTATAACAACAAAGAATTTGCAAACGAAATACGCTCAAAAGCATTAGCATTTTCAGGAGAGATTTTGATGTCCCACGTCATGAACCACATTCTACGAAGCAACGGCATAAAATCTGAAGCAGTGGAATTTGATGATTGGCCAATTATCACGGATAAAAATATAGAATTTACAAATTTTCTTACTATAGAATCTAGAGAGAAAATGAATAAAACAGTAGATCTAGTGGAAAACAATGAGGTAGTAACCATAGGTGGATTTATTGGAAAAACAGTAGATAATATTACTACAACATACGAGCGTGGGGGTTCAGATAGAACAGCAGCTGATCTAGGAATATTATTTCATAAAAAATATGAAACTAGTATAGATTTTGAAAAAGACAGCTCGGTGGTTTCAGCAGATCCAAAAATTGTCGATTCCAATCTAAGAGAAATTAATCAATTATCATATAATGAGGCAAGGCTTGCAGGAATGTTTGGAATGAAAATTTTAGATCCAATTGCAATTAAAGAGATTATAGAAAATGGTGTGGATATACCAATTACTATTACAAATATTAAATCTCCAGAAAAAATAACTACTATTAAAAGAAATTTAGAAGAACAAAAAGGACATCCAATAAAAATAGTTACTGGAAAAGAAAATTGTGCTATTTTTCGAATTGAGACAAGTTCTATTCAAAAATTATTAACGTCTTTAGAAAAAGACAAACATTATAGTGAATTTATCATTCTATCACCATTTACAAAAGACGGAATTGAATTTTCAAGAATATTATTTTTAGATGGAGAATATGTAAAAAGAAATGAAAAATATCTTTTAGCGTTTGATTCACTTGCCACCATTACATACAACAGAGGAGTCATTACAT
Organism: Candidatus Nitrosopumilus sp.; assembly: GCA_965262905.1. GTDB lineage: Archaea > Thermoproteota > Nitrososphaeria > Nitrososphaerales > Nitrosopumilaceae > Nitrosopumilus. Next base: position 1,548,893 of record OZ253567.1, read on the forward strand.
TAATCGGAGATGAAATGTGGAGAGTTCAACAAGTAGTATCTAGAACTAGTGCAAAGATTGGTGAATCTGGACTAAACATATTGAACATGGATGCACAAGAAGAAACATCACGAATAATTATTGTTGTAGAAGATACACATGACAACATTGCAAAAGCCATCAAAGAAATTCATAAAGAAATTTCAGACATAAATTTTGAATAATGTAAAGTGGCGTTACGGGCTTTCACCTGTAAACCGCCATCATGGGTTTATTCTTGGACCATTATCTAGAGTTAGTCCGGCGTTACCCAAAACACGCGATACTATATGTTAAAATTTCTAGTATTTAGACCTGATCTATATAGATCTGTTCACATACGCTCAGCTATATACCAAAGAATGATACCAATACCTAACAAGGCATACCACTTGTAGTTCCTCTTATTCATGAAAATATTTGCCGAGCCTAAATCTTCATCTTTGTATGTTGATAATCGAATTTTTCTCATTTCAAATGCTTGACCAACCAAGCCTATTACAAGTAAAATAATTCCAACAACGCCCAAAGTCCACTCCATGATAGAGTTTACGACTAAGCAGATATGTAGTTTAAGATGGTTCAAAATTAGTAAGAAAAATGATTCTTTAAATTAGCATAGATTTTTTGCTCTCCTATGAAAGAGATTGGTAAAATATGGATGAATGGAAAATTGGTACCATTCAAAGATGCCAAAGTTCACGTTTTAACTCATGCATTACATTATTCAACATCAATTTTTGAAGGAATTAGATGCTATGATACTCCAAATGGATCTGCAATTTTTAGATTACCAGAACATGTTGATAGGCTTTTCAAATCTGCAAAATTATATTCAATGAAAATGCAATTCTCAAAAAAAATAATTTCAGATGCAATTGTAAAAACAGTCAAAGTAGGAGGACTCAAAGAGTCATACATTAGACCTCTAGCATATTATGGATATGGAACAATGGGGTTAACTCCTATTACAAACAAAGTAGATGTTTCAATTTCTTGTTGGGAATGGAAGATGGGAGAATCAAAAGCAGGTAAATTTTCTGGAGCAAAATGTAAAGTATCTAGTTGGACCAAAATAAATTCAAGATCTCAACCAATGCAAGCAAAAGCTGCATCAAACTATGCAAATGCTGCACTTGCAAGAATGGAAGCATTAGAAAATGGATATGATGAAGCAATCATGTTAAACTATCATGGCAAAGTAGCAGAAGGTAGCGCTGAAAATATTTTCATAATTAAAGACGATATTATTCAAACTCCACCACTTTCAGCAGGAGGACTAGAGGGAATTACTAGGGATTCCATTATTCAGATTATTAAAGAGAATGAGGGATTTGTAATTGAACGCGATTTAGAACGAGATGATCTTTACAATGCAGATGAAATTTTCATGACAGGTACAGCAGCTGAAGTAAAATCAGTAACTCAGATAGATAAAGTAAAAATTGGAAATGGGAAGATGGGCACCATTACCAAGGCATTACAAAAGTCATTTACTGATGTGGTTATGGGTAAAGATGAAAGATTTTTGCCTTGGTTGACATTTATCTAAATTCCATGAAGTTTTTTACTTACAAGAAGGACTAGAAATTATGGATTCATGCTCGCCTGGAGAAACTCAAGAAATCTGTTGGTTTTGTAGAAAAGGTAGGCATGATGATTGTATGAAAGAAATTCCTACACAGGAAAAATCAGATGGACCTCATGATTGTACATTTGATACAAAGCTTATTCCTTGCAAATGTCAGCATTAAACAACTAATATCAAATACATCTTTGTTTGAAAAACATCATGAGTTACAATGAAAAATTTTGGAACAAATATTCAGACGAGAATGAATCGAGATATAATGAAGAATTTGCAAAATTTGTTCGAGATTTAGCCATATCATTACATTGCTCAAGTGTTTTAGAGATTGGTTGCGGTACAGGAATTGATCTGAGACTATTTCCAGATACAATTCAATTTGGAGGTATTGATCTAAATGATCACGCATTAGATATTGCAAAAGAGAAGGTACCTGATGGAAATTTCAAAAATGGCACTATATCTGAACTGCCTTTTGAGGATTCATCAATAGATTTTGTATTCACTCATGGATTAATGAATTATCTAGATGATGATACATTAGAGAAAGGAATTGCAGAAATGTTTAGAGTTTCAAGAAGATGGATTATGAATTGTGAAAAATTTGAAGAAACAGAAAAATCTATTGATGAAAACCAGAAATCACGTAACATGCAAAATAGATGGTTAAATTACAAAGTCAAATTTGTCAGTAATGTGGATATGCATGAAGATATAGAACCAGCCAAACCCAGATTTACACTATTAAAAAAACTGTAATTTTATTATAATTGTGATTTTATTTACGATACATCAAAGGGTTTTTGGTAGAATTATTGTAAAGTATAGCGAAGAGACAAAGTTCGTGAATTAAAAATCGTCAAAAAACCAGTAATCATATTTTTGCCTAGGCAAATACGAACAAACAAACCAAGATACCTTGAAAATAGTTCATGAACTTTTGCTTTTTACTATAAAATATTTGTCACTGATGGTCTACCCTCCTATAATGATGCTTTCAAAAAGGAATTTTGGACACAAAAATACTAGAGTAAAACATGTCAAAGAAATTCACATTAGAAATCAAGTGGCTAATAACAATATTCAAGAAAAACTGAATGGGGAATTTAGAGATAGAACGAAAATATCTAAAGGATTGAAAAAGGTAGATTCTCCAATAATTACAGGAATTCAACTTTACCACAATTACATTAGACCTCACATGAGTTTGGATGAAGATACACCAGCAGATAGAGCAGGAATTAAGGTTACGAGAAACAACAAATGAATTACATTAATTCAAAATTCTAGTAAAAAATAAAAAAATTGATTATTTTTTAATTAATAATCATTCACTTGGAGGATTGTTGCCCCTACCGCCACCAGAGGGATTACCTGTTTGACTAGGTCCGTTTGCAGGACCTTTACACTGAGTATTCTTCATTCACTTCACCTCCATGGATTGGTATAGAAAGTAATTGTATTAATGAGACATTATTGGAAGGTGTTTTGGTGGGGGTCTACATATTGCAAGAACACCTATGGAAAATAATAGATGTCTTGCGTAATTATTTCTAGGCGTAAATTTTGAAGTATGGTTTTCCAAATTAATTTTGAAATTTAAATTTTTAGGCATAAATTTTATTAAAATACAAAACTTGGTAAAAAATCACTCTAATTACGCAAGAGGTCTAATCTATATTAATTTGGACATTATACGGATTATTGGTCAGTCTAGGCAGGCAATTAGATCTAGACTAATTACGCAAGAGGTCTAATCTATATTAATTTGGAATATGTATGAAATCTATGTTATCTGCGGAGGATCTACTGACACATGCAGTCGTCGAATTGATTGCAGTCCATAAGGGAATAATCCAAAGGGAGATAATACGTAAGCTCAAAGATGAGGGACTTGGTTCAGCTAACAGAATACGCAAAAAGCTAAATGATTTATGCACAAAGAGTATCATAGAATATCAAACTGAGCATGACAAAACCAGCAAGCAGAATGTATATAAATATTATATTTACGGCACTGCCAAACCTAGTATTCCTTATGACAAGAAATTGTCTGATCTTATACACGCATTAGAAAGAACACTAGTCAAAATTGAGGAAGATAGTCCTGGTCTTAATCAGGTCACTAGAAATTATTATTATGAGAATTTAAAAAGAGCAAAATCTTTGCTTGAAAACATTCCACCATATCTAACAGAAAAACAATCAATTTCTGACACTGATATGGTTGAAGAAATCTCTGAATATTCGATTTATCAAGACAAAGCCATAAAAAACAAAATCAAAGAATCTAATGATATACATAATGTAATGATAAAATCAGAACAAAAAAAATCAAAAACAATACAGAATCTATTACAAACTAAAGATGATGCAAAAAAAAGATTACTTTGTATCAAAATTATATCCAATACACGTGATATTGACGATTCTTTAAAGGTGATGTGCGATATTTTACAGCAACTACGTATTCTTAAGCGAGAACATCAAAAAAACATGTTCGAGCAGATTTTTGATACTCTTAACTCTCAATCACCTAAACATCAAAAAAACTATGCCATTCTTCGAAAACTAAAGTATCTTCATAGAATCACTTCTGAGACAGAAACTATGAGAATCTTGGCTGTAATAATAGATAATTTCTATAAGGATGTGCAAAAACCAGTAGAGAAAAACCAATTGCTCAAGAAACTTGTTGATTCAAAACAATTCACAAAAGAAGAAGCCGATCAAATGTTATTATACATGAGTACTAAAAGACCGAAAGTAATAATTCATGAGGATAATGTATATCCATCATATGATGTGTAGAAATAAGAGGGGGGACTTGTTAGGTTGATTTCGAATATCTGCGTTCATTTCTAACCCCAAAATGGTGGCTGAATCCTCGTGGGTCCATTTTATCCTATTTTACAGCAGCTTTTACTTTGTAGCCCTCTTGCAATCCACCAAATTGAGAAAATCAAAACTCCTACTGAAATGAATTTTAATTCCAAGCCCTGCATTGGGAATAATGATAATCCTCCAACTGCACCCAAAATTACTGCTAAAGGTGCAGTGCATGCTGGACAACCGGGAGTGAATGCTGCAAATGCCCCACCTAATACGGCTGAAGAATTTGTTTTTAAAGAATTCATCATCTTCATTCTCTTTATTTTAAATGCCATCATTGCAAAATTGATTCCAGCTAGTGCTGAAATTCCTATTGTTAATCCAATTGATGCTAAAATGTAGTAAGGCATTATTTCCATTATAGTACTCAAGTGAGATGGTAGCATTGACATTGTCAAAAAATAATAAATTATCCCTAATCCTGCACCACTAATTATTGCAATTGTGGCATATCTTTTTGTTGTTAACACATTTGAAATTAGTTGTAATTTACTTGCCAAGTAAGTCAATTCACAATTCATCATATTTTAACTATCTTTGATTAACCAAAGATTATTAGCCATAAACTACTCTTGAAAAACATGACTGAGTTTTCATTTGAAGAAAAAACTATTCTTGTTCAATACGGGATAAAAAAATATGAAAATGAAGCAACCGTTACAGAAAAATTAAAGACTATTCTATCTGAAAAAGATATTCAAAGAAATATTGATACACTTCTTGGAACTCAACGAGTTAGAAGAATAGGCCCTGAAAATCTTCAAAATAATGAAAGCCATACTGAATTGCCAGCTTTACCAGAAAATCTAAAATCTATAATTGATACTCTTTAGATGAAGAATTCTTAAATTACTCGTATTTCTTGTTTCTAATATGAATAAATTTGTTTTATTTTCAAGTCTTTTGATTTTGACATTCCTATTGACATTTTCTATAGATTCTGCTTTTGCACATCCACATTCAGGCCAAATTCTAATTAATGGCCACACTCATGAATCTCAAATTGAAATTGTTCCACTAGGTGGAAATATTGCACTTGAAAAATCAACAGTATTTTTCCATTCTTTGGAAGATAATATTTCACCCTGGGCATTTGTTAAAGGAAATATTGCAAATCCTGTTGAAGGTTATCCTGTAATAATTCAAATATTACAAGAAAATGATGCTGTTCATTTTGCTCAAACTGATGTGAGTTCAAATGATAATTATGAGTACAAGTTTAGAGTTTTAAAATCTGAAAATGATATCCCTAGTAAAATTTTTGTTGGTGATTATTCAGTAAAAATCTTCAAAGTAGTATACTTGTATCAAGAAAATCTGATTTAAAATCCACGTAATCCTTCTGGACGTACAGTTTCTGGGTGTTGTTTCATCCATTTTACTTTATCTAACATATCTTGTTTGTCTTGAGGAAATGTTCCTTTTACTGTATATGCATTTGAACCATGATTTACTCTAAAAACAATTTCTTCCTTGGTCTCAATTTGATTTACCAAACCATATAGCTCTTCTAATGATTCAGCATCATCAATTTTGATAAATTCCCCTTCGTACTTGTCGATAAATTCTTGTTTAATCCCATTTTCTAGATAGAGGGTTAAGGCACCAACATAATGGGGAGAACAAGCACTAATAACTTTGGCAGTATCTTTGATGTGATCTTTAGAATATTTTTTCCCACCTAGTCCTAAAATTACCATACATGACATTACATATCCAGCTTCTTTTGCTTTGTTCACTGATTTGATAATTGTTTTACCTATTGCTCCTTTGGTTACTTTTTTTAGAACAATATCTGATCCACTTTCAATTCCTAGATAGAACATATCAAGCCCTGCTTCATTCATTTTCTTTAACTCCTCAGATGTTTTCTTTAGAATATTCATAGGCATTGCATAACATGAAATTCTTTCAATGTTTTGAAATTTTTCTCTAATATACTTTACAATTTTAATCATATATTCTGAATCAAGATTTAATGCATCACCATCTGCAAGGAATACTCGTCTAGTGTTAGGTAGATAGCCTGCCATCATGTCAATTTCTGCTTTTACATCTTCCCATGACCTTTCAGAATATTCTTTTGATCTATACATATCACAAAATGAACATTCGTTAAATGAACAACCTAATGTTACTTGGAAAATCAAAGATTTAGCTTCTGATGGTGGTCTATACAGAGGTGCATCATAATTTAACATCATTTTTTTGTTCATTCAAATTTGCCTAATTATGTTTTTTATACTTTCTACTTATCCCCGAATACCTTTTAGTAGTAAATGAAAAGACATTTCATAACTTATGGCTAATGATCCTGATGCAAAAAGACTCCTGTGGTTTGTATTTGCAGGTTCTAGAGGTGGATTAAATCGATTAAAAATAATTTCTAAATTAAGGGAAAATCCATTTAACACAAATCAATTAGCAAAGGAAATGGGTCTTGATTACAAGGCCATTCAGCATCATATCCGAGTACTAGAAAAAAATAACATGGTTACCAAAGTTGGAGAAAAATACAATGTGACCTACTTTATCTCAACATATCTTGAAGTCAATATGGAGGTATTTGAAAAAATTGAAAGAAAATTGGACAAAAGTAAATAAACGCTTTAGATGTGTTTTACACTAAATGGAATCTACTTCTCTAGTCTTATCTGTTGTTTCACTTGCCAATATGGGAATACTTGGAATTTTAATTTGTATATTTGGAAAAATGTATAGGAATACTCGAGCTCAACTTCCATTAGGCATGATAGTTGTTGCAGGAATGTTATTTTTACATAATGTAATTGGCGCATTAGCTTATTTTTCCATGGAGGAGATTTTCTCACATGAAATATTCCCATACATGTTAGGAGTGGGAATTGCAGAACTTGCAGGATTAATAATGTTTTTAAAAATTACTTTGGACTAATCTTAATTTATTTGTAACAACCAAGAATCAATTACGTGTTACAAGAATATCTAAAATTAAACAAAAATATTCTCATAGCATTTGCAGCATCTATAATTATTTCAGCTACTGTCGCTCAAATTTTATCTGATCAAGATGATATTCTCAATACAACATACACTACAATTGCAGATTATGTAGTTTATTTTTCAGTTTTTAGTATCTCATTTTATCTAGATAACCGAAAAAAATATCGATTAGAATCTGGTGAGACAGATACTATAAAACTAAAACAAGATTTAAAAAAATTAATTACTTCACTAGGAATTGCAGAAGTTGTTTATACTATAGCTAGATGGGTATTGCAGTATTATTTTCTGACAATATATTATGATCCTTATTTAGCATCAATTGCATCACAAGGAATATCTACAATTATTTACATGATAGTACTAAATCTAACTGTGAAGATCACAAGGTTGTATAAAGATGGGAATTAGTATCTACGTTGATGGTTCTGGAGGAACAAATAGTGGATATGGGCATTTTGTTAAAGAAACTGGAGAATCATTTTATGAAAAAAAATCTGATCTAACAAACAATCAGGCAGAATATTTAGCAATAATTTCTGCACTAAACAAGTATGTTGATTCAAGTGATGAAATTACAATTTACAGTGATTCTAAAAATACTGTAAACCAACTAAACCATGAATTTGCAATAAATAATGAAGCATTAAGAAATCTGGCTAGAGAAGCATGGGGAATTATTGGAAAGTTTTCTAACTTATCTATTGTTTGGGTTCCTAGAAAAGAGAATTTAGCTGGAAAAATGCTGGGAAGCTAAAAACTAGAGATCAGAAATTTTCGAGAATAACTTTATTATACAAAATCTCAGATTGAACTTATTATGGTAGAATCTGTTATCTTATCACCAAAGTCTATTGCAGTAATTGGTGCATCTGATAAGAGAGGAAGTGTTGGTGCTACTATTACATCAAACATCATGAATGGTTTTAAAGGAATCGTATATCCAATTAGTCCATCTAGAGATATTGTATTTTATAAAAAAGCATACAAAACTGTTTTAGATGTTCCAAAGTCAATTGATCTTGCAGTTATAGTAATCAAAAATACATTGGTCGCACCTGTGTTAGAAGAATGTGGAAAGAAAAAAATCAAAGGCGTTATAATTATCACAGCAGGTTTCAAAGAAGTTGATGAAGAAGGAGCTAAACGTGAACAAGAAATTAAAGACATAGCTAAAAAATACAAAATCCAAATCATTGGACCTAACTGTCTTGGTGTCATGAATCTTGATCCGAAGACCATGATGAATTCTACTTTTCTTAAAATTACACCAAAATCTGGAAAAATTGCTCTTGTATCACAAAGTGGTGCAATATGTGCAGCACTAGTTGAAGATGCAAGTGCTCAGGGAATTGGATTTTCTGCAGTAGTTAGTCTTGGAAATAAAGCTGTAATGAGCGAAGTTGATATTCTAAAGATTCTTGCAAATCATAAACAAACAAAAGTTATTGTTATGTATCTTGAAGACATGGGTGACGGCCAAGAATTTCTTAAAGTTTGTAAAAATATTACCAAAAAACTCAAAAAACCAGTTCTTGTACTAAAATCAGGACGTAGTCCAGAAGGTGCAAAGGCTGCAATGTCTCATACTGGAGCCTTGATGGGCTCAGATGAAATCTATGATGCTTTACTAAAACAATCAGGTGCTATTCGAGTTGATACAATGGAGGAACTCTTTGATTATGCAACTGCATTTTCAAAACAACCACTTCCAACAGCAGGTGGTTTAGTTATTGTATCAAATGCAGGTGGACCTGCAATTATTTCCACTGATGCCTGCTCTAAATCAAAAATTAGAATGGCCAAAATTGATAGTATTCGTCCAAAGATTGATAAAGTAATTCCTCCTTGGGGAAGCTCTGCAAATCCTGTTGATATTGTAGGTGATGCTGATTTTAATAGATTCCATAATGTTTTGGATCGTGTACTCCAACATCCAAAGGTAGGATCTGTTATTACAATGTGTACACCATCAGGAACGTTAGATTATGATAAACTTGCAGAAATAATTGTTACAATGTCAAAGAAATACAAAAAGACAATGCTTGCAAGTCTAATGGGATTAGATGAAGGCATTACGAATAGAGAAATTTTGGCAGAAGGAAATGTTCCTTATTACAATTATGCTGAAGGAGCAATCAGAACTTTAGCTGCAATGATAAAGTTTGCAATTTGGGTAAATACCAAAGAAGGAAAAATCACAAAATTCAAAGTAAACAAAGTAAAAGCCAAGGCAATTTTTGACAGGGTAAAAAAAGAAAAGCGACCTAATCTTTTAGAAGAAGAAGGACAAAAAGTTCTCAAAGCATATGGTTTACCATTACCACAAAGTGCACTTGCTAAAAATGAAGCAGAAGCAGTAAAAATTGCAAAAAAGATTGGTTATCCTGTTGTAATGAAGATTGCATCACCACAAATTATTCACAAATCAGATGCAGGTGGTGTTAAAGTTAACTTGACAAATGATTCTGAAATCAAAAAAGCATACAAAACAATTATCAAAAATGCCAAAAAATACAACAGTAAAGCCGAGATTAAAGGCGTATTGATTGTAGAGATGGTTAAAGGTGGCAAAGAACTCATCATAGGCTCAAAACTTGAACCTGGATTTGGCCCTGTTATTATGCTTGGAATGGGAGGAATCTATGTTGAAGTTCTTAAAGATGTGACATTCAAACTTGCACCTGTAACTAATCTAGAAGCTGATGACATGATTGCATCAATTAAAACTCAAAAATTACTACAAGGTGTTAGAGGTGAAAAACCATCAGATATTGCAAAACTTTCTGAATGTATTCAGAGATTATCACAACTGGTTTCAGACTTTACAGAGATCAAAGAATTAGACATGAATCCAGTCCTTGTAATGGAAAAAGGTAAGGGCTGTAAAATCCTTGATGTACGAATAGGTCTATGATCGTAATTTATTCTTAAAATCAGCTTTAAACTAATTTAGATTATTATATAACATCAAATTGAATAATGATACATGGCTAATGTCTTGAAGACAATTAGAACAGGTGAGGATTATATTAAAAGTCTTAGAGGTCGTGATCTTAAAATTTACTTATTTGGAGAATTAGTTAAAGAACCCGTCGATCATCCAATGATTCGGCCATCAATTAATGCAGTTGCAGAAACTTATGATCTTGCAGTACGTGAAGAAGCATTAGCTTCTGCTGATTCATCACTTACTGGATTAAAAGTTAATAGATTTTTACACATTGCAGAAAGTGCACAAGATTTAGTTATGCAAAATAAAATGCAAAGAACACTAGGACAAAACACTGGAACATGTTTCCAAAGATGCGTCGGAATGGATGCATTGAATTCTCTGCATTCTACTACATTTGAAATTGATGAAAAACATGGAACCCATTATCATGAAAAATTCTTAGAATTTGTAAAGGAGATGCAAAAAGAAAATCTTGTAATTGGCGGTGCAATGACTGATCCTAAAGGTGACAGAAGCAAGGGACCTGCAGAACAAGAGGATCCAGATTTGTTTACAAGAGTAGTGGAAAGAGATGATAAAGGAATCTATGTCTCTGGTGCAAAAGCACATCAAACTGGTTGTATCAACTCACATTGGATTATTTTAATGCCAACAGTTAGATTAACAGAAAATGACAAAGACTGGGCAATAGTTGGTGCAATCCCAGCAGATGCAAAAGGTGTCACTTACATTTACGGTAGACAGTCTTGTGACACAAGAAGTATGGAAGAGGGTGACATTGATGATGGTAATGCAAAGTATGGTGGACAAGAGGCTTTGATGATTTTAGATAGAGTGTTTATCCCATGGGACAAAGTCTTCATGCATGGAGAATATGAATTTGCATCAATGCTCATAGAGCGTTTTACTTGTTATCATAGACGTAGTTATGTGTGTAAAACAGGTCTTGGTGATGTGTTGATTGGGGCAGCAGCTACAATTGCAGATTACAATGGTATTCCTAAAGTATCTCACATTAAAGACAAACTTATTGAAATGACTCATCTTAATGAAACAATTTTTGCAGCAGGAATTGCATCATCTCATTTAGGACATAAAATGAAATCTGGCGTATATCTAAATGAAGATATGCTTGCACAAATTTGTAAACATAATGTAACGCGATTCCCATATGAGATTAGTAGACTTGCACAAGATATTGCAGGTGGATTAGTAGTTACCCTTCCCTCTGAAAAAGATTTTAGACATTCAGTAGCTGGCCCAATGCTCAAAAAATTCCTAAAAGGAAGAAAAGGTGTTGATGTAGAAAACAGAATGAGAATTTTAAGATTAATTGAAAATATGACTCTTGGAAGAAATTCTGTGGGATACCTTACAGAATCCATGCATGGAGCAGGCTCACCACAAGCACAAAGAATCCAAATTCAAAGACAGATGCAAGTTGGATACAAAAAGAATTTGGCAAAAAACTTGGCAGGAATTACCAATGATATTGAAGAACCAAACGAACCATCTGGTTACTTTACACGAATATTCAAAACAAAAGATTCTGTTCTTTAGAAATTATTTTCAATTTTTAACTACTTCATAAATAATTCTACTCTTGAAACTAATGATTTCTCAGGATCCTTTTTTAGTGATTTTGACGTAACTATGCTACCAAGCAAGCAGGACGATCTATTTCTCTTGTCATACGAGATATGTGAACCTGTTTGCCTGAATTTTTAAAAATTTAGTATTCTTATTCTTCTTTAGATTTTACCTTTTCGTCAATAGACTCTTCTATACCTTCAAATATTTCATCAATCTCTTCTGTTTTTGTTTGATTTTCTGGCTCATCAGTGTCATCTAATTCTGCAACCTCTTCAGTTTTTTCCACATATTCTGAATCCTTTCCAATCTTATCAATATCAGATAACTCCTCTACGGTATCTGGATTAACTGAATCTAATGGATCAGTAAATGGTAATTCCTTTTCATTCTTCTTTTTTACAAATTGCTTTACAATCATAATTCCAATTATGACTGCAATAATGATATAGTTGATTGGAGGTTTGAGTAACTGTGTGATGTATCCTACTTGAGGAAGCGTATATACTACTTTTCCAATGTATTCTTTGTCTGTAATTGGAAAATCAGTTCCTGGAATTGATGCTAGATTTGCATCTCCTTTGGTTCTAATTGTTTTAGGATCATCTTCCATAATTGACACAACCCTGTGAACAATCACTCTGTTATGATCTGATGGCCGATTAAACACAATGATATCTCCTATCTCAATTTCTTCAAAAGGTTCATGACCTGAAACTATCAAAACATCGTATACTTCTAAAACTGGAATCATACTTCCACTTGCAACGACATAGAATGGATTTTGTGTTCCAAATGCTACTTGTAGACCAATCCAAATTACTAAAACCCCTACTGCGACAATTATGATGTCTTTTACTATTCCTTTTGGGATTGTTTTTTTTGCCAATTGTATTATCGCCTATAGTACCATTGATTAAATTTACTAGTTATCAGATCTTACTACCACAATCTTCACAGAATTTGGAGCCTTTTTTGTTTACAAATTTACAGTTAGAACATTCCCCTGGCTGAGTTGTAACTTTAGGATTTCCTAAAATAACAACTTCGCCAATTTTTTTGATGCTACTCCAAGGTATGCTGCCTTCTGTTCCGTCTTTTTTAGTAATTACTAAAACCATTGATTGTGTAGAATCAATTCCAACTTGTTTTGCAGTTCCAACTTTGTTTGCATTTTCATCAAATACAGATTTCCCTTCAATTGATGTAACTGAAGTTACAGAACCCAGTTGTGTTGCAGTTGGTTCTGGAGATACTATAGGTTTTGCTATTTGCTGTGGAGTTTCTGGTTGTGTACTTTGAACTTGTGGTTCTAATGGTTTTGCAACTCCAACTTTTCCTGCTTCATCTTGTTTCTTAAAATCTCTATATTCAGCAATTGAAGCATTACATGAATTACAAATGTATTGACCTCGCTCTGCAAGAATTAAATTTTCTGCAACTTCTTCATTTGGATTCTCAAACTCAATTTTTGGGGGGCCTTCAAATTCTTTCTCACAAGTGTTGCAAAAATATTTAGTAATTATACTTGTATCTAATCTTCCAATTGGTGCCAAAAATAGATCAGGACCGCCAAGGTTTCCTTTCATTTGTTGTTCATCAGTAACAGTAGCCATGATATAGCCTCCAGACCCTCTTAATTTTTTAAGTCTAAGTTCAGAACTCATATTTCAGATTTACTAAAACGTCATTTAAATATATATCAAAATTAATTCTCCAACAAAAAATATGGTGTTAATTCTGGTGAACGTTTTTAGGTACGTGCAATAAAATAATGTTATAATGACTGTAACACAAATTTCAGATGCCAAATCATGGGAAGTAGATGTGATAAATTCTGACATCCCTGTATTTGTAGACTTTTGGGCCGAATGGTGTGGTCCATGTAGAATGGTAGGCCCAGTAGTTGAAGAACTGGCAGCTGACTATGATGGCAAAGTAAAATTTGTCAAGGTTAACGTTGATGAAGCCAATGAACTGGCATCAAAATACAATGTCTTTAGTATTCCAACTTTAATCCTCTTAAACAAAGGCGAAATAGTTAGCCAGCAAGTAGGTGCAGCATCTAAAGAATCATACAAAGGCATGATTGATAGAGCACTAGAATAAATTCAAACACGTTTCTTCTTCTTTTTTGATCCTAAAGTAATTAATATTCCAAAAATCGACTGTGATTATGTCATTTGGTGAAGTAGATACACTTGGTATGCTTTTTGACAAATTGCAGAATTTGTTTGATGAATCACAAGGATACTATGAATCATTTTTAGATACAAACAACATGTACAAGAAAGGTCAACTTAGTGATAAAGAATTCTTTCAAAAATTAGGTGATTATACCGTTGCATATTCTGCATTAGAATTTCTAGCTATCAAAGTAATCTTTGAATTAAAAAAATCAGTAGGTTCTGGTTCTGGAAATACACAATCTCCAGGATTGATGTCTGGAATGGGACAACCTGGAATGATGGCAGGTGGAATGGGACAACCACCAAGATCAGGAACTGCTGAAAATCCAGTAGGTGCAGGTCCTCCAGGAATTGTATCTGCACAAGAAGCATTTGGAGATCCTGGAACTTTACCAACACCTGATCCTGCATTGATGCCAAGACAAACTATTTCACCACAAAGTGGAAATGGGTGTACATCATGTGGTGCAGCATTTAGAGAAAACGCAAAGTTTTGTACAAAATGTGGCGCTAAAGCATAAAATTACTAAATTAAAAAATTATTTTCTTATTGTGTTGTTCCACATTCAGGACAGAATTTTGCAGTGGTAGATAAACTGTTACCGCATTCAGAACAAAAGTTCCCATCTGGAATTTGTTCATTGAATGCATTTCCAACATTTGCTGAACTTCTCACTGCACCTGATGGAATATATGTTTCATCATCAATTAAGACTGGTTCAAAGTCTTGTTCTATCAAATATGTCATCATTCTTGGAATTCCTTTCCCGTCATTTTTTGGATCTGGCACTGAATCCCCCATCCAAAATGCAAATCTCATAAGCGTTAATTCTGGAGTAGAGAATGCTAATGTGTGCTTTGACATGTAATCTTGTGCAGCTTTTTTGCCGTCAAAAACTTCCATGAAAAATACTATTTTTCAATTATGTATAATAGTTTCTGGAAAAGTGGACCGGGAGGGAATCGCACCCTCGACATCCTCGTTGCGAACGAGGCATTATACTCCTAAACCACCGGCCCTCAGAATACCCTTTTGTGTTGTTCTTTTATTCATTTTCTCAACGCATAATAGCCTGCATTTCGTAAAATTTTCAGATGACGTATGATACTATAATCACCGATTCACATGTTATCCTCCCAAATGGAATAGTTGAGAAAAATATTCTCATAGATGAGGGAAAAATTGTAGGATTTACAACTGATACACCTTCATGTGATCATAAAATTAACGGTGCAGGATTAGTTTCAGTTCCAGGACCTATTGATACACATGTTCACTATGGAGTTTATTCTCCAATTAATGAAGCTGCAAAAACTGAATCTCATGCTGCTGCAATTGGTGGAATTACTACTATGATGCGAATGCTTCGACTAGGTGATCCATTTACAAATTCTTTACAATCTCAACTTGACTCTGCATCTGAAAATCATTATGTAGATTATACAATCCATGCTTCAATTTTTACACCACAACAGATTAGTGAGATGAATTATTGTATTGAAAAAAGAATTACATCTTTTAAAATTTACATGAATCTTGGTGGTGAAGTAGGTCATGTATACATGGACATGCCACCAAATTCTTCTAGTTTAGTTGAAGCTCAGGTGAATGTAACTGATGAATTAGTTGAACAAACTGTAAAAGCAGCAGCTAAACTTGCCTGCCCTGTTCTAGTTCATGCAGAAGACTATGAATCATGTGGATGTGGAATTAAAACTGCAAAAGAAAAAAATCAAGATGGATTATCAGCATGGTCTTCTAGTCGTTCTCCAAACTTTGAAGCAAAAGCCATCAAGACAATATCAAAATTTGGTAGAGATTATGATTGTGTGATTTATTTTGTTCATATTGGTTCTGAACGTGCACTAAAACAAATAGAAGAGGAGAAAAAATTAGGAACTAAAATTTTTGTTGAAACTTGTCCTCATTACTTGACTTTATCCTATGAGAAACAATCTGGTTATCTTGCTAAGGTAATGCCTCCAATTAGGACTGAAGATGACTGCAAAGCTATGTGGAATGCATTATCAAATAATCAAATTGATACTATAGGTACGGATCATGTTGCAAATCAACTCAAACTCAAATTAGATGGCGATAATGTGTGGAGTGCACTAGCAGGATTCCCTGGAATAGGCACAGCAATTCCTATTTTACTTAATGATGGAGTTAACCAAAAGAAAATATCTCTAGAGCAATTTGTTCGATTTACTAGTCAAAATGCTGCTCAAATTTTTGGAATGTATCCTCAAAAAGGAACTATTGAGAAAAATTCTGATGCTGATATTACAATGATTGATTTGAAAAAAGAAAAAACTGTAACTTCTGACTTGTTTGGTGGATTTTCTGATTATATTGTATATGAGGGAAGAAATCTAATTGGATGGCCTGTGAAAACAATTGTTAGAGGTGAACTAGTTGCTGAGAACTTTGAGGTGATTGGAAAACTTGGTCATGGTAAACTAGTAGATAGAAAAATTAACTTGATTTCAAAATAATTAATTTACAAGTTTGGTTTTTTACGATTGTTTTTAAGAGCAAAAAGATAATTTTTACCATTGAATTCTTAGTTTGCATTTCTATTTGTTATGATCCTAACTATTGCCATTAGTTCTTTCATTCTTTGAGAATTCTTTTGCACAACAAATGTCTCCTCACCAACAATGGAAAAAATTTGCAGATGTTGATATATTAACTTGTAAATTTGGACATTTGTTGATTCAAAAAAGTAATGGTTATCCTGCATGTGTAATGTCATCCACATATCTAAAATTAGTTGATAGAAGATGATGTCTAATCAAATGATGGAATCTATGCTTAATGCTGTAATGGATGATGTTGATTTGCGAGAACAAATGATAGACTTGATGTTACAACATCCAGATTTTATGAATTCAATTAGACATGACAACCCTGAATCCAATCATTGATTTTTAAAATTTCTATAAAATATCAAATTTACCATTTTCTTTGGCTTTGTAAATAATATCTGGTTTTTTCAAAAATATTCCTGACTCTAAAACACCTGGGATTTGTTTAATTTGTTGAGTTAATCCTTTGGGGTTCTTTATTGTTCCAAAGTCACAATCCAAAATTATGTTTCCATTTTCTGTAAAAAATGTATATCCTCTATCAAGTGAACGAATCTGTGCTTCTCCTTCTAGTTTTTTAATTGATTTTGTAACAGAGTTTCTTGCTAGTGGATGAATTTCAACTGGAACTGTTCTTGTAAAATTCTTTACAAACTTTGTTTTATCTGCCATCACCACAACTTTTTTTGCTAGGCTAAACAAAATATTTTCTCGCAGTAGGGCACCACCCCCACCTTTGATTACATATTTTTGTGAATCAATTTGGTCTGCACCATCAAATACCACATCGATATGTTCTACTTGATCAGATTCTACTAGTGGAATACCGCCTTTTTCTGCAATTAATTTGATCTGTAATGATGTTGAAACTCCTACAATATTGTAATTTTTTAGTTTGATTAGTTTTGAAAGGGATTTTACAAGTGAAGTAGCTGCTCGTCCACTACCTAATCCAATAATATAATCATCTTTAACAAATTTCAATGCATCACTTGATAATGCCTTTATGGCATCATCATAAGTCAATTATTCTACCTCTGCTTGATCTAGTTTTGATAACACTCTCATGATATCGCCTTTGATTTTATCTAAATCATCTGTGTCATCATTAAAGTCATGATTAAAGTCATCATCTAATGTAACTGGTTTTGATTTAGTTGGTTCTGGAAGTGCTTTATGTTCTGTAATCTTTGCAACTTCTTTATTCAAGTCTGGTTTAGTTTCAAGGTTGATCTCAGGTTTTGATAATACTGACTGAATAATCTCAATTTTATCTTCAACTTTTGGTTTTGGTTGAATAATTTCTTGAACGATTTCATTTTTTGGTTTGATTACTTTAGTTGGAACAACTCTTGGTTGTGGCATTGGTTTTACAACTTGCTTTGGCTCGTTTTCAAATTGAGGGAATTTTGGTTTACCTCTTGAAATGTTTGTTAGAGTTGTTAATTCGAATGACTGTCTTGATTCTGTTGGAGGAATTACAATAGGATCTAATTCACTTTCTTTTGGTTTATCAAAGTTGAATACGTTGGAAACCTTTTGTTTTGTTTTTTGTTTTACTTCAGGAACTTTTACTACTTCATCTTTAGCACTTGCCATTTTTGATGACAATTCATACAATCTGTCATCTAATTTTGATAATTTTTGATCCATTAATGTGATCAAACCATCTCCTACTGGACCCAGATCTGGGTGATGACTTGCTTGTTCAAGTTTTTCTAATTTAGCTAGTATTATTCCTAATTGATGTTGATACTTTAGTAGCAATTTGTTTTTTTGAATTTTAGAAAATTCTGATTCTGCTTGATATAATCTTGAAATAGTTTTAGTTAGAATGTCTTTCTCTATTTTTAATGAATTGATTTGACTTTTGATATGAGAACTTGCACCAAGACTAAGTAATTTATTTTTGTCTCTTGGCATTTTATGTACAGCAGCAGCTGTAGCAACACCTGCTAATGAACTAAGAATTAGAACAATTTCTTGCATCTAAGTATACCATTTAATCCAAGAATACTTTCTGCGTTTAGCCTCTGGAAATCCACAACTTGCACATTGGTGATGACGTTTGTGAAGCGAGTTCTTACCACATCTTCTACATCTGATGTGAACTTTCTTCTTTGTAAAACCACCCATAGAAGTTGTGCCTTTAGTCATTGCAAATCACTTAACGTTGTGCTGGTGGAGGGGAAATCATTACTACATTATCTCCTCTTACCACAATGCTTCCGAGGCTAATGGACTCGCCTTCAGTAGGAATTTCTTCTGAAGAATCGAGTAGTAGGTTCATGTGTTGGTCAAAACCTAAAAGAGTACCTCTAATGGTCTTGGTTCCTTTGAGTTTTATCAATACAACTTGATTGATACTCTCATCCAATACTTTTACTGCCATATCAATTGACATCAATAATCACTTATTGACATGAATAACGAGGCGTTATATTAAATTTCCATTGGTGAAACTATGATCTATATTCAGTAAGGCAAATTTGACACTTTTTTCCAAGATTTTTGATGATTTCAGCTAAAATTGCTTGTCCATCTTTCTTTGTAGCTTTTCGAGGATCACCCCAAATTCCATTTTTAGTAGCTTTGGGAAATGATTGATTTGCTAGTTTTCCAAGTTTGATGATTTCTTGTTTTGTCATTCCATCAGTATCTACACCTTTCTTTGCCAAGTTCATTTTGACATTTTTTGAAATTGCCAACATTAGTGATGTCTCTACAAATCCTGCGTGGTCAAACTCTCTTTCCATAAAATGCCAGTAAGAGAGTGGGAATACTTTAAGTTTATTTTTTGAGATTTTCTTTAGTTTAACATCTAGATTCTTTATTGGTTTTAGATTTCCATGATGACCATTAATTATGAAAACTGTTTTAATATTATTTGATAATAGTGATGTGCATAAATCAGTTAGAACAGTTCGTAGAGTTGATTCTCTTATACTCAAATTAAAAAATGGTGCATGTTCAAATGACACTCCATAATTTAGTGTAGGTAGTAATAGATATCTATATTTTTTTGAGATCTTTTTTGCAACTTCAGTTACAATATCAGAATCAGTTGATACTGGCAAATGTGACCCATGTTGTTCAATTGAACCTACTGGAATAACTGCTACTTGTTTTTTGTTTGATATTGATTTTCTTAAATTAGGATCAAATTGTATTTTGATATCTACCATTCAATTCACTTTGATGTGAACCTTTCTCCAGCGAACTTCAAGTTTGTTTTCTAGATGCATTTTCATTGCTTTTACTAATGTATCTGCTTCTAGTTTTTGTCCTTTAGCTTTCATTTTTTCTAATGTATAATTTGGATCAACTTTAAAAGAGTCTTGGAATATTATTGGTCCTTGGTCCAAGTTTTCTGTTACATAGTGGGATGTAACGCCAACAATTTTTGTACCTCTTTCAAAAGCCTGTGCATATGCTGAAGCTCCTGGAAATGCTGGTAGTAATGATGGATGAATGTTAATTATTCTATTTGGATATCTCCAAACAAAGTTAGGGCTAAGAATTCTCATATATCTTGCAAGTGAGATTAAATCAATATTATATTTTTTACATATTTGAATAATTTTATCTTCAGCTTTGTCTTGTACTTTATCTTCTACCAAAACAAATGGAATTTTTGCTTTTTTTGCTATAGGCTCTAATGTTTTTTCAGTTCCAATAATTACTGAAATTTTTCCTTTAAGTGATTTTACATTTGCAAGAATTGTTTGAAGGCAAAGTTGTTCTTTAGTTACTAGCACTGCAATATTTTTCTGTAAATTTGTTTCGTGATGTGTACTTACATCCATCTTTTCTTTTTTAGCAAGACCTTGAATGCCTGAATCAAATTTCTTTACATCGACTACTTTTGAAAATGATACTTCTAGATACATGCCAAAAAGACCTTTAATTACATTTTGATTTACTTTCTCAATGTTTCCACCAATAGAAAATGCAAAATTTGTAAATATTGCTACAATTCCTTCTTTGTCTTTACCCACCACTGTAATTCCAATTACTGTTTTTTTCATGACTTGTATGCTAAAGATTTTCTTATTATTAATCATTCACAGAAATCTAGATGGTGCGGGAGGTGGGATTCGAACCCACGAAATCCTGAGATATAGGGTCCTAAGCCCTACGCCTTTGACCAGGCTGGGCGACTCCCGCAATGGATTTGCCATTAAACACAAAGTTAACTGTTGTGAGACGATAGTTAAACAACCAAAATTTGGAAAATTAGTTGAATTATCATAAAGATAATGTTTATTTTTTTATAGTTGATTGGTCTGAATACTTTTCTTTTTTTAGACGAAAAACAGGAATTTTTGTATGTATTTTGGAATTTAGAAAATATTGAATTTTGATATTTAAATAACTATTAAGATCAGTTTAAGAAGTTAGAAGAGAATGTTTGACGATATTAGAGATTATGGAAACTCCCTTACAATATTTTATGTGGACACATCAACATTCTACACGAGATAACCTTCAAAGATATTCTGAAGAATTATTTCAAGAAATTTCACCTAAATTAAAACCTCAAGTATTTTTGTTAGGAATTTTACGAAAAAAGAACGAAGAACCAAAATATATTCAACATCCTATTTGTATATAACCTGAAGAATGTGGGATTAATTTAGAATTATTTCATGATGTAAATAATGTAGCTAATTCAATTTGGGAGAAAGATCAAAGACGCCACGTACTTTATGGAATGCCATCATACTTGATGGAATATCTTCAGAAAAAGGAACATCTGAAAGAGGTGCCAGATATAATTCAGCAATCAGATATGTGGAGAAGAATAAGAAAAAATGTATTGCAATAATAATCTCTGAAGATGGAATGGTGGACTTGTATCCCGATTTATTGCCTAGAATAAAGAAAAGTGATATTAAAAAATATTTAAACAAATTGAGAATTCAATTTGAAAAAGATATCCTTGATAGTGAAGAATATCATGAAATAATGTATTGGTTTGAGAGATATGAGTTTTATCTTTCACAAGAACAATGTGATGAAATAAACAAAATCAAAATAATATGTAATGATAAAAAGAAAAGTAACATGTATAGAATATTTGTTATGTGGAATGATTTGAATTCTAATTCGGATATGGATGATTCCTATTTCATTAAAGAAGAGTAAGTTATAGAATTTATTCAAAAATTAAGTATAAAACACTAACAATTATTTCTTGTTTGAAGGGAATAATATGAAATTTTATCTTGATTTTTGTAATCTACCTAGGGATTATGAAAAAATTAGAATGAACATTATGGTTCAAAATTCTTTCAAGTATTAAAAAGAAATAAACATATTCAAACATTATGAGATTTAAGAGAGATGCTTAATGGTGTTAGGAAAAAGACATGATTCAATACCTTACAAAGTCAACAGTAGAAAAATTAGAGAGTCATTAAGATTAGAAGATATTGAATTATCATACAACTATGAAGGAGGTTTAAAGTTGACATTAGATATGGTTCAAACATTATACCAAGATGATATAATCGGTAAAGCATACTATCTATTGAAAGAGATGATAGTGGGGTATTATTTCAAGGGAGGAAACAAGAGAACAGCATTGTTATCTACAAGAGTTTTTTTAAACATAAACGATTATGGTCTAAAATATGAAAATGGTGAAGGATTTTTGTTAACTATGATGATTAACTATAATCTTTTAACGGAAGAACGGATAAAAGATTGGTTGAAGAAACACATAGTGGAGAGAAATGAGGTCATTAGAAGAAGCAATTAATGAAGAAATTAGAATTGCTCAAGGTGATTTGGAAATGTTCAAATCATTTGATCAGAATCCATATGGATTAAAATCTGCAAGTGAGTCGGGGGTTATCGATTTACTTCGGGACTTGATGCCAAAATCAACTGAAGGAAAAATATTGTTAGGTGGATTAGTTGTTTTAGGATTGCTAGCATTAAGTAAAAAATAAGAAAAACATTCATTTTTTATTCAATTAATTTTTAGATTATTTTTGAATAAAAATTTGGAGTGTCCTTCTAATGTTTATTTTCTTTTTTTATAATTTTGTATAGGATTATGAAAGAGATTATTATTAATTAGTGAAAATAATGTCAAAAATACTATTTAATTTATTTTTGTATTGTTAATTAAAATTCTTTAATAAATTTGTTCTATTGAGAAATTAAATAAGTTGGAATATGCGGATGCATTAATTTGCTTCAATAAATTTTCAAGTATTATTTTAATCGTATTTTTCTCTAGTTTTTTCTGTACGTATCCTACTTAGAAACAATTGATAGTATTTCTCTGACAAGAATTCCAGGTATGAATATAATCTATTTAACTATCATCGCACGATAGATACCCACAAATTTATCTATTATTGTAGAGTATTATGGCGAAATTTTTTGGAACAAATGGAATTCGAGGAGTTTTTTCTGAAGATTTCTCATTAGAATTCGTTCATGATATGACACTTGCAATTGGAACATACTTTGGCAAAGGTCCTGTATTGATAGGATATGATGGACGAGAATCTAGTCCTGCTATCTGTAAAGTAGTATGTTCTGCTCTCAATTCTATTGGAATCGATTGCAATGTTGCAGGAATAATTCCCACACCATGTTTAGAATTTGCAGTAAAGAGTTTGGGATATTCTGGAGGGTTTATGATTACAGCATCACACAATCCACCACAATACAATGGAATCAAACCATGTGCAAATGATGGAGTTGAGATTTCACGTGAAGATGAATTATTTATAGAAGATATTTATCTGCAAAAAAGTTGGCTACAAAAACCTGCTAAATGGGGAATTACAGGAACAGAAAATAGAGCAATTGAAACATATCTTAATGGAATTATTTCACATGTTGATTCTAAACTAATAGAATCTAAACATTTCAAAGTTGTTTTAGATTTAGGTAATGGTGCACAAGCAGTATCTGCTCCCAATTTTTGTAAACTACTAAATTGTGAAACATTTCTTGTTAACCAAAAAATTGATGGTACATTTCCAGGACGTGGATCAGAGCCTACTCTGCAAAATCTTTCTGAACTTTCAAAAATAGTACGAGAAAATAATGCAGATATAGGAATAGCATTTGATGGTGATGGCGATAGAAGTATTTTTTGTGATAACAACGGAAATATTCTTACAGGTGACAAGTCTGCACTAGTCCTCACACAACATATTCTAAAGAAAAATCCAAACTCTTTAGTTGTAACCTGTTTGAATTCTGGCTCTAACATTGAAGTATTAACTGAAAAATTTAACTCTAAAGTAATTCGAACTAAAGTAGGTAGTGTAGAGGTTTCAAGAAAAATGGTTTCAACTGATGCATTGATAGGATTTGAAGAGAATGGTGGTTTCATGTATGGTAAACATAATCAGGTAAGAGATGGATGCATGACATTGGCTTTGATGCTTGATTTGTTGGCAATCTCAGGAAAATCTCTATCTGAAGAAATTGGAAATTTGCCTCCGTCTTTTACTACTAAAGATAAGGTTTCATGTTCTGCTGAAAAAATCCCAAAACTGATTTTTTCACTTAACGAGGAGTTTCCTAATTCTGATATTTCTGATGGCATCAAAATTACCCTTAATCCCAAAAACTGGGTAATGATTAGACCCAGTGGAACCGAACCTATTGTTAGAATATATGTCGAAGCTGAAAGTCAGGAGAAATTAGATATTTTGATGTCAGAATATCTTGAAAAAGTGATCTTAATAATTTCCAGATAACACTTTTAAAACCAATCTCATCGATGGATAGAATGGAGAATGAACCCCTAGGGTGACGAAGTATGGGAAAATCATATTATGTTAAATTTGAGACGCCAGAAGAACTCATTGCACCAATCTTAGAAGCCATAAGAGTAGCATCTACTAGCGGTAAAGTCAAGAAAGGAACAAACGAAGCAACCAAGGCAATTGAACGTGGTACTAGTAAACTAATTGTAATTGCTGAAGATGTTGAACCTCCAGAGGTAGTAGCCCATCTTCCAATTTTATGTGAGGAACAAGGTGCAGCATATGCATTTGTACCAAGCAAAGAGGAATTAGGCAAATCATTAGGTATTGATATTACTTCTGCCGCTGCAGCAATTTTGGATGCAGGTGATGCACAACACATTGTAGACCAAGTTGTATCATCCATAGCTAAAATTAAAGGCGGTAAGACTGAAGAATGAGTCAAAACGCTGAAGAAGTAGTTCAATCTGAAATTATTCAAATTGTTGGTAGAACCGGTATTGCTGGTGAAGTAATTCAAGTTAGAGTTAAAGTTCTTACTGGTAAGGATAAAGGTAGAATTCTTACAAGAAACGTCAAAGGTTCTATTAGAATGGGAGAAATTCTAATGCTAAGAGAAACCGAGAGGGAAGCCAAGAAAATTCATTAGGTGTTAAGATGAGTCTTTTAGCTAAATCATGTACTTTCTGTGATAGACCAGTTGCAAAAGGATCTGGTACTATGCTTGCTAAAAATGATGGAACTGTTCAATGGTTCTGTTCTGCAAAATGCAAAAAGAATTCACTAATCCTAAAACGTGATCCAAGAAAATTGAAATGGACCAAAAAATACGTTAAAGGTGGAATTAGAAAGAAGTAGAATTGACTGAACAATCATTATTTATTGTAAAGCCGGATGCAGTAGCTAGAAATCTAGTTGGTGAGGTTGTAACAAGATTTGAAAAAAAAGGATTCAAACTTTTGAAACTAAAGATGTTTACATTTACTCAAGCACAAGCTGAAAATTTCTATGGTGTTCACAAAGACAAACCTTTCTTTGGTGAGTTAACATCATTTATCACATCAGGACCTGTTGTAGCTGCTATTATTGAAGGAAACAATGCAATTGCAACTACAAGAATTATGATTGGTGCAACAAAGTCATTTGAAGCAGATCCTGGTTCTATCCGAGGTGACTTTGGATTAGGATTTAGTGAGAATATTATTCACGCATCGGATTCACAAGAAAGTTTTGATCACGAATCGAGGGTAGCATTTGAGTGATCTGGTTTGCATATTCGTCAGCCCATAGTGGCAGTTCTTGGTCACGTAGACTCTGGAAAAACATCTCTTTTAGATAGAATTCGTGGAACTGGTGTTCAAGGTAGAGAAGCAGGTGGAATAACTCAACATATTGGTGCAAGTTTTCTTCCAACTGAGACCATCAAAGAAATGTGTGGTCCACTATACAAAAAACTAGAACAAGCAGAAAATAAGGTTCCAGGTCTATTAGTAATTGATACACCTGGACACGAAGTGTTTACAAATCTTCGTTCAAGAGGTGGCTCTGCTGCTGATATTGCTATACTGGTAGTTGATGTTAATCGTGGATTTCAACCACAAACAAATGAAAGCCTAAAAATTTTACAAAGTAGAAAAGTTCCATTTGTTGTTGCACTAAACAAATGTGATCAAATCTCTGGATGGCGAAAGTCTGAAACTAAATTCATTTCACAATCAATCAAAGAACAAGATGCATCAATTCAGGCAGATTTGGATCAAAAAGTGTATGATGTTGTTGGAACTTTATCTATTTTGGGATACAAATCAGAAGCATTTTACCGTGTAGAAGATTTTAAATCAGAAATTGCCATTGTTCCAATATCTGCTCGTTCTGGAGTTGGTATTCCTGAATTACTCAGTGTTTTAGTTGGTTTGACACAACAGTATCTACAAAACAGATTAAATCAAGATGAAAAAGAACCACGTGGAATTGTACTTGAAGTAAAAGATGAGATTGGATTGGGCCAAACTGCAAATGTTATTCTAATTGATGGTATTATTAAAAAAGAAAACAGCATTGTAGTTGCAAAACGTGATGGTGTAATTGTTACAAAACCTAAAGCATTACTTTTACCAAAACCCCTTGATGAAATGCGTGATCCTCGTGATAAATTCAAACCTGTTTTTCAAGTAGAAGCAGCAGCTGGATTCAAAATTGCATCGCCTGATTTAGAAGGTGTCTTACCTGGAAGTACTCTTTATGTTGCATCAAATGATGAGGAGATTGCAAAATATACAAAACTCATAGAGTCTGAGATGAAATCTGTATTTGTTGATACTGAAACTAATGGAGTTATTCTAAAATGCGATACTATAGGCTCGCTTGAGGCTATTATGGAGATGCTAAAGCGCTCTCAAGTCCCCGTTGCAAAAGCTGACATTGGTTCTGTAACTAGACGAGATGTAATTGAAGCCAAAGCTATCAAAGAAAAAGACAGACATCTGGGTGTTGTTTTGGCATTCAATGTCAAATTATTGGAAGATGCACAAGATGAATCAGAAACAAGTCACATCAAATTATTTGAAGACAAAGTAATTTACAGTTTAATTGATAGTTACAATGCTTGGGTAGAAGAAAACTCTGCAAATGAAGCAGATGCAATGTTTGCAGAATTGACACCGATATCAAAATTTTCATTCATGAAAGGAATGGTATTTAGAAATAACAATCCTGCAGTCTTTGGAGTTTGTGTTGATGTTGGACATCTAAAACATAAAATCCCATTTATGAACATGAAAGGACATAAGGTTGGATACATACATCAATTACAGCTAGACAAAAAAACAGTATCTACTGCAAAAACAGGAGATGAGATTGCATGTTCTGTAAAAGATGTTACAATTGGTAGACAAATCTTTGAAGAGGAAGTATACTATACATTTCCACCATCACATGAAGCAAAACAAATTCTCCAAAACTTTATGCACAAACTAAGTCTTGAGGAACAAAAAGTGTTTAATGATATTGTAAGAATTCAAAGAGAAATTGAACCAGTTTACGGTTATTAGCTGGAGTGTTTTTTACAAATCATATGAATTCCAGGAGCTCCTACTGCGCCCATCATTTTATCTACAATTTGTCCTGATTTGAACATGATAAATGTAGGAATCGATTGTACTGCAAATTTTGTTGAGATGTTTTGATTATTATCAACATTAACTCTTGCAAATTTTACATTTGGATATTTCTTTGAGAGATTCTCAAATATTGGATGCATTGATTTGCAAGGACCACACCATTCTGCCCAAAAATCTATCAGAGTTGGATTCTCAGCCGATATTGTTTGATCAAAATTAGAGTCATTCAAATCAATGATTCCAGGTTCAATTTTGGACTCTGGTTTGAGCATCTCCTCCATCTTTCTTTGCATAATTTTTGCAATTTCTGGATCTTCTGACAATGTTCTTAGAAATTCAGTTCTACTAAAAAATCTATGTTGAGGATTGTTGCTGTTTATTTATAGATTTTATTGGAATTGCTTCAAATCTTCTAGATTTGCAAATTGGACATTGATCAATATATCTAGTAAAACTAACTGAAGTGTATGCAATTCCACATTCTCCACAAATTCTAAGATTTCTTGCTAGTTTACCCAATATTGAATATGAAAAAGTATTGTGATTAAAACTTAGCTTTTAATTTATTACCAAAATTGCCACCATGGCTTTACTACTGGTCTTTCCACAATTGTACAAACACCATCAATTAATTTTGTTCCAGGACCACAAATGCCAAATTTCTTCTCTTCTATCTTTGGCTCTTCTAATCCTACTGCCTCAAAAATTGTCATATCAGGATATGTTTTATCAAACCATTCTTTGTATGTGGTTTCTTTATTGTATCTGTCAACATAGTATTGAGGATCTAAATTAGGATCAACAAATGGTGCTAATACTTTGGGTGCTTTTAATCCAACTGCTTGATAAATTGAATCGTATTCAGTAAAGTTATCATCAAACCATTTCTTGTAACTAGCTTCATTGGTATATCTGTCAACATAACTTTGTGGATCTTTGGTTTTATCTACAAACGATGCTGGGATTTGTAGTGGTTTTTTTAATCCAACTGCTTGATAAATTGAATCGTATTCAGTAAAGTTATCATCAAACCATTTCTTGTAACTAGCTTCATTGGTATATCTGTCAACATAACTTTGTGGATCTTTGGTTTTATCTACAAATGATGCTATTCCTAATTCTTCTGGATCTGTAGTTGGTTTGGGCTCTGTTGTTTGTGTACTATCCAATACATCATTGACAGTAATGGTTAGTGTTTTTTTATCTGATAGACCATCTTTCTTTGCAACTATATCAAAGGTGTATGTTTTTCCTCCATCAGAACTAGTTGGAGTCCATGAAAATGTTCCTGTATTTGAAATGATTTTGCTTCCTCCAGGTGGGCCATTTGCTAAACTAAATACCACATCTTTAACTGAATTATCTGCCAATTTGGCTGTAAATAGTAATAATTTACCCTCATCAATCGTTAATTTCCCTAATGGTTTAAGTTGAATATTTGTTGATTTTGGAGTGGCAGAAAATTTATTTGATGGGTCACTTGTTCCTGCATCATTAATTGCTGAAACTTTGTAAGTGTACATTGAATTTGTTGAAAGGTTTTTGTGAGAATATGTTCTAGTTTTACTTTCAGTATCTGCAACTAATGTTGTGTATGAACTTTTGTTTTTCTTCATTTCAATTTTGTAACCTAGGATTGGAGAATTACCATCTTCTACTGGTGCACTCCATGCTAAATTAATTTGAGATGATGAGACTATTGTTGCAGTTAATTTTATTGGTGGTGAAGGAACTGTAACTTGAACTACAGTTGATGACATTGGGTTTTCAAATGTATTTGTTGAATCATCTCGTGGTGTTGCAGAAGCTGTAGGTGATTCACCAGTGGATCCAAATCCAATTTTTGCACTAACTGCAAATGTGTATTTCTTGTCTGTTTGTAAACCTGTAACAATAAACGATGTCGTTCCAGAATTTGTACTTCCCATTGAATCATATACCCCTGAAATCACTTCTCGTTCTATATTATAACCTGTAATGGATTGTCGGAAAGTTTCAGATGGTGGTAACCAAGAAAGTTTGATTTGACTTGGTGCAATAGCAGTTGCAGTTAATGCAGTTGGAGTTATTGTGTGTTCAGGTTTTGCTGAAACACTTGATGTTGAATCACTTGTTCCCTCTGAATTAATAGAGTATACACGATAATAGTAAATGTCATCTGAATCAAGTCCTTGATGAATAAATGATGTTGAAGTACTTGCTGAATTTTCAGTTATTGTAATGTACTTTCCAGAACCCGTTCTATATTCTAATTTGTAACCTGTAATTTCTGGAACACTTTTATCCATTTCAGGCTCATTCCATGTAATTATTACTGAAGTAGGAGAAACAGGTGCTGTCTTTAGATTATCTGGTCTGTCTGGAAGTAACACTATGGGTCCTGAATTTAGATTAAATGCTTGAATTCTATCATTGTCTGAATCTGCCACAAATAACAAATCGTTAGTTGTATCTAGTGCAATTCCCAACGGAGTATCAAATTTACCATTACCTGTTCCTGATGATCCAAACCTTTCAACAAAACAAACACCATTTACAATTTCTTCTGTTCCCCTTGGGCAAGTATTACCATCAACTATTTCAAAAATTTGTATTCGATTATTATCAGAATCTGCAACATAAAGTAAATCCTTTGTTGAATCATATGCTAGTCCTGCAGGATTATCAAATTTCCCTTCATCGTTTCCTAATGATCCAAATTTTTCAACAAAACAAACACCGTCAACTACTTCTTCTGTTCCCCTTGGGCAAATAGTACCAGTAACTAGTTCAAAAATTACAATTCTATCATTTCCAGAATCTGCAACATACAACATTTGTTGGGAATTGTCAATTACCATGAATGTTGGATTTCTAAAATCATCATTCCCATCAAATGTATCAAATTCAAACATATAGTTGCCAGCTGAATCAAATACTGATATTGAATCTCTTTCAATGTTTGAGACTAGGATTTCTTTAGTTGATTCTTGTACTACTATTCCTCTAGCACCACTACTCAAGTATTCATCTAAACTATTATCTGATGAACCAAATTTTAATCGAAATTTACCATCATCTTCAAATATCTGAACTCTGTTATTATCTGAATCAACTACAAAAAATTTCCCTAAAGCATCACGAGCAATTGCAAGAGGATTATCAAACTGACCATCACCATCATTATTTGCTCCATCTGCATTGTTATTACAATTCTGAATATTTGTAATGTCACAAAATGTTCCAAACTTATTTTTAAAATCCCTATCATCTTCAAATATGCTTATTCTATCATTATTGCTATCTACTATGTAGATGTTTTTTCCATTTTTATCTACTATCACATCTGTTGGCTTATCAAATTCATCATTATCGGTTCCAGTTGAACCAAATTTGAAAGAAAATTCTGGTTCAGCATATGCCATTTGTAGTGATACAAAGCAAAGTGCGAGTAAGAAACCGAGGATTATTTTATTTTTCAATTGTAACTATTCACCTAGATTCAAATTTAATAAATCAGGTAATAAATTTCACTACCTATTTGATTAATTGAGATTTACTATTTTTAGAGCTTTTTCTAGATTTTGATATATTTTCTAGTTTTTATAACGACAATTGCTGGTACTGCTACATACATTCCTAGATTCATCAAAATCACACCAATCCCGTAACCTAATACTTCAGACTCTGATTCTGCATATGACATGACCGATAATGTTAATAGTAATGGCGTAATTCCAATCTTTACCATTTCTTTGAATATTGGACTTTCCCTTTCCATGTCTGCGATGTATGGTGAGAATGAATAGTATACTGAATTAAATCCAGTCAAAAATGAAACACCTGAATCAGTACTCATCAATTGATTATCTCTAATTTCTCTTAACAGTTGAACTTGTGGTGCCATTTCTGAACCATAGGTAGCTGTTGCAATTAGACAACCTCCACCTTCAGAATTATCTACAATTACACACATCCCCTCAACAAGATCAGTTCCAAACCCACATTCTCCAAATTCTTCTTCTATGACTTCTGGCTCTTCTAATCCTACTGCCTCAAAAATTGTCATATCAGGATATGTTTTATCAAACCATTCTTTGTATGTGGTTTCTTTATTGTATCTGTCAACATAGTATTGAGGATCTAAATTAGGATCAACAAATGGTGCTAATACTTTGGGTGCTTTTAATCCAACTGCTTGATAAATTGAATCGTATTCAGTAAAGTTATCATCAAACCATTTCTTGTAACTAGCTTCATTGGTATATCTGTCAACATAACTTTGTGGATCTTTGGTTTTATCTACAAATGATGCTGGGATTTGTAGTGATTTTTTTAATCCAACTGCTTGATAAATTGAATCGTATTCAGTAAAGTTATCATCAAACCATTTCTTGTAACTAGCTTCATTGGTATATCTGTCAACATAACTTTGTGGATCTTTGGTTTTATCTACAAATGATGCTGGGATTTGTAGCGGTTCAGATGTGATTTGTTTTGGCTCTGGTTCTTTTACTGGTTCAACATAAGCTTGTTTTATAGTGATCTTGATTGATTCTTTATCTTCCTGACTTCCTTGAGTTACTATAACATCAAAATTATAAATTACATCTTGGATGTTGCCTTGTGATTTTGATGGAGTCCAAACAAATTTTCCAGTACTTGAATTAATTGTAGCTCCAGTTGGTTCGTTTTTTAAACTAAAAACTGGATTTTTAATTGAACTATCAGTAATGCTAGCAGTAAATGTAATTGTTTTTTCTACGTCTATGATTTTATCTGAAATTGAATTTAATTGCAAAATTACATCTGGAACTAGAAATACTTTCTTTCCATCAAATTCTAATTTGATTGTAAAACCTTGATTTTCTTTTTCAGTACCTGCAAAAGCAGTGGCATTGTATATTCCTGAGCTTTTAAAGAGATTTGACACTTGTCTTGGGATTACAGAAAAGTCACCTTGGTCCGGTGATGGATCTGATATCATTCCCTTAAAATTCCCACTACTGTCACGAATTATGACAAAAATTGTTTCTTTTCCATCTTGAGTTCCGATGAGTTTGAAATTCTCATTTACGGTGTAAAAGCTCTTTTCAAGTGACATTGAAGTGACTGAAGCATAAGCTGGAGATAACATTAGGAAAAACAATGAAAATACTGCTAAAATCCCTATTCTTGTTCTCATAAGAATGATTTTGTGGCTTTGGCTTTTAAAAAATGCGATTAATTTGTTCTATAGATTTGAGAATATTATTTCACCATTCCTACAGGTCAAGCAAGAATTTCATGTATACTGCCTCATTTTGATTAATCTCCATTTCATAAAATGTGGGTGCTTTTATCTCAACTTTGAAATTGTGTTTTTTTACATCTAATGGTTCTCCATAAGCTGTAGCATTTATTTTGTACCCGTCATTTTCTTCAATCTCGAATTCTATTCTTTTAATTGCAAATCCTTCTGTAATTAGAACAAATGGTATTTCTTCTAGCCAACTAAACAAAAGATAGCGCAAATCTTTTCCATTGGCAGAGAATTTCTTTTGGTCTTTTTCTTCTACTTTATCTTGATCTAACGTTAGATTAATTTCTGCATCTGCTACTACTGTAAATGCTTCTTTTAGATTTTTAGCTCTAACCTCGATTATGGCATCAGTTGCATGATCTAAAAACTTGTAACTCAATTGAAAATTTGTAATCTTCCTGATTATTAATTTAGCCGATTTCACAAAATACCTCGTTAGGCCCTTAAAGACCGTAATTTTCTTGGTCATTATATTCAGTGGTGTCGTAATAGGGGATAGAAATGACTAGTTTTTTAATTTCTAAAAAAGATGAGACATCTTATAATGATAAGATATCTACCGCTCCAGAATCATAGGCGAAACAAGATGTTAGCAGTGAAAACATTTGAGTGATTCTGCCTTGAAAAATATCAAAAATCATCAACTGAGATAATTGATGAAATAATCAGAATCAAAAAAGCAGAGTCAGAAGAATATGAAGATGCATTGTATGGAATACTCTAGGAATGGATTAATTAGAATAAGAAGAGAAGAATTGGAAACTATACTATTCCTGTAGATTGGTTTGATGTAGCAGAAAGAGACATCCCTCAACAAAGTAATTGGTTCATAACAATAAATTTAGTAAGTAGTGATTTGTATAATTCCATAATGACTGATGTATGGCCAAAAGAATATGCCATTCCTCCAAAACTAGAAGAACTAATCAAAAAATTTGATGAAAATAAACAACTGTTCAACCCCAATTGGACAGGAATAGAAGGTCAACGTGCAGATAAAGAAAAATTCCAAAGTCAATTTCCCCCTGAAAGAATTCCTTCTCTAACTCTTGACGAATATGTAGTAGGAAAAGCAGATCCTCAAACTGGAGATACTAACAGAGATGCTTTTTGTAATGTTCTGGAAGGCCACTTAAACTCGCTAGGAAGTATATGGGGAACATATGCTACAAAATTTGGAATATTTTTTAGCAGTAAACGAAATGATTATTCTTATGATACTAAGAAATTTTCAAATCCAACTCATGCACTTGATTCTATAAAAAATGATATAATGTACATTATAGAAGAATCAAAAAAATTTATTGAACACCAAGATTGGAACAAATTTTCTAAAGCCATAGATGGGCATAAATTTACAATAATGCGTAATGTTGTTTCTAAACTTATTGCAGTTTATGGTCCTGAAAATTGGATATTAATAAATTCTGATAAAGCAATAGATACAGTTCTTGATTATTTTAAAATCTCTAGACGTACAATTCAAAATAAAAAAATTCTAAAAAAATACAAACTAATGGAAGTCAAAGAATCTCATTCTCTCATGAAAAATTGGGATGTTTGTGACTATTCTCACTTTTTATGGAGTACTATAATGGAAAAATCTGAAACTGAAGACATAGAAAAGGATGATGAGGAAGTAGAATCTGGAATTAGTTCAGAGGACGAAACTTTTGTTTTGCTTCGATATAATCCAAGCTTTAAACGAAAAAAAAAAGATAGAAAATATTGGGACGATTCAATAGGTAAAAAATATCATTATGATCCTACAGTAGCAAATTATACCAAAATTAATTCAAATACTAAAGCAGTCTGGTTTTACACTGATAGAGAAAACTTGTATTTTTGGGGATTTGGTTTTGTAGAAAATGTTACAACAACTAGTGATGATAAATTTGTAGCGTCAATGAAGTACTTTCATTTATTTGATGAGCAATTTGATCCATCCTCTGGAAAAGAGCCAATTGTAATTAAGGCTCCTGCAATTTTACAACAACAAATCAAAAAACCACCAAAATGGAATCCATTTAACTCCATTATTGAAATTGACGAGAACATCTATGAACAGATTTTAGAATCTGAAAAACTTGATAACACATTTGAAGACAAATTATTACCTTTCCCATCTTTTGAAGCACTTGAAGATGCAAGAAAATCTATCCAAGAAGAAATTCTAGTGAATGATGATATTTTAAACCACATTTTTAGTACTTTACTTGCAGGAAAGAATATACTTTTAGTTGGACCTGTTGGTTCTGGAAAGACTCACCTTGCAACAATTTTACCTCATTTAGGGTGGAAAGAATTTGGAGGATATTATTCACAAGTTTACACCGCAACTGCTGATTGGACTACTCAGGATGTAATTGGTGGAATCTATCCTAAACTTGATCAAGAAGATCAAGTAATGTATTCCATTCAGAAAGGATGTGTATCAGAAACTGTGGCCCAAAATTGGCTTAATGAAACAAGCAATTCTAACAAACGTGTTTTAGCAGAAAAATTAGTGAATGGTAAAGTAGTAAAAAATAGAGGAGTTTGGCTTGTGCTTGATGAATTTAACCGAGCAAATATCGATAGAGCATTTGGACAATTATTTACTGCTTTAGAATACAATAATCTCCAAATACCTACTACTGATCCTGAAAAAGCATTTGAGGATTTACTAATTCCAAAAGATTATAGAATTATAGGAACATTAAACATATCTGATAAACACTTTTTGCACACATTATCTGATGCATTAAAACGAAGATTTGCAATAATTGAACTTCCATTACCTGTGTATGGTGATAAAGATACAGAATTGTATTATGTTGTAAAAAAGAGTCTGAAAGAATTAGAAAAAATATCTACTACAATCAAAGTAGATGACACAACTAAAACTGTTGTATCTAATAGCGACCCTGATGCAGAAAATATTCTCAACACATTACATCTGTTAATGACTTTCATTAGAGAAATCAAACCACTAGGAACTGCATTACTCATCTCTATGTTTAGATTTATGATAACTAATCATACTCTAACTAATGAATGGCAAAAAAATCTTGACTTGGCTCTAACATCTACTATTTTACCACAACTAGAATCATTGCCTTACTGGACTTTAAAAGTAGTACGTGCTGTTTGTTGTAATGATACAAGTAATTTCTTTAAAACAGATCCTGAGATTCTACGAGATGGATATGAAAATTATAGAACAGACTTTGAACATTTGATTAGTTTCTTAAAAAAAGTAAAATCTCCCTCAAAAACAATCCTCAAAAGATTTAGAACATCAAGTTTGACTGATGAAGACTTTGAATCTCTGAAACCTTGGAATGAAAACATTCCACAACCTGCTCTACCTAACTTTAGAAATGTAATTACTGCAATAATTGAAGAGAAAGGATTCACAGAAGAATCTGAATAGACGATGAGTAATAGAGATGTTTATTCTGCTTTAGCAGAAATTATTGAAAAATGTACCGATTCAGAATTTGAAAGTGTAAAGAATTTTGAATTTTTCTCTTTCAAATATCCTGAATTAATTGAAGAATTTTCATCAGATTTTGCTAGAATCAAGAAATTAGGCATAAAATGGACTGCATTTTTGCGTGAAATCAAGTTCTGGAAAGAGGTTGGAGTTGAAAAAATGAATCGAAGACTCTTACAATTATGTCTTAGATATATTCCACAAGGAAAACAATTCTTTAAAATTGAAAATGAGATTGGTGCATTTACTCTTCCAACAAGAATTGATAGACTAAACAAGATTTCATTGTTGGCAAAAGATTTACTTTTTGATATTTTCCCTAGGATTGAAAGCCATGTAAACTTTCGTGCAGAAGTAAATATTGAAGAAAGCAGAACAATCAAAGGGACAATTGATTGGAATAGAACAATTCTTAATTCAATTAATCGTGGAGAAAAACACCCATTACAATTTTCTTGTATTACAACTTTAACAAAATTTGATACTCCGGAAAATTTTTTGGCAATGTATTGTTTATTGAAATTACAAAATGATATAGATTTCCTATTATTTTCTGAAAATAAATCTGGTGAAGAATTTAATTTTAAGGAAATTAGTTTATTGAAAAATCTTAAAAATCAAGTAGATAATCTGGTTCAGCATACAAAACTCCAAGAAATTATTCCAAAAATAGAACAACACAAAAGTCTTAGTCCAAATAGTAAATTTATACGAAAATTAGAAGACAAAACTCTTGAAAGAGTCCGACAAGGAATTGTCAAACAAAAATCATATGTTGATTTAATTCAATGGTTAAAAAAATTTAGAGGGTATAATGTTAGAGCGTTATCACAAGAGTTTACTAATTTCCCAATTGAACATGAAAAATCAATTGATACAATGTATGAGCTTTGGATAATTTTTGAACTAGTAACCTATCTTGAAAATCAAGGAATTTTATTTTTGAATGCACTTGAAAAAGAGGGGAAATTTGCAGGGTTTAGGCTCAAATTATATAACGTTGTATTTAGTTTGAATTTTCAAGGACAGCATTCAGGTTGGACTAAATATTTTTCAGAACCTGACTTTACTATACAAATTGAAGGAACAAATGAAATGCCTATTATTATGGACCCAAAAAATTGGTCTACATCACAAACAGGAGAAGCTATTCATAAAATGCTTGGGTATTTGATGAATCTTAGTCAATACAATACTCGTATTGGAATTTTGTTTTTTTCACAAGCAAAGGGAAAACATAAAGTTGAAGGACAAGAACCTTTACCTTTTATTGAAAAAACAGAACAAATCCACGGAAAAGATGTTACCTTTACAACAATGTCTGTTAATCCAAATGAAACTGAATCATTAAAAGTAAATTTGGGTAAAGTGCATAATTATATTCAATCTGTCATTTCATTGCACAAAAATTGAATTACCAACCACCAAAGATATAAAAGAAAAAATGGAGTTTAAACATACTCTCCACATTTCATGCAATATAATGTTCCTCTAGGATCTTTATCTTGCATCTTCTTTGGATGTTTACACTGTCTTGGATTTTTTGATTTTATAATATCAATCAGTTCATTAATCAACTCAAGTTCCCCTTCTTCTAATGATTTCATCGTTCTAAGAAATCTAGTGAATCTATCTTCAGGTGATATACAAATAGTGGATTCATATCCATTAGACTTGAGTTCACATATCTTTTTAGAAAATTTGCAAGTCTTAGGGGTCTGAATGAGTTTACGCTTTGAGTCATTGATTAGAGATTAGATTTTAAACTCTTTATTTTCTTAGGCGTGGTAACTTTCTTCATTAATAATTTCTTTTGATAAATACGCCCAAGGAAATCAAATTTGCAATTAATAATTTAATAATTGGCATTTCAACAATTACAGGCCCATCAAGATTAGGAATTACATCTGAAGGCAAACTTCCTGTAAATGTGGAAATTAAAATAAAAATCGCTATTGAATCATCTGATGAACAGTCATTTGATCTGGTAGAATCTACTGGAAGTAATTCTGGATTTGCAGACACTATGAAATTGATAAATCTCGTGGAACTGTAATTTTGAAATCAACTATTGCATCAAGGGAGAGTCTTGACTTGACTCCAACTGTAGTTAATGGGATTACTTTGGTTGGCTCTAGTTGTGGATTGTTTAAACCTGCAATTGATGCGCTAGAATCTGGATTATTGGGAATGATTATTAACAATGCAAAAGAGAATATCTATACAACATTTATTGGAATTGGGATTGATTTTAACACTGAACTTGCAGAAAAACTAACTAAAGCAAGAGGTTCTAACTATTATTCTGTTCATTCTGCATCTGAATTCCAAAATAGAATGGTTGAAGAATTTGAATTTATCGTAACTCCACTTGTTTTTAATTTACTCTTAAATTTAGAAGCTGATGGTTATAATATCAAAAAAGTCTATGGTTCACCAGAAGCAGACGAGTCTACAGGTCAGATTATGAAGGTAAATACACTATTTCTTTCAAAAACAGAAGGTGGGGAGACTAAAGGTGGAATTGTTTTACTAAAACTAGAAAAAACATCTGAGGATGCTAAACTTGTTCTAAAAACTAGTTATGAAAACAGAAACGGTCAACTTGATGGTGATGAAGTCATCATTAGAATGGATGACCAAGAATCAAACTATTATGAGAATTCTGGAATTCAAAAAGGAGTTTTACTATCACGGTATGCAGAACTAATGAAGATTTGGGTTTTTGATGAAAGAAGTTCTCTCTTTGATGATGGAGTAGTCATAGACCCTTCTTTCTTTTATGAAGATGGATTACATGTTCCTCCATATGTGTACATTAAATCACTAGGTCAATGGGAAAGAACATTTTTTCCATTACAAGTATCTGATAAATATGAAAAACTGATCATGGAATTTAATGAATATTTTTACCATGAAATGAAATCAATTGGAGATGATTCTTTGGAACAAGAAATTAAAATCCTAAACAAACTTGAGAATTATTAAAAAAATCCAACTAAAGTATTTGTCCATTTCAGACCACATTTTTTTTGAATTATCTTCTGGTAATCCAAACAAGAACTGTTAACCCTATTGTTTGAATTACATTGATTGCAAATAAATAATGTGAAACCATATCAGCTGACATCATCAATGCTTTGTCATCCATGTATAGTGTTGACCAAAATAATACAATGACTATATTTTGAATCATTAATAGTACTGTAACTAGTACTAAACCTGAAGTGTAGTATGATCTAATTACTCTCATGTTTTGTACATAAGTTGCAATTACAACTAGTAACAATGCAATATTAAGAAATGCAGATACAACTGCTGCTAACATAAAGTCTACCAATGAATATCACTCTTTTGATTTGTTAATTTACTTTGTTCCAATTTTTGACATTATCTCCTCTAAAGCACTTTGATTTTCTTTCATAATTTGTGTTAATTGATATTCTGCACTATAGTCTTTTTCAGCTTTAATTACAAGCTCATTTTTTGCAAGAATTTTAACATGATGAATTATTGTTTTATGATCTAAATTCAATACTGTAGCAATCTTGTTTGCATTCATTGGGGTATCTTTGACTAAATTGAGAATTTTTGCCCTGTTTATGCCTCCTCTTGTGCCTGCAATGATTGACCAAAGTATCATTTTGAATCTGGGATTCAGGTTTGGTTGACCATTGTTTGTATCCGAAAAGGAAAATAATCCTCTTGGAATCAAACCTGAAAATGAAAATACTGGTAAGGCGATTGTTGTAGTTAACACTGACTTTTCAGAATTATTACTAGTTATAAAAAATTCCTTTTGAAGATTATTGGTCTTATTGAGTAGATAATTCTGCACTGCCAAACAAAACACCAAATGCTTTACACCAAATCAAAACTTTGTTGTATTTACTTAGATCAGTATCATCTGGAATTTCATAATTCTGATTTCCACTATTTGCTTTTAGTGCTCCTAAATTAACAAAATCTGATGCATTCTCATCAGTTGACAAGTAAACATACAAGTCTGGACCATTAGTTGATTTAAAATTCTCTAGTCTTAGTACAATGCTAGTATCTTCTAATGGTATGGTATATGCATCTCCTTGAGCATCATGAACTCCATCACCAACTCCTACAAATTCCCCTACATATGACATTGGAATAGATTCCATTATTTGCTCTTCCATAGTACCATCATCATTCATCATTTCTTTTTCCATAGTACCATCATCATTCATCATTTCTTTTTCCATAGTACCATCATCATTCATCATTTCTTTTTCCATAGTACCATCATCATTCATCATTTCTTTTTCCATAGTACCATCATCATTCATCATTTCTTTTTCCATAGTACCATCATCATTCATCATTTCTTTTTCCATAGTACCATCATCATTCATCATTTCTTTTTCCATAGTACCATCATCATTCATCATTTCTTTTTCCATAGTACCATCATCATTCATCATTTCTTTTTCCATAGTACCATCATCATTCATCATTTCTTTTTCCATAGTACCATCATCATTCATCATTTCTTTTTCCATAGTACCATCATCATTCATCATTTCTTTTTCCATAGTACTATCATGGTCTGCTATCATGGTGTCTTTGTTATCCATCTTTGATTGAATTAATGCACCAGTTGGAATTGCCTCATCAATATTTGATTCTGTAAAGTATGGTGATATTGCAAATACTGAAATTGCACCAACTATAATTACCAGAATTCCAATTATTGCTACTAGTTTCATGATTTAATCACAAGTTTTTGGTATATAGCGGATTTTCCAGTTTAGACCCCAATCTTTAGGCACAAAATAGGCCTGAAATCATTACTCGTAAGGTAATTTAGTAAGATTTCATTGTCAGAAGCAAATGGAACCTTTTGATTCTTTTTTGATATGGATTGCAGAATTTCTAGGAGATCATCTTTATGAAGGAATTTTCCTGGCAGCATTACTTGAAACTATAATTCCACCAATCCCTACTTTGGCAATATTTCCAACTGCTGGATTTCTAGCATCACAGCAAGGTATTACAATACTTGGTTTAATCCCAATGATCATTCTTGGTGCAATTGGTGCAACAATTGGAACATCAGCAATTTATCTTATTGCATTAAAACTAGGACGTGTTGTTTTATTGAAATATTTGAAATATGTAAAAGTAAATGAAAAAAAATTGACACGTGTTGAAATTTGGTTTGAAAAATATGGTGACAAGGCAGTATTTCTAGGAAGAATGGTTCCAATGATGAGAGAAATGATTTCAGTTCCTGCTGGATTACTAAAAATGAAAATTCCAAAGTTTGTATTATTCACATTTGCAGGTTCTTTTGTTTGGTCTTCTGCAACAATTTTGGCTGGATATTATTTTGGTGAAGCAATTGGTCTTAGTCCAAGTACTCCCTTACCTTAATTATTAAAAATCTATTAAAGAATTTCTGTTTCTAAAACCTACCTAAAGTCTTTTGTTTCTTTTCATCCCAAATCAATTCTCGCATTCCAAGCTGCATTCTCAGTGAATTAGATGTTGCAGGACCAAACCCTTCAAAGTGATTATTTGTCATCACCATTGCACTTGGAATATCTTTAATTTCTTCAAGTTTTCTTGCCCAATTTATTATCAATTTTTTTTTATTTTTAGAAACTTTACCAAACTCTGAATCTGGGATTGAACGGTCTCCAATTAATCGGACATAAAGATAATTTGATGTTATGGGCATTGGGTTATTTACTCCTGCAACGTCATTCCATACAAGGCAGTGATTGTTTTGTTTGAGATAAGTTATGGCCTCATCTGTAAACCATGATTCATGCCTTCCTTCAATTGGATATACAAAATCATCAGGTAACATTTCAAACAATTCTTTCAGTTTTGGTTTTGCCTCAACAAATGACAATGATGGTGGTAATTGTAAGATGAGGGCTGAAATTTTTTCATGAATTGGAGCCAGTGATGCTAAAAATGAAAAAACTTCTGAATTTACTCTGTCTAGTCTCTTTTCATGCGTAATGATTGAGGGAAATTTTGCTGTAAATCTAAAATGTCTGGGGGTATCTGTATTCCACCGTCTAACTATCTCTTGAGCAGGAATCCTGTAAAATGTTGAATTTATCTCTGTAATCTCAAAAATCTGAGAATAGTATTTTAGCCATTCAGAACTCTTTAGATTTTTAGGATAAAATGTACCTGACCACCCTTGATAACTCCAGCCGGTACAACCAATTTTGATATTCATTGTATTTGATACATTGATCTTGTTTTTACAATTAAGGCTAACTGATTATGAAAATAATTGGAACTTAAGACCAACAACGATTAGTTGTTTGGTGAGAGCTCCAACTCAATATGATAATGTGAATTTTGTATTTAGATCATACTGATGAATTCTACGTATTGGTTATATACAAAGTACAGTTTGATCCAAATTATGAGAAAACTGGAAATATTGATGATGTTTTTTTACTGTATCCATGATACCAACTAATGCTCAAAATACTTGTTTAGATGAGGAAGATCAAACAATTTGAGCAAAAATTATAGAATGTGAAGATAAAATTTCTCAAAATGTTTCTTTAACTGTAGCATCAAAAACTGTCAAAAAAGAAATTGCCCATCTGAAATATGAAAAATATATGCTGAAACTGCATTGACACATCAGGATCAAGATGAAATAAAACTGTAAAATCTACAAAAATGTGAGGACTGGCATTCTCAATATACATTTTTAAATGAAGATAACTTTAAGGTTCAAAAAAATGCTCAGATGGTACAAAGCTGTATCACATTATACAATGATCTTTTATGGACATATGATGGTGATGACAGGAAAAAAATATTACTAGATAGATTAGATTCTATTCTAGTAGATGGTTCCTATAAAGAACAATCTTCCTGATGAATTAATAAATAATTCACAATATGATGTTGATAGAATCTATTTCTTGGAGAAAAGAATTGTTGCCTTGGAGAATGAATTAGATAACAAAGACATGATAATTCAAGAACAGATGAATGTAATTGTAAATCTAGCAAACTTGTTGAAAAATGCAATCTTTAATGGAATGCAATTTGTATATTCATTTGTTTAGAATTAAAAACGAAATAGGAAACGAGGCCTAGTGGAAAATCACGAATTTTAGATACTAGTATCCTTTTCGTATTTTCCTTTCCCTATCTGCCCACTTCCTCAAAGTCTACTCTTTGAATTTCAGCAGATATGATAGTCCTCGTCAATTATAATATGGCAAAATGAAATTTAAAGAGTTCTTGTGAAATTCTTAAAATTCATTTAAAAATATACTAAAATATATATAAATTTACATAATCCTTGTGATCTGCTTTATTATTCAATAACACCTATTATTACTGAAGACAGAACATAGGGATATTCAAAACGCAATATCCTATTGTCGTGTTACATGTCAACGCTTACTGCTTGATTTGTAAAGGATAACCCGCAGAAAACTTCTGTCTTCTATTTTGTTAATTTTTTTGTTTTTGCAAAAACTGCAGACCACTGACTCCAGGTCAGTCTACCTGTCTGTGTGTTTTGTTTTGATGGATGGTAAGATGTTAGAATTTTGAATTTCTCATATGAGAATAGTTTGTTATGTCCAAACTTTTCTGGTTTAACACTGTATAGTTTGCATGCAGCATCATATCCAATTTTTCCAAGACAAAGAATTACCGTAATGTTTTTTAGAATTTCTTTTTCCTGTTCCAAATAACTAAAACAAGTATCCATCTCTTCACGAGTTGGTTTGTTTTGAGGTGGGGCACATCTCACTGTTGCAGTAATGTATGCGTTATTTAGTATCATTCCGTCATTTGCAGTTTGACTAGTTGGAATTGATGCAAATCCATATTTATGCATCACTTTGAATAACCAATCCCCTGATGAATCTCCAGTAAACATTCTTCCTGTTCTGTTTCCACCATGAGATGCTGGCGCTAATCCGACAATTAGTAATTTAGCATTAATGTCTCCAAATCCTGATAGTGGTTTACCATAGTATTTTTCTTCTTTGAATCTTCTTACCTTGTTTTTTGCAACCTCTTTGATGTATACTGATAATCTTGGACACTTTTTGCAGCTTGCAATTTTTTTATTTAATGATTGGATTGTTTTCAATTAAAATTCACTATATTTTATAAAAATTTGTCAGTAAAGACTATTTTCTCTAATGGGAATTGTCCTCCGCGTGGCATTGCAGGCTTTGTTTGCTTTCCAACTGCAATTAACATAGAAGATGAGTTGCACAATTAAAAGTCTTTTTTTCATTATTTTGGATTTCACTCAAAACTATGACTGAAAATTCAAATTATCAGAATATTTTTAAAAAACCAACTAGAAAATATGTGCCTAGAAATTAATACGCAACTTATCTTA
The DNA here is from genome assembly GCA_965262905.1 of Candidatus Nitrosopumilus sp. Taxonomy (GTDB): domain Archaea; phylum Thermoproteota; class Nitrososphaeria; order Nitrososphaerales; family Nitrosopumilaceae; genus Nitrosopumilus. The sequence goes on from OZ253567.1 coordinate 1,593,703, forward strand.
CATATAGAAATATTCAAATTACTATAGTTTCATACAAAACCATTGCAATATGAAATTCTAAAAAATCCAATGGGATTAATCGAGTTTACTTTAAACAAAAATGAAAAAGTTACAGCAGAAGCTGCTGCCATGGTATACATCAAAGGCAACATTCTAACTGAAACCAAAATGAGAAAGGGTGGGTTTCTAAAGTCTATCAAAGCTGCAGCATTTGGTGGGGAATCATTTTTTGTAAATGAATTCATCGCACAAGAAGACAACTGCAAGCTAGGATTAACTGGAAACACGCTAGGGGATATCCAAGTGATCAAAATAGAAGAAGAATATATTATTCAATCAGGTGCATTTGTAGGCTCTACTGGGGACCTAACATTAGATACTAAATGGCAGGGATTCACAAAGGGAATCTTTGGAACAAACATGTTCATGCTAAAGACAGTAGGTAATGGTGAGATTTTTGTAAACGCATGGGGCGGAATCATTTCACATACATTAAACCCAGGTGAAAAAATGATAATTGACAACTATCAGCTAGTGGCATTAACTTCTACAGCAGGTTATGCAGTTCGAAGACATGGCAGTCTGAAAACTACTCTCTTTGGAGGAGAGGCACTAGTAATTGAAATCACAGGACCTGGAACTGTATACATTCAAACTAAAAATGTAATGGAGTTTGTACGCTCTATAATTCCATTTTTGCCCAAAAGAAACTAAATAATACTAAACCTAAATTGACTGATTATAACATCTCATACACACAGAGAGTTATGTAGAATTTTTTCCAAAGAATAATAGAAATCAGGGTCGTCTAACCCTAATACCAAATTTTCGTTAATGGCTTGATTTCCTTTTTTCTAAATTTAGTTTTCACAACCAATTCCATCTTTGTCCCCATCAAACCTGTGAGGATCTGGCTGTATCATTGTGAAATTTTTCTGAGGAATATCTTCACAATTCAAGTCAGCTTACTGCAATGAATAACACAAAGGGTACAACAACCAGTGCTGCAATAGATAGTGGTTTCACAGTAATTTCTTTAAAAATCTGAACTTGAGAGTTACTTTTCAATGATTTTTTATGGACTGATAGGGGGATTCAATCTTTGTTCTTCATCAATACGGTCATAGCAATCTTGTAATTCTTCTGGTTGGCCAATGAATAGCTCTCTACACTCTTGTTCTAGGTATGTTTTTTGATATAATTGCCATTTGATTTCATCACTTCCTTTCTCAACTATATCATTACCTGGATTTTCTTGCTCTATTGATTCAATGAAAAAAACTGCAAAGATTGCACCAATAATAACTGGAATTACTATTATTGGAATAATTATTGCTGATTTCATTTTTTATCCTTGTTATCTTTTTTATTAAAAAGTAAATCAGAATCCCCTTTTTTCTTTTTGTATTCTTTAAATTCTTTTTTCTGTTTAATCATAATTTTTCTATATTCTTCTTCCATGAGTTTTCATAAAGAATTATCAACTTAAGCCTTTAGAATTTTTTTCTTTCTATCTCGTTTACACAAACTACAATATTCTTCTAATGAATTACTGTTTATTGGAGTCAAACAATCATTATAATATTTCATATTCCTCCAAGTTAAATCCGGCAAATTAGGAAATCACTCTAATGTTTATAGCGCTAGTTAGTATGGGGTTTTTAGAATCTAATCTGATTTCTCTTTAATTTTATGATCATAAATTATTCTTGCTTCTCGCCATGAATACCACACAAAATTCACTTTACATTCACATTGACAGTTAATTTTCAAATCCAATATGATTAGATGCAACACCAATCATAAAAATAATTTATTCATTCAAATCAAGATCTTCATACTTTTGCCAAATATCCATCTTCAGCTAACAACATTACACATAGTTGACATATCTTTCATTTGATCATGTGAGACAGAATGGTTTTCATGGCAAATCTTACAGGTAAAATATTCTGTAATTATCTCTCTGACATGCCTAAATTTTGAAATCATTCCATTAAAGCATCACTATACAATGTAAACTAGACACCAAATGATTTGGATTTTTTTTCACATTTCGGACAATTCATTCCCCTTGTCTCAAGACCACACTTTTTACAAAATGCATCAATTCCTGCAATTTCGCGTGAACTGGTCCTTGAAATTTTTACAATCAGAATTACTACTATCAAAACCCCAATTACGATTCCAATGTATGCAAGTACCATGTGTATAGTATAATTTCATATCTTAAAAATCAATCTTGCATTGTCAAAACATACTGATTTGCTAAAATTTTCTTGATATCCTCAATATATTGTCGCCTTGTGCTGCTAACAAATCTCCAGCGTGTTTGCATTTTGTCTTCTAGTATTTCATAAACCAGATCAATTTCCTCACCTGCATCAATTTCACGTTTTGCAACAACCATTAGTTCTTGCAGTCGTAGTTTCTTTCTCCAAGTATGTGCACAATCAACCATTTTATTTTTTAATTCATTAATACTCTAAAAGGATCACTATACATTGAATCTATTTTTGTATAATCAAACAGAAATATCTTTTCCAGGAACTAACTTGTTAATTTTTGGAATGTCATGAATTTCTAAACCTTCTAAATGTTCTAGATGCTCTGAAATTAATTCTGAATCCCCAAATGAAATTAAAATTCTATCATTATGTCTTATTTCATAGAGATTAATGTTTGAAACAGATTTTCCATTTACTAAAAATAAAATAGAATTATCTCTATCAATACAATGTTGATTTGCATCAATCTTATAGCTTAACTCTATACAATCCTCTGTTATCTTTAATCCAAATGATGCAAACAACATATCCAATGGAACATTAGTTGCATGCTTGTGAATTAAGTATGGATTATCATTTTCAAAATGAATGTATTTGCTTTGAATCTGAAACTGTGGATGCGAAAAATCTAACTGATCACCATTTACAAAAACTGCCAATGCTGCGTGTGAATGTTCACTGCCAAATTGCCCAACCCTATAGTGTTTTATCATCTTCTCCTCTAGTGTCTTAAAGGTAGTATTATCAAGAATTTGTGAATCAATTTCACTCTGATTTAGAAAATAATATGCAAATACTCCTGTAGCGACTAAAACAAAGACTATTCCAAATATTGTTAGTGACTTGCCTTTTGATTTTGATTCTATTTCAGACTCTATTTCAGACTCTATTTCAGACTCTATTTCAGACTCTATTTCAGACTCTATTTCAGACTCTATTTCAGACTCTATTTCAGACTCTATTTCAGACTCTATTTCAGACTCTATTTCAGACTCTATTTCAGACTCTATTTCAGACTCTATTTCAGACTCTATTTCAGACTCTATTTCAGACTCTATTTCAGACTCTATTTCAGACTCTATTTCAGACTCTATTTCAGACTCTATTTCAGACTCTATTTCAGACTCTATTTCAGACTCTATTTCAGACTCTATTTCAGACTCTATTTCAGACTCTATTTCAGACTCTATTTCAGACTCTATTTCAGGTTCAGAATATACTGAATTACTCTCATCCATTCTTCCTGGAAGGCTAAAATCAGAACCCTCTTTTGGTAAAATTCCCTCAGTCAAGTAATACCTACAGTCATTTTATCGTATAAATTCGCATGTCTAGAATTATCTATATTCCCCACCACAATCTCCAATGACATCAAAGAGATCATTTGATTTTGTAGTAATTGAATTAATTAATGAAATATCTTGAGAATCCAATTTTACATCAAATACTTTGGCATTGTCTTCTCTGTGTTCAACAATACTTAATCTTGCACCAATAATAACACCTGCAACTTGTGGTTTATCTAATACAAATCGAGTTGCAATATTTGCAATACTACAATTGTGTTTTTTGGCAATGCTATTCAACACCACTAATAATTCTTGGAATAACTGCCATCCGCCCCATGCATCAATCATGTTTTTGTATTTTTGAAGACTAGATGTAGTTAAATTACCTCTATGTGGTTCATCAACTCCTAGGTATTTCTCTGAGAAAAATCCTCCAAGCAATGTTCCATAAGATAGAATCTTTATTCCATGTTTTGCACAAAATGAAGCCATTAATTTATCAGGCCTCTGATCTAAAATAGAATACTGTACTTGGTTTGATACAATGTTGTGTCCATATTCTTTCATTATTTTGACTCGTTCAGTATCAAAATTTGTCAGTCCAATGTTTTTAATTTTACCCTCATTTTGTAATTTTGATAAATTATTCATTGCATCAAGATAACTTGAATCACTATAATCCCACCAGTGAAACTGGAGCAAATCAATACAGTTTGTTTTCATTTTTTCTAATGATTGATCAATATAGTGTGAAACAATACTATTGCTCATTGGACCAGGATTTGGAACAAACTTTGTCAGTGCTTGAAAATTATCTCCAATTTTATCTCTGAATTTTCCAATCAAAGATTCTGCAGGACCATAAATATCTGCCAAATCCCATGTTGTAAATCTTGAATCTTGATATTTTTCCATATCAGTTACAGCTGATTCTGAATCAATTTGACCATGGCCTCCTGCAACTTGCCACATTCCATTAAGAATTCTACAAATCTCTAAATCCCCTAGGAGTGTTTTCTCAATTGGCATGGTATCCTACAATTTTTCTTTGAAATATAGTTTACTTGACTAATATTGAACAAAACAATCAAAAATTTAGAATATTTTGGATCTAGTAAAAAGTACAGAACTATTTGCAAAGAGTAAACATGCAGGCAAATTTAGAGAAGATGGTACCACACCTTATTCAAAACATCTTGATGATGTTGTAAACAGACTCAAAAGTTTGGGTATAATTGATGAGAAAATATTTTGTGCAGGATGGTTACATGATACAATAGAGAAAACAGAAACAACTTTTGATGATTTGTATGAGCAGTTTGAAAGTGAAATTGCAGTATTGGCATCCTCAATTTCTAAAGACATGACATTGACTAGAAAAAAAAGAGAGAAAGCATATACAATTCAACTCAAAGAATCGTCATTTAGTGCAAAATTAATCAAACTCTGTGATATTTCTGCAAATTTGGGAGAATTAAAAAATTCTACAGCATCAAAATCAAAAAAATTACGACTAGTAAAACAGCAAAGACATTATCTTAGTATTATCAAAAATGATATTCTAGGAAATACAAACTATCCATATGTTCAATCTCTAATAGATAGTGCAAATTTAATTTTTATAAAATTTGGTCAGAGATCAATTTCAGTTCAGTTAAAGTCATGAACTAACCTCAAATCACTTCAATAATCTTAAATCCATAAATTCCCTAGTAAATACATGAGTGAAAATAAAAATTTTGAAATTCTAGATAAACTAAACAACAAGTATTTCGCAGAACTTGAAACTTCAGTTCCACATATACAACAAACATTATTTGATTTACAAAACGAATGCTACAAAACATGGAGAAATACAATCACTACAAACACATCTTTATACAAAGAATTCTTGTCTGATTCAGGATTAAATTTCCCAAAAAGTGCACAAGATATTGTAGCGAGTGTGAGTGAGGAGGCTCTAAAACTTAGAACTATTTACAACAAACTTGCAATATCAAATATTGAATCAATAAAAAATACTGCAAAGACATGGAATGACAATGCAGAAGCATTTTCAGATTTGAATAAAAAAATTATGCACTATTGGCTATCGGCATTTTCTCCAAAAAGAAACTAGTCAAATATTAAAACAGCAATTATTGTTAACTTGTTGCCCCTTTATCCTTCTTTTACGGTAACTTTCATGATATACTCATGAAATTTTTTTAGTTAACTTGAGCTTATTGCTAATTACTACAGAAATATCTAAATCACTACTCTTCAATATCTAATTATCTTGGAATTACCACGTGGAATGAAAGACTTTGAGGGAGAAGAAAATGCAAACATTGAACACATTCGGAATCATTTCAAGAAATTATCAAATTTGTATGGATTTTCGTTTATGGATCCTTCTCCAATTGAACTATTATCTACTCTAGAAACAAAATCTGGTCCTGGAATTAGAGATGAAATTTATTTTTTCAAAGATAAGGGTGATCGAGAAGTAGCATTACGTTTTGATTTTACAATGGGACTCACTAGATATGCGGCATCTCAAAAATCAATAAAACTTCCAGCAAAAATCTCAGCATTTGGAGGCGTGTTTAGATATGATGAACCACAAAAAGGCAGATATCGATACTTTCACCAATGGGATATCGAAATTTATGGTAAAACTAGTCTAGAATCAGAAGCTGAAATCATAGAAATTACATCTAGATTATTTGATTCACTATTACTCAAAGATATTACAATTGACATCAATCATAGAAATCTTGTGGAATCATACATCAACAAAGTCTTTGATTCGAAAGATCCGGAACTAGTTGCTGATATTTTACGTGCAGTAGATAAAATTGCAAAAAAACCAAAAGAACAAATTCTAAAAGAATTTCAAGAAAAGGGATATGTAACTGAAAAACTAGAAAGAATTCTAGAATTTTCTCAAATTAAAGGCTCAATTACAGAAATAGAAAAAACATTTGATGTTTCACAACTAGAATCATGGGATGAACTCAAAGTATTAATTGATTCACTAGAGAATAGAGGAGTTTCAAATGTTCGAATTAATTTTGGAATTGTTAGAGGCCTAGATTACTATTCAGGAATTGTCTTTGAAGTATTTGATAAAAATTCAACTTTGGGTGCTTTGGCTGGTGGAGGTAGATATGATACTCTAACAAAGGCATTCAACAGAGAAGATATTGGCGCAACAGGAGTTGCAGGAGGCGTAGAGAGAATTATTTTAACAATGCAAGAGCAAAAAATAATTTCAGAAACTAAACAAAAAAGAGTTGCAGTATTGTACACCAATGAAGAGATGCAAAAACTTGCTCACTCTATTTCATCATTACTAAGACTCAACAACATCCCAACTGACATTGATTTAGCAGGACGTAACATGAAAAAACAAATGGATATTGCATCAAATTCACAATTTGCAATTATAGTTGGGCCACAGGAATTAGAAAATGGAAATGTAGTTCTCAAAGATATGGTAAATGGAACTGAAGGAATTATCTCTTTAGAAAAACTAACTGAAGATCCAAAATCTGTTCTTAATTTAGAAAAGCTCTAGTCAACATCATAATCTCAGGTCCACTAGTCAAAGAACCTACAACCATACAGTGATTATTCACCAAGATTCCTGATGACACATACGGAATTCCATTATTAATTGAACTCTGTTCAATATTTGTGCCTAATACATTGGCTATGGTCTTCATATCTTCCTCATCTGCTTTAGGATGGATTGCAGCACCAGTTGCATTTGCAACAAGGACTACTCCTGTCTGATTAAACCCTGCAATTTTTTTCTGAATTACTTCTACTCCTAAAACATCTGAAATTGTTTGGCAATCTTGTTTTGATAGCCAAGGTGATACAACTGCTCCTTTGTCATTTGCACAGATTACATTTCCTAGTGCATTAAATTTAGTATCAAGTACACCAACTTCTAAATCTGTTTCAGCTTTTAGATAATCATATTCATTTTGATAAGCAGTATTTGGAAGTAAGATTCCTTTATTGTTCATAACTGATAATGCACCCATTAGTCTAGTGTTTGCAATTGCAGTATTGTGAATTTCAATGTCTAGATATTCTGCCAGCTTGTCAGATTTGGTTTGAGCAAATCCCATTGGAACTAGACCAATACTGTCATTGACAGTAATGTATACTCCGAGATTTGGTCCCCTATACACATCATACTTGATAATATCCATATCCAGAGAGTTAACACTTGATCGTTATGAACGTAAGGGAATCTTTCGTTCCTAATTGATCGATTCTTTACTTGTCTGTTCAAAATACAGCTATCTATCTTTAAATAATAACTGCTAGAAAATTGTATCATGCCAATAGCAGAAAATTTTCCTGAAGGCCTAAAGCCAACTGGAAAAATTAACCTTGATGATGGAAATTTCCATATCATGTGGGGTCCAGGTAAAACAACAAACACTGATGGTTCACAAGCTGAAACATTAGCAGATGTAGATGTTGTTGCAGCATATGCGGCAAGAAGTGAAGAACAAGTCCCTCTTGGTGTCAGCGGTACAATGGTTGCAGTAGATTGGGATTCATGTGTTGCAGATGGTGCTTGTATTGAAGCATGCCCTGTTCAAGTGTTCCAATGGTATAGAACAGAAAAAGATGTTCCAGCAAAAGATGTAGTTGGGCAAACCTTTGCAGGTACTGGTAGTGATGTAAAAGATGAGCGTAAAGATCTCACAGATAAAGCAGATCCAATCAGAGAACATGATTGTATTTGGTGTATGGCATGTGTCTCAGTATGTCCACCAGCAGCAATCAAAGTAGATCAGTCAAATACTGAAAAACATGAAAGTGCTGCAAAAACTTTGTAATCTTTAGAATCTAAACTTAGAAATTTTTGATTTTTATATTATTTTTTAATTTAGTCCTAACTAATTTTCTCTAGCTTTAAATAATATTCTACAAATGTGATATTATGGTAGATCTACAAATTCCTGAAGACTTTTGTCTTAATGACGTAAAGCCAACAGGAAAAACAAGTCATTCAGATGGTGAAAATCTACATTTTATCTGGGGTGACGGAAGATCCGATGGTGCAGCATTCTCAAACGACGATGTAAAGGCAGCCTATGCAGACCGAGAAGAAAAACAAGTTCCTCTAGGAATTCATGGTACTACAGTTGCAGTCGATTGGGATTCATGTGTTGCAGCCGGTTCATGCATGAGTGTATGTCCCGTTCAAACCTTCCAATGGTTCAGAACTGAAAAAGATATTACCGCAGCAGCTTGCAAGGGTGAAACTTTTGAAGGTACTGGTCTTACAGAACAAGATGAAAGATTAGATTATACAGACAAATCACAACCAATCAGAGAACATGATTGTACGGTCTGTATGGCTTGTCAAGAAATCTGTCCTGAAGGAGCTATTCGAATTGAAGCATCAAATCAAGAATGGCATGAGAAGGCAGCAGGAATATATGTTAAAATGCCATCAAGTGGTGGCGGACCTCACGCACACGATTAAAGAAAATTTTTCTTTTTTCTTATTTTTCTATTTTACATCAACAGATTTTAACCGCTTCTCTCCAAGATTTTTTGCAGAGGTCGCCTAGCTCGGTAGGGCGCGGGCCTTGAGAGCCTGTGTGCGCAAGCATACGGGGGTTCAAATCCCTCTCTCTGCGTTTTTAATTTTCTATTTTAGCTAGTTCTGCTAACATTGCAGATAGTTGAATTTCAGAATTTGCTCCAACTAGAACTCTATAATCATATTTTGCAATTATTTCCAAAATGTCTACTAATTTTTCATGTTTTGATTTGAATGCTGCAGAGTTGATGTATTTTAGAAAATCAGTTTCTGACATTCCATAAACTTTGATTAACTCAATCATTTTCTCTCTAGCTTCAGGAACTTTTCCAGATAATGCAATTTTTAGAACTTTATCAACATCAGAAGTTTTTGTTAATCCTGCTGAGGATATTACATTCTCTTCGGTAATTCTGCCAAGACTTGCTGTTGCTTGCATCAAGTTGATTGCATGTCTCAAATCACCTTCAGAATAATCATAAATTGCTTTGAGGCCTTTTTTGTCAGTCTTCACTTTCTCTTTTTTGGCAATCTCTTCTAGTCTGTCGATTATATCTTCTTCAGAAATTGATGTAAACTTGAAAGTGGCACATCTACTCTGAATTGGATCTATAATTTTTGAAATATTATTTGCTATGAAAATAAATCTGCATATTTTGGCAGTATCTTCTATAATTCGTCTTAGAGCTGTCTGTGCATCATTTGTCATCTCATCAGCTTCATCTAAAATGATAATTTTGAATGGAACTTCAACCATTCCTGCAAATCTTGAGAATTTCTTTACTTTCTCTCTGACCATTCCTATTCCTCTCTCATCAGATGCATTTAGCTCTAGTGTGTAGTCTTTAGCATTATCACCTAAAATTTGCTTTGCAAGACATAGCGCTGTAGTGGTCTTTCCAACACCGGCAGAACCTGAAAACATCAAGTGTGGCATATCTGTTGGATCTTTAATTAAAGCTTCAAGACTGCCAATGATTTCTGTTTGGTTTACTATCTCGGAAAGTTTCATTGGTCGATATTTTTCTACCCACATTCCAGTTGCAGTCATGAGTATCAAATACTAAATCCCATTAATAAATCCGAATTGGTTATTGTCATATACCTTGTATTAAAATCAAAATTTGGTATAATTACATGCGATCAGCCTGAAATTAATTAGGATCAATTGATCTAACCAAATTGTTAATAGAAGTGATCGATCCGGTACTTGAGGATCTAAATCAAAAAAGTGATCTCAAATGGAAATAGACAAAGTAGAAAAAGTGCATTCAATTGGATATCGCCTAAAGGATGCTAAAGTCACGATTAATCAAGATTTCAAGTATAATGTCGCAGGAATGAAAATTGAGGGCACTCAAGGTGACACAAACAACATGCCTCAATGGATAGGAAAAATCCTTTCAGAGAATAAAATTGGAACATTGATTTCTCCAGACATGATTACACAACTAAAACAAGCACTTTCAAAAGAAAAGATGGTTGGTGAATATCAAATCTCCACTCTTGATCCTCATTTTTACATCAAGCTAAAAGAATCTATGAAGGAACTAAACAAAGATGATTTTGATAAAGTTGAAAGTATGATGTTAGAATTATTTAGAATGAGAAGAGGAAAACTAGTAAAGATTGCAGATTCTATTAAACTCAATTCAGAACTATACAACAAACTAACTGTTGAAGAAAATATCTTTTACAAAACAATTCATGAAAACAGTGTAGAGTTTGAAAACCAGATAAGAGGAGATCCAAACGATCATGGCTCAAGCTAGTACATTTACAGATTCTGCTTTATCAGATAAAGTAAAAGAATTCTTAACTCGATTCAAGGATAGAAATGGCAATTACAAGTATGTAGATGCAATCGACGAGATGATGCCAAAGAATGCAAAATATATTATTGTTGATTATAATGATTTGATAATAGAGCCACAAATTGAGATTATATTTTCTCAAAATCCTGACAGACTATTTGATGCATTTGGAAGAGCAATAAAAGAAGCACTTCAAATAAGATTCCCAGAATATGCAGAAAAAATCAAAGATGAAGTTCGTGTACGATTAATTAATTTTCCATTAGAGAGAAGTCTAAGACAAATCACTGCTGAAACTATTGGAAAGATTACAAGTGTTTCAGGAATGGTGGTAAGAGCATCTGAAGTAAAACCTCTTGCAAAAGAACTAATCTTTGTATGTCCTGATGAACACCCAACAAAAGTAATTCAACTAAAGGGTATGGATGTTAAAATGCCAATTGTCTGTGATAATCCTAGTTGCAAACACCGAGACTTTGAATTAAATCCTGAAGCTAGCAAGTTTATCGATTTCCAAATTTTGAGATTACAAGAACTTCCTGAAGATTTACCTCCTGGACAATTACCTCACTATATTGATGTCACAATTAGGCAGGATTTGGTAGATAATTCAAGACCTGGAGACAGAATTATTCTAACTGGTGTAGTGCGAGTTGAGCAAGAGTCAGTTGCAGGGGTTCAGCGAGGACACAGTGGGTTATATCGATTAAGAATTGAAGGAAATAATATTGAATTTTTAAGTGGACGTGGTTCTAAAACTGATAGAAAAATTGGCAGAGAAGAAATTTCACCTGAAGAAGAAAAACTAATCAAATCACTCAGTCAAAGCTCTGATGTTTATCAAAGATTAATTGATTCATTTGCACCACACATTAAAGGTCAATCATTAATCAAAGAAGCTATTCTATTACTTATTGTTGGTTCTAATCAAAGAATACTTGGTGATGGAAGTAAGATTAGAGGAGACATTAACGTATTTCTAGTTGGAGATCCAGGTACTGCAAAATCTGAAATGCTAAAGTTCTGTGCAAGAATTGCACCAAGAGGACTATACACTTCAGGTAGAGGTTCTACAGCTGCCGGTCTTACAGCTGCCGTAGTTCGAGATAAAACTGGAATTATGATGTTAGAAGCTGGTGCAGTTGTGTTAGGTGATCAAGGTCTTGTAAGTATAGACGAATTTGATAAGATGAAACCTGAAGACAGAAGTGCATTGCACGAAGTTATGGAACAACAGTCTGCAAGTATTGCAAAAGGTGGTATTGTAGCTACACTAAACGCAAGAACTTCAATCTTGGCTGCTGCAAACCCAATGTATGGAAAATATGATCCTTTCAAAAATATTACAGAAAATGTCAATTTACCAATTCCACTGCTTACAAGATTTGACTTGATCTTTGTAGTTCGAGATATTCCAACTAAAGAAAGAGACATGATGATTGCAAAGCACATTATTCAAAGAAACACAACTCAAGGTACAGACAAAAAATCTGTCATTGAAGTTGATTTACTAACAAAATATCTCTCATATGCAAAACGTGGTGAACCAGAATTAACACCAGAGGCTGAAACCAAAATTCTTGATTACTATCTTCAAATGAGAAATGTAGAATCTGAAGAGATGATTACAGTTACTCCTAGACAGTTAGAAGGAATCATCAGACTTTCAACTGCTAGAGCAAGGCTACTCATGAAAGATAAAGTAGGGGAAGAAGATGCTGATCGTGCAATCTTCCTAATTCAGAGTATGCTTCAAGATGCTGGAGTCGATGTTAATACTGGTAAAGTCGATCTTGGTGTGTTACAAGGAAAACCAAGAAGTGAGGTTTCCAAGATGCAATTATTCATGGATGTTCTCAAGGGTCTTGAAGGAGATAACAAAATTCCAGTTGAAGAGAGGATATTTGTAAAAGAACTAGAAAAGAGTGAAAAATTCACTGAAGAAGAGGCAAGAAACTATATTAGAAGAATGCTCAGAGAAGCATCTATTTATGAATCAAAACCCGGTCACTATAACCGAGTATGAATATAGATAAACTAAAACTTTCAGAATCTGCAATTGAATTTCTCAAATCCCAAGGTTATACAAAATTATATCCTCCACAAGCTGATAGTGTAAAGTCTGGATTATTAGATGGACAAAGCATTCTAGTATCTGCCCCTACTGCAAGTGGAAAAACTTTGATTGCAATGCTTGCAATGTTGAGTTATTTATCAAATAATAAAGGGAAGGTGATCTATCTTAGTCCATTACGTGCACTAGCTGCTGAAAAGTTTACAGAATTTAAAAAATTGGAAAAAGTTGCTCTAGGCAGTAAAGTAAAGGTTGCAATATCTACAGGTGATTTTGAAAATATTGAAAAAAACTTGGAAAAAAGTAATGTGTTAATTTTAACAAATGAAAAAATGGATTCTATAATTAGACATGGTGCTGAATGGATTGATGAAATTGGTTTAGTAATTTCTGATGAAGTTCATCTGATTGGAGATGAGAACAGAGGTCCAACCCTTGAGATGATTCTTACACAACTCAAACTATTAGAAACAAAACCTCAGATTGTAGGTCTTAGTGCAACGATTACAAATTCTGATGAGATTGCAGATTGGCTTGAATGCAAACTAGTACAAAATAATTGGAGGCCTGTTCCACTTTCTGAAGGAGTTTGTGATGAAGGTCAAGTTATAATGAATGATGGTAAAATCTTCAAAGTTGAGCGTAGTTTAATGGGAACTCCTATTGATTTAGGCGTACAATCAGTACATCAGGGAGGACAATCTCTAGTTTTTGCAGAAACTAGAAATCGCTCAAAATCTCTTGCAACAAAAGCAGCAGATGCAATATTTCAGATATTAGAAAAAAAGGAAATTACAGAACTAGAAAAAACATCAAAAAAACTTTTATCAGAAAATGAACATACTGAACTAGTCAAGACATTGGCATTATTGGTAAAAAAAGGAGTTGCATTTCATCATGCAGGACTAAATCAAAAATGTAGAGAAACCATAGAGGTAGAATTCCGTAAAGGCACAATCAAATTATTAGCATCTACCCCAACTTTAGCTGCCGGTGTTAATCTTCCAGCAAGACGAGTTGTAATATCTAACATTAACAGGTATAATGCTAAAGTTGGTGCTAACAGACCGATTAGTATTTTAGAATACAAACAACTTTGTGGACGAGCTGGAAGACCACAATACGATGATTATGGTGAATCAATTATTGTTGGAAAAGGCAATACAGTAGATCTAATAGAGTATTACATTAATGGAGAACCAGAACCAATTATATCAAAAATCACAGATGATAAATCTTTACGGACTCATATTCTAAGTGTCATAGTTACACATCCCGGAATTAAAAAAGAAGAGATTTTAGAATTCTTTTTGGAAACATTGGGTGGATTGCAATCAAGAAAACCCACAATAAAATTTGCAATTGATATTTCATTACGTTTTCTTGCAAGTAAGTTTTTGATTATTAAAAAGGGTGAAAGATATGCAGCTACTGAATTTGGAAAAAAGACATCAATGTTGTATGTTGATCCATTAACTGCAACATACTTTAGAGATTCAATTGAAAATATATCCCCAGAAAGAAAACACACTTTTGGATTTTTACATATGATTACAAATTGCGAAGAATTTTTCCCAAAGTTCTCGTTGCGACAGAAAGATTATGAGACTGCAAGTTTGATGATAAATAATCATTCATCACAACTCTTAGAGCCAATATCTGAGTATGATTGCTCAAGAAGCCTTTTGGCATTACAATCTTGGATTACCGAATCTACTGAACTATCTCTCTCAGATAGCCTCGGAATTGAGTCTGGGGACATGCATAGAATGACTGAGAATGCAAATTGGCTATCATATTGTCTTAAGGAGATATCAAAGCACGTTGAAAGAGCAGATTTGCTTGAAGAATTGAGTGATTTGAGAAACAGAATAGTTTATGGAATTAGAGAGGAACTACTTGATTTAGTCAGAGTTAAGGGCATTGGAAGGGTAAGAGCACGAATTTTATTCAAACATGGTATAAAGAATCTGGATGATTTGAGAAAAATCCCTGTAAATAAATTGGCAGAAATTGATAAAATTGGTTCAACCATTGCAGATAACATAAAGGCAGAATTACGAAAGGTTAGATAATTGATTGATTTACTAATTCCCACAATAGTTTCTTGCATTGTTGCATTCTTTGTAGTATTTTTTATGATTCCTCCTTTAATCAAAATTTTAGAAAAAAGAAATTTTGCAGTAAAAGACGTGAACAAAAAAGAAAATGTAATGGTAGTAAGACCTGGTGGCCCTATGATTCTTGCAGGAATTATTGCATCAGAACTGGTTCTTTATGCATTTTTACAAATGAATGAAATCCTTGCTATACTAATTACAACATCTGCTGCATGTGTCATAGGATATGCTGATGATAGAAAAGTAATGGGTGGGTGGTTTAAGCCACTTGCATTAGCAATTGCTGCAATCCCAATCATTGCACTTGGTGCATATGACACTAATCTTGCATTTCCATTATTTGGAACAGTACAAATTCCTGTTTTGTATCTTGCATTAATTATATTTATGATCCCAATTACTGGAAATACAATCAACTCTATTGATGTTCTAAATGGTGTTGCAAGCGGATTTATGGTAATTGCTAGTTTCTCTTTGTCTATTTGCTTATTCATTGTACAAAACTATGAAATTGCAATTGTAAGTTTGCCGCTTGGGTTTGTTTCATTGGCATTTTACAAATATCATAAAGTTCCAAGTAAAATATTTCCTGGCGATTCTGGAGCATTAACCCTAGGTGCAATGTATGGTGCTATTGCAATTGCAGGTGGTGTTGAAATAATCGCAGCAGTTGCACTTTTACCTGCAGTAATCAACTCATTTTTGTTCCTATCAAGCGTAAAACGAGTTGTAGAGCATAGGCAAATTAAGGGAAAACCTGTAGAGCATACTGAAGATTTTCTACTAAAGGCAACTGATAACAAAAATGCACCTATTACTTTGGTTAGACTAATTCTTGCAGGTGGACCAATGTCTGAAAAACAAGTAGGATTTACAATTTTTAAACTAACAATATTTTCAGGAATTTTAGCAGTGATTACTGCATTTATGATGGGAGTATCACTTTGAAATCCGGACTATTTACTTTCTTGTTTGCAATGTGGGGGTTGATAATTATAGGTGGTGGAATCATAGTTACCATTCTAGGACCAATTTCAATTTCAGGATTTGGAGAATTTGATGGGTTTATTACATCTGTTATCAAAGCTGTCATTGCAATAGTTCTTGTTGTAATTTGGATTTTGATTTTATCAAAGATAAAGAATTGGATATTCAAAAAAGAAATTAAACTTTAACTTTCTTTCCACTGTCTTTGTTTCTTGTCGTATTCATCTTTACTATATCTAATAGATGCAGGTGATCCAATCACAACTGTATTTTCAGGAACATTTTTTGTTACAATTGCCCCCATTGCAACAACACTATTTTTTCCTACGGTGACACCTGCTTTGATTACTGCACGTGCACCAATAACTGCATTATCTTCAATTGTAACTCCTATCATTTTATTGCACATTGGGTAAGGATCATTTGTTAATACTGCTGCTGGTCCAACAAACACATTTTTTCCAATTCTTGAAAGTGGTGGTATGTATGCTTGACCCTCAATTCTTGTATTCTCACCAATTTTTACATCATAATCAATGTGTGCTAGAGAACCAATACTCACATTATCTCCAATCTCTGTATTCTCACCAATATATGAAAAATGCCAAATCTTAACATTCTCACCAATTTTTGCTTTTTCTGAAATAAAATTAGTGACCATTATCTCACAAGTGCCATGGGTTTGCCTTTGTAATAATTTTTTCAGGTAATTTGTCCTTGAAGTTTTTTAGAAATTCAATTTCTTGTTTCTTATCACGAAGTTCATCTGGTAGCATTATTGGAATTTCCTCAATTATTGGATAAAATCGAGAACATTTTGGGCAAAAAATTGCACCTTCTGAAACAACATTGTTTTTTTCCTTTATTTCAAATAATTCTAAAGGATGAGTTTTGTCAATAGGACAAGCCAAAATATCCATCATAGTTTTGTTCATTTTAGATCCAGATAGATAGGAATCCCTTTTTGACTAGATAAAAGTGCAGCTTCGGCAATTTTTGTGACATTTACTGCTTCTTGAGATTTTACAATTTGGTCGTTTTTACCTTCAATTACTCCAAGAAAACTTTGAATTTCTAATAATAATGGTTCTTGTTTTTCATTTTGTATAGTTTCTGATTCTTCATCTTTTTCTACAACAATTTCTTGGGTGATAAAATCAGATGAAATAATTGCATCTGTACAAACTGCATTAAATTTCCTCAATTTTTTAGGTGTAATCCAGTTTGATGAAATGATTGCAACTTTATCATTTTTGTATCCTAACATAATACTTGTGAAATCTTCATGTTCATGTTTTATTTTTCCTGCTCTGGCAAATACCACTTGAGGCATTTCATCAAATAACCAATTTGCAGTATCAATATCATGAACTGATGTATCATAAATAATTCCTACATCTTTGATGTGTAGAGGCATTCTATTTTCTCTGTGAAATTCAAGCATTACCAAATCGCCATATTTTCTCTCTTTAACCATCTTTTTTACTACATCGACTGCAGGATTGAATCTTTCAATATATCCGCAAGTTAGAATGACTTTATTTTTTTCTGCAATTTTAACAAGATTTTGCCCATCTTCAGATTTGTATGTCATTGGTTTTTCAACAAAGACATGCTTTTTTGCCTCTAACAATTTTTGTGCAATTACAGTATGAGTTGATGTGGGAGTTACCACAAATGCACCATCAAATTCTTCTGCAGATAGTAATTCATCTAATGTTGTATAGTGATTAACAGAATACTTTTCCCCATATTCTTTACTTTTTTGAGGGTCTGCATCACATACAGCTACTAGTACTCCTAATTGTGATAAAATCCTTGTATGGTTCTTCCCCCACCCGCCAGTTCCAATTTGAACAATTTTCATCTAATACACCTCAGTTAACCAATGAGAGTAATCGTCATTTTTGTTCATTACTATCTCTGTATACATTTCCATCATCTTTTTAGTAATGTCTCCAGGTTTACCATTTCCAATTTGTTTTGAATCCATTTTTATGATTGGTGTAATTTCTGCTGCTGTTCCAGTTAGGAAAATTTCTTCTGATATGATTAATTCACTTCTTGTGATGTCTCGCTCAATCATATCAATATCTATATCTTTTGCAATTTTGATAATTGCATCACGAGTAATTCCTTCTAAAGCTGATGATGCAAGGGAAGGAGTGATCAATTGACCATTTCTTACAATGAAAATATTCTCACCTGGAGCTTCGCTGACATTTCCATTATGATCCAGTAAAATTGCTTCATCAAAGCCATTTCGTTTTGCCTCTTGGGTTGCAATAATGGAATTTAGATAATTCCCACCCATTTTTGCTTGAGGTGGGGTTGACATGTCTGAGAATTTCCTCCAAGATACAACTCCTGCTGTAATTCCATTTTTGCTAAACAAATCTCCAAAAGGAAAAGTTAAGATTGCAACATTTGTAGGTGCCTTTTCAGTAACATGAAGATTAATTCCGTAATCGCCTACAAAATAAAATGGTCTAATGTAACATGATTTTTTTATCTCATTTTTTTTACAAATTCCAATCACTGCATTAGTTATTTCTTCATCTGAAAAATTAAGTGAAATATTGTAAAATTGTCCTGATCTTCTAAATCGTTTTACATGTTCATCTAATCTAAACACATTGAGATTTTCCCCATTCCAATATGCTCTTATTCCTTCAAAAACTGATGTGCCGTAATGAATTGCATGTGTTGTAATTGGAACTTGTGCTTTTTTTGTAGGGACATATTTTCCATCAAACCAAACATATTTTGAAAGAGAAAGTTTCATAGGAAACTTTTATCAGATGCGTATTAATCTATTTTCAATCTGACTTTGTTCTTTAAAACTTGGAAATAAAATCACTTCTTCTTTAGAAGAATTTTATGCGTAAATCTTACTTTTATGGTTTTAATGATCTTTTTACTAACTAGTCCTATTGTTTAGTATATGCTATATCTAAAATTGTGCCAAATAATTTTTCATGAATTTTGTATCTATTGCCTTCATAATATTTTTACAAAATTCAATATGTTTTTCAAAAAAATTTTACATTAAAAAAAATGAATGTTTACAATTCTAACAAAAGCTTACAATTTTTTTCTAAAATCAGAGATTTTATTAATCTACTTAGATAAAATCATCTATGACAATTACTGCTATTGTAGCTGACGATGATATCACTCATCTTGAACTATTTTCAGAATTACTTGAAATTAATAGAATTAAAGTAATTAGTAAAGTTACAAATGGTAAAGATGCCGCTGATGCTTTTCAATCTTTGAAACCTGATATAGTATTTTTAGATATAATGATGCCTGAATTTAATGGACTATATGCTTTAGAAGAAATTAGAAAGATTGATCCTTTCTCTATTGTGATGATGATTACTGCAGTATTTCTGACGAAACGAATAAAATATTAGAAAAATTACAACCTACTGCTATAATTCATAAACCATATGAAATAAGTACCATTCTTCATTAATTAGCAATTAACATTAAAAGAAACATCTTAAGAATAATTAAACATTTTTTTAGTTGTATCCTTCTTTAGGAAATTTCATTCCTACAATTCTTGTAGTTTGATCTTCCTCAATTGCAAATTTTTCAACAGTTTTCCACTCTTCATCTATAATTTTGATTATTTCTTCAGGAACATCTTTTTTCCAAGCCGATTTTTTTTCTAGTACTGCATCATACAGTTTCTCTTTTACTGATGTTGCTGAGAGTGCTTTGCGTTCACCAATTTTTGGTCTCAGCCTGTACATTTTCAACATGTATCCTTCTGCCTTGTCACCAGTATATGAAAAATAATTACCTTCAACTCCATCAAGGATTTGTTTTCTTAGTTTCCATGATTTTCGTCTGACTAATGGTGGCAAGTATTTTTTAAATGGTGCATAAAATGCATAATCATCAGTAATTTGGATTGAATCACCGAAAATGGATTCAAGCATCTTTTTTCTAGTTTCAAAATTAAATGGGAAGCTTTTACTGTTTATTTCTCTATTTTCATCTTTGAAGACAACTGGCATTACTTTAACAATATCTGCCTGTTTTTTTAATTCTTCAATTATTTCTACATGAGCATTTGTTACTGGATTTAGATGTGCAAGATAAAGAGCTGTAATCAATTATATCACATTAAAAATTCTCATATTTCAATAATTGATTTTTTAAAAATTCTATCCGTATGATTCATATTTGACTTCAAAGCTTCCATCTTCACGTTTGTCATGTTCAGTGACAAAGCCTTTTGGATTCAAAAAATCCATTACTCCATCAATGGTTCCTTGCCAACCACAAACATAGAACATTGTATTTTCTTTAGTTATTTTATCTCCAATTAATTCTTCTAATGGTGAAAGTCCATTGTCTCTTGGTCTTAGGAATGTTTCAACTCTGCCAACTTGACCTGCCCATGATCTGTTAAACCATTCTTGTGGTCTACTGATTGCTGCTCTATATTTAAAATTCCATTGATCTTTACCTTTAGCAATACTTTCATTTTCAAGTTCTGTTAACAAATCTTTGTAGCTTAATTCATCAACATAACTTGCACCATGAAGGACAATTATTTCTCGTTTATCTCCAGTATCGTGAAAATGTTGTGCAAAACTTACAAATGGTGCAAGACCTGTTCCTCCACCAATACAAACAATTCGGCGGTTATCTTTTTCTCCATTTTTAAATTCTTCATTAATTAGTAAAGCTCTACCTGTTGGTTTTAACCAAAGAATTTCATCTCCTTCTTTTACATTAAATATTTGAGTAGTCAATCTGCCTGGAAGTGGTTTTCTAACCCATCTGATGACTAACTCCACATAATCTTTATTTTCTGGATGTGATGCAATTGAATATGCACGTCTAACAATTTTTCCATTTTCAACGGGATTTGGTAATCCTAGAGTGATGAATTGACCTGCTTGGTATTCTGGAACGGAACCATTATCTGGAACCATTCTAATAATTACAAGATCCTCTTTCAATAATTGTACGTAAGTGACAGTTGCTTTGTTATCTACGACCATAACGATTGAATCAGCATTTGCAAGGTTAAATATATTGTGTTAATTTCATAACCCGATTTTTCAATTGACCGCTAAACGTTAATAACCAATTTGAAAAACATATTTCAATCAGATTTCTGATTATTGGGCCGGTCGTCTAGTCCGGTAGGATATGTGCATGGCATGCATGGGATCGAGGGTTCAAATCCCTTCCGGTCCACTTATTTTTTTATTAATGAAATCATTTTTTCAATTTCTGGATCTTTTTCTTTTAAAACCTCATTGATTTTTTCTTCTGATAATTGAATTTTTAAATCAATGATTGCTTGGAGTGCACTTTTTTTTACTTCTAAGTTGGAATCTAATAGTGCTTCAAGAAAAATCTCTTTAGCTTCAATAGCCTTAAGGTGACCTAATGCTCCTAGAGCACATGATCTTACTACATAACTTTCATCTTTTGCAAGTTTAATTATTTCAGGAATTGCAGATGTTTCATTTCTATTTGCTAATACTAGTGACACAAAACCCCTGATGTTTTTATTTGTAGTATTCAAATTATTGATTAAAAAATTAGAAATTTTATTTTTATTTAACAAAAGTGAACTAAATGCTTCTCCTCTAACTTCAAGATCATCATCATCTAATTTTAAAATTATTTTTTCTAACATGTTAGAATTGCCTTCATTATTCAAAGTCCTTAAAATTTTGATTTTTTCTTTACTATTTCCAAATTCTAAAACTTTTGAAATATTTTCCAACTTCTGACCAAATTACTCTTTTCTAGTTAATAATGGTTCAAATTTTTCATTTAATTCAAAAATATACTTTTAGCTTTAAATTATCCATAAATACCAAATTTTACATGTCAAATGAAACTCGAGACACCGTATTCATTGGTAAGAAACCATTGATGGCATATGTAACATCAGCGCTAATTCAATTGGCAAACTTACCTACCGTCAACATCAAAGCTAGAGGACTCAGCATAGGTCGTGCTGTGGATGTAGCTCAAATCATTGCAAGAAAAACAGAAAATGCAGGCTACTCTATCGGAGAAATTAAAATTGGCTCAGAAGCATTAGAGTCACAGGACGGTAGAACTAGAAATGTTTCAACAATAGAAATTGAAATAAAGCGAGTTACGTCTTAATCATACTTTACTCGAAATTTTTTATTTCATCTTTTTGATTTTTTGTATTTTTTCTCCATCTTTCTAAACTTTGGAAGTTCAACCAAGTCATTAAACTGATCAAAATTCACAACTTTTTGTTTATACTTTGATGTGTTTCCAGTTTTCTTTAATTCTTGTAGAATATTCATTGTTGCAAATGTATTTGCATACAAAACTGACAATGGATATAAAATAATATTAAATCCAATTTTACTTAATGTTTCAGATGTATTCAATGGTGTAGCTCCACCTTCAATCATATTTGCAACTAATGGCGCATTGATTTCCTTTCCAATCTTTTTCATTTCATCTAATGTTCTTGGGGCTTCAACAAAAATTGCATCCGCACCTGTTTTTTTATTTTGTTTTCCACGTTCAATAGCCTCATCCAATCCTTTAGTTGCCCTTGCATCTGTTCTTGCAACAATTATGAAGTCTTTACTTTTCCTTGCATCGATTGCAGCTGATAATTTCTCTGTATATTCTTCTTGAGAAACTACTTCTTTTCCTTGCATATGTCCACAACGTTTAGGCCATTTTTGATCTTCTAGGAAAATACCTGATGCCCCTGCTGATTCTAATTCCTCCACTAATTTCCATACACTCAGAGCATTCCCGTATCCAGTATCTGAATCAACAATCACTGGAACTGACACTGCTCTACAAATTCTTCTGGCATTGTCTACAGTTTCTGTAGCTCCAATAAATCCATAATCTGGCATTCCAAATAATGTGGCAGATGTTCCATAACCTGTTTGGAACATTGTATCAAATCCTACTTTTTGAGCAATTTTTGCACCTAGTGCGTCATAAACACCTGGAATCACAAGTGGTTTTTTTGATTTTAACATACTTTTCAAATTTTTCATAAATGTGTTCTTTTTTTGAATTATTTATGATTTTAATTAAATTGATAATAAAATAGAATTAATTTTTAGAATAAAATATCCTGTTATTATTCGATCTTAATCTCTTTACCTTTTTTCTTTGCTTCTTTCTCTTGAACTCTTTTTAGTTCAGATTCTAGAAATTGCTTGTATTTGTTAGTCTCCTCATCTGTCATATTGGCAAAATTAGAACTTAGTATAGATCCCATTGCAACAATCTTTTCCAGTAGATCTAAAGCAACAAATCTTCCTACATTTCCTAATCTAAATAAAACCTCTAGTTGTTTTTTGACAATGTCGTTTACTTTGTCTACATCTTCTGCTGTATCTTTTCCCTTTTTTGTTAATTGGTATTTTCCATCTTTGGTTTCTTCAATTAATCCTTCATCTAGTAATCTACCCAACAAAGGATAAATTAATCCCGGTGAAGGTTTCCAAATCCCATTACTTTGCTTAACTGCATAATCAATAATTTCTTTGCCTGTATGTGGAGTTTTTTTCAATAATTCTAAAATGAAATATCTTGAAAATCCTCTTGGGACTGAGCTACCTACTCTTTGAAACCACTCTGAAATCATCACTAGTGATATCACTAGTGATATATTTTAATATTTTGGTTCATGCCTGCCAATTACTACATATTTATCCCACTCAAAGCAAGTTTGACTGAAAATTGGTAGATTCCATAGAATTTGACTTGATCATTTGTGGTTCTGGCTTAGCAGGTTTGCGTGCCGCAATTGCAGCAGCCAAAAAAGGCCCTCATCTCAAAATTGGAGTTGTTTCTAAAGTTCAAGTTATGCGTTCTCATTCTGTTTCAGCAGAAGGTGGAACAGCTGCTGTTCTTTTTGAAGATGAAGGGGACACAATTGAATCCCATGTTTATGATACTGTAAAAGGAAGTGATTTTCTTGCAGACCAAGATGTTGCTGAAAGACTTTGTGTTGAAATGCCACAAGAAATTCATCAATTAGATCATTGGGGAATGCCATGGTCAAGACGAGATGACGGTAGAATTGATCAACGAAATTTTGGTGGATACAGTTTTCCTAGAGCAACATATGCATCTGATAAAGTTGGCTTCTTTGAAATGCAAACTTTGTATGACACATGTCAAAAATTTGAAAATATTGAATATCTTAACGAATGGTTTGTTACATCAATTATTCATGATGGAAAACGATTCATGGGAGTTACTGCAATTGAATTAGGGTCTGGTATATTTTACACAATTAAAGGAAAAGCTCTCATCATTGCAACTGGTGGTGCTGGAAGATTATACAGCTTTTCTACTTATGCTCTTTCTTCTACTCCTGATGGATTGGATATGGGATTGCGTGCTGGTATGGCACTCAAAGATATGGAATTTGTTCAATTCCATCCAACTGGAATTTTACCCTCTGGAATTCTAATTACTGAAGGTGCAAGGGGAGAAGGTGGTTATCTTCTTAACAACAAAGGTGAACGATTTATGAAAAATTATGCAGCTGGTACAATGGAATTAGCTCCACGTGATATTGTATCAAGATCAATAATGACTGAAATTCAGGAAGGTAGAGGATTCAAACATGAAACTGGTGAGGATTGCATGAAACTTGATTTACGACATCTTGGGGATGAAAAAATTAAAGAAAAATTAGGTGGAATTAGAGAAATATCTATTAAATTTTCAGGTCAAGATCCTGCCAAGGATTTGCTTGACATTAGACCTGTATGCCATTACATGATGGGTGGACTTCATACTGATATTGATGGCACAACTGAAATTCAAGGTGTTTGGGCTGCTGGAGAGGCTGCATGTAACAGTGTTCATGGCTCTAATCGTTTAGGTGCAAATTCTACCTCTGAATGTATTGTTTGGGGTAAAATTACAGGTGAATTGGCAATTGAATATATTCAAAATAACACATTCACAAATCCTTGGCCACATCATATGGTCGCAGCTGAAGAAAAGAGAATCTATGATGGAATTTTTAGAGGTGGTGGTGATGTAAATCCATATGAAATTAGACAACAGCTTACTGACACAATGAATGAGAAAGCATATGTTTACAAAAATGAAACCAATCTAATTGAAGGTCTTAAAACAATTCGAGATCTAAAGAAACAGACTTGGAAGCATGTTGATGATAAAGCAAAAGAGTACAATACTAATTTTGCAAATGTGATGGAACTTGATTCTATGTTTAGAGTAGCAGAGATTGTTTTACTTGGTGCAATTAACAGAAAAGAATCTCGTGGAGCTCATGCAAGAACTGATTATCCAAAACGTGATGATGTTAATTTTTTACATCATACTCTTGCTTACTATGATCCAAACGAACCAATAATGAAAACACATCCTGTCACAATTACCAAGTATCAGCCAGTGGAGAGGAAATACTAGATGCCAGAAGACGAACATAAAGAAGGTATTGGAGGAATGATAAATCCTCGTCGATATGGAATTGAACGTGTAGCATATTTGTTAATGAGATTAAGTGGATTGGGATTATTGGCATATTTTATCGGTCATATTTATGAAACAAGTAATATTTTACGAGGCCAAGTAGGCTGGGATGATTTCATGGAACTCATCTCTGGTACTGAAGGTCATATCGTAATGTCAATTGTAATTGCAATGTGTGTATTTCATACTGTAAATGGAGTTCGAGTAATGTTGGGACATGGAGGAGTAGGTGTAGGAAAACCTGCAAGACCTGATTATCCATATGATCCAGCATCACAAAATTACAGACATAAAATTGGAATTTATTCTGCAATAGTTCTTGCAGCAGTTGCAATGATGTACGGTTTAGCGGTAATGTTTGGTGAATAAAATGAGAGAAAGCACAATAATGAAAATTCACTATGGTACTGCTTTGGCAGCCGTAGCTTTAGTGGCCGTTCACATTTTGATGCGTCTCACCATGAACTATGCTGAGTCTCTAGAATATGAAAATGTCCTTGCAAATTACAAATTTGTTCCATATGCTATAATGTTGGAATTAATTCTAGTTCTACTTGCTGTTCATGGTTTTAATGGATTAAGAGTGATCTTACTTGAATTAAAACAAGGAAGACTTTATGAAAAAGCTGTTTCTTATGGTTGCCTTGTTGCGATGATTGGATTAATAGCCTACGGTTCAAGAACAATTATTATGACTAACATGGGGATGGTATAGAAATGGCACAAGTATCAAGTGTTTTAAACGAACAATCTCCAACAGCAAAATCAATTATTCTTAAAATTTCAAGATTTAATCCAGAACATGATGAGTCAAGTGGATTCATGGAATTTAATGTAAAATATGAAAAGTGGACAACTGTTCTAGAATCTATACTTGATGTGAAAAAACATTTTGATCATTCAGTTGCAGTAAGATATTCTTGCAGACAAGCTACATGTGGTTCATGTGGAATGATGATTAATGGAAAACCAAGATTAGCATGTTTTACAAAAATTAGTGAATTAGATTCTAATACTGTTACAGTCGAACC
This sequence comes from Candidatus Nitrosopumilus sp., assembly GCA_965262905.1. GTDB lineage: Archaea > Thermoproteota > Nitrososphaeria > Nitrososphaerales > Nitrosopumilaceae > Nitrosopumilus. The sequence goes on from OZ253567.1 coordinate 1,620,379, forward strand.
AATGAATAATTTTCCAGTAATTCGTGATTTAGCAGTAAAGTTTGAAAAATTATTTGATACTCATCAAAAAATTAAACCATATCTAATTAGAGATGATACCGAACTAGTATCTGATGAAAAAGAATTTTTACAAACTCCTCAAGAAGTAGAACAATACATCCAATTTGCAAATTGTATTAAATGTGGTTTATGTAATTCTGCATGCCCTACAATGGCAACAGATTCATCTTTTGTTGGCCCTCAAGCATTAGCTCAAGCATATCGATATGTTGCTGATAGTAGGGATAAAGGCAAAGATTCTAGATTAAAAATAATTGACGACTCTCATGGTATCTGGAGATGCCATTTCGCTGGCTCTTGTAGTCAAGTATGTCCAAAAGGAGTTGATCCTGCTATGGGAATTCAATTACTTCGAGGATATATGCTAGGTTTTAGAAGTTAACCTAGTTTTTTTGGATTTGGGCTATTGTTTACTTGATTGTTAATCTGTTCAGCCATAAAGTGATTTGAGACATTAACTTTAACATCCTTTACTCCATCTACTTTCAAAAGATTATCATGAACATCTTGACAAATTTTAAAACCAAATACTGCTGGACAGAATGGACTAGTAAGATGTAAATCTACTTTGACATTGCTATCGTTGATATCGACTTCATCAATTAATTCTAGTTCTACAATTGATGTGTTAATTTCAGGATCTACAATCTTTGATAGCTCATCAAATATTTTCACTCGCATCAGTTTGATATCTTGGCTCATGTCGTGAAAACCATTGTTGCTATATATAACCATTATAGAACCTTAGGTAATGTATCGTTCACGTCTTGGTACTGATTTGAGTGATATTACTTTGGATTATGTTTCATCAATTAATGATGATTCTGAAATAGCATTTTATGATATTCTTGGAAGTCAAGCTCATGCTTTGATGTTATTTCAACAAAATATTATTACAAAAAATGACGTAAAAAAAATCTTGAATGCATTAGAGAGTTTAAAAAATGAAAAATTTGATGCCTCAACTGGTGCAGAAGATATACATGAACTAATTGAAACATTGGTGATAAAAAAAGCTGGAATGGCTAGTGGAGGAAAAATGCATACGGCAAGATCTCGAAATGATCAAGTTGTTTTAGATATTAGAATGAAAATTAGAGATGATATCAACATCATTTGTAATTGTCTTTTAGATACCATTGAAGCCCTTGTGTCTGTGGCTAAAAACCACCAAAAAACAATTATGCCACTATACACACATCTTCAACAAGCACAAGCTGGTCTGTTCTCTCATTATCTTTTAGCTCATGCTGATGTTTTAACACGAGATTTTGAACGACTGTTTGGAACGTTTGAACGAATAAACCAAAGTCCACTTGGTGCAGGACCTGTTGGAGGAACAAGTATTCCTATTGACAGACACAGTACTGCAAAGATGTTGGGTTTTGATGGTCTGGTTGAAAATTCAATTGATGCAACAAGTACCCGAGATTTTGTAGCAGAATATGTGGCAATGATTTCCATCTTGATGACTAATCTTAGTAAAATTTCTGAAGACTTTGTAATCTGGTCTACTTTTGAATTTTCATTTATTGAACTATCAGATGAATTTACATCTCCATCTAGTGTGATGCCTCAAAAAAAGAATCCTGATATTTTAGAACTTACACGAGGTAAAACAGCAGAAGTCATTGGTAATCTAACTGCAATTTTAACAACTGTTAAAGGATTAGCATCTGGATATGGGAGAGATTTACAACAAATTAAATCCTCTATCTGGTCTACATCAAAGATTTCTATCAGTGCATTATTAATTTTAAAATCAATCCTTCTAACTTTGAAAGTAAATGAAAAACAAATGAAAAAAGTTACAGAGTCTAGTAATCTTATAGCATTAGATATTGCTGAAAAATTGGTTCAAGAAGGGATTCCATTTAGAGTAACCCATAAAATTTCAGGAGCACTAGTCCAACTAACTCATAATTCAAAAAAACCAATTTCAAAATTAACGTTGTCTGAAATTAAAAAATCTGTATCTGATACTAAAGTTGACCCTAAAATAGTTTCAAAAATCATATCTTCTACAACTGTTGTTTCATCACTTAAAGACAGAATATCTTTTGGTTCATCAGGTTATGATGAACAAAAAAGAATGATTTCTGATAGAACTCAAAAAATTAATCAATATAGATCTGATATGTTACAAAGAGAAAATAAAATTAATGCAGCAATTGATGATTTAAACAAGCAAGTTAAAGCAGTAATTTAATGAATAAAGAATAGAGAGCAATCATCTATCAAAACAAAATGTCACCCCCGAAAGAAATCAGTTTTGGCTCAGATATTCAACTATGAACTGTGGATGAATAGCGTTAGCTCTCATCTATTCTTTTTGCTCTGTGATTCTCATAAATTCCTTTACAAACCATAATAGTAAATTTCTAAAAAGGGATTTTATGAATCTTGGAAAATTATTTTATATTCAATTTACCACCAGAATTTACCACCAGAATTTACCACCAGAATTTACCACCAGAATTTACCACCAGAATTTACCACCAGAATTTACCACCAGAATTTACCACCAGAATTTACCACCAGAATTTACCACCAGAATTTACCACCAGAATTTACCACCAGAATTTACCACCAGAATTTACCACCAGAATTTACCACCAGAATTTACCACCAGAATTTACCACCAGAATTTACCACCAGAATTTACCACCTATTGAGAATCCACTTAGTTTTGACCAGTGTAAAGATTTGTACCCCACACTCACCAGAACTGCCAAGCAAATCCTTAAATTAATACTTTTGATATGTTGTTTAGTGAAAAAAATCTTCCTTACGTTGTTAACTGTTTTGTTAATTGTTGCAGTATTGGCTGTTACACTGGGCATTCTATTTAATGAATCGCCAAAAGTAGATCAAACCATACTATCTGAAGAGATAGCCATTGGGTTAATCCTTCCACTTACGGGGGAACTATCCACACATGGTGAGGAAAGCAAGGTTGCAGCAAAACTGGCAGCATCTAACTTTAACAAATACTTGCAAGAAATTGGAGAATCATGGACACTCAAAATAATACTAGAAGATACTGCCACCAGTCCTGTTATCGCACTAGACAAACTGACCTCACTTCATGCCAAGGGAATTGATGTTGTGGTTGGCCCCCAGTCATCTGCTGAACTTCGAGTGATCAAGGGATATTCTGATTCTAACAAGATTGTATTGATTAGTCCTTCATCCACATCGCCGTCCCTTGCAATTCCTGGCGATGGCATATTTAGGCTAATTCCTGATGACACAAAACAGGGACCGGCACTTGCAAAACTAATTAACTATTCGTCAATTAACGTACTAATTCCTGTATGGCGTGCTGATACATGGGGTGATGGGTTACATGATGCTGTTTCTGACTCATTTGTGGAGCAGGGCGGAATTATAGATGATGGTATCCGGTACAATCCAGAGTCACCAGAATTTTCCGCCTCAACTTCACTGCTAGCTGAAAAAGTTCAAATGTACGTTGATGAGTATGGCTCAGACAACGTGGGCGTTGTGATAATAAGTTTTGCCGAGGTCTTACAGTTTATACAGTCAGCATCTAATCATGATGTGTTAAATGATGTAAGATGGTTTGGCTCAGACGTGAACACAAAGGAGGAAAAACTAATTGCAGATCCAATAGGGTTACAATTCTCAAATGACATATCGTTTACCACAACCCAAGTAGCAATAAATGACAATATGATTCACCAAGAAGTCTCTGATTATATCTCAGAAGAACTTGGACGCATTCCAAACTCTTATGCATATTCATCGTATGATGCAGTGTACGTGGCAGGGTTATCCATTCTCCAATCCAAAGATACTGGCAACACAATCAAAGATACAATCCCATACGTTACTGCAAACTATTCTGGTGCAATTGGTTCTACAAAACTTAACGCCGCAGGAGATTTGGCTCAAGCTGACTATAATATATGGGGAATTAGAGGTGGAGAGTGGGTAATATTAGGAAAGTACATCCAAAGTGATGACTCTATTACCATGAATTAATTAATTTCCAAGTATGGTTTTCCCAATTTTGGGTGGGCAAACAGTTCTTCAGATTTCTCTTTAAATTACGCTCTTTACCATTTACCAAAAGATAGACATAATCACCTATTTTTAGTGCACGTTTAACATTTTGTTCAACTAGAATAACTATGATTCCAAAATTATCTCAAATTTGTTTGATTTTAGATAATATCTCATCATCTAGTTTTGGAGATAGACTAAACCCCATTAGGATTATTATTGATTTTGATATCGAGCCTGTTTACTCTCTTGTGGGTTGATGTAAAATCAGGAACTGCTGGAATTTTATTACAGCATATACGGATTATTCCTTCTGTTTACCAGGATATGGCAATCCAAAATACACTCCTAGCATAACCCAATAATTTCATGAATAAATCAGGATAGTCAAACTTTCTACCTCTCTTGTTGTGATTTATCCCCTCTAGTTCTTTATTGCCAGTTATCAATAACATCAAATGACATTATGATTTCATCCCTTCGGACTAGTTTCTCATTGCCAGCTCATCCTAAAACTCTTCAATAAATCATGATACATACCAAGTAAACAAATGATAAATAATTGAGACTTGGGAATAACTAGTTCTACTTTTTGAGTCAATTCTCAAATTATTCAAATGAAAAAAGCTAAGGATCTCTACAATTTCATTGCAACATGAATGTAAAAATCCCCCAGGCAAGATTCTATCAGAATCATTTCTTATTGGCGTGTTACATTTGGTGGGAATATTATATTTGTATGAGGAGGTATTCAGACCTGGCAGACCATACGTCTATTCATCTATTCTAATGGTTCAATTATTCATCATAAAATCATGGATGAGAATTCCAAGTAACAATACATTTCATTATTTCCTTTCAACCAAATGAACCAATGATCGATTGTTCAAGGTTTGCAAAATAACTCAAATTCCAAATAGAAGAACCATTGACAGACGATTCCAAGTTCTGCCAATTGGCGACATCATCAGTAATATGGGAAATCTGTTCATCTCCAATAAACTAGTCGATGACATATCTGCATCAATTGATAGTTCAATGCTAAAAGCAGATGGTCCAGTATGGCACAAATCAGACATGAGGAATAATCGTTTGCCAATTTCAGGAATTGATACTGATGCCAAATGGGGATATTCCAAATCAAAGGGTGTTGGGTATTTGGATATAAACTGCACATGAGTTGCAGCACTGGCAAACTGATTGTTCCACTATCAGCTGATGTCTCAACTGCAAATGTTTCTGATGGTAAAATGTATTATACAATAGTTGAACCACTTGCCAAGACTAGTTGAGAATATTCTATGTGATCTCGCGTATGATGATAAATCACTGTTAGGAATTGATGATGAGTCAATTGATATCTTTTGCAGTTGTAGTTTATTTTGCTTGTGTGCTGATATGATTACATATTTGAGAATCTTTTTCTAAACTCCTTTTTGTTGTAAATTCTGAAATCTTCCGTGTGCAGTTGATTTTGAACCATGTTGTATGGGAAGTTCCATTCATCTGCATCCCATTATTGCTATAAACATAGTTGCATTAATTGTTGTTCTGTCATTATCCCTTGGTCTTTCCTATTCTTGCAGGTTTTGGAAGATGAGGTTTCATTATGCTCCACTGTTTGTCTGTTATTTCTTGGAATTGCATAACTTGATTTGGAATATTATCATTCCTAGATCTGGATGATCTTCAAATGTTGTCTAAATTATCGGTTTTGGGATCAGTTGTCTATAATGATGTAATATGAAATGATGTAAGAAATATTTATTATTTAAAAAATAAAAAAATAGAGTCTAAATTCTTAGACTTATTCTAGATTTTGCAGTGATTGCAACTATGCTTATGACTGCAATAGCTAATATCATCATGGCAATTGTTCCAAATTCTGGAACAATAGCAGCAATGGTATTCATTTTTTCAAGAATTGCATCTACTTGAGCATTGATTTTGGAACTGGATTCACCATTTTTAATCATGGTTCGAAGTTCTTCTCTTAACATAATTTCAACTTCTTCCATGAGATCTCTTTGATCTAATTCAATAAGAGGTCCTTCAAGAAATTCAAAGTTGTCAAGATATGCTTTAGTTGCAAGACTTAGTGCCAAGTCAGTATCACCCTTTGCATACTCTACTTTAGTTTGTTCAAGTAATACATTGATGTTTTCGACATAATCTAATAGATTGGTTGCTTCACCTTTAACACCCATGACTTCATCAATTTCATGATTGATTCCACCAGCAATAGTTTTTACATGTGAAGGAGTTGCCCTTGCATCATATGCTGCCCAAAGATCTTTGTATAGTTCTTCAATCTCTTTGACTTCATGAGAAGATACATCAGATTTTATTTCATTGAAAATCTGTTGTGATCTCCATACAAATGCAGAACCATCTTGAAATTCAGCCATTTCACCAATTACTCCATCAGAAACTGCTTCGGCATATTCTGCAATAGATGTTTCAAGTAAGACTTGCATTAAAACAAGTTTTGTATTTACATCATTACTGAGATAATCACCAACTACAGTTGAACGTGCAATTGCAACAATATCTTTTGCATCATCAATTGCTTGCTGAGATTGTGCTCGTGATACTTTGGTATTTGCCTTATTTTGCAAATTCATCAATGTGTCTTTAATTTGAGCATCAAGATTAGGATCTGATGCTTTGAGTGTAGGTTTCATTGAATCATACAATTCTGCAATTGGATGTGTTGCATGAATTAATGCAAGTTCAGCATTGTTATCATCAAGATTTTGTTCTAATGCCCAAAAATGTCCTAATGTTTCTTCAAGTGAAGAAGCAAATTCTATTTTTAGCTTTAGGGATTCGTCAAGTTCATGAATAATACCATTAGCAATAGTTTTTACATGTGAAGGAGTTGCCCTTGCATCATATGCTGCCCAAAGATCTTTGTATAGTTCTTCAATCTCTTTGACTTCTTGAGAAGATACATCAGATTTTATTTCATTGAAAATCTGTTGTGATCTCCATACAAATGCAGAACCATCTTGAAATTCAGCCATTTCACCAATTACTCCATCAGAAACTGCTTCGGCATATTCTGCAATAGATGTTTCAAGTAAGACTTGCATTAATTTTACTTTAAATGCAGTTTCATCACTTAATTCATCACCAACTACAGTTGAACGTGCAATTGCAACAATATCTTTTGCATCATCAATTGCTTGCTGAGATTGTGCTCGTGATACTTTGGTATTTGCCTTATTTTGCAAATTCATCAATGTGTCTTTAATTTGAGCATCAAGATTAGGATCTGATGCTTTGAGTGTAGGTTTCATTGAATCATACAATTCTGCAATTGGATGTGTTGCATGAATTAATGCAAGTTCAGCATTGTTATCATCAAGATTTTGTTCTAATGCCCAAAAATGTCCTAATGTTTCTTCAAGTGAAGAAGCAAAGTCGACTTTGTCTTGATAAGATTCGGCAGATACAACTTGCGAAAAAGTAGCAGTGAGAAGTACAGAAGTCAGTAGAAGTGTCAATATTGTAACGTTAGTCATTAGAGTTTGCTTTAAGATTTTCAATTTAAAGGATGGGATGATTCTTTAGAATTATTTCATAATGATAGAATGAAACTAAAGTTACAGAGTCATTTAAAAAACTACTAGTATTGTTGTATTAAACAACTAATAATTCTTATTGAAATTTGACAATTATTGCAGCTCTTTCATTTTCATCTAATTCTTCTCTAACAGCATTCAAAATATGAGAAGAGGATATGAGACTAGAATAGTCAATTAATTTAAAATCATTTACAAGATATACTTGAGGGGCAACATCATTGTTTCTAGATTCTAAAAAGTCATCTAGTTCTTCAAGTATGGATATTTTTCCTCCTTGAAAGATTTTACCATTTTTTAAAGACATTTTCATTTTTCCAAATCTATCTAATACAAGAATTGGATGGCGGTTTTTCTTATTGAAAAAATGTTTTTCAGCAATATGTCCATTAAAGATAATATAGTGATCAGATTCAAAACTAAGATCAATTAATTCCTCTGAAATTTGAAGTATTTCACTTACCCTAGTTTTTGCCTCCTGTAATGTGAACACATTCTTTGCAGTATCTACACTATCAAGTTCTACATTTCCAATAGCAGTAACTCGCAAAAGAGATTTTTCTGGAATATACATACTATCAATTACAATGGATTCAGGAACTGCTCCCTTATCCACCATTATAGAGTGAATTTTTTTGTGAGACAGCTTAATTTGTTCAGGGGTGGGATCTACTAAAGTTTGTTCAATTTCTTCTTGAAGCATAGATGATGCAACACCAATAGATGAGATAACTTCTGCATGTTCTGCCTTTTGATATTGAAGACCAAGCTGTTTTGCAACAAACGGAACCAAAACAGATACTCCACCTCCACCTCCAATTATTTTAGTTGTCTGAGGATTTAGTTTAATATCATTTATTATTTTACTAATTGTTTTTGTAATTTCAAAAGAAGATGTAAGGATTATGGATTGAGCAATTTCAGAATAATTTACTCCGATGAATTTTGCAAGTAGTTTCATTGCTATTTTAGATGATTCTTGATTTGCAAAAGAATAATCATGTTCATCAATCATTCCTAAAGCATTGGCAGCGCATGTGTTAGTTATTGCATAAGTATTTTTTTCACATTTTATAGCAATGTATTCATCAATGTCTGTTTCTTTTGGTTTTATCAATACAATTTCACCAGTATTAAGTTCCTCAGGATCTGCAAAACAGGCGTATTTTAGACCAGCAATATGTGCACTTCTAGGACCCACCTTCCAGACTCTGTTATCTTTGAGTCTAACCATACTTCCACCCGCTACACCCAAAATTCGTACATCCATAGAACGAACACAGGTAGGGTGATCTTTTATCGTAACATATCTAAATTCAGGTCTTCCATTTTTTATAATGCAGATATTTGTACTTGTGCCACCTACCTCCACAAAAATTCCATTTGTGATCTTGAGATGAAGAAGGGCACCTGCAACACTTGCAGCTGGTCCAGACAGAATCGTAAGAATAGGTTTTGTTTTGAATGTATCCATGCTAGTTATTCCACCATCTCCTTTCATTATCATCAATGGTGATTTTACACCAGAGTCATGTATTGCCTCTTCAACAAATTTTGCAATTTGAAATGTTTTTGGAAGAACACTTGCGTTTACTGCACTAGTAAGAGTTCTTATTTCCAAACCATATGTTCCAGAGATTTCATGTGATGCAGTTGATAGAACATTAAGATCAGTTGCATTTTTCATAACAAACAATTCATTTGAAGGATCATCAACGCCAAAAGATTCTGTTGCAACTATAACTTGAGCACCTTGTTTTTGTAATTCTTTTATTGCATTTTTTACTTCTTTTTCAGATATCAAATGGGATGTATCCAAAAAAGTATGACATGTTTGTATATCCTGTTTGGAATTTATTTTGTTATCTTGTAAGTTTGTTCGTTTGATAATATTTTTTCTTTCAGGCCCAACACCCATTGCAATTATTCCTACTTTAGATGTATCTGATTCAAGTAAAGCATTAATTGCTTGAGTTGTACTATGAGAGATTAATTCAATATCATTAACATTAATTTTAGATTCATTTAAAATATTTGAAAGTGAATTAACAATTCCTTCAGAAACTCCTTTTTTGGCATTGTGAGTTGTGGGTACAGTAGACTTTGAAAGTATATTTCCAGTTTTTACATCTATGGCAACAGCTTTTGTAAAAGTTCCACCAACATCTATTCCAACTCTTATTCGTCGCTTATGTTGTATCATCAGATGTTTTCCTAGATTTCCTCAAAGATGCAAGGTATTTTTCCTTACGTGGTCTCAATATCAACACGTATGATGAGGCTACTAAATAAACACCTAACAAGATTGCCTGTGCAATCAAAGTTTCCAAAGTAGGATATATTCCAGTCATCATTGCAAGATTGATATCTAATCTTGGAACAGTTCCAATCAAACCAGTGTATGGTACTATTTCTAATACCTGAAGTTCTCTAATGGCATTTCCTAAAAATGCAATTGACAAATATGCACCAACTCCCATGGTTAATCCAAAAAGAGCACGTAGCGGTAATTTTTTGCCTAGTTTTCTCATGATATAATATACTCCCAAGAGAGAAACAATCCCAAGAATAAATCCTAATCCAACATACACTTCCATGTATTTTGCAAAACCAGACATTGCTTGATAAAACAAAACTGTTTCAAATCCTTCTCTATACACTGTAAAGAAAGATAGCATGACAAATACCATTACACTACCAGTTGTGGTGGCTTGCCAAACTTTTGCTTTTACAAATTCCATCCATTTTTTATGTTCAATTTTATTTAACACCCAAAAACTAACATAAAACAAAACCGCAGTTGCAGACAACGCCGCAATCGCTTCAATTAATTCGCGATTAGCTCCAGAAATTTCAATAATATAAGATGCGATAATCCAGGTTATGGCAGTGGCACCCAAAGCAGCAATAACACCATAGTAAATATATTTTTTAAATTGGTTATTTCTTGATGCTTCTAGATATGTCATGATTGCACCAAGAATCAATACAGACTCTAATCCTTCTCTAAAAATTATTGCAAAAGAGGATGTAAATGCAATTGACGGTGCCAAAGTTCCAGTTCCACTCACTATTCTTTCAGATTCATCTAGATTTCTTTTTATGTTGATTGCAACTTCTTTTACATCATCATAGTCTGCTTGCTGTTTTATGAGATTTCTAAGCTCTGCAAACTGAAATTCAACTTCTAGTGTAAAATCAGGATCAATTGCTCTTAAGGGTATTTCTACAAACTCATAACTATCAAGATAGGCAGATCTTGCCGAAATATATGCAGAATCATAGTCACCATTTCCATATTGTACCAACATGACTTGAAGAGTATCTCGAATAAAATCAATTTCTCCACGTACACCTGATTTTTCTTGATCAGTTGCATCGCCCATAGTTTTAAGATCTTTTTCTAAAACAATATTATCTAATTCAGAATATCCCAGAGATTGAACTTTCTGTTCTGCTTTAGTAAGATCATTCAAAATAGATTCTTTAAGAAAAACACTAATTTTTTCAGAATCTTGTTTATTTTTAATCATATCACGAAGTTCTTCACGCATATTGATCTCTAGAGAGTAAAGGAGTTCTGAATCTACTTTTTCTATATCTGCTTCAAGATATTCAAAATTTTCAAGATATGCCTCTATTGCCAATTCTTCAGCACGAATATAGTCTCCATCATCTAATGCGACAAGTAACTCTTGATACAGTTGGCGAATTGTATCATAAAGTATGGTTTTATCATAAACTATAGTTTCAGTTCCCATCAAATCCCTACTTATTGCAGTGATGAGTGTACCAACTGAAATAAAATCATCTCGGTTATCTATCTTAGTTTTAAGTTCTGTCATAAAGGAATCTATTTCCAGTGTTAGACGTTGATCATAATTGGTATTTTTTAATAATTCAAAAGAGCGATTCACTAAATTTACAGATAATTGATAGTAAACATCATTATTATCACTGATTGAGATTTGATATTGTTCATCAACTAATATTAAAATTTGTGAAGTTACTTTTCCATAATTAGGTAAATTGATTTCATATTGATCAAGCAATCTTTTCACAGAAGAAATATTGTCAAGTGATTGTTGAGATTCTAAAGTTCCTATTCCATCATGAATATCTAAAAGTAAAATATGAATATCATCAGTTATTTGAGAGTTAGATTGTCTTAGATTTTGTAGTTGTAAGGGAAAAATCTCAGTATTGAATTTAGAGAGTTTCTTTGCATCATCAAAATTTCTGTTTTCCAAATTTTTGGTAATCATATCTAGCGATATAGATAATACTTCAGAAGTAAACAATACAGATGTATCAATATCAGAAGATTGAGCATGTATCTGAGAATGTGGAATCAAAGCAAACAAGACAACAAAAGCAAAAATGATTTTAAAATTTTTTGATAAATGCAAGTTAATTTTAAAAAAATTATGAACTTAATTTAAAGTAGATATCCATTCTAAAAACTTAGAATAACTAGACAAGCATTAGATCTTAATAAATTCTAAATCTTTAAAACAAAATCTAAGGAAAAATTATTAGATTTTTTACATTTAGAACAAGAATTTAGAATGATGGATGTAAGTATTGGTTAGATAAATTTGTAAAATATCATGTCAACTATCAAAAAAGATGATTTAGATAAAGTAAAAAAAGTCACATCAGAACTATCAAACGAAATTTCAAGAAAAATTATTTTTTCAATCATTTCAAAGGCAAAATCATGCATAGAAATATCTAATGACATAGAAATTTCTCAAAGTATAGTATATCAAAAATTAACAATTCTAAAGAATTTATCTCTTGTAAAAACAAGTGATGAAAAAATTACTGAGAAAGGGAGACATGTAGAATTTTTTCAAAGTAATATTTCAAAAGCAACAATAATAATTGATAACGAGCAACCAGAGCTTATTTTGGTAGAAAATTAATCTATACAAAATTATAATAAAATAAAAAATTGGATAGCGACTATAATTGAATAGTTTTCCTAATGAGAATGATCAAATCATGAAATAAAGACATTATTCAAAAGATCCATGTGACATCATATTTTAGAAGCATATTATAATTTTGTAGAATCATAGGTTTTCTTAAATGGTTAATAGTTTCATAATTTTTGTTGATTAAAAAACAAAAAGTTTTACTTGCAGAAAAGTACGATATATCACATAAAATTTTAAAAGAATTTGCAAATTTGGAATCACGACACATATTATTTTCTACTATGACACATTGTAAATCCATTCAAGATATTTCAAGAGAAAGAAAAATTCCCCTAAGTTCAGTCTATAAAAGAATTGAGTCATTGAAAGAATGTTCATTAATTCATGAAAAAACAAGTATTTCTGAAAATGGACGTATTACCAGATATTATCAGAGTAAAATCAAAGATATTGAAATAAGTATTACAGAGTTTGAGCCAAAAATTATGTTTACAAAAAACAAATTGGAGAAAAATGACTAATCTAATATTATTGAGAGTTTGTGTTTTTTGTGAAAGAATTTTTACCAGTTATGCAATGACAAAACAAAAACAATCATGTTCAAAATGTCAAGGAGTTGTGAGACATTAAAAATTGACTTGTAGAGGGATTTGTGAACGATACAGGTCTGAAAGTCAAAGATACAATCAAGGAACTAAGAGATGTGCTTCTTGTGAGATCTATGTAGAGTATGACGGAGTGCAATGCCCATGTTGTAGAACTCATCTTAGAGGTAAAAGAAAGAATAAACGAAAACCATTTCTGTAAACAAAAATCCATGTTCAGAACATAGAACCATCAGTTAGAGTCGAAAAATATGTTAGTTTTTTCACGATTTGACTAATTAATATAAAATTCCCAAGTTTAATTTGTTAAAAAATATGTCCTGAACTTCTGTATTACTTTACAATATTCTTAACTAAATGATTTCAATTCTACGCTCTTGGTTTTTGATTATAAAATGATCATTTCCATTAAATATTAGGTAAGCCTAACTTTAGAAATGATTAATGAAAAATTCATTCAGTTACTACCAAAAATGAATATTCAAAGTTCAGAATATTCAAGAGAAATAATATTGAATAAAGTAATCATATGCTTCAAGTGTGGAAAACCACATGAATATAAAAATAGATTTAAAAAATTACCTGTACTTTAAAATAATTACCAAAAATTTAGTTTTCCTTTTCTTTATTTATGATAGTCATAAAGCGTTCTAATCTAAATTCAATTTTACTTTTTCTTATCTGGATAGGTATCATTATTTCTTCTCAAAATATCATTCTATAGCAACGGTGTTATTATCCATCATAATATGCATCTTGATGAATCCACGTTGTATGTTCCACTTGGTTCCCATCCAGTCACCACAACTTGCAGGTTTTAATCCTGTGGAATCACTTGCAAGAAACACATCTCTATTTTGGTTTTCCCATCTACAAACCAATTTTTACGTTACATTCCTCTAGGTTTATTTTGTTGATTCTTTTCCAAATGGCTGAAAAGTTTGGTGAATTTTCTCCTCCTAAAATTTCCTCAATTATTCCCTGTAACTGTCTGTATCAAGTGCCGATAGTGTTTCTAAATAATGCCATTATCATAAAGCATTCATCAGAATAAACAAATGGTACCTCCTACTTTATTCTTATTTAATTCATCTACACCATCTTTCATTATGGTATCATCAAGATGTAGTACATAGAATTTTTCACGTGAGATGTACAGTCTGTCATCGTATTTTTTCTCAACCACATGATGGCTGTGATCTTTCAGATTCAAATCTTTTTTGGTTGTATTTTGAGCTTAAATGGAATAATTAGGAAACAAAGTAGGCAGGACAAAAGTACTAGTCACCAGTTGTCAAAAGAATATGTCATCCATACACAAAACTTTGTTGTTTGTTAGAAATACAAATCATCTTGCCAAACAAACATTTGCTTGGTGGATCACTTTTGAGGCTTTGATCGGAATGATGAATATCTTTTTTGATATGTCTTGGAAAAAATCTGAAAAATATTATTAATTTTGATAAAGGTCTAATTTACTTTCAATATTTTTAATTTCTTTTTCAACAATATCTCTGATGACTTTATCAGTTTCCGTTTCAATTCCTGGATTTTTTCTTTGTTCGTGTATCATAATTGTATAGAATGTTGATTTTTTGACAATATTTCCAGTAAATGCTCTTACTACTGGGTGTTCTTTGGATCTAATTCTGATTGTATTACAATATTTCCCAATATGTGATTTTAACATAAAAGGTTAAAAAACAGTGAATTTTTTAATAAAAATTATGAATTACTAGGCTCGTTTTTTCCCTTTAGCAAAGTAATTTTACTGATATTTTTTGTTTGATTTGATATAATATTTCATGAACCATTTTAAGAAATGAATTTCATTTTGTTCTGTCTGTCCTTTTTCAAGTGCTTTATAGTAATCATCTCTATCTGTGTACTTTATGTTCAAAGGTGGACAATCAAATTTTGTTAGAATGTAATTCATAACCATTCTTGAAATTCTACCGTTACCGTCACCAAATGGATGTATGCTTACAAATCTAAAATGAATCATTCCAGCTAACTCTATTGGTTCAATTTCTTTTTCTAAATCTTTGTATTCTTTAATGAAATGTTTTACAAATTGTGGTACAAATTTCCAATGTGGAAATGTAGATTCACTACCTGTTACATGAACTGGAAATGTTCTTAATATTCCTGCAAACTCTGGTTTTGTTTTTTCAAACATTTCTTTATGCCATGATAGGATTATTTTCTCTGTCAGTATTGGTAGTTTTTCTATAATTTTGAGAAATACCTTGTGATGTTTTTGAGCCTCTATCATGTCTTCTTCTGGTTTTTTACTAGGGGTTAATGCAAATCTTAGTAGGCTGTAGGTTTCTTTTTTTGTTAGAGTAGAGCCTTCTATTTTTTGAGAATCATGAGTAAAACCTAAAGAAAACTCTTTCAAATGTTCTATGATCAATTTTTTTGGCTGTTTTAGATATCCTTTCTTAATTTTCTCTACTTTGATTTTCCAATCTTTACACATTATTGCTAAAAGAAATTCTTTTTTGATTTGTTCAATGTCTTTTGGAATTGTTTTACCTAAATATTTTTCATGTTGGTGTTTTCCTGTGTTATGAATTAAAATGAAATATTCTTTCTTTCCTTTTTTACGTGTGATTATTGAAACCATTATACAGTATATCCAGCGTATTAGAATATAAACATTAAAAATTAGTAAAAACACTGGATACTTTATTATACATGTATTGTTTTAGAATGGTATTGGAAAAATACACTATCTCTGAATCTGAGAAATTATCTTTAGAGAAATCCATTGGTGGTGATGTGTTATTCCATCTTTGATTACTGGTAACTTTGTTTCCTAATTCAACTATACATAATCTCCCAAAATAGAACATCCGTCTAATTTTGTTTAATCTCCTGTTGTAATGTATAGTCAATCATCAAATTGTATATCATCACCTTGAATTTTATTTCTCTTACAACGTTACACCAAACTCTGGCAGATATATCCTCACCCAAAATTCTCTTAAATGTTGAAAATGCAATTTCTACCATCCAACGTCGGCCATAACCAATATCTTTCTTCCATTGTTTTTGATTCGCCTTCTTTTGTTCTTCTATTAAATCATCAAAGATTTCGATGTTCTGTGAATTCATTTTACAATTACCAAGTTGCAGCAGTCCCTGTTCTTTTCTTACATTGTTACCTTTGGTTTTTAGTGAAAAATTCTTTCTTATGGGGACCACTGGAATTACATTTTTTTACATTGCTCAAAATTGTCATTAGAATCATATGGTATCATCAGCACTAACCAATAATTGATCTGCGAGTACAACAACATTGGCGGAATTCCCAATATTGTGCAATACCTCTGAGAGTAATTTCTTGAACTCTTGTGCATCACCTGATTTCTCATCCGTAATTGATACACCCCTAACAGGAGACTTGGCAACACATGGCATAGAAAATTCTGAGGGTGCAAAGTTTGGTGTATCAGAGTTTAACATGTATTTGCAAAGCATTGATGCTCCATGGCATCTGAAAATGATCACTGAAGATTCTGCAACCAATCCTGTAGTTACACTTGATAAATTAACTGCATTAAATGCCAAAGGCATTGGTGTAATAATTGGTCCTGAGGCTAGCTCTAATATTCGCAATATCAAAGGATATGCTGATTCTAATAATATGTTGCTAGTCAGTTGCTGTTCATCAGCTCCTGCACTTGCCATTCCAAATGATAGTGTATACAGGCTAGTCCCTGATGACTCTAACCAAGGCCCTGCAATTGCAAAACTAATGCAACATGAAGGTATAGAAGTCTTAGTTCCTGTTTGGAGGGGAGATACATGGGGTGATGGTTTAGGTGTAAGAGGATAGTTCTTAATACAGTTTTAACACTTCTTGGAACGCTTGTTCCTCTTTTCTACCATGTCGTAAAACAGCTCAATTTGTATGGTAGCATATTTTCACATCCATCTCAGTTACAAGACATTGTCTAATTTTTCGTGAGATTACGACCTTGCGCAACATCCTTTCTGACTCATTGTTTGTGGGCTCCATCCCTGGATATTTTAGAAATGTAAACAGGTTTGGTGTTGCTCGTGCAAGTCAGTCTCCAAACTTGCAATTCAAATTCTTGTATGTATTTGCAATTGCCATACCAGAAATCACAGACGAGTCATAATGTATATGTGCAACAGACTACAATGAGATTTGTTTTGCATTGTGATACAGCAGACGCAATTTCTCATACAGCATGGTTTTTGATTTACCATTGGATACAAACTCGGCATCTCGCAGTATGTGGGACCGGGCACCGTTGAATTGTTTTGAAACGGTTGTATGCAGCATAACCATCAACGGTAATGGGAATATCCCAATATGAAAAGTACAAATCCAATACAGTGGCAGCTCTGCTTTTGTCTGCATGATAAAATACCGCATCATCGCTGATGCATGTCCAGACATATCCCCAGCTTGTTGTATACCTCATAGCAAAAGTCTTTTGAACATTACAAAAACAAATAGTAATGTTTTTTGATCAGTAGTTAGAAATAATTTCATGAACATCACAAATGACGAGTTACTCCAGGCCTACAAAAAAGAAAAGTACGGTAAGAAAAAGGAAAGATTACACGCAATGTGTAAGATTAAAATCAACAAATCTACAATTGCTGAAACTGCAAGACAAATGTTTTGTACATATCAATGTGTAAGGAACTGGCTTGATTCATTTGAAAAATATGGATTGGAGGGTCTGGAGGATCCCCCCTCGTTCTGGCCGTCCGCCATTAATCTCACACAAAACATTACAAAAGATAGAGCAGGAATTTAAGAGAATTTCAGATAGAATGACTCCAAAGAAACTGATGCAGTTCATATTTGACTGGACAAACATCACATATCATATCAGTCATGTGTGTCGTTTGATGCACAAATGGAATCTAAAACCAAAGGTTCCACAAAAACTACATGTGCGAGCAGCATCCAAGGATACGTGTCGCAAGTGGAATAAACGCATCATTTTACGCATAAAAAAGGCAAAAAAGAAAGGTTTTACCGTATTTATTCAGGACGAGTCTGTATTTGTAGATGATGTACGTCTTGGTAAAAAATATTGGACAGATGTACACCAAAGAATGATTGTACGGTGGAGAGGATCACACCAAAGATTTTTGGTTTATGGAATGATGGCTGATGACAATCAAAGTTTTTTTAGATCGTATGAAAAATTTAATGCAATTGCATTTAGGGATTATTTGGAAGCAGCTCGTAAAAAATTTGGAAAAATATTTGTTATCGTTGATAGAGCACCACAAAGCAAATGTTGTAAAAAAATATCTGCACAAAAACAAGGATGCCAAACTAACATATCTTCCAAGAGGCTCTCCACATTTGAGTATGACCGAATAGATTTGGAGACAATGTAAACATGTTAATGTTGAATCAGAATTTTATGAATCAATATGTGAGATGAGATATATGGTTATGGAATATTTTAGAACACACAGATTTAATTTGAATATGTATCAGTATTTTGCAAGAACAATAAATTGAAAAGACTTTTGCTCTGAGGTATGACACGACAACTGAAATTGTTTATGGGATTGTTAATTTTAAGACGATAAGGAAGCAAGAGTTTATTGTAATTCCATGAAATTAGAAATAAGAGAAAATAAAAATTTAGATTTTGTTTGTAACTATACAATTCACTTTTTATCTTTATTACTGACCAATTTAATAAAAATAACATATGAAAAAAGCAAAAGTCATTATTTGGTCTGTGATATGGTCTGACAAATCTAAAAAACAACTAAGCAAGATGGACAAAAAAACTGCAAGCAGAATTATTGACGCAGTTGAGGACATAAAAAAAGATCCATTTGTAGCAGTAAGCAGATTACCACCATCAAAATTTTTCAGATTAAGAGTGGGGGATTATAGAGTAATTTTGGATTTACAGCAAGGCAAACTGGCAATTTTTGTCATTCAGACAGGTAATCGGAAATGAATTTACAAATGACTGCGATGCATTACACTGCTTTTCAATACTTGTAAAAAACAGAGATGCTACCATCATGGTATTTTTACACAATAATGTATCAGTCAGGTTTACTATCTCTTTGATTGAATTTAGACTGCAGTTTTGTTTTTGCAGTGACATGATTACTGTCATAAGGTTCTTACCTACTGATGTTCCGTCTATTCCGACCTGTGGTGTATCCACACTTGCAGGTGCAGTGATGTATGATGTTGTTTTTATATTCAGTCTCCAGGATATCCATTATCATCTTTGTTAAAATTTTTGTATCTGTAATGTCTTTGCTACCACATTTTGCACATCTTTTTGGTTTGTGCATCTTTGTGTGGTTTACCGACATGATCAATCTTTGCACCTGCCTTCTTTGGAGATGAATTCTCTTTTGTACGGCCTGCCTTTTTTTGACGTGTTGGAATGTTGTTTACAGATGGAACGGTGAATGTGGATTTTCATAGAATGCCTGCTTTCCTGCCAGTTCCTGAATTTTTAAAATCATTTCTGTATTGATTGCTTATAGTTTTCATATCTTCTAGTTGATTGTCTTTTGTTGATTAGTAATTTGAGCAAATGCCTTTGCATCTCGCAATGTATGATCTCAGAGTTTGCCCATAAGAGAGAATCCTAGAATTTAGATCCGTATGATTTACAATATTTGATTTTGTGGCTAACCTATCCTCTTACGTTTAGGTGATGCTGCAATTAAATCCTTTATGCAGCGAGGAGGAATAGTGGGTGAAACAATACGTTACAATCCTGAATCCCCAGAGTTTTCTGCATCAACATCTTTACTTGCCCAACAAGTGGAAAAATATGTTGATCAGTATGGGGCTGACAAAGTCGGTGTCATGTTTTTGGGATTTGCAGAGATATTGCAATTTACCCAGTCAGCTGCTCAACAAGAGATTTTAGATGATGTTCGATGGTTTGGCCCTGGTGCTAACACCAAAGAGCACAAGCTAATAGATGATCCAATAGGTTTGAAATTTTCAACTAGTGTGCAATTTACCACCGTACAGTTTGCACCTGCCCAAAACCCAATATATGACAAAGTACAATCTCATCTGAGTAAAACACTTGGTGTTGATCCTAATACATTTGTGTATTCCTCATATGATGCAGTATGGTTAGTTGGATTGACAATGCTTGAAACACAAAGTACTGATATCAGTGTTATCAAAGCTGCATTACTTGATGTTGCTAATGATTACCACGGAGCAATTGGCCCTGTAAAACTAAATAAAGCCGGAGATTTAGATCAAAGCGATTACAAAGTATGGGGAATTAGAGGTGGAGAGTGGGTTGAACTTGGTAAATATACAATGATTGATGATACAATATTGTTTAATTAATTTAAAATATCCTTGTTGTTTCATACTTGTGAATTATTTTTAAAAACTATCTTGCAACTTTTCCCAACACAGAACATTTTGTAAACATTTGATGATAATATTGATCTAACAACAATGGATTTAACATGATTCATAAAGAAATAACAGACAAGCAATGGAAAACAATTGTAAAACATTACCAAAATCTGCAATAACTGGATTGATAATTTAGAAAATAATACTCTGATCTAATTTATTCATTGAAATTCTAGGTCACGACCTAAACACGTAAGATGAGTTGTGTAATTAGTCCAATTTGAATAGTCTCAACATTTTCTAATCCTAAGATCCAAAGCTAAGATTGAATTGTTTTCAATTCATCTTTAATTACACAAAACTAGTAAAAAACCAAAACAATTCCTCATCCATAACAGGATTGTTCCACAATTTGATTCCTACACAAGGAGATAAAGAAAAATTACAAAACAAAAGAGATTATCCAAAAATAGACAAAGACACATTGGTGCAGGACACAAGTTTGATCTATCCATCAAAGACAGAATTCTAATGTTTTTCATATACTGTATAATGTACACAACATACGACAGATAGTGTTACAGAATAAAATGATTGAATCGTATTTGCAATGTTTCTTTGTATAACACTTGCCAGCCCAAAGAAATAGTGTAACCTGTATTAAATCCCAAACATCCTTTCTTTGGAATTGTACCAGAAATGGTTGTTGCACTGTACAGTTTTTGCAAATGTGTACTAGTCATGAAATGATGGCATGCTTTGTCACTAATTGGTGAATGTTTTGAAATTTCTGCAATTATTCTGATTTGTTGTGTGGTTTGTGTAATGTTGGTACTTGTCCTAGTTTGAGCATCTCTTTACATCATTGATGAATTGTACTAGTTGGTTTGAGGAAATGGGTTGGCACCATTATCGTTTCCATCTTTGTCCCTGGCTTGTTGTGATGGTTTGTTGTGATGGTTTGTTTTCCTTTGTTCCTTTTGTTTTCTCTAATGAATGGAATTAGATTGGTAAAGAATGAGGGTTTTCATAGTGTGATGATTTTGATTCTAGTTCCTTGATTTTTTCTTGCCAAATCATCACAGTTTTTGCAAGATTTGGAATTATTTGTGATAATTTAGAAAATAACACTCTGATCTAAATTATTCATTGAAATTCTAGGTCACGACCTAAACTATACTTGTATATTAATTTGAAAAAGATTTCCGTATTTCATGCCATCCATCAAAAATTATACAGAACCTGCCAAAGTTTAATTTATATAATATTAATTGCTGATTGTAAACGTGAGGATACAATTTACATTATTATCAATTATTTTCTTTTCTGCCCTTTTGGTTATTATTCCAGGTAATGTCAGTGCAGAAACAGATGAAATTATTTTGGCGAGTGTGGATAGGGAAACAATCTGTTCTGGCATTGAGGATAATGATGAAGCTGAAACTTGTCGTAGACAAGGTCAAAAATCTGTACACTTTACAGACTCTAACAATGGTTGGGCAGTAGGTACTCAGGGAACTATACTACACACTAGTAATGGTGGCGATAGTTGGGCTAGACAAACCAGTGGTGTCTCTGAGAACTTATTTTCTGTACACTTTACAGACTCTAGAAACGGCTGGGCAGTAGGTAAACTTGGAACTATACTACACACTAGTAATGGCGGTACTACTTGGGCTGAACAAACCAGTGGTGTCTCTAGTACTGACTTACACTCTGTACACTTTACAGACTCTAGCAACGGTTGGATAGTAGGTACAAGTGGAACTATACTGCACACTATTAATGGCGGCGATGATTGGGATAAACAAACCAATGATGTCAGAGCACCCTTACAATCTGTACACTTTATTGATAATAACAAAGGCTGGGCAGTAGGTAATGATGGAACTATGCTACACACTATTAATGGCGGTACTACTTGGACACCCCAAACCAATGGTGTCACTGGGGATTTAAACTCTGTACACTTTACAGACTCTAGCAACGGTTGGGCAGTAGGCGCTGTTGATTTTGGTGCAACCATACTTCGCACTATTAATGGCGGTACTACTTGGGATCTAACACCAACTAGTGAACTTGGTTTACCTATACCTGACACTTCTTCACCATCTACTACCTTTTCTACATTAAATTCTGTACACTTTGCAAGCTCTAAGGATGGCTTGGCCGTAGGATCTAACTCTCAGGGTGGAATCGCATTACACACCACTGATGGCGGCAATACTTGGAATAAAGTAGTTGTTCATACTGAAAACCTTCAAACTTTATCATCTGTACACATTGTTGATAATACCAACGCTTTTGCAGTAGGTACTGTTACTGGTGATAGTAGTCCGATACATCACATCTCCGAACCAACCCCTGATATAAAATCCAGTGGTGGTTCCAGTAGTGACGGTGATGTCAGTGCACAAACAGATGAAATTATTTTGGCGAGTGTGGATTATACCAGAATTTCCTGTATTGACGATGAGGGTAATGTAGTTGAACAATGTAATGACCGAAATCAAAAATCTGTATACTTTACAGACTCTAGAAACGGCTGGACAGTAGGTTTGCGGGGAAATATACTGTACACTAGTAATGCTGGCGATACTTGGAATACACAAACCAGTGGTGTCACTGTGGAGTTAGAATCTGTATACTTTACAGACTCTAACAACGGCTGGGTCGTAGGTGGAGATGGAACTATACTACACACTATTGATGGCGGTACTACTTGGGCTAAACAAACCAATGTTGTCAATACGGACTTATACTCTGTATACTTTACAGACTCTAACAACGGCTGGGTCGTAGGTAGAGATGGAACTATACTACACACTATTAATGGCGGTACTACTTGGGCTAAAACCATTGTTGCCACTGAGGCCTTAAACTCTGTACACTTTATTGATAATAACAAAGGCTGGGCAGTAGGTGATGGTGGAAAAATACTGCACACTAGTAATGGTGGCGATACTTGGGCTGAACAAACCAATGGTGTCACTGGGAATTTAAACTCTGTATACTTTACAGACTCTAGCAACGGTTGGGCAGTCGGTTTTGTTGCTCCTTTTAATGCAATCGTACTTCGCACTACTGATGGCGGTACTACTTGGGATCTAACACCAACTGATGAACTTGGTTTATCTTCCTCTTCATTAAACTCTGTACACTTTGCAAACTCTAAGGATGGCTTGGCCGTAGGACTTAATGGTACTCTTGGAATCGCACTACACACCACTGATGGCGGCGATACTTGGAGTAAAGTAGTTGTTCATCCTGAAAATCCTCAAAGTCTTAAAAGTTTATCATCTGTACACATTGTTGATAATACCAACGCTTTTGCAGTAGGTACTGCTGCTAATGGTGATCCAATACATCACATCTCCGGACCAATTGTTTCAACCCTTGATATAAAATCCAGTGGTGGTTCCAGTAGTGACTGGAAGAAAAAACCAACATTTGGAAAATCATGGGAGGTCACATCAGTTCAATTAGTAGAGAACGGATTTACATTCAATGAATATTCACTTGACATTACAGACAACTGGCACACAGACTTTACCCGAACAAGTGCAATAATTGGAGATGAGAATCATGTTGATATCAAAGTGTACACTGACAAGATACTAAATTCCGTCACTTTATCATTAGGAGTGCCTGAAGTTGGCGATGTGAGTCATGCAGAAACTGACATTATAATACAACTACAAAGAAACTATACCAATGTCCATGACTATGACATTGTTGGTACAGTACATGAACAAAAAGAATCACTAGTTGATGTAGATAAAACCATGTCTAGTATCTCCAAGGTAAAGTGTACTAGTATCTCAACTGATGAGATGTGTTATATGGTAGGAATTGACTTTACAGTTAACGCTCCCCTAAAATCTGAGGTGCTAGCCATTTCTGCAGTTGACACAAACCGTAGAAGTACAGTTACATACATCAATGAAGGTGTAGAGTTTACTGGAGAATCACTACTCCCTGCAAACACACATTCCTTTATCGACAAGAAAACCTCTCAATCTGATGCTGATGCCATTTTACTAACCCAGCAGGACAGAAGATACCAGATATGGGAGGATAACTATGGATACTTGTGGACTGTGAATAACTATGGCACATGGCTACAAATCACAACACCTGACTTTGAGCGCCACGAGGATGCAGCAACTAGTGTTATGACTAGAGCACACTCTGGATTTGCACAATTAATGATGGATGAAGGTACAAAGGCTACCTTGGTGTTTGACTCTGCTACTATTCAAAGTGAGGTTGGAGAGTCATTTGTCCATGCATATCCTACTGTATTGGATCGTTCCTTGGATCCAATCTTGTTGGAAAATATGAAGTTAGAAGAGATTCTGGCATTGGAGAAATCACTGAATCGATTCATTTATGATGATGAATGGTAATTCCATCTAGAGATTAACTACGATACAATTTGATCAAAACTTTTTCAAAAGAATAATCTTTGGTTCCAACATTCTTTATGATTAATTGGAATCAATACAATGTGACTAATTGATAATTGGCAATAAAGAACTGGCAATAAAGAACTGGCAATAAAGAACTGGCAATAAAGAACTGGCAATAAAGAACTGGCAATAAAGAACTGGCAATAAAGAACTGGCAATAAAGAACTGGCAATAAAGAACTGGCAATAAAGAACTGGCAATAAAGAACTAGAGGTGATAAATCACAACAAGAGAGGTAGAAAATTTGACTATGATTCATTCATGAAATTATTGGATTGCCATATCCTGGTAAACTGAAGGAATAATCCGTATATGCTGTAATGAAATTCCAACAGTTCCTGATTTTACATTAATCCACAAGAGAGTAAATAAACTTGATATCAAAATCAATGATAATTTTAATGGGGATGCGATGAGATTATTTTGGCAATTGATGGTGCAGGAATTAAAGTTGCAAACAGAGGATACACTGCAACGAGATGCAAAATATCTGGCAAGAAAATTAAAAGACAGACAAGCAAGAATTCTTTATGGGAAATTCTCAAATATGCTACATCGTGTAAGAGTATACAGAAACATTCAGAGAAACAACACAAAAGACATGCAAGAGATCCCTGCTAAAACAGACAGATTATACCATTGTACGATATCTTAAAGGAGATACAGAAATGATTTAGTTTGGCAAGAAACTAAAAACTGCAAGAAATGATTTGTTTACATTTGTGATACATTGTAATGTTCCATCAACTAACAATGATGTGGAGAATTTTATTCGATGATACATAATGTAGAGAAATGTTCGTGGATGCAATCAGGGAAATGAGAATGTCATCTTACTTGTTTTGAGACATGGAGGATAACTGAACATGTTTTTGGAGATGGCAAAATACATCTAATGTGCTTGATACATACATTTTTTGACATTTATAACTACGGTATCAAACTGTTGCAGAGTTACTCTAGTAAAAGATAGGAATTGTTTTGGTTTTTTTGATAATTTTAGATATGTTATCATGAAATTGTACAATCACTCTTAGCTTTGGATCTTGTTGTGAGAGAATGTTGAGATTATGATCAAATTGTATCAATTACACAAGAGGTCTAATGTGTATGTAACATTTATGACTGCGGCAGCTTCTGGAAGTATGTATTCCCAAATACCTTTTGAAATGTTTTGAATTATTCATTAAATTTTTTTGTCTTGAACTCAGATTTTGTCCGTACTTTCATATTCTTTTATTTTAGACTCAACATCATCATAAC
Source organism: Candidatus Nitrosopumilus sp. (assembly GCA_965262905.1). Taxonomy (GTDB): domain Archaea; phylum Thermoproteota; class Nitrososphaeria; order Nitrososphaerales; family Nitrosopumilaceae; genus Nitrosopumilus. Next base: position 1,646,710 of record OZ253567.1, read on the forward strand.
TTATTCCCAGTTTCTTGTGTATTCGACTCTCAATGTCTGGATATTGTTCGCACATTGTATCTACGTATTCCCTTATTCTCTCTTCTCTAGATTGTTTTGGATTTTTAACTTGTTTTCTTAAATCTAATTTTATCATGTCAGCATATCTAAACAAGTTTCTCATGTCAATTATTAAATGAAATAAATCTTTTTCAGGCAATTTAGACATATCTTATATCAATTAACTTATCTGCCATGAATTAATTTTTAGTGACATTTCTAAAAAATATGTTATGCAACCCTATGAAGTCCATGCCAATTATCATTTCCAGATGTATTAGTACCTGATATTGGTTCATATGTTGTTCCAATACTCCAACTTAGAAGATTACCACTATCGATACCACAATTACAAGTTTGAATCATGTTACCACCTGTCACATTATTCTCAGTCATGGTACATGATTGTCCTTTTGAATTGTTTCTAGTATTGAATGTTATTTCTTCAAAATACACATCTGTGCAAAATGGACTAAACCATCCTACACTTTTATGATCAGTTACGCCATAACCCCAGTTTATTGTATCTAAACCTGTATTGATATCTCCTGTAGCAAGATTGGATGATGAAATACTCCAATTATCACAAGATCTATGAGTTCCACCTGTGTAAATAGATGAACCAGTAGTTATTGCTTGACCTGTAACTTTTGATGATGGTGTTGGGTTGTATTCTGTTTCTTGTAGGGCTAATTTCTCAGCTTTTATTTCAATATGATCCATTTTTTTAACAATTCGATCGTATTTAACTTCCAATTTAGATTTTTTATCGTCTGTTAAATCAGGATTTTTTAATTTATCCAAAACAACATGTCGTTTTGTTTCAAGATTGTTGTATTTTTCAATGAGACTATCTATTTTGTCACTGATATTCTCACTTTCTGCAAATGTTTGATTCATTCCGATTGGAATTATAAGTGCAGTTAGTATCGATCCTAACAAAATCATATTTGTTCTGTTCTTTACGTTTGTCATGTTATTATCGGTTGCATTTCATAACGTCATTATAATACTTTCTTGGCAAGAGGATGTAAGAGGATATGTTGGCCGCTACTCTGTCAAACAAATCATTTCTAACTAATAATTAATTTCATTCCCTCAAACAGATTGTACAGTTCAACTTTTAATTCCAATCCTTTCACCATGTTTTTTTGTGAGCCATTACATGTCTCGTCAAACATCTTTTTGAATGTAGAAAGTACTGATTCTGCAATCCATCTGTCCCCATAGCTAACGTTATTCATCTACAATTCATAGTTGAATATCTGAGCCAAAACTGATTTCTTTCTGGAGTGACATTTTGTTTTGATAGATGATGTTTGTCTGACCTTGATTGCAGGTTTCATAAGGCCACATCAAGGGTTGAATGGTGATACACCAGTAGATAGATCAGGGATTAAGATTATGGGTGATAACAAATGGAAAACTATAATTCAAAACGCCAACTCCCGACACTTTCCAGCATATGACAGCTCCTGCTAACTTACCAATCCCACAAAATATCTAAGTTTATTAGCTGTTTTGATAGTAATTAGTGTTAAACTGCGATAAAATTGTCAAATAATAAGATTATACTAGTTAAAAAAAAACATTTTACATTTCGTTTAGAACTGGATTTATTTGATGCTCTTGAATTAGAGGCTACACAAAAGTCATTAACTCCCATTATGATGGGCCAAATAACAAAAAATTATCTTTTAAGGGATAAATTTTTTCAAGAATTAGGATTTTTACCAATGGGTAAAGACTTTGTAGAAACGTGGTTAGATCGAATAGATGACAAAGACATCAAAGAGGATGCTAAATTATTAGGTTTACGCATTGGAGGAGAATATCTTGCATATTTTTTTCATAAAATTGATTTGAATAGCCTGATAAAGTTTTTGGAACTGTGGCTTTGTACACAAGAAAAATTACAAAAAAAAGAACATCAAGGGACCTATTATTATACAATCCATCATGATGTTAATCAAAAATATTCATTGTTTTTAGAAGGATTCCTATTTTCCATAATAGAAAATATCTTAAAAACAAAAGTTGTTCTTATTGGAAATACTTCAAATCTAATTAGCTTTACTTTTGAGGTCAAATAATGTGCAAATATTACAAAATAAATCAAAAAAACATTATGTGATACTACTGATGATTTTGGTACTTTCATCTTACATTCATTTATGGAACCCAGTTGGATTTCCAGATATTTTCTTTGATGAAGGAATCTATATGAGAAGAGCTATGAATGTTTTGGAAACTGGAAACCCTCAAGAAGGGTATTTTTATGATCATCCATACTTTGGCCAATTAATCCTTGCAGGATTTTTAAAGATCACGGGTTTTCCTCAGACAGTAGAACAGTCTTTAGAATTATCCTATTTGATTCCCAGATTATTAATGGGAGTTTTGGCTGTCGTTGATACATTTCTTGTTTATCAAATAACCAAAAAAAGATTTGGAAAAAGAACTGCAATACTTGCCTCAGTAATGTTTGGTGTGATGCCAATTACTTGGATGTTAAGAAGAATTTTACTTGATACAATTTTGTTGCCATTTTTGTTATCATCAATATTATTAGCACTATATTCAAAAGACTCAAACAACAAGAACGTATTGATTTTGGGTTCTTCTGTATTGTTGGGCCTTGCAATATTTACAAAAATTACAGCAGTTACAATGATTCCGATTGTAGGATTTATAATTTTTACAAATTCCAAAAGTCTTAAAGATTTGGTAAAATGGATTCCATCGATTTTCTTGGTTCCTTTGATATGGCCTGCAACAAGTTTGTATTTTGGTCAATTGGATTTATGGATAAGAGATGTGTTCTGGCAGGCAGGAAGAAGTACCGGAGGTTTCTGGTCAGTCACCGGACATTTGTTTAATATTGATCCTATAATAATGACACTTGCGTTTGCATCGTTTGGATATGCAATATGGAAAAGAAAATACTTTTTGATTTTCTGGTTTATGCCATTTTTACTATTTGTAAATACTATAGGATACTTTCAATATTTTCATTATATTTTGATATTCCCAATTATGTGTATCAGTATTGCATATATGCTACAAAATAATCTAGAGAAAATAAAAAATATTAAAGTACAAAATTACGGTTATGTTGGACTACTAGCCTTTTTTATCATCTTTGGAATTACTACATCCTCATTAATTATTAACACTGATATGACCTCTGAGCAGTTTTCAGTAATACAGTTTACATTACTAAACTTTGATGATTCAGATACTACTCTTTTGGCAAGTCCAGTTTATACCTGGATATTTTCAGATGTTTATCATCAAGAAAATATATTATCTGATTATTCTGACATCTTTTTTTATACGATAAATACTGAAAAAATTATCTTAATAGCTGATCCTCACTTTATGTTTGATAGAAACCGAGGGGAAGAACTAGTTAATGTCTATGATGACCTGTGGACAATTGCAGAATATCGAGGAGATGTTGAAGATATTGATACCAATACTTTTCCGTTTGGAAGTATGATGTTTACAAGAGAGGGAGGAGTAATTGAATTAAAGACTAATTGGGAAGAATCATGGAAATATCCCTTGTAATTCCTACATTTAATGAAAAAAATAATATTAGAAAACTATTACACAAAATTTCTGAATTAACATCAAAATGTTTTTCCATTGAAGCAATAATTGTTGATGATGACTCTAAAGATGGAACAATTGATACCATTGAAACCTATATCCAACAATCAAGCAATCAATTTTTAGAAATCAAATTACATAAACGCAAAGACCAGAAGGGACTAAGCTCTGCAATTTTAGATGGAATTGGACTATCTTCTCATGAATATGTCATAGTGATGGATGCAGATTTGAGTCATCCACCTGAAATTATTACAAAAATGTGTACACTATTACAAGATAGTTATCATTTAGTTATTGGTTCTAGATATGTTGAGGGAGGCAAAGTTGAGAATTGGCCATTTAAAAGAAAACTAATCAGTAAAAGTGCTACATTAATTGCAAAAATTGGACTAGATATTAAACAAAAAGATCCAATGTCTGGATTTTTTGGTTTTCACAAAAATATCTTAAAAGGTATTGACTTTGATGCAATAGGATACAAGATACTATTAGAAATTCTAGTAAAAAATAAGAATATCAAAATCAAAGAAATACCAATTTCATTTAAGGACAGAAACGATGGAAAGAGTAAACTTGGAGCTGGCACCATAATTGATTTTATTATTTCTGTGTGGAAACTCTATAGATATGGTAAGAAAATCAAAGAAAAAAGAACACCAATAAAATTTATCTCAAAGATTGCACGATTTTTCACAGTGGGTATATCTGGATTAATAGTTAACATGTCCACAATTGCATTGATAATTGGTTTTTCTCCTCTTTGGTATATTTATGCAAATATTATAGGCATTCTAGTCTCAATGAGCAGTAATTTTATTTTAAATAAAATTTGGACATTTGAGGATCGTGAATTTTCTTGGAAAAATACATCAAAACAATATTCCAAATTTATAATTTTTAGTTCTTCAGGTGCTGCAATTCAATTATCTGTGGTGTATTACCTTGTAGATATTGTCAATAGTTCATATCCAATTGCATTATTTAGTGCTGTAATGTTAGCAGGGTTTGGTAATTTTATTTTAAATAAAAAATTTACATTCAATGAAAAAATCTGGTCATAGTTACTGTGTAAATTAGTTTAGTTTATGTGAAATTTTACATAAAATCTATGAAAATTTTATTTTTTAAATTTGTAGTCTATCTCGTTAATTATTTTTTTAAATTTCTAGTCAAATAATGACTTTCGACAATAAAAAATTGTTAGTTCCAATTTTAGTTGTGCTAGTAATTAGCATGACAGTTGGAACAGCATATGCACTGACTATTATAGTTAAGGCATCAAATATTTGAATACATTCACAACTTTAACATCACCATTATCCAATCTCCTCTGCATGTGTTTTTCATCTCAGATTTATTTGCAAAGAATGCATTGCCCTTTTCTTCTCAGATTTATTTGCAAAGAATGCATTGCCCTTTTCTTCTCTTTCCGGTATCTGCATTGAGTTCTGGCGTATACGGTGGAAAATATTTAATTATATTTTTGATGCTTTGATATATTTCTCTATGGGATTGCTTTTGTGGTACGATGCATCCTCTACAAATAACAATAGTTTTTTACCATTATTGTTTCTGCTGTGATTTTAAAAAATCAAGAAATGAATCGGTATTTGATTTGTCATGGAATCAGCAGAAAAATATGTCATTGTTTCCCAATGCACCAAAGGATTGAAACTTTTCTCGAATATAGTTGATTTGAGTTGTTGTATGTTCTCCTGTAAGATACCATCCATGCTGTATGTTTGGTGCTATCTTATTTGTTGATTCATCCAGACATAGTAATGGTGTATCTAAGGTTACTGTATTTTTTAATTGTCCTTTTTGCGTTTTTTTAAAACGGTTCTGCTCCTCTTTTGAGGCTGATTTGTGATATGTGGTTTTTTTAGATGAAAACCCAATTCTGTAGAGTAATTCATGCATTCCTCTTGCAGAGTATAAAGTGTTGTACTTTTTATTCACATGTGTAATTACCATGTTACACTCCACATGAATTGATTAAATCCAAATTTTTCTGGACCTGAAATTAGATCTTTTCTTAATGATAGTAGTTGTTTTCACTCAAAAAACAACAAGAGGTTGTGTATTTTTTACGGTGTGATATGCAGTTATTCCCTCTTCATCCATACAATTTAGCCAGTAGCTCAGAGTTGATGGTGTGACATCCAAACATATCACAGAATATGAAATATTTTACTTTCTTTATATTGCAGTTTCTAGTCTTATTTTGGCTTTGTTTTTTGCATACTTAAAAAAAATCGATGCTTGTTCCTTTCATGAAATGAGTTACCAGAAGATACCATTAATGTTGTGTTTTGATTTGACATGATTTTGTAAGTGTGAGATATGATCTTAGATCTTTGAGGTTGAAATAATTTATAATTTGTTCAAAATTTATTTGCCTAAACTATAGAACCTTGATTACATTTCCTTTTTGTGATGCTTGCTCTACTAGTTCAGGCAGATGTACAGGCATGCTGAAATGATACATGCGAAGAGGGTTCCTTAAAATCTATGTTGGTGCTGATGCCAAAACCAAGAAAATAGTTTCACTCAAAATAACAGACGATCACTCACATGATTATCTATTCACCTCTGTTTGCAACTTTAATTCCCAGTACTATCAATTGCAATTAGCACATCATCACCCAACTTTTTGGTTTATCTTAACATGTAACTTGTTTACTCTTCTTTGTATTGTAGAGTAATCTGGAATGTGAGTTGCATATGATTTTATCATTTCTTGAATTTGTCTAAATGGCAATCCAAAATACACTCAGGCATAACTCAGAGTATTCATGAATTATTCAGGATACACAAACTTTTTCCCTGCTTTACCCTTGTTCATTTCATCTAGTTGTTCTTACCATGAGTCAATAAACATCCCATGATTAATTCACCTCTAGTTACGAGGGAATGATTGATTGTTTTCCAGTTTCTGTTCATAAGAAATGAAAATTGTTATGATCTAAAGCTAAATTGGTTCAATAATTTGGATCAGATGGTTAGTTGTGCAACACAGTATGATTTTGGTTTTTCATTTAGATATTGCATGAAAAATCATCAGGTATTTTATCTAGGAATTGTTTCAAATCTCTACTGTATCCGCGTTTTGTATCATTGCTTTTGATAGATTCAACAAAGTTGAAATATGCACTGTTTGTCATATCCTCTACTTTGATATCCGTGTAATTATTAGAGCTGGGTCTTATTTTTATCACTAAAAAGAGGCGGGTCTAAAGGGATTCGGACCCTTGACAACCGGATTAAAAGTCCGGTGCGCTACCTGGCTGCGCCATAGACCCTCGTAAAAAATGCCTTAACTGTATAATTTAGTCTTTTACAAAAGATTATGTTGTGACAGAAACTTTTAATCTGGCATTTTAACTCTAACAACTTGTGCCCTTGTAGTATAGCCCGGTCTAGAATTCGGCCCTGTCACGGCTGAGACGCGTGTTCAAATCCCGCCGAGGGCGCCATTATTTCTATTTCTTACATTTTGATATCATTTACACCGATCAGAATTAAATTTCTAGAAAATATTATTGAAAAAGCAATAGACTCCAGATAAATCTCACAAGAATATTAAAATTTAGGCAATTTTAGTAAATTTTGTTGTCTGAAGAGAAAAAAGAATCTAAAGTGGAATCAAAAACCACTGAAGATTCCTCATCTGAGAATACAATTGATGAAACTGCAAAACTAGAATCCAAAGCAGCGGAAGAATCTAAAGTGTCAGAAGCTGCAATTGTTAAATCTGAAGCAGCTGCCAAAGCAGTAGAAAAAGCAGAACTTGCAGTAAAAAAAGCTCTTGTTGAAGCAGAAACAGCTAAAGCAGAAGCAGAAACAGCAGCTGAAGAAGAATACAAAGCAATTGCAGCTGAAGTAAAAGCAGATGCTGCTGTAAAATCAGATCATACTTTCAAGAGGCAAAGGGAAGAAATTTTTAGACGAGATATGGGTGAACCTGAATTTTGGTTAGATAAAGTAGATCGTTTCCCACGACCAATTCTTTCAGCCGATGAACAGGAATCACTAACTAGACAAGCAGAGGTATACCATGATCACACCCCTGCTTATGTTCCTGAACATGTTCTTAGTCCAGAATTTTTTGGTGTTTCAAATTATGAACGTGGTGTTGATTCATTTTTGGAGGAACTCAAACAAAAACTTGAACAATTAAAAAATAATCCTGATACAACTAAAAAAGAAATTAAAGAAACAGAGAATGAAATTATTTACCTAGAATCTTTACATGAAAATTTCTACATCGGAATGAATGTTTTTAGAACTGCAAAAGGTGGTAGAGACAGGATTAAAGTATAGGTGAATGGTGTTGGGCCAAGTATCTTTTGATGTTTTGAATGCACGTGTAACTTTTAAAAATATTCCATTACATACATTATCAAAATTCACTTTCAAAGATATTGCTGTAGCATGTACAGAATTCAAAAAAATCCCTAGTGTGGAAGAATGTATTATTATTCAAACAGCAAGTCGTGTAGAAATATTTACAGTAAGTAATGTGGAAACTGAAGATTCGCCTGATGCAAGAAGAGCAGAAGGCAAAGCACTTGTGTTAAACCAAATTAAAGATACTTGGGTATCTCTATCTGCTTTAGAACAAATTGATATTGATCACTTTGATCAAACTCTTGAAGTTTACAAAGGAGATGATGTTTACTTACATCTATTACGATTAGCATCTGGATTAGACTCTGTTGTAGTTGGAAAACAAGAAATTTTTGATGAAATTATTCAATCTTTGGCTAATGCAAAGAGTGCTGGAGTTTCTGGAAATATTTTAAATAAATTATTTGACAGTGTAATACGATTAGCAATTAGAATGAGAGATACTACTGGAATAGCACAGAATGTTATTTCATTAGGTGATATAGCCGTAAAATTGGTTGATGAAAAAGCAGGGCTTGATTCTAAGAAGAAAGTATTGGTAATTGGTACGGGTGAGCCTGCGGCAATGCTTGCAAAAACTCTGAATAAAAAAGATGTTAATTTTGATGTATCTAGTAGAAGTTTAGAGCGCGCTACTGGTTTTACAACTATTCTTGGCGGAACACCTATTGATTTTAACGATGTTTTGGCAGGGTTTGACAAATATGATATTATTTTTGTTGCAACTACTTCTGATTTCTTCTTAATCACTTATGAAAGAATTCGATTAGTTATGGAAGACAAGAAAAAAGGTACACTTGTTCTAGATTTATCTGATCCAAGAACTGTTGATGAAGGAATTACTGCACTTCCTGGAATCAAATTATTATTCAGAGATCAAATTGCAGAACTTTATGAAGAAAGTGTAAAAACTAGAGTAGGCATTGTCCCTGCAGTAGAGAAAATCATAGAAAAAGAACTCCCAGTTTTATCTGCTAGAATGAAAAGACTAGACGCTTAATTTTGCTATAATCCTTGTTTTCTTAAGAGAAATTGCATCACGGCTTCTTTTGAATAATCTATACCATGTTCGTCATCTGTGTGGGCTCTAAACTTGTCAATAACATCTTCCATTTCTCCTTCAACTACAAAATTACACTCAAATCCATAATCATTACACTTGAGTTTTGCCATATTTTGGTGAAAAATAATCAATATAAAAATCCACAGGTATATTTTACTAAGGTATAATTATAATCTAAATCTCAAAATTGAAAATTACTGTTTTTAAATTATTTATCCGTAAGATTCAAATTTGATTCCAAAACTTCCATCTGGTTTTTTCTCATGCTCTGTAACAAAATCTTTTGAACCTAGATAGTTAATAACACCATCAATTGTTCCTTGATATCCACAAATGTAGATTATAGTATTTTCTGGAAAAAGTTCCTCACCTACCATTTCTTCAACTGGTGATAATCCTGATTTTTTATCTGGCTTGAAGAATGATTCAACTCTACCCACATGACCATTCCAAGATCTGTTGAAAAATTCTTTTGGTCTACTGATTGCTGCCCTATATCTGAAATTCCATTTATCTCTGCCTACTTTTTCACTTTCTAATTCCAAGTCTGTCAATAATCGCTTGTAGCTTAACTCATCAACATAACTTGCGCCATGAAGAACAATTACTTCTCGTTTGTCATTAATATCGTGAAAATGTTTTGCAAATGCAATGAATGGTGCTAAACCTGTACCTCCACCTACACAAATTATTCTTCTATTATCTTTTTGTCCGTTAGGTAGCTTATCACTAATTTGTAATGCAGCACCAGTTGGATCACCAAGCAAAACTTCATCACCTACACTTAGATAAAATAATTCAGTAGTTACACGACCTGGAAGTGGTTTTCTTACCCATCTAATTACAAATTCAAAATAATCTCTATTTTCTGCATGTGATGCTATAGAATATGCTCTTCTAACAATTTTTTTTTCTGAAGGAATTGGAAGACCTATTGTTAAAAATTGACCTGTTTTGTATTCTGGCATTCCTTTTTCTGGAACTAATCTGATGATTACGAGATCCTCTTTGAGTATCTCCCTATAGACGACTTTTGCCTTCATCTCAGTTACCATACATGAAGTTTTTTCCTAACTTTGGTTAAATATATTTCTCTTAGTATCTAACTTTCTATTATCCTGAAATTAGTTCACCTCACCATTTCTAGACTAAAATCACGATACGTATGGAACAGAGGCCAAGAATCATAGAATTATGCAGAAATTAGATCCAATCAAAGTATCATGGATAATCAGAGTAAAAGGAAGATGGGATGAAAAATGCAGATGTTGCCTCATCCATGAAGATATCAACACGTTGGGTGCAGAAATTGTACTTGTAATATCGCAGCACAGGAACAGTCCCAATATTGAAAAAACCATGTAGGCCAAAAAGAATCATCACAGAGCAGATGGTACAAACTGTACAGTCAGCATTTGAAAAGTTTAGATGCTCTGCAGTATTTCTTGAAAATTGATGTAAATGGAATCCATATACCTTACAACACAATACACCAAATACTGAGAAGTGCAGGATTGGCAGAAGAACAACCAAAGAAAAGAAAGAGACGAAAGTGGGTAAGATTTGAGAGAACATATTCTAATTCCATGTGGCATACTGACTGGAAGCAGTTAGATGATGGAAGGTGGTTCTTGTGTTATCAGGATGACGCGTCACGATTCATCATTAATCATGGTGTGTTTGCAAAAGCTACAACAGATAACGCTATTCTGGTTCTCAAAAAAGCAATTGCAAAGCATGGCAGACCTGCATCAATTCTAACTGATCACGGTTCCCAATTTTATGCAAATCAAGCAGAATACAAGAAAAAAGGTGCATCACGCTTTGAGCAGGAACTAGTCAGACTAGAGATAAAACACATCATGGCAAGAGTAAATCATCGACAAACTAATGGAAAGTTACAACGATTCCATGGTGAGATTCAAAGAAAGCAGAAATGGTTTGGTACCATCAATGAGCTAGTCCACTGGTATAATCATATAAAGCCACACATGTCACTTGACTGGGACAATCTGGAAACTCCTGCAAAAGCATATGCACGAAAGATGCCAGAGAAAGGAACAAGAGTTATTGATGAGCAAACAGGAGAAGAATACGATGTGGAGTAAGAGGCGAACTGATTTTGGGATACCACACTTAGTATCTAACTTGCAGGATCTATTGAAAACTCAAAAATGTCAAATAAATTATCAAACTATTCACAAATTTTCATTCTAAAATTTTAATTATTGATTTGTGACATTATTTCATCAAGAATTTCCTGATTTGCAGCTGCAATGAAAGAAACTCTTGTCTCATAACTTAGATCCGCATCAAGTGGATTCAAATTAGCATCTAATAGCATCCCCCCAGCCTCTTTGACAATTACATATCCTGCTGCAATATCTTGAATTCTAATTTTGTCTCTTAAATCAATAAAAATATCCATCAATCCTCTTGCGAACATTGCCATTTCAAGTGCATTTGCACCAAAATGTCTAGTATGATTATGATTTTCAAAAATTGGATGTAATTTATTCATCAATTCAATAGACGAACCTGATGTGTTAATTCCAACTATTTTGTAAATTGGATCTTTTTTATGAACTTTGATTTGTTTATTGTTATAAAATGCACCTTTATTTTTAGATGCCCAATACATTTCACCATTTGAAAGATTTGTAATTACACCATCGGTAATTGAACTAAGTTTATTTTCTGTTGCAAATGCTAATGAACTACAGAAAAAAGGAACACCTCGTACTGCATTTGCAGAACCATCTATTGCATCCATGATCACAAATCCTTTTGGTTTGTCTGATAATTCAACCCGTCCACATTCCTCACCTAATACCACACATTCAAAATTAATTTCTTTTAGATAATCTAAAACAGTTTTTTCAGCAATAATGTCTATGTTTCTTGAAATATCCCCACCTGCCCCTACACCAAAATTTCCTGCAGCATCATCTGTTCCGGCAAGATTTTTTACATTTTCATAAATTCTGTTTGAAGCTTCACGAAGAATTTCTAATACTTCCATGTCAACAATCTAGTCGATCGTAATTTAAGTGAAGAAAATTTTTGGTTTGAAAGCATAAATAACAATAAAAAAGATTAACGTTTGTGAGCGGCAAAGATCAATCTGTAATTAGTAAAGAATCTTTGATGAGTACAAAACCTGGAAAACAGATTATAAAACAAGCTTTATTCAAGTCTAAAGGTTACAAATTATTTAACAAATACAAAGAAGAAACTGAAAAACAATTCCCAAATTTTGCAGAAAGATTTGCTAAAGGATTATTGAATGAGATACAATCTGACACTAATCCAAATACTACTCAGCAAGCATTTGGTAATGAAGTAGGTTCTACTGAAATCATCTTAAACTCGTCTGAAATTGAGCCTATAAAATTAAAATTAGCTAGTCTTGAAGTAATGCAAGATAGAGTAGATAGAATTTTAAATTCAAATTTTGTGAAAATGACTTTTCCTGTTTTTAATGGATTATTTGATGCCGCAGCAGAATATTCTGGAAGAAATGATCCTCAATTAAAGCAAGATGTAGTTGAAGGGCATATTCTTGCAATTGATCTAAGTGAACCTATGGATAGAATTGTAGACAAAGATGAAGATTTAGAATTTCTTGATGATTACAAGCTAATGAATCCATATATTTTGAAATTAGCTAGAGATAAAATTTCAAAAGGTGGCGAACAAGTTTTAAAAGAATTTGAAGCAGGTTTTGAAGATGCAAGAATTGGACAATATTTAGATGAAAAATTAAAATCAAAACCAACTGAAATTACTGAAGAAAAAATGACTCTGTCTTACAAAAAATATCGTGCCGTTATGGGAACTGCTGGAAGAAATATGGCTTTAGCAGAAAGACCCTTGGGCGAAATTTTCTATTTAGGTATGGCAAGAGCTGCTGAAGGTGTTGGATGTGGAAATGAAATTGAAGATTCCATTAAGAATGGATTTGTAAAAATACCTTCTTGGCCACTTTATTATTCATTATTGGCAAACGATGTGAAAAAAGGATTTAAAGTTACTTTAGAAAAAAGTAATTTGTATTTACAAGATGCAAGACTTACACTTGAATTACTACCTGATGATTTCTCTCATAAAGAATTTTTAGAATTTTTATTTTTGACTGTTGAACATTACAATCAATATTGGTACAATAAATTACAAAAAGCTAACAAATGGTCCGAGTATCAATCTAAACTCCCTAAGTGATTACGTTGATGTGGTCTGAAAAATACCGACCTCAGATAATTTCTGACATGGTTGGAAATGAAGAAGCCCGTACAGCAATAACTGAATGGTTTGTAAAATGGAAAAAAGGTACAAAGCCATTACTTTTAGTAGGTCCCCCTGGAATCGGAAAAACTACCATAGCCTATCTTGTTGCTAAACAATTTGGTTATGACATGATTGGACTTAATGCCAGTGATGTAAGAAGTAAATCGAGAATAAATGAAATTCTAATGCCTGTTTTAGGAAATGTGAGTGTTTTGGGAACTCCGATGATTTTTGTGGATGAAGTAGATGGCATTCATGGTCGAGGTGATTATGGTGGGGCATCTGCACTTGTTGATATTCTAAAAGAACCAACGATTCCAATTGTTCTTGCTGCAAATAGTGATGATTCTGATAAAATGAAAAGTATAAAAAAAATTGTAAAAACAATTCAATTTAAAAAAATTCCTCCTAGACTATTGAGAGTATATCTTGAAAATATTTTAAAAAAACAAAGTGCAAAACTTAGTCCTGGTTCTTTGATCAAAGTGATTAACAAATCTAAAGGTGATGTTCGTTCAATGATTAATCTTACCCAGTCTTTTGTAACTGGATTTAATCCTCAAACTGAACAATCTTTTGAAAGTGTTAATGTTGAAAATGGGGTAAATGCTTTCTTTAAAGCAAATTCAGTTGAAGAAGCTCGTAGTGTTATTTATTCTATGCAAATTGATCCTAGAGAAAAAATCAATGCGTTCTATTCTAGTATTATTACTAGTGAGTTGGATCCTCAAACACTTGCAAAATATTTAGAAATAATATCTGTGGCAGACATGCTTTTTGGAAGAATAATGAAAACTCAAAATTGGAGACTGCTTAGATATCTAAATGATACTTTAATTAAATTATATCAAAATGATGATAGAATAAGATATGCCAAATACAATTTATCGTGGCCATTATTAAATAGAATTCGTTGGGATGGTGCAAAAATAAAATCATTATCTAATGTTATGGCAAGAAAATTACATTTGTCTTCTAGTTCTTTTGTAACTTTATGTTTGCCATATGTTTTGTTTTGTATCAAAAATAAAACTCTTGAATTAGAATTGGAAGAAACATTTGGAGATATTATTGAAAAGGAGATTGAATTAATAAAATGAGTTGGAGAAAAATCCCTATGAAATTTCCTGGAACTTGTATTGTTTGTAATGAAAAAATTCCTGTCAATGAAATTGGTTTATGGGCAAAAGGTTTGGGTGTTAAACATGAAAAATGTGCTCAAACTAACGAATTACAATGCATAGTATGTGGGGCACCTGCAGGTTGTCCTCAATGTGAATTCCAAGAAATCTGTGATATTCCAAATGTCTCTCAATTATGCATCTGTAAGAAATGTAGTGAGGAAAAAGATGCATTTAGATCTTATCAAAAATCGGTAAACAAGAAATTTCCACTTCTAAACTCATGAAATCCTAAAAAAAAACAATGATCTTTGAATTTTTGTAAAAATTTCATATTTTGAATATTCCAAATTAAATTAATATAGGAAACATTCATGCTTTAGAATACTGTGCATTCTGAAAAGATTGAAGGGTATACTAAAAAAAATAATACAGCATTACAAGGTGGAGGCCAAGATAGAATTAAGGCTCAACATGATAAAGGTAAATTAACTGCTCGTGAAAGAGTTCATCTTCTACTTGATGAATGTACTTTTACTGAAATTGATCCATTAACCACTCATCATTATCACGAATATGATATGCAGAAAAAGAAATTCTTTACTGATGGTGTAATTGGTGGTTATGGAAATATAAATGGTAGAAAAATCTTTGTCTTTGCTTACGATTTCACTGTACTTGGTGGAACACTAAGTCAGATGGGGGCCAAAAAAATCTGTAAACTAATGGATCATGCAGTTCAAACTGGATGTCCAATAATTGGTATCATGGATTCTGGTGGAGCCCGAATTCAGGAAGGGATCATGAGTCTTGATGGATTTGCAGATATATTTTATCACAATCAATTAGCTTCTGGTGTAATTCCACAAATCACTGCAAGTATAGGTCCATCAGCAGGTGGTTCTGTTTACTCTCCTGCAATGACTGACTTTGTAATTATGGTTGAAAAAGTAGGGACAATGTTTGTCACAGGACCTGATGTTGTTAAGACTGTATTAGGTGAGGAAATTTCATTTCAAGATCTTGGTGGTGCAATGACACATGGTTCAAAAAGTGGAGTTGCACATTTCGTAGCCCAGAATGAATACGAGTGTATGGATTATATCAAAAAATTAATTTCATATTTACCCCAAAATAATACCGAAGCACCACCAAAAATTACTACTGATGATGATCCAAACAGAATGGAACATAACTTGATTAACATAATTCCAGAAAATCCATTACAACCATATGACATGAAAAACATCATAAATTCAATTGTTGATAATCACGAATTCTTTGAAGTCCATGAATTATTTGCTCCAAACATTGTAGTTGGTTTTGCAAGAATGAATGGTAGATCTGTAGGAATTATTGCAAATCAACCAATACATCTTGCAGGTGCACTAGACATTGATTCATCAAACAAAGCAGCTAGATTTATCCGATTTTGTGATGCGTTTAATATTTCTCTTATCACATTAGTGGATACACCTGGATACATGCCAGGTTCTAATCAAGAACACAATGGTATCATTAGACATGGTAGTAAGTTACTTTATGCATACTGTGAAGCTACTGTTCCTAGAATTACCTTAGTTATTGGTAAGGCATATGGTGGAGCATACATTGCAATGGGAAGTAAAAATCTTAGAACTGACATTAATTATGCATGGCCAAGTGCTAGATGTGCTGTATTAGGTGGAGAGGCAGCTGTAAAAATTATGTATAGAAAAGATCTTAGTGAAGCAGAAGATGCTGAGGCACTAAAAAAACAATTAATCGATGAATTTTCAGAAAAATTTGAAAATCCTTATGTTGCCGCATCTCATGGAACTGTAGATAATGTAATTGATCCTGCTGAAACACGACCTATGTTGATTAAAGCACTTGAAATGCTCGAAAATAAAAGAGTAAAACAACTTCCAAGAAAACATGGAAATATCAATCTATGATTAAATATGATTGAAAAAGTACTCATTGCAAACAGAGGAGAAATTGCTTTACGTGTAATTAGAACGTGTAAGGCACTTGGAATTAAAACAGTCGCTGTTTATTCTGATGAAGATTACAATTCAATGCATGTCAAACAAGCTACTGAAGCATATCATATTGGAGAGGCAGCTCCTGCAAAATCTTATCTTAATCAAGAAAAAATCCTTGAAGTGATGATAAAATCTGGAACAGATGCTGTTCATCCAGGATATGGTTTTCTTTCTGAAAATGATGACTTTGCAAATTTGTGTGAGAAAAATAAAATTATCTTTATTGGTCCAACTGCAGAATCTATGAATCTTTGTGGAGATAAAATGAAATGTAAAGATGCAATGCTTAAAGCTAAAGTTCCAACTGTCCCTGGAAGTCCTGGTCTAGTAAAAGATGCAGATGAAGCAGAAAAAATTGCAAATGAAATTGGCTATCCTGTTATGTTAAAATCAGTTTACGGTGGTGGAGGTCGTGGAATTAGAATTGTAACTAATGATAAAGAATTACAAGATGGTTTTGAATCAGTTACTGCTGAATCTATTTCAGCAGTAGGAAAATCTGCAATTCTTGTAGAAAAATACTTGGAAAAAACAAGACACATTGAATATCAATTTGCTCGAGATACTCGTGGCAATACTGTACATATCTTTGAGAGAGAATGTTCTATTCAAAGACGTAACCAGAAACTAATTGAACAAACCCCTTCACCAATAGTTGATGAAGAAACAAGAGCACGTGTAGGCGAATCTGTTTGTAGAGCTGCTGATGCAGTAGGCTATACCAACTTGGGTACTGCTGAATTTCTAAGGGCTGATAACGGAGAGTTTTATTTTATTGAAATCAATGCAAGATTGCAGGTAGAACATCCAATTACAGAATTTGTATCTGGATTAGACTTGGTCAAATTACAACTAGATATCGCAAATGGAGAAGCAATCCCATTCAAACAAAGTGATCTCAAAATGAATGGATATGCAATAGAGTGCAGAATTAATGCAGAAGATACTTTCTTGGATTTTGCTCCATCAACTGGACCTGTACCTGATGTGACTATCCCTGCAGGGCCAAGTGTTAGATGTGATACCTATCTTTATCCTGGATGTACTGTTTCACCATTTTATGATTCACTTATGGCAAAACTCGTTACTTGGGGACAAACATTTGAAGAGTCAAGAACTAGAATGCTTGCTGCATTAAATGACTTTTACATTCAAGGAGTTGAAACCTCAATACCGCTATACAAAACAATTCTAAATTCTGATGAATACAAAAATGGAGATCTTTCTACAGACTTTTTAAAACGTTATAATATGATTGATAGATTAACTGCAGATCTTAAAAAAGAAAAAGAAGAGAAAAGTGAAGCTGCTTTAGCTGCTGCAATAATTCACTCTGAATATTTTAAGAGCCGTGTACAAAATAACGCTGCTAATAACACAAATTGGAAATACAAATTGGATTGATGAAAAATGAATTATAAAATACAAGACATTGAAAAATCATTTGAAGGAAGGATAATAAAAAATCTTGGAAACAATGATTATGTAATTAAAATTAATGATAACGAACATAAATTAAAAATTATTACTATGAATTCTAAAGGAATAGAATTTATTTTAGATCAAAAATACCACAAAGCAAAATATCTTGAACAATCTACAAATGAAATGAATATTGTAATTGATAATGTTCTAATTATTATCAATCGTAATACTCATTTTGATGAGGTTGTATACAAAATCACTGGTGGTGCCGGTGGTGCTAATGCGCAATTAGCTTTGAAAAGCCAAATTCCTGGTAAGGTTGTATCATTATCTGTTTTAGAAGGAGATTCTGTGAAGAAAGGAGATGTTGTTTGTACGTTAGAATCTATGAAAATGCAAGTTGCTATAAAATCTCACAAAGATGGAGTTGTAAAAACAATCAAAGTTAAAGAAACTGCAACTGTTGCTAAAGGCGACGTTGTTGCAGAAATAGAATAAATTTTTTATTTTAAGAAATTTTTAATTTCTTCATAGTTTGGCTCTTTTAATGGATCTTCTGAAACCCATTTGTAACCAATTTTTCCATCTTCATTAATAATGAAAACAGAACGTTTTGCCGCATTGTAATCTTTAATGTGTAGTAAATCCGGCATCAAAATGTCATAATCTCTAATTGTTTTACTGGTATAGTCTGCCAATAATGGAAAATTGAAATTGTTTTTTTCTGCAAATGCCTTGTTTGCAAATGGACCATCATTACTAATTGCAACTACTTTGGCACCCATATCTGAAATTTCTTTCCAAGAGTCTCTAAATGAACAAAGTTCTACTTCACATACAGGAGAACTTGCTGCAACTATAAATGATAAGACAATTTTCCCACCTTTAAATTCCTCCAATTTTCTCATTTTTAATTCGGTATCTGCGAGTTCAAAATCTGGAGCAATATCTCCTACATTTAATGACATGATCGCAATTTGATGTTATCCTATTAAGTTCTTTTCAAAAAATTCTTTTTTCTAAAATCTGATCCACAAAATGAAACATACCTTTTTATACAAAAATTGGAGTGAAAAGCTAAATTGGTCGGGGAATTAGCGGGCAATTACAGTACCGTTGTATTGATGTTTGGCTTTGCCGTAGTAGCAATGGCTCCAGCTTTAGTTATTTCAAGAATGATTTCTCCGAGAAAAAGAAGTAACCCAGTAAAATTCATGCCAATGGAATGTGGACAAGTTCCAACTGGTGAGGGTAGAACGCATTTTATGATGCAGTATTACCCGTATATTCTAATGTTTGTAGTCTTTGATGTGATGGCTATCTTCTTGTATGCGTGGGGAAGTGCACTTTTGGAAATTCCAAAGATGGCAACTTTACCGATGATGGGATTTTTAGCAATCATGTTTGGAGCAATGGCTTTTGCATTGTATCAATCTGGGAGAAGAAGAATATGGTAGTTTTTAATACAAATTGTATTTACGAGGGTAGGGGATAAAACTGCTTAAAGATTTAGTAACGCCAGAAAATGCAAATGTCTTTGTAGGAAAGTTAGGGGACATTTTAGAAAAAGCAATTGGCAAACCATTGGGTTATGCAATTAATTGGGGTAGAATTTGGTCGCTTTGGCCTGTACACATTGAAACTGCTTGTTGCAGTGTAGAATTTGGTGCAGCATCAAGTCCTAGATATGATGTTGAAAGATTTGGTATCATTGAAGCATTTGGTTCACTTAGACAATGTGATTTGGTCGTTGTTCAAGGAACGATTACAAGAAAGATGGCACCACGTCTTAGATTAGTTTATGATCAAATGCCAGAACCAAAGTATGTAATTGCTATGGGAGCTTGTGCAATTACTGGAGGATTATATTTTGATTCATACAATGTACTTCCAGGAATTGATGGAATTATTCCAGTTGATGTCTATGTTCCAGGTTGCCCACCTAGACCTGAAACTCTTATCCAAGGATGTATGTTATTGCAAGAAAAAATCAAGAGAATGAAAGCTAGGAAGTTTGTATGATGAGTACTGAAACTGAAAATCCTCCTGCAGATGCTAAACCTAAAGTTAAATCTTCCCCACCAAAACCTGTACCAAAGAAACCTGAAACAGCACCTGTGGAGTTACCAGCATTTGAAAAAAGTATTTCTGATAAAATAGTTGAAAAATTTGGAGATAAAGTTGAAGTTGGATTTGTAAAAGAAGATAGAGTGAGAATTAATGTTGGTAAAGAAAATGTACATGATGTTGCTGAATTCATCCGTGATGCCCTAAATTATGACCATGTTGAATCTGTTTCAGGTGTAGATTACCCTCAAGATAATGAAATTGAAGTTGTTTATCATATAGGATCCTATGATGATTCTTCATTAGCCAGACAAATACTAGTTTTAGCTACAAGGGCTCCAAGAGAAACCAACCCAATTCCCGGAAATGATGCAACTCGACTTCCAACTCTTAGAGATGTATTTTACAGTGTAGAATTTCATGAAAGAGAAATTTTTGAAATGTTCGGTGTTTTCTTTGAAGGCCATCCTGATAATAGACGATTACTTTTGCCAGAAGATTGGGCAGACTTACCTCCACTTCGAAAAGACTTTGCAATAAAGGGAAGATAGAGATGACTTTTGAGTTACCACCTGGATTAGCACTCCAAAAAGTAGATGAGAAAATAATGACTCTCAATGTTGGACCGCAACATCCTGGTTCTGGACATATGAGACTTATTGTACAAATTGACGGTGATTACATTGTTGCATGTGATCCTGATCCTGGATATGTTCATCGTGGAGAAGAAAAGATGGCTGAATATAGAAATTATATTCTAAATATTCCACACTTGGAAAGACCGGTAATTCATGATTCATGCAATGTTTTGTATCCTTATGTTTTGGGAGCTGAAGAAATACTTGGAATTGAAGTTCCAGAACGTGCAAAATATGTTAGAGTAATTGCATCAGAACTAAACAGATGTATCTACATAATGTACTGGCTTGCAATTTATGGAATCTTTTTGGGTCACTCTACAATGTTTATGTGGCCAGCAGGAGACCGTGAGCTCTTAATTGATCTAATGGAAAAAATGACTGGTGCAAGAGTTACACATGCACATTTTGTTCCAGGTGGAGTTAGAAATGATTTACCACCAAACTTTGAAGATGTATGTTTACGTCAAGTAAATTATTTTGAAAAACGTATTAAAGAATATGCTGCAATCTTTTATGATAACCCCATCTTGATTGCCCGAACTAGAGATACTGGTGTTCTATCTAGACAAGACGCAATAAGATATGGAACTACTGGTTCTGTACTTCGAGCCAGTGGTGTTGATTATGATCTCAGAATAAAGGAACCATATGATGTCTATGAAGAATTAGATGTTCATACTAATGTCATGAAGGAAGGTGATTCTTATGCAAGATCCAAAATTCCATGGCTTGACATGTTGGAGAGTTGTAATATTATTAGACAAGCATTACAAAAAATGCCAAAGTCCGGCTCTGTTAGAACTAAACTAAAACCAAATCCAAAAGGTAAAGGACTTAATTCCGTATACAAGCGTGTAGAGTCAGGAAGAGGCTCATTAGGTTGCTATATTGTATCTGATGGAAAAGTAGAACCATACAGAGTAAAGTTGAGTGTTCCTTCTTTTAGAAATTTGATTGCATTACCCAATCTTCTCAGAGGAGAAAAATTAGGTAATATGCCATCAGTTTACTGGAGTCTAAATTATTGGCCAGTGGAGGCAGACCGATAAATGTCAGTTATTGCACCAAAATTCAAACTAAGTGAGTTTATCAAATCTTTACTTGATAATATTTTCTGGATTATCCTGTTACTAGTTTTAGTTGGTCTCCCAGCAGTATTCATGGTTTTATTTGTAATTGAAATGCCAGTAATTGATGGTGAGTTACTTACACCATTCCTTGCGTTAACTTGGTTAGCTGACCCGTCACGAATTCTTCCTGTGGTCAAAGCATTCATGGCAACTGATATCTTTAGAGTGATGGCATTTCCTGGATTTGGATTTGCAGCATTACTAGCTGCTGGTACAATTTTTGTTGAAAGAAAGATGCTTGCAAAATTACAATTAAGAGTTGGTCCTTTTTACTGTGGAAAGTTTGAAGGTATCTTACAATTAATGGGTGATGGTTTAAAATTAATCTCAAAAGAAATTATCATTCCAGCAAAAGCTGACAAACCAATTTTCTGGGCAGCTCCAGTTCTTTTTGTAGCAGCTGCCGCATCCTTTGTTGCATTCATTCCTGTTGCACCTGGTTGGGTAGTTGCAGATGTAGAGCTGGGATTACTTGGTGTATTTGCAGTAATAGGATTCTTTCCAATCATTACAATTCTTTCTGCATGGTCTGCAAACAGTAAATTTCCGTTCATTGGAGGCATCAGGGCTTTATTCCAAATGGTATCATTTGAAATCCCATTAATTCTGTCTTTGTTGGGTGTCGTAATGTTAACGGGTTCTCTTAATTTGTCTGTAATTGCTGCAAGTCAATCTAGCTTCCCATGGATTGTATTCTTACCAGTTGGAGCTATTGTATTCTTTATCACAATGCTTGCAGAATTAGAAAGAATTCCATTTGATTTACCAGAGGCAGAAAGTGAAATTGTAGCTGGATGGTTAACTGAATTATCTGGAATGATGTATGGACTTGTCCAATTAGGAACTTATTTGAAACTTTATGCGTTTGCAGGTTTGTTTGTAGTACTCTTCCTTGGTGGTTGGAACGGTCCAATGGTGGTACCTCCATTCCCAGTAGAAATCCTTGAAGGAATTGAAATGGGTCCTATCACTGTAGGACCTTTCCCTGGATTGCCATTATTTGATCAAGAAATGCTTAATGGTACACTTTGGTTTGTTTTGAAAACTGCAGGTGTCATCTTCTTCATATTGTTACCAAGAGGAGTTTTCCCAAGAATTAGAGTTGATATGTTGTTGAATCTTGGATGGAGCAAATTAATTGGACTAGCTTTCGTTAACATCTTTATTGCACTTGGCTTGCTTTACGCTGGAGTGCTAGGACCAGGAGGATTACAATAATGGGAACTGCAACTGGTATTATTCGTGCATTAAATTCTGGAATTAAACATATTGCAATGAAGAGATTCACTCTTCGTTATCCTGAAGAGAAACTAAAGTTTGTAGGTGATGGATACCAATTTGATCCATCCACCGGTGTTGGTATTGCTGGACTCAAAGGTCGTCATATGCTATTCCATGATCATTGTACTGGATGTCAATTATGTTCAATTGCATGTGAAGGTGTTGCAGAAGCTATTGCAATGGTGAAGGTTCCAGAAGAACACAAACAAAATAAGAAATCAATTATGCCACAAATTGATTATGGAAAATGTGTTTTCTGTGGTCTTTGTGTTGATGCATGTCCATTTTATGCACTTTACATGACAAATGATTATGAATTATCTTCCTTTTCAAAAGAAGGTCTAATCTATACTCCTGCTCAATTACAAGTCAAACCATACGTTGCACAAGACAGTGAAATACAAATTTCTGATAGGGGTGCAACACATGGCTGATGCTGCATTTCTTGCTTTAGCAGTAATTACAATTGGTTCAGCAATTGCAGCCCTTGAAATGAGATCATTGATTTATGGTTCCATTGCTTTGATGGGAACTTTGGGTGGTATTGCAGGATTCTTTTTCTTACTTGATGCACCATTTGTTGCATTATTTCAAATAGCAGTTTATGTTGGTTCTATTGCTGTTTTGATTTTGTTTACTGTAATGTTAGTAAAAAGAGAATTGATTTTCAAAAAAATTGAGGATAAACGAAGAAAATTTGCAGGCATTGGTTTGATGCTAATAATTATGGTTTCATTAGGTGCAGTATTCTTAGATTCTGGAATCAAAACAATAACTACTGATGAACCTGCTCCTGACTTTAGAGATATAGGAATTGACTTTGTAACATATTATTGGCCAGCATTAATCTTGATGGGATTACTTCTTGCAGGATCTGTCATTGGTGCACTAGTTTTAGCAAGACGAGAGGATGTGGAGAATGACCAGCGAGCTAATTGATTTTACCCTAGTATCTGTTGCCTTGCTCGGCATAGGAATCTATGGTCTTGCAGTTAAACGTAATTTCATCAGAATGCTTTTTGCAGTTGAAATTATTATCAATGCAGCAAACTTGAACATTGTTGCATTTGGTAGATTCTTACCACATAGTGGTGGTCAAACCATGGCATTATTTTCAATTGCAATTGCAGCAGCAGAAGTGGCAGTAGGATTGTCATTAATCATTGTAGCTTATCGTATGTATCAAAATATCGATATTGCAGACTTTAGGAGCTTGAAGGGATAATGGAATTTGCATTATTGCAGGCAGTTTTACTGCCCTTGCTACTAGCACCAGTAGCCTACATTATTGGAAGAAAAATGGGTCCAACCATTGTAATGTGGTTTACGTTTGGGGTTTTACTTTACACGACAATTCTAATTATTAATGCTGCACTTTCTGGAACTGTAGAAGAACATTATCCATGGACAACCCAGTTTGGTGAGTTTGGTTTCTTGCTAGATGGTTTAGCAGCACCGTTTGCAATAATTATTTATGTATTGTCTACAATCTTGGTGCTTTATTCAAAACCATACATGCTTCACATATTCCACCATCAATTTGAAGAAGAACATCACATCAATTCAACTGGAAGCGGACAAACTTCAGTAATTGAATCATCTGCTCTTTCAAATTATGTAAATGCCAAATCAGGACTTTACTTTGCACTTTATCTTCTTTTTGCAATGGGTATGTTAGGTACTGTTCTATCAACTAATCTAATTGAATTTTATATTTTCTTTGAGGTTATGTTAATTCCTGGTTTCTTTTTAGTTGCTATTTGGGGTGCTGGTCAAAGAAGAAAGATTGGTTTAATGTTCTTGTTTTGGACCCATGCTGGTGCGGTTGTTCTACTATTGGGATTTTTGATGATTGGTTTGACTGTTGGAAGTTTTGATTTTGCAGATATTAACGAATCCGAAATTCCCCCAGACATTGCAATGATTTCTGCTGTTGCAATTGCATTAGGTCTTGGTGTTAAACTAGCAGTCTTTATGTTCCATATTTGGCTACCTTATGTCCACGGTTCTGCACCAACGCCAATCAGTGCATTATTGTCTCCCGCAATGATCGGAATTGGTGCTTATGGTATTTTTAGATTAATTGTTGAATTCTTACCTGCAACGTTTGCAGATTTGTCCATATGGTTCTACATTTGGGGACTTGTTACAATGATTTATGGTGGTGCGATGGCACTAATGCAAGATGACATCAAACGTCTTCTTGCTTATTCTAGTATAAGTCAAATGGGTTATCTTTTGTTTGGTATTGGTACAATTTCTGTACTTGGTCTTACAGGTGCAGAGATGATGTACATAACACATGCAATTGGAAAAGGTATTCTCTTCATGATGGCTGGAATTATCATAGTTAAAGTTGGAACTAGAAGTCTCTCTAAACTTGGAGGATTAGCTGGAAAGATGCCAATTACAGCAGTATGTGCAGTAATTGGTGCTTTGACAATAATGGGTATACCGCCAACTGCTGGTTTTATGGGTGAATGGATTCTCTTTGCAGGTGCATTAGAGACTGCAATTGAAGAAGGTTCTACAATTAGAGCTGTAGGATTCGGTTTAGGTCTTGTTGCAACAGTTCTTACAATGTCTTATCTTTTATGGATGCTAAAACGTATTTTCTTTGGGAAAACTCCCGAACATCTTGAAAATGTAAAAGAAGGCAGTTGGCACATGACTGTACCTATGATGGTGTTGGCAGGATTTTCTATTGTAGTGGGAATTTATCCTGACATCTTCTATAAATCGATAATTCCGTATATGAGTGGGGTTCTAGGAGTTTAGAATATGGCCATTGAATTAATGGGATTTGAAATTGGAGCAACAAGTGCTTGGTTAGTTTGGATTCTCCCATTTGTAGCAGCATTGATCATACCTGGAATTGCTAAATTATCAAAAAACGTAACTGGTAACTTTTCAAAACATGCAACTGGATATTTTGCAGTAGGATTTGCTTTGATGAGTACATTATCTGCAGCATCATTGATACCCATTGCTTTAGAAGCTGGCGAAATACATAGTCAAATTCCGTGGATAGAATCACTTGGTCTTAACGCTGGTGTTCTAGCCGATCCACTCTCCATAATAATGTCAAACGTTGTTGGCTGGATTTCATTTCTCATTTTAATTTACAGTACAGGATACATGAAAGGCGATAAAGACATTACAAGATTTTGGTTCTGGATGATGTTCTTTATTGGTTCTATGCAGTTGATTGTAATGTCTGATAATTTACTTCAAGTATTCTTTGGATGGGAAGGTGTAGGACTTGCATCTTATGCGTTGATAAGCTTTTGGTATCGTGACAAGAAGAAAGATCATGTTGGTATTGAAGGGCGAACTGTTCTTGGAATGTTAGATTATTATTCTCCAACTCATGCTGGTATGAAGGCTTTCATCATGACAAAAGTTGGTGATGTGATGATGATAGCAGGTATGCTTTTGATATTTTTGTTTGCTGGTACTTTTGGATTTAAAGAATTATTGGAAGATACGTCATGGGCAACTGCAATGTCTGCTCAAGGACTTTTAGTTCCTGCATTCGTTTTGCTTTTTGGCGGTGCAATGGGAAAATCTGCACAATTCCCATTAAACGAATGGTTGTTAGAGGCAATGACTGGACCTACAGCTGTTTCTGCATTGATTCATGCAGCAACTATGGTCAAGGCAGGTGTGTTTTTAGTTGCAAGACTGGGGCCTCTTGTATTTGCATTAGGAGCAGCAGGAATTCTTGCTGATCAATTCTTTGAGGTTATTGCTTGGGTTGGTGCAATTACAGCACTATTACTTGCAACACAAGCAATGGTTAATCCTGAAATTAAGAAAGTTCTTGCTTATTCTACAGGTTCACAAATTGGTTATATGATGATGGCATTAGGTGTTGCAGGATTATCATACCAATATGTTGATGGATATACTGCTGGATTCTTCCATTTAATTTCTCACGCAATGTTTAAAGCTTCATTATTCATGGCAGCTGGTGCTATCTTGCATACTGTGGGGTCTCGTTTTATGACAGATATGGGAGGTCTAAGAAAGACGATGAAGAAAACTTATGCTTTCATGTGGGCAGCTGGTCTTGGTTTGATGGGTGCTCCATTTATCACAACAGGTTTCTGGAGTAAGGATGCAATCTTTGCTGCTGTTTATGAATCTGGAAATGAATGGGCAATACCTCTATATTCAATTGCAGTCATTACTGCAGTCATTACTGCTTTCTATACCATGAGAATGATGGGACTAGTCTTCTTTGGAAATAAGAGCAAACACATCGAAAAGATGGAAGAAGAAGGACATCCTGTTCATGAAGCATCATTATCTATGTGGATTCCATATGGCATTCTTGCAGTTCTTACTATTGGAATTGGTCTTATTGGATTATCTGCAGAAGAAGGACTTCATCATACGTTTGTAGATTATCTTGAAAATTCCTATGGCATTCACACTGTACACGTTACAGAAGAATCATCAATTCTACCTGAATTCTTGCAGGGACTAAACCCTGTTGCACTTGGTTCATCATTGGCAGCGTTTGCTATAGGAGCAGGATTAGGATACATCTTCTATATTGGTAGATGGGTTGATCCTGCAAAAGTTGTAAATTCTAATATTTTCTTTTACTCAATTCATAAACTTCTTTTAAACAGATGGTATCTTAATGCAATGGTGTATTGGTGTTTTGTTGTAGCACCATTATGGTTGGCAAGAGGCGTATTCAGATACTTTGAAAAGACGGTTATCGATTATGGTGTAAATGATGGGATGCAAAAAGCGGTTGGATGGAGTGCCAAAGTCATTCAAGGAACTCAAACTGGTGTCTCACAATCTTATCTATTCGTATTTGGAGCAGGATTACTATTCGTAGTCCTGATATTGTTGATATAGGAGAAATGATGAAATGTTAGAAATTACCTCCACTCCATTGGTTTTAATCGCAATTTTGGGTACAGTTGGAATTCTTCTTCCAATAATTAGCATCGCAAGAAAAGAACAAGGTTCAAACTCATTTTATGCAGTAATTGCATTTGCAGCATTAATTGTATCTATGGGGTATGTTGGATACCAATTTTATGCAGAAAATATTGCTTCATCTGCACTATTTTCTGAAGATGTAATTGTAGATGATGCATTTGGTGGATTCTTTGCAATTGCAATGCTTATTGTTGCTATTTTCACAACTGTTGGCTCTTTCAATTATATGCGAAAGCATAACTCACCCGCAGTTTACTATTCACTAATTTTACTGGCAACAATTGGTATGGTCCTAGTTGCATATTCTACTGATTTGATAATGTTATTTATTGCATGGGAATTAATGAGTATTCCAACATACATCTTGGTTGGATATATGAAAAAGAATCCAAGTTCTAATGAAGCCGCTCTAAAGTATTTCCTCTTTGGTGCATTGTCATCTGCAATCATAGTTTACGGAATTTCAATTTCTTATGGATTAACTGGTTCTACAAATATTGGAGAAGTCATTCAAGGTTATTCAACACTTGATCCTTCCATGTTGCCGCTTGCATTACTTTCAGTTGGAATGTTTATTGCAGGATTTGGATTTAAAATGGGACTTGTACCTTTCCATCAATGGCTTCCAGATACCTATGAAGGTGCTCCACCAACTATTACTGCACTCTTAGCTGCTGCAACCAAAAAAGCAGGTTTTGCTGCAACAATTAGAATTGTTGTTCTTGGAATGGTTGTTTTGAATCTTGATTGGACTTTGGCCCTTGGAATTATTGCAGTAATGACGATGACTATTGGAAATGTTGCTGCAATTATGCAAAAGAACATTTCAAGAATGTTGGCATATTCTAGTATTGCACATGCAGGATATATTTTGATTGGACTTGCAGTTGCTTCACACAGTTCACTTGGATTACAAGGTTCTTTGTATCAAATTATGAATCATGCAGTAATGAAAGGTGCTGCATTTATTGCAGTAACTGGTATTGTTACAACACTTGCAGTCACACATATTGACAAATTGCAGGGATTAGGAAGACGAATGCCTATCACTGCACTAGGATTAGTTATTGCATTATTTGCTTTGGCAGGAATTCCTCCACTTTCGGGATTCTGGAGTAAATTGATGTTATTTGGCAGTGCTTTAGATGCTAGTTCTGCATTATGGTGGGCACCATGGCTTGCAATTGCAGGTGTTCTTAACAGTGCATTATCACTTGCTTACTATGGTTGGATTACAAGAAAGATGTACTTTGAAGGAGAAACCGAAAAGAGAGTTGCAGAACCAAAATCTATTATCGCTGTAATGATTTTCTCATCAATCTTCTTGATAGGATTTGGTATATTCCCAGAACCATTGATTAAATTTGTAGAGTTTGCAACTCCAGTAATTAGTTTAGGTTCTATGCCTTAAACGAAGTAAATTTAATTAAATTATCTAAATTTATTCTAGCATCACTATCTGGAATTTTTCTTAATGATATTCTTGCTTTTTCTGAATATTCTTTTAACATTTCTTCCATTTTATTAAAGACATCTCTTGGATCAGAACTTTTTTTGATTAATAAATTGAATAACTTGTCTTCATTTTTCCAATCAAACAAATCATCTCGAATTTGATATGCAATTCCAAGATTTTTCCCATATTCATCTAATACTTCAATTTGTTCTTCAGTTCCATTTGCAATAATTGCACCAATTCTAGCTGCAACTTGAAATGCCACTGCAGTTTTGTATTCAATCACTTTTAGATAATCATCAAATGTTACGTCCTCACTAGTTTCTAATCTACCTTCAATCATTTCTCCTTCGCTCATTAGCATGGCAGTGGTAGCCAAATCTTTTGTAATTCTAGCATTATCTAGTCTTGATGAAATTGCAAGAATTAATCCTAAAACAAAATCTCCAGTTAGTACACTTGTATTGTATCCATATTTGATGTGGAATGGCTCCTTTTGCCTCCTCACTGTTTCATTATCGATAATGTCATCATGAATTATTGATTCCATATGAAGAAATTCAACAGCACATGATGCTGAAAGTACATTTTCATCAATTTTACCTACACACTCTGCTGCCAAATTCAAAATTATAGGCCTAATTCGTTTCCCTCCTTCTAGGGAATATTTTAGAGGCTCAATAAACTCTGATTCAGAATAAATGCCTAATTCATTTTCTAAAGCTTGATCAATTTGTTGAATATACTTTCCATAAGTTTCAAGTAGAGGATTTATCTCGATATTTTTCCTGTCCAAGATGAGCCTGTTCAAAAAACTTTACCATAAGTAAATAAATCTTGGTGCTCCAGCCGGGATTTGAACCCGGGATCTTTGCCTTGAAAGGGCAAAATGCTTGACCGGTCTACACCACTGGAACCCATGAAAATTATTTTTTATGACCATAAAATCTTTTGTAAACCACAAAGATTTTTTATTGGCTCTCGTAGAGATGTATCATGAATATAATTAAGAAAATTGACGAAATGATAGAAGAAAGAAGTTTACTAAAACACCCATTTTACCAAATGTGGTCTGATGGAAAATTAACCCAGGAATCTCTAGCAGGTTATTCAAAAGAATATTTTCAACTTGTAAAAGCGGTTCCTTCCTTTATGACTCCAATAATTGAAAAATCTCCTGAAACAATAGTTGGTGAATTAGTTGAAAACCAACAAGAAGAATCAGATCATATTAAACCATGGATTACTTTTGCTGGCGAACTTGGAATATCTGAAGATGAATTAATCTCATATTCTGGAACTGTCAAAACACAAAAAGCTGTATCTGATTTGAATCAATTAATGGACACTTTTGACGGTGGTGCTTGTGCCATGTATGCTTTTGAAAAAGAAATTCCAAAAATTAGTCAAACTAAACTTGATGGTTTAGCAGAATTTTATGGAATGACTAGCAATGAATCTACAGAATATTTTAAACTTCATACAGAAGCTGATATTAGACATGCAGCATCATGGAGAAATATTTTGGAGAGATCCTCAATTGATTCAAGTAACTTTATTGAAATTGCAGATAAATCAATTTCAGCACAAAATTTGTTGCTTGATAGTTGCTACGAGGAATACTGCTAATCTCATAACATTTTATACCTGAGAAAAAATCCCTTTGTTTAGGGCCCGTAACTCAGCTTGGTAGAGTAACCGGCTCATAACCGGTGAGCCAAGGGATCGAAGCCCTTCGGGCCCATACACTAACTATGCCTTTATCTGGTCCCATGATTATAGGGATCACCTCATTGCTCAAATCAAGAGATTTAGAATTAGTAGCGATACATTTAGGAACAAATTATGTCGATATGATGGTATTGGTGAGATTGTTTGTGGGATTATTAATTTCAAGATGTGGCAGAAGCAAGAGTTTGTTGTAATTCCATAAAATCAGAAATTGGAAAGAATGTAGGGTTGGATTTTGTTTGTAATTGTGCAATTCATCTAGTATGTGCTAAAGTCTTCATTGATTGTAATGGATTTTTTTATTACAATCTTTTATTTCAAAATTTATATTAATTTTTTATATATATTTTCTAAATGGATAAAAAATAGGATAAAATTTTTAATACTAATAAAATCAGCGAGTACACATGAGAGTTTCTAAAATATGCTCAATTCTATTACTTTTCTCTATGATTTCTATAACTAGTATAACTCAAGATGTTTTTGCAGATCATTCTGAAGTTACAATTGGAACTGTAGAAAAATCTGGTTTTAGTCAGGATTGTGTAACAGATGGATGTTATACTCCTGATACTGCAACTGTTGATGTGGGTGGGAAAGTAATTTTTTCAAATACTGATACTGCTGGAATACATACATTCACTGCTGGAACTATAAACGGATTTACCCCTTCCCCAACAGGAGAATTTGATACTAGTGTACTAAGTTCTGGGGAATTCGGTGAATGGATTCCAAATTCTGCAGGTGAAGTTCCGTATTATTGTTTACTTCATCCTTGGATGCAAGGAACAATAATTGTAGAAGGCGCAGATTCTGATGATAAAGCAATGATGGAGAAAGAGGCTATGGAGAAAGAGGCTATGGAGAAAGAGGCTATGGAGAAAGAGGCTATGGAGAAAGAGGCTATGGAGAAAGAGGCTATGGAGAAAGAGGCTATGGAGAAAGAGGCTATGGAGAAAGAGGCTATGGAGAAAGAGGCTATGGAGAAAGAGGCTATGGAGAAAGAGGCTATGGAGAAAGAGGCTATGGAGAAAGAGGCTATGGAGAAAGAGGCTATGGAGAAAGAGGCTATGGAGAAAGAGGCTATGGAGAAAGATGATGATAAAATGATGGATAAAGAAGAAGGTGGCGGTTGTCTTATTGCTACAGCAGCATACGGTAGTGAACTAGCACCACAAGTTCAATTACTTAGAGAAATTAGAGATAATACAGTAATGAGTACAACTTCCGGTACGGCATTCATGTCTGGATTTAACCAACTATACTATTCATTCTCACCAATCATTGCTGATTTAGAACGAGAAAATCCAATGTTCCGAGATGCAGTTAGAGCATTTATCACTCCAATGGTATCTACTTTATCCATCATGACTTTGGCTGATAATGGTTCAGAAGTAGAGGTTTTGGGATTGGGTATATCTGTAATTGCTTTAAACTTGGGAATGTACATTGCAGCACCAGCATTAGTTGGATTCCAAGTAAATAAAATAATTAAAACCAGAAAATAATTCAAGTACTTTTAAATTCTTTATTTTGGTAATTTCCTAATAAAATAGATTGGGGTCTAAAGTGGAAAACTGATTTAATACTTAAAATTATTTTACTTTACAATGACGAATAAAACAATTTCAGTCCTATTCATTATGGCTGTTCTTATGACATCTGCTACAGTAGCATCTGTAGATTTGATTCCAAATGCTGAAGCATTAAAGAGCAATGGAAATCGATTAACCCAGTACGGATCTGTAAATTCCGTAGTATGTGGTGATAGATTATGCTCAGAAGTTGAATCAAAATCTAGTATGACTAGTTCAAAAAAACAACCAACTCTTTCAAACACTAACTTACCACTTGATATTCCTTTAACAAGAGGATATGTAAATGGTGAAGAGGTTTTCTATATCTCTACTGAAGCATCAGTAGAAGAGGTTGCTAATCATTTAACTGATCTTACAGGATTCAGAGTTGCTTATACTCCTGCATTAGAAGCTACACCAGAAGAAGCACTTGCACAAATCTATGCATTTACTAATGGTGTAAAAGGTAACGGGGCTTTTGGTTTTCAGCCACAAGTTGCTGATTCTCAACCCGGAGATGACAAATACAGTCCACTATGGAATGTAAATGCAGTAATATGGAGTGAAGATTCAGAACCAAGAGAATTAAAATCTGAAATGGATATTCTTAAAGCTCAAAGCAGAGGTGAATTATCTATTGAAGAAGCTGGAGTAATTGTAAACTGTCCATTTGTAAAATGGTATGGTGGTCAACTCCAACTTAGAGATAATTCTCACGTAACTGATGCTGATTCATATGGTGGAGGACAAGTACTTGACATTGATCTTGAAAACATGAAAGTGACATTTGTTGCCCATAGAGGTTTTGCACCAAATGGTGATACTATCTATTACATTGCAACTGACGCATCATCAAAAGATGTTGCAGATGCATTAGGTGTGATTTATGTTCCTAGAATTCAAGTAACAATTACTACATCATCATCTTCAGATTTGTATGTATTTACAAATGGTTTAGAAGGTAATGGTCCATTAGGGTTCCAAACAAGTATTGGTTCAACAACTGTTGGAGATAAATTCTACAGTCCACTTTGGAGAATTCAAACTGCAACATGGGATAATCCTGACAGCGCAGATTTTCTAAAGACTATTAGTGAAATATCTCAGGCAGCATCTAAAGGTAAACTTGAAACTGGTTTGGCTGGTTTTGTAGTAAATTGCCCATTTGTTGAAGTAGATTCTAAGATGGATAAAATGATGATGAAAGACGATCATATGATGAAAGATAAAATGAAAGATAAAATGATTGATAAAAAATCAATGATGATGGAAAAAATGTCAGACATTGATTCTACAACACGTGGTGATTTGACTGCACCTTCAGGTGATGCTCCATTTGGTGGCAAAACTGTTGGGACTTTTTCAATATTAGTCGATGGAAGTGATCATGTCAATGTAACTACGGATATCAAAAATGTTTCATCAGGAATGGTTCTTGAAGGATGGCTTGTTGATATGGATACTGGCTATAAGCTAAGTCTAGGCAAGTCTCATGATAATGGAAAACTTTCATTCTCACAACAAATGGTAAATCCTTGGATTTATGATGCAATAGTGATGACTGAAGAACCAATTGGAGATTCAAATCCTGCACCTAACGTGCCAGTTGGTGGAGTCTTACTAGAAACCCCATTTGGACTCTAGTACAATTTTTTTATTTTTTTAATTTTTGTTTAATGTGTCATACCAAATTATTTTTCATTGGGGTCTAATTTGGAACTTTAGTTAATACTGATAAATTTTTTAATTATTTAATGACAGAATTACATTCTTTATCTTCTACTAACTATGATGAATTAAAAAAATGGATTTACCCGATGTTTTTTTCAACAAGAGCAGGACCACATCGAATCAAGATTATAAATTCTGTAAGTGTTGAATCAAAAAGAATTCGTACAATCTCTAATGAAACACACATGTCATATGCTCATATAAAATATAATATCAAATCATTATTGAAAGATGGATTTTTAATAAAAAATGATAAAGAGTATATAATTTCTCCAAAATTTAAAGAGAATTATTATGTCTTGACTGATATCACAAAGAAAGTTTTCAATTTTAATGAGCGAAAATCATGAAATCTTTGATTGTAGATTTTTCAATCAAAAAAGAGGTATTTTTCATCACTCTAGGCTCAATTTTAGGTGCATTTGTTATGTTTATCCCAAATTTCCTCTCAGACGCAGTAACTAATTCTGAATTTTACTTGTTTTGGATTATTGCTGCGAGAACTTTGGGTTCTAGTGATTATTTGGTTGGGGTTTTTGTACATTTTGGTGTATCTACGATTATCGGAATAACTGTTGGAATTATTCTTTACAAAACAAAAATGCTGAATATATCCAAAATATCCAATGGATTGTTTTTTGGAATTCTTGCTGGTGCTGTAGTTACAGTTGTTTTTACTATTCCTGTACAATATTTTTGGATTCAACCAGTAACAGCTGAACTAAATAACACTGTAACATTAAATTTTATTTTTTCTGAAGAATTTTTACTAAAATCATTTCTAACCCATTTTTTATGGGGTGGAACACTTGGAGTTTTAGCATCTGTATTAACTATAAAAAAAGGAATGATGTATAGATGCCATAAATGTGATATTGAGTTTTCAAAACTCTCCACCTTTGAGGAACATCACCAATACATTCATGTCTCTAGTCATCCTCATACTCAAAAAATTGTGATTTTGGGTGGTGGATATGCTGGTGTTGGGGTATTAGAAAAAATACAAAAAAGATTTGAAAAAGATGTTGATGTTGATATTTCTATAATTTCCAGAAATAATTATTTTCTTCACACTCCTATGTTACCCGAACTTTCTACTGGAACTATTGAACCTAGACATATTGCTACACCTATTCGTAATTTTTGTAAAAGGGCTAGATTCTATCAGGCTAAAGTAACTAATGTGAATTTGGAAACAAAATCTGTCACCATTAGTACTGTTAACGGGGAAAATGAACTTCCTTATGATTATCTAGTTATTGCATCTGGAACAAAGACTGGATTTTTTGGTAATGAAAATTTGGAAAAATATTCTGTTACCATCAAATCTCTACAAGATGCAAGTATAATTCGAAATCAGATTATTACACAACTTGAGTTAGCTGATCAACAAGAAATCTTAAATCAGGCTCAATTTTTATCATTTGTCATAGTTGGAGGTGGCTTTTCAGGCGTTGAAACTGCAGGTGAAATTAATGAATTCATTAGAGAATCTGCAGAAAAATACTACCGAAATATTGAATCTGAATCTATCCAAATACATCTAATTGCTGCAAGAGATCATATTCTACCTGAAATTGGAACTCTAGGAAAATATGCTGCAAAATCATTGGAAAAATCTGGTGTACAGATACTTTACAATACAAAAGTAACTGATGCAAACTCTTCTGATATTTTTTTGAGTGATGATTCATCGTTACATTATTCTATGTTGATCTGGGCTGGAGGAAACCAATCTCAAAGTTTTGTTAACTCACTTGACACTGACCATGATAAATCTGGTAGAATCATAGTTGATCAATATCTTAGACTTCCAAAACATTCCAATGTATTTGCTTTAGGTGACTGCGCATTTATTTTGGATTCTAATGGCAAACCATACCCTCCTACTGCTCAACATGCAATAAGAGAAGCAAAAACTGTCTCTAAAAATTTGATATCTGCTGTACGTGGTAATAATCAGTTTTCTATTTTTGATTATTCCTCAAAAGGTTCCATGGCAAAGATTGGTAAACGTGATGGTGTTGCTAAAATGTTGGGAATTAACTTGACTGGATTTCTAGCTTGGTTTGTATGGAAACAATATTATTTATCAACACTTCCAGTCTTGGAAAAACGAATTAGAGTGGGATTAGATTGGTTTGTAGATCTTTTCTTTACTAGGGATATAACAAAACTATGAAATTAATTTATGTCTCTTACAAACATTATTTCAAAGAGAATGATTCAAAATTTCGTTCTCAATCTTGTAGAGATTTACATATGGAAGAACTTGAAAGAAAATTGTTAAAAGCAATTTGCAATGATGTTAGTCATACTGCTAAGATTAGTTTTTAATTTTTATTATGGGCATTGTTTAATTCGTCAAAATTTCTATTTTTGAATATCTAAAAAACTTATTTTCTAGTTGTTTGTATAGTTAATATTCTAAAAGAGAAAAATCATGATGACTAAAATGAACCTAAGCACACAAGCAAAATATTCTGAAGCCCTTCGGACCCATTATTTCCATTAGTTTTAAAATGAGCGAATTAAAAATTATTTGGCCGCGATGAAGAATCAGAGTTATATCTGAATTGATGATTGGAAGGCATTTGACTGAGCAGCCAAAACTCATTTACTGATTTGTTTTTTCACTTTTTCTAAGACACTTGCATCAATGATATTTTGTTCAAACAAAGCCTCTGTAATTTGTAAAATATTTAGAATTGAATGCATTTTGACTCCAAATTCTAACAATGCTTCATCCGCCCCCTCCATTCGATTTAC
The DNA here is from genome assembly GCA_965262905.1 of Candidatus Nitrosopumilus sp. Lineage (GTDB taxonomy): Archaea > Thermoproteota > Nitrososphaeria > Nitrososphaerales > Nitrosopumilaceae > Nitrosopumilus. The sequence continues at coordinate 1,684,048 of OZ253567.1, forward strand.
AATCACATAAGCATCTTTTACTGTGATGTTTACTTCTTTCAAAGATTTGATGGCATTAACTACTGAACCTCCAGTAGTTGCAACATCATCAATCATTACAACTTTCATGTCGTCATGAATTTTCCCTTCAACTGATTTTGATGTTCCATAATCTTTTGGTTTACTTTTTACATAGATTAACGGTTTTACGGTTTCAATTGCCAATGCTGATGCAATTACTAAACCTCCTGTAGGTACTGATACAATTGAATCAAAATTATCTAATCTTATATCTTGTTTTTAAGATATTTTACCATTTTTCTAAATTCAATAGGATAACTTGATACTAATCTCAAATCTACATAATACGAACTCTTTTTTCCACTTGCTAGTGTAAAGTCCCCAAATTTTATGATGCTATTTTGATACAAAAAGATTGTAAACTCTTTTACAAATTCCATACAAAAGTTAACTACACTGGATTTATTTTGTTTTGTATTGAGAGATAATTATGCCTGAAATTTGGTTAAATTATGGAATTACAGACGTTGTTTTAGATATAAAGGCAGAAAATCTAGAGCAAAAAATTGATTCTGAAGGGAAAATTCTAGATGATTCAGCGATTAATGAAAAATTAAACGCCCTTGATTTGTCAAAACCCATGGAACTTGTAGTATTACATAATTCCAAATCTATTCTAAAAATAATCTCTTCTTTGTTTACGTTATGTGAACAAAAATCCAAACCGTTTCCAAAAATCTTGACTGATAAAAAAATCCTAAATTTAGTAAAATCTGGATTACCTGAAGGAAGTTCAATTAATGAGTTTGATGATATAGGGATTTCAAATTCAAATCTAGTATTCATGGGTGAGATGGAATTCAATGGATTATTTGGATATGAGACTATTTCTACACGTCTTATCAAAAAGTTTGGTCAAGAATCAATGCTTTCTGCATATGCAAAAAGGCAAGGCAATATTCCTACTCCTGGACAATATCCTGAAAGTTTAACTGAAGCAAAAAAATTTACAGATAATTTTGAAATTCAAGGAATAGAGATAATTGCAAATTCTGAAGGGATTGTTGATTTCTCAATAGGACATCCTTCAGAAATTATTGCATCAACAAAAATCCTAGAATCAAATTCAATCAAAGATGTAGGTCAACATAAAACAATGGTGATAAGCACTGGAAAAGATGCAAGTAATGATAATCTTGGAAATTCATTTTCTTCACTTTGGAATTGCTCTAACGCAATCAAAAAAGATGGTCTTGCTATTTTAGTTGCTGAATGCAAAGGCAGTTTAGGTTCTGATGCCCTTCAACAATACATTGAAGGTAGATTGACTATAGAACAACTTCGAAATCCTACAAAATACATTGATGGAATGGAGAATTTATTATTTCTTTCAGAAATACAAAAGAATTTCCAAATAGGACTGGTCTCAATTTTACCTGAATTTTATGCTAAGAAATTAAACATGATTTCTATGCAGGGCATAAAATATTCTATGGATTATATTCTAAAAACCCAAGGGCTACGCCAAAAAGTTGCAGTAGTTACTGATGGTGCAAGATTATTGTTAAGGTAATAAACCTGATAAAAATTCTGTTGGAAGAGGTGCACATAAAACTGCTAATACAATAATCCCAAGATATGCAAGTTTTCTATTCCTTGAGAGTGGTGAAACATCATCTAATGGAGATGCACTAGGATTTCTTGAGCTCATAAACAAAATTAAAAGTGCCATTAACCAATAGTTTAGCAAAACAAGAATTGCCATACTTCCGTATGTTGCATATCTATGTAATTTCACCCCAAGTAATGTTCTTGCCATATGTCCTCCATCCAATTGCCATGCCGGCAATAAATTCAAAAATGTAATTAAGAAACCAATCCATGCTGCAAACATAATGGGTGTCATAATCACTTCATGTCCTGCTCCGCCTTTTCCAAATAATGCTAAACTAGCAGTCATCAACAATGGTTCTCCTTGATTCCATTCAATCAATTTTGATTCTTCAAACAAGCCTGCGGCAATCTGAGGATCTAAAACTGGCGCAGTATATGCACCATAAATTGAAACAATCACAGCAATAACTAATCCTGCAATTGGCCCTGCAATAGCAACATCGAATAAAATTTCTCGATTAATTGTTAATCCTTTTGATTGAATAAATGCTCCAAATGTTGGAATTCCAATAATTGGAAGTCCTGGAATGAAATATGGCCATGTTGTTTTTAGACCGTGTACTTTTGCAGCAACAATGTGGCCAAGTTCATGAATTCCTAAAATCCCTAATAATGATAGTGTATACACTGCTGCCATTTCAAGGGGATCTCCAATTTCTACAATGGAATTTGTACCTGATGTTCTATAGTATCCATCTACCATTACAAATGAAATAACAATTACAAACAATATCCTTGGAATCCATGATGTACTCATCCACCTTTTCTGTTTCTTTGGGGTGAATTTCTGAATGATGACATACAGTCCTCTCTCTTCCATTTTTTCTAATTTGCAAACATATGTCATATCTTCCAATTTCCTTGCCAATCCTTCAAATTTTGATTTGAAATTCACATCTTCAATTTTAAATTCTAATGAAAATTCAGTTTTTGTGAAATCACTGACCTGAAATATGGAATTAACTAATGAAATAATATCTTCTTGTGAGGGATTCTCCATCTGTTTAATACTGGATTTTTCCATTAAATGGTCTTTTGGTTTAAAAATAAATATTGATAATACTATACAATCATCATGCAAGTAATTCTAAGACAATTGGGGGATTGTAATATTAGAAGAGCTGAACCAAGCGATCTAATTTCAATAATGGAAATTAATCTAAAAACTCTACCTGAACATTATTCAGACTATTTCTATGAAAGTTTACTTGCTGAGTTACCTGAGGCTTTCATTGTTGCTGAAATTGGAGGAAAATATGTTGGATATATTATGTGCAAAACTGAATTTGGATTTTCAAATTTTAAGAAATTAGGTTTTGTCAAAAAAGGCCATGTTGTATCTATTGCAGTAGTTGAAGAACATCGAAGAAATGGAATAGGAAATGCACTAGTAGAGGAATCTGTCAATGGTGTAAAATTAAGAAAATGTGATGAATTCTATTTAGAAGTAAGATGTAGTAATACAGATGCTGTCAGATTATACGAAAAAATGGGATTTGAAATTAGACAACAATTAAACGCCTATTATCGAGATGGTGAAGATGCATATCTTATGGCAATTGAATTGAGTTAGTTCAAACCAATAAATAACTCACAAAAAATTCTTCGCCATGGACAAACGAAAAGGAATGGGTATTACCATTTTTGTTTTATGTATTGGTGGTTTTTTCCTTTATGCATATTTGTTAATGCTTTCTGAATGGAGTCCTATTGTATTACAACTATCGGTTCTAATGATTGCAGGAGGAATTTTGGGGGTTATTGCTTGGATTGGGTATGTGATGGCCACAACAAAACCTTCACCTGCTTCAATTACTTCCGAAGATTAGATTATTTAGTAATTTTAACATCTACAACTGTTTGATAATATCTTGGACCAACAGGTCTGACAATTTTTGAATGTAGTATTTCTGATTTTACTGGAGTGACTTTAAGATAATGTTCTTCTGAAAGTTTTCCAGCTTCTATTTTTTTATCTGCATGAATATGTGAATAATAATGAATGATGCCTCCATCTTTGGTTGTATCTATTGCTGATTTTAAAAATTCATCTGATCTTTCAGGCAATAACATCAATGTTCTATCTGATTTATTCATCAATTGTTCTTTGATGATTTCTGATGCATCACCATTAATTGAAATTATATTTCCAGCAAGTTTGTTTAATTCAATATTTGTTTCACATAATTTTGAAGCAACAGGATTGATATCAAGACTATATACCGTACATTTCTTCTTTTTTGCAGCCATTATTGAAAACATTCCAATTCCTGCAAACATATTAGTCACTACTTCACCATTTTGAATCAAATCTGTAATTCTCCCTCTTTCAGTAGACAATCTAGGGGAAAAAAATGCATTTTTAACATCTACTGTAAATCTACATCCAAATTCCTTGTATTCTGTTTCGGTATTGTCTTCTCCGGCAAGGATTTCTAAATCCCTCGTTCGAAAATTCCCACTTACAGCAGAGGCTTGGTAGAATACACTTCTTACAATTTTTACGTCATCTAACAATGCTTTTCCAATGATTTTCTTTTTTGAGAGAAGTGAATCTGGAATCCTCACAATAATTATTTCACCTATCTGATCAAAAGCAGAAATTAATTCATTACTTTCTTTCTCTGAAAGCACATTTTCCAGTGCTTTCTTTAACATTCGTGTCAATGCTTGTAATAGAAATTTCCACTTGTTTTTTGATCTTTATCTAATCTGCTTTCTAGTTTATTTACACGTGGTCTTAGACTTTTCTCGTCTCTTCTAAATGACATATCTAATGATTTTAGAAATTTATTCATTGCATCCGGTTTTGGCATTGGTGATGTAGCAATACCGGCAGAACCTGATTCTCCTTCAAATATTATCATTGAATCTGAAACTAAATCCATTAATTGTAAATCATGATCAATAATAATTGCAGACTTTCCAAACGAGCGTACAAATTTTTGTAAAAATTTTGCTACTGCAATTCTATCTTCTACATCTAAAAATGCTGAGGGTTCATCTAATGCATACAAATCAACTTTTTGTAATAGACATGATGCAACAGCCACTTTTTGTAATTCTCCTCCAGAAAGTTTTTTGATAGATTTATTGTATAGTTTTTTAATTTTTAACGGATCTAGAATTTGTTCTTCTTCCATACTTTCTTCAACTTGACCTCCATTTGCTTGTTCTAATACGGAAAGAACTTCTACATCAAGATCATTTTGGAGATATTGTGGCTTGTATGCTATCTTGATTTTTTTACTAATGCTGCCCGAATCTGGTTTTTCAACTCCTGCAATCATTTTCATTAGAGTTGTTTTACCAAGTGCATTAGCTCCCATTATTCCTAAAACCTCTCCTTTTCTTACTCTTCCAGGCTCAATTGTTACTGAAAATGATGGATATTTTTTCTCTAGTTTTGGATATGTGAGAATATCACTTCCTTCTTGAAAAATATCAGTCGATGAAGATGATACATCAAAAGAAAATTTCTTATCTCTAAATCTTACATTCTCATTTGGTAAATATCCATCAAGAAAAACATTGATTCCAACTTTGGTAGATAAAATACCTGAAACAATTCCATATGCTGTAGGTTCTCCATACAATACTTCAATGTAATCACTTAGAAAATCTAACAATGTTAAATCATGTTCTACTACCATTACACTTTTTCCAATTTTAGCTAAATTTTGTATTACTCTTGCTACGCCTATTCTTTGGAAAACATCGTTGTATGAAGATGGTTCATCAAAAAAATAAAATTCCGTATCTTTAGATGCTGCTGCTGCAACTGCGATTCTTTGTAATTCACCACCACTTAGTTCTTTTAAATTTTGTTCCATTGAGTTTTCTAGCCCTAATGTTTTGATTAATTCTCTTGATACTCCACGTTCATCATATTTGTCAAGTAATTCTTTTCCTGTTCCATCAAATGCTTGAGCAATATGATGTACTTGTTGTGGTTTTATTGAAGCTCGAATTTGTTTTTGTTTAATCTTTTCAAAATGTTGTTTAAGTTCTGTTCCACTGTAATGTTTTAAAACCTCATCCCATTCAGGTGGATTTTCATATCTACCTAAATTTGGTTTAAGATTCCCTGATAGGATGTTAACTACTGTACTTTTCCCCATTCCATTCCTTCCCAAAAGTCCTACAACTTCACCTTTTTTTGGAGTAGGTAATTTGTAAAGTCTGAATGAATTTATTCCATATTGATGAATTTTATCTGTAGCTAGTTCACTTGCTAAATTGATAATTGTTATTGCATCAAAAGGGCATACTTTGACACATATTCCACATCCATTACAAATATCCTCATCAATCTGAGCCTTTTTTGATTCTTCGTTTATAGTAACACATTCTGCGCCTGATTTGTTGACTGGACAATATTTTATACATTCTAAACCACATTTTTGTGGCTGACAAAGATCCTGATCTAAAACCGCTACTCTATGAGTCATGTTGTAATCCGGTATTTTCTTTGCTTTATACCTATTTTGAGTATTACTCAAAACTGGCGTTACGTTAATAGATGAGAATTTGACATCATATTTCAAGCCGGCCATAGCGTTAGGGTGCGACCCAATCCCATTCCGAACTTGGAAGTCAAACCTAATGTCGCTGTTGTGCTACTAAGATGCGAGAGCTCTTGGGAAGCAACAGTGCTGGCATTTTCTACTTTTCAATCAATCTTTTAATATTGAATTAATTGGATTGATGTGAATTCGATATGTCAGATTGTAGTGTTTGTGGAGAAATATGTGACAATGATATACGATTGCTAAATCATATGATGGAAAAACATGGTTGGAGAAATCCAAATGTTGATACACCTGATAGAAACAGTAGAGGATACTAATTTTACAAATTTTGTAAATAATCTAAAATTAATCTTACACCAAAACCTGTAGCACCTTTTGGATTGTATGATTTTTCTTTTGTAGCTCCCTGTGTCCATGCAACTCCTGCAATATCAATATGTGTCCATGGTGTTTTTTCAATTGCATTTTTCAAAAATGCAGCTGCGGTGATTGTTCCAGCTGCTCTTCCAATTCCAACATTTTTCATATCTGCAACATCTGATTTTATCATATCTATATAGTCTTGATTTAATGGTAGCTCCCATACTTCTTCAGTTGTTCTTTTGGAAGAATCATTGATTTTCTTTGTTAGTTTTTCATCATTTGATACAATTGCTGCTATATTGGTTCCAAGTGCCACAATACATGCGCCTGTAAGAGTAGCAAAATCAATGATTGCCTTTGGAGAATAATGTTTTTCTCCATACGATAACGCATCAGCTAAAATCAATCTTCCCTCAGCATCTGTGTTTAGGATTTCAGCTGTTTTTCCACTGTATAATTTTATAATATCTCCTGGTCTGTATGACTTTCCATCTGGCATATTTTCAACTGAAGGAACTATACCTACAACATTGATTGGTAGTTTTAATTCTGAAACAGATTTCATTATTCCTAGAACTGAACATCCACCACATTTGTCAAATTTCATCTCATCCATTACTGCTCCGGGTTTTAATGAAATGCCACCTGTATCAAATGTCACTGCTTTCCCTACAAGGACAATCGGTTTGTCATTTTTTCTACCACGATTATGTTCTAGAATAATTAATTTTGGTTGATTGGTACTTCCTTGACCTACTGCTGAAATCCCGCCAAAGCCTTTTTTCTTTAGTTCAGGTTCTGAAATGATATTACATTTCATTTTATTTTTCCTTGACATACTTTTTGCAAAGTTTGCTAATGTTGTAGGAGTACATTCGTTTGGAGGTAAATTAGCAATACTTTTGGTAAATATAGCACCGTCTGCAACAATTTCAGCTATTTTAACAGCTTTTGAAATTTTGTTTGATTTTGAAACAATAATGGTGAGGTTTGGAGAAGTTTCAATTTTCTCGGTCTTGAATTTTTCAAATTTGTAAAGAGCCATTTTTGTTCCTTCTATAATCTGAGATACTGTAAGAATTGGGTCTGTTACAAAACTTGGAGGTGATATAATTGAAAATTCAGATAATTTCAACTCTCTTGCTTTTTGGGCAATTTTTCCTGAGACAAGTCTAATAGTGTCTTTTGTTAGATTTTCTTTTTTTCCTATACCTGCAAGTAGGATTCTTTGTATGGATTTTCCAGGTATTGGAATAATGCCAAGTTTTCCTAATTTCCCATCCATATCTTTTAGAGATTGGTTAATTGCCGATGTAGTTTTAGTGTCAAATTTTGGTAATCCTAGAACTTTGTTAGAATTTTCTAATACAAATCCACATAGAAGACTTGTTTTCTTTTTTGCCGAACTTTCAGTTTTTATCTTCATATTGAAATTCTCTTTTTTAAAGTATTATTTAGATTTACTATAGATCTATTATCCTGCTGCGGGTAATCAGACTTGCTGATCTTACAAATACAGCTTTGACTGTTTTACAATCTTGCTGACATTCATCATTAATTTTAGACATTGGTGATTTTTTTATTTTTTTAGATAAAATTGATTTTATCAATGGAAGTAAAGCTGCTCTTCCTCCATATGCTCGTTTTTGATTAATAAACCAAAACATTTCTAATGCTGATTCATCCAAAACACTCTTTCTAATTTTTTCCCCGAATTCTGAATAATGTCCTACCATTGTTATTTTACCTCTGGCAAAAAAATTAACTGTATTTGCAAATTTCATACACAAATAACACTGATTATCAAATAACACGATTGGAATATTTTCTTTAATTTCCATAATACTATAGAATAACGATCAAATTAAAATTTTACAAACTTAATACCTGAATTTTATTTTAATTATCTATGACATTAATTGTCGATAATCTTGATTCTAGTCATACTAAAACTGGAGAATTCCCTTGTGTATCATGTCATACTGATTGTTGTAAAGAATATGTGATATTTGTAAATGCCCATGATGTTTACCGACTATCAACGGGATTGAAAATGGCTCCTAAAAAATTCTTAGAAATTTATGGCGCAAAAGATTATTCTCTTGGAATTAAGGTCGAAGAAGGTCTAGTTGATCTTGCCTTAAAACAAAAAAAAGGTGGATGTGAATTTCTTGAAGAAACCAAAGATGTCTTTAGATGCACAGTAAATGATTTCAAGCCAGGAGTCTGCAAATCATATCCATTTTCAATGAAAAATGGAAAATTAATCCAGATGGACAATATAATGTGCCCAGTAGATTGGGATCTTGCAGAATTTGAGAAAATGATGACAAGTCATCTTACAAAAGATGAATCTGAGTGGAAGTTCTATAATGAACTTGTTAAGGAATGGAATGCAAGGCATGGAACAAAAAAGCCATTATCTGCATTTTTAAAATTTATGTTAGATAAAGTAGAATTCTCTTTGAGATCTTGATTGTATGATTTGTATTAAGATCCCTACCTTCCTTGAAGTTTTGTATTGTGTAGTTTTCTTTAGAAATAGATTTTTATTCAATTTGCAGGGATAACGTTGCAGATGGGGCTCAACTATTATCAAATTAAGAAACATATTCTTCGAGCTCGTAAATTAGTGATTAAGGGAACTAATGCTGCAGAATCTGGTCATCCTGGAGGTTCATTTTCTATGGCCGAAATTTTGGGATGCTTGTTTAACAAATATCTAAAATTTGATCCTAAAAATCCTCAATGGGAAGATAGGGATAGATTAGTTTTATCTAAAGGTCATGCAGCTCCTGGATTGTTTTCAAATATGGCCGTTGCAGGGTATTTTCCAGAATCTGAAATTGAAACATTAAGAAAATTTGGTAGTAAATTACAAGGACATCCAGATCTAAAATGCCCTGGAGTGGAATTTTGTGGTGGTTCGTTAGGTACTGGATTGTCTTATTCTATAGGAATTGCACTTACTGCAAAAATTGATTCCAAAGATCATCATGTCTATACTATCATTGGTGATGGTGAGTCTAATGAAGGCCAAGTCTGGGAGGCTGCAATGACTGCTTCAAAATACAAAGTTGATAATCTTACAGCATTTCTTGATAGAAATTTCATTCAACAAGATTCGTATACTGAAAAAATTATGCCACTCGATGAAAATTTAGAAGGTTTAGAAATTTCTGAAATGTGGAAAGATGCATCACGTTGGAAAACTGGTGATAAGTGGAGATCATTTGGTTGGAACGTTATTGAAATTGATGGACATCGAGTTGAACAAATTGATGCTGCTATTGCAAAAGCTAATACTATCAAGGGTGTTCCAACAATTATTATTTCAAGAACAATTAAAGGAAAAGCTGTTGAACATATGGAAGATAATCCACAGTGGCATGGTAAAGCACCAGATTCTGATGTTGTTCCAATAATTAATCTTGAATTGGATTCACAATTTATGATTGCACCATCTATTATTGCAGGAGATATGGCAAATTTAGAAAATGAAATTAAACGATGTGTAACTGGTAGGGCCGATTACATTCATCTTGATGTGATGGATGGCCAATTTGTTCCAACAAAAACATTTGATCACAATAAAATCAAAGAACTAAGACCATTCACAGTAATTCCATTTGATACCCATCTGATGATAACTGAACCTGTAAAACATGTGAAAGACTATGTTGATGCTGGTAGTGATATTGTTACTGTTCATGCTGAGGTAACTGATGAATCTAGTTTTGGAGAAATACATGATATCTTAAAACAGAATCAGGTAGGTGTAGGCTTTTCAATAAACCCTGACACTGAATTACCTGAGTGGTCTTACAAATTCTTGAAATCACTTGATCAACTTATTGTAATGTCTGTAGTTCCTGGAAAATCTGGTCAAAAATACATTGAAGAAACACATGAAAAAATGTCAAGATTAAATTCTATTTTGAAACAGCATAATTTTTTAGGCTATATTGAGGCTGATGGAGGGGTAAATCTAGAAAATATCGGTTCTATATTTACTGATGGTGCACGTGCTTTTGTTGGAGGTGGTGCAATAATTGGCCAGCAAGATGTTCGAGCTACAATTAAAGATTTTAGAAATGAAGTTTTTAAATCAAGAAGACATGGACTACTTGCAAAAGCAAATGAACTTGGTGGAAGTGACTTGGTAAACAAATGGATTGGATTACATGTAATTGGTGAAAAACAAGAACAAATCAAAAAAATTGCAGAGGAGGCAGGATACATTTGAATGAACCAATAATGTCAGACATGCGTTCAGAATATTCTAAATCTTTAATTCAATTAGGAAAAGAAAATCCGAATGTTGTTGTTTTAGGTGCAGATACAACTGATTCATTAAAAACTTCAGGGTTTGGAAAAGAATTTCCAAATCGATTTTTTAATGTGGGTATTGCTGAAGCTAATCTAGTTACTATATCTGCAGGATTGGCTGCATCTGGAAAAATATCTTTTGCTAGTACTTATGCAATATTTTTACCTGGCAGAGCAGTTGATCAAATTAGAAATAATATTGCATACCCGTCACCTCCTGGAAAAAACGGTCTTAATGTAAAATTAGTTACATCTCATGGTGGTTTATCCGTAGGTCCAGATGGGGGGTCACATCAAACAATTGAAGACATTGCTATAATGAGAGTCATTCCAAATTTCAGAGTTTTTATTCCTGCTGATACTGTAGCAGTTTCAAAATTAACACAATTAATGGTTAGAGAATATGGTCCATTTTACATGAGGATGGCAAGATCAAAAACGCCTCTTGTTCATTCTAAATCTCAAGAATTTCAAATTGGAAAGGGAATCACACTAAGGGATGGCTCTGATTGTACAATTGCTGCGTGTGGCATTACTGTTAGAATGGCTTTAGAAGCTGCTGAATCTTTACAACAAGAAGGAATCTCTTGTAGAGTTTTAGACATGTTTTCAATCAAACCTATCGACCATGAAATTTTAGAAAAAGCAGCTAGAGAAACTGGTTGCATGGTAACTACTGAAGAACATAATATTATTGGTGGAATGGGCTCTGCAGTAGCGGAATCTGTTTCAGAATCTTATCCAGTACATATCAAAAGAATTGGAGCCCAAGACATGTTTGGTGAATCTGCACGTGATAAAGAAGTTCCATTACTCTTGGAGAAACATGGAATAACATCTTTTAATATGGCAAAACAAGTTAAAGAAATTAGGAGTAAAAAATTATGAAAATTTTTCTTGATACTGCTAATCTTGAATCCATAAGAAAATTCAACGACATGGGTTTGTTAGATGGAATAACAACTAATCCTTCACTAATGTTTAAGGAAGGTGGCAATCCAAAAGATGCTATGGAAGAAATTACAAAAATAATCAAAGGTGATGTTAGTTTAGAAGTTGTCAGTACTGAATATTCTGGAATGATGGAAGAAGGTAAACGTCTTCGTCAATATGGAGACAATGTAGTTGTCAAAGTTCCTATGACTCCTGATGGTCTTAAAGCTTGTAAATCATTTTCATCTGAAGGAATTCCAGTTAACGTTACATTGATCTTTTCTGCAAATCAAGCTTTGCTTGCTGCAAAAGCTGGAGCAAAATATGTCAGTCCATTTATTGGTAGATTAGATGATATTGGCCAAGATGGAATGAAATTGATTCAAGAAATTAAAGAAATTTTTTCAAATTATAATTTTGAAACTCAAATTCTTGTTGCAAGTGTTCGTCATCCAGTACATGTTGTTGATGCGGCAAAAATTGGTGCAGATGTTGTCACATTACCTCCTGCTGTTTTAGATAAAATGATGTTACATCCATTAACAAAAATTGGCTTGGATAACTTTCTTGCCGATTGGGACAAGCTAAAATCTGGAAATCCTGATATCAAAATATAATAAAATTTAGAGAGTAATCTCTAAGAAAATATTAAAAATGAAAAAATGATGTAACTCTGTTATTTGGTACTTTTTCTAGAACCTGTGCCTCTACCTGTACTAATTGTTCTTCCAGTAGAATCAACTACTTTCTTTGGATCAGGCATATCGCCTAGCTTTCTAGAACCAGTTCCTCTTCCAGATGAAACCGTTCTATTTGCGGCTGCTTTTTTCCTTGCATTTTGGATTTTCTTAAAATCTTCTCCAGACCATTTAGCAGCATCATCATCAACTTCAATGGTTCCTGTGCCTCTACCTGTTCTAATTCTAATTTTCCCCATAATTTAGATAAAATTATCTTGTATTTATCTAATCTTATTTTTAATGAGTAGATCTAGATTTTTACTTTTAACTACTAATCCAGCCTAGTTTTTTGAAATATGTAAACATCATGATTGTAGGAATTGCTGATGCAATTATTACTATGATAAAAGTTGTAAATGGTCCTAAAAACATTGAATTATTCCCAATTCCACCCGGTAAATCAACATTCATTCCATAAAATGTTCCAATCACCGTTGATGGAATTGCTAATGTGAAAATTATCGTTAATACGGCAAGAACTTTGTTTGTTTTTTCGGTACTTAACACAAAATCTGTATCTTTGTAAATTTCCATGGTTTCTCTGGATTCTTCTAATGTTTCAATTACCTTGTCAATGTGATCTATTACATCATCATAGAATAATGCAAGTTCATCATCTTCAGTATTTGAAAATCGTTTGACATGTTTTGCTATCTCTAGTACGAATTTCTTTAATGGATTTGCTATTCTTCTTAATCTATTAATTTCTCTTCTAAGCAGAGCAATATTTCTAGCTACTGGTTTTGATTCATCAAAAACCCTATCTTCAATATCGTCTAGATTTGCAATAATTTTCCTTGATGTGTGTAAAAGGTCATCTACTAAAACATCTAAGATTTCGTGAAGTAGAAACCCTGATGATTTTCCTAATAACCTCTCTTTTCTTTGTTGATCAGTACTTGTTTTACAAATTTCTGCTAGTTCTACAAGCGGTTTAAGATCTCCTTGATGAACCGTTACCAGGAAATCTTTTCCTACAAATATTGATAATTGACTATTTTTTGAAATTCTTATTTTTTGTGCTAATGGTGGAAAATGAAGAATTACAAAGAAATGATCATCATAACTATCTAATTTTGGAAGTTCAAATTTAGTCATACAATCCTCTATGTTTAATTCATTGAAATTATATTTTTGAGCTAATTTTTCAACATCATTTCTATCTGGATTTTGCATATCAATCCATACAAATTTCTCTCCTTGAATGGTTTCTATCTTATTTTCAATGGGGATGTCCGCTAATTTCTTGTTTGAACGTAGTCTGCTTGTGATGAAACCCTTTCTCATATCGAAAAATATCTGATACAACAAATTTAAAGCGATCGTTGAGATGAAATTATTTTTGAATTTAAGGCTGATCTAATTTAGATATTCATTGTACCCATGGGAGAAGATAGTTTACTCCAATCCATACAATTGCGATTGTTATTCCCATTGCGCCCCACCATTTTCGCATACATAGATTTCAACCTAGTTAATAATAAATCTACAGCCTAATTTTCAACATGATCTTAAAGATTAATACTGGTTGAACAATTTTCTCTTTTTGTGGCCCTCGTAGTACAGTGGTTAGTATAGAGGGTTGTGGATCCTCGGACAGGAGTTCGATTCCCCTCGAGGGCCCTCTATTATTTTAAAAAATACCAAACTTACTAGATTCCATCTCTTCTTTGATTGCTAGTTTAAATCTCGGAGATTTGGTCTCAATGTTTTTTGTTAACCATGTTAAAAACTTCTTTTCGTTTCCCTTACCCTTAATTTTATCATAATCTGCACCCATCATTTCTATTAGCTTTTCTACTAATGATCTATTGATACTTAATACAAAAAAATGCCATCCAAATGCAAATTCTGAATCTGTCATAACAAAATCATCTTGTCCATGAACCATTTCTTCTAAAAGAGATAATTGGTGAGTTAATGCTTTACTTGTTTTATCATAATCTACTGCTGAAACATTAATGTTGATTCTTCCTTCCATATTCTATTCAAGTAAAAACAAAATAAAAGGATTACACAAATTATTCTTTTAATAGATATTCAAAATCAATGTCAAAATGCATCTTCATGATGTTGATATATGTCTGAATTGATTCTGGAATTTTTTCTCCACATGCCACTCCTAGTTTTTTTGCATTAATCCAAATCACTAATGTTTGAATAATGGTCAAAAATCGATCATTTTTAATTTCTGGAGAACCTATTGATTTTGTATATCTTTCAGCAAATTCCCATGCTGTAATAAAATCAATACATTTTACACCAAAAATTGATAACACCTGTTCTTGCATATTTTGTGCTTTTTTGAGAGGAATTTTATTGATTATGTATGGAAAATTTACTTTATTTGGAAGGCACTCTGGTAGAGGTCCCCAAATTGTAATTATTTTTGTACCTTCTTTAAGATTTTCAAATTTTTTCATCATTTTATTAATAATATTTTTATCCGTAAACCAGAATAAAATCACTGATGCATCTGAGAAAATTGAATCTTCTATGTTTTGACAAATCAAATCTGCTTTGATATTTTTTTCTTTAAGATTTTTTTTTGCTTGTTTAATTTTTTCAAAGTTATTATCAATTCCAACTGCTTTTTTAACTTTAAATTCATTTAGAGCAAGTTCAATCCCTTTCTCATTCCCACATCCTAAATGATAAAAAATATCACCTTCATCTAAATCTACAAATTTAAAAATCTCATGAAATGATTTTTCAGGTAATTGAACATCTTCACCACTAAGCAAATTTTCAGGAAGAGTTTCTAAATATTCTTCAATTTTCATTATATTTGATACATTGCACGAAAATTTATTCTCTTATGCTTTCTAATTTTGAAACCGCTTGCCATAATTGAGTTCTAACGTATGAAGGCATGTTGGCATCTTGTGTTACATCATCTAATAGGCTGATGGTATTTGCTGCCCTAACCGATAGTGAATATTCTGTGTTTTTAAGTTCTATAATTAAATCTATAATTGACTTTTTGATTGTTTTTGGAGTTGAGTTACTAGAAGTAATTTGTTCTAATGTTTCAATTGCCCCTTTCATAGATTCTTTATTTTGAGAGTCGTCAACCATTTTTACATCTTTTCTTAAAAATTAGAAGAATATAGTTATATCTC
This sequence comes from Candidatus Nitrosopumilus sp., assembly GCA_965262905.1. GTDB lineage: Archaea > Thermoproteota > Nitrososphaeria > Nitrososphaerales > Nitrosopumilaceae > Nitrosopumilus. Next base: position 1,699,741 of record OZ253567.1, read on the forward strand.
TACAAAGATGTTGTCTGATTCTACGACAACATGGTATGATGTTAAATCTCTAATTTTTACTGGGAATTTCATTAATTTACCTGTTTTACAATCAAATTCAGCTGCATGCCATCCACAAGTAATTGTGCAGCCATCTAATTTCCCTTTAGATAGACTAGAGCCTGAATGAGTGCATGAGTCATCTGTAGCACAATATTCTCCATCAATATTTGCAACAAGAATATCTCTACCATCAATAGACACATTGATCATTTTTCCAAGTGGAATATCTGATGTTTTACCGGCAATAATTTTCCCCATTGAAGTTTTTATCTAATTATTCTTAATAATTTTTTGTATATGGTAAAGTTGAGAATTAGAGAAGCAAATGATTTAGATAAAACCTTTGTTTTAAAATTTTGTAAAAATACTTTTTCATGGGGAGATTATGTGGGACATGTTTGGAATTATTGGATTTCTGAAGGTTATTTATTATTAGCACAAAAACTAGATCCTGTTGGAATTTGTCATGCATTTTATTCTGATAATCAAGTTTGGATTGAGGGAATTAGAATTGAACCAAATTCTCGACGCCAAAACATTGCATCTAAACTAGTAAAACATGCTGAAATCATAGGTTTAGAGAAAAATATATCTTTTTCATTTATGTTGATAGATACAGAAAACCTCATTTCAATTTCCATGGCCAAGTCTCTAAACTATAAAATTTTTCAAACATGGAATTTTTACACTATCGAACCAAAAAATAATCCAAAAAATAATCCAAATCATAATATCACTTTTGGTAAATCTATTAATTTCGAACTCCATTCTCATTATGTAAAATCTTGGAGATGGCTTCCAATTGATGATAAAACATTAAAATCATTTTGTGAACAAAATAGAATTGTCAATTCTTCAATTGATACTAAAAATTCTATTGCAATAATTACTGAATCTGAGCATTTTGATAGAACATTGATTATAACTTTATTTTCAAATTCGGATGAATCTGTTTATGAACTTCTTTCATATTTACAAGATTTTGGTTGGAAAAAAAACTATGAACGCATTCAAATTTTAACTAAAGAAAAATTACCCCTTTTTGATACTCTAGAATATAAAATATCATTTCATTTAATGAAGAAATCTTTTGTTTAATTTGATTTAACAACTTTAATTGTATTGTTTAAAGTTCCTAAATTTTCTATTTCCATTTCCACTTTGTCTCCATCTTTTAGAAACACTGCATTTGGTTTGTTTAACATAACTCCTGCAGGTGTTCCAGTAGAAATAATATCTCCTTTTTCTAATGTCATCACCTTGGAAATTTTTGAAACAATTTCTGGGATTTTAATGAACATGTTATTCGATGAAGAATTTTGTCTTAATTTGCCATTAATTTTGGTAGTCATTTTTAGATTTTGAGGATCTTTGATTTCATCTTTTGTTGTTATCCACGGCCCACACGGTGCAAAAGAATCAAAACTTTTTCCTCTTGTGAATTGCTTGTCTTTGAATTGAATATCTCTTGCTGAAACATCATTGAAAATCATATATCCAAATATTGAATCAAATGCATCATCTACACTTACATTTTTACAATTTTTACCAATAATCAAGGCTAATTCAACCTCATAATCTAACTGTGTAACAAAGTCTGGGCATACGATATCTGAATTTGTACCATTTAATGCAGTTCTGGGTTTTATTATCAATGCGGGATCTTCTGGTGCTTCTAGTCCCTGTTCTTTAGCATGATCTACATAATTGAATGCCAAACAAATTATCTTGTTGGGGTTGGGAATTGGTGGCAATAATTTGTATTTTGAAATATTTTCATCATATGGTAAATCTTTAATTTTATTTTTAATTTCGTCATACCATCCATCAAAAAGAAAATCTTTAACATTTTGAGGAATTGGGACACCTGTCAAGTAAGTAATCTCATCTTTCGTGGATACTTTACCTCCATTAACAAAACCGTATGTTTCATTATTATCGCGTGTCAATCGTGCTATTTTCATATTAAATCACTTGTGTGTAAAAATTGCTTGATTCTGAGAATCTTTTCTACAATATCCAAATCTAACAAATTGTATTTCTTCTCCTTCTTTTAATTGTAGATAATGTGGTTCTGTATACACATTCAATTCTTCTAAACTATCTTCATTAAATTCATCATCAATAAACAATGTTTTGGGAATTATCATCTTTATCTCATGTGCTGTTTTTTGTGGTACCCATTGGATTTTTGGTACGTCTTTTATATCTCCATTTTCAACAAATTCTCCTTCAAACTCTATTCCTTGTTTTATAATGTGAATATTCCCTAAACCCAATAAACGGATTTGTGATCCTTCTTTGATTGTCTGTGCATCTTCCCCTGAAATGTAAAAATTTTCATCAATCTCGATTATTCTTTTTCCAATATCGTTTATTGGATGATTTGAGATTTCAACAGAAGATATAGGTAAATTTTTCACTGAAAGTTTTTTTGCATTGCTTACCATGAATAATCTAATACTATCTGCATCCACAAATTTTCTGTTAAATGCTTCTAGTGCATCAAATGGTGCTAGAGTATTTGCTTTTGTTAATCCTAATGACATGATGAATTTCCTAATTGCTTCTGGTTTGATTCCTCTTCTTCGTAATGCCTCTAAAGTTGGTAGCCTTGGATCATCATACCAGGTGACTTTTCCTTCTTCAATAAGTGGTTTGATGATTCTTTTTGATATTGGCATGCCTTTGAATTCTAATCTTGAAAAAAAGCCTTGAGTGGGTTTTCTCATGTTTAATGCATCTAAAATTGCATCAATTAGCTCTTTTCTGAGTTCAAATTCTTTTGAACGATAGGCATGAGTTACACCATCGATACTATCCTCTATGGCAACTGCCATATCATAACTTGGCCAAATTCTATATTTTTCTCCCAATGTGTAGTGTTTCCCTTCAATAATCCTGAACAAGACAGGATCTCGCATGACTGCATTATCTGCTTCCATATCTCCACGGAATCGAACTATGGCATCTCCTGGTTTGAATTTATTATTCATCTTTTCCCAATTTTTATTATTTTTTTCTATGTCTTCTCTACTACACTTACATGCTTTTCGCTCTCTTCTGTTTTTACTGACATCTTCTCTTTTACAAGTACAAACGTATGCTTTTCCTAAATTAATTAACTCCATTCCTTTTTCATAAAATAATTCCATGTCATCTGATGTGCTTTTTACTATGTCAAATTCAATCCCTAACCATTCTAATCCTACTTTGATGGCTGCATGATATTCCATTCTTTCAGCTTCTGGATTTGTATCATCCATTCTTAGAATAAATTTTCCTCCATACATTTTGGCATATTCTGAATTAATGATAGCTGCTTTTGCATGTCCAATATGTGGATATCCGTTAGGTTCTGGAGGAAATCTTGTGATTACTTTCCCTTGTTCAGCATCTTTTAATTCTGGAAGACCTTCTCTCTCTTTAATTTTTTCTTTTTGGATTAAAATTTCTGGAAAATTTTCTTTGATTTCAATTCCTTGCTCTTCTAATGATAACTGATTTACTGTTGATACTATTTCAGAAATAGTTCCTGAAATTTCTTTTACTTTACTTCTAAATTCTGGTTTTGTTCCAAGAATTTTTCCTAAAATTATTTTATCTCTGGTTTCTCCTCCATGCTCAAAAGCATTTTGAAGAGCCATTTTTCTAATTTCTTTTTTTAATTCTTCATCCATGTTATTTCTTACCTATTACAATTACACACTTCGTTTTACTACAAAATCTAACAATGAAATTAATTCAGTTTTTGCAGATCCAGAATAATTCACTAATGATTTTTTTGCTTTTTCAGCATATTTTAGAGCCTGTTTCCTCACATTTTCTTCTATCCCTAAAGATCTAATGACATCTACTGCTCTATTCAGTTCCTTTTTTGATATTTTTGAATTTCCAAATGCTTTTAGAATTATTTTTTTATCATTACTTTTTGCTGATTTTATTGCCATAAGAATTGGAAGTGATTTCTTTCCTTCTCTCAAATCGTTTCCTACTGGTTTTTTTGTTATTTTAGGATCCCCCATAACGCCAATAAGATCATCAGTTATTTGAAAAGCAATTCCTAAATTTCTTCCAAATGATGAAAGATTTGAGATATCTTTTGCTTTATTTGTTGCACAAATTGCTCCCATTGCACAAGATACATCAAACAATGCTGCAGTTTTTTTACCAATCATTGTAATATATTCTGCCTGTGATGGAATTTTTCGCTCTTCTGCCATCTTTACATCTAATAACTGCCCTTCACAGATATCAACACAAGCCTTTGCAAGTCTGGATACTAGTTGAGTTGTAGCAATAGGTGATAATTTTGAATCAGTAATGATTTGAAATGCTTTTGAAAATAAAACATCTCCAGCAAGAATTGCAATTGGCATGCCAAATTTTTTGTGCACTGTAGGAACTCCATGACGCATTTCATCATTGTCCATAATATCATCATGAACTAATGAGAAATTATGTATCATCTCTACGGCACTTGCAGCAGGCATTGCATTGGAAACTTTACCTTTTAAAATTTGACAACTTCTAATTACCATGTATGGTCTTAGTCTTTTTCCTCCATTAACGATTAGATGCCCTGCTGCATCATAGAGTTTTTTAGGATTTCCTTTTAATTTTGAATTTAGATGTTTGTTAACTATTTTTGCATTTTGTTCCATTTGTTTTGTTTTATTCATTTACTATTCTCCATTTGTCATTTGGCAGATGAATTTTAATTGCTTTTTGCAATTCATCATGCACTTCACTGTTCACCCATGTAGATAAGATATTTGCATGTTTTTCGAGCATGGATTTGGCAGATTTTTCCAATAATTCTAATGCAATAAGCATCCATGGGCAATAGATTTGTGGATTTTCCTTTAACTCTGCAATTAGTTCTTTAGAAGAAATCCATTTAATTTCATCAATTTCACCTTCAATTTCTTTTAATTCAGTAGACTTGTCAATTATACCAATTAGTGTTCCACATATTTCATTTTCAGATCCTACGTCTTTGTATGGGACATGATATTCAAATTTATGCAAATAATCTAATGTTCCCTTTATTCCTAATTCTTCAGGCATTCTTCTTTCCCCTGATGAAACATAAGTTTCTGATTCTCTTGGATGACTTGCAAATGTTCCATCCCAATCACTAGGCCATAACATTTTCTCTTTGGCTCTCCTTGTAAGGACAAGCCTGCCATCTTCATCAAATAACAATGCAGTAAATGCTCGATGTAGTTTCCCATTTGGTAAATGACACTTTACCTTTTCTTCACTTCCTATTGGGTTATCATTTTCATCAACTAAAATTACTAATTCTTCAGACATTTTTTTTACCTCTAAACAATGTTCCTTCAAATGTCTTATTTTTGACTGCCTTCACAATTCTTTCTGGCTTGTTACCATTTACAAAGAAAACATTCATTCCCATCTTTGCAATTTTTGATGCTTCTTCAACTTTCCTAGTCATTCCACCTGTAACATCCATTTTATTTTCAGAAATAGATGGACGTTCACCTTGTAATTCATAAATCAATTTCTTTGATTCTAAATCCGAATACAATCCATCTTCATTTAGTGCAAAAATACATAATCTGGGTTTTAAAATTTTTGCTATATGAGTCATAATTTTATCTCCAGATAAAATGTATGTTTTATTCTGACCAAACCACAGTGCATCTCCATATGTGACTGGAATCAAGTCTGATTTTGCAATTTTTTCAATTTCTTTAATTTTTTTAGTAATGGGTTTATTTCCAAACATAAAATCAGCTGGAGGAAGACAGTATGGATTTAATTTATTTTTTATTAATGAATCTAGAATTATTTTATTCAATTCAATCATTGAATTTTTAACAATTGCAACTCCCTTTGGATTGTATTTTTTTTCTTTTGTATGCATATCGTATTTTACAGACCAATAATGCCCATATGATCCTCCTCCATGAACAATAATTATTGGTTCATCCATCTTCCTCAAACTTTTAGATAGTTTTTCAATTGTTTTTTTCCTTGGAGATAATGGTTTTTCTTTATTTGTAATAATGGATCCGCCTATTTTTATTAGAATCATGTTTTTCAAAATTATCTGATCAATTAAAAAGTATCCAGACCTTTAAAATCGATTTTAACTGAAAAACAATCATAATTCTTATCTTTGAATTGGTTAATTGTCTGTTCAAGATTTGATTCATCTGTAAGAGCATAGATACATCCTCCACCTCCTGCACCAGTAATTTTTGCACCAAATGATTCAGTTTGCCCTATTTGGATCATTTCTCTTAATTTATCATTTGAAACTCCTATTATTTCTAAATATTCTTGATTTTCTTTAACTTTAGTTCCTAATTTTTTGATGTTATTTTCTTTCAATAATTCTAAAACATCTTTTACTAATTTTGATTCCCTTTTACATAATGAAGAAAATCCACTTTCATCATTTTCTTTAAATTTCCTTACATCCTCTACTACCGAGTCTGTGGAATGTTCAATGTTTGAATTGGCAATTACTAGATGAAAATTAGGCTCATATTCTATTTTATGAAATCCATTTTCTTTATCATAATTCATAATTCCACCATATGTACAAACTGTACAATCAGCTCCTGATGTATTTTCAAAAATTGTTTTTTCAGCTTCTATTGCTAGGGAAAGAATTTCTTCTTTTGATGTTTTTTTAAATAATCTTGAAATTGCTGCTGCTCCTGCAACACAACATGCAGATGATGAACCTAGACCTGCCCCTAATGGAATATCTGATTCGACAATGATTTCAATTCCAGTGTTTTCATTTTTTAACATTTTATCTGCCAAATAATAAAATGGTTTTAATGGTGAATTAATTTCTGAAATTACTTTTCCAGTTTCTAATTCTAAATTTCCGATGTTTGATTTAATGGAAATTTTTCCCCCCTCAATTTTTTCAGCAGTTACAGTGATTCTTTTGTTAATTGCACAGAGAATTGCTTTAACTCCATACACAACAAAATGTTCTCCAAAAAGAATTACTTTTCCTGGTGCAGAAGCTTTGGATTTCAATTAAACACTTTAAAATTCTAAAAATCGTCGATTTCTTCTTCGGTAATCTTTGTTTCAAAATCGTCGATTTCTTCTTTCATTGGTTCATCTTCTTTTAATTCCCCTCTTTCAATTAAGATTTGACGTACCAATAACCAGTAAACTGTAGCTAGAGATTTTCTTCCTCTGTTGTTTGCTGGAATAATTACATCCAGATTAGATGTAATGTTGTCTGTATTTGCAATTCCAATAATTGGAATACCTGCATTTGTTGCTTCAATAATTGCTTGTTCATCAACTTGTGGATCTGAAATTAAAACTAATTTTGGTTCAATGTAATATGGTAATGATGGATTTGTTAGTGTACCTGGCATGAATCTATTTAGTAATTTTTTAGAACCTAAACTTTCACAAAATTTCTCAATTGGTGTTTCTGCATATTGTCTACCTGAACACACTATGATGTTTTCAGCACCTAATCTATTGATGAATTTGGCTGCTGTTTGAATTTTTTCTAATGTGATATCTAAATCAAGCATGTATAGGCCTTCAGGGCTTGCTTTGGTGATGAATGGTTTCATAAATTTGGTCTTAACTTGAGTGCCTACTCTAATTCCAGTAGCTAAAACTTTCTTTTTGATGTCAATTGCTTCAGTTTGTTCACTCATGACGATTTTAAATCTCTGCCATACCACGTATTAAATCATGCTCTGACAGTCGTAATAATTCATTGAGTTTTGCTACTCTTTCTCCTCCTACAATGCCAACTTTGAGCATTTTTGACTTTGTAGCAAGTCCAATATGGGATATTTGTGAATCTGTAGATTCTCCAGATCTGTGTGATGTGATTAGTTTGATATTGTTTTGAGTTGCTTCATCAGCAAATTCAAAGGCATCAAAAAGACTTCCTGCTTGATTGACTTTCAAAATTGCAGCATTACATGATTTTGCCTCAATGGCTTTTTTTAGAATATTTTTGTTTGTCACAGTTAAATCATCTCCTGTAACTAGTGTGTTTGGGAATTTTTTTGTTAATTCTGACATGTCTTCAAATGCCTCTTCATGAACTGTATCCTCTGCATAAATTAATTTAAACTTCTCAATAATCTCTGCAGCGAAATCGATTTGCTCTCCTGTTGAATTTTCAAATCCTGCTCTGTCATAAAGATACTTTTCTTTTTCTTCATTCCATTGTGTTGATGATGCAAAGTCAACTCCTAATGATACTTCTTTTCCTAAAGTAAATCCCAAGTTCTCACATGCTTTAGCAGACATTTCTAATGCCTTTTGGTTTTCTAATCTTGGTGCCCAACCACCTTCATCGCCTCTTCCATTTGTAAAGTTAGGATCTTCTTTTTCTAATACACGACGTAATTCTTTGTGAACTGACAAATTAGTTTCAATTGCATCTTCGATAGTTTTTGATCCTGTGGCACAAATCAAAATTTCTTGAATGTCTGGAGTTCCAGGCCCTGCATGTGCTCCTCCTCCTAAAATATTTCCAATTGGAAATGGAAACTTGAATGATGATTCTGATGATAATATTCTAAATAATGGCTCTCGGGATGCCTTTGCTGCTGAATCCATTGAAGCAATTGTAACTGCAAAAGCTAATCCCCCTCCTATTACTGAATAATTTGTAGTTCCATCTAATCCTTTTAGAACATCATGAATTCCTTTAAGATCTGATGATTCTAATCCGATAAATTTTTGAGAATTGTCTTTGAGTATTCTAAGACTTTTTTCAGGGTTTCCATTTGGAAAACTGACTGCTTCGTATTTTCCTACACTGGCACCTGATGGCGTGCATACTCTTCCTACAAATTTCTTATCTGATTCAACATCAACTTCAATTGTTTTGCTACCTCTACTATTGTATAGAATACGTCCTTCAATTGAGGATATTTTAGTCAAGTTATTCTAACTCAGATTGAATTTCTTGTTTTCTTCTCTGAATTGCTTCATAAAATGGAATTACTTGTTGTATTGTTTCTACAGTAGTCAAAAGCATTCTTCTACAACAATATCTCTCTAGACCTAAAGAATCAAGAGTTTTTGTAGTATCTTCTCCTGCTTTAATTTTATTTTGATAATCTTCAAATTTATCAGCAATTAACTTTCCACACGTTATACATCTAACAGGAATTAACACGAACAAAAAAGTAACCAAGGATTATAAAAACCATACAAGAAAATTCCTTTGCGGATGTCGCCCAGCCTGGCCAAAGGCGCTAGCTTGAGGGGCTAGTCTCTCAGGAGTTCGTGGGTTCAAATCCCATCATCCGCACCTCTTTGCTTTTGATTATTTCTCTAATTTCTTTAGAATTTTGATTAATTCGGTTCTTCTTTTTTCTTCTGTAATTACTGATCTGACATCGTCTACTAATATTCTATTTACATCAATTTTCCTTCTAGCTTCTTTCACTACTTTATCGTACATTGAAAAAGTGTAAAGTTGAAGATACAAGTTTTCCATAATTTCAAATATTCTTGTTGCTTCATCAATATCATCAATTCTAATTTTATCAAAAACCTGTCTTTTCAATTCTCCCACACAATCCAGTAATCCTAAAACATATGATTCAGGCATTACTGCCAATTTTTTATCTGAAGGAATTTCTTTTTTTTCAACAATTGCAATCAAACATGCAGCTTCTACAAATTCTTGTTCTGGAGTAATCATATATCTTCCTAGTCCACCAGTTGCTTTTTTTTGTATTTTTTTTAATAATATCTCTGCTTGTTTTAGATTATTTTTCCCTGTCGCTAAATCCCCTTTATGGACTACGATGATTGATTTACTACATAGAATAATTATTTCTCTAGTATTTTTTAACAGGAACTCTCTAGCATCTTGAACTGATCCTAAATCTTTTGCAATTTTATTTAATGATGGCTTTACGTTTTTTAATGTCATGTTTTCCAATGTTTTAAAACTAGCATAAAGCCGTTTGCTAAACTCTTAGAAATAATACAAAACATCTAGATAAAGTACTTGATTAACTATTGTGATATGATGGAACCTCAAAACATTGTAAATCTGGGATATGCTGCATTGGGGATGACTATTGTGAATGTTGGAATGAATCATTATTTTGGTTGACAAATAATCACAGGATTTTCTTTTTTAGATTAAAATTTTTAATTCTAATATTTTAATAAAATTGAGAATTTTATGTTCATTTTAGACATATTTCGTATTTCCAAAGCTCTTATTTTGGATATAATTTCATGAATAATGTGGAAATTACAGTTGATCAAATGTATAATATTGAAAATAAAGGCCATGATATGGGATTTTTAAAAAAATTCATGATGGAAAATGCTGGAGCTGCAGCGGTTAGGAGATTACTTGAGAAAATAGGTGATGTGGAATTAAAAAATATTCTAATTTTTGTTGGATTGGGAAATAATGGTGGTGATGGTTTGGTGATGGCAAGACATTTAGCTGGATATGGTGCCAAAGTTACAGTAATGCTTCTGGGCAGTCCTGAGAAAATAAAAACTGAAGAGAGTAATTGGAATTGGTCAATTTTACAAAAAATGCCATCTGTAAAATTAATGTCAGGTGATTCTTTTGAATTTGATTTTAAACCTGATGTAATGATTGACGGAATTTTGGGAACTGGAATGTCTGGAGATATTCGAGAACCATATGCTTCAGCAATTAATTTCATCAATGAAGCAAATTGCTACAAATTTGCAGTGGATGTTCCTTCTGGAATGGATCCGCAAACTGGGAAAACTGTCAATATTTACTCAAAATGTGATATGACAGTCACTTTTCATAAAATGAAACAAGGCATTCCTAAACGAAAAGATTTGACTGGTGAATTGTTTGTAGAAAAAATTGGAATTCCTCCTGAAGCTGAAGAGGGAATACTATGAAAGTACATCAAATTCAAGTCGGAAATATGCAGAATTTCTCCTACATTGTTGAAGATGAATATACTAGTGAAGCAATCATAATTGATCCTTCATGGGATTTAATAGAATTAGAGATGGTTATTAAAAAAAATAATCTAAAAATTAAATACATTGTAAATACTCATCATCATTTTGATCATACTTTGGGAAATGAAGCAATGGTTGAATCTACTAAATCTCCGATTATTCAACATGAATCTTCAGAATTAAAACATGATATTACTGTAAAGGATGGTGATTTTATTGAATTTGGAAATTCCAAATTAAAAGTGCTTCACACTCCGGGCCATTCTCAAGATAGCATTTGTCTTGTAGGTGACGGAAAAATTTTTTCTGGTGATACATTATTTGTTGGAAATTGTGGCAGAATTGATTTACCTGGAGGGAGTGCCAAAGATCTCTATCATAGTCTATTTGATGTATTGCACAAATTAGATGAAAATCTAGTCATGTATTCTGGGCATAATTATGGTGGTTCTGAAATTTCAACCCTTGGACAAGAAAAAATCACTAATCATGTAATGCAAAAAAGAACTGAACAACAGTTTCTTGATATGATGGCTTAGGAATTATAATGGAACATTTTGAACTGTTTGGAAATGTAGAACAAGGAAAAAATTTTATTGAATCAATGAAATCTAAAAGATTTCTTTTCTCTTTTGTAATTTCTTATACTGAAACTTGTGAAATTCCTGGAATTACATTTGCAGGTGCAGACAAAGACTCAATTCAGTTTACTCCTCCTGCTGATGCTGAATATCTTCATTATGGATATTGTAAAACTATTGATAAAATCCCAATGACCCCTGATGGCAAACCCACTCCTGGATTATTGACAAAAACTGCATTAGAATCATCTAGTATTCCACATTTGACAATTAATGCTGGAAGTAAAATCTCTCCACAACTTCCATTTATTGACACTGGCATGTCTTTTGGAAAAAATATTTTAACTGAGGATGCTATGACTGATTCACAAATATCCCGTGCTGTTGATTATGGAAGAATTGTAGGGCGAAGTATGGCATCACTTACAGATTGTTTGATAATTGGTGAAAGTATTCCTGGTGGAACCACTACTGCTCTTGCGGTTCTAAAAGCATTAGGATATGATGCTAAAGTCAGTTCTAGTATTCCAAATAACCCTGTTGAATTAAAAAACCAAATTGTCACATCTGCACTTGAAAGAATTGATTCTGATCATCCATACAGTATTGTAGCTAAAGTTGGTGATCCTATGATTCCATTTGTAGCAGGAATGCTTAGTTCTGCATCTAGTGTATCTAATGTAATGTTGGCAGGAGGAACCCAGATGGCGGCAGTTTTGGCTTTTGCAGCAAAAATTGGTTTTAATGAAGAAAACACTGTGATTGGAACCACCTCATACATTACTAATGATAAAAGTGCAAATTTTACTAGTCTTGTATCTGAAATTGCTGATATTCCAGCAATCTCTGTAAATCCCGGCTTGGAAAATTCACAACATACTGGTTTGAAAGCATTTTCTGAAGGATTTGCAAAAGAAGGAGTAGGTGCAGGTGGTAGCATTATCTCTTCAATGATTAAAACTGGAAATGATTCTGCAAAATTTTTAGAAATTGCAGAAAAAGAATATCATCGATTGTTTACTTCACTGTAACTGATTTTGCAAGATTTCTAGGATAATCAGGATCTGTATTTTTTTCAAGTGCTGCATAATATGATAAAAATTGAATTGGAATAATTTCTGAAATTGGATATAACACTTGATCTATTTTTGGCATTTCTATCCAATAATCATAAACATCACTTTTAATATCTGAAACTCCAATAATTTTTGCACCACGAGCTTTAATCTCTCGTGCACTGGTTAACATATCTGAATATGTGGAATCATTTGGATTTATTATAATTACAAATACATTTGAATCCATTAATGCAAGGGGTCCGTGTTTTAATTCTCCACCTGGAATTCCTTCAGCATGAATGTATGTCAATTCTTTCAATTTCAAAGCTGCTTCTTTAGCAATTGGATAATTAATCCCTCTTCCAAGTACATAGATATCTGAGATATCTTTCATCACTCTAGCAATTTTTTGAATCTTTACTGGGTTTTCTAATATTTTTAAAATTGATTCAGCAAACTTTTCAAAATTAATTGTTATTTTACCGTCACTTAATTTTTGTGCTATTTTATAGAGAATCACCAATTGAGATGTGAAACTTTTTGTTGCTGCTACTCCGATTTCTGGTCCACAATTCATTCCGATTACGACATCTGCTTCTCGAACAAGTGAAGATGTCATTAAATTCACTATTGCTATGATTTTACAATTTGCTTGCTTTCCAATTTTCACTGCGTCTAAAACATCTGCACTTTCTCCGCTTTGAGATATTGCTATTATGATGGAATTTTTTTCAATACTCTCTGGTGCAAACTGGAGTTCACTTGACATGATTGATTCTGCTTTAATCTTGGCATATTTTGAAAATATTTGCTTTGCAATTAGTGCTGAATTATAGCTGGTTCCACTGCCTGTAACATAGATATTTTTTGCATGTTTGATATGATCAGCTGCTTTTTCTATTGCTTCTTCCGTTTTCTCTCCAGCTTTTAGTATGGTTTCATGTTGTTCGTAAATTTCTTTCAATGTAAAATGTGCATAATCTCCTTTGTATACATCTCCAAATTCTTTAGATACTTTAGTAATTCCATATTTTGCATGCTTTCCTTGAAAATCTAAAATTTGGAATTTGTTTTCCTCTAAAATTACAAAATTTCCATTTTCTAAATAAATTGCATCATCTGTATATTCAATAAAACCTAAAACATCGCTAGATAGAAAGAAATCATCTTGTCCTACTCCTATAATTAATGACTTGTGAAATTTTGCAGCAGCCAATTGACCGTTTTCAAACATTGCAACAAATGCATAGTGACCTTTAATTTCTGAAACTGTTTTCAAAATTGTTTCTTTAACATCTCTTGTTTTTTCATAGTGTTTTTGAAGTAAGTTTGCAATAATTTCACTGTCTGTTTCACTTTTGAAATTATATCCTTTATCTTCTAATTGTTTTTTTAATTCTTCAAAATTCTCTATAATTCCATTATGTACAATTGCAATTTTTCCTGAATTACTTGAATGTGGATGTGCATTAAATTCTGTAACTTTTCCATGAGTTGCCCATCTAGTATGTCCAATACCTATTTTTCCAGGAAGTGAATCTAACTGAATCTTTAAATTAACTTCATTGACTTTTCCAATTCCTTTTTTTAATTCAATTTTATTATTTGATTCAGTTGCAACTCCTACACTGTCGTATCCCCGATACTCCATTCTTTTTAATCCCTTTACGATGACAGGTGCTGCAAAATTCTTTCCGTAATAACCGATAATTGAACACATTATGATTCTCTTTGATAATTGGGGTTATTTACTGATAAGCTTATCTTTTCGATTATTCTGTTGAAGAACTTTTATCTTTTGGAGCTTCAGTTCCTTCAGTGGTTACTTCTATTTTTGGTTCTTCTTTCTTTGTTTTTTCTAACATTTCAGGAATCTTTGATTCTGGTGTAAAATGGACACTGCCTTCTTCTTCAATAGTAACCGTATAGGATGGAATGTTGACTTTTCTTTCACCAATCATGATGTGACCATGAATGACTGCTTGTCTTGCTTGATAAGGTGTTTTGAATCCAAGTTTTTTTGAAACAATAGTTTGTAATCTTCGTGAAAGTAAATCTTTTGCATTTAGATTGAGTACATCATCTAATGTTGCATCTCCTGACACTAAACCAATTCTTGCAAGGGATTTCATCAAAATTGGTTCTTTCTCTGCTCTAACTTCTTGTCTTAATGCAAGTAATGATCTTGCTTGATGTCTTACACGTGATAATTCTGTATGTGCTTTCCATAATTCTCTTTTAGTTCTTAATCCAAATGTTCCTAGAGTTTCTAACTCTTCCATTTTTAATTCATAATTGAGTGGTCTCTTTGGTTTTCTCCAGACTTTACGTGGATATTTAGGATCGCCCATTCAAAACACCTATTCTTTTTTCTCCGCTGCTGTTGGTTTTTCTGCTGCTGCCGGAGCTGCTACTGCATCTGCTGTCGGAGCTGCTACCCCGTCTACTGCCGGAGCTCCTGCACTACCTTTCTTAACTGGAGCTGCCAATCCACCTTTAGCGACACCAACTGCTCCACCTTTTCTACCTGAAGTTCTAGTTCTTTGTCCTCTAACTTTAAGACCACTTAGATGACGATAACCTCTCCAACTTGCAGTAATCCTTTCTCTTTCAATATCATTTCTTAATGTAAATGGAATATCTGATGTTAACAAATGTAAATCTGTGCCAGTTTCAATATCTTTTCTTCTGTTAAGGAACCAAATTGGGATGTTATTTGCAATTGGATCTGTAATTATTTTTTCAATTGCTTGAACGTTTTCATCTGTAAGATTGCCGATATTGGAATTAGGATTAATTTTTAGTGTATCAAGAATAGCTGTTGCAAACATGAAGCCAAGACCCTTAATCTGAGTTAATCCGATAACCATTTTTTTCTCTCCTCGGATATCGTTTCCTACAATTCTAACAATGTGTCTATATTCTTGTGCACTCAAGTATTCAAAAATTCAAAGAATCCCCGATAAAAACCATACTAGGCATCAAATTATCTAATTTTGAAATATGGTCTAATTACGATTTTAAGATCATACCTAATCTTGATGTTTTTTTGAACTCGATTATCGAAAATCCTCATCACTGGTCCAATTATTGCCTTGGATATTCCAAAGGTTGCATTTACAGCATTTTTTAACTCCCCTTTGAGCGTCAATATCTACACAAAAACAATGTATTCCCTTCCCTGATGGATCCTTACTACAGAGTTTTTGCATGATCTTGAGGGAATCTATTTCTTAATTATCTTATTGGAAGAATCAATTCAAAAAGTTATTACTTTGAAAATTTTGTATTTTATTATGAGTGATATATTTGATCAAAAAAAAATTGTCGAATGTATGTTTGATCCAACCACTTCATTAATTTTAGCAGAACTTGAGTATGGCCAAAAAGAATGCTCTTTTTTAGCTGAACAATCATCTGTTTCTGAATCTGAAGTTCTTGAAAGGCTTTCATATTTGATTGAACATGGATTTATTTCAAAAAATTTTGATGATGGAAAATGTATACTAACGGCAAATTCTGAAAAACTCACCAGTATTATTGAAGATGGTGATAACTTTGATGCAACAATTAATGGTTTAGAAAAAATGGATAGTTACCTAAACTGATTTTTTCCTATTCTTTATTCCAATTATTCCTATAGTGACCAATCCTATCATTCCTATGATAAGAATACTTGAGGCAATTACAGATAGGATGAATTTTTTATCTGCATCTGGTAGTGGACCAATTGCACCTACTACATAAATTTCATCTTCATCAGAACTCTGAATAATTAACTGATAAGTTCCAGTTTCAAACACATCGAACTCTTTTTCAAGTGTTTCATCATTTACTTTTTGAGAAATAATTTCTATGTTTGATGGGTCTAAAATTATTACAGAAATTGTATTTTCTTTGAATTCCATTATTTGAATTGCAAAAATTCCTACTGGCGTAATTTTTTTATCAAGATTAACTGAAATTAAAACTGTTTCAATCAAACTAACTTTTCCATTTCCTTGATTAATCCCTTCTAATGTTATTTGATTTTCGACAATTGACACTACTAATCCTGTTACAATTAATAATCCAAAAATTACAATCATTAATCCTGATTTTTGCACAGATTTAGGCTGATTATCTTTAGTTTAAACCTAATTTTTCATAAATATTTAGTCTAATACAACAAAGTTAGATTAGGCTAAAAAAGTTAGCTTAGGGTAACTTTAAATTACTATTTTTGGTTTATTACTTATCTTGAGAATGGGTCGTTTGACTGTGATGGTTTTACTGATTTTGTTAGTTGTTGGGTTTTCTATAATTGCCCTTTTTCTAACTTTTTCTGATGTTCAATCTGAACCTAAAACATTTGTAACTCATTCAGGGGCAGTGGTTCAAACATCTGGTGAAATCATTGATCCACTGTATGCTGTTTCTACTGTGGAATTTGATCCAATGGAGTATTTGAGAGATTTCAATTATGGTGATGTTTCACAATTATCTGATGGTACTGTTCTAAGAGTATTTACAATTATTGCTGAAGATGATAAAATTATGGAGGTGTCCCCTGGAGTATTCTACAACGTTTGGACTTTTAATGGAACCGTTCCAGGCCCTACCATTAGAGCAACAGAAGGTGATTTACTTCGGATTCATTTCATAAACAATGGTTCTAAAGAACATACTATGCATTTCCATGGAATTCATCCTGCTGGAATGGATGGAGTCTTTGAACCTGTTGGAGGTAATGGCGGAAAATTTGTATATGAATTTGAAGCTGGACCTGTAGGTGTACATCCATACCATTGCCATGTGATGCCACTTGAGGAACATATTGTCCATGGTCTTTATGGTGTTTTCATAGTTGATCCAAAAGAAAAACGTCCAGCAGCTGATGAAATGGTTATGGTGTTAAATGGATTGGATACTGATTTTGATACTGAAAATAATTTCTATGCTGCTAATACTATTCCATTTTATTATCAGCATCACCCAATTCAGATTAACACTGATGAATTAATTCGAGTTTATGTTGTTAATATGGTGGAATTTGATCCAATCAATAACCTACACCTTCATGGAAATTTGTACAAATATTATCCTACGGGAACTGATCTTGTACCCTCATTTTACACTGATATGATAACTTTATCTCAAACTGAGCGTGGAATAATGGAATTCCAATATGATTTTCCAGGAAAATATCTCTTCCATGCTCATAAAGTTGAATTTTCAGAAAAAGGCTGGGTAGGAATATTTCTTGTAAATAATTCAACTGAAAAATATGCTATGGAATTAGATTATGGATCTTAGTAATAATTCCTCTAAAGGAAAATTAATTGCAAGTGGATTGATTCCATTCCTTTTTTTGATTTTGCTGATGGCTTACATTTTTGGACCAGGTGCAGAATTGTTAGATTTTGGAGTTCTTCTTCCTGAAATCACTATAGAAAAAATAGATTTTCTTGATTCTGAAATTCAGGCAACTGTTAGAAACACTGGCCATATACCTGTTGAAATAGTTATGGCTGATATCAATGATAGAATTCAACCAGCAGCTGTTGAGCCCGATAGATTTTTAGAAAGATTCGAAATTACTCTAGTTAGAATTCCATTTGAATGGAATGAAGCAGAACCATACACTATAGGAATTACTGTTGAAGATGGAACAAGATTTGAAAAAGAAGTTGAAGCAGCTGCTCCTGCATTAGAACCATCTTTAGATCTTGCCATATTTTTTGCAATTATTGGAACATATGTTGGAATTATTCCCGTAATGATTGGATTATTATGGCTTCCATTTATCAAAAGAATTAGTAAACAAAAATATCATTTCTTTTTGGCACTAACTGTAGGTTTACTTCTTTTCTTAGCTATTGATTCTATTGAAGAAGCAGTTGAGGTCTCTGATGAAAATTTAGCTGATAGTTTCAATGGAATATTGCTTATAGCTACAGTAACAATATTGTCTTTTCTTGGATTGTATTATACTGGAAACAAACTTGTTGAAAAAGCAGGATCTTCAAAATTCACGAAACCTGTTGCCATTGCTTTGATGATATCAATTGGAATTGGATTACATAATTTTGGAGAAGGACTTGCTATAGGTGCAGCACTTGGAATGGGGTCAATTGCATTTAGCACCTTTCTAATTATAGGATTTGCTTTGCATAATACTACAGAAGGTATTGCAATTGCAGCACCCATGTCAAGAGGAAAATTGATGATTGGAAAACTTGCCGCTATGGGTCTGATTGCTGGCAGTCCTGCCATTTTTGGGGCTTGGATCGGCGGCTTTGTTTATTCTCCTTTCACATCAGTAATATTTTTGGCTGTAGGGGCTGGTGCAATCTTTCAAGTAATTGTTGTGATTATGAAATGGATTCAAGAAGAAAATGACAGAAATCTTTCTACCCTTGCTGTTGTATCTGGAATTGCTGTTGGAATGTTAGTGATGTATCTGACTAGTATCTTGGTCTAATTTGGTTCTGGATGAATAGTAATTACAGAATTTTTAATTTCGGTTCTAATTAGATGTTCAATTTCTGATGTTAAATCATGAACTTTTTCAATTGACAAATCTTTGTTAAATGAACAGTCAATATCTATTTTGAGAATATTCTCAAATTTTAAAGATAAAATTCTGCCTATTTTCTTAATGTCTGGATATTTTTCTAGTATGGTTTTGATTTTTTCTTCAGTTTCAACATCTTCAATATTGATATTTTCTGGAACTAAAACAAATGGTTCTAGATGAATGGTAGCATGTTCCATCTCTGGAATTTGTTCTTGAATTTTTTGTTCAATTATTTCTGAAATTCTATGAGCTGAGGATAAATCAATTTCTCGTTCTACCATTACGTGCAAATTAGAATATATCTTACCTTTTGTTTTATGTGTGGTGACATTGTGAACTCCTTTAACACCATCTACATTTTGTGCAATGTCTAAGATTTTTGCATCTAGTGGAACGTCTTTCCAATTTGGTTCAAAATGAATTGTGGTTGATGCATTTGGGATTTTATTTTTTATGTTTCTTTCAACACTATCACTAATTTCATGAGCTTTATCAAAACTGGTATTTCCCCTAAGGGAGATTGTGACATCAGCAAAAATTGTGTCCCCTGATCTTCTCATAAGAATTGACCTTGTATCAACTACCCCCTCTGTTAACATTGAAATTTCTCTGACATTTTTTACAAGTTCTGGAGATATTACATCAGTCAAGTCTAATGCTGTTTTGTAAATTAATTTCACACTCAGTGCTGCCAGCAAAATTCCTAGTATTAATGCTGCAACAAAATCCCCAAAATACAAACCATATGAAACCAAAACAATTCCTACAATTGCAACTATTGTGGAACCAAGATCCATGAACGCATGATAAAAATCTGCTTTTAAAGTAGCACCCCCATTTCTTTTTATAGATCTTCTTAAGAGAATAATTCTAAAAAAGTCAATTCCAATCGTGTATAGTCCACCAATTATTGCAAATAATCCTGGCAAAACACTTGGAGGTGGACTTTGTAGTTTGTTAATGGATTCGTAAATGAAAAAGCAAGCAATCAAGAAAATTGCTATTCCTCCAATTAATCCCCCAAGTGATTCTATTTTACCATGTCCATACGTATGTTCGGCATCTGGAGGTTTAATCGCCCATCTTGCTGCTAAAAGCAAAACCAATGTTACTACACTATCTAACAATGCATGAATACTGTCTGTGACGAGTGCTAGACTGTTTGAAATTAATCCGAAAACCAATTCCACTACAAATGCTGAAAAAATAGCTAACAGTGAAATCTGTAAAACTCGGGTTCTTTGAACAAACATTTTCCTTATTTTTGATGAATTGAATCACGTATTACCGTTTTCAAAGAAATAATCCTACGACAATGTTATTTATGATAAAATTGGTTTTTAGGATTGTGTTGGACATGAAATATTTCACTTTAGTGGCAACTTTCTCATTATTATTGATTATACCTGTAATTGATGCAGAAGCATCAAGTAATCCAAATCTATTTGTTTCTGCAGAAAATCCCCAATTCAACAATTCTTTCTCTGGATCAATGATAATTGAAGTTGTAGTAATTGATACAAACTTATCTGATACGGGTGAGGGTAAGGGTGAACCTGATGTAACGATTAATGGAAAATTATTACGAATGACTCAGGCAACTGATGGTAGTTGGTACGCATATTTTGCTAATGTAGACAAGGCTCAACAAGCAGATTCTACTGTTGGGCTTGCAGGAGAGGGATTAGATTTTGGAGTTTTTTGTAGCAGAGATACTTCTTCTTCAGTAATTGGAATTTCTCTTTCTGAGACTGATGGTTTTGCAATTCCTGGTACTGCAACTGGTTCAACTAATGGTAATACATCACTCTCTGTTTGTACTACATCCCCATTAGTAACCAACTTGAACAATGTAGTTCGAAATGCAAAATCAATCAATACTAATTCTAATATTCCTCCGGGACAAATTGGATTAGATGAAAATGCTTGGCCCTTAATTCAGCTTTATTCATTCAGTGAAGTTACAATTCAATACAATTCTGGTGGTTCACCTCAGAGTGTTTCATTAGAATATGATGAAAGTCAAAACATTTCTATGAATGTTGATAGAGTTCTTTATCCAAAGAATGCTGAAGTTTTCTTAACAGTGAATGATTTTCAACTAAATCAGGATCCTACTGATGAAGACTCTTGGACTTTTGATGTTGGATCTACACCATCAACATTCTATCAGGCATATGATGAAAATGGCCAAAGTTCTGCAAATGGTGGAACTGGATTAGTTGATTTGATGTCTAATCTTTCAAATATTGGTTTTGAAGATAATGGAAAACTATCTGTAAATCTAAACTCTATAATTGAATTACAATCTAATGATGAACAACCTTCTACTAGTATAACTGATGGAACTATAGCATATTCTGAAATTATCACTTTAGTTGAAGATGGCCCAAATTCTGGAATCTTTGACTCTGCAGATAATGGAGATCAATCCGTTATTGGAATTTTAGATGATGCTCCAAGAGGACAAACAGGTTCTATCACATATGATAAAAATTCAATTTCAATTCTTACGGGTTCTTCATCAGCTACAGTTTCTTTGGAAAATCCTACATTGACTATTGGAACTGGTTTTCAATCTTTAAAACCTGGTACTGAATTTCCTGTAATTTTGGTTGATCCTGATCAGAATATCAATTCTGAAGCACGTGATCATCTAGATGTTTTTAGGGCAACTGCAATTATACCATCATTAACTATTGGAAATCCTATTACTTTTGAGAATGCTCAAGATGTCCAATTTCACTCTTCATCTCCTGTTCTAGTCGGGGGTAATGATTCAAATTCATCTGTGCCTGACTCTAATTCTGACAGGCTCATAATTGACTCATCAAATGTAGTAAATGGCCAATATGAAATGATTTCAATGAATTTGGGAATTTCCACATCTACTTTATCATCTACTTTACTTGATGTTTCTGAATCAAACACTGATGGAACTAATTGGATTAATTATGATTTAAGATCTCTTGAAAATGATTATGGCATTTCTGACTTTAATGATACTTCGTTTACTCTTTCTTTCGGAATTCTAGGATCCTTTCCAATAACTATTGTTGATGCTGGTGATATTTCAAGATCTCATGGATTTATCCAAATTGATGATTTGGATATAGCAGATATTTCAGATGAAAGTGGAACTGTATTTCTTGTAATTGATTTTGATTCTTCTAATGATGATGTTGGAGTGCTATCTATTTCTAGCAAAGTAAGTACACAACCAATTACATTTGATTTCTTTTCATTTGGAATTGTAAATTCAAATGATGTAAATAATTCCATTTATCGTTTTGAATTAGAAGAGACATCTGACAATTCTTCTACCTTTGATGGAACTATGGAATATTCTGTAGTAAATCAATTAAATATTTTAGATCCTGAGTTTATCAAAACTATTCAAACAATAGATGATCAAATAAAATTCATTATTACTGACAGATTGGTTGATGATGAAGGGATTTCTGTATCTTATTCTGATCTTGATGCTACTGGTATTTTTACAACTACTTCTTCACAATTTGATATTAATACAAGTGCTGGGGTGATTTCCTCTGACTCAAAATCTTATCGCTTTGGTCAACCTGTTACTTTGACATTAAATGATCCTGATCTTAATTTAAAAAATGATTTAATTGATATCTATTTTGTAATCAATGATCCTAATTCATCAAATGTTGACACTGTTGGAAAAGATGGAATTACTTTACTCGAAGTTTTAATCAAAGATATTCGTTTCAAACGTTGTACTGTGGATGGTGTAGCATATGGTGGCTTAGCTGATACTGGTTTTACTCTAGTAGAAACTGGACCAAGTACGGGAATATTTGAAGGTGTGTTTAAAATGCCTTCAAAAATATGTAACAAGTCTGGAACTAAACTAATTTCTTCAGCAGGAGGTAGCCTTGATGCAAAATATCATGATTCTAGAGATGATTTTGGCAATGCAAATGTTTTCAGTTTATTGCGAAATGAACCTATTTCGTTTTACACTTCCACAGAACTTAGTGCATATAGCATAGTAAAACCTCTTTCAGGAAATGTTAAAGAAATTATTCTATCAGGAAATATTGATAATCCTAGAAGGGGCATTCCATTAAATGTGGTTATTACAACTCCAGATGGGGAAACACAAAATTTTGGTGCAATTTTATCTAACGCAGGAAGTTTCAGATCTATAATTTCAATTGATGAAAACACGTTATCTGGTGTTTACAAAATTGATCTATTTCACAATAATTCATTTGTGAAAACTATTTCTTTTGTAGTTTCAAACCCTATTATCCCCGATTGGATCAAAAACAATGCCAAGTGGTGGTCTTCTGATATTGTTTCTGATACTGAATTTATAGAGGGACTTGAATATTTTATAGAGCAAGGACTCATTACTATTCCACCTGGTACCTCTATTTCAATTTCTGAACAAGGAATCCCAAACTGGATCAAAAACAATGCCAAATGGTGGAGCAATGATCAAATTTCTGATGAAGCCTTTGTAAAATCAATTCAATACTCGATCAAAAAAGGTATCATAAGAATATAATCTGGTCAATTTTCCTTTCATTGAAAATATAAATACCTCAAATCAATGAAACAAATTGAAAATGAGGCTAGCTGGATTTTTAGCATTTACATTGTTATCTATTTCAATTCTATCTTATGGCGGCAGTGGTGTTGCATTTGCAACTAGTGATCCTAATCCTGCATTCCCTGTATCTACTGATATAGACATTGCTTCAAATGGTGTGTCTGTAACAATTTCTGGGACTCTTCCAGACTATGATTCTTCATCTGGAAAAGCAATAACTTTTATTATCGTATCTCCTAACAATACCTTCGTCCAGTTTGGGCAATTAACTCCTAATTCTGATGGTTCATTTACTAAAAGTTTTATTGCAGGTGGTCCTCTTTGGATATCATCTGGTGATTATATTGTAAAATTACATTATGGTGCCGATAAATCTGAAGTCTCAGTAAATTATGTTGGTGGAAAACAAGTAGTCAGTGGTAACTCAGAACCCCCAGTAGTAGAACCGATTACTCCAGAACCCCCAGTAGTAGAACCGATTATTCCAGAACCCCCAGTAGAACCAATTACTCCAGAACTAGTAGAACCAAGATGTGGAAACGGAACTAAATCAGTAAATGGTATCTGTACTGTGATTAAAACTCAACCACCGCCAGACAGTGGGTGTTTAATTGCAACAGCAGCTTATGGAACTGAATTGGCACCTCAAGTACAATTACTTAGAGAAATTAGAGATAACACATTATTCAGTACAACATCTGGAACATCATTTATGATGGGATTTAACACATTATACTATTCATTTGCACCAACAATTGCAGATTGGGAAAGAGAAAATCCAATGTTTAAAGAAACGGTAAAAACCCTCATTACACCAATGCTTTCTACATTATCGATTATGTCATTAGCAGATGAAGGCTCCGAAGTTGAAGTCTTAGGACTAGGAATTTCTGTAATTGCTTTGAACTTGGGAATGTATATTGCAGCACCTGCATTAGTTGGCTTCAAAGTTAATCAAATTGTCAAATCTAGAAAATAATCTTATTTCACTCTAGGTTATTATACTTAAACATCCTTAGTTATTTTATGCATATTGAATATGAAGAATTTGAATCCATTGAAGATTTTCTAATGTATATGGCATCAGTAGCTCCGCCAATGAAAAATACCTTACCAATTAATTCTTACAAAGGACATGTGATGTCTTTTATTCCATTAAGTCCTGCCACTGGGGAAACATATCTTATGCTTTATGCAAAGGGTTCACTTGAACCTGGAATTTACGAATTTGATGTTGCATCAAAGTCATTTAAAAAAGTTGAAGTCGTAGAACGAGCAGACAAAGTTTACTTTATTTCTTTAACACCAATAAGAAATACTATAGCCGATGTTGCTATTGAAAATCTATAATTTCTTTATTTGAAATTTAGGAGCAGTTATAGATCTACTTCTTGCATATTTATCGATAATTTGATCTGGAGTTCGCCCATTAAAAAGATCTTTACACAATCCTCGTAAATATCTCATAATTGCCCAAGTACCTGCTTTGAGAATCCCATACATGAATACCTTCATTGGTGGACCATATGTCTTGTTTCTAAGAATAATAGGAATAATATCATTAATGACTCGTAAGTTATTCTCCCAGCATTTCCAAAATAATGTGAATTGAGATTCATTCAAATTTCCAAAGTGCATTGAATTCTTTTCACTAAAGTCTTGGTAGAGTAATGGTGCTACTAATCCTCTGAAATCCATTTCTCTAAAGTCACTCATCATATCTATTGTGTACTGTACATCATCTGGAGTTTCATCAGGCCAGCCAATTATGATTGTAGCAGCTGGGAACCAATGGTTTTCATTTAGAATTCTTGCTCCTTCTCTTACAACACTTCCCCATTCTTCAGGAGCAAATGGTTTTGTTTTCACTCCAAGATGTTTCTTTACCATTCCTGGTGATACTGTTTCAATTCCTAAATTAGTTGCAAGCCATCTTCCTGTTTTATCTTGTTCATTAACATGGGAAATTTGCTGCATCAATGTAGGATCTGCTGCAACTGCTGAAAATGTCATATGTGTGGTTCCGATAAAGTTTGCTCCTAATCCTTTGAGTCCTTTCCACAAATCAACAATAGCATCTCTATTTGGAACAAAGTCTCTATTATCACATCCATAAAGTAACATTTCATCAGAATGCAACCAAATAGAATCAAATCCATAATTTAAGTTAGTTTTAGCTTCATGTTGTAATCTCTCCAATGGAAGATCTTTCTTTGATCTTTTGTTTACATCACAAAAGTCACAACCTCTTCCGCACCCTCTCATTGCTTCAATCAATGAATTAATTGTTGGACCTTCGATGACTGGAATGTTTTCAAGATTCCTTACAAAACAATGCATTAGTTCTGGAGCGTCATTTTTTTCTAAATCTTGGAATAAATCTACAGCTAATTCATCTGCTTCTCCAACAACAACTGTATCAATCCCGTGTATTTTCATTCTATCTGATTTGGCTAATTCCCATGCGCCATTCCCTCCAACTACTACTTTGAAATTATATTTCTTCTTTAGCTGAATTATGTCTGCACACATTTTTTTGAATTTCATTGCAACATAGGATAATTTTTCTGGAGACATGGTTGTAGTAACTGGTGCCATTCCTAATGGGTCCATTACGTTAATTCCAACAACTTTGGTATCTGGACCAATTGATTTACTAAGCATCTCTGGATGTGCCATGAATACATCTTCTCTTTTGTATCCGCCTTGAATCAATGAACTCTCAATCCTTCTTAATCCAACTTGTGCAACTTTTACCTCTCCTGTAATTGGGTCCGTTTCAACTGAAGGACAAAACACTTTATCAAAAACCCATTCTGGTAGAACCTCATATGGTCCACATGCAATAAATCCATAAAGAAAATTTCCTCTATAATTTGTCATTAGACTACGATCAGCAGTAAGTACAACACGTTTGCCAGCCAATTATCCATCTTCTTTTTGGTTGTTATATATCATTTACGAGATTGATCAGTCTGAAATTCTAATCTGAATACTTTTTTCTGATTGTTCTATTTGCAATATTTGCAGCTATGCCTCCGGCAGCTATACCATTATCGATATTTACAACTGATAATCCGAGAGAGCAACTTTGAAGCATTGATGCAAGAGCAGCTATCCCCTTCTCTCCATATCCATAACCTACTGATGTGGGAATCCCTATGACTGGAATATCTACTAGTGTGGATACTAGCGTAGCTAATGCCCCTTCCATTCCTGCTGCAACTACGATGCAATCCACATCTTCATTTATCATTTTTTTTAAAATTGGAAAAACTCTCTGAATCCCTGCAATTCCTACATCATAACTTGTAATACATTTACAATTCATTGCTTCACACATCAATCTTGATTCTTCTGCAACTCCAATGTCTGATGTACCTGCAGTCATAATCCCTACTTTTCCACCCTGAAATTTTATCGGTTTTTTAAATAATAATAATGACGATGAGTTTTCCCCCGTTTTAATTTTCACTTTTAATCTTTTGGCAAAAGATAAAATTTTTGGATAATCTTCTTTTTTGATTCTTGATATTATTACTGAATCTGTCTTTTCTAGAATTTTTTTTGTAATTTTTTTAATTTCATCTAATTCTTTTGGTTCTGCAAAGATTACCTCTGGAATGCCTCTTCGCTTTCTTCTGTTAATGTCAATTTTAGCAAAGCCCTCTACTTCTTCAATTGAATATAAAGATAAAAGCTTTTTTGCATTATTTACTGAAATTTTTCCTTTTTCTAATGATTGTAAAATTTCATGAATTTCCATTGATGAATTTCATTTGTTATTCTAATAAAATGCTTAGATCTCAATACCTGAAATGGCACTCTTTACACTTTCTACTGCTTTATCAAAGACTTGCTTTTCTTCATCATTTAGGTCTAATTCAATAATTTTCTCTACACCTTTCTTTCCAATAATTGCTGGAACTCCTATTGTTACGTCTGAATGACCATATTCTCCATCAAGATACGTTGCAACTGGAATGACTTGTTTTCTATCTCTTACAACTGATTCTAGAATTGCAGAAATTGCGTTGCCTGGAGCATGAACTGTGGCACCTTTTAATTCAATTACTTTTGCTGCCACTTGTTTTGTATTTAGAACTAATTCATCCAATTTTTTTTTTGGAAGAAAAGATGATAACGGAATTCCTGATACGGATGAAAATCTTGGCAGCGGTAACATGTTTTCTCCGTGTTCACCAATTACTAATGCTCTGATTGAATCACGTGAATGTCCAGTTGCTTCATGAATAAACTGTCTAAATCTTGATAAATCTAACATTCCGCCCATGCCAAATACCCTACTTCTATCAAATTCTGATACTTTGTAAGTAATGTAAGCCATGGGATCAAGTGGATTAGTAACTGGAATTATCATAGAGTCATCTGCATATTTTTTTACATTTTCAACCACACTTTTTACAATTGATGCATTAATTTTCAAAAGATCCATTCTTGTCATTCCTGGTTTTCTTCCAGAACCTGCCACTACAACGACAGCTTTTGAGCCCTTCATATCTGCAAAATTGTTTGAACCTTTTACTTCAACATCGATTCCTTGTTCAGATAGCATATGATTGATATCTATTGCTTCTCCTTGAGGGAGTCCTTCTGCAACATCAAGCAATAATATTTGATCATCTAATTGTTTTAAAGCAGAGAATAATGCTGCATCTCCGCCTACTTTACCTGAACCGATTATAGTAATCATGAAAGTTGGTCTTGATTTTGAATAATTAAATCTAATGAAATTTGTGAAATATTAGTCGAATTTATAAGCATTTTTGATAATTTTTAATCATGGTTCTTGTTATTGATCCTCAAATTGCAGGCATATCTGGAGACATGCTTCTTTGTTCCTTAGTAGATCTTGGTGCTGACAAACATAAGATTATTACAGGAATTAAACAATCAGAAAAATTCCTTTTTAATTCTTCAATAAAAAAAATTGATTTTGAAAAAATCCAAAAACATGGAGTTGAATCACTTCATTTGGTTTTAGAAATTGATGAAGATATTCATGAAAGAAAAGGCTCTGAAATTAAAAGTGCAATTACTGAATCTGCTCAAGAAATTAACTTGTCTCCAAAAGCAGCATCTTTTGCAGAATCGTGTATTGATACTTTAATTTCTTCAGAATCTAAAATTCATGGAATTCCTAAAGAATCTGTTCATTTTCACGAGGCGTCAAGTATTGATACTTTGGTGGATATTATTGGAATTACCATTGCATTGGAAGATTTGGAATTGTTTGATGAAAAAATCATTTGCTTACCTGTTGCAGTTGGAGGTGGCACTGTGATCTTTTCACATGGTACAATGTCCAATCCAGCTAGCGCCATTCTTGAGATCTTTAAAAATTCAAATCTTGAAATTAAAGGAAATGATGCAAATGAAGAACTTACAACTCCTACTGGAGCCTGTATTTTAGTAAATTTAGTAGATGAATCTGCAAAATATTATCCTCAACTAAAGTTGGAATCTATTGGTTATGGGGCAGGACAAAAAGATTTTGAAACTTTTTCTAATGTTTTGAAAATTGTAAGGGGAATGGGGAATAATTTTGAAATGGATTCTGTAAAAATACTTGAAACAAATGTTGATGATATTTCAGGTGAAATTTTAGGAAATTTGATTGAGAAAATTATGGAAAAAGGAGCAAGAGATGTGTCGATTTATCATGGAATTACCAAAAAAGGCAGACCTACAAATCTTGTATCTGTAATTTGTACTAATGAAACTGTTGATGAAATAATCGACTCACTAGTTTTAGAAACTGGAACTTTGGGAATTAGAATTTCAGATTCTAATAGATTCATTGTACCAAGAACACACCATGATGTTTCTGTAACTTTGAATGGCAAATCATTTCAAGTACATTATAAAAAATCATCATTTAAAGGAAAAATTGATTTCAAAATAGAATTTGATGACCTGAAAAAAATTTCTAATATTGTTGATAAATCAATTAAAGAAACCGAAGTTTTATTGAGAAAAGAAATTGAAAAATTGGAGATTAATTGATGACAAAACTTGATGATCTTGTAAATTGGTTTGAAGACAAAAATAAAGTTATGATTGCCCTTTCAGGTGGAGTTGATAGTGCACTTGTTGCATATGCTGCATTTCAAAAACTTGGTTCTTCAGCTATTGCAGTAACTGCTGATTACAAGACTTTGTCTGCTGAAGAACTAGATACTGCTAAACAAGTATGCGCTGAAATTGGCATTAAACAACTTCTTTTGGATTATAGTGAACTTGAGAATGAAGACTTTACAAAAAATGACTCTGATAGGTGTTTTCACTGTAGGATGGAATTAGGAGATCATTTAATTAAATTGGCAAAAGATCAAAATGTTAGGATTATTGTAGATGGGACTAATCTTGATGATTTAGGTGATTACAGACCTGGAATTGAGGCATTAAAACTAAATGGAATTAGAAGCCCTCTTGTAGAAACTAATTTTTCAAAATCTCAAATCCGCAAATCAGCTCAAATGGTTGGATTATCTGTATTTGACAAGCCATCAAATTCATGTCTAGCATCAAGAATTCCATGGGGGCAAAGAGTTACTGCTGAAAAATTAACTAGGATAGAAATTGGTGAAACTATTGTTAAACAACTCACTAATGTAAAACAAGTTCGAGTTCGAGATATTGATGGTTCTGCAAAAATTGAAGTTGAGAAACAAATGCTATCTAAATTTGATGAAATTATTTTGAAACAAATCACTGAAAAATTACAAATGATTGGTTTTACTTCTGTTGAAGTTGATCCGGAAGGCTATAAACCTGGAAAAATTAATGTGATTGCAGATTGATATATCTAGATAACGCTGCATCTACTCAAATCCATGAGGATGTTTTAACTTCAATGCTACCTTATCTTAAAGAACAATATGGCAATGCATCATCCATCCATAGGTATGGTAGGATGTCTCGTAAGGCAATTGAAAAATCTAGAAAACAAATTGCATCATTGATTAATGCTGATCCATCTGAAATTTTAATCACTTCTGGTGGTACAGAATCAAACAATACTGTATTGAGAGGAATCCCTTTGAAAAATATCCCAAGCAATGTCATTACTTCTTCAATCGAACATGATGCAATTTTAGAACCTTGTAAAAAATTATCTCAAAATGGATTGGAAATTATGTATTTATCTGTTGACAAATTTGGAATGATTAATCCTTCTGAGCTCAAAAACACCATCTCTGATAATACTTGTCTTGTTTCAATAATGTTTGGAAATAATGAAGTTGGTACTGTTCAAAAAATTTCTGAAATATCTCAAATCTGTCACGAAAAAAATATCCCTTTTCACACTGATGCTGTTCAGGCCATTGGCAAGATCCCTATTGATGTTAAAGAATTAGGCATAGATTTACTATCTATTTCTTCTCATAAACTTCATGGCCCTAAGGGTATAGGTGCATTATACATCAAAAATGGTGTCCAAATTAACCCTATAATTTTAGGAGGTGGTCAAGAACATGGATTACGTTCTGGTACTGAAAATGTTGCAAATATTGTAGGGTTTGGTAATGCATGTGAAATTGCCAAAAATAATTTAACTGAAAATATGGCATATGTCACAAAACTTCGTGATCTTTTAATTAAAAAAGTCTTAGATGAAATTCCTGAAGTCACTTTGAATGGAGATCCTAAATCTAGGTTGCCTAACAATGCTCATTTTACATTCCTTGGTGTCAATGGTGAGGATCTAATTATCAAACTTGATGAATATGAAATTGCTGCCTCTACGGGTTCAGCATGCTCTGTAAATACTCAAAGGGCCTCACATGTTTTACAGGCAATGGGGCTTTCTCATGAACAAATTACTGGTTCTTTGAGATTAACTCTTGGAATTTTTAATAATGAAAAAGAAATTGTTCAAACAGTAGATTCATTGAAAAAAATTGTTGAAGAATTAAGATCAGTTTCACCATTTAAAGAAAAATATTCTTTTACTTCTAAAAATTAAATTCTAATTCCAAATTTGTTTCTTGAAATTAATATGGTGCTCATTATTCCAATGATCAATATTACCATCACAATACTTTCAAATTCAGGAATAACATATGTTCCGATAATTCCAATATTTGAATCTCCTTGTTCAAAATTAATTGATATTATTCTGGAGTCTGCACCAACGTTTGGTGTTTCTTCATAGTTCACTTCGATCCCATCTATTAAAATAATGAATATGTCATCTTTACCATCTTGTTTTTCAGCACCTATGAACTCTCTTGGTAAATCTAACGTAATTTTTCCTTCGTCTGTAGCATCAATCTGAACTATTAGTGCAAAGATGTTCGAGTCAACTACTATATTTTTGAGTGCACCGCCTTGGATGGTATACTCTACATCAAATGTTCCATGATTTCCAGCATCTACTTCAAAATTTGTTGTTGTTGTAATTACTTCTGATTTTGGGGAATACGAAAATTCAGATTCTACTGAAGTTCCTCCTCCAATTTCATATGATGCTTTTACTAAATATGTGCCTGATTTTTTCCATAGTGGACCTTCGGCAAGTACTGTGTGTGAATAACTTCCATCTTTTGCAACTATAATTTGTTCAATTTCTACCATGCTGCCTTCTCTAAATAATTGTAATATGACATTTACACCATTTATTGGCGTTTTTACTTTTCCTGAAATTACGATGGTATCTCCTTCATCATAGTGATTGTCATCTGTTTGAACAGAAACTGGAGATTCTTGAGCAAAAACTGATCCAGTGGAAATAATCAGTAATAATATAAGGCCATAAAATATTCTCAAACCCACAAATTTTTTAATGCTCGTTTGTATATTTCTTTTACTATTAAAAAATGAAAAAATAAAAAAAGTTATGTGACTTTTAGTATCTTGGTATAATGCTGAGTCTTGATTTTGCAGAAACTGCAATTATTGAGATAATTGCTACTGCTAGAATCATAGCTGCGATTGTACCAAATTCTGGAATCACGTAGGTACCGATTATTTCAATTGTTTCAGTGCCAGCTGGGAACATTACTGTTACTTTATTTTCAACAATTTCCCATTCATTATGTTCTTCTCCGTCAACTAGTACCATGAAGATACCTTTTTGGACTGTTGCTGATGGTGATACTGTTAATGTTCCGTCATCTTCGGCATTGATGCTAATGACAATTGACTTATCCTTGGTATTGAGGGTTGCACTAGTTACCATTCCACCTGAAATGCTAAATGGTACACATTGATCACTTGCAGTTAGTTCATTAGAACCGCATTGTTTACCATTTGTTGGTGGTGTGTAAATTGGTGTATATGCAACTCCACCAGTTAGTTCAACTTTGACATTGTTGTTTTTTTCAACACTACCATAGTTTGTTTTAATGGTGTAGGTACCGTCGTATTTCCACATTGCACCTGCTGTGTTTAGTGTTGTCTCAAAACTACCATCTTTTGCTACATCGAGTTGATCAACTGTAACAATGGAATTTAGAGGACTAATCACAGTAATTGTAACTGGAAATTCAGATGTGTTTGCTACTTGGCCTGTTACCATAATTATGTCATTATGACCATAATCTGTTTTGTCTGTCCAAACAGATATTGGGATTGAATCAAGCAAACCTTGTTTTACAGTTTCTCTTGCATCCTCTATGGAACATCCTACACATATTTTAGGAATATTCATGTGACTATCACTTGTATGATCATCACCTTCATGATCCTCAGCATATGCTGATGACATAGTTAAAGTACCGACTGCAGTTATTAAGGCTAGTAACGCGAACGTCGTACGGTTATTCATCTTGTTGCGATTTATACCCATCTCTATTTATGTATATTTAAAAATGAGAAAAAGTTATGTGACTTTTAGTATCTTGGTATAATGCTGAGTCTTGATTTTGCAGAAACTGCAATTATTGAGATAATTGCTACTGCTAGAATCATAGCTGCGATTGTACCAAATTCTGGTACTACAACTCCATCCAATATCTCTACTTCAGTTGAAGCAGTATATTTTGGATCGTGATATTGTTGTACAGTTACAGTGTAAAAACCATCTTGTTTCCATAATGATCCACCTACTGCAATCTCGACAGCGAACTCTCCACTAAGCATTGGTGATATTTGATCAACTGTTACCACATTTCCATTTGGTGCTGTTACGGTTACTGTGATATCTTGACTTACTCTATCCGTCAATCCTGTGACTTCAAACATTGTAGAACCATTTTCGACAACAATTGCATCGAGCATGAGTCCTGCATCTGTTGCAGCATTGTTTTGAGGCATTGTGAAAATTCCTTCCATGTTAGATTCTGTTACAGAAGTTCTTTCAGTCATACCATTTACTACTTCAACAAGAACATTTAGTGTGTATAATGAATTATTTCCTATACCTTGCATTACTGTAATTTTGTAAAGTCCATCCTCGGTCCATGTTGGTCCGATTTTGAATTCTTTTCCAAACTTACCATCAACGTCTGGTGAAAGTTGACCAATCTCTACCACAGTCATACTTGGAGATGTTATTCTAAATGTAACATCTGTAAGATCTGAAACTGTTTCACCTGTTACGGTGATTGTAGTTGAGCCTTTATCGGCTGTTGCCATGATCGCCATTCCTTGACTTTGTTGTGCAAAAGCATCTTGCTGAATTGAAGTCATTGAAACTAATGACAATGCCATGAGGGCTATTGCCATTGATGTTGTAGAACGTTTAAAATTCATCCTAATTCAACCCAGCATTATTGCTATTTATGTATATTTAAAAATAGAAAAAAGATAAAATTTAGTATCTTGGTACAATACTAAGTTTTGATTTTGCAGAAATTGCAATTATTGAGATAATTGCTATTGATAGAATCATAACTGCGATTGTACCAAATTCTGGGATTACAAAGGTACCGATTATTTCAATCTCTTCAGCCCCGGCTGGGAATGCTATGGTGAGTGTTCTGTCAGTTGATGATGTTGTTTCATCAAAGTCTACTTCTTCTCCATCAATTAGGATGACGAAGTCGTCATCTCCACCATCAATTGTTGCATCTAATACTGATCTAGGGATTGTGAGTGTGAGTGAACCATTGTCTGTAGCATCAATAGATATGATAAGTGACTTTGCTTCCACATCAGGTAAAATACCTAATAGTTTTCCACCTGTAATTTCATATCTTATTAAATCACTAGAACCTTGAACTGAAACTGTAGTGTCAGTTACTGTGGATGACTCTTCAGCTGGAATAACTGTAGAGCCTTCAAATTCAAATGATGCTTCTGCTGTTCGATTTACAGTTCCATAAGTTACTGTAACGAAATAGGCTCCTTCTGCTTTCATTAATCCTCCACCGGCTGTATGTTCCATACTGAATTTCTTGTCTGCACCTACTGTTTCTTGTGCAATTCTTACAATATTTCCATTAGGAGCTTTGATGATTATGGTAACTGGAGTTCCTGAATACAGATCTCTTACTTCACCTGTTACTAGAATTGTTTCACCTTCTAAATAGGAAGATTTGTCTGTAGTAACAACGATTGAGCTTTGTATTTGTCCAAATACTGGTGCCATACCCATACTTACAACCAAAATTGCAGTTAAGGCAAACACCGATAGACGAGCTTTCATTATTTTACGCTCAAATTTGGACTATTTAAGGTTGTGAAAAAATTTGTTGACAAAATAGAAGAAGACTATTCCCTTTTAAAATTTAAATTACATATATATTAACCAGAGCGTGAATTTTTGACAGTTTGTGTGTTTTCATTAGTGTTACATGTTATGTTCGATGTGGGGGATTCTAAATGGTAACTAAGAAAAACCAAGTACTAGTACCTGATCACATCTATGTTCCAAAACATGAAATCATTACAAAACAAGAAGCTGAAGAAGTTTTAAAAAAATATAATTGTAAACCAACTGAATTACCATTAATCTTTGTAAACGATCCTGCAATTTTGGGACTTGGTGTAAAACCAGGAGATATGATAAAAATTACTCGAAAAAGTCCAACTGCCGGTGAAAGTCTCTATTATCGATATGTGGTGGAAATCTAAATGGCAGATCCTTCAAATAAAAGATGGCCTGTAATTCAAGATATCTTAAAACGTGAAGGCATTGCTCGTCAACATCTAAACTCGTTTGATGAATTTTTAGAAAGAGGACTTCAAAGTATCATTAATGAAGTTGGACAAATTGATATTGAAAATGCAGAATATCCTTACAAAATTCAATTAGGAAAAGTGAAACTTCAACAACCAAGAATGATGGAACTTGATGGTTCTATTACACACATTACTCCAGCTGAAGCAAGATTGAGAAATGTTTCTTATTCTGCACCTGTTATGATGGAGGCCAGTGTTGTAGAAGATGGAAAAATTTTAGAATCTAGATTTGTACATATTGGAGACGTACCAGTAATGGCAAAATCAAATGCATGTATCTTACATAATTTCTCTACTCAAAAATTAATTGAACATGGTGAAGATCCACAGGATCCTGGTGGTTACTTTATCATCAACGGTTCAGAACGTGTAATTGTTGGATTAGAAGATCTTTCTTACAACAAAATAATTGTTGATAGAGAAACTGTCGGTGGCAACATTGTTTTCAAAGCCAAAGTATATTCTTCAATTGTTGGTTATCGTGCAAAACTAGAACTTGTCATGAAGAATGATGGCTTGATTGTTGCTAGAATTCCTGGTTCACCAGTTGATATCCCAGTTGTCACATTGATGAGAGCACTTGGATTGGAATCCGATAGAGAGATTGCATCTGTAGTTTCTCTAGTTGATGATATCCAAGATGAATTAGAAGGTTCTTTTGAAAAAGCAGGAGATGTTCCAACATCAAAAGATGCTATTGTTTACATCAGTAAAAGAATCGCACCTGGAATGTTAGAGGAATTCCAAATTAAACGTGCTGAAACATTACTTGATTGGGGACTCTTACCACACTTGGGTAAACATCCAGAAAACAGAAAAGAAAAAGCTCAGTTCTTAGGTGAAGCAGCTTGTAAATTATTAGAATTAAAACTCGGTTGGATTAAACCTGACGATAAAGATCATTATGGAAATAAAGTGATCAAATTTGCAGGACAAATGTTAGCAGATCTGTTTAGAACTGCATTTAGAAATTTAGTTAGGGATATGAAATATCAACTTGAACGTTCTGGTCAAAAACGCGGAATTAATGCAGTTGCTGCAGCAATACGTCCGGGAATTATCACTGACAAATTAAACAATGCAATTGCAACTGGAAACTGGGGACGAGGACGTGTTGGTGTTACTCAATTACTTGATAGAACCAATTACCTTTCAACCATTAGCCATCTTAGAAGAATTCAATCTCCACTAAGTAGAACTCAACCAAACTTTGAAGCAAGAGATTTACATGCAACTCACTTTGGAAGAATTTGCCCTAGTGAAACTCCTGAGGGCTCGAACTGTGGTTTGGTCAAAAACTTGGCATTATCTGGAATTATCTCAGTGAACGTACCAAATGAAGAAATTATAGAAAAACTCTATGACCTTGGAACAGTTCATTTCTTTGATGCAAAAGAAGATTTGAAAAAAGATGGAACTAGAGTATTTGTAGATGGTAAATTAATTGGATATTACAAAGATGGTGGAGAACTAGCCGAATCACTCAGAGAACTAAGAAGAAACTCAAAGATTCATCCTCACGTTGGAGTATCATTTCACAAATCTGAAATCGAAGGTTCAACAAGAAGACTATATGTTAATTGTAATGCTGGTCGAGTTCTTCGCCCATTAATTATTATCAAAGATAACAAACCATTACTAACTTCAGAATTATTAGATAAAATTTCAAAGAAACTACTTTCTTGGAGTGATCTTTTGAGAATGGGTGTATTGGAAGTAATTGATGCTAATGAAGAAGAAAATTGTTATGTAACTTTAGATGATAAAGTTACAAAGAAATATACTCATTTGGAAGTATTCCCACCATCAATTCTAGGTGCAGGAGCTTCAATTATTCCATATCCTGAACATAACCAATCTCCAAGAAATACATACGAGTCTGCAATGGCAAAACAAAGTTTAGGATTTTCAACACCTATGATGAATACTAGTACCTATGTTAGGCAACACCTAATGTTATACCCTCAAGTCCCAATTGTTAACACAAAAGCAATGAAACTTTTAGGATTAGAAGATAGACCAGCAGGACAAAATTGTATTGTCGCAGTATTACCATTTGATGGTTACAACATTGAAGATGCTATTGTATTGAGTCAATCATCTGTTGATAGAGGTCTAGGTAGAACATTCTTCTTTAGAATTTATGATGCTGAAGCCAAACAATATCCTGGTGGAATGCGTGATAGCTTTGAAATTCCTAATGCTGAAGACAACATTAGAGGTTACAAGGGAGAGCGTGCATACCGATTACTTGAAGACGATGGTGTAGTTGCATCTGAATCTCCAGTTAAAGGTGGAGATATTTTGATTGGAAAAACTAGTCCTCCAAGATTCATGGAAGAGTATAGAGAATTCGAATCTTCTGGTCCATACAGACGAGATACTTCAATTGGTGTAAGACCATCTGAAACTGGAGTAATTGACACTGTAGTGATGACTCAATCAAATGAAGGAGGAAAAATGTACAAAATTAGAGCAAGAGACATGAGAATTCCAGAAATTGGTGATAAATTTGCATCAAGACATGGACAAAAAGGTGTACTTGGAATTTTAGCTAAAGCAGAAGATTTGCCATATACTGCAAGTGGAATGTCTCCTGATGTTTTGATTAACCCACATGCATTTCCTTCAAGAATGACAGTTGGAATGATGATGGAATCTATCTGTGGTAAAGCAGCAGCATTGCGTGGAAAAAGATTTGATGGTTCTGCATTTGTTGGAGAGAAAATGCCTGAAGTCAAAGAAGTAATGGATGCACATAATTTTGAATATTCTGGTAAAGAAATAATGTATGATGGAAGAACTGGAAAAGCATTTCCAGTAGAGGTTTTCATTGGAGTTGTATACTATCAAAAATTACACCACATGGTTGCAGACAAAATCCATGCAAGAGCTCGTGGACAAGTTCAGATGTTAACTAAACAGCCAACTGAAGGAAGAGCAAGAGGTGGTGGATTAAGATTCGGTGAAATGGAAAGGGATTGTTTAATTGCTTATGGTGCTTCAATGATTCTTAAAGATAGATTGTTAGACGAGTCTGATAAATCTGATATTTTCGTATGTGAGAGATGTGGACTAGTTGCATATCATGATGTTAAACAAAGAAAATACGTTTGTAGAGTTTGTGGAGATAAAGCCAAAGTATCTTCTGTTTCTGTGGCTTATGCATTCAAACTACTCTTACAAGAAATGCAAAGTCTTAACGTTGCACCACGATTGTTAATCAAGGAGAAAATCTAGAATGTCTGTTCAAGCAATTAAAGCAATTGATGGAATCCGATTTTCAGTATGGTCTCCTGCTGAAATTAGAAAATACTCTGTAGCTGAAATTACTGCTCCTGAAACATATGATGAAGATGGAATGCCAGTTCAAGGGGGTCTTATGGATGGACGATTGGGAACACTTGAGCCTGGACAAAAATGTCTTACATGTGGAAATACTGCAGCAAGATGCCCTGGACACTTTGGACATATTGAACTTTCAGAACCAATTTTACACATTGCCTTCATCGATAACATCTACAAATTATTACAATCAACATGTCGTTCATGTGCAAGACTCAAAGTACCTCAAGAAGATCTAAACGAATTCAAAAAAATTAAAGACAAACATGCAGCATATACTGTAGTTTCACAAAAACGAATTCCAGAACAAATTATAGAAAAAGCAAAAAAAGCAAAGGAATGTCCTCATTGTGGAAAAACTCAATACGAGCTAGTCTTTACAAAACCAACTATCTTTGTAGAGAAAACTGAAATTGGTGAACATAGATTATTACCAATTACAATTAGAGAAAGATTTACACAAATCCTAGATGAAGATTTGTCATTACTAAATTATGATCCAATCACTGCAAGACCCGAATGGTTTATCCTTCAAGCATTACCTGTCCCCCCTGTAACTGTTAGACCTTCAATTATTCTTGAAACTGGAATTAGATCTGAAGATGACTTGACACACAAAATGGTAGATATCATTAGAGTTAATCAAAGACTAAAGGAAAGTAAAGAAGCAGGTACTCCGCCACTAATTGTTCAAGACTTGGTTGATTTGTTACAATATCACTCTACAACATACTTTGATAACGAGGTTTCTGGAATTCCACAAGCTCATCATCGTTCTGGACGTCCACTCAAAACTTTAACTCAAAGACTAAAAGGAAAAGAAGGGAGATTTAGAGGTTCATTATCTGGAAAAAGAGTCGACTTTTCAAGTAGAACTGTAATTTCACCAGATCCTAACTTGGATTTGTCTGAAGTTGGAGTTCCTGAACAAGTTGCAATGAAACTAACTATTCCTGAAATTGTTACTGAATGGAATATTGATAGAATGAGAAAATTAGTAATCAATGGGCCAGAAAATCATCCGGGTGTAAACTATATTGTAAGACCAGATGGTGTAAAGATTAGATTAGATTTCGTAGAAGACCGTTCTACAATTGCTGAAACACTTGAGGTTGGATATTTGATTGAAAGACATCTTGCAAATGGTGATATTGTCATGTTCAACAGACAACCATCACTTCATCAGATGTCCATTATGGCTCACTATGTGAGAGTACTTCCAGGTAAAACTTTCAGATTGCATCCATCTGTATGTCCGCCATACAACGCAGATTTTGATGGTGATGAGATGAACCTTCACGTTCCTCAAAGTGAGGAAGCAAGAGCAGAAGCAATTCTTTTGATGAGAGTTCAAGATCAATTAATTTCTCCAAGATATGGTGGTCCAATTATTGGAGCACTAAGAGACTTTGTAACTGGTGCATATCTTCTAACTAAAGATGACACTATTCTATCTGTTCAAGAATTTTCAAACTATGCCATGCTTGGTGGTTACACTGATGCACTTCCAAAACCTGGAATCAAAACAAAAGATGGCTCTGCATATACTGGAAAACAACTATTCTCATTATTTCTTCCAAAAGACTTCAACTACGTTCTTACATCAAAATGGTCAAAGGGAACAAAAGGTCCAGAAAAAGATGTTGTAATTAAAAATGGTGAATTAATCAGTGGTGTAATTGACAAAACATCAATCGGTGCAGAAGAACCAGAAAGTGTTTTACATAGAATTACAAAAGATTATGGAAATACAGCTGGTAAGACTTTCTTAAACTCTATTCTCATTATGGTAAAACAATTCATCACCCATTATGGTTTCAGTTATGGATATGGTGATCTTGAAGTACCAGAAAAGAACGTACAACAAATCCTAGACGACATTGAAGCAACTTATGATACTGTATCTGATTTAACTGATCAATATGAAAAAGGAACTCTAAAACTGACAAGAGGTATGAAAGCAGAAGAAGCCTTAGAGGCATACATTGTTAATGAATTAGGTAAAGCAAGAGAGAAAGCAGGAGCTACTGCTAATGACTCTCTAGATGACAGTAATGCTGGAAAAATCATGGCCACAACTGG
Organism: Candidatus Nitrosopumilus sp.; assembly: GCA_965262905.1. Classification (GTDB taxonomy): domain Archaea; phylum Thermoproteota; class Nitrososphaeria; order Nitrososphaerales; family Nitrosopumilaceae; genus Nitrosopumilus. The sequence goes on from OZ253567.1 coordinate 1,741,105, forward strand.
TGCTAGAGGTTCAGCACTAAATGTAGGTCAGATGGCAGGTGCATTAGGCCAACAATCAAGAAGAGGAAATAGGATGAGTTATGGTTATAGTAATCGTGCATTAACACATTATTTAGAACATGATAGTAATCCTGATGCCCATGGATTTGTAAAATCAAATTACAGAACAGGTCTTACAGCTTTAGAATTCTTCTTCCACGCAATGGGTGGTCGTGAAGGACTAGTAGACACTGCAGTTAGAACACAGCAAAGTGGTTACATGCAGCGTAGATTGATTAACGCTTTAGAACACATTAGATTAGAATATGATGGAACTGTAAGAGATCCACACGGTCACATCGTTCAATTTCTTTATGGTGAAGATGGAATCGATGTGCAAAAAAGTGATCATGGTGAAGCATTTAATGCAAGTAGATTGGCAGAATCTCAAACCATTATTGATTCTGGAAAGAAAGCAACCAAAGACGAGATTGATACATTAGCTAAAAAATACACAAAGACATTTAATCCAAGATTAACTCAACTTGTAACTGTTGCTTTACAGAAATCCAACTTGAGTAAATCTGGTGTTGAAGCAGTATGTAAGAAAGGACTTTCACTATACAACAAAGCACAGGTCGAACCTGGTCAGGCAGTAGGAATCGTCACAGCACAATCCATTGGTGAACCTGGTACTCAGATGACTTTGAGAACTTTCCACTTTGCAGGAATTAAAGAAAGAAACGTTACCTTGGGTCTTCCAAGATTAATTGAACTAGTTGATGCTAGAAAGAAACCTGTAACTCCAACTATGGATATTTACCTTGATGAGGAATCAAAGAAATCCCGAGAAAAAGCAATTGAAGTTGCACGAAATGTATTACAAACTAAAGTCAGTGCATTGATTGCTGATACTGAAACAGATTATTCTACAAATATCAAATTAATTATGAGTCCTAATAGACTAAAGGAAAGAGGATGTTCTATAGCCGAAGTAGAAGCAGTACTTTCATCTAATAAAAAATTCAAAATGGAAATTACAGGTGAATTAATCACTTTGAATTTGGTAGATGAATCTGATACTGCAATTGCAATTGCAATTAGAAATAAAGTTCTCAATACTACTGTTAAAGGAGTTCCAGATGTTGAACGAGTTACACTAGTTCAAAAAGATGATGAATGGGTTATCCAAACAACTGGTTCTAACATTGCCAAAGTACTTGAAGTTAAAGGAATTGATAAAAAGAATGTTAGAACAAACAATGTATTTGAAATTGCAGGAACATTAGGAATTGAGGCTGCAAGAAACTCATTGATTAATGAACTTAATCATACATTGGGTGATCAAGGATTAGAAGTTGATAATAGATACATCATGTTGGTATCTGATTTGATGTGCTCTAGAGGTTACATGCAACAAATTGGTAGACATGGAATTGCAGGTACCAAAGACAGTGTTCTTGCAAGAGCTGCATTCGAAATTACAGTCCCAACAATTGCACGTGCTGCATTACAAGGTGAAATTGAACAACTCAAAGGTATTACAGAAAACGTAATTGTCGGAAGTAACATTCCAATCGGCAGTGGTACTGTTGACCTATACATGCAAGTAAGCAAGAAAAACAAGAAAATTGAGTAAGAATTATGGCCGATGAAATTTCAACATTGATGAGTAACAGCAAAGGTAAAATCATTTCACTTCGATTGAGAAACACCAGAACCCTTCAAGGTGCCCTCCAAGATTTTGATATTCACATGAATTTAACACTAGAAAATGCTGAAGATGTTACAGAAGAAAAACATGAGCAATTAGGAAAAATTCTACTTCGTGGTGATAACATTTTGGCAATTTCATTACCTGATGAAGAATCCTAGAAATTATTCATCAAACAATAAATTCAATAAATTATAATTTTTAACATGTTCTCGTTATTACTATTCTCTTTGTTACTACTTCCGGCATTTGGACAATTTGCACCTGATTATGATAATCCATATTCACTAATTTTTACAGATAAACCCGTTTATTCTTGGACTGATAAAATGAAAATAACTATCATATCTCCTAGTTGGAATTCTGATAGACATCTAATTGATTCGATTGGAGAAACTAATGAACATGCAATCAAAATTGCCACTTCAGAGCATTCTCTAGAACCCTATAGATTTACAGAAACTGATGTAAACTCTGGTATTTTTACTGCTGAAGTATTCTTACAGGTTTTACTCATGATGGTGATGGTGATTTTGATACTACACCTAGAATCCATGGAAATGGTCCTACCAGTGGATTTTTAGAAGTTGATAGAGATTCCGCAGTAACTATTTCGTTTGAATTTGCAGATGGAGTTGTATTAGTTGAATCTGTTCCAATTAGTTGAAATGTTGGAACAATTGATTTTATTGAAGATGTTTTCTATTTAGAGAAATCTGTAATAGTTCGTATAGTTGATGTTGACATGAATCTAAATCCTGAATCACTAGATAATCTACTAATACAAATTTTTTCTGACTCTGATGTTGCAAGAATTGAGGTTAATGCTCTGTAGAAACATCTGAAAGTTCAGGATCTTTTATTACAACAGTTTCATTATCTCAGAATTCTCCTTCTAGTGGAAATAGACTCTATTCACTTTCAGGAGATGAAATTTTTACCAAATATGATGACTATACTCTACCTGAATCTTATTCTAAATCAGATAATTTAGCAATTGAAACTACTGCAAGAGTTGATCTATTTATCTCTCCAATTGAACGAATTAAAAATTCAGCAATTACTTTGTCTGACGGATTTGAAAGTTCTGTACAATCATTTTCAACAAATTCACAAATACAAATAGTTGGAACTATCTCAAATGAACATGATTTTAAACAAAAATTTATTTATATGTTTCAAGTAAAAAATAACAAAAATGTTATTGAATCTTTATCATGGATTCAAGGTGAAATTTCTTCTAAACAAAGTTTAGATGTTTCTCAATCATGGATTCCAAAAAAAATCTGGAATTTATGAAATAGAAACTTTTGTTTGGAATTCAATTAATGATCCGACGGCTCTATCTCCATTTATGTCCAATATGATTATAATTCCTTGAAAAGAATAATTTCTACGTGATTATTATATAGGACTTTACATTTTTACCCTTGTGTTAGGAATTGTAGTTGGAATTATCTTAGTGTTAGCCGTATTTTCTTCTGTGATTTTTACAGAAGTTTTTGCAGATTCATTAATTGTAAATTTTGACAAGCAATTTTATGACTTTGGCGATTCGTTAACCATTTCAGGTGAAATTTTAGAGGTTGGAATGCCTGTAATTGCCATGAGTGTCTATGATCCTGATGGAAAAATCATATCTGCAAACAATTTAGAAATTTCATCTGAAAAAACATTTGGTAAAACCATTCTTCTTGATTCTTCATTTTATGAAAAAACTGGTGAATATTTAGTTAAACTTGATTATGGGGCAATTTCTAAAAATCAGTATTTCATGATAGAAGGGAATTTCTCTGAGCCTGAAATTTTAATTGAAGAGATTGTGGAACCTGAGATCATCTCACTATACACAGAAGAAAAGCAATACACTGACAAAGATATAGTTAAAATCACTGGATCAGTTTCAGCAATGGATTCTCCAACAGCATTGATAGGAATCTATGATCCTTTTGGAATGCCTGCAGGATTTTATTTTGGTTCGATTGATTCTAACTTTGAATTTACCACAAGTTTTCTTGTAAAAGATGGTGTAAATTTTAGAGTTGATGGAACATATTCTGTAAAAGCGCATTATGCTGAATCTGAAGCAACTTCATTTTTTGATTACTATAAAATCCCAATAGTTGTTGAAGATTCTTCAAAAAATAAAATAAATGAAAATAAAACAGTAGGTGAACCAATTGATGAATCAACTCATGATATTGATACAGTCAATGAAGACATGAACGATTCAAAAGATAAAACATCTAATTCACAAGATGATTCTAATTCTGTAATTGAATCTACGCCAAATGAATTTAAACAAATTCCAAAAAATAATATTGTAAGTACAAAAAATATTTCAGAGAAACCTCCAATCAAAAAAATAAATGATTTGGAAATCAAGTATACTGAAATAGTTAAAGAAAAAATTTCACCAAACAAAATAAAAAAAGAAAATAATTTGACAGTGGAAGATATAGAGTTAGGAAAATTACTTAATCAGATAAATCTAGAATGTAACTCTAGTATGTACACTGATACTATTTCATATTATGATGGGATGGGTCCTGCATTATATCGTTTATGTAAATTTGATAGCTCATTGAATTTTTTTAATGAATCATTAATCAAAAATCCCAATGATGTTGAAATTCTTGTAAACAAGGGTTCTGCTTTAGGGAAACTAGGTTATTTCTCTGAGGCTATAGTATACTATGATCATGCCATTCGGGTTGAACCTGATTTCCTCCCTGCAAAAAATAACAAAGCCAATGCGCTTGCAAATCTAGGAAATTTCAAGGATGCAATTTTACTATATGATGAAGTCTTGGAAGAAAATCCAAATTATCTAACTGCTAGAGAAAATCTTGAGATTTTACTATCTTCAAATTTTGATATTGATAGAATCGACTCTTTATCTAATGTTGATAGAATCGACTCTTTATCTAATGTTGATAGAATCGACTCTTTATCTAATGTTGATAGAATCAACTCTTTATCTAATGTTGAAAATACATTTGAGCCGAAATCCGCCTCTTCTGAAAATATTGTCATTTTAGATTTAGAAAAACAAAATCCAGACAATTTTTTTGATGAAGTAGAAATTGTATTTTCAACTTTGGGTTCTCTATTTGATTTCCTAAATTGATTTCCTAAAACCCCCCCCACAATTTTTCAATAAACCTATAAAGCCCTGGTAAGACGATCGACATAAGGAAAACGTATGAGTAAGATACTTGAAAAATCATTAAGAGATGCCCGTAAAGAAGACAAACTAACAATGGGTGCTAAACAGGTTTTAAGCTCTATTAAAAATTCCAAGCTAATTGTATTGTCTCAATCAGTTAGAAAAGAAATGATTGAGCAAATTGAATCAGATGCAAAAAAAGAAAAAATAGCTTTAGTCAACTTTCAAGGAACATCAGTCGCATTAGGTAGACTATGTGGCTTACAATTTAGAATTTCGACAATTTCATTTACTTCTATAGATGATGCAAGCATCAAATCAATTTTAAAAGATACAGAAGCTGAGGAAAAAAATGAATAATTCTAGTTTCTATAATGTAAGTTTAAATGAGACATTTTTAGGTCGAAGATAAAAAGGAATTCTTATGACACAATCAATTAAACTCTCAACTGATCAAATGCGAATGATGTCTCTTTTCCAAAATGTTACTGGTGCAACCGCACGTGATTGTATAGAAGATGAAAAACAAGATAGAGTAATTTTTGTAGTTAATACTGGTAAAATGGGACTTGCAATTGGTAGGGGTGGTATCCATATCAAATCATTACAAAATATTGTAAAGAGAAATGTTGAATTGGTAGAATTTGATGAAGATCCAGCCAAATTCTTGACTAATTTGCTTAATTCTAAACTAATTTCTGAAGTAAAAATAAATAAACGAGCTGACGGGAAAAAACAGGCAATAGTAATGGTAGACGCAAGAAAGAAAGGAATTGTAGTTGGAAGAGAAGGTAGAAATGCTGAGAAAGCAAGACTTCTTGCAAAAAGATATTTTGATATTAGTAGTGTATTGATTAATAGCCCTGAACGGGCAACTATGGAGCTGTAGAAGATGAGAAAATCACCACTTGGATTATTTGCTGGCAGAGTTCTTACAATTAAAAAGAAGAAACAAAGATGGGCAATCTCTACTTACAAAAGAAGAAAATTAGGCATTGATAAAAAATCAGATCCTCTTGGAGGTGCACCACAAGGACGTGGTATTGTTTTAGAAAAAGTTGGTATTGCCGCAAAACAGCCAAACTCTGCTATTAGAAAATGTGTTAGAGTCCAATTAATTAGAAATGGTAAATCTGTAACAGCTTTTTTGCCAAGAGACGGTGCAATGAACTTCATTGATGAACACGATGAGGTTACAATTGAAGGAATGGGTGCAACACAGGGTGGTGCAATGGGAGACATTCCTGGTGTTAGATTCAAAGTTTCTAAAGTTAATGGTACATCACTTCATGAACTAGTAATTGGAAAGAAGGAGAAACCAAGGAGATAGAAATGGCTGAAACAAAAAATTTACTCTTATTTAGAAAATGGGATTTATCTAACATTGAAGTTGTGGATCCTGGATTAAAGACTGCTATTTCTTTGAGAAAACAAATCTTACCTTATACTTTTGGTCGTTCAGCATTAAAGAGATTCAATAAATCTGAAGTTAACATTGTTGAGAGATTAATCAACAAATCAATGCACTTTGGAAAAAAATATGCAAAGAACACTGGTAGAATGACTGGTAAAAAAACTAAATTAATTAAAACTGTAAAAACTGCCTTTGAAATTATTGAATTAAAAACAGGACAACACCCTGTTCAAGTTTTGGTTAAAGCAATTGAATTTTCTGCTCCAACTGAAGATACTACTAGAATTGTTTATGGTGGTACTACATATCACGTATCAGTTGATGTTGCTCCAATCAGAAGAGTTGATATGGCTTTGAAATTTATTGCTGATTCAGTTAAAGAAGCAACATTTTCTAATCCTAAACCAATTGAAGAACATTTAGCTGAACAATTAATTCTTGCAGCAAATAATGATTCTAGTTCTCCATCTGTCAAGAAAAGACACGAGTTGGAACGTATCGCTCAAGCATCAAGATAGTAGTTTTATTTTAGAATTTTTTAGGTAGCCCGAGGCAGATTCGAACTGCCGTCTCCGCCTATCCACTCTTGAGATCCAGAGGGCAGAATCCTTGACCACTAGACTATCGGGCTACTAGAAGAAATTTTAATGTTTTAGAATATATTCATTTGTTGTAATTATTTTAATCTGACTTCATGAATTGCAGTTGCATAATTGCATGTTGCTTTTAGTCGCATGTATGGAATTAATCTATGATGAATAGAGTATATCTTTCCTTCTTTTCTGATAATTCCTTTCTGCATTAGTGAGACTAGTCCTCTTGATGGAATGTTGATTGAAATATTTTTTTCATTACATACTTTTTCACGTTTTTCTTGAAATTGTTTTAATGAAAATGCTACATCATTGACTTGTAGGATTAAGGGCCAAATTATTTCACTCCAAACCCATCTTCTATTTTCTGTGGCTGAGGCATATTTTCCTTTTTCACTCAACATTAATAACATCTGCAAAAGATGTTATAACTTGATAGTTGTCTCAAAAAGAAATTGAAGAATCATTAAATTTATTGGAAAAAGATTGGGACGTTGATCCAATAATTCGAAAATTCGTGTTAGGTAAAATTACAGATGTTTCTGATTATGCAATTAAAGTCAAAGATGTAGTTTTTCATGTTCCCTATTTGATTTCTGAAAAAAAATACATCTTGTGGAAATGTTTTTGGCCTGACTGTCACAATTGCTGTGACAGACAAGGGAGATTACCACTAACTTCTGATGATTTAATTATAATTGGAAAAGGTCTGAAATACAAAAGTACTTCAGAATTTATCAAAAAAGAAACTCTTACTGTAACATATCAGGAACTAGGACCATCGGGCCAAATGACTACCCTGACTACAATTAATCTCAAAAGAAAAACAGATGAGACTATAGCAGAGGATGGAACTCACATTTCATGCAGATTCTTAGATGACAAGGGTGGATGCAGCATGCATCCTGATAGACCTGGAGTTTGCTACCTCTACCCGTTTGCAAGTTGGTTAGAAAATGAAAAAGGAAAGGCACGAGTTCATGCAACGTATCAATTCACTGGTGATTGTCCTGGCTTTTACTTGGCAGATAATTTAGATCAAATGAAAGATGAACTAAAAGCATATTCTACTACAATCTATGACTATAACATGACATCAAATAGAACTAATCGTGAAGGGTTTGGTTCTGTAAGTTTTAGTTAGGCTTTTGCAACTTTCATCAAATCGGCAATTTTGATATTCATTCCAAATCTGTCTTCGTGCTTTTTCATGTAAAGGAAGATTGCAATAAAATCTGGTAATGCTTTGAGGAAACTAAAGTTTTTCTGAATCTTTGCATGTACGAAATTAAACACTTTGGAATATACTTTGTAATGTTTCTCTACTGCTTTTTCATATGCTTTGAAATCCTGCATGTTTTCTAAAAATATCTCAACACATTGCATTGATGGAATAATCCCTTCACCTAACAATGCATAAACAGTTCCAATTGATTCTCCAACTCCAACTACTTTTCCTGAATAATACGGCTTACATCTGTCAGGTGTTGCTAATCTAATTGGACGTCCCTTTGTTTGGAGAACTTTACCTCCATGTTTTTTTAGGAAATCATCTGTTGCTTTCATGTGTTGTTTATTGTAATCTCCCGCTCCAATATGTGCCAATTTCTCACCTAGTGGGAAATACCAAAAGTAACCTGACATTCCAGGAAATGGTTGAATGTAAAAGTCATCATATGGAACTTTGTCCTCATATTCTACTTTGTATTCATATGTTGGTAAAAAGAAATCTTCTTTTAATTTTGGCAAGTATACTCTGTGAAATCCTGTACAATCAACTATCATGTCGTACTCTTTTTCTAATTCTTCTAACTTTGGTGCTTCGCCATAAATTACATTACAATCTTTGATGAAATCTTTAATTAATCCTAATTTGTTATATGTGCATAATCCTTTGAGTCCGATGTTGAATTTCACATCGTCATTCATTTTGACATGCATTTTTTTACCATCGTGAATTAGAAAATCATCAAAATTCCTTCCGGTTTTTTTACAAAACTCTGCCAATTCTGATTTTATTGTACCCCACGCACAAATGGAATCATGTCTTTCTTCAACCATTCTTTCATATCCGACGACATCATGTTCTGTGTCCTTTAATCTGGCCATGAGATAAGACCCTGCCACTCCCATTCCCATTATTGCTATTTTCAAGATGTTTTTAATGAATTTGAAGTGTAATAAATAGACTATCCGAATTTGTTTAGGTGAATTCTCAATAGTAGGAAAAGATAGTGTTTGTTAAATAACAAAATCACATAGTATATTCAGAAAAGGTGAGTCGCTCGTCTGAGTACAATCGTTTCAGACCTTAAGACAAGTCGCTGTCATCAGATAACTTCTAGTTACTGATCTAAAGTGGTGAGCTGTCATCAGTGCTGTTTAGTGCCGATCTTAAGCTCAGATACCTTTTCATTCAATTAAATTTGGGATTTTTTTTGATATACCATGGATACTTTTGATGCAATAAAGACTCGACGTGCAATTAAGAAATTTGATATCTCATACAAAATGTCTCCTGAAGATGTTAAATCTTTAATGGAGTTAACAATTTTATCTCCAACTAGCTACAACCAACAAAATTGGAGATTTGTTTATGTTACTGATCAAACAGTAAAAGAGAAAATTTCAAAGGCTGCTCGTGATCAGGCCCAGCCTAGAGATGGTTCCTTGGTAATTGTTCTTTGTGGGAATCTAAACGCATGGAAAGAAGATCCACTTCGCTACTGGAGAAATAATACTCCAGAAAAACAAGAATTGGTGAAAAACTCTCTTGCTCGAAAATATGAGAACCATCCAGAGAACAGACGCGATGAGGCAATGCGCTCTTGCGGATTTGCAGCTCAGACAATAATGCTTGCAGCACGCCAGATGGGTCTTGATTCTTGTCCAATGGTAGGTTTTGAGTATGATGAATTAGCTGAGATTATACAATTGCCAAAAGACCACATGATTGTCATGATTGTCGTGGTTGGTAAAAGAGCAGAGGATGCAGTAGAACGTGGTGGGCAGTTAGCCTTAGATGAGATATTTTTTGAGAACCATTTCTAAAATGTAACAATTTAGAAAGATCATCATTTATTATCTAGAATCTTCATATCTTATGTATGGCTGTGGATGAGACAATCAAGAAACTAGAAGTATCAAACCAGAGGTTAAAAATAATTTTAGAGAATCTTGATGAATAATTAACTGATATCCTCTTTGATCCTAGATTGGAAGGATTAGTAGATGATTTAGAGAATCTATTGTAAGAGGATAGGTCCTCAATACAGTTTTAACATCTCTTCTTGGAACGCTTGTTTTCTCTTTTCTGCCATGTCATAAAACAGCTCAATCTGTATGGTATCATATTTTCATATCCATCTCAGTTACAAGACGTTGTCTAATTTTTCGTGAGATTACGACCTTACGCAACATCCTTTCTGACTCGTTATTTGTGGGCTCCATTCCCGGATATTTTAGAAATGTAAACAGGTTTGGTGTTGCTCGTGCAAGTCAGTCTCCAAACTTGCAATTCAAATTCTTGTACGTATTTGCAATTGCCATACCCGAAATCACAGATGAATCATAATGTACATGTGCAACAGGTTGCAATGAGATTTGTTTTGCATTGTGATACAGCAGACGCAATTTCTCATACAGTATGGTTTTTGATTCATCAACTGATTCAAACTCGGCATCTCGCAGTATGTGGGACCGGGCACCGTTGAATTGTTTTGAAACGGTTGTATGCAGCATAACCATCATGCGGTATTTTATCATGCAGACAAAAGCAGGGCAGCAGCCGTATTGGATTTGCACTTTCCATACTGGGATATTCCCATTACCGATCATCGCTGATACATGTCCAGACATATCCCCAGCTTGTTGTACATCGTATACGTCGTCTCATCAAAGTATTTTGATTTGTAAATATTTTTCATCCATAATTCTACATCTGATTCCAATGTTTTACCGACTGCAAACAACGCATTTTGTATTGTTTTTTTACACAATGATGTATCAGTCAGGTTTACTATCTCTTTGATTGAATTTAGACTGCAGTTTCGTTCTTGTAACGATAAAATTACTGTCACAAGGTTCTTACCTACTGATATTCCGACCTGCGGTGTATCTGCACTTGCAGGTGCAGTGATGTATAATGTTGTTTGTATATTCAGTCTTTGGAATATTGATAATATCAATTAACATCTTTGTTAAAATTTTTGTATCTGTAATGTCTTTGCTACCACATTTTGCACATTTTTTTGGTTTGTGTATCTCTGTGTGATTTACCGACATGACCAATCTTTGCACCTGCCTTCTTTGAAAATTAATTCTCTTTTGTACGGCCTACCTTTTTTTGACGTGTTGGAATGTTGTTTACAGATGACGGTGAATGTGGATTTTCATAGAATGCCAGTTTTCCTGTCTGTTCCTGAATTTTTAAAATCATTTCTGTGTTGATTGCTTGTAGATTTTTCATATCCTCTGTCAGCTGGTTGTATATCTTTTGTTGATTATGTTTTTGAGCAAATGCCTTTGCCAGTTCATCTCGCAATATCTTGATCTTAGGGTTGCCCATAAGAGAGAATTCGAGATAATTAAATTTAGATCCGTATGATCTAAAATATTTGATTTTGTGGCTAACTTATCCTCTTACAATCTATTCTATACATATTTGAAAACTTGGATTACGTCTAACACTGAGATTATTGAACTTTTGAATAAAGAGAAATAGATTTTAAATTCTTTTAACAATAGATAATACGTTCAAATTTCTAATTCTTGCAGAAACTCTATGACTAATGATAAAAAAATGAAAATTATGTGTAAATGGTGTAATGTTTCAAAAGATTGTCATATTGTTAGCCAAGAAATTACAGATCATCATGGAATTTATGGGATAGAGAGTGTTATGATGGCTAAAGTTAAAATTCACAAGCATTTCAAAGGAAAAAATTATTGTAAAGGCTCAGATAGAACAATCACTTTACCCCTAGATGAGACGCTAAAATACAATGAAAAAAACAAAGATTAGAGTCAAATGAAATTTCTGATGATAGTCCCTATATTCTTAATTGGATTTATTTTTGTAAATATTATTCCATATGCTTCTGCAGGAGTTCTTGATGAACCAACATTGAATGTTAAAGATTTGGTTGTTGAAAAATATGTGTCAGATTTGTGTTGTATGATAACAACAATGACATTTGTTGGAGATGATATTTTATTTTTACAAAAAAGTGATGGACAAGTTCGTTTAATTCAAAACGGAACATTACAAACAGAGCCTGTACTTGATGTAAATGTAAATTCTGTGGGTGAAAAAGGAATGCTTGGAATTACTAGTGTTGGGTCATCTGTTTATCTTTATTTTACAGAATCTGAAAAAGATGGATGTGATGCATTAGGCAATAGAATTTACAAGTATAATTGGGATGGAGAACAATTAATCAATCCTATACTTCTTGAAGAACTCCCTTCTAATATTTCTCATAATGGAGGGGCAATGGTTGCAGGATTGGATGATCAAGCGTATGCAGTGATTGGGGATACTTTACAATATGCACTTTTACAAAACAAGCCCATAAAGTGGTTGGATGATTCTGATATTGATTTCAAAGATAATGGTGTAATTCTAGAACTAGAAACAAAAAAACCATATTTTGCTATGGGTGTTCGAAATAGTTTTGGACTGGCAATTGATCCTGTAACTGGGAATTTATGGGCAACTGAAAATGGGGATGATGATTTTGATGAAATCAATTTAGTTCCTGAGAAATTTAATAGTGGACGGATAGTCATTATGGGTCCTGCAACAGAGGCAGAACTTCCTGGATATCTGGATTATGTGTATGATGACTCAGAATTTACTTGGGAAAAAGTTGTGGCACCAACAGGATTAGTTTTTGCTCAATTTCATGAAATTGATGATTATAATGATTCTCTTTTTGTAGGGGATTGCAATACTGGAAATCTTTACAGATTTGAATTAAATGAAAACCGAGATGGATTTGAATTTTCTAGTACTTTCCTTCAAGATAATATGGTAAACAAAAATGAAACAAGGGATGAGATTATCATAGGAACTGGATTTGGATGTGTTGCAGACATTGAAAGAGGTCCTGATGGATTTCTTTATGTGGTGTCATTAAGTGAGGGTGCCACTTTCAGAATATTACCTGCAAATACAGTTGACCCTGTCGATTCTGAAGGTGGAGGTTGTTTAATCGTAACTGCAACATATGGTTCAGAGTTAGTACCACAAGTACAACAATTACGTGAAATTCGAGATAATTCATTACTTCAAACTGAATCCGGTACTAGTTTCATGGGGACATTCAATGATTTCTACTATTCTTTTTCTCCTGTAATTGCAGACTATGAAAGAGAAAATCCAGTATTCCGTGAGATGGTAAAGATTGTAATTACTCCAATGATTTCTAGTTTGTTGATTTTGAATTATGTTGATATGGGTTTAGAAAGTTCAGTGTTGGGATATGGATTAGTTTGATTGTGCTTAATGCAATGATATATGTTGGAATTTCAGTACTTGCAATAATGAGGATTAGAAAATGAGCAAACCAGATAAAGAATCTGATAAATATGAAACAATATCTATTGAATCAAAAATTAGAGAGGGAGTTTTTCATAAAGTTGTTAAAAATTTGGAAAGTGGAAAAGCTGTTTCTTGTTCTTGTAAATGTTGGAGCAAAGGAAACAAGCCTTGTGTGGGTATGAGAACTGTTGGTTATGATAATTGATGGATTCTAAATCCTTCAAATGATTTTTATCCCTTTAGAAATATTATTATTCGTGGGCTAGATAGGAATCGAAGACCTGCCAAGTCCACATTTAAAAATAAAGAAATTATAAATTTTTGTGTTATTTTTCAGTATTTGCTGTTATCTTTTTTAATTCAGATAGAATCAAAACTAGTATTTCTTTTTGGCCTAATTTCAAAAGTTCTACTGTTTCCTCTTCGGTGAATTTAATTTCTTCATTTATTTTTTCATATGTTTTAAGATCTGTCATGTATAGTGATGTTATAGTCGTTGATTAAAACTTTCATAATGATGCATGGAACTTTGTTTCCTAATTAGAAATTTTTGCATTAATTCAGATCTAAATGAATAAATCGTATAACAAGAATCATTAATTTTTGTTCCATTTTCCATGAATTTCACTATATTTTAACAAAAAAATCAATTAGAAAACAAAGTTGTACATGGGACTTTTATTGAAATTTATAAAGTTAAGAATTTGTCTTGAGAAGTTATTTGATGGTGAGATAATTGGTAAATATTGATATTAGTTGTCTTGCGTAATTATTGCTAGGCGTAACTTTTGAAGTATGGTTTTCAAAATTAATTTGAAAATTTGGATTTTTAGGTATAAATTTTATTAAAATACAAAACATTGTAAAAAATCACTCTAATTACGCAAGAGGTCTTTTATTCAGTAAAAGTACAATACATTGAAGGAAAAATAGGCGAATTTTATCAAAAACTAACTGATGGTACAATTGCAAATCAGAAACCAGATGGCTCAGAAATAGTTGCTTCTATGAAACGTGCAAAAATAACTGCACCAAAAACAATAGGGTGGTCTGAAATGTGTTTTTGTCTTACTCCATTAAAACACGAACAAGAATCTGTATATGATTATTTTCTAACTAATTTTGAAACACAAATCATAGATGATTATGTAGAGAATAATGGAGAGAATAATGGAGAGTCGTTTTTTGTTTTTTTAGAAATCAATTTAAAAAATAGCTTTGATAATTGGAATTTGCAATTGTCCGAAAAATCTAAACTCTAAATCATAAATACGCTTGTTATTATAGGACCGAGCATCTTATGAATCATGTCAGAAGACAGAAAAATGTACAAATGTACTTGTTCTGAATGCAAAAAAGAAACTGAAGTTCCTTTTGAACCAGCAGCAGACAGAGACGTATTTTGTAAAGAATGTTACCAGAAAAAACAACAAAAGTAGAAGATTTAGACTAGTTTCGTTTGATTAATTTTAAACTTGATTATTTTCAAATATTCTTTTTTTCATTTTTTTTAAATTCTAAATGTAATGTATAGTTAAGGCATCAAATATTTGAATACATTTACAACTTTAACATCACCATTATCCAATCCCTTCTACATGTGTTTTTCATCTCAGATTTATTTGCAAAGAAGGCATTGGCAATACCCTTTTTTCTTCTCTCCACTGTATCTCAATTGGATTGAGTTCTGGCGTATACGGTGGAAAATATTTAATTATATTTTTGATGCTTTGATATATTTCTCTATGGGATCGTTTTTGTGGTACGATACATCCTCTGCAAACAACAATAGTTTTTTACCATTATTGTTTCTGCTGTGATTTTAAAAAATCAAGAAATGAATCGGTATTTGATTTGTCATAGAACTTGCAGAAAAACACGCCTTTATTTCCCAATGCGTCAAAGGATTGAAACTTTTCTCGAATGTAATTGATTGAAGTGGTGATATTATTTTCTGTAAGATACCATCCACGCTTTATGTTTGGTGCTATTTTGTTTGTTGACTCATCCAGACATAGTAATGATACATCCAAGGTTGCTGTACTTTTTAATTGTCCTTTTTGTGTTTTTTTAAAACGGTTCTGCTCCTCTTTTGAGGCTGATTTGTGATGTGTGGTTTTTTAGATGAGAACCCAATTCTGGGGAGTAATTCACACATTGCACTTGCAGAGTATAAAGTGTTGTACTTTTTATCCACATGTGTAATTACCATTTTACACTCTACATGAATTGATTAAATCCAAATTTTTCTGGACCTGAAATTAGATCATTCCTTAATGATAGAAACTGTTTTTCATTCAAAAAACATCTAGAACCAGTGTATTTCTTACGGTGTGATATGCAGTTATTTCCTCTTCATCCATACGATTTAGCCAGTAGATCAGAGTTGATGGTATGACATCCAAACTAGCACATATTGCAGAATATGAAAGATCTTACTTTCTTTATATTGCAGCTTCTAGTCTTATTTTGCTTTTTTTGCATACTTTTCTTAAAAAAAATCCATGCTAGTTCCTTTCATGAAATGGCTACCTGAAGTACCATTGATATTTTGTTTTGATTTGACATGATTTTGATTTGACATGATTTTGCAAGTGTAAGCTATGATCTTAGATCTTTGGAGTTGAAATAATTTATAATTTGTTCAAAATTTATTTGCCTAAACTATAACCATTTGGAATATGAAATTCTAATCAAAGAGAATTTTGAACTGGAGTATGGTTTGAAATTTTTTCTGCACTTTGTACATCTGATTCTATCTCTACTTTTCATGGTGTAAAGTGACATGCTTTTACAAAATGGGCAAGAAAGATTCTGTGTATTTTGATTCTAAGAATGGCATTAACAATGATTCATCAGAGATTATTTTTGCAAATGATATAAAATCCATTGATAATTGTCATAAAATATTTCATAATAATCTAGGGACAGTAGATACCTAATCACCTAGATTAATTATTCAAAGAGTTTCAGAATCTTTCCCTTGTCTGATTCGTCCAATAACATTACAAACACTATACTGTCGGCACTCTTTGGATTTTCTCCCTTTGGAAAAAATCACAATTTGATCTTTTTCTTCTCTTTTTTGGCCTTAAATGGGATGCCTCCTAGTCTTTCTCGCTGCACGAATTTCATTAAAATTTGTGCCTAATAGTTTTTTTAACAGGATTTACGTTGAAATTTTGTATATCGAATCCCCGCTTTTGTCTATGGTCCATTCGACTTTTTTCATTTCTGCCAGACGGCCCATGGTTGCAACCCTCCACGCTGTAATTTTTCTTTTGGTAGCATCATCCTCAAGAGAGTCCAGATGATTGAGATTGTATGTCTTTACACTACTCGCATTCTCCTTGTTGAATTGAGTTGCCGTTTTGTAGAACTGCTCATCCAACAACTGTGTGATCTTCTCATGTCCGCCCTTACTGGAATTTTTTTTTACTGCAATAACCGCATTTTTTACAAATCTGTTCTCCAACTCTAGTTTGGGTATGAGGTGTTCCAAAATGAATGTGCGTTCCTCTTTTGAAATTGGACCATTTTCATATTCCCCTTGGATGACATCGCTTTCCATCAAAAAGAATTTTTTACCGTCTTCTGTCATCGAGACATATGTTTTGTCTCCTTCACGTGTTGCATATACAAGTCCCAATGCGACAATGGCTCCCTCAAAACGCTCTGTTTTTGATACCCTATTTTTTCTTATCTTTCCTATGTATTGATCCTTAAATCTTTTTTGAGCCATTGCAATCTTCTCATTGTCATGCTCGTCGCTTCCTTTCTTTGGAAGGCCTGTTGACATTTTTTTGTTTCGTGGTATGTTGTGTTTTTTCTCATAACTGCTAAGTGTGGCTGAAATTTCTTCTGCAACATCATATGCGTTTAAACGCAAATCTTTTAGTTCTATTTTCTCCATTTTGTTTATCTCCATCAAATTCCCCAGTACATTGATTACGATCTTTACTGGAAGCAACCTGCTGTAAAAACTGAAAAGTAAAGGATAGCCGTCATACGGAATGACATCTTTTGGATTGGGGCTTTTTTTCAGAGACTGGATATATTTTCTGGCATGCTGATAGTTGTTTCTTAATTTTAAATGATCATCATCACGTTGAGCAAGAATCTTTTGCTCCTCTGATTCGCTGCTGTCCTTGTCGATGTCGAGCTGTCCGAACTGTTTGCCTATCTCCTCTGGATTCATTGTCATTTTTATCATTGTTTCCTGTTCGGAAGAAAACGGCCTGAGTGTTTTCATTACTTCTATACACTCTTCAGGATGTTTGCTCTCCCAAGTAAGTAAAATTTCAATTGCAGTTTTTATGAAATCGTTTGAATTCTTGTATTTTTTACTTGCTACAAGTTCCTCTACTTTTTCACGATATAGTCCTATTAACGAATATTCCAAATTATCCCTCAATATCTTTTACGTACAATTAGGGTATTAAAGGATGTGTATAATAGATTCATACACACTATAAGGAAGATCGCATATCATTATTTATGAATATAATTATTATATAAAAGTAATTTCTATTTATATACAAAATATATAGGTTATATACAAAAAAGGATATTGTTATATACAAATAATTCTATTATATAATTATGAGAAGTTCAGATGATGGATCGCAAAATGGGTACACTTTGGATTCCTGCATCGGAAGACGATGTTATGAGAATCCTGCATATTTAGACATGTTAAAAACAAGGGTGGACTTGGATTCATCCAAAAATGTCTTCACCTCAGTATCTGAATATGAGATTGACAAACGGACAGAATACGGATTTAATGCAGTTCATTCAAAATTGGAATCTTCATTTGGAAGTAAAATTAAAGTTGAAAAAATTACATGTGAAATGAATCAATTGGGTATCTGGCTAAGGGACAACAACAAAGGATTGCATTTTCCTGATGACCAAATACTTGCATATGCAATGATTACAAACTCTGTTTTGATAACATGTGACAAAGACCTGGAAACTGTAGCAAGAAATGTTGGTCATGACGTGATAAACCCAGACAATATGACAATTGATTTTACCAAGACCAAATCAGACCTTGTAAAATTGACTCGTTCAAAAGTTTCCCAGATTAGACAGAAGATGAACAGACCGGTACGTACAATGAAAAAACCTGTTACCAAGATTGTGTGGCGGTCCTTTATATGACCAAGCAGATAAACAAATTCTTTCTTGATGAAATTCTATGTCCAGATGAAATTAAAATCAAAAAAGTTGAAAATGACGAACCCATTTCTGAAGAAGTTAAAAACTTCCTTTCAAAGATTCCAAACAGAATTGGAGTTGTTACTTTTGAAAATCAAACAATTGCTAAAAATATTGTCACAAAAATCACAGTTTCAAAAACTTTGTGTTAAAATAATGAATAATTTTAATAGGGAATTCATACAGAGTTAACATGCGTGAAATATTAGTATCTAATTTAATTAAAGACCTGCTGGGTCCACGAAATGGGATTCGAGAAGAATTTAATACCAACCAAATACCGCTTACAGAATTTACAACAAGTATTCTTTCTCCTAGAGATACTCCCAAAGTAACTGTTTTGGATGAAACTCCAAATCTCAATGGAACTTTTCCTACCCTTCCACTTCCAACAGTTGACAGTGATGAGTATGAATAAGACATCTTGCGTAATTAGAAACAAAATCTAACCTTCTAACTGATTCAATTTCTGATTTTATAGCATCACAACAAACTCTTGCTTCCACCGTATTTTGAAATTAACAATTCCACAAACAATGTCACATACAATGTCACTAATCACATCATAACGACACAATCTATTCCTAAATGCATCTGAATTAATTCTGAATTTCTTTATCTTACTAATTACATGCCTCTACTTTGATTCAGATGGAACATTGTAGTTTATTCCACCCTTTCTGAGATATGGTCAACTCTTTTCTTTTGTACGGTAAAACACTGATTTGATCTGAAAAGTCTTTTTGAATCCCCAAATATCTCAGGTCATAAAATATCATCAAATTTTTAGATAATGCTGGATGTTTAATTTGCATAATCATTTCTTCGTCCAGGGGAGTAATGGTGGTTTGTGAATTATTTCACCTTTTAGATTTATTGTGATTTGATTCTTTACAGTATGTCTCTTCTTTTTGCCTGAATAGTGAGTTTTTCTTTTGGTACGATTTTTTGGTCTAGGAATTGGTTGCTCTGTACCATCAGTAATTACAATTAGCTCAGGAAAGAACTCGCAGTTGCTATATGTCGTTAATCTTTTTTGAATCTGCATAGAATTTGGATGGGATTGATTGTTTCACTGCAGGCTCTAATTGATATTTCTACTCACACTACTCTGGTATAATCCAAACTGATGACCTGTTAAATCATAGGTCAAATACATTCAATAATACACTAGCAGCATTACCAACCTGTCCTTTACATCCAAATCAAATGGATGTCCAGCACCAATGTCTCGTTGTCTTTTGCCTTGGGATATTTCAGTAATACGGTGATTCTTTCTGACATTCTTTAGAATCCCATCAAACTAATATCTTGTTACCCCCTGTGTATGAAAGAAATACCTTTGGTTTTTTTGATAGTTGTTAACATGAAAGGAAATGCTTTGAGATTATCTTTGGATCTTGTTGTGAAAGAATTTGTGTAATGTTGTAAAATTAGTCTAATTACGCAAGATGTCTATTGTACTGGCCCTATTCTGGAGGGATCCAGACCATTTTTCATAATCTCATATTTTCTATAAAAGAATATGGCTCTTTTTGCTTCAAATGGCAGTCTTGTTTTACTCCATATTTTGACATATTGATTAAACACATTATTCGATTAAAATTGCAGGTTTAAACGGTCTTGCATGCCTTGCTTTTCCTTTTGGATCGTAAATATCATCATCTGATTCTGAATACACTGTAACATCTACACCGAACTCTTTCTTTCCAATACTATCTAGTTCAGATTTTAAAAATTTTTTCTCATCAAATGAATCAGATTCTAATTTCATATTTTTGATTTCTTCAGACTCTGAATGCAAATCTTTGATTACTTTTTGGATATAGTCTGGCATTTTTTTGGCCTCTGTAGTTTCAGGATCCGCAATTAATTCCTTCATGACAACTCCCATGTTATTTTGACCACCTACCATAATTCCCAATATCTTGCGATACACTTTAGATTTCATAGAATCTGAATTTACATAGAGTACAATTTTCTTTGGAGTAATTTTTGTAACTTTGAGAATGTTTGCAATGTCATCTATTGTTTGTTTTAACAATTCTTCTGATTGGATTGCAGTAGCATCCACTTCATCTTTAGAATGAATAGGCCATGATGATTTTGATACCTGACTATCATTTCCTAGTTTCTCCCACATTTCCTCAGATATGTGTGGTGCAAATGGGGATAACATTGCAACTCGTACAGAATTAACCTTGTACAATATTCCTGAAACATCTTCTCTACCTTTAGCTTCAACTCGTTTGCTGTACCAGCTCAAATCAGATTCAAATGTAAATAAAATATCATGTAGTGCTTCACGCAATCTCATTTTTTCAAGGGATTCTGTAACCTGTACTATCATACTCTGAGATTTTGATAAAATCCATCTATCTTCTGCCTGTAACTCTGAAATTGGTTCATTTTTGAGCCTAGAGAATTCTTCTAACAATGATTCTAGCTTATTCTGAATACCATATACTGACTCTATGTTAAAATCAACATCTTGCAGTAATTCAGCTGATGATATTATTACTAATCGAATTGGGTCTGCACCATGGTCTCTAATTGCAGTTCGTAATGGGATGATATTTCCCATACTCTTACTCATTTTTACACCATCCATCATTACACTTCCATTGACTACAATTTCTTGTGGCCATAATTTTTTCTCAAATATTGCAACATGGTTTAATACAAAAAATGATAGATGGTTCTGAACCAAATCTCTGCCTGAATGTCTTGAATCAACTGGATAGAAATATTGGAATTCTTTTTTCATCAAATCAATGATGTCCTCAGATAGTTTGGAAGAACTTACAGCTAGTTTCTCATCCCCTTTATCTAATAGAATATAATCAAATAACTCTCGAGTTAAATTTTCAGGAGTTACAGTCCCATCATTTACAAATCTTGAAATGGTATAGTATGCCATGTAAATTACACTATCTGATAATGATTCTACAATCCAATCTTTATCCCATGGAAGTTTAGTTCCTAATCCTTGTTGTCTTGCACATGCTCGCTCGTGCAACCACTCTATTACTTCTTTGAATTCTGTTCTGAGATTACTTGGTAGAATATGCATTTCATCAAAACAATTGCGAGCAAGTTCCTTCCATTCTTCATCTCCGTAATTCAAAAACCATTGATTGTTCAATATTTTTACAACACATTCTGCTCCACATCTACAATGTACTGGAGAATTTTCAAGGACTGGGAATTTTTCTAGTGTGTTATTCTCTTGGAGCCATACTCTAATTTTGTCTCGTCCAAACTGGACCTTTTCATTATTGAATTCTCCACATTTGTCATTTAATTTCCCATCTGTGAATTCTTTAAGGTACAATTCCTTTGTAGCCTCTTCTAGCTTTTCATCTGTTTGGTCAGAAACTCTTAATTTTTCACAAATCTGTTTTGCAGGATATTCTCCATATCCTTCAGTAACTATAATCGGAATAGGCTTAATTTTTGAGGCTAATTCATGATTTTTAGCCTTCAAATCCATTAATGCCTGGTAATCTTTTGGTGCGTGAGCAGGTACTGACATTACAAGACCCGTACCCATATCCGGCTCTACAAAGTCAGCAGGCAATATTGGGATTTCTCGTCCATCGTGATTGATTGCATATTGTCCAATTATTTCACTACCTGCAATGTCTCCTATTACTTTGACTTGTTTTTCAAAGAATTCAATTTTACGTACACATTCTTCAGAAATAATCCATGTTTCATTATCGACTGTAACTTTTTTGTACGTTACATTTGGATTGACCCACAAATTTGTAATTCCAAAAATTGTTTCAGGCCTCAATGTTGTAACTGGGAAAATAAATTCACCAAGCTTGAATTTGATCAAGAAATTTTTCTCATCAATTTTGGGTTCAACGTCTCCCATTGTATCGTGCTGTGATACTGGGTTTTGATCTTTAGGACACCATCCAACTGGATGACTGCCTTGAATGATTCTGCCATTTTCTTTTAATGTTGTAATCTGCCATTCAATAAATTTCTGATAACCTGGAATAATAGTTGTGAACTCTCGTCTCCAATCAATAGAATAACCCATCTCTATCATTCCTGATTTTATTTCTTCATGGAAATAGTCTGCAATCTTTATTGGTTCAACAAATGTTTTGATGTCTTCTTCAGGAACGTGATATATATTTCTCAATCCATCAAGAATTTCTTTTTCTCCAGCTTGAATTCTTTTGGCCATACCTAACACCGGAGTTCCCGTGTAATGGAATCCCATTGGGAACAATACGTTATACCCTTGCATTCGATAAAATCTTGCATGAACATCAGCTAGTGTGTATGTTCGTCCATGCCCAATGTGTTGTGGAGAGTTTGGATACGGGTATGCTACTGTAATGAATTTTTTTGGTTTATCATTTGGATTTGTTTCAAAGTCTTTTGATTCGACCCATTTGTTTCGCCATTTAGTTTCTATTTCATTCCAGTTAATCGTCATAATATTATCCTAAAATCATTGATTTTGCTTTGGCTATTGCCTGCTCTTTTTTAGATGTGTCTTTTCCTCCACCTTGAGCAAATTTAGTATCACCGCCACCCAAACCGCCCAAAATTGAGGCTATTTCTTTGGCTATTTCACCTGCATTTACTCCTGATTGCTCTCCTGCATACACCATAATTCTAACCGTTGGACCTACTTCAAAAATTCCACAAAATGCAGCAGCACCATCCTTGGCAACTAGTTTTTTGCCAAAGTTTTGATGGAAATAATCATCATAATTTGGACTTGCAGTAAAGCAAATTTTATTTTTAATTGTAATCTCATCTAGTTCTCTTGATTCTCCAGCTAAAATCTTCTCTAGTAGTATGGGAATCTGCTCTCTTGTTTTTTCTTTATTTTCTTTTCTTTGTTTTTCTAATTTTTCTTTTGCTATATTATCTATAGCTTGTTTTTTTGATTTTTCTTCTTTGTCTTTTACATATTGAAACGCTGTTGGTCCTGAGACAAATTCTATACGAACTACGCCGTCTTGAATTCTTTTTGTTTTTGTAATTTTAATTAATTCTATATCGCCAGTTTTCTTTACATGTGTTCCACCACATGCTTCAATGTCTTTATCTTCAATTGATACAATTCTAACTGATTTTACTGGAACTATTCCGCCCTGATAAATTCTAAATCCGTACTTTTGTTCTGCAGTACCTCTATCATAATAGTCAATATTTACTGGATAATTCTCTTTTACCATTTGATTAGCTGCATCTTCAATTTGTTTTACTTGCTCATCAGTTAATGATGAATGATGTGTAATGTCTAGTCTTGCGTGATCATCATCTTTGAATGCAGAGTGTTGCCAAATCCAAGAACCCAAAACTTCTCTTGATGATGCATTAATGATGTGGGTGCTGGTATGGTTTTTGGTAATGTTTGCACGGCGAGTCTCATCAACTTTACATGAAACCGTCTCTCCTTCTTTTGGAACGCCACCTTCTAGCTTGTGAACTATAATGCTTGCGTGTTTATCCACATTTACAACTTTGAATCCTGCGATGGTTCCTAAATCTGGTTCTTGTCCCCCACCCCTTGCATAAAATGAAGTTCTATCTAACACCACTTGATCATTAAAGACCTTGATTACTTTGGCATTAAACTCCATTGGGTCGTCTTTGTAAAATAGAGTCTCAGTTTCAGGTAACTCTTCTAATGGAAGTTCTGTGATTGCCTTTTTCTTTTCAGACTGGTGCAAATTAGATAGTTTAGAGTAAAATGATGATGGAATCTCACTAATTGCATCGACTTCTTTGAGATATTCAGGTGTAATGCCATCTGATTCGTATAATGTAATTAATTCATCAACACTTGGCACTCCTTTCTCACGAATCTTCTCTGCCTTTTTCTTCATGTGGACTTTGGAATCCTCATATCTTGCAGTTTCTAGTTTGAGAATTGTTTTGACATCTTCTCTTTTCTCATCTAATTCAGGATAGGTATCTTTGAGATAATCAATATGAGTATCTATCAAATCATCAATGTCTAATTTTAGATTCAATCGGTTTATTGTTCCATTAATTCTTCGCAACATCATTCTGAGATTATATCCGCCACCGACATTGCTTGGTAGTGCACCATCTGTAATTGCAAAAATTAGTGTTCTGAGATGATCTGCAATTAGATAAATTCCTTCAAGCGGTGTAATCATTTTGTTTAACTGATCATCTGTAATTCCTGCATTTTTCACTGCAAGACGTCTTACATCATTTAGGTCATCGAAATGATCAATTTCTTTTGCAATTTCTGTAAAGTATTTTTTTAAAATATAAGAATCTGAATCAATTCCAATTTTCTCAAATAATTTTTCATTAACTGGGCCAAAACAGCAGTCATACGCTGTAGGTGTTCCCATTGTAATCCATGCAAATCTCTCCAATCCTGCACCCATGTCAATTACTCTCTGATCAAGTGTAGTGTGCTGTCCTAATTCTCCTTGGAATTCAGTAAATACTGCATTTCCAAGCTCCAATCCTCTTACAAAGTATTCTAGTGATGAACCAAAAGAGCCACCACCTGCCCATACGTCCTCTACAAAAACAACTTCTTCTTTTTTAATTCCAAATTGGTTTGTCAATAATCTAAAATCCAAATCAACACATTCGTCTTTCCAATATCCTCCTAAATCTGGAACACTATGTTGCCCAATCATGCAGAAACTTGAGAAATGTCTACCTGTTACTCCAACATTTTCTAAATCTTTGAAACGCAAACAAGTTTGAGGAACTACTAGAGGGTTTGCAGGAAACTCAAAGACCACTTTACTTCCCATTACTCTTTGAAAATCCACAACTGATGCAATTGTAAAAAACAAATCATCTCGCCATCTACAAACAACTGGATATCTAGAAACTGACGTATGATTATTTTTTACAAAAAATTCTTCAACTTGTTTCCATGCTTGAGTATAATCAAATCTTTTACTAGTTGGAGGCTCGCCAATGAATGAATATGTGTCAGTTCCATCATCAGGGCACAAATTGCTATCCCCATTTAGAGTCCAAAAGAACCTGCCACATTTGGTACATGCTTTTCTAACAAATCCTTGCTCTTGGAATAATTTGACATTATAGTATTTTTCAGGATCAGCTGAAAATTCTTTTAGAATCCCTTTTTTATCCAACGATGAGCCTGCTCTAATCCAATATTAAGAATTGTCGATTAATGATACATTAAATAGAATACACGATGTCATCTATTCATGTTTGGTAAGAAACCTGTTCTAAAAGAAGGAACTCCAATTTTCTCAATTAAAAAAAATGGTGATTTTAATGACTTTATTTTTGGTATAGTTACTGGTGTTGATGGACGAAAAGTTGGTGTTAATGGGGTAATTGTAAATGCGATTGGATTAAAAAATAAAATTGCTCAAGGAAAAACCGGAGAACGTTCCAGAGAAATTCTTGAACACCCAACTCCAGACAATGTTGTTTTGGCTTTGGTGTATAGAGTTGAACATGAAAATTATGCTAAAGTATTAGATCTTGATGTTGATAAATGTGATATTCTTCCTCCAAAAATTTATGGAATGCTAGATGGATGGATTCGTGAATCTATACCTGAATTCATCAATGCTGTTTTGTCTTTGCCAGAAGGTTCTGAAAGAGATGAAGCAAAACGAGTTTTAAAGTATAGAATGAATACTTTGAGTGATCCTACTCTAAAACGAACACTATATGCTGTTTGTAGAAGTCTAAAAATCTTGAACTAAATTTCTAATTTCTAGGCGTAACTTCTCCATAGTTTTATATTATGCCCCAAGAAATTCACGATATAATGGAATATGTTTACGCTGCTTTACTTCTTCACAAACTAGACAAAGAAGTTAACGAGGCAAACCTCACATCAGTTGTTAAAGCATCTGGTGCTGACGTTAATGAAGCCCAAGTTAAATCACTAGTTGCAGCCTTAGCCGATGTTAACATCGATGAGGCAGTTAAAGCCGCTCCAGTAGCAGTTGCAGCAGCACCGGCAGCAGATGCAGCAGCACCGGCAAAAGAAGAAAAGAAGAAAGAAGAACCTAAAAACGAAGAAGCAGCCATGGAAGGATTGTCTTCCTTATTTGGCTAAGCAACTTTATTTCTATCAAATTTATTTTTGATCTTTATTTTTATCAAATCTTAATTAGCGATAACATTCAATTTACAATGGATGGTGGATTTTTCATTTCCAATAGATGGATTTATTAGCATTTTAGATTATTTAGGGACAATTGCTTTTGCAGTAACTGGAGCTTCTAAAGCAATTGCACACAAGACAGATATTTTTGGGATTATTATACTATCTACTGCAGTTGGAGTAGGGGGTGGAGTAACTCGAGATGTAATCTTTGGACGATTTCCTACAGCATTTTCAGATCCTATCTATGTTGGATTAACAGTATTTGTTGGAGTTGTAATGTTCTTTTTGTATACAAAATTCAAAAAACAGATGAGCATATGGCTAGTTTTTGATGCAGTTGGACTTGGTGTATTTTCAATTTTAGGTGCATCGATTGCATACCAAGTAATTGGATTAGAATTTCTTCCAATGCTGTTTGGTGGAATGATAACTGCAATTGGTGGTGGAATACTACGAGACGTCTTTGTTAGAGAAATCCCGATTGTGTTTGTAAAAGAAGTATATGCCATTGCCAGCATAATTGGAATTATGGTATTTTATACAATACTTTCATCTGGAGTAGATGTGGCTATTGCATCTGTAATTGGAATAATTGTGGGAACTGGAATTCGATTACTTGCAATGAAGTATAATTGGAATCTTCCTAAAGTTAGAGAATCTTAAGCAGGAGTGTAATCTTTTGCTTGTACAGCAACTGCTTTTGCTTGGGAATCTGCTTTACTAAGAATTTCCTCCTTTGTTTCATCAGTCATAAAGCCTGATTCAACAGATACAGAACGTGCAGATTGAGAAGCTTTGCTAAGAATTTGTGAAATGTTATCTGCTGTGATATATCCTGCTTCAATTGATAGTGTAACTGCTTCTTGATGGAATTGGGCAAATACATTTCTAATTTTCTCAACATCAATTATCATTTCTTCCTCAGTATATACAGTCCCAGATTCTAATGCTGTAACAAGTGAAATTCCTGCTTCTACTGGTTTGATATCTAATTTACCTAGAATGGATGCTAATTTTTCATTAATTGCTTCTCCTTTTTTCACTGGAGTACTATCCTTTGCAATCCAAATTGTTCCTTGATCAATTTTAGTTGGAATTCCTGCGTCTTTAAATTCTGTAAGCATTGGTCCTGGTGCAATTCCTGTATTTTTAGCAGGAACTACAATATCGAAACTTGCAAGATCTCCTCCTCTCGCTGCCATCATAACTTTGTTTTTAGCAAGAAGAACGTTTAGCTTGAATGGTGACATGTCTGTAAACAAAAACATACATTGTTCTGTTAGTTTGTCTGAAATGTCTTTAACTCCTGGTACATCGAGTTTCTCAAATGCTTTCTTTGCAAGTTTGTCTTTAATGCTAAAAAATTCTACTTCGCCTGCAAGAGTTTTTCTTAATGGGAGAATTTGTGTAGAACGAACTTTTCTCATTTTAATTACAGCTAGAACTTTGTATTTTTTTGGAAGTTCTTGTAATTGTTGAAACATTTGGGTTTTTCTTTTAGGATAAGAGGTTCTATTTTCATGCATATTTCTTCTTAACCTCTTGTGCTTGTTTTACAGGCTTGCCCATTGTAGTTTTAATTAAAATCTTTTTCATATTTTTCTCACCGTTTGGTAGTTTCTTTTCAATTGCATGTAAAACTGCAAGTGCATTGATTGATAAATCTGAATCTTCCATTGTTACGTCTCCAATTTTAGCTGAAATTGAAAGTGATGCTCTTGCTCTTACTTTGATACATGATCTGAATCTCTGTAAGAATGCTTCAATGGATGCATCAAATGGAACTGGTGTTGGCATCTTTCCTCTTGGACCTAAAAGTTGACCCAAAGTTTTACCAACTGTTGGCATAATTTTTGTATCTGCTAAAAAGAAATCATATTTGTTAATGAATTTTCGAGACTCTCTTTTGTTAGCTTCGAATTTATCTAATTCTTCTGATCCAATAACTGAATCAGCTTTTGCGGCTTTAGCCTTTTGATTCATTTCTCCTGTAGCTATAATACAAACAGTTGCTGGAGAACTAGTCTTTGGAAGTTGAACAACTTCGTTAATTGCAAATCCTTTCTTAACATCAATATCTTTGAAAGTAATAACTAATTCTATAGATTCTTTAAATTTACGCTCTTTTGTTGCGGCTCTTGCTTGTTTGATCAACTCAATAATCTGTACATCTGTAATCATTACGAAACAATTTCTAGAAAACCTACTTAAAATCGTTTAGAGATTGAGTTTTTTGTCCCTCATTTATTTTAAAAAATTACATATTTTTACTAAAATTATTACAATTAAGATGGGAATTGTGCTGAAAACCTACATATATTAAATCATAAACAGTTTTTTCGAATACGTTGCATAGATTTGACGAATTAGATATGAAATTACTTTATGAATTAACCAATGACGGTTCAATTTCTGTTCCTACTTTATCAAAAAAACTAGGGATCAATGCTTCTGTTCTTTACAGTAGAATTAAGAGATTAATGAAGAAAAAACTCATTAAAAAATTCACTATTGAGATTGATGATTCACTATTGGAAATTGGAGTAAAGGCTACTGTTGGAATAAACAGAGATCCAAAATTCAAGGACTCCATTCATAAACAATTCATGGAAACTGCTGAAGTTGTATCTATTTCAGAAGTAACTGGCAGATTTGACATCATGATTCACGTTTATGCTAAGAATCTTGAGGCTTTACATTCTATAGTAATTGAAAAAATCGGAAAAATAGATGGTATTCAAAATACTGAAACTTTTGTAGAATTACAAAAAACTGATAAAGATCCTGTATATCTTATTCAATAATTATTGGAATTTTGCATCCCATTTACCTTCATTGATCTCAGTAGTAATTTCTTTAGGAGTTTTACCTTCTACTTTTACTCCTAATGCTACACATGTACCAATGATGGTTTTTGCAACTGATTTTAGTGAAGAGGCATAAGATTTCTCAAGTTTTGTATTTGCTACTTTGACAATTGACTCCATAGTAACATCTCCTGCCCATTCAGTGCCGGATGTTCCTGAACCTTTTGTAATTCCTGCTTCTTTCATGATGAGAGCGGCAGCTGAAGGGATTCCGATTTCAATTTCATATTTTTTTGTATCTGTATCTACAATGACTGTTACAGGAACTTTCATTCCTTCAAAATCTTTAGTTTTTTCATTAATTGATTTAATGACTTCCATGATGTTGACTCCTAGAGGGCCTAATGCTGGACCTAATGGTGGGCCTGCTGATGCTCCTCCGCCTGTTACAAGTGATGATATTTTTTGTTCTCCCATGTTAAATCAAACTCAAATTGAAAATTTAATCCTTCCTAAGTCTCACTAGACAGCTTTAGGTAGTTTGCGTCTACTGTGACTGGCAATTGGTATGATGCATCTAACAAAACTACAGTTGCTTCTTCTTTGTCGACATCAATTCTAGTAATTGTTGCCTTCATTCCCTTGAATGGTCCACCTGTAATTTCTACTACATTATCTACTGTTAATTGTGAGACTGTTGATTTCTTGATTAGATATCCTTCGATATCTTTGAATTCTAATTCTCCTCTTAATTGACCTCGAATGTGTCTGACTCCTTCAACTGCAAGATAAGCATCGCTAGGATTGATTGCTTCAATTACAACATAACCTTTCAAGTCACTTACCCAAAATACTGATTGAATGTTGATTTGATTTGCATTGGCTTTTGCTTCTAATAACCTCATGACCACCTTTTCCTGTCCTCCAGTGGTTCTAATTGCAAACAAGTGTGATTCTATTTCTTCAGACATTTTTATCTACCAAATGTAATCACAGAAAAGACAAACTGAATTGTAAAACCAATAACTCCTACTCCTGCTATTCCAAACAAAACAAGTCTAAGGTGTTGTTGATACTCATCTCTGTCTGGCTTTTTGGCCATTTTCATAGTATTGGCCATGTTTTTCAAAGTCTGCCTAGGCTTCATTGCTGGAAATTAATAAGGTGTCCTTATATCTCTTATCTCATGGAATTACTAGTTGCATATCAAGATGACCTTGCAGGTCATAATATGGCAAAATTCCTTTCTAAAGAAATGACAAAAGATGGTGATGTTTTTCGCGGAAAGTATTATGATCTTTTAATCATTCCAACACCTGCAATTTCTGCTGATTGGTTGGAAGAAAAACATGATTATGATGGATTTATTTTTCTCTCAAAACATATGGCAGAGTCTGGAGTTTTAGCTTTAACATGTCATAGCACTGGAAATTTTTCAACTGCAAAATTTGGTGGAAATGATAGACAAGTAGCAGTTCCAAAACCTAATTTTCAAAAAGCATATCTTCAAGCTTTAAAGAAAAACCAATCAAACTTCTCCGATTTCCATATTACTATAGAGGCGACTCATCATGGGCCTACTGCATTAACAAAACCATCCATATTTGTAGAAATTGGCACTACTGAAAATCAATGGACTGATGAGTCTCTATGTAATTCTGTTGCAGAATTAGTTCATAAAGTAATGAGTGAACCAATTAAGGAAAATCCTGTAGCAATTTGTTTTGGTGGAACTCATTATCCTTCAAAATTCACAAATGAATTATTGGATGGAAAACATGCCCTTGGCACAGTTATTCCTAAACATGTATTGGGTGACCTAGATGAAAAATTATTTTCTCATATTTTAACTCAAAATAGTATGGCAAAAACTGCTCTTTTAGATTGGCGTGGATTGGGATCTCACAAACAGAAAGTACTTGATCTTCTAAAATCCACAGAACTTGAGATAATCAAACTATGAATCTTCAACAAAAAATTTACAAAAAATTACTTGAAGTTCCTAAAGGTCAAATTACCACTTATGGCGATTTGGCAAAAGCTGTTGGATTAAAAAATGGTCAACGTGCAGTTGGAAAAATAATGAACAAAAACCCTTACCCTGTGATTATCCCTTGTCACAGAGTTGTAATGTCTACTGGAAAAATTGGTGGATATGCATATGGAGAACCTGTTAAAACAAAGATGCTAAATGATGAAGGAATTGAAATTCAAAATGGCAAAATTGTAGAATTAGAAAATAAACTTTATCGATTCTAATCTTTTCGTTTTTCTTTAATCTCTTCCATGAGTAGTCTGAGATGAGCTTTATTTCTAACTGTGTTTCCACCTACTTTCTTGTAAAGAGTCCAGAATTCTGGATTGGTCACATCTTTTCTATCTTTTGCAATTTTTAATAATCGTCTTAATGCTCTAACTTTTGCAACATAGACTTTTTTCTTACCTACTCTTGCACCTTTTGTTCCTTGTTTAGAACCTTGAGTAGTACCTCTTTTATTTCTCTGAGCTTTCTTATCGTGTGCTCTTCCTTTTGATGTACCTGTAAATGATTTAATTTTAATTGTATTTGCTGTGATGAGACTTCTGATATTTTCTCTTGTAATTGCATCTGCAATATCGTCTAAGTGGTCTGTATCAAATCTAATTCTGTGAACTCCAACACCAGTAACTCTGGCTACAAGTCTTTTTTTAGCTTTAAGATTTACTACCACTTGCACTCACTCTTGCATTAAATATTTTAAATTTTTGTTCAATTGCTTTAACTATGATTTCTTTTCTTTTTTTAGTACCAACACTGTGGCCAAATCTGACACCGTCTTTTTTTGGGTCTAATTTTACTAAATCGTTTAAGTTGAAAACTAAGTTATCTGTAAATCCTGAAGGATGTAGTCCTCGTGCTTCTTTAGGTCCACCATATCCAATTTTAACAAGACCAGGACGGCCTCTACTTTTTTGTTTTCTTTGGTGATGATCAATACCTTTTGGTTTTCTCCAATTTGTTTGAAGTCTAACATAACGCCAACTTTCTGGTCTTACAAAGTCTGGCTTGTTTTCTTTAACCTCTTGTCTCTTTGCAAGTAATTCTTTGTTGATCGTCATGAAATTGAATTTTGAATTTTGGAATAAATACGTTCCTAGATGAGAAAAAACCCTCTATAAGAAAAAGATAATAAGGAAACTTAGGTCGGATCGAATATCTCATGACTCAGCCTGGGATTGATAATCATATTTCTGGAGGCATAATCCTCTGATCGAAGTACTAGGTACTGCAACAACTGAGAAGTTTTCATCACAATTAACCAAATTTGGAATCACTCCATTCAAAGTCCACAGAAATCTTAGCGTAGATGAGATGGTAAAATTGGCAGTTGAACGAAAGGAAGGTGTAGTGAATTCTACAGGCTCACTCTCAGTAAATACTGGTAGATATACAGGTAGATCCCCTGATGACCGTTTTATCGTATATGATGATAAAACTCATGACACAATTGATTGGGGAAAAATCAACCATCAATTCCCAAGTGGTAAATTTGAAAAACTTTTTGAAAAAATGAAAGACTTTGTTGATAATAAGGAACTATTTATTTTTGATGGATTTGTAGGGGCAGATCCAGAAACTCGTTTACCAATTAGAGTAATCAATGACCATGTTTGGCAGAATATGTTTTCAAGTAATTTGTTTATCCGACCTAGTAATGATGAATTAGAAAAACA
The DNA here is from genome assembly GCA_965262905.1 of Candidatus Nitrosopumilus sp. Classification (GTDB taxonomy): domain Archaea; phylum Thermoproteota; class Nitrososphaeria; order Nitrososphaerales; family Nitrosopumilaceae; genus Nitrosopumilus. The sequence goes on from OZ253567.1 coordinate 1,774,393, forward strand.
TGAACCTGAATTTACAATTTTATGTATAAATGATTTTATTGCAGATCCTGAAATTGATGGAACTAGAACAGATGTCTTTATTCTGATAGACTTGACAAGAAAAATTGTTTTGATTGGAGGAACAGAATATGCTGGTGAAATGAAAAAATCAATGTTTGGTGTAATGAATTTCCTTTTACCTGACCGTGGTATTTTCCCAATGCATTGTTCTGCAAATATTGGAGAGCAAGGTGATACTACATTGTTCTTTGGTTTATCTGGAACTGGTAAGACAACTCTTTCAGCAGATCCTAATAGAAAATTAATTGGGGATGATGAACATGGGTGGTCTGATAATGGTACTTTTAATTTTGAAGGTGGATGTTATGCAAAGTGTATTAACCTAAGTCAAGAAGCAGAACCTGAAATTTGGAATGCAATCAAACCTGGTGCTCTTTTAGAAAATGTTGTGTTGAATGACAATATTCCAGATTATGACGATAACTCATTAACTGAAAATACTCGTGTTGGTTATCCGCTTGATTACATTCCTGGTGCAATAATTCCAAGTGTTGGTGGTAATCCTAAAGTGATTGTATTTTTGACCGCAGATGCATTAGGTGTTTTACCTCCTGTTTCTAGACTAACAAAAGAAGGTGCCATGTATCATTTCATGTCTGGATATACTAGTAAATTGGCAGGAACAGAAAGAGGAATTAAAGAACCAAAATCTGTATTTTCTCAGTGTTTTGGAGCCCCATTCATGCCTAGACCTGCATCAGTTTATGCAAAACTTTTAGGAGAAAAAATTAATCAACACAATACCATAGTTTACCTAGTCAATACTGGATGGTCTGGTGGCGCATACGGTGTTGGAAAAAGAATCAAAATAAAATACAGTCGTGCAATGATAACTGCTGCTCTTTCTGGTGCACTAGACATTGTAAAATACAGACATGATGATTTATTCAATCTAGATATTCCTACTGAAGTCGATGGAGTACCATCTGATATTTTGGATCCAAAAAATACTTGGATTGACAAAGATTCCTATGAACTTTCTGCAAAAAAACTAGCACAAATGTTTGTTGAAAATTTTACAAAATTTGAAAATACTTCATCTGATATTATTGACGCTGGTCCTAAAATTCAAAAATAGATCATCTTCTCTTCAATAATCCAAATATTCCAACTCCAATTACGATTATGGCAATTATGCCTATTTGTTTTTCTGGGATATCTGGTATGTCTATTCCATCATAATTTTCTTCAAGTGAATTAATCTCTATTGTGTTAAATGCATTTGATGTGTTCCCATTCACTCTAATCTTGACATCTATCCAATATTCTGAATTTTTATAAATTTCAATTGATACTTTTTTATCAGGTGTGGTTGTCGTCGTAGATGAACTCCCATCTTTACTATTGATTACTGAAATTTTTGCAAAATTCCATTCTTCTGGATGATAAATCTCAAAGAACAGTTTTTCGTTCTGCTGGTTTACTGAAACTGAACCCTGTGTATAATGTAACAAAAATGGAACTCTGTACTGTGTACCCTCATGATTAATCATTATCGTTCCTTCATGGTCTCCAAAATTATCTTCTAATACACTCATTCTTATTTTCAAAATATTTCCATCCAAAAGTTCTCCTCCAAATTTTATGAATTCAGGTCCATCAAATGTTACATCAAATCCATCCCATGTTCCATCCATTGATTTTAGTTGAAATTGCTTTTCAACAATTTTGTCATCTGATGATACAAAAGCAACAAAGTTTGGGGGCTCTATGATCAGTTTTGCACCATATGCATTTCCTATGTCTAATCTTCCCGCACCTGCTTCATGAATGGAGAATTCTTGTCCATAGGCATCTGAAACAGGCTCAACTGTAGTTAATAATAGTGATTTAATCTCATGATGATGAAGTTCTGGGTTTTTTTGTAAAAGTAATGCTGCTGCACCACTAACATGAGGAGCTGCATAGCTTGTTCCACTGGTAAAGTTGTATCCTGCATTATTTTGAGTTGTATTGATGTATGCGCCTGGTGCTACGATTTCTGGTTTAATGTAAAATGGTGACACTGGTCCTCTGGAACTAAAATGAGCAATAAAATCTGGATTATAAAACAGATGCATTATTCCTTCACTGTCTTCTTTTAATGATTCTACAATCTCAAGTCCATCGTCTCTATCTATGGATACTATTGGAATTCGTGGGGTGTATCCTGTTTTTATAAATTCATGAATTAATTCTCCCAAAAAAATCCCTGGACTGTTATTGTAAACAATCATTGCTTTAGCTCCTGCATTGGCAGCATTTTTTTCTTTAATTGAAAAATACAATAATTCTCCCTCGACATCACTTCCTCGTTCAACAATTACTATTGTATCTTTTACATCCAATTCTTGAAAATCTTCTATTTTTCCATAATTTGCAAAAATTATTTTCTCTCTGATTGGTTCTTCCAATTTTGAAGATCCTACCATTGGAATTACAGTATATGGTTTTTCGTCAATTTCTAAAGTGGCAACCAAGCTAGAAGTTAGATTGTTATATGTTGCACCTACTGTTACTGATCCAAAATTTCTTCCTGGACTTCCTATTGTTTTTAATCCTGGCCCATCATTACCTGCTGCAGTAACAACAAAGATTTCTTTTTCTAATGCTAGGTTTACTGCACGGTCAATTTTCAGATTGGTCTTATTTACTCCTAAACTAATATTGATGATATCTACCTCATCTTCAATTGCTTTTTCAATTGCTCTGATGATCAAGTCTGATGAAACTCCTTCCCCATTTTCAGAAACTTTGTAAGCTAAAATTTTTGCTTTTGGTGCAATACCTGTAATTTGTCCGTCTGCTGCAATTACACCTGCAACTTGAGTTCCATGACCATTTGTATCAAGTGGAGGTTGTCCTTCTTGTATGAAATTAAATCCTCCAATTACTTTACCATCCTCTCCCCATCCAAAAAGATCTGGATGATTAAAATCGACACCCGTATCTATTACTGCAACTTTAATTCCAGAGCCATCTATTCCATCTATTCTGGGAATGTCTGTTCCAACAAATGGTGCACTTCTTTGCAAATAAGTTCTAAATTCATTTTCTGCATCTAGTGGATGTGATACAATAAAAATCCCTAATAGTGCTAATAATAATGAGAAAATTAATAATATTTTCACAAATTTTGTAATCCATTTAACAAGTAAAAATGAATTGCTTACTAAACTAATAAATTGAATAAATCTCTCAACTCAAATATGGGAAAATACACTCTTCCTGAAATGCCATATGCATATGATGCATTAGAACCTCACATTGATGCAAAAACAATGGAGATTCATCACACAAAACATCATCAAGCATACACTGACAAACTAAATGCATCTCTTGAAGCATGTCCTGCTGATATTCAAGAAAAAGATATCCTTGACATCTTGTCTGATATTAATTCAATACCAGAAGCTCAAAGAGGTGCAGTTAATTTCAATGGTGGTGGTTATGACAACCATAGGTTATTTTGGAATAATATGAAACCAAACGGAGGCGGAGAACCTGGAGGATCTATTGCTGATGCAATCAAAGATTCCTTTGGAAGCTTTTCTGACTTCAAAGAGAAATTTTCATCTACTACAGCTGTAATTCAAGGCAGCGGTTGGGGATGGTTAGTATACAATCCTTCAACATCGAAGGTTGAGTACAAATCAATGCCAAACCAAACTAGTCCAAGAACTGTAGGATTAGTGCCATTATTAGGCTGTGATGTATGGGAACATGCATACTATCTCAACTACCAAAACAAAAGACCTGTCTACATTGAGGCATGGTGGAATGTTGTAAATTGGGATGAAGTAGAATCAAGATTCTCTAAAGCAAAATAAAGTTAAATCTTTATTTTTTTTATCTTTCTTATTCTATTCTTAGTTAGATTTTTTAAAATCTATGAATGAATTTATATCCATCAGAAAGGTGTTTGTTGTACATGAGTGAAGAACAAGCTGAGCAATTAATGCGGCAAATGCAAATGCTTGAAACATATTTTTCTGATTTATCTCAAAGAGAAGCAACTTTTATGAATATTTTAAGAGAAGCAACTACTTCAATTGAATCTCTCCAATCACTTGGTAAAAACCCTGAATCTGAAACTCTAGTTCCAATCGGAATGGGTACATTTGTTCCCACAAAAATTTCATCAAATTCTAAAATTGTTTTGAATATAGGTGCAGGAATTGCAGTTGAAAAAGATTTCCCTTCTACAATTAACTATCTGGAAGCAAGAATTAAAGAAGTTGAAATTGCCTTACAAGATACTACAGCAAAAAAACAAGATGCCTCTGCTAGACTGGAACAAGGAAAAGCACAGATGAATCAAATGATGCAGGCAATGCAACAACCACCACAACCTCCAACTTTTGGATAAGCCATGTTTGATAAACTCCGAAGTGCATTCTCAAATGCTGCGAAAAGCCTAGGGGAAAAAGAGCTTAATGAAAAAGACATTGAAGATATTCTGTTTGAATTAGAAATATCCCTTTTAGAATCTGATGTTGCTACTGAAGTTATTTATTCTATCAAATCTGATCTTAAAGAAAAATTAATTGGCTCAAAAGTTGACAAGAATGAAATTGAAAAATTTGTAAAAGACAGTTTAATTTCAAGTATATCTGCACTATTTGATGCAGCAGGAGAATACAATCTCTTTGAAAAAATTAATGAAAAAAAGAGTCAAGGACAACCTTTCTTAATTTTATTTGTAGGAATTAATGGTACTGGTAAAACTACTTCATTAGCAAAAATTGCACACATGTTAAAAGAAGCAAAATACTCTGTAGTAATTGCAGCAGCTGACACTTTTCGAGCCGGTGCAATTGAGCAATTACGTGAACATGCAAATCGTCTAAATTTGAAACTTGTTGCACAAAATTATCATTCTGATCCTGCATCTGTTGCACGTGATGCAGTACTATATGCAAAATCTCACAAAACAAATGTTGTGCTAATTGATACTGCTGGAAGAATGCAGACAAGTGAAAATTTAATGCAGCAAATTGGAAAAATTACCAAAGTCGTAAATCCTGATATGACAATTTTTGTAGGTGACTCTTTGGCTGGAAATGATACAGTTAACCAAGCACGTGAATTCTTTGAGTATGTTCATTTTGATGGTTCAATTTTGACAAAGAGCGATGCAGATGCACGAGGAGGTGCTGCACTATCTATTGTAAAAGTAACTTCTACTCCAGTTCTCTATGTGGGAGTCGGCCAAGAATACCCTGATCTTAAAACCTTTGATAAGGAAACGTTTCTAGAAACTGTTTTTGGTTCATTAGATAATGTGGACATTACAAAAACTATTGAACCAACACCAGAACCTGAACCAACACCAGAACCTGAACCAACACCAGAACCTGAACCAACACCAGAACCTGAACCAACACCAGAACCTGAACCAACACCAGAACCTGAACCAACACCAGAACCTGAACCAACACCAGAACCTGAACCAACACCAGAACCTGAACCAACACCAGAACCTGAACCAACACCAGAACCTGAACCAACACCAGAACCTGAACCAACACCAGAACCTGAACCAACACCAGAACCTGAACCAACACCAGAACCTGAACCAACACCAGAACCTGAACCAACACCAGAACCTGAACCAACACCAGAACCTGAACCAACACCAGAACCTGAACCAACACAAACTTCTGATGATCCTTTTGATGGAATCAAAGACGATGACATTATAACTTACTCTGAACTATATCATATTCCTCCTCCAGAAAATGACAAGGATGCAATCAATTTGGGTAATAATATTCGTCAGTGGATTAAAAATGACAGACCTAAACCTGGGGAATCAAACAAAGTCAATGATGTAGATGATGCTGAAGATGAAGACATGCAAAAACATGATAAAGAAGAAAAATCTAAAAAGAAACGAGGGAGATTCGGGTTATTTAAGAAATGAAACTAAAAACAAAAGATTTACTCACTTTAGCGGAACTAACTCCAAAGGAATTTATGGGATTAATTGATGACTCTATCAAATTAAAAAAAGAACTCAAAAAAGGTGGAAACAAACCCATCTTAAAAAATAAAACTTTGACAATGATATTCCAAAAACCATCTACTAGAACACGTGTTAGTTTTGAAGTTGGTATGTATCAGTTGGGAGGACATGTAGTAAATCTATCATCAAATGACATACAATTATCTCGTGGAGAATCAGTTGAAGATACTGCAAAAACTCTTTCACGATATACAAATTGCATAATGGCACGTGTCTATGAACATGATTTGCTTGAAAAATTAGCCGAGCATGCAACTATACCTGTAATTAATGGACTATCTGATATTTTTCATCCTTGTCAAATATTAGCAGACTTTATGACGATTAAAGAAAAAAAGAAAAAACTCAAGGGACTAAAAATTGCATGGATTGGTGATGGTAACAATGTCTGTAACTCTATGGTTTACGGTGTTGCCTTAGCTGGAATAAACATGTCAATTGCAACTCCAAAGGGGTTTGTACCAAACAAAAATGTTGTAAACCAAGCCAAAAAATCTACCGACATTGAATTAACAACAGATCCTTTCGTTGCAACTAAAAATGCCGATGTGATAGTTACAGATACTTTCTCATCGATTCATAATCTTGATAAAAAAAGATTACAAAAATTCTTGCCAAAGTATCAAGTCAATGACAAATTAATGGAGTCTGCAAAGAAAGATGCGATCTTTTTACACTGTCTTCCTGCAAAGCGAGAAAAAGAAGTTACTTCATCTGTAATTGATGGTCAGCAATCTGTTGTTTGGGATGAGGCAGAAAATCGGTTACATACTCAGAAAGCTTTACTAGCTGCTCTAATTCACGCTTAACGTATATAAGAGCAGATTCAAACTCGGTTTCTATAGATGGCTTATTCGAAAATATTGAGACGATTAAGAGAGGAAAAGACCAATTATAAAAAACGTGGAACAATGTTGATGGGTAAACGAGATTTTGTTACCGTAAATATTACTAATGAAAATACTCAAGTCCAAATTCTGACACCTGGCATGACTGGAGATACAGTTGTAGCTTCTGCTCATTCTAGATATCTACTTGATAAAGGATGGAAAGGTTCTAGAAAAAGCGTACCTGCTGCATATCTCACTGGTTACTTGGCAGGTAAGAAAGCATTAGGAAAAGGTGCAAAGGGTGCTATCATGTACACTGGAACTAGAAGATTTACTCAAAGAATGGCAGCTGCCCTCAAAGGAATAATTGATGCAGGCCTTGAAGTTCCAGCTGATCCAGAAACATTTCCAGCTAATGAAAGAATTAACGGTGAACATCTAACAGTAAAAAATGACGTTTCAAAAATAAAATCTACAATTGATAGTGAGGTCAAATAGAAATGAGTCAAACAGCCCCAACTAAGTCCAGAGAAACTAAACCAGGACAATCTAAACTAGGACAAGGTGGACGAGGTAGAGGCCCACCAATATATGGTAGAGGTCCTCCAGGAGGAATTAAAGATGGACGTCCAAAACGACCAAGAAGAGAACCGGAAGTAGAAATTTGGGTTCCAAAAACTATTTTGGGAAAACAAGTTGATTCTGGAACAATAACATCCTTAGAAGAAATTATAGAATCTGGATCACGTATTCAGGAATCTGGAATTATCAAGAAATTATTACCTGACTTGAAAAGTGAGGTAGTCGATGTAGGTATCATTCAAAAAATGACTTCAAATGGTCAATCAACTAGATTCAAAGCAATTGTTGCTGCTGGCAATGAGAATGGATACTTGGGTATTGGTCAAGGAAAATCAAAACAAATGAGAATTGCAATTGAAAAAGCAACTAGTCAAGCTTTCCTTAATGTTCAACCAATCAAAATGGGATGTGGTAGTTGGGAATGTAGATGTGATCAAAAACATTCTGTACCATTCAAAGTAAAAGGAAAAGGGGGCAGTGTTACAATTGAAATTATTCCTGCACCTCGTGGATTGGGTCTTGTAGCAGGTGGTAAAATTAAACGATTATTGGAATTAGCTGGTCTTAAAGATGCATGGACTACTGCTAAAGGTTCTACTCCAACAATGAACTCTACTTCAAAAGCAGTATTGGATTGTCTTAGACAGACATTTAGTCAGGGTTGATAAATTATGGTTAACGCATATCTTGTTGTTAGAATAAAAGGTCAAGCAGATTGTCCGTACTGGGCAACCACTACTATGACTTTGTTGAAATTAGATAAGAAATATCGTGCAACTATTCTTCCTGCTAAAGATAATACTTTGGGAATGTTAAGAAAAGTACAACATTATGTTTCTTGGGTTGAAATTGACACATCTTTGGCAACTGAATTGTTAGACAAGAAAGCACGAAAAGGTGGTTATCAAAAAGTAACTGCCGAAGATTTGAAAGAATTAGGATTTTCAAGTACTGCAGAATTGGGAACAGCTTTGGCTGAAGGTAAAGCAACATTGTCAAAATTAAAACCACTAAAACCTTGGTTTGCTTTAGCACCTCCTGTACACGGATTCAAAAGAAGTACAAAGAAACTTTATGGACAGAAAGGTGTTCTTGGACAAAATGAAGAACTTGACACTATTGTAAGGAGAATGATTTAACATGGCAACTAGATTACGAAAAACAAGACGACTTAGAGGCGGACGACACATGGGATGGGGACAAGTAGGTCAACACCGTGCAAGTGGTCACAAAGGTGGTCTTGGAATTACTGGTATGAAGAAACATCATAGAAGTACTATGATAAAAGAAGATCCAGATCATTATGGCCACGATATACCTAAAACACCTCACCCAAACATTATCAAAAACTGGGCAAGTCTTAGAGATTTAGATGACCTGTTCATAAAATTCGGTAAAGAAGAAGGTGGCAAAAAAATTGTAGATCTTGTAAGTGCAGGATACAAAAAACTTCTTGGTGGCGGAAAAATAACAAACGCATATTCTGTCAAAGTTCAACAATTTACTGCATCTGCTGAAGAAAAACTAAAAGCTGTTGGGGGAGAAGTGTTAACTGATAATGGCTGAGGGTACACTTACTGCAACTATTCGAAAAATCGTTTTTAAAGCAGAACCATATTTACCCCAAGTTCCAAAACCTAAAAAGAAAATCCCACTACAGGTTAGATTACTCTGGTGTGGAATTGCATTACTTATCTATATGATAATGGGTCAGACTCCTCTATTTGGAGCAACTGCACCTCAATTTGATTTTCTAGCATTTGCTAGAGTTATTTTTGCATCCCAACAAGGAACCCTAGTTGAATTAGGGATTGGACCGATAGTTACATCTGGACTCTTGATGCAATTATTGAGAGGTTCAGACATTCTAAAATTTGATTTCAAAAAACCAGAAGAGAGAGGAATCTTCCAAACTGCAACTAAACTGGTAACATATGTTGTAATTGTTGCTGAATCAATTGTATATGCTGTGGCTGTTTATGGCCCTGGTATTACCGAACCATATGTTATGTATGTTCTGATAGGGCAGCTGATGGCGGCGTCGATAATTATAATGTTCCTAGATGAACTAATTCAAAAAGGCTGGGGACTTGGCAGTGGAATCAGTTTATTCATTATGGCCGGTGTTGCTCAACAAATTCTTTGGAGTATGTTCAGTCCGTTACCTGCTGGAGATGGGGGAATGATTGGTATTATTCCATATATTGTTCAATCATTGACTGGCAGTGGAGATATTACAAATATTTTATTTCGTTCAAATCAATTGCCGAGTATCTTTGGACTGTTTCTTACCGCAGGAATATTACTAATTCTTGTATTTACACAAGGTATCAAAATTGAAATCCCCATTGTTTCTACAAAATACAGGGGCTTTGCAGCAGTTTATCCTATCAAATTGATGTATGTCTCCAACATTCCAGTTATTTTAGCATCAGCACTTACTGCAAACGCAGTTTTCATATTCCAGATGCTGTGGGCAAACATGAATCCGCGTAACAATAATTTCTTTATGAATTTTTTGCACAATTTGATCCTACTAGTCCAAACACTCCAGTTGGAGGTATAATTTACTACATTACTCCACCTAGAGGATTAGATGTTGCAGTATTAGATCCAATGCGTGCAGTAGGTTATGTTCTATTTATGATTGGAATTGTAATTGTATTTGGTAAATTGTGGGTTGAACTTGGTGGCTTATCACCAAAGACTGCAGCTCAAAATTTACTTGATGCAGATGTACAAATTCCTGGATTTAGAAGATCAAATGCACCAGTTGAAGCATTGTTAAACAAATACATCCCTTCAGTAACCATACTTGGTTCTGCAATTTTGGGTCTCTTAGCAGGGGTGTCTGACGTTCTTGGTGTCTTTGGCTCTGGAATTGGAATTTTACTTATGGTGGATATTCTCATCAACTATTACACACAATTAGTTAGAGAACAAGTCGAAGTTGTAATGCCGCGTTTGGGTGCTTTGCTTGGCAGAAAATAAAAAAGTCGTAATGGTAGGAATACCAGGTGTTGGAAAAACTACTTTGCTAACCAAAATGGCAGAAATTATAAAAAATCATAAAAAAAGTGTCAGTGTTTTGAGTTTTGGAACTATAATGTTTGAAGTTGCAAAACAAAATGGTCTTAAAGACAGAGATGGATTAAGAAAACTACCTGTCTCTGAACAACAAAAATTACAAAAAATTGCAGCAGAAAAAATCGCTTTACATGATGAAGATGTTGTGATTATTGACACTCATGCATTCATTAGTTCTGAAGAAGGATACTATCCTGGTTTGCCAGAACATGTTCTCAAAATTATCCGACCGACAAACTTTGTCTCAGTTTCTGCAAAACCTGAAGAAATCTACAATAGACGAATGTCTGATGATACTCGAAATAGAGATAAAATCACTCTTGCCAATATTAAGAAAGAATTAGATGCTCAATCTGGAATAATTGCATCCTGTATGGTTATTTCTGGCTCTCCTGTCAAATATATCCTTAATCGTGAGGGAAAGGTTGATGAAGCGGCTGATAAAATCATTAATGCAATAGGACTGTAAAAATGGATTTCAACTTTATTCTACTCTTTATCGATGTAATACATCTCCAGCTTCCAGATTTCCTTGGCGGTGAAGGTAGAATGGTTTTGGGTAGTGATGATCCTATTGTCAAAGGATTAATTCTTTCAATGTTTGCTGTTTCTGGATTTGGTATTCTGCTGAACATCTTCAATTCTGCAGTTAGAAAGAAGATGGTAGACCAAGTGAAACTAAAACGTATCATGAAAGAAACCAAGGGTTGGCAAAAAGCAAGAATGGCTGCAATGAGATCTAAAGATCAAGCAAAGATTGCCGAATTAGGAAAAAAATCATCTTACATGAACAAAATGTCAATGGAGATGATGCAGATGAATATGAAACCTATGATGATTACTTTTGTACCTTTAATTTTGATATTTTATCTTGTGTTGCCGCAACTGTTTTCATACACTGTAGCTATATCCCCAATCCCACTAAATATAATTCCTGGTGAAATGTTCCAATTGACATGCTCTGCAGCACAAGCATTAGACACTGGACACGTTTGCTTTGGAAAAGAAAATTCATTATATCTATGGGCCTGGTATTTCCTTTCATCTATTGCATTTAGTGGCATAATAATGAGAATAACAAAAACATCAATGGATCTCAGTTGACCAAATCTATTGTTATATCTGGTCCTCCTGCAGTGGGAAAAACAACTGTTGCTAAAGGATTAGCACAAGAATTTCAATTACAATATCTTAGTGGAGGTGATGTTCTAAAAGAAATGGCAAATGAGCATGGATTTGATTCTAAAGGTGATGATTGGTGGGATACTGAAGATGGAATGAAATTTCTGAATCAACGTGAAGAGAATTCTGAATTTGATAAAAAACTAGATGAAAAATTAATTGCTCTTTTTGATAAAGGAGGGATGGTAATTACCAGTTACACTTTACCTTGGTTAATCAAAGACGGGATAAGAATTTGGTTGGAAGGTTCTCATGAAAGTAGTACAAAAAGAATGCAATCTAGAGACAGTATGAGCCCTGAAGATGCCTATGAAATTACTAAAACAAGATTTGATAAGAATAAAGCATTGTACAAAAAACTGTATGATTTTGATTTTGGAGATGACAAATCTGTGTTTGATTTAATTATAAATACAGATAATTTGACAGCACAACAAGTAATTGATGTTACAAAAGAAACTGTGAGAAAATTACTATGACTCTAAAACAACTTGAAAATCTTGTTGAAATTGATCAGGATATTACTGATGATGCATATGGGACATATTATGATAAAAGAACAATTGAACAATTACTGAATTATGGAATTATTCTTTTGGATAAACCCCCTGGTCCTACAAGTCATGAAACTGTTGCATGGACAAAACGTCTCTTAAAACTTCCAAAAATTGGTCACAGTGGTACATTAGATCCTCAAGTTTCTGGGGTTTTGCCTTTAGGTTTAGGTGAAGCAACTAAAGCATTGGGAGTTTTACTTTATGGTCCAAAAGAATATCATGCATTAGGACGAGTACATTCTCTTCCATCTAAAGAAAAACTAAAAGAAATTGTAGAAATGTTCAGAGGTGAAATTTTCCAAAAACCTCCACAACGTTCAGCTGTTCTTAGACAAACTAGAACAAGAACAATATATGAATTTGAAGTGTTAGAACAAAAAGAAAGACTACTCTTAACAAGAATTCTATGTGAAGCTGGAACTTACATTCGTAAACTCTACTATGATATTGGAGAAGTACTTGGACCTGGTGCTACTATGGTTGAACTTAGGCGAAGTAGAGTTGATCAATTTTTTGAAAAGGATGGTCTAGTTACATTGCACGAACTTGCTAATGCTTTTGCATTGTGGGAAGAAACAAAAGATGATAGTAAATTAATAAAAATGATCAAACCTGTTGAATTGGCATTAAGTGAATTAAATTCAGTAGTTATCCGTGATTCTGCAGTAGATGCAATGTGTCATGGCGCACAACTTGCAATACCTGGCATTTTGAAAATCTCCCAAAATTTGAAGAAAGGAGATATTGTTGGAGTTTATACACAAAAAGGAGAGGCTGTAGCACTGGCTGAAGCTACAATGTCTGAAGAAGAAATTAAAGATGCAACCAAGGGATATGCATTTGAAACAAAAAGAATCATTATGGCACCTAAAACTTATCCAAAAAAATGGAGAACAAAGCCAACTCCTCCAAAGGATTAAAAAATAAAGAAATTATTTTAAAAGAAATTGTTAGCAAAAAGTCTTGTACTCTTTATTGGAATTGGCGTGGTCGCAGGTCTTGCTTTTGGAATATATTTAATTGATGTAAAAAATACTAATCAATTAATTTTTGTGGAAGGGCCTTCAATTTCTGTAGTTACTGAAAAATCTGATTTTAAAAAAGGTGAAGAGATAATTATTCAAATTGTAAATTCTGGAACTACCCATTTAACTTTTTTTGATGATTCTTATGGTCTTCGAATTACTGGATTATCTGGGATTTTGATGTTTTCCCCTGACGTATTTGGAATACACACAACTCTTGATCCTGGTGATGAAATTAGTTTTTCATGGAATCAAATAAAAAATGATGGAGATGTAGCTCTGGAAGGCCTTTACAAAATATCTGCTAAAGGAATTGATAATCAAGGAAATAATGTAGAAAAATCAACAACTATAACAATTTGGAAGTAGTATCTCAGTCACATAATTTATAATCGCATTTTACTAAATCTTTTTGTCGCAAGACTTGTGCCGGGGTCGCCTAGCCTGGTAGGGCGCGCGCCTGGAAATAATTAACCATAAAGCGCGTTCTCGCAAGGGAACGGGAGTTCAAATCTCCCTCCCGGCGCCATTCTTAGAATTATATTCCCACATTTTTTGAGCAATAGATACCTCCAAATCTTTCATCAGGCCTTCTGCTATCTTGTGAAGATGGCCTCTCTTTAGGAGTGACCAAGAAAATATCTTTTCACAACTCAGGAGTTACTGGTTTGTATTGATCTTCTGATATTTGTAACGTGTCCAAATGTAATGCTATACCTCAGATCAAAAGTCTTTTCAATTTATTGTTCTTGCAAAATATTGATACATATCCAAATTAAATTTGTGTGTTCTAAAATATTCCATAACTGTATATCTCATTTCATGTATTGATTCAAAAAATTCTGATTCAACATTAACATGTTTACACTGTCTCCAAATCTATTCTGTCATACTCAAATGTGGAGATTTCAGAAGATATGCCAGTTTGACATCTTTGTTTTTACGCAGATATTTTTTTACAACATTTGCTTTGTGGTGCTCTATCAGCGATAACAAATATTTTTCCAAATTTTTTACGAACTGCTTCCAAATAATCCATAAATGCAATTGCATTAAATTTTTCATACAATCTAAAAATTAATTGTCATCATCTCATAAATCAAAAATCTTTGGTGTAATCCTCTCCACCGTACAATCATTCTTTGATGTACATCTGTCTGATATTTTTTACCAAGACGTACATCATCTACAAATACAGACTCGTCCTGAATAAATACGGTAAAACCTTTCTTTTTTGCCTTTTTTATGCGTAAAATGATGCGTTTATTCCACTTGCGGCACGTATCCTTGGATGCTGCTCACACATGTACCTTTTGTGGAACCTTTGGATTTGGATTCCATTTATGCAACAAATGACGCACGTGAGTAATATGATATGTGTTCTGTAAAATATGAACTACATCAGTTTCTTTGGAGTCATTCCATCTGAAATTCTCTTAAATTCCTGCTCTATCTTTTGTAATGTTTTGTGTGAAATTAATGACGGACGGCCAGAACGAGGGAGATCCTCTAATCTATATTTTTTAAATGAATCAATTTACAGAATTGTATGTACAAAACATTTGTCTTGCAGTTTCAGCAATGGTATGATTGTTGATCTTAATTATACACATTGATGTAATTTTTCTTTTTTGTGAATATTTTTTTTGTAGGCCTAGAGTAACTCGTCATTTGTGATGTGTATAAAGTTATTTCTAACTATTGATCAAAAAACATTACTATTTGTTTTGAAAAATTGCAAAGACTTTTGCTCCGAGGTATAAATTAGAATTTGTTAAATTGTTTAGAAGCCAACTTTACATCTTCCCCTTTTACCGTTTTTCTACTAGCATGGGAAGCCATATCTACTGCACTTTTAGCAATACCATCTGCAATTTCTTCAATTGTCCTTCTTAACTCCTCTGCAGACTCATCACTAACTCTCTCTGCACCTGCTTTCTTTAGAATTCTATACATTGCAGATAATCCCAATTCTGATGATTTCATGAATTTAGTTTTAATTTTTTCCGAAAAAAGATAATGAGTGAAAAAATATCACTAAGGAATCGATTTATACAGACTATTTGAATAATTGATAAGGAAATGACTTGGTATTTTGATTCTCATATACATTTGTCTGATCCAGAATATGTTTCTGATATGGAATTTATTTTAAAACAAATGGAATTTTTGAAAATTAAAGCATGTTGTGTATCTATGGATTACGATAATTCACTACAGACATTAGAACTTGCTAAAAAAAGTAATTTAATTTTACCATTTATAGGAATTCATCCTGAATGTGCAAATGAAAAACTTGAAAATATTTCTAAATTAATTGAAGATAATCATACTTATATTTCTGGAATAGGGGAAATCGGATTGGATCCAACATATGTTAACAAAAATGAAGATGCGGTAAAACAAAATCATGTATTTCAAACGTTATTATCACTTGCTGAAAAATTTGATAAACCTATATCCATTCATTCAAGAAAAAGTCTTGATGATGTTTTTGAAATTATGACTTCATATGAGACAAAACATGCATTATTGCATTGGTTTGATGGAAGTAAAAAACAACTTCAAAAAGCTATGGATATGGGATTTTTTGTATCTTATGGGCCTGTAATGATTTATGCAAATGATAAGCAAACTTTATTGTCAAAAACTGATGAATCCAAAATTCTTGTTGAAACCGATGGACCCGTGAGATTTTCTAGATGTTTTGATATGAAATCCGGACAAATCAGCTTTATACCGAGTGTGATTTTTTGTGCTTCAAAAATTCTAGGTAGATCTTTTGATGAGATGGCATCCTTGTTAGAATCGAATTCAAACTCATTTCTTGGAATATAGGTATAAAATACCCCCTTCTTATAATCGGTTAGTGGATAGAATAAAGCGACTTTCATATGAAGTTCTAGCAGATCACAAATCCAAATTTGGTGTAGATTTTGCCGACAATAAAAAAGCCTTAGATCTAGTTTCTATAGTGCGTTCTAAAGGTTTGAAAAATGAAATTACAGGTTACATTACTAAATTTATCAAAAAAGAAATCCGTGAAGAAAAAGCCAAACAGGCTAGAATTGCCGCATCAAAAGATGAACAACAAGTTGAAAAACAACCTGAAATAGAATTGACTGGAGATGTTGTTGCAGAAGAAGGAGTAAAAACTGTTGAAGCAACCGACACAGTTGTTGAAGCAACCGACACAGTTGTTGAAGCAACCGAAACAGTTGTTGAAGCAACCGAAACAGTTGTTGAAGCAACCGAAACAGTTGTTGAAGCAACCGAAACAGTTGTTGAAGCAACCGAAACAGTTGTTGAAGCAACCGAAACAGTTGTTGAAGCAACCGAAACAGTTGTTGAAGCAACTACTGAAGAAGTATCTTCTAATGCTGTCGAAGAAAAAACCGAATAATAGATTTAATATAATTTCTCAATTTTAAATTATATAGATATGTTTACTGTAAAATTTGTAGGTGGTGCAAAAAAGTCTTTTCCAGTAGAACAATTAAAGATTGACCAGTCAAATCTAACTATTCAAGAACTGCTCAATCTACTATTGGAACTAAAACCTACAGATACTCCTAAACTTGATACTGACAATGTTTTAATCGCAATTAATGGTGCTGATTCTTCTGCAATGGATGGTAAATCTACAATAATCCAAGAAAATGATCTTGTAAGTATAATCCCTGTAATTCATGGTGGATCATCGAAAAAAGTTAATTTTGAATTTTCTAAAAAAATAATTCAAGTTACTGAAATTAAAGGTCAAAAATCTATTGATGTGAAATTTATCGATGACATAAGAAAAAAATATCCTAAAATTATACTTCAGGCTGTATCAAGTAATTATATTCTAAATAACTATCATTTAAAAAAAATTATTTCATTATCTATTGAATCTGAAAAAAATAATATTTTACTTTCAAATAAACTTGAAACTGATATTTTAATGAGATTTGCTTTAACCACGCAAATTTCTGATGCAATTAAAAATGTTGGAATAAAACCTAAAACCAATTTTATCATTATTGCAATTGGAAATAAAAAAACCCTAAATTCATTATATCTTGAATTAAAACCGATATCTAGTCTAATGTTTTCAAAAAATAATGAGTCTTTTCTAAAGAAAAAATTCAAAATAACCTCAAAACATACTGATTCAATTATTTCAAAAAATCCTTTGGCTGATATTTTAATTGAAAAAGCTACTGTATTACTCTGACATACTTCGTTTAGTTTTTTCTGTACTGAGAATGTCTGTATTTTTTAGAATGGAAACCCCTGTTTTATTGCCTAAAATCTCAATTAATAGAACTCTATCTGGAAATTCTAGAGAAACTTTGTTTTTAATATTATTAGCAATTTTTGTGATAATTTCTTTACTTGATAAATCTGAATTTCTTTTTTCAATTGATATTCTATATGTCTCCCCATCCAAAATTTGATTTGATAATTTTACAACACTTTTTTCAATTTCTTCAATTTTTGATTCAATAACTTTTTGTATTGGGATGATTCTTTTACAATATCTCACACTCCATGGTTCGTCAAGAAGCATTTCCTTAATTTTTCTTACAACTTCTATTGGATCAAGTTTTGTTTCAGCAGTCAATATCCCTGACATGTTAGTAATTGTAACCTTAACATCCGAATCACCCAACTCTCCTAAAATATCGATTAATTCCTCCTCTGTTTCTGGTTCAAGGTTCCTAGGACAGGTAATTATTAGATTCATGATTGTAAAATTTCATTTTCAGTTAAAGAACCTTCCCTGATTATTTTGATCTGCTCATTTTCTATTTCAATAATTGTTGATTCTCCTTTACTTGTAATTATACCGTCATCAACAAAAACATCATAGGTTTCTAATTTTTTTAAACATTCGTCTGGATCTGTATAAGGTGAATCTCCAGAAATATTTGCACTAGTTCCTACGAGAAAATTACATTTTTTTAATAATTCTAATGTACATTTATGATCAGGAACTCTAATTGCAATTTTGTTTCCCAAATTCAATGATTCTTTAATTTTTTTATCTGTAACTTTTAAAATTACTGTTAGTGGACCGGGCCAAAATTTTTCAACAATTTTTTTAGTGAATTGATCAAATTTAACTATTTTTTCAGCAGTTTCTATTGAATATGTTAAAACTGGAAGTAATTTCATAATGTCTCTAGATTTAATTTTATAGATTTTTTCTACTGATTCTTTATTGTATGGATTACATCCTATTCCATAAACTGTGTCTGTAGGAAAAATTACAATTCCTCCCTCATTGATAATTTCTGAAGCTTTCTCTATGCCTTCTTTGTCACAACTTACTTTCAATACATCACCATCATTTTTTTCTTTAATTATTATTTTCATTTGAATAAGTTTTTAACAGTTTAGACACTTCTTTGAAAAATATGTCATCTACAGATTATGAGGATAATGATTTTGAAGATGATTTTGATGATAATTTTGATGATAATTTAGATGAATCTAAAAAAGTAACAGATTAGATGCTTAGTCCAAAATCATCTGCAAAATTTGTAAATGTGTGATATGCTTGTAAAAATTCTCTACCTGGATCACTAATTTTGTATTTTTTTGAACCTTGATTGTCTACTTTTTCTAAAAGTCCTTGAGATACTAGAGTTTTTAAAATGGTGGAAATCCTTGAATGTGAAATATTGGCTTTTCTAATTAAATAAGTAACTGATGCTCCATCTTCATCTTGCAAGTCATCCCTTGTTGTTGCTAGTATATCTCCAATAATTTTCATATGTGTTCTATATTCAGCCATTTGTATATTTGATAATTATTCAAATTTCTATGAGAGGGCACTGATATTTTCCAATATACTAAAAAGATAAAAGAATTTGACAAATTCAAAATCATTCTAAATTTTGAGCCTGACAAATAATTATTCTAAATCATCATCAAATTTTATCCTGGTTAATGGCACTTTGCTTACTGGAATGAATAATGCTATCAGTCCTCCAATTTTGATAATCATTGATGCTGAGTACAGGATTGATTCAGGAAATACAAATGAATACCAACCCACAAATTCTCCTAATGCTAAAAGTCCCAATCCTACAGAAACTGAAATTGCTCCCTTGTTCTTATTATCAAAATACGATAACATTGTTTCAATTGCCCCATATGCTAAGAGAATAAACGATACCGATCTGAAAATATGTTCCAGCTGAACAGATGAAACTAGGAATAGTGGAATTATTCCTACTGATCTAAAGTAACTAGATTTTGGAAAGAATGACTTTATGCTATGTGAAAATGCAATAAAAAAATATCCAACTGTTTGAATTGCAATTCCTAAAGTTTGAATCCATCTTTCAACACTTCCTGTTTTTGTTACAAAATCTTCTACCATGTACCCTGTCCATATGACAAAAAATCCTAAACTAATTGAAGAAAATGCAATTGTCAATCTAAATAATGTTGGACTTCCTGTATTTCTAAATCCAATATATGACATTATGCCAATTGTAATTCCTACCAAAAATCCTACCAAGTTAAGAATATTTTCTAATAAAAATTCCAATGATGAATAGAATTATGTTTAACTAATTATTTTAATCTGATGAATCATTACACTATTTTGTTAATCCCATTCATCCAAAGAACCTGAAGTATGGCCTTCTGTACTAGCTGCATAATCCCCTAAAATATCTGAATATTTTGGTTCATTGTGAGCTACAAATTTTACATATTCTCCATAACTCATATCCAAATCACAAGAACCACATTTTACAACTGAATAATCCATTGCTAATTCTGCATTTTCTTTGCATTTTGGACATTTTATCTTCATGCTCCCATATCTCTTTGATAATTATTATTGTTTTATATTCAATAAAAGATAAAAGGAGTTCATTATTCTTATTTTTTATGAGTCGTACTTGCACAAAATGTAAGAATTCTATTCCGGATAGTGAAGAACTTGGAGTTGTTGCAGCAAAATATCCTACATGTAACAAATGTTGGGCTGAATGGAAAGAATATCAAATCATGGTCATGAATGAGATGAAACTTGACATGTCTATGTTGGATCATAGAAAATTATTAAAAAAACATGAGAAGATCTTTGTAGGTGTTTTGTCTCCGGAAGGAGAAGTAATTGATTACACCAATGAAGATAACCGAAAACCTGAAGAACGACCAAGTGTCTAAAATTTTAAATGTTTTTTAGCATTTTCTGGTATAACTATTAAAATTCGTCTTTTTGAATTTTCATCTAAATTATTGATTATTTTTTTAATTACAATTGCAAGAATTTCTCTTTCATTTTCTTCTAATGTCAAAAATATCTCCAAAACCCCATCAACATTAAATTCAATTAGTTTTTGCGGTGATCGTGCAATCTCTGTGATATATGCTGAAAATAATCCCTCTCTTTGCTCTTCAGATAATGTTGTTAATATTTTGAGCCATGTTTTGAAAAGTTTTGCAAAGTTAGGAAAAGGAATGGTGGGACCAGCTTCTAATGCATTGTTAATGACTTCTGCTTTTTCAGCATCAGACAATGAAAAAAATTCTATCATTCTTTTTTTCAAAATTGGGTTTCTTAGAAAATCAGGTAAATTTGCCAAATTGATAATAATATTACCTGCAAAATTTTCACCGACCATCGATCTAAATTTGTCAGTGTTGAATATAAAATCATGGAAAATACTTTAGCTTAAATAAACCAAATAGACGTTTAACAATATGACCTCAACTGTAGTTGTTGGCGGATTTTTTGGAGATGAAGGTAAAGGAAAGATCATTTCATATTTGGCAATTAAAGATAATCCAAAAATAATTGTACGCGGTGGTGCTGGTCCAAATGCTGGCCATACAATTAGAGATGGAGATAGAGTGTATAAAGTAAGAATGCTCCCAAGTGGATTTCTAAATAAAAATGCCAAAGTAATGATTGGACCTGGGGTTGTAATTAATCCTGATGTTCTCAATAAAGAAATTCGAGATTTTGATGTAACAGGACGTTCTTTTATTGATAAACACTGTGGAATTATTGAAGAAACTCATTTGATTAGAGATTCAAAAGGAGAATTGAAAGAAAAAATTGGAAGTACGGGTTCTGGGACTGGGCCTGCAAATGCTGACCGTGCTATGAGAGTTTTAAAACTAGCAAAAGATTTTGATTCATTATCTTCACTAATTGTTGATGTACCTTTAGAGGTAAATTCTGCACTTGATGCAAATGAACATGTCTTAGTTGAGGGTACACAAGGAACATTTCTTTCACTCTGGCACGGAACATACCCATTTGTAACTTCAAAAGATGTCACTGCTTCTGGAATTTGTGCTGATATTGGTCTTGGACCAACCAAAGTTAATGAAGTAATTGTTGTTTTCAAATCATATGTTACACGTGTTGGAACTGGACCTCTTGACAAAGAACTCTCACTTGAAGATGCAGAAAAAAAAGGTTGGTCTGAATTTGGCACAGTTACTAGTCGCCAAAGAAGAGCTGCAGATTTTGATTTTGATTTAGCTAGGCGTGCAATCATGCTTAATGGTGCAACACAAATTTCTATAACAAAATTAGATGTGCTCTTTACTGATTGTACAGGTGAAACTTCTTACGATAACTTATCTGTAGATGCAATAGCATTCATTGAAAACATTGAAAAAGAATTAAACACGCCTGTTACAATTATTGGAACTGGTCCTGCTGTCAATGATGTAATTGATAGAAGAAATTAGGCTCCTTTGTTTTGGATAAGTTTAATTTGATAACCCACAGCTAATCCCTGTGAACAAGTTACAAACTACTGATAAATTACCACGTTACATTCAAGTCCATTCAACTTTAGAATTTACTAGGCTCGTTTGTGCATTAGAGCGTGCTCCGCGTGTTTCATTTTTACATGATTATGATGGAAAGAAAATTTTATCTGTACAGATGGATGTTTTAAAAGAAAAACCAATTATATACTATACTCCTCTTCAACACAACGGTCACTATCTTTGTTATGGATTAAAAGGTGGTAAAGAAGAATCGGAGATTGTTGATACAACTTCAGATGCTAGTAAACTTTATTCTCCAATTGTTAGAATAAAATCATTACCGAAAACATTACAACCTGGTAATGGTACACTTGATAGGTATCAACCTATTGAATTGGAAGACATGTCAAGTCTAGCAAAACTCACTTGGGGTATGGAAGAAATACCATTCCCTTTATTCTTGTTCCCACATAATGATAAATGGCTAATTGGTGTTTTCATGAATTTTAATGATGAAGGAACATCGTATTTTTGTCATGTTGTATTGAATTCAGATCCTCAAAACCCATTTTTGAAATTTTCTACGAGTAATGGAATGCAACCCACATTTGTGGAAAATCCATCTGAGCATGGTTATTCTTATATCAAAATAATAAAATTGAAAGATACTCATCCACTAGTAGATTATGGCCACCTTCAAAACTAGACTTTTCCAGATCTCAAAAATTAATGGCAAAGTCATTCTTGCCAATGATTATGATCTATCTGTTAAAAATTTAGAATCAAAAACAATTCAAAATATAAAGCAATTACATCCATTTCTGTGTGGAATTAAACTAAATTTCCATTTACTTTTACCACTAAGCGGAAAAGAAATTCAAAAAATTAACAAAACAGCACATAGATATGGATTACAAACCATTGCTGATATCAAACTCAATGATATTGGAAATACCAATAGAGTAACTACTGAACATTTATGGAATTTAGGATTTGATGCAGTTATCACAAATCCGATTATGGGTCTTGATAGTCTAAAAAATCTAGTAAAATCTGCTCACAAAAATGGTAAAGGTGTTATCACATTGTGTCATATGAGCGCACCTGAAGCCAAATTATCATATGATCTGGAAATTAAAATGGGTAAAAAGCAACAATTGTACCAATTATTTTTGAATTGGGCTCTAACTGCAAAAGTTGATGGAATTGTTGTAGGAGCTACATTTCCAAAAATTATCCAATATTGTTCTAAACAAGCAGGAAAAAATTTGAGTATTTTTTCTCCAGGTGTTGGTACTCAAGGTGGTAGTGCAAATGAAGTAATTTCATCTGGAACTAATTACCTGATTGTTGGAAGAACAATTCTAAATTCAAAAAATCCAATACAAGTTGCAAAAGAATTACAACTACAGAGTTTTGGAAAGTAACATTTGTGCTTTTGTTAAAACACTCTTTGCATTATCAAAAGTAGTTTTTTCCATTGCAGTGTTATAATCAACCCATATATAATCTGAATGTTCGTGAGATATTTCTACATCTTTAGTATTTGTTTCAGCTAAGAAAAATACAACTTTTTTATGAACTAATTCACCTTGATATTGAAAATTATATTCAATCCATTCTTCAAAATTATCTAAAATTTTTACATCTGTAATTCCAGTCTCTTCTTTTGTTTCTCTTATAGCTGTTTCATGAATTGTTTCACCTTTTTCCATTTTACCTTTAACAAAGTCCCAATGCCCTGAAGGATAATGTAAAAGTAAAAATAATTTTTTAGCCTCATCTTTTCTAAATAATACAATTCCTGCAGATGTTTCTTCAATCATTTTCCTAATCGTCTCTTCCTCACTTGATATGTTCTAATTGCCCTCATTAAATCTATTTTTCTAAATTCAGGCCAAAAAATATCCATAAAAATTAATTCACTATAAACACTTTGCCACATCAAAAACCCACTTAATCTCTTCTCTCCTGAAGTCCTTAATACCATATCTGGTGATGATTGTGGTAAATGTGATGTGTAGAGATTTGATTCAATTTCTTTTTTGTTAATGTCTTCTACACTAAGAGAACCATCTTTTATTTTACTTCCAATTTTCTTTACTGCATCTACTAATTCATTTTGTCCTCCATACGCAAGTGCAATATTTAGAAAATGATTATCGTATTCTTTTGTAACATCATCTAATTGTTGTAAAACATTTTTAATTGATTCAGGTAAAAGTTCTATTCTTCCAATTCCTTTAACTCTCATTTTACTTCTATGAATTCTTGGATCATTCAATAATTTCTCTAATCTCATTTGAATTAATTCATAGAGATATTTCAATTCATCATCATCTCTATCAAGATTTTCTGCAGAAAGTGCATACAAAGTAACAATTTTGATATCAAACTCTTCACACCAATCAAGAAGGTTTTCTACAGCATCTGCACCCTTCCAATGACCTTTTTTTGGCATTGAAAGGTGCATTTTAGCCCATCTTCTATTGCCATCCAAAATCAATGCAACGTGATTTGGAATATCTCCATTTTGAATTTCACTTTCTAATCTTTTACCATATATCTTATAGAGCCCTGAAATCTGAAAAACTAAATCTTTGATTTTACTAATATCTACTCACCATTTGATTATTCATTCTTGATAGAAGATATCAGTGTTTTTCAAAAATTCAAATTATTGATTCACTTTTGAATAAATTTAGTCTGAAACCATTTCTTGATCTTTATGCTTTCTATATTTTTTAAAGAGAATTGTAGCTGAGATTAGCGTTGCTGCTAATCCTCCTAGTAGTGGTGGAATTAGAGTAAGAGAAGGTTCATCATGGATCATGATGTTGATAAATTGCAATATAGTTGGGTAAAGTGCACCCAATACAATAATTCTCAAAATATCGCTAATTTGTCTTGGAATTCCCCCAATCCAATTACTTAGTAATGTACCTGCAAATATTGAACCCAACCCAATCCATAAAATTGGTATTACTCCCGATACGAATTGTCCTAGAATTAGTTTGTCTGTAATTATTGAAATTAATTGTGCATCTGTTTCAACTAATTCTGTATCAACTGCACCAATCCCAGCTGGTATTGATGAAAGAATTAGTAATACTCCTGCAACCATTGTAAACATTCTGATAAAACCCATCGGTGTTGGCTTTGACCAATTTGACCAGACTCTATCAATATCAAATGCTCTAATTAAAAATGCACCACCCAAAATACTTACTAGCACTGCAAATATTTCTGCGGTATAACCAAATATTGTTGCAACTCCACCAATTAACAAAAGAATTCCTGGAACACCTAAAAAGAATTTTGAATATTTTGAATCATATACAAGCATTTTAAGATATTTTCCAAAAACTGCATAGGAATATTCTACACTTCTGCTAACTTTCATTACCACTCGCTGTACTGATACAACTGGTAATACATTTTGAATTACTGGTATGACACTTTCATCATCTTCACCATCAGATACAATAACTGCACCGTTTGCAGAAAATTTTCCTAAAACCTTTTTTGTTTCTGCTAAAATTTTTTCATCAGCTTGAACTCCTCTATTTTTAACCCCTGCAACAGTAACAACTTCAACTTGGTAACCTTTACTGATTAAATCTTCATATGTCTTAATTGCTGCAAAAATTGAATTTGAATCTGCATCCTCAGGATCTTCTAATGCTAATCTCTGCGCAGCTTCAATACATGCATCTCTACCAACAACAGGTGTGGTAATTCCTGCTTTATCGCCTACATCATTATCTCTATCAATACAAATTACTAGTAATTTATTAGCAGTAGATGCATTAACATCCTTTTCAACTTTGCCTGTTCGTTGAGACATTCTATTTCTCTTACGGAATTACCTTTTAACGATTTCCAACTTGTATGAATAGTCAAATTTGGTTTTGAGGCTAGCCTGGTCTTAATTGATCAGATGTTTTCACAAATTCTATTGATTCGGACTTTAACATGTCTATTTTTTCCAAAGTCCCTTTCATTTCATCTTCAGTACTTTCATTTTCAATCATTTTGGCTAAAACCTTGGTTTCTACGATATAGGAATTAAATGATTTCAAAGCCTCCATGTAATTGATGTAACTTGTTTGCCATTCTTCAGATGGCTTTGATGTTACAAATTCACTTATTTGTGTCGTTACTTGAGATGATGTAACTTCAGTTACTGAAATATAGTCTTGCGGTGAAATTTCCCCCATTCTCAAATTTTCATATTCAATCTCAATTGATTCTTCTAAAACTTCATGGATATTTTTAACTCCGTCTAGATAATTTTCATAATCTGACACGACAAAAGTTGTTTTAACATCTTGAGGAACAATCCATAACAAAAAACTGGCACCTGTAATTGCTGCTAAAATTATTGCAGTTATCGCTATTCCTTTTTTTGATGCCATTTTGTAATTTACTAATAAGGAGTTTATAATTGGTAATAATTCATGAAATCTTCATTTACCGAATTAAAATTAGAAAAAATATGATTTTTGAGAATATTATTAAGATTTTTTTTAAAATGATTGAATTTTTTACAAATAGTAACAAAATAACTATTTTGATGCCTAAAAAAAATTTACGCACATCTAGCCTATAGTGAAATAATTTTCACAGCCTCTGCCTAAATACCACAAAGTTTGATAAATTTCATAATGGTTCAAGCATATTGCGTAAAATGTAGAGCAAAAAGGGATATCAAAGATCCCCAAGAAACAACATTAAAGAACGGACGTCCTGCCGTAAAAGGCACATGTCCAACATGTGGAACTAACGTATTCCGTATTGGTGCAATGCCAAAAGAATAACCGTCAACAAAATCCACACGATTTCTCTTTTTCAAAACCCATATAGGGTCAACCATGCACTATTTTTTAGTGACTAAATTAGACTACGAAAACCTACTCAAACGTATTCAGGATAAATTGGGTGACACTGATAGAGAATCCCAAACTAGATTTGAGCTTCCAGTTGTTGATGTAATGTGGGAGGGTCAAAAGACCTTTTTAAGAAATTTTTCAGAATTTCCAAAGATTTTACGAAGAGATCCTGACAAAGTTTTACAATACCTTTCAAAAGAATTTGCAGTTCCAGCAGAAAGACTTGGTGATAAGGCAATGTTTGTTGGTAGACGAGCCCCTGATGATTTCACAAGATTATTTCAAATTTACGTAAAAGACTATCTTGAATGTCCAACATGTAAAAGCCCTGATACAAAAATTCTAAAAGAAAATAGAATATCATTTTTAATCTGTGAAGCATGTGGAGCAAAATCTACTTTGAAAGGTAAATACGCGTAATGCAATTCTCGGTAAGATCTACAAATTATCAAAACCAATCAATGCTCAATATTTGCGATACTGAGTTATTGGGGAAAAAAATTATTGAAGGTGATTTAACGATGCATATTAGTGAAAACTATTACGGAGAAAGATTTGTTGAAAAAGATGAAGCTGAATCTTTATTGAATAATAGTTCAATCATTAACATGGCTGGAAAAGAAACTGTATCATTAGCTCTAAAATTAGGTATTGGTTCTGAAAATGCTGTTAAGATAGTTTCAGATGTTCCATTTTTAATTATATTTAATATCTAAAGTTGTTTGATTTGATTTTTACTTTACAAACTTTTTTAGATTTTAACAGCAATCCCTTTTATCTAGTAGGAGTATTTCTTTTCATTGACTGATATAATTAGTAAAAAATTAGAATCTAAATTAGATAATAAACTAAGATCAAAACGAAAACGATCCCCCTTAGAAGATGGATTCAAAAAAGGAAAAGTAGTCAATGAAGTTTTGGATAAACCAACTGTCATGACTCTTTACAAAATGATCACTGATCATGTTATTGCTTATGTTAATGGGTCTGTAAGTGCAGGAAAGGAATCTGTTCTTTTTTGGGGTGTTGATGAAAATGATGTCAATATTGCTTTGAAAATTTATTTGGTTAGTACTGCAAATTTTAAAAAACGTGAACCATACATTCTTGGAGATCCTCGATTTTCTCACTTAAAAAAGGGAACAAAAAATCTTGTATATTTGTGGGCAAGAAAGGAACATCGAAATCTGAGTCAGTGCTATAGGGCTGGAATTCCAGTTCCAAGGCCTCTATATGTTACAAATAATGTTCTTGCTATGGAATTTATCGGTGATGGTGGTACCCCTGCAAAGTCATTACTCACTTCTGAAGTTGATGAAAATGACTATGCTCAGGCTGTGTCTATTTTAGATGATCTATACAAAAAGGCAAAATTGGTTCATGGTGATTTTTCAGAATATAATATTTTCAAAACTGAAAAAGGCTTAGTTGTTTTTGATTTGGGTTCTGGGGTTGATCTTAGACATCCAAATGCCAAAGGATTCCTTAAACGTGATATTAATAACATTGGAAGATTCTTCAATAAAAGAGGAATTACTGTTGAAAATTCAGATAAAATATTTGAGGATATTGTAAAATGAGCTTTGAAAAATTAATTCGTATTCCAAGTGATCGAGTTGGGGTTTTAATTGGTAAATCTGGAAATGTGAAATCCAAAATCGAAGAAGCTTGTCATGTTTCTTTAGAGATTGATGGTGACACTGGAGAAGTTTTTATCCGAACTCAAGGTGATGTTGACAAAATACAGCCATTCAAAGCTATGGAAATTGTTACTGCAATTGGAAGAGGCTTCTCTCCTGAAAATGCAATGACTTTACTAAAAGGTGAAAATGCATTACATGTAATAGATCTTAGAGAATTTGCAGGAAAATCTAATGCTAATGTTGAAAGGATAAAAGGGAGGATTATTGGAGATGGTGGTAGAGCAAGACGAAATATGGAAAATCTTAGTGGTACTCATATCTCAGTTTATGGAAGAACTGTTTCAATAATTGGCGATTCAAGTAAATTACGTTTAGCAGTTGATGCTATATCTTCAATTTCAAGTGGAAGTATGCACGGTGCAGTTTACACAAAACTGGAAGCTGCAAACAGAACAGCAAAACACGAACGAATGAAATTATGGGAAGATCAAGATGTCTTCTATTAAAGAAAAATTTAACCAAATTTCCCCAAGTGAATTCTTTTACAGTAATCGTGATTTAGCTGGTTTCAGTAATCCTACAAGATCCCTTTACACTGCAGTCAGAGAATTTGTTGAAAATGCCTTAGATGCATGTGACCAAAAAGGGATTCTTCCAGATGTACATTTGACCATCAAAGCTGTTAATCCTGATAAACCAGATCCTAAACCCTACATATTGACTGTAAAGGATAATGGTCCTGGAATAGATGCCGAACACATTCCATTGGCTTTTGGAACTGTACTTTATGGTTCTAAATTTGGACTCAAACAAGCAAGAGGAATGTTTGGTTTAGGTGCAACTATGGCAATTCTTTATGGCCAAATTACTACTAACAAACCTGTTATAGTAAAAAGTTCTGTAGATGGTGCTACTCAAGACACGTTTGAATTATTACTTGATATTCAAAAAAATAAACCTGTAATTGTAAAACACACTACTAAAGAAATTTCAAAAAAAGGACTTAGTGTAAGTATTTGTTTAGAGGGAGACTATTCAAAAGCAGGAAACAAAATTAGAGATTATGTTTATGAAACATCTTTGATCACTCCATATGCTTCAATTACTTTTGATGATCCAAAAGGACAAAAATTTAGCCATCCAAGATTTGTAAAAGAAATTCCTCCACCTCCAACTATTATTCGTCCACACCCACATGGAATCGACGTAGAAAGAATTCGAAGGATGATTGTAGAATCTCAATTTGAAATTCCGACTATTGATGATGCAATGATTGAGAAAGTTAGAAAAGATTTGAGGTTATCGGTAAAAAATCTTGGTTTCACTGCAATCATGGATAAAGCAAAGAAGAAATGGAAAACACTTTCACGTCCAGTTAGAGTAGTGATATCTTTAATGTCATTTTTAAAAATGGATTTTGAAAAATTAAATAAAATTAGAATTGAAGATATTGATATGCCAAACAAAAAATTGTTTTATTGGGATTTTGGTGATTCACAATCAAAATCAGTGAATATGGATTCTGAAAGTCAGTATTATAAACAACTAACTAATACTGTACAAGGAGAACCACTCACAACTTTTCTTACAAAAAGATTCCAAAGAATTGGACCCACCACCGCTGTAAAATTTGCAGAATTTGCAGGATTCAAACCTGAAAAAAGAATGGGAACTTTATCAAATCAAGAACTAGTCAATTTGAGTGATGCACTTCAAAAATTTGAAGATTTCATGGCTCCTGATTCTACTTGTCTAGCACCTCTAGGGGAAGCTCCACTGGAAAAAGGAATTAAAAAATTCTTCAATCCTGATTTTACTGCGGTTGTTCAGCGACAAGCATCTGCATATTCTGGATTTCCTTTCATTATTGAGATGGGTATTGCTTATGGTGGAGATATACAATCAGGCGGACCGCATGTTTATCGATATGCTAATAGAATTCCATTACTTTATGATGAAGGAAGTGATGTTGTACTCAAAGTAATCAATGAAACTGATTGGGGGCGATACAAAATAAAAGGAGAACCACCATTCATTGTTGTATCTCATATTTGTTCTACTAGAATTCCATACAAAACTGCAGGAAAGGAAAATGTAGCAGATAGACCTGAAATTGAACGAGAATTAAGGCTAGGGTTACAATTATTATCAAGAAAATTGGCAGCGTACATGTCAAAAAGAGGTCAAGCTGATATGGCAAAAAAGAGGGCAAATCTTTATGCAAAATATTTACCACAGATTGCAGAATTTTGTACAGAGCTTGCTGGAAAAAAGAAAGAACCTAATTACAAGAAACTATTAGACGAAAATGCAGTTGAATCTAAACAAATAACAGAGGAGAAAAATGAAATTGGCAAGAACTAAAAAAGATCAAACTAAAATTAAAGAACGAAGCAAAAAAGCTGATAAAAAACAAAAGAATATTCTTGAGATGCTTAAAAGTCATGGTGCAAAGATATATGATGACTTAGATGGTGGACAATTTCCAAAATTCTCCATTCCAAGTAGATCAGTAAGTAACATTGTTTATGATAAAAAACTTAGACAGTATATTCTTGGGACTAATGCTGCAGTTAGAAGTTCAAGAAACTCTGCACAATTAAGATCTTTCACACAACTAATGTGGTTGGCCTTTTTTGCAAATAGATTAACTCATGAAAAAAAGTCATCTACTTTAAGAGATGTTTACTATTCATCCCAAGCTTTCGCAATTGAATTTGAAGACCAATCTGAATCTGATAACATAATTGTAGATTTAGAGGCTGTAACTTCTAAGCCTAGAGAAGATTTTCACATATTCCCTGAAGAGAGAAGCTCCATTTTTGGAGACTTGACCATTGAATACACTATTCCTGGATATGAAGGGAAAACCATGAATTTATCAAATCATCCTGATGGATATTCAATTGGTCCTAGTTTGACTACTGCTGAATTGGTTGATACTAGTGCCGAAATTGTAATTGCAATTGAAAAAGGTGGTCTCTTTACTAGATTTGTTGAGGAACAAGTTGATAAAAAATTCAAATCTATTATTATCAATACAGGTGGACAAGCACCTCGTTCAACTCGAACTTTGTTGAAAAGATTACATGAAGAAATGAAATTACCTGTGATTGTTCTAACTGATGGGGATGTGTATGGCGAACATATTGCAATGGTCATAAAATCTGGGTCGGCAAATGCTGCCCATCTTAGAGAACTAACAGTTCCAGATGCAAAATGGGTTGGAGTATGGGCTACTGATATTGAGAAATACAAGTTACCAACAATCCCGATGACTGAATCTGATATTAAGAGATGTTATGATTTACAAAAGGATCCTAGATATCAGGATGGAATTTGGAAAAAAGAGCTTGATGTATTTTTAAAATTAAAAAGAAAAGCCGAATTAGAGGCTTTCTCAAAATATGGTCTAACAAACATTACTGACAAATACCTACCACAAAAATTAGAATTAGCAAAAAGTCTTTAACTATTTAATTCGTAGTGTTAATACACCATTTCTATATTTGAAATCAAATATTTGCATTTCATTTACTCCTTCTATTGGAATTTCTTTTGAAAATCCAGATGTTCCACGAATGTATAGAATTCCATCTACTAATCTAACTGTAATTTTATCTTCAGGTCCGGGAACTTCTGCGACAAAAACAAATTCTTCTTCACCTTTAATCAAATCGTAAACCCAGTTCTTCACTTCTTGTTCTCTAGCTTGTGTGTATGCTGGTTTTTGGTCTTTAGCCATTTTCTTTAAAATTCTCACCCAATAAAACATTGTAATCGCTGCTGCACCAATTAGAATAAAACTAACAAATCCTGAATCTGCTCTTTGTGTCATTATGTAGATAATTCCTAAAAATAAAATGACAATAATCGGAATTATAAAATTTAATGATTGCTCATTTGAATACGCTTCTTTATTATTAGCCAAACAGTTAAAATTAATGTCTACCAAATATAAAGTATCTTTGGTTTTTATTACCATTTTTGAAATTTCCCCTGTTGTCTGATAACAAGGAATCTAAACTTTCAATTCGTGAAATTGTATTAAAAGGAACGATAATTGCAGTCATAATTACACTCCCATCAATCATATCTTTTGTTATTACTTGGAAAATTTTGGACAATTTGCTATATGCTGCAATATTGGGTGCAATTGTTCATTTTATTGCAATGGGGTTCTCTTTGAAAATCTCTAAAAAGATTCTAGTCAAAAAATAACTGCACAGATCATATTTTATGTCTTGACAATTCATTTTAAAATTAATGTCTTATTCTGGAATTGAACATGATCTGATATCTGAAATTCACTTAGATTCTATTCAGGCACAAGTTTTTTTGTTAGTGACTTGCTCAGGCAAAATGTCGTCTGAAACAATTGCTGAAAAATTAAAAATTTCTATTGATGATGCAAAGAAAGCATCAATAGATCTAATGGCACTTGGTGCCTTTATTGATATCACTCCTACAGAATTTGAGGCAATGCATCCTAGATTTACAGGAGTAAACATGTACAGAAAGATGTGCGAGAGAGAAAATATTAAATTTAAACGAAATAAAATCGTTGATAATATTGGGGTAATTTTGGAAAAACCATATGATGATGCAAGAACTAAATAATACTAAAACTTGGTGAACAACATTGAGTATTGATACTGAGACTTGTAAGCATCAACCAGTCTATTTTGGTGTGATAAACATCAACATTGACGAAAGAACCATAGGTTCTGTTGATGTTTGGAGATGTGGAGTTTGTAAGAAAAAATTCTGTGAAGAAAAACAACTTGGAATTGAAGAGATAGCTGAAACAGTAGGAATGCCAAAGATTGATGCTGATGCAAAATGGGGAGTAACTGTATGTAAATTACAACAGGGAAAATACAAATGGAAATTAGTAAAATTAAAAGAAAATGGAGAAATAAAACACGAATGTCTTGATGAAAAAATAATTTCACTTAAAATTAATGATTTCAAGGTAGAAGATGAACAGCATTGGAGTTTTCTAATTGATGACAATGTTAACAAAGTAGTAGAAATTTAATCTCTGAAATGGATCTTAAAATTCACATTAATGATATTCATGGAAGCCAAATGGCTGCAAAGATTACTGGTAAATTTACAATAGATGAAAATGAATTTCGTTTTACAGCCATTGCATTTGGTAGAATAGGTGGACAAAACATTAGTGCAAAACTTTCTCAAATTACTAAAAAAGAATTAGAAAAATTAGGTTATAATGTTGATGAAGTAATAGATTTACTTCAGAGAAATCTACTTCAGGGTGATTTGACCCTTCCAGAAGGACTCATAAAAGAGTCCTTTGTTGATGATTAAAATTCTGCTTCTGCTAATGCCTTCTCACAAGAACAACTTCTTGTTTTAGGAATTTTATCAATTAACTCTGTTAGTATATTCTTTGTTTTTTCTACATTTTTTGTTAGAGTCTCAATGACTTTTTTAGCTGTGACTGGTTTGTCAGCCCAAACATCATAATCTGTAACTGTTGAAATTGAAGCATAACACATCTGTGCCTCTCTTGCTAGTTGACATTCTGGAACAAGGGTCATTCCAATAATATCTGCACCTGTCGTTCTATAGAATTTTGATTCAGCTTTGGTTGAGAATCGCGGTCCTTCTATGCAGACATAAGTACAATCTTTATGCATATTCAAATTCTGATTATCTGTTACTTGAAGAATTGATGATTGTAGTTCTGGACAAAAAGGATCTGCAACTGAAATGTGAATCACTTTGCCCTCTTCTGAAAATGAACCATCTCTAGATTTTGTAAAGTCAATGAATTGAGTTGGTAATGCAAAGTGACCTGGAGATAATTCTTCTTTTAAACTTCCAACTGCTGATGGTGCAATAATCCTTGTAACTCCTAATTCTTTGAATGCCCAAATATTTGCTTTAAAATTAATTTTATGTGGTGGAATTGTATGTTTTTTCCCATGTCTTGGAAGAAATGCAATTTTTCTTCCATTGAACATTCCTACGGTGATTGTATCTGATGGTTTTCCATAAGGTGTATCAATATCTATTTCTTGAGCATTCTCAAGTAGACCTGAATCATAAATTCCTGTTCCTCCAAAAATTCCAATTTCTACATCTTTTTCCATCAATATTTCACCAGTGATTTACAATTGTATTTGCTAATTCCTTTAATTCCGTTAAGATCAACTAGTTCAATTATGAATGCAAATCCAACTATTTTTCCTCCCACTTTTTCAATCAATTTTGCAGATGCTTTTGCTGTTCCACCTGTTGCAAGCAAATCATCACAAATGAGTATTTTTTCTCCTTCTTTGATGATGTCTTTTTGAATCTCTATGACGTCTTTTCCATATTCAATTGTATATGCTAATTTTGTAGTTTTTCCAGGAAGTTTTCCAGCTTTTCTGATCATTATCATACCTTTGTTGTATCTTGAGGCTAAAACTGAGGCTAGAATGAATCCTCTTGATTCAATTCCTGCAAAAACATCAATATCTTTTGGATGGAAATGTTTTGAAAATTCATCTGCAATATAGGATAAAGATGATGGATCTTTCAAAACTGGACTAAAGTCCCTAAATAAAATATCTTTTTTAGGAAAATTTGGATAATCTGCTATTTTGTCTTTAAGATTCATTGTGTTTTGTTAAATCAGGTGAAATAAAATTGTTTGAACTTTTTATTCAAATTTAAAAGTGGTTTCTGTAGAATCAAATGCATCTGATGCATTGATTGTGTATATTCCAGGTTCTGTATCTTGAGGGATTAACCAAGGTAGATTGATTTCCCCTTGTGTTGATGCTGGAAATGATAGAACATCTATAATTTCACCATCTTCTGCAATAACTTCAATTCTTACGGTTTGACTTGCCCCCGTTACTTTAAATATTATTTGTTTTCCAAGGTATGCTGTTCCTGGATCTGTGATCTCTTCAACAGAAATTAACATTTCTCCTTCTATTGATCCTATGACTTCAATCTCATCATTATCAAAGTTGGAACCACTTTTTGCATTAATTGTCCATGTTCCTATAATTGCGTCAGATGGAATTCTAAATGAACTTTCAGTGATCTTCCCATTTTTATCTGAAAATGTTTCTTTGATTTTAATTTCATTCCCATTTGGATCAATCAAGGTTAGTGTAAGAAGAACATTAGGGCCTGTATCTCCCAAAACTAGTATTGAATCCCCTAGATGATAATCCTCTTTTGTGGTATTAATTCCAATTTCACCTGAACCCACTTGTAGACCTACAGTAAAAATTTCTGTACTTTGAGCACTACCTTTACTGATCACAGCAGTGTATACCCCTGATGCAAATCCGTCAAGATCAATTGAATATGTTCCACGCCCATCTGGTTGCAATGTAATGGATACTGAATCTCCCTTTGGTTTATCTGAAGGATCAATTATTAGCAAACTGATAATTTCAGATGTTTTTCCTGATAGTGTAATAATTGCAGTTTCATTCTCTTTATAATTTAATTTATCAAATTCTAAGTTGACTGGAATTGATGGCAACTGACCAACTCCGGCATAAATAAATTCTTTATCTTTATCTTGGGTGGCAATTAGTGTATATGTTCCTTCAATTGAATTTTGTGTAGTTCTAAATTCAAATTCTACAATTCCTGATCCATTCACTTGTATAATGTCTGAAATAATTTCTTTTCCAAGTGGGTCTTCTAATAATATTTCAATTGGAGTATTTGGTATTACAGTACCATTAAATTTCATAATTTCACCTTGTTCAAACTTTAATGATGTTGGAATTATGATGATTTTTTTATCTGACTCGATCGTCCAAGAGATTAACTTGCTGTCTCTTCCATCTGTAATTATTGCACTATATTTTCCAAATGCTGTATCTTGTGGTATGATTATTGGTTCATCTAACTTCCAATCCCCTTTACTATCTATTTCTGCTGTTCTAGAATTGATTATTTCTCCATCAGATGTTTTTATTTCAATTGTTATTGCACTTTGTGGATCTCCCATCCCAAAAATTTCCAAAAAGTCTCCTCTATGGACTATGTTTGGAATACCTTTAATTGTAAGAGGAATATGTATTGAATCTGCAATTCTATCATCATTCTCTCCTATTCTAAGGCTAATATTTCGTTCTTCTCCTTCTTTGTCCATTATAATAAATTCAACTCTATCAGCTTTTTGATTATCTGGAATTTTCATCGTAGTGATAAAGTGCCCATCCTTGTCTGTCTCAAAAGTACCTATTTTTTTAGTATCTATGTAAAAATCAAATTCTTGTGATGAACCAAAATTATCTCCTGTTACTCTGATTGTAGAACCAACATTTGGTTTTTCTGGAATTATTCTAAATGTAGATTCTATAGTCATACTTTCTCCAGTATTTTCTAAACTTTGATCAATGTCTGGGTTTTCAACTACCGATGGAATTTCTTTTGCAATTGATATTCCGGTGGCAACTTGTGTATTTTTATTGTCTAATGCCTTCCAATTAATCCCTGAATTTACTTTGTCCGTTTTTACTCCAAATTTTACAGATTCCCCTGGTTTGATAGATTGAGATGATGTGAAAATAATAACTCCTTGAGAATTTTTTTCTCCAACCCACCCTTTTTCAGTTTTGAAGGATTTAAAATTAAAATCACCCCCTAACCAAATTCTTAGAGTATTGACGTCTTTTGTTGAATCATTTGTTAATTCTAATAGAGATGTTTCATCTAATGTTAAACTTGTAACTGAAATTTCCTCACCATAAACATTTGATGGAAATGCAATTAGTAAAAGTGAAAATAACAATGCAACTGAAAGAAAAATTCCTCTAGTTGAGGATCTATTCATGTATTTCAAATCCATTATCTCTCACTTAAACCTTAAAGAATTTTCCCTACTTTCTTATTTCATAGTTTAGTGTTTTTCATGAGCAAACTTCTTAAATCTCAAGTTTTAGCCTTCTGGAATTTATTCAAGTCTGATTTTGTAACTGCATTTTGATATTGTCTGATTCGTTCAGCAATTAGTCTGTATAATGATCTAAACTGATCTTTTGTTTTATCTGATAGGAACTCTGCCTCCTCTAGGGTAATTTTCTCACAAATATATCTAGTAATTTCTTCGTTGTTGAATTCTTCCCAATCATCCTCACTATGTTCTTGCCATATTTTTCTTAATTTTTCCAAAATACCTTTACCTTCTTTAGATGTTACATTTTGAGGTGTAAGGTTTGAAAATCCCTCTTGTCTGAGCTTGATTTCATACGTTTGATTTACTGGGTGCAAATAATCTTCTAGTGCAATATAATCTTCAATTGATTCTAATTTCTTGCCCTCTCGTTCAAAAAAGATAGTCTGTATTGGTGAAAATTCATTTGAAACCAATTGTGCTGAGATTTGTTTAGATTCTTCAGAATTATCTAGTAAAACAAATGTCCTATACCCGTGATTTCTGTAAAATATTGCTAATGGTAAAACTGAATTTTTATTATATGCTGCAATTACATTGAGAGGATTCATTGAGATATTTGGATCTTGCAAGAATTTGTCAAATGCATTAAGATACATTGAATCTGACATTGTCTCTACGATGATTATTGGTCTGGAGTTTGTTCCTATTTCCCTATCTACTATCGATTCAACTTGTCCTCTACAAAGTCCATACAAAATTGGTGTTAGTGTTTTATCATCTGCATTCCAATAATCATAAAATATTCTACTAAGATGTTTCCTCTTATCCAATTCAACTACAAGTAAATTTCCCGGTGTGTAATCAAATATCATAAATGGTGAATGTGTTGCATACAATACTTGGTTTGAACCTGCTAAATTTTTTAACAAATCTGAAATCCCCATTTGCTGAGTTGGATGAAGATTTCTTGCAGGTTCATCTAAAAGTAATATTGCTTCTTTTAATTCTGATCTTTGTGTTTCAGCTGCAAAGTTAACAATAAATGAGAATGTCCATTTGAAACCCTCTGCTCTTCGGTTTAACAATCCTGTGTTTGTAATTGTTCCATCTTTATGGACATCAGAAATAACTACACTCATTATATTTCCAGGATTATATCTCAAATCAACATGTATAGGATCGCCTTTCCATGCTGGATTTAATTTTTTAGTCAATCTGTTACTTGCTGCATTGAGAATTTTGATGCATTTTGATGGACTTTCTTTTACTTCATCTAATTCTTTAATGTCTAATTCTGCAAGATAGAAAAGATTTCTTACTGTTTCAGCCTTGTCAAATTCTTCAACAAATTCAATAGAATCTGGACGCTCTCCTCTTTCTTCTCTTAGATATTCATTGAGATTAATATTACCATAGATTTTTTTATAATCTGAAAAGTATACAAATCTTGGATGTAATTCTGTTGCAATAAAATTTTGTAAAGCCGACTTTTCACTTTTACCACTTAGAAGGCTAGAAAATTGATTTTCAGGACTTTCATAGATTTTTTTCCATTCTTCAATTACTTTAGGTTCTTGTATGGCAATCACATGAAATTGATTACTAAATTCTGCCATTCCACTATCAAAAGTTTCTTGGTTTTTGGGAACCTGCTCCTCAAAGAATTTCGTATCAATTTGTATTCTTAGATGGTTAGGAATGGTATCTAAAAATCCAAATATCTGTTTTGAGAAATTCTCCCATGAATTGAGCCCTTTATTACTATCATCACTAAGCTCAACATCTTCAAATTCATACTGAACTCTTGGATTCTGATTTGTTCTAAATAATTTAATTTTTTCAATTTCAGGTAGTCCTGGAAATTTTTCTTTAATGATGCTTATCTCATTTTGGTTTAAATCAAATTCTCCTTCGGCTAATCTCATTTCATCTTTTAACTCTTCATTCATTTCATCACAAAGATCTAATTCTGAAACTTGTTCATCTCTATTTAACAACGTTAACGCTTGAAGAATTGTAGTTTTTCCACTCTCATTTCTCCCAACAAAAGCTGCTAAATCTCCAACTGTTATTTCTCCAGAATCATGTATGCAACGATATGCTCTAGCTCTGAATTTTCTAAGTCGCATCTAGCGATATTTAGTTGGCTACGATTTAACTCATTCGTCAAAATAATCTTAACCTTTCAAATTTTGCTAAATAGATATAAGGGAATTATAGATTTTAAAACAAAATGACTAGTAAGCGAGTTTTTATTGTATTTGTTTTACCTGTAATCCTTTCAATTATAATTGGTTCAGCAGTATTGTCTGATATTCTTCAGAAACCTGGTAGGGAGTTAAACATGTGGCCAATGACCAATTTTGAAGGTATAGTCACTTCCCATATCTCTCCTATTGAGATTATTGGATTATCTAAACAATATACTACTACAGAACCTGTTGTAATTCAAGTAAAAGTTGGTGATTCTTCATTTAGTTGTGGGGATCTATACGTTACAATTTATTCAACTGAAAAAAATGATGTAATTTCACAAGATGGATTCTTTGAACAATGCTTTGAATCTGGAAATAATATTATCCCTGTTGGGAAAGAATTTTCTAAGGTAGTTGATATGCCTGGTTCTTATGATATAGTCACTGAAATGGTCTCAAAACAACTAAAGAATATCTCTACAAAAGGAACATTTACTGTTAAATAGGAATGAAATCGTGTTGATAAATAAGAAATTGGATTTAAAAAATAAGGTGATTTAATGGCAAAGAAAAAAGATACTCTAATTGAAGAAGCAGAAAAAATTAAGGCCGATCTTGATGTATTAAAAAAGAAAAAGAAAATTTTAGATGCAAAACCTGCAAAGAAACCTGCAAAGAAACCTGCAAAGAAACCTGCAAAGAAACCTGCAAAGAAACCTGCAAAGAAACCTGCAAAGAAACCTGCAAAGAAACCTGCAAAGAAACCTGCAAAGAAACCTGCAAAGAAACCTGCAAAGAAACCTGCAAAGAAACCTGCAAAGAAACCTGCAAAGAAACCTGCAAAGAAACCTGCAAAGAAACCTGCAAAGAAACCTGCAAAGAAACCTGCAAAGAAACCTGCAAAGAAACCTGCAAAGAAACCTGATGCAAAATCTACGAAGAAAATTGTAAAGAAAGTAGAAGAAAAACCTGTTAAAGTAAAGAAATTAACTAAAAAAGAATTAGAAGAAGAAAAAAGAATTGCTGAATTAACACTTGAAGAAGAATTAGAAGAACAACTTTCAGATGAGGAAATTGAAAATTTCCAAATTGAAAAAGTTGACATGGAAAGATTGACTAACAAAGTTTGTGATATTTTAGCTGAGAAAGAGTCTGATGGAATGTTCCAAAGTGAATTATGGAAAAAACTTAAACTTACTAATCAAGTTGGTTCTCGATTGGCATTAAAACTTGAAAGAATGGGTACAATTACCAGAGAAAAACTTCTTGAGAATGATCGTTGGACATACAAATTAATTTTAAAGAAAACTCCAATTAGTACACAATCCATTGAAAATGCACCTTGTTTAGTTTGCCCTGTTGAGCAAAAATGTTCACTTGAGGGAGAAATCAGTCCTACAAATTGTCAATTCATTGAGGATTGGGTAATTGCTGAATTGAAAAAACCTATGAAGGCTAAATGAAACTAGCAGATGCACGAAAAGATTATTATCGTCGATTAGCCCACGAACAAGGTTTTCGAAGTAGAGCTGCATTCAAACTACAAGAATTAAACAAGTCATATCGTCTCATAGGGCCTGGTTTCAACGTTTTAGATCTTGGCTGTGCACCTGGAGGTTGGACTCAGATGGCTATGAAATTAGTTGGAAATCAAGGAAAAGTAATGGGTATAGATTTGTCTTATGTCGAAGAAATTCCTGGAGCTCATATAATTAGAGAAAATATTGAAGATGAACATGTTGTAGATAAAGTGTTGTCTTATTTTGGACGTAAAGTTAATGCTGTAATTTGTGATCTTTCTCCTCAAGTAAGTGGAAATTGGAGTGTTGATCATGCAAAGCAAATATCATTAAATTATGATTGCACAAAAATCATGGAGAAAGTTTTAGCACACAAAGGAAATGCTGTTTTTAAGATTTTTGACGGTGAATTTTCAATGGAATTTAGAGATTATATAAAGAAAAAATTTGTTAGAATAAATCTTACAAAGCCTGATTCAAGTAGGAAACAAAGTAGTGAATTATACCTTGTCTGTTTAGGTTTTATTGGATAGTTTCAAAAATTTTAATTATTTCTTTGATATTTGCATTAGTTCTAAATCCTGTTGGATTAAATACTGTGACACTAGCTAAAAAATTATTTTCTATTAAACTTGAAATTGCCTTTTCTAGTTTTGGTGGTGATGATTTCATTATTGATGCAACTTCATCTATTGTATAGTATGTTTCTGGCATTTCTGATTCGGCCAAACCTTTACAAAGAATTTTTTCACAATTCTTGTCTGTTTCCAATTTAGAATTTTCTATTATCATGTCTTGAACAAATTCTTTGTCAAAAATTTTATCTATCCATAATGGCCCTGCTATGCTAATTTTTGATTTACATAGTTTACATTCCTGTTCTTGCTCTAATACAATTTTTCTATTTCCACAATTTTTACAATGTAAAATGTATCCTAGATTCTCTTTTTGATCTGGTCTGTTGAGAACTTTGACATATGTTCTATAGTAATGCATTTCACTTTCTACAAACATGGGAATTACTGTTACACCTAGTCTTGCTGCTACCGTTCTAAGTGAACCTAAAATTAATCTAATTGCAATTTCATTTCCGTACTCTGTTCTAACTGGAACTCCTCCATACTTTCTTTTACACGCAGATTGAAAGAGGCCATTTAACACTTGAAGATCTGTGGCTGCTGTTGATAGTATGCCTCCATGCATAGTTGCTCTAATCCCACAGTCAAAAAATGCTGCAGGTGATCCAAAAGGATCTATATCTACAATTGAGCCTCTTTCACCTTTTTTTGAATAATTACTAAAAAACCTACATACTTCTTTTTCAGAAAATTCCATATTCTTTACTTCATTTAGATTTGCAGAATATTCTGCCATTTTGAGTGCAGAAGGATTAAGATCATTAATTACAATCTTTTCAACATCTAATTCATTTGCAACTCGTAATCCTCTAGCTCCTAATCCTGAAAGACCTTCTAAGAAAATTTTTGGACCTTGAAATTTGTTAAGAAAAGCTGAATATGCAATTATTGAAAAATCCCTGTTTAGTTTTGCTTTAGGATTAAAAAATGCTGGTTTCATTGGAGGCACTTTATCTGTAATTGATTTTTTTGGAACTAGTATCTTTGTTTTCCCTTCAGTTATTTCTTGAAAAGTTTCATCTGTAAATTCCAATTATTTTTCAATTTTTCTAAACGTATAACGGTTTAATACTTGTGCTTTAAGACACAGTTCGTGCAAATTTGTGGTGTCGATGATGCTGGACGTGGCCCTATGTTGGGGCCTTTGATAATAGCTGGAATATCAATAGATAAAAAAAATATAAAAAAATTAACCGCATTAGGTGTAAAAGATTCAAAAAAACTTACTCCTAAACTACGAGAATATCTCTACAAAAAAATCATTAAAATTGTAGATGATTATTACATCGCAAAAATTTCTCCTAAATCTATTGATGCTAGTGTAAAGAAACATTGTCTAAATGGTTTAGAGGCAAAATATATGGCAAAAGTTGTTTCAATATTAAATCCAGATGTTTCATATGTTGATTCATGTGATGTAAATCCTACTAGATTTGGAAAAGAAATTTCTAAACTATCTGGCAATCATAAAATTAAATCGTATCATCGTGCAGATAGTAGATTTATTGTAGTATCTGCTGCATCTATTCTTGCTAAAGTTAGTAGGGATAGAGCAATCATAAAATTAAGAAAAGATCATAATTTAGGTAGTGGATATCCGTCTGATCCTGTGACTGTGAAATTTGTAAAAAAATATTATAAAAAAAATCATGAGATGCCCAAATTCGTGCGTAAAAGTTGGAAACCCGTTCAAAGAATAATTGAAAATAATTAATTTTTAAATTTTGAAATTACTATTGCATGATCTTTATCATACGGATGTAGATCAATAGTTTGTAAAACATCAAACATTGGTTTCAATTTCTCTATTTCTTCTTCAACAATTCTTTTTGGAGCTTTTGTTACATCAATACTCCTAGTTTTGATAACTAAAAAGAAATATCCTCCTTTTTTTAGAAACATTTTACAATTATCAATTGCAATTTGTGTTTGATCTGATTGTGCAATATCTACATACACAACATCAACTTTTCCAAATACTGAAAAATACTCTTTTGGCTTTCTGGCATCTTGTAGAATTGGCATAATGTTTTCTCTATGTGTTGCAACTCTATCTAAGAAATCCCTTGCAACTCTACTTGCATGTTCTACTGCAAAAACAATCCCGCTAGGGCCTACAATGTCTGAGACGTGACTAACTGTGGTTCCGGTAGATGCTCCCAAATACAAAATTTGACTTTTATTTTCAAAAGGAAAATAATCTAAACCATTCATAATGGATGCTGCTAATTTACTTCTAAACGGATCCCATAATCTATATTCAATTCCTCTTTTAATGATTAATTTTTCTTTGTAAACTTGATTTCTGGGAACCATATTTTCTGTAGCTAATTTTTCTTGTCCTTCTGATTTTATCCAAAAAAATGACTGATTATCTTCTTCCAAACTTCTTTCTCTTTTTGTTT
Source organism: Candidatus Nitrosopumilus sp. (assembly GCA_965262905.1). GTDB lineage: Archaea > Thermoproteota > Nitrososphaeria > Nitrososphaerales > Nitrosopumilaceae > Nitrosopumilus. The sequence goes on from OZ253567.1 coordinate 1,818,639, forward strand.
GAATCTGTTCTTTCATCATTCCTTCCACCTTCTCTTCTTGGATTATCTCTATAGCTTCCTTCTCTTCTATCTCCACCTTCTCTTCTTGGATTATCTCTATAGCTTCCTTCTCTTCTATCTCCACCTTCTCTTCTTGGATTATCTCTATAGCTTCCTTCTCTTCTATCTCCACCTTCTCTTCTTGGATTATCTCTATAGCTTCCTTCTCTTCTATCTCCACCTTCTCTTCTTGGATTATCTCTATAGCTTCCTTCTCTTCTATCTCCACCTTCTCTTCTTGGATTATCTCTATAGCTTCCTTCTCTTCTATCTCCACCTTCTCTTCTTGGATTATCTCTATAGCTTCCTTCTCTTCTATCTCCACCTTCTCTTCTTGGATTATCTCTATAGCTTCCTTCTCTTCTATCTCCACCTTCTCTTCTTGGATTATCTCTATAGCTTCCTTCTCTTCTATCTCCACCTTCTCTTCTTGGATTATCTCTATAGCTTCCTTCTCTTCTATCTCCACCTTCTCTTCTTGGATTATCTCTATAGCTTCCTTCTCTTCTATCTCCACCTTCTCTTCTTGGATTATCTCTATAGCTTCCTTCTCTTCTATCTCCACCTTCTCTTCTTGGATTATCTCTATAGCTTCCTTCTCTTCTATCTCCACCTTCTCTTCTTCGGTCACCGCCTCTGTTTCTATCTCCACCTTCTCTTCTTCGGTCACCGCCTCTGTTTCTATCTCCACCTTCTCTTCTTCGGTCACCGCCTCTGTTTCTATCTCCACCTTCTCTTCTAAATGATGGAGGTGGTCTCATGTCTTTTTTAGTAGGATTTTCATATTTTTTGCCAATTTCATCAACTCTGATGTTGAGTTTTTCAAGTAAAGTTTGATTCAATCCCTCTCCATACACATCCACTCTTGCAGCGATTACTGCCTTGGCAGCTACTGCACGAGCAATTTTTCCTCTTTGCCATCTTGGAGCAGCATGAACCATTGCATGTTGGAATAATAATCCGTGTTTAGGTGGCTGTGAACCTGTTTTCAATGATCTGAATAATGCTTTTTCAGCTCCTAGAACTTGTATTGTACTAGCAGGAAGAGATGCCATTTTTTTGAGACTTCCAGCTCTTCCTAAAATCCTTGCACCAACTGCTGTACCAAGAATTACTGAAGTATTAGGTGCAATTTCTTGCATTTCTTTTTCTACGTGTTCTTCAAGTTCTTTACGTAATTCATGAAAATCTAAAACTTGTTTTGCGATTGATTGAACTATTGATAAATTAATATCTGAAATATCTCCACCTTTACTTTTTGATGAAATTAATGACAACATCTCTACTTTTGATTCTGGAAAACCAGCTTCTTCAAAAATTTGTTTAGTTAATGATTCTCTTTTTCCTGCCATTACAATTTGTGCATATCCGTTAATACTGTCAATAATGTTGTCTAGTTCTGGAAAATGCAATCCATACCATTCTCTAAGTCTTGAACTTAGCCCATTTGCAATCTTGTCAATTTCATCCAGAGAATTAATTGCTTGAATGATGTGAAGATCTGGACTTTCTGAAACTTCTGTAACTTTTGAAGATGATAGACCCAGAGCAAATTCTCTTAATTTCCCAAGTGTATCTTGTAAATTTGATGCAAAACCTGAATCTACAATAATCTGTGGCTTGTTTGTTTGAATTTCATCTAATTTAGATTCTTCCATTAAATGACAATCAATAGAATATTTTTTTAAAATTACAAGTAATGATTCATCACTTACAGAAAATCCTCTTTGAGTTGATGCTAGATAATTCACAATTTCATCTAATTTTGATTCTTTATTTTTGACTGACAGATACTCTTTGACAGGATTTGAGAATGAAAATGCTTTGTCTAGTTTTTCATCATTGAAAACTGAGATTCCTAACTCTGTTAAAACTACAGAATACATGACTAGTTGATTCTAAATGACCTTTTAAATATAACTTTTCAGTATATTTATTTATCATAATCACAAAATACGCGTATGACAAGAACAGAATACCAATACAAAGCACTCTCCAAGATTAATGATAAAAGAATTCATAAGAATCTAAGACCAAATTTCTCAGAAATAAATATAGGTGATATAATAACTACAAAAATATTTTTTGACAGATATGGGATGTTTAATTTTAAGAACAGGTAACTCTACATGAATCATTGAAGGAATTCCCAAATGCAGTAAATACACACATTTCCAAACAATAGTTTAGGCATACAAATTTTGAATAAATTATGAATTATTTCAACCCCAAAGATCTAAGATCATAGTTTACACTCACAAAATCATGTCAAATCAAAACATTAATGGTATCTTCAGGTAGCCATTTTATGAAAAGAACAAGCATCGATTTTTTAAGAAAAATATGCAAAAAAACAAAGCCAAAATAAGACTAGAGACTGCAATATGAAGAAAGTAAAATATTTCATATTCTGAGATATGTTTGGATGTCATACCATCAACTCTGAGCTACTGGCTAAATCGTATGGATGAAGAGGGAATAACTGCATATCACACCGTAAGAAATACATGGTCTCTTGTTGTTTTTTAAGTGAAAAACAGTTACTATCATTAAGGAATGATCTAATTTCAGGTTCAGAGAAATTTGGATTTAATCAATTCATGTAGAGTGTAAAATGGTAATTACACATGTAGATAAAAAGTACAACACTTTATACTCTGCAAAGAGGAATGCGTGAATTACTCCACAGAATTGGGTTCTCATCTAAAAAACCACACATCACAAATCAGCCTCAAAAGAGGAGCAGAACCGTTTTAAAAAAACGCAAAAAGAACAGTTAACAAATATTCCAAATTGGGATACATTACTATGTCTGGATGAATCAACAAACAAAATAGCACCAAACATACGGCGTGGATGGTATCTTACAGAAAATAATATCACCACGCCAATCAATTACACACGAGAAAAGTTTCAATCCTTTGGTGCATTGGGAAATAAAGGCGTGTTTTTCTGCAAGTTCTATGACAAATCAAATACCGATTTATTTCTTGATTTTTTAAAATCACAGCAGAAACAATAATGGTAAAAAACTATTGTTGTTTGCAGAGGATGCATCGTACCATAAAAGCGATCCCATAGAGAAATATATCAAAGCACCAAAAATATAATCAAATATTTTCCACCGTATACGCCAGAACTCAATGCAGATACAGTGGAGAGAAGAAAATGGCAATGCATTTTTTGTAAATAAATCTGAGATGAAAAAACACATGCAAAAGAGATTGGATGATGGTGACGTTAAAGTTGTGAATGTATTCAAATATTTGACGCCTTAACTATATGTCCACACTTGTGGGTGCAGTGATGTATGACGTTGTTTGTATAGCGAAGATCAAAAATTCATGAACTAAAAATTATCAAAAAACAATAATCAGATTCTTTTGCCTAGGCAAATATGAACAAATAAACCAAGATACCTTGAAAATAGTTCACGAACTTTGTCTCTTTGCTATAGATTCAATCTCTGGAATATATAAAATATCAATTATCATCTTTGTTGTAGTTTTTGTAACTGTAATGTTTTTATTGCCACATTTTTTTGGTGTGTGTATTCCTTTGCGAACAGGTTTTCTTTTGTGTGATTTACCTACACGATCAATCTTTGCATCTGCCTTCTTTGGAGATTAATTCTTTTTTGCACGGTTTGCCTTTTTTTGGCGTGTTGGAATGTTGTTTGCAGATGGAGGATGAATGTGAATTTTCATAGAATGCCAGCTTTCTTGTCTGTTCCTGAATTTTTAAAACCTTTTCTGTAATGATTATTTGTAGTTTTTTCATATCCTCTACCATCTGGTTGATTGTCTTTTGTTGATTATTCATTTGAGCAAACGCTTTTGCCAGTGCATCTAGCAATGTATAATCTCAGGATTGCAAATCAGAGAAAATCACGGATGATATACTTTAGATCAGTATGATTTACAATGTTTGATTTCGTGGCTAATCTATCCTCTTACTACAGAACCTGTTTAAAAAATTGATCGTAAAATTATAAAATATTCTAAAATTGATTAACGTCTCTTTCTTCTTTGTCCAGGTTTGTTTTGACCAGGGTATCTACCTAAAACAAACCGTTTGTTGTAGTTACTTTTATTACCAACACTAGAACTAGTACCTACAATCTTTCTGCCTTCAACTTTAGGGGTTTGTCCTCGTACTTTACCTGCTTTGGTAAGTGAACCGTGTGTTGCCATGATTGGAATGAAGAATTAGTGAATTTATGTATTTGGATGACTACCAGTACTTGGCCTTTACAGTCTCTATGACTTTTTCATGCTCCTTACTCTTTCTACGAGCATATTTTTCCATGGCACCAAGTGGAATACCTCCAAGAGATCTTGCAAGTGCGTTGAAGGCATATCTTTGTGGACCTTTTGAACCAGTCTTTGTCATGAATTTTTGAATACCGTATTTGAAATTGTGTTGCCATGTCTTGTATAGAACACCCAATTGTGCAGGAGTCATTTCACTTCCAATGTTAAAGAACTGTGATTGTTCTAGTAATCCAATTGGAACAAATGTAAGTGCAGTAGCAGTAAACATTGAATCAGGTTGTTCATGTTCTAATTCACTGATTAATTGAATAGTTTCCCATGAATCTTCGGGGGTTTCATCATTATCAAGACCCATAATCAAAGTAAATGCGGGGATCCAATAGTTTTCATTCATTGTTTTAACACCTTCTTTTACAACCCAATGCCATTCAGATGGATCATATGGTGCAAGTTTTCTATCAGCATATTTGCCAATTAATCTAAGACTACCAGTTTCAAGTCCTGCTTGGATACCAATCATGTTATCAGGACCAGCTTTCATTATTTTTGAAAGATTTGGAAGGAGTTTTTCATCAGCTATTGCACCTGCCAATGTTCCATGTGTTGGATTTGTATGTTCAACCCCAGTTGACATGATTGCAGTGAATAGTTCTTCCAAGGCTTCTCTATTTGGCTCCATTCCTTTTGCAGTTCTAGGATCCATTCCATAAACAAAAATATCATCACTGTGAATCCATGCAGATTTGGAACCGCCTTTCTTTATGTTAACTTCAATTTCTTGTTTGACTTTTTCTGGTGAATAATACCTTAAAGATCTTAATGTGACATCACAGAATTTACAGCCCCTACCACAACCACGCATCACTTCAACCATTCCATGCATACTTGGCTCTACAATGTTAGGGATATCTTCTAAATCTGGTCTATCCCAGAAATTTACAAATCTTGCGTGAATTTTTTTTCCTTCTCTCTCAAATTCTTTAATGTTAACTTTAAAGTCACTCCTCTTTCTGAAAGGATCCATATTTTCAAAATCACCATTAATCAAATAATTAAAGAAGCGACCTGCATGTCCGTCAATTTCAGGTGCGATGCCACCAAGTTCCCCTTCTAAAATTGCATAGATTCCAAATTCTTCAATTTTTGCCGGATCATAATTGTATTGCCATGTTCCAGATGCACCAGAAATTACTTTTGCTTTACTTCCAGTTTTTGCTTTGGCAGCTTTAATTCTATGATGTAATTCTGCATTGTAAAATTCATCGTAAGAAGTTTGTTTTCGTCCATAAGTAAATGTCATAGTAACTGGACCCATTCCAAGTGGATCCATTTCATAAGTTCCAATAACTTCAGTTTCAGGACCGATAAATTTTTCAATATGATTTGGATGGGCAACTACAACATCTTCTCTACTAAATCCATCACGTAACAAACCAGATTCTAATTTTCTTAATCCATATGGGGCATATTTTGCTGCACCGTTAATATCCGGAGACCAATTACAAATGAAATCAAATAAAATTTTAGGAGTTACTTGATTTCCAAGAATCTTATACCAAAAACTGTTCTTATCTCTATTAGGATCTATTGCGGGAGCACATCCGAAAAATGTTGCAAGAGACAATCCCCTATAAGGAGACATCAAAGTTCTATCAGCCGTTAAGACTATTTTTGGAGTACCCATACCCTTCACGGAAATAATTTTGTGATTTATTTTAAACCTTGCTAGTTAAACTCAGTAATTTTCTAAAATTCCAGCCTTGTTTCTATGTAAATAACCAAATTCCTTATTTGTAGATAAATGGTCCCCATCAAACACAGTTCCATCTCTACAGGCAAGATCCTCACCCACACAGCAGCTGCCACATATTCCAACACCACATTTCATCATCCTCTCAAGGCTTGCCTGAACAAAGATATTTCTTGAATGGGCAGATTGAATAGTTTTATACATCATTATTTCAGGGCCACAAACATACACAGCATCATATTGAGTTTGACTAACTAATTTTTCAACTAAATCAGTTACAAATCCTTTTTCGCCATAACTACCATCATCAGTCGATACAAGTACACGATGTGTATTATTTGATAAGAGATCATTTGCTAAACCTTCAAAGAAAACTTCATCTTTTGATTTTGCACCTATTAGAACAGTAACATCATCTGAAGATTTTACAAAAGTCAATAATCTCATCATAGGGACAAGACCAGTTCCTCCTCCAACTAATAATAATTTTCCATTTTTAATATCAAATGAATTTCCATATGGGCCTCTGATTCCAATTTGTCCTCCAACTTGAACATTAAACAAACCAGTAGATGAAGGTCCATGTTTTCTAACAGTAAATGCTGCTTTTCCAGATTCTTTTGAAATCATGATACTCATTGGTAATTCATTTACACCGGGAATCCAAACCATGGCAAATTGACCTGGAAGAACGGTGGGCATTATGTCATCAGAAAAAACTAATGTTCTCACTGTTGGAGTCTCATCTATTACTTTTTCAATTGTAACAATTGTAGGATGATTAAGATTTCTTTGCAAGGCCTACCATCTCTTTTATTGTACTGAAACCTTTTCTCTCCATGTATTGTACGATACCTCTATTAATCTCATCAAAAACTCCAACCCAATTATCACCTATTGCACTTCCAAGTTGAACAGCAGATGCTCCTGCCAAGAAAAATTCAATTGCATCTTCCCATGAAGATACACCCCCACATCCAATGATTGGAATGTCATTTTGTGAAGAAATCTCATAAACACATCTCAAAGCTATAGGCTTAATCGGAGTTCCAGATAATCCGCCAAATTTATTGCTAAGTATGGGGCGTTGGGTTTCCACATCAATTGCTATTGCCCTAACAGTGTTAATTGCAGTAATTGCATCAATCCCACAATCAATAGCAGTACTAACGGTATTGAGATAATTACTAGTCCCCAATCCAACTTTGGCAATTATAGGGATATTTGTAGTATTTTTTACAGTAGATACAATTGCTTTAACTAATCCAGGATCATCGCCAACTTCCAAGCCGACTTTGGCAACGTGAGGGCAAGATAAATTCAATTCATATGCTTTGACTTTACAATTTTCAAATTCTTTTATCATAATTTCAAAATCTTCAGGTGCAGAACCCACTAAACTTACAACTATTGGGACATCTTGATTCGGTTCAATCATTTTTGCAAAATTTGATGCACCAGGATTTGAGAGACCTACAGCATTAATCCATCCTCCACCTTTTACACTAAAGATAGTAGGGTTTGGATATCCTTCCCACGGAGCGGTACTAAGGGATTTTGTGACGACAGCACCGGCTCCAGATACATAAAGTCGATTAAACACATCTAAGGATATGCCTAAAATTCCAGATGCCAGCATTATGGGTTTATCTAATTGAATTTGACCTATGGAAGTTGCAATACTAGGTTCCACTTTGATTAATGAGATTAGTTTCGAATATAACAGTTGATTCTGGTATCTTTTTTAAAGGTCAATTTGAATAATGGTTTTCCACATTTTGAATTATCAAATATTATTTTTATGCCTAGTTTTTATCTTCTCTTCAAATAACTTGACAATATCTCATCTGCCATCTCTACAACTTTCACATCTTCTCTCACAGTCAAACTACGTAACTTCCTGGCATTTCCCTTGTTCAACAAAATAAAAACTCTTTGTTATAGTAATCGTAAGAGTATAGGTTAGCCGCAAAATCAAATATTGTAAATCATACGGATCTAAATTCTAGGATTCTCTCTTATGGGCAACCTTGAGATTATACATTGTGAGATGCAAAGGCATTTGCTCAAAATCATAATCAACAAAAGACAATCAACAAAAGACAATCAACAAAAGACAATCAACAAAAGACAATCAACAAAAGACAATCAACAAAAGACAATCAACAAAAGACAATCAACAAAAGACAATCAACAAAAGACAATCAACTAGAGGGTGTGAAAAAATCACAAGCAATCAATACAGAAATGATTTTGAAAATTCAGGAACAGGCAGAAAAGCAGGCATTCTATGAAAATCCACATTCACCCTCATCAAATGACATTATGATTTCACCCCTTCGGACTAGTTTCTCATTGTATTGATTCCAATTAATCATGAAGAATAGCAGAATGTGGGATCCAAAATTATTCTTATGAAATAAAGTTGATCAAATTGTTATTTGTTCGACAATGTATTATGATAAATCAGATACCTATCAAAGATTATAAGTATTTTTTATTTTCTTTGAAATAATTTTTCATGAACCATTTTTGAAAATGTATTGGATTTTCTTCCAACTGTGATCTTTCTAATGACTTGAAATATGGTTTTCTGTTTTTGTTGAAGATTGTCATTAGTGGATAGTCATACTTGAAGAGAATGTAATTCATCAATAGTCTAGATATTCTTCCATTACCATCTCCCAAGGGGTGAATTCCTACAAAGTCATAATGAGCTTTACATGCAACTTCTACAGGTGACATGTCTTTTTTGGAACTGTTAAGCCATGTGAATAATTTGGATAATCTAGGTTTGATTTCTGGAACTGTTACAAACTGAATATCAGGATTACCTTTAATTCCCACTACATATGTTCTAACTGAACCAGATTCACCAATCTGGGTTTGTTCAAAAATATCCCCATGCCATGAAAGAATTGTATCAAGTGTTATTGTATCTAGTTTTTTGGAAGATACAAGTTTTACAAACAAATCATAGTGTTTCTGGGTTTCAATGGTGTCAATTTTTGATTTTTTATTTGGAGTAATGCCATGAATTAACAAATCTTTGGTATCTTCTTGAGTTAGTGTTGACCCTTCAATTCTTTGCGTATTGTAAGTAAACGTAATTCCAAAACTCTCAAAATTTTGTAGTTTTATTGTAGATGGAATAGATTTTGTTTCACTTTGATAGTTTTTGTAAATAGATTCAAAATTAGGATTCCATTGTTTCTGATAAAATTTCAAAAGAAAATCTGTTTTTAGTTGTTCAATATTTTTTGGGATTTTTTTACCCAAGTATCGTTTTAGTTGTTTTGTTCCAGATTTGTGCCTCATATAGTAAAAAACTGCATTTCCTTTTTTTTCAGCAATTACACTTACCATGTATTTATTGAGTACCTTTTATTTTATAAATTTTATAATTATTATAAAAAAGGGTACGTAAGTATTTTAATACAGTCTTATCTTACTGAAATCAAATGAAAATATGGCTTTTATCAAAAAAGGCATTTAGAGTATGACCCTAGTTCTTAAAAATGAAGAAAAAATCGAAAATCAGTTAGAAATCAACTCCACTTATGGCAAGGGCATCATATATGTCACAATAAATGCGATTATCTTGGAGTAAAAATCCAAAGGAATATTCTTTGAGAGATTACATAATCAGATTGCAATCAGTTGAGGCAACCGAAAAAAAGAAGATAAAGATAACTTGGCCTGAAGGTAGAGAATTATTTAATTTTACATTCAAAGTGGATGATGCTCAGAAACATGTCAAAGAAATTGTTGAGCGATACAACTATGAAGATAATTTCCCTGATCTAATGGGGGCTAATATAGTTGTTTTAACTGAGAAAGAACAAACGGGAATTATTGAGAAGAGAACAACTAATGCAGAGGCAAATATTTCTATATTCAAAAAGCAACTTGATGAAGCAAATCTTGAATTAAATATGATTACATCATATGATCCAGACAAAGCAAATAACATCCTAGAAGCTGCAGAAAAAACTAAAAAGATTCATGATGTTTTAGAAATGTGAACACAATACAAAAAAGATATTCCAAATATAGTTATGAATCGTTCAAAAAAATACCGAAAGGAATTCCAAATCACAGATGTTGGAATGATTGTCGGTTCGATATAGAATCAGATTGTTTTGTGACATTCAATAAAATATGGAATGTTAACTGGTTTGAAAAAATCGAATTAGTTAAGAAATTTCAAGAGAGAAATACAATTCCAAATACATATGCAATACCCTATGATTTCATAGAATACAAAAATGGATGTCCTGTTCATTGTTATAAAAATAAAGAAGATGAAATGTTGACTACATTTCTCTCTACAATGACAGATGAAATGTTGGATGATGAGATGATTTCAAAAAAATAGGAGTAGACATTCAGACAGTGGGCAATGGATATCTAGTTGAAATTAAAAAATCACTAGTTTACAATGTAAGTGAATGATCAAAACTCATCCTAAAAAATGGACAAAAATCAAATCTTATAAGAAAAGAAACAATATTTTTCCTCAATAGAAAAATGATTTCAAAAGAACAAATACAATTATTGCTATAGTTTTAGAATTCTTAATAAAAATAGAAATCTCTCAATCTCTTCTTGAACCTACGGGAAACGCAGTATCTTTTTGACGAATCATTTCAATAGATGATGGTTGCTGTGGACTAGGGATGTGAGATACCTCAGATTGTAATTGCTATTCATATGCAGTAGTCATGTATTTCTTCCCTGAATCCATCTCATGCATGGAATTCACATGGTTTTCAAGATTATTCATCACAGCATTTGAAATTTGTGAATCAACAAGATTTGGATTTGTGGCATCAATTCCTGCCATTTGTTGATTCACTATTTCCTGCACCATCTCTAGCAGTACAAGTTACACTAGTTATCACAACAGATACAGTACTACTGCTAGCAGGAGTGCAACTAACAGGTAGGTACCATCCATTACATCATAAGCTGATACTGTGTAACTTAGAGTTATTATTGTATGATATTATGGTAAATTAATAGTTATATTATCAGGAACCGTAATTATCGGTTTTGCAGTGTCAGTTACTGGTAAGAGTATAGGTTAGCCACGAAATCAAATATTTTAGATCATACGGATCTAAATTTAATTATCTCAGATTCTCTCTTATGGGCAACCCTGAGATCAAGATATTGCGAGATGAACTGGCAAAGTCATTTGCTCAAAATCATAATCAACAAAAGACAATCAACCAGATGGCAGAGGATATGAAAAAGTCACAGGCAATCATTACAGAAATGATTTTGAAAATTCAGGAACTGGCAGGAAAGCTGGCATTCTATGAAAATCCACATTCACCGTCATCTGTAAACAACATTCCAACACGTCAAAAAAAGGCAAACCGTACAAAAAAGAATTCATCCTCTCCTTCAAAGAAGGCAGGTGCAAAGATTGGTCATGTCGGTGTATCCAACACGAGAAAATCTGATCACACAAAGATACACAAACCAAAAAAATGTGCAAAATGTGGTAGCAAAGACATTACAGATACAAAAATTTTAACAAAGATGACAATTGATATTCCACATATTCCAAAGACTGAATATACAAACAACATTATACATCAATGCATCTGCAAGTGTGGATACATCACAACACCGCAAGTCGGAATAGACGGAACATCAATTGGTAAAAATCTTATGACAGTAATTTTATCGTTACAAAAACAAAACAACAGTCTAAATTCAATCAAAGAGATAGTAAACCTGACTGATGCATCATTGTGTAAAAAAACAATACAAAATGCGTTGTTTGCAGTCGGTAAAACATTGGAATCTGATGTAGAATTATGGATGAAAAATATTAACAAATCAAAATATCTGAAATTTGATGAGACAACATATACAATGTACAACAAGCAGGGATATGTCTGGACATGCATCAGCGATAATGAGGTGTTTTATCATGCAGACAAAAGCAGGGCGGCAGCCGTATTGGATTTGCACTTTCCATACTGGGATATTCCTGTGACAGTTGATGGTTATGCTGCATACAACCGTTTCAAAACAATTCAACGGTGTTGGTCCCACATACTGCGAGATGCCGAGTTTGAATCAGTTGATGAATCAAAAACCATACTGTATGAGAAATTGCGTCTGCTGTATCACAATGCAAAACAAATCTCATTGCAACCTGATGCACATGTACATTATGATTCATCGGTGATCTCTTGTATGGCAATTGCAAATACATACAAGAATTTGAATTGCAAGTTTGGAGACAAGCTTGCACGAGCAACACCAAACCTGTTTACATTTCTAAAATATCCAGGAATGGAGCCCACAAATAACGAGTCAGAAAGGATGTTGCGCAAGGTCGTAATCTCACGAAAAATTAGACAACGTCTTGTAACTGAGATGGGTATGAAAATATTTGGCATACTGATGAGTTGTTTTATGACATGGCAGAAAAGAGGAACAAGCATCCCAGAAGAAGTGTTAAAACTGTATTGAGGACCTATCCTCTTACAGTTACTGTTATTCGGTTACTTTCAAAGTATTACGTGTACCTGTTATTACTGGAATATTATGCCTTTACTTTAATTGTGTAATTATCTACCTCGCCAGGATTCGAAAATGTGTAAGTTGTTCCCGTTGTGCCTCCAAGGTATCTGTTACCTCCATCATTTTGAGAATAATACACTTTGTATCGTTTTATGTCACTGCAACTATTCCAGGTAGAATCAATTGTACCATCACTTTGTAAAGATACTACAACATTAAGCGTGCATTGAGATTGTGTGTTTGGCGTACCAGTAATTTTTACATTATCAATTCCTACATCCCCACGACTTGAACTCTGCTCTGTTACAAACCTAACCTTGAATCCATCTCGAAGATAACTTGATAGATTGTATGACTTGAACTCTGCTCTGTTACAAACCTAACCTTGAATCCATCTCGAAGATAACTTGATAGATTGTATGACTTGAACTCTGCTCTGTTACAAACCTAACCTTGAATCCATCTCGAAGATAACTTGATAGATTGTATGACTCTTTGTGCCAAGTACCATCATCACCTGCATCATCAGTCCACTTTAAAATCTCAGTCCATACATTATCATTTCCAACCTCGACTTTGAGATATTCGCCTCTATCAAGACTATTATCTACATATCTGTGAAACTCTAGTGTTGCAGCAGAATATCCAGATAGATTAACAGAGTTGCGTAATGTTAGAATGCAGGATTGGTCATCACAATCATCAGCTTCTACAATTTTGTTAGATCTTGTTTCACCTGATATTACTGTAGAGTTATCAAGAGTTGATGGTTTGGCTCAGACGTGAACACAAAGGAGGAAAAACTAATTGCAGATCCAATAGGGTTACAATTCTCAAATAACATATCGTTTACCACAAGGTGAAAGTAGGTATTTCGTATCTTAATGATCCTAAACAAGTTACAATTCTCAAATAACATATCGTTTACCACAAGGCAACACAATCAAAGATACAATCCCGTACGTTACTGCAAACTATTCTGGTGCAATTGGTTCTACAAAACTTAACGCCACAGGAGATTTGGCTCAAGCTGACTAATATGGGGAATTAGAGGTTTGGGTAATATTGGAATAGTACACCCAAAGTGATGGAGACTCTATTACAATAAATTAATTAATTCCCAAGTATAGTTTCCCCAATTCTGGGTGAGCAAGCAGTTCTTCAGATTTCCCTTTAAATACGCCCTTACCATTTACCAACAGATAGACATAATCACCTATTTTTAGTGCACGTTTAACATTTTGTTCAACTAGAATAACTGTAATTCCAAAACTATCTCGAATTTGTTTGATTTTAGATAATATCTCATCAGCTAGTTTTGGAGATAGACTAGCTGTTGGCTCATCAAATAACATTATTTTTGGTTGTCTAATTAATGCCATGGCCATTGCAAGCATTTGTCGCTCACCACCACTAAGAATATTGGCTTTTGATTTCTCATATTTTTTTAGAATGGGAAAAGTCTCAAAAATTTCAGGTGATCTAGTTAATTGTGTAGTAGAATTAATAGTGTAACTTGCCATGGTTAAATTTTCTTTTATTGTAAGATTTGCAAATACATTATTAATTTGAGGCAGATATGCAATTTTTTTTCTGGCTATTTCATGTGGTGCTAATCCTGTGATGGATTTGTCATCATAACTAATTTCTCCAGAATACACATTACATAAACCAAAAATACTTTTGAGTAGTGTGCTTTTTCCACTACCGTTTGGCCCAACAATTATTGTAATCTCATTTTCTTTTGCCTCAAAATCAACTCCAAAAAGAACATGGCTATTTACATATCCTGAATTTAGATTACTGACATGAATTATTGGTTTAATTTGTTTTTGTGACATTTATCTTCCTAAATACGACTCTACAACTTCTGGATGTTTCATTACATCATCAGGTATTCCTTGTGCAATAATTTTTCCCCGATTCATTGCAAAGACATGATCTACATATTGTAATGCAATATCTAATCGATGCTCAATAATTAAAAATGTAATTTTTTGTTTTTTACAAATTTTTGAAATTTTATCAAATATTTCATGAGCCAAAGTAGGATTTACTCCAGCAATAGGTTCATCCATTAGTATCATTTTTGCATCAGACATCATGGCACGACCTAATTCTAAAAGTTTTTGTTGTCCTCCACTGAGATTCTGACTAGTAGTATCTTTTTGTGTTGTTAAATTAACCATATCCATAACATCTAATGCATTATCAGTAATTCTTTTCTCATCACTTTTCCATTTTGACTTTAGTGGAGCAATTAGAAATGATTCACCAGAATTATTACCACTAGATATGACAAAATTTTCTAGAGTTGTAAGATTTGAGAAGGGTTGGGGAATTTGCCAGGTTCTAACTATACCGGTGTTAAAAGTATCATATAGTCCCTTTGTAGTGATATCTTGTCCATCAAATTCAATTTTTCCAGCATCAGGTTTTAGCATTCCAGAAATCACATTAATCAGAGTTGTTTTCCCACTGCCGTTAGGACCCATTAATTGGTAGATTCTTCCTTTGTCAATTTCCATATCAACCCCATCAAGAACAATATTGCCGCCAAAATGCTTTTGAATGTTAGATATTGATAAAATTCCCATCATTTCATCTATAGGTATAGAGAAATTAAGGGTTTTCTATGAGAGATTGATAACTTTGGTCATTGATCCCATATTCTCAGACGCAATAATTTTTGCAAGCCTATTAGCACTGCTCAGTATTGGTCTGACCCTAACATACATCACGACTAGAGTGCCTAATTTTGCTCACGCCTCTTTTGCTACAATTGGAGTGTATGTGGCATTAATTGTGACACATGTTTGGGGGTTATCACCATACATTGCAATTCCAATATCCTTCATAATATCAGGAATTGTTGCAGTTTTACTTTATACATTCATTTTAAAACCATTAATTAGAAAAGGCGCATCACAGGCAATTCAAATGATTGCAACTTTAGCTTTTGATTTAATAATGATTGCAATGCTCAACATTACAGCTGATTACATTGTAAAGACGTATCAAATTACATCGAGGGAATTTTCTTTACGTAGTTATGATCTTGAATTTATGGGATTACCATTAATTGTCGTGGCTGCACCAATTATAATTGCAATTTTGGCAATTACATTACACATTATGTTGAGAAAAACAAAATTTGGTATTGCAATGAGGGCTACAACTGAAAATTCAGATTTGGCAGGAATTGTTGGAATTAATGTTAAACTAGTTTATGGAATCTCGTGGTTATTGGGGGGTGGTTTTGCAGGAATTGCTGGTGCTTTAATGTCATTATGGTTTCAAGGAGATCCGAACTTGGGCCCAATGTTGATACCCAGTATTTTTGCTGCAAGTATTGCCGGTGGTTTTCTCAGCATTTATGGTGCAATTGCTGGCGGAATTCTTGTAGGGTTAACTGAAGTTTTAGGAACAAGATTTTTAGCTGGAGAATTTGGTGCGTGGTTAATTACATATCGTCCTTTAATTCCATTAATTTTCATTGTAGTGACATTATTTTTAGCACCAAAAGGATTGGCAGGAATAAACTGGTCAAAGTTGAGGAGAAATGGCTCTAGAATCTGAGATAATATTCCTTGTAGATTTACTTGCAATATTTGCAATCTATGTTATTGTAAATATTAGTTTAAACATGGAATTCGGATATACTGGAATTCCAAATTTTGGGAAGGTCTTAGCAGTTGGTGCCGGAGCATTTGTTGCAGCTTCAATTCCAGGTAGAATATTTGCAAGTATTGCAGGAATTGAGGGAGATTATATTTTAGATAATTTGTTAATCGTATCTCAGATTAATTTATGGCTTGTAGACAATGTGGGGATTGGTTTTGTTGTCTTCTTTTTGACATTAGGAATAGCTGCTGCAGTTGGTGGGGGTGTAGGATTACTTACAGCATATCCAATTAGAAGACTGCGAGGAGATTACTTGGCAATTACATTACTGGCATTTGGTGAAAGTATCAGAATAATTGGAAACAACTACACACCACTAGTTGGTGGAACATTAGGAGTTCAAGTACCTGATCCATTATCATTTTTACCTGATGAACTTCGTTTCCCAGCAGCTACCATTGGTCTAGTGGCAATTGCAGCAGTAGTTTATGCATATAGTGAAAAAATGATTCGCTCCCCACTCGGGAGATTGCTTCGAGCAGTTCGAGATAATGAAATAGCAGCAGAAGCACTTGGAAAAAACTCTACACATGTCAGAATAAAAATAATTATGGTCTCAGCTGCACTTGCAGCAATTGGTGGGGCATTATACGCATTTTATGTTGGTGGAACTATTGCATTTGCATATGATAGGGCAAGTTGGACATTTTGGCCATTTCTCATGATATTGATTGGCGGACTTGCAAATAACAAGGGAGTATTAGTTGGAACACTAATCTTTGTAACACTACGAAAGTTTATCGTATTTTTCAAGGATTCATTTGATGGTTTTATCCCATTTGATGTTGTTTGGCTTGACTTTTTATTATTAGGAATAATATTACTTGCAATTTTGTTGTATCGTCCACAGGGGATATTTGTTGAAAAGCCGACTCTGACAATAGGATATAACAATTTCAATCAGACAAAAATGAAGAAATTGTTTAGTTTCTTTTTCAAATAATTTTTATTTTTATGTATGATTAGTAAAAATCAAAAATTCCAAGGATAAACAAGTCCCTAAATTTTGATGATGTGGTGAAGAGACAAAGTTCGTGAACCAAACTATTCCAAAACAAAACTTTTTGATCATAAGATACGCCAAAACTTGATGGATAAATTAGAATCCCTTGAGATTGCATACAAAAAGGGAAATTCAAAAATTGCAGTAAAGATGCTTGCAGTATCTGCTGTAAAAAGTTGACAGCAACGCATCAAAAAGAGAATTTCACACCTGAAAAATGATGGATTTATCATTGCAATGACTATGAGGAGTTTTTTATTAGAGATGTAAAGGCAGGACAAAAGTACTAGTCACCAGTTGCCAAAAGAATATGTCATCCATACACAGGGAATCATGAAAGTTTGGCAGTTTATGGTACAATTGCAATCAATGGAGATCAACTGTTTAGAGTTTATGACAAATTCAATGCCGTAACATTTGTAGAATATCTAAAGGAGTTATACAGGAAATATGGCAAGATTGCTCTAATGTTGGATAGAGCACACCAGTACACAAATCAAAAAAGGTCAAGGGATTTTTAATGAAAAATCATGATGTCAAATTAATTTGGTTACCAAAAGGTTCACCATATTTGAACCTGATAAAGCAATGCTGGAAGATAGGCAAGCATGCATTGTCAGAATATCATGCAATGTTTGCAATAATGAACAAGGAGTCTCTGAATATTTTAGAGTGACAAAGTTCAAGCTTGATGTCGCAAATTACATTTTTAGAAACCTCGTAAGGATGTTCACGAACTTTTGATCGTCACTATACCACGCCATCGGAGAGAGTCAAACTCGTAGAGTTTTACAATTCTGTAATGTGTCCAGAGATTAGAAAATCTCCATTGAGCCACTCTTTGAGATATTCAAAGACACATTCAACATCAGAACAGTTCAAGTAAAAGGATTATACCATGTGAAATCATTTGTGTTGATCTGTATATTGGTGTATGAGTTGGCAGTATATTGTAATTGTATTGTCGGAGTAGAGAATCCAAGAGTTGTGAAAAGAATGCTTTGTTGTTAGGGAATAATTGAGAATTATTTTTGTAAATCATTATCGCTCAGCGAATGGTGCAAACTCTCACAAGGTGTTGATGAGTGTAAAGGAGACATGCAAGGCTAGAGGAATCAATTTTCACGATGGTTCTTTAGAGTATCTCCGTAATTTCACTTTAAAACTCTAGACAGTTACGATTCAAGGTATATTGTTGATATGTGCAAAAGATTTTAGAGATAAATTGAATAAATGCTAAGCAACACTTTTGAATTTACCTAAAATCTTTTCAATTTCTGAAATTATTACATGTATTTTTAATTCATTTAATATCTATTTTTTTCATTTAATAATTTAGCTTTCCATACTTTATTTCTAGGCTTCATTCTAAGTCTACAACCACAACATGGGCAAAAAGATCCCTCGCACTTTAGGAATATCTCACAAATCTGACATCTTTTTTGTCCTGTACCGTATCTACTTGCATTAGGTGGTTTTTTTGCTTTATACTGTAAGCATTCTTCTCTGCATTTCATATTTGTTAATGTGAATGAGTTTGAATTTGTTCGATACCTTGACAACATTTGCACATTGTTGTAACTATCAATTTACATTTTAAACATTTTTCATACTCTGTTATCTTACATCCGCAAATTCTACATAATTCACTTTTTAATGTCATTTTAAAAATAAAAGCATTATCAGTTAGTTTGAAAAAACTGATAAAAGTGGCATTGCGTCCCATTGATACATTTCGTATGTTAGAATTTCAGAACAAATATTTTCATATTTTTTAAAAAATTCTTTTGCTTCGATTTCTGTTGCCTCAAATATTGCCATAGATGATATATCATTATCAAATGCGCCTGACCACATTATTTTCCCCTTTGACTGCCATTCATCTACAAGTGCAGATACTTGTGGCGTAATTCTTTTTAGTTCTTGTGGATTTGTTTCTTTTTTTATACTACTTACTAGAACCCATGGCTTTGTTTCTTGTTGACTCATAGTATGGTTTAGTTGATTTTGATATTAAACATAACGTTCATTTTATTTTTTTAT
Source organism: Candidatus Nitrosopumilus sp. (assembly GCA_965262905.1). GTDB lineage: Archaea > Thermoproteota > Nitrososphaeria > Nitrososphaerales > Nitrosopumilaceae > Nitrosopumilus. The sequence continues at coordinate 1,837,978 of OZ253567.1, forward strand.
TTCATCTCTATACAACAAAATTAAAATTTATTGTGAATCTCTTATCTTGTAATACAAAAATATAATCTTCTATATCTATAATACTTTAGTAATTCTAGTAATATTGATCTTGATGTTTGATCTATCAATTACAAGTTACACAAGATCGAAGTCATTGGAACAATTGAAATTTGCAATAGTCTTCATTCATCTTGACCAGGGTTAATTGCTTTGGTATACGCAACACACATTCAATTTTCCAATGCTTCTTTTTTTATTACTAATGAATCTGCCTAATTTTTACATTCATTTTCATTCCTAAATTGGAATATATTGATTATTCTAGAGACAGCATCCATAAGATGTATTGCGTAATTATTTCTAGGCACAAATTTTAAAAGATGTTTTTTAAATTAGTAGACGAATTTGAATTCTTAGGAATAACCTTTGTCAAAATATAGAATTTGGTAAAAAATCTCTTTAATTACGCAAGAGGTCTATAGTAGAATACTTTATGACTGTCATATCTGGAGATAAAGAAAATAAAAACTAACAATATCCTTCCAAGTACAACTAACTCATCCCAATACTCTCCAATACATCATGATACATGCCAAGTAAATAAATCCAAGATAGTTATCACATTTCTTTTCATATCTTGCTCTATGAAATCCATTCTTCTACTTTGTCGAACAATTCAACAAGTTCGAAATCTTTCAGATTGATAAGATCATGTTGTGCGTGAATGATATTCAATTTTTGTTCCAATCAAGACGAATTTAGTAATAATTTGCAGAATTTCAGATTTGTTCGACAAAGTACATTCTTCAACCATTCTGGAGAAGAACCACACAAATAATCTCTCTACTGTGTTGCACAACTAGATAATTTTTCTTACAATTTACACTAATGAAATATTTAACTGTACATTTTCATTTATTAAAATCATCTTATTTTACGCCTAATCTTTACTTTTTCTTCAAGTAACCAGACAATATCTTATCTGCCATATCTACAACATCCACATCTTCTCTCACAGCCAAACTATGTAGTTTCCTAGCATTTCTCTTGTTCAACAAAATAACAACTCGCTGTTGCAGCAATCTACTCTTTGCTCTTTTTAGCAGTTTGAGATGCGATGACTTTGGTGAATGACCCAATGCTTTTATATACTCTCGTCTGAGTTTCTGCTCCAATAGAGTGATTCTCTCAGCTATTGATACTGCCTTTGAGACATTTGGAACTGCACGGTATATTTTTACACAGTCATCACGAGATATCTCTGGAACAAATGCTTTTAGTTTATCTGGAACTGCTGCAAATCCGAGGTATTTTTTTAGAGTTTGTGATGAGATTCCCAATGACTTTGCAGCTTTTGATTTGCCTATAGATTCACTCAAAAATACACAAGCCGCAGTGGTATCTCGGGTGTTCATTTTATTGCGATGTAGATTCTCAACTACTGATGCTGCCTTTGCATTCTCCAAGTCATATTTGGTACTATTAGTTAACAATAGTACGGGAATCTTTTTTGCACCAAGACGTTTGAATGCCGCTAGCCTTCTCTGACCTGACATGAGTAAATAGGAATTTTTACCATCTTTTTGAACCATCGGAGGATTCTGTAACCCTTCATTTTTTATTGATTTTGCAAGCTCTCCAATTCCATCACGGTCTAGCTTTCTTGCCTGGGCATTCCTCCAAATTTTGATGTACTTTACAGGAATTTCTCGTAATCGATAAGTGATTGGAGAATTATATCTTTTAACCATCAATCTTAGGATTATTCCACTTTTGTTAAAAAGATATGGTGATGAATTGTTGACAAAAGAATGAAATTTACATTGGGTTGAGAATCTGTCTAGTTTTGACCAATGTAGCATAAACTAAGTCGCGATAATCTTAGATTAAGGAAACAGTGATCTAACTATATTTTTTACTTGTGACATTGTGTCTTCATTATACATAACAGTGATTTCATCCCTTCTGTCTCATCAAAGATTACAACTTTTTGACAATTCACAAAGTCATCCTCCATTGAATATCCTTTTTTACCATTCATATTAAACGAGGCGCCTTTTTCATTCTGAGAGAACATCCAGTTATTACTACAAACATAATTACATTAATTGTTGTTCTGTCATTATTCCTTGGACGTCCTGTTCTTGCAGGTTTTGGAAGATGAGGTTTCATCATGCTCCACTGCTTATTTGTTATTTCTTGGAATTGCATAACTTGGTTTGGAATATTATCATTCATAGATCCAGATGATCTTCAAATGTTATCTAAATGATCAGTTTTGGGATCAGTTGACAATACACATACAATTGATTTTTAATATTTCCTATTGTCGAGTTATCTTTTTTGAATAATGTCATAAACTGGACGTATCACCCCCCCATGCAAGAGTTAGTACCTCCCCTACCCCTCCAACTTCTGTGTCATTTGATACATACGTTGGTGTGTAAATGTACTAAATACCCGTTAAATATTTCTTAAATTCTAAATTATTGAGTTACGTAAAACTGAATTGCTTGTCGTATACGGGCATACTCTACGTCCGTTTTGGCAATATTTTTGATTTCACCCCAATTAATCCTTGAACTACAACGAATGGCCAATCGTTGAAGATCTTCAATGTCTTGGTCACGTCCTGCTCTAAACTTTGTAATAATTAACCCCTCCAACGAAATAGCATTAACAATAGTTTCTTTTTTATCCACTACAATAGATGATATGCTGTATTTATGATATATTCTAGTGGGATATCATTTAGGTCTCGTTCATGATACACGTCAATTTTGTATCCTCTAGGAGTAAATTTTTTATCTTTTTGCTGATCAATTTTGTATCCTTTATCCAAAAATTCATCCGTGGTAATATGTTCGGCAACTACAAAATCTAAATCTTGGGATTGTCTTTGTTCATTAGTATGCAACATAACTGCAATTGCACCTACAAATGTAGCCGTACCAAAATCTTGAGTAATATATGCAGCTTCTCTAATTAGCGGCTTCACTTGGTAAATCCTCCTGAACTTTTAGTATAGTGTCACCTGTAAATCTAACCCTTGTTTTGATCATGTCTTTATGAGTTAACATGATGGCAGCAGCATCTAAAAAATTTCGTCCACCATTTGCAACACAATCAAGAAAAACTCTTTCTATTTGATTTTTAAAAGAACCCATCTTTGGAAGTAATATAACATTGCCTCTTTTTCCTTCCCTAAAACCATGAGTTTTCAAAAATTTGGAAATCTTTTCTACATTATCAACATAGACGTACAAGTTTAGTGGAGTTTGATATTTTGTTAATTCATGAGCTTTATGATCAAGTGTTATGATGGAGCCCTTTGGGAGATGTTTTTTCATAAAGTTAATGTCTGTTGATTTGTAATATCTTCCAAATCTTCTAGCTCTTTTGAGTGCAATTAATGAGGGGATAATATTTTGTAAAACAATGTATGGTTGAGATATTACCTCTCGCTTTATTGTAAATTTTCCACGATTGTAATCTGCTAGTCCTAATGATTCCAGCTGAACTATTCTTCTTTTAATTGTCTTAGTAGATAGGCGGATAGTGCTTTCTAAATTATTTAGATTATAGATGGGTCTAGGGGGCAATTCCTGAGCAAATCCAATGGCATCCTTTGCTTTGTTAAGTATGGATGTTGATTCCTGTGTGTTCATACAATAACCCTAGTATGTGCAGACTATTTATATTTTGGACAAATTTGTCCATTTATATATAATTAAGCATACAAAAAAAGAATGTCAAAAGGTGAAGAGCCCCAAGATTGAATCCAATACTCTCTGATCAAGACGAAGTAATTTTGAAGACGCCTACTTGTTTTTCCTAAATGAAAAACCTAATTTGTCTTTGATAGATTTACCCTTTTTAGATTCTTTTAATTCTTGAGAAGTATGATTTTTACAATAACACAAATCTTGTTCATCTACAAATATCATGTCTTCACATTTTGCAATGCTAACATCATTTCATCATTAGTTCCATTTACTATCTGACTTGATTCTTCAGGGTTAACCTTTATTGCATCAACATTAGTAAAATCAATCTCAGTTTTTTCCAAGAAAATATCATTTTGAAAGTCTTTACGTCTCAAAAATTCCTGAGGATCAACGAAAAGGAAACTTGAATCACTCTTAATTTTTTGAAATATCTCATCATATATCTCATGATAAATAGGACTTATACCTCAGATCATAAGTCTTTTCAATTTATTGTTCTTGCAAAATACCAAATACATATTCAAATTAAATTTATGCGTTCTAAAATATTCCACAACATTATATCTCATCTCATGTATTGATTCATAAAATTCTGATTCAATATTTTCATGTTTGCACTGTCTCCAAATCTATTCTGTCATACTCAAATGTGGAGATCTCAGAAGATATGCCAGTTTGACATCTTTGTTTTTACGCAGATATTTTTTTACAACATTTGCTTTGTGTTGTGGTGCTCTATCACCGATGACTGATATTTTTCCAAATTTTTTACGAGCTGCTTCCAAATAATCCATAAATACAATTGCATTAAATTTTTCATACGATCTAAAAATTGATTGTCATCATTTCCATAAACCAAAAACCTTTGGTGTGTTCCTCTCCACCGTACAATCATTCTTTGGTGTACATCTGTCTGATATTTTTTACCAAGACGTACATCATCTACAAATACAGACTCGTCTTGAATAAATACGGTAAAACCTTTCTTGCTCTATGCGTAAAATGATGCGTTTATTTCACGTGCGGCACGTATCCTTGGATGCTGCTCGCACATGTAGTTTTTGTGGAACCTTTGGATTTTGATTCCATTTATGCAACAAATGACACACATGACTGATATGATATGTGTTCTGTAAAATATGAACTGCGTCAGTTTCTTTGGAGTCATTCCATCTGAAATTCTCTTAAATTCCTGATCTATCTTTTGTAATGTTTTGTGTGAGATTAATGGCGGACGGCCAGAACGAGGGGGGGATCATCCAGACCCTCCAACCCATATTTTTCAAATGAATCCCTGCCAATTCCTTACACATTGATATGTACAAAACATTTGTCTTGCAGTTTCAGCAATAGTACGGTTGTTGATCTTAATTATACACATTGCATGCAATCTTTCCTTTTTCTTACTGTTTTTTTGTAGGCCTGTAGTAACTCGTCATTTGTGATGTTCATGAAATTATTTCTAACTATTGATCAAAAAACATTACTATTTGTTTTTGTAATGTTCAAAAGACTTTTGCTATGAGGTATAAGTTCGTCAACCATCTTCTCGTTGTATGTATTTGAGAATATCCAAATTAAATCTCCGGATTCTCTAATATTTTAAAATGTTGTTTTTTAGATCCCTGGATAATGGCTGATACTGTGAGACTCACAAACCATATTTTCCTTGTTTACACACTTTTTTAACTGCGTTAAATTATGGATGGTCTTTTGGAAACTCTAAGAAGACATCTGGATCATGAACAATCAAACCAAAAAGATTAAAATCATTTGACCTCTAAAAAAAGACATGAGATTACAAACAATATTTTGGAAAGAAGATGATACGTACATCATAAAAGAAGTGTCAACAGGAGTAACTACACAAGGTTTCACCATAGAAGAAGCATTAACAAATATCAAAGAAGCAGTTAATCTTTATCTTGAAGAAATGCCAGATATAAAAAATACCATACAAAATATGGATATAATTGGAATGTCAAGTGTCGAAATTCCCTAGATTTGCAGGAGAAAAAATAGTAAAAATTCTTGTTGATAACTTTGATTTTTAGGTCTCTCATCAGAGAGGAAGCCATGTTGTTTTGTACAGATTTTTAAAAGGCAGAAAGATAGTTACGGTAGTTCCATTACACAAAGAGATGAAGGTTGGGACTATTTTTGGTATTTTATCACTTGCAGAAATCAAAAAAGAAGATTTTTTGAAGAAATTATAATAAAAATATTCTCAGAACCAAATTATCTTAAAGATCATCAAAATGCACCAGCTGGATCCAGTTGGAATAGTCAATGAACTCTATGAGAAACATTCAGAGTTATCACATATTCTGGAATTATAATCTCTTCGTGATTTCCCAACTCCTGATGGTGCTTGGTGACCCTTGTAAAGTTCAACCAACAAAGTTCGAATCTCTGCGAGAAGACCGACAATCCATACTACAGGAGTGTACTTTGGTTAACGTAGATCTTCCTAAAAAACTTTCTAATCGTGAGGATAAAGCTAGAAAAATAGCCACAAATTCAAATGTGTAGATTCTTAGAATAAATCAAACTCATTACAAAGTCAATTCTCAATAGACCTCTTGCGTAATTAGAGTGATTTTTTACCTAGTTTTGTATTTTAATAAAATTTATGCCTAAAAATCTAAATTTCGAAATTAATTTGGAAAACCATACTTCAAAATTTATGCCTAGAAATAATTACGCAAGACATCTAATCAAGAAACAAACAACATGATGTTATATCCTTGGAATCTGCCTAGACTTGTTCATGTGAGGATATTATTTCAATAAGATTTGCTGTAAACATATTCATGCTGTAGAAATTAGTCTAAAGATTAGAAAAACAGTAGAGTCTAAAATTATCAGTTCTATTGAAAATGATTGCTGTATTTACTGTAAATCTAATAATATTAAAAAAGCAGGAATACGCCACAACAAGAACCAAGATATACAAATGTACAACTGTGAGAAATGTACCAGAAAATTCTCAATTAATTTAGGCTTTGAGGGTATGCACGCCTCACCTCAAATAATAACTTCAGATATGCAGTTGTATTTTACAGGTGAATCATACAGAAACATTGAAAAGTTTTTGAATCTACAGGGTACAAAATTTATTTGCCTAAACTATAAGAGTTCTTGCCATCATTTTGAACCATTGGTGGATTCTGTAACCCTTCATTTTTTATTGATTTTGCTAATTCTGCGATTCCAGCCCTATCCAGTTTTCTTGCCTGGGCATCTTTTCACACTGTGATGAATTTTACATGAACTTCTCGTAATCTGTAAATTATTGGGGAATGGTATTTTTTAGCCGTAATGTAACGGTATGTCTCATTTTGTTAAAAAGAGAAGGTGGTAATTAATTGATAAAGGAGAAAATTTTAGACCTAGAATTCTAGTTTAAAATCAGTAATCAATACAGATCAACATTCTTCCTTAAACTCTTGCACCTGTTTCTCACTGTAACCTCAGTAACTCCTGATGCATCTGAAATATTTCTCTGAGTTACATTATCTCCGGTTTTAATGCATGCCAGATATAATGCAGCAGCAGCTATTCCCATCGGATCCTTTCCTGCAGATTCCTTTTGCCTTTGAGCGTTTTGTAAAATGGTAATTGCAAATCTCTTAGTCTTTTCTGTAATGTTTATTTTACTTGCAATTCTGGATATACACGATACCGGATCAACTACGGGCATTTTTAATTCAAGTTCCCTATGGAGTAATCTATAACATTTCGCAATATCCTTTCTCTTTAGATTTGCAGCATCTGAGACATCATGTAGGGTTCTGGGGGTTTCAGTGTTGCGACATGCAGCGTATAATGATGCAGTCATAAGGGCAGAAATTGAGCGCCCTCTTATCAGTTTTTTATCCAGTGCCTTTCTGTAAATATATGCTGCCTTTTCTGCGATATGGCTTGATAGGGATAATTTGTCTTTTAATGTGGCAAGCTCAGTTAGTGCCTGTCGTAAATTTCTATCAACAGGTGTACTTGCTTTGCTTCTGCTATCCCATGTACGTAATCTCTCTATCGTACCTTTCATAGTACTGGATAGTGGGGCACCAGATGCATCCTTGTTTATAGGGCTAATTGTAGTTGCAAGTCCCCTGTCATGGATAGTTAATGATGTTGGAGCACCAGTCCTTGCAGAATTCACACCGTTGTCATTTTGAAATGAGCGCCATTCAGGGCCTGAATCCTGCAATACTTCAGGTATCACGAATCCACACTTTTCACAGAATCTCTCACTTGTAGTATCATCAGTTAGAATAGAATTTTTCCCACAGCGACTACAAGTATCATTAGTTGACATCAAACTGATATGGATTGGTTTGTACATAGTAATAATTTAACTAACATTCTAAAAAAAAGAAACTTTATGTTTCTTGATATTAGTTATCTAATTAATTTCATCAGTTCTGGTGAATTTTGGTGATCAGATCGCCATTTTGCACCAGAACCAAGAGACAATTGGGAGAAATGGAGTTGTGTTTTTCCTATGCTAAAAAATTACATTCTAAATTTTATGTAGGAAAGAATGACACGGCGTAAAGACATTCCCTGATGGTACTAGATATAGTAAAGTACCGTTTAATATTGCAGAATTACCAATTAGTTAGAAATAATTTCAATTATATAACTTTTTTTTATTCGGAAGGAATTATTTCAGAATGTTTGAAAAAAGCACTCCAATTATTAATTTTTGATTCTTCTTCCATTTTTTCAATTAATTTTTGAATTTCTTTTACAGTTTCATTATTTTCATCTAATTTTAAATTCACCTAATATTCTTGTTTTAAATTTAATTTTTCCATCTGGACCTCTACGAAGACTTGATCGTAAATTTGCAATTGTACCAAAATTCGTTTTATTGGATTTTATAGTGTTTCTAAAATTTCTTCTTTTCCACAATTCAATGGTATTAAACATAATGATGAGATTTTTTTAAATAATTAAATCTTTAAGAAAAAAAAGATTAGGATATAGCTGTTAATGCAATATGCAACTGATCCCAAAACTAATAATTTAGACAACATTTGAAGATCATCTGGATCTATGAATGATGATATTCCAAACCAAGTTATGTAATTCCAAGAGATAACAAATAAACAGTGGAGCATGATGAAATCTCATTTTCCAAAACCTGCAAGAACAGGAAGACCAATATTGTATGGGAAGTTCTGTCCATCTACATCCAGTTATTGCTACAAACATAATTACATTAATTATTGTTCTATCATTATTCTTTGTTCAAAATCAACTGCACATAGAAAATTTCAGGATTTGCAATAAAAAGGAGTTTGGAAAAAGATTTTCAAATCTGCAATCATGTCAGCACATAAGCAAAACAAACTAAACTTACAACAGATATCAGTTGACTCATCATTAATTCCTGCCAAAAAAGGGAGATGTAATAGGGTTTGACGGATTCAGGAGAATTACAGGCACTAAAATTCATGTTGTAGTAGAGCAAAACGGTTTACCGATATCTATTGTGATTAGCCCTGTAAATAATCATGATTCAATCAAACTAGTTGAGGTTGTAGACGGCGTTTCTGATTATTTTGATGATGATATGATAAAACAAATCATGTCAGTTTATGCAGGCAAGGGTTATGATACAAAATTTCTCAGAGAATATTTGCAGAAAAGAAAAATTCACGATTGTATTTCTTATAGAACAAATAGTAAGGAAGAACATGATGATGCTGATCAAAACAATTTCAACAAGACAAGATTTGTAGTGGAACGGTTATTTGCATGGCTCAAAAATGGATTGCTACAGCAAAAAATCACTATTTCATTGAATAAAGAAAATACTAAGAAACTCAAGGGTTTGACTGCAAGAAAAGACGTTGAAGCCGTTGAAATGACAGATATAATAATATCTGGTTATTTGAAGAAAAGGTAAATCTAGGAATAAAACCCATTTGTTTTGTTAAATAAAATAACACAAGATTGGGAATTAAACTGTTTTTAACTATTTCAGTTAAGATGATTTATGAATGAAACTCTTCTAAAGAAAATTGAGCAAAAAATTCAAGATTCTATATCAAATAAAGATGAAATTAAACAATTAATTAAATTACTATCCTCAATTGATGATTCAAAATCTTTTGCTTTGGGTATTGTTGTTGGGAGAATCTATAACACATTTTATTACCAGTCAAAAAGAATTCTAAATAGAGAACCAACAAAACAAGAATTTCAAGAATTTTTAGAATTTGTTAAAAATAAGAAATTTGATTTAGATAATTTATGGTGATAATTTGTTCCATTCAATTATTTTGATAAGTGGGGTTCCTGGTAATTTTACACATGAACCATGAAGTGCTTTTTTTGCTGCTGTTAAATGGGCATCTCCGTTTACATATAGTTCCATAATACATTGTCCTTGTTTTACTCTGGCACCCAGGCTGACTGCTTTCCCCCATGATCTTCTCATTCCTTCTGAAACTCTGTCTGCACCTGCGGTTGCGATTTGTTTGTTTTCTCTAAGAAGATTGTGTGGATAGATTCTTAATCTTGAATAATATCCTGTTTCACCAGTCGTTTTTTCTAGTGTTTTGTTTGCTGCTAATCTTGTAGATTCAATAGCCATATGTCTGATTTGAATTTTTTCATTTAACAATAATTGAACACAGTACTGATATGTTCCTCTTTTACCACCTTGAAATTTTGCAATTTTGATTTGTGGTTTACCTTTGATGTATTCTTTTCTTGTAAAGACTTGACCTTTTCCATCTCGATAATTAGCACCATGCATGATATTCTTAATCCAAAATGCCCATATTTTAACGGTTAGCAGGACATCCCTCTCATTCTCCAATGCTTATATGGAAATCCTTTAATTTTCACTTTATTATGGATGAGATCCCGTTAGTTAATGGAGAATTAGTTTCAGATCAAACATGTGTTTCACAAAATAACATGATTCACGAATTAGAACTAAAAGGGTTTGGAGAAATTGAACAAGAAAAATTATTCCTAAAATCATTTGAAACCCTTTACTTGCTGTATACAAAAAGACTGATTTTAAAAAAGAACAAAAAACAAATTGATTTTGATACTTTTATGAATATTTGCCAAAAAACTGATACTGAAACTCTTACAAAATTTTTGATTTATCGTGATCTTCGGAATAGGGGGTATGTTGTCAAAGATGGATTTGGGTTTGGTTCTGATTTTAGAGTTTATGAGAGAGGTCAATATGGTGAAAAGGGAGCAAAATTCTTAATCTTTGGACTCAATGAAGGTCAACAAGAAAAGATGGGTAATTTACAAAAAAAGATTGAAGAAATTACTCAAATGGGAAAAGAACCTATAATTGCAGTAATTGAGCGCCGTGGTGAAGTAATTTACTATAAAATCAACAAAATGGATTTTTATGAAAACAAATCAAGACTTGAAGAACCATTTAATCTCTAATCTCTCATAATCCATTCTGATGAATATTTTAAAAGATTGTTTTCTTCAGCATATATAAAATCATAAACTTCTACATGCTTTGTTTTATTTTGCCACAAGTCTTCAAAGTCTTTTACTTTTCTTTCAACTCTGGATTTATCATTCCATGATGTAAATACATCCACTGATTCAAAATCTCTGGTTTGAGCAGAAAATGACTCTTTAGATGTTCCTGTAAATGCAACTGTTTGATCATCCTCATCCCTAAAAATCCCAATTCTTTCTGAAAATGTATCTACTATGCTCTCTGAATTTGGAATTGCAATTTTTAATTCAACTTGTCCATTATTCACGATGTCTTGAAGTTTTTTCATTTTAGTGTCTTTAATTAATTTTCCATCAAATAACTTTGTATATTTTTCAGAAAAGAGTTTTGTAAACAAATTAAGATCAGCAATTCTAAATCTATGTCCTGTGACCATCCTTAACTTTGCTTTCCCTTCTACAAATCTCTCAAATGCTACTGAGAATGTTGATAGTGTTTGAATCGATAAAAAATCAACACATCTATCATATTCAATACAATTACTTAGACAGGGGAGGAAAAATTCGGAAATAATATCGTCTTTGTCTGAACGATATTCTTCTTTTAATTCGATTTCCTTTAATCCCAATAAATTTCAGTAAGAATTTTGTTATTTAAAGAAACAATATTGTATGTATGAAGCACTTTAGATGTATTTTGCCATCTCTGAAAACATGTTCAGTTATTCTCCATGTCTCAAAGCATGTTAGAAAAACAGAGAACATCCTCATTCCCTGATTACTTTTCATCTGTCCACGAACATTTCTCTACATGATGTATCTTCGAATAGAATTCTCAGTGTAATTGTTAGTTGATGGAACCTCACAATACATCATAAATGTAAACAGAGCCACAATCTGACATGTATTGTAGAATGGTTTAGTTGATCATAGATCTTTTCGTGTAATGGTGTTGATTTGTGTGTGAAGGTTGATACATACACAATATTGAAATTAAAATGTCCCATCAGGATTTGTCAGATCAGTTCAACACCCTGTATTTTTGTTATGCCTGAATATCTTAATTTAGAATTATTTTTCAACAAATATCTGAGATGCCCTTAACTTCTTCCCAAGATGGATTTGAATTATTATTATCTTTCATGATGTTTGTTATGCAAAAATTATTTATGATATTCATGAATGATTTGTTCAGATCATTGATCTATATTGATGAGTGTGAAAAGCCCAAAAATACTTCAAACCTATTTCATTTAACCCTCAGTAAAATATATGAATAGTTAAAATAATAAGCCTCGTCCATTTTCATTAATTCACGGATGAAGAATCCAAATTTTGGCTTGTTCCAATTATATGTTTTATTTCTGTAGGTGTAATTATTGCTTTTGCCGTAGATTACAAATTCAATACAGTTTTTCCCAATGCAGAAATTGAAAGACTAGAAATGAAAAATATGACATGTTCTGAAATACTACTCAAAGATTCTTCAAATCGTTATTGGTCTACAGAAAACAAGAAAATAGGAAATACCAAAGCTATTGGATGTATAGAGATACCACGAATTCTGCTCTAAATCCGTATGTTAAATTTTGTAATCCTGGTGGTTTTACTTCTATTAAAAAAATTGAAAACAGTACACATTCGTTTAATCATGATACCTGTATTTGGGATGTGAGCTGAGCCTATTTGAGTTCAGCAAAGCGTGCCAAAGATTGCATTTTTAGTTTTCATCGTTATCCGACTTGGTTTTGTCTTTTGACACGATTATCTATCTAGTTTAGATGCGATAAGTGTCTTTTACTCAACTATTCACATCGATATATCTGCGTCCATTTCTATTCCCAATTTGGTAGGCGAATTCCATTGTCTATACTAAAAATTTTGAAATATGAGGAAACCCTAGAAAAAACAATGTATGATCAACTGAAAAAAATTATTTCAATAAAAATAAAAAAACTAGATATGTTTCCAAATCATTTTTTTGGAATTGGTGAGATAAACAATGAAGATTATAAGATTAACATTCAAGGCCAGAGTGTGTTGGGAGATAAATTAATCAAATTACCAATAAAATTTAAAGATGAAAAGGCATTATTGCATCTAAGTGGTATTAGTGATGCTTCTTTTGAAGATATTGTAAACTACAAAGGTGAATCTGAATGGATAGAAATAGATTCAGATGGGATTTTGTACTATTTAGCAGATCATCAAGATCGAATTAATACTATAGATATTCTAAGTAGATTCTAAATTTTAGAACTATTTCATACCTTTCTGTGTCCATTTTTATTTCCCATTTGGTGGGTATTGCACCAAAAACGTAATGCTCCCATCGGGATTTGAACCCGAGTCTTTGGCTTGAGAAGCCAAAATGCTTAACCGGACTACACTATAGGAGCTTGATAAAAAACAAATTAAATCTTAATTTAAAGGAAATGTTTTAATTTTTAAACCTCCACTAATCACTTTTCAGAAATCATTTCTAGAAGCGTTTGACATATTGGATATGGTCTTAAAAAGAATAAAATGAACAGAGAAAGATTAGTAGGTTTTCAAGATTTAGATGTTGATATCTTGATTAAATTGGGAGAAAGTCTGCTGAATAATTTGAAACAATGCAAGTTGTTGGCATCTGAATTATCAGATCTTGGCACACGGCACAACATTGTTGTGTTTCCTGGTGGAGGACCCATTGATAATTATATTGAAAAATTAGATAAAACGATCTCTTTTAAATCTGAAATTCATCACAATCTATGTGCAAGAGCACAGGATCAAACGGGATTGATATTTGGCTCAATGTGTAACAACATAGAATTCTTTTCAACATTTGTGGAGATGAAAAAAATATTCAATAACGACAGATTGGCAATCATGCTTTCATCAAACATGATAATTCAACTAAATGTATTTGAGCAGAGCTGGAATGTAACATCAGATACAATTGCTGCATACTTGCAGATTTTTTATCTGTAAAGAAATTTGCAATACTGACAGATGTGGATGGGGTTTATGAGAATTTCAATGACATGTCAGAAAAACCGCAAAGTACAGTCAATGCGAGTGTTTTGAATGGTATATCTGCAACATGTGTTGATGACTGTCTACCATCTTTTCTATTGGAGAAAAACCAGACATGTACAATTCTTAATGGATATGATGTCAAATCTGTAAGGGATTTTGTTGATGATGCAACTGAAAAGGACACCATAATTTATTCCCAATAATTGTTTTGACGGGTTTTGATAGTGTTGGTTTTGTACTGTTCTCACCTGATGCTGTTGCAATTGGAATTTACAAGGAAGAAATCAAACAAATACGAAAGAACAATCTAAACTTTGTCAAGTTTAGATGGGTTAGAACAAACAATGATGTTATCAACAGACTCTATAGATGCAAGAATGCAAAAAACCATGATCACCTATTGGTTCTGTCTTTGTTCAGTCAGGGTTACTCTTTGGCATGTGTTGTAAAATCAACCTCAGAGTTTAAATCATTTCCAGTTGTAGAATTCTTGAAAAGCCTCAACCAATCCTACATCATTCCACGATACACATCTGAGGAAAATATTCGGTGCTGAAAACAAAGTTATGAACTATATTCATACCAGCGATACTAGTGATATATTTGATGAATTAAGTTTGTTTTTCTTGATTTTGTTGGTGATACTGCAATGCCATGTCATGCACAACCAAAATATGAGCATAGGCAATCAATTAGCATGTATTATGCTGTTTATAATATCAAATCATCATTGTATGATAAGTTTGGAAAAATAAATTTAGTTGATTTGGAGAATCTATTTGAGTAAGAAAAAAAAACTATCTGCAATCAAAAACAAAACAAATATCACTAATTTGGAAAAAATATGCCAATCACAATATGATTGTATGGTTGAGAATGATATTTTTGATAAAAAAATACAAGACTTGTTTGAACTAGTTATGAAGATAAGATACACAAAATTATACGTGGAGTAAATATTATCGGAATGTAATAAATTGGATGTCGATTGTGATAACTGGGATGAAATAACTTTATGATCCCAATCTGTTCTAGGTGATCCTAAAGCATTTCTATAGATTTGTTTATTTCTTGTCCCTTGAAAAAATACACTATTCAAAAAATACAAAATCGATTAATCTATCAGTACATATACTGGAATCATCTTAAAACTAATCCATGGGGTGCCGAGAAATTTGCAACAAGTACAAGGCAAAAAAACCGTTCATGGTAAGCAGATACTCCTCAGGACAGAAGAGATGCTCACCATGTGCAATATTCATTTTTTGGGATGGCATAAATTGTCCATGTTGTGGCATGACTTTAAGGACCAACCCCAGAAACACAGAAGACCGTGCAAGACTGTTACTAGTCAAGCAGAAAAGACAATAATTTTCTCATTTTAATGACTCTGCTGCAAATCACCATACACACACTAGAGACATCTTTTTTAATTTCACATGCAATTGAATCATAATGAGATCTGTTTTAGTTGGCAGTATTCTATTTTTGTATTTTGGTTTGCCTTTGTTGAACGTAAAATAAAAAATTCGTCATTTGAGTTTAGAAAAGAATTGGAATTGATGGTGGAGGAATTAGAAACCGAAGATATTTTGATCAAAGGCAAATGTTCTGGATGTTCTTGAATTTATTTTCCAACATACTCATTCATCGTAACTCTGATTGTCTCAAGTACTGTCTCTGACATTCCCCTCTATGACTTTCTAGTATCTGTAAAATACAATCAAAAATTATACCATATGCTACCTTTTGGAGAAAGTAAAAAATCAGATGACTCTCAACTATTAGCAATCACGGCATATCTGCAACACACACATAATATTCCAAAAGATCAGATAAAAAAGGACTGGTATGTTCTGATAAACCCAAAAAAGTATTACATATTTGGAGTCATGCAATTTGTTGTTCCAAAACTAGTTCAAATTAATACGATTATTCACAATCCCGACATCATGATACTTGATGGGCACTATGCGTGATGTTCATAAAATTATTTCTAACTACTGATCAAAAAACATTATTATTTGTTTTTGTAATGTTCAAAAGACTTTTGCTATGAGATATACAGTTATGGAATATTTTAGAACGCATAAATTTAATTTGAATATGTATTTGGTATTTTGCAAGAACAATAAATTGAAAAGACTTTTAATTTGGGGTATACCGCTGTGTATGAAAGAAATGCCTTTGGTTTTTTTGATAATTGTTTGTATGTTAGCATGAAAGGAAATGGTTTGAGCTTAGCTTTGGATCTTGTTGTGAAAGAATTTGTGTAATGTTGTAAAATTAGTCTAATTACGCAAGATGTCTAATGTTTACAGTGATGAACAAGACAGTCTCTGAATATTTCAGGGTAACAAAGTTCAAGCTTGATATTACAAATTATATTTTCAGAAACCCATCAAAAGTCTTCACGAATTTTTGATCTTACTATACCCATTCACCATTTTTATATTGAAATAATTTGTGAAAAATCACAATAACATGAATAACAAAATAACAATTTCAAAGAATGTCAAAATACTTTTCTTTACAGGACTGATTGCCGTAATGATATTGTCATTTTCAGCCATGAGTGATACTTTTGCTCAGAGTGAGGAAGACTTTGCAGATGTAGGTTCTGTTGGAGTTGTTAATGAATCTGCCAATATTAAATTACAAGAGATAAAAGAAAAATATCAAAATCTAAAAAACAAACATCATACAATAAATGAGGAATTCAACACCACAAATTCAACTGCAAAAATTACAGAACTAAAGTCAGATTATATTCAGACCATCAAAGAATTAAACTCCCTCACATATGTGGAGCCTGAAAGGGATTACCTTGCAGAATGAACTGTGTTAGATAGGACAGTCATTGATCTTGAAGATCAACAAATGTCAACATATTCTGAGCAGATACAGCAGAGAATAAGTCAATTATATGTGCAAATGGATGTGATTGAGCAAGATAGTATTGCATCCATGCAGTTAGATCCAGTTCTTGAGACAAAATTATGTACATTACAAGATGAATTATACAATAAATATTCCAATACCAATCATTTTACATATGTTGGAGATAATTCAGTAAAAGTTGTATGTGTCGATGCAGAACAGCAAAAAGTAATTCTTTTAATTGATGAGAACAAGACACTTGGTGAAAAAATTCATCTTCGAATGATGTCTTGTATGAACCAACACACAAAATAATGGATGAGTTGAACTTGAGACCTTATCATTGACTCTTTCTTTTCTTCTTTTTATTTTACTTGCATTATCTATTTCATTAATTCCATTGTCGTATGCTCAAGAGGATTGGAAAGAAATTCATGTATTGACCACAACGGATAATAAAACTGAATATATTTTTTCATACTCTGCTGAAAATACAATATTAGAACATGTTTTTGCGGATGTTCATTCCCCTTTTCCAGAGATGAAGTTTGATACTACACGTAACATTGACGGATATTTCAAATTTAAAATACCAAAAAATTTTCCTGTAGAACATCACTCAAGTTTAGTCACATTTGTAACTTATACTAATTCCACAATGGATTTTTTTCTAAATAATAAAAACGATGAGTATGACTTTTTTGAAAATATTTATGAGTTTAAAGAAGATGAATGTTTTTACAATGTTAGTGTAGTTCTAGAGGATGTTACAACAGTTGAATTTACTTTCAGTAGTATTCCCGAAGTGGATAGTACAAATTTTATATCTGAGAAAATCCAAAATAATTGTTTACCACAAACTATTGTTGGATACCAAACAGTTTCAGATGATTTTCAAAATATACGTGAGATATGGGAAAACAGACGAGGTGAGATTGTACATGTTTTTCCTTACTCAGTTGAAACTCTAGTAGAGCGCGGATATCTCATAGAAAAAATAATATGAGTAAAAGATCAAATTACATTGCTGTGCAATGAGATCATATCAGTATGGCGACGATCAAAAGTTTATGAACTAAATTATTCCAAAGATGAATGAATCCTGGAATGATTATAATCTGCAAATGCATCAGCTATAGTTTAGGCAAATAAATTTTGAACGAATTATGAATTATTTCAACCCCAAAGATCTAAGATCATAGTTTACACTTGTAAAATCATATCAAATCAAAATACAATATCGAGAGTATCATCTGGTAACTCATTCATGAAAGGAACAAGCATCGATTTTTTAAGAAAAATATGCAAAAAAACAAAGCCAAAATAAGACTAAAGGCCGCAATACTAAGAAAGCAAGATCTTCCATATTCTGCAATATGTGCTAGTTTGGATATCATACCATGAGGAATGCGTGAATTACTCCACAGAATTGGGTTCTCATCTAAAAAACCACGTCCAACACATCACAAATCAGCCTCAAAAGAGGAGCAGAACCGTTTTAAAAAAACGCAAAAAGGACAATTAAAAAGTACAGCAACCTTGGATACGCCACACTATGTCTGGATGAGTCAACAAACAGGATAGCACCAAACATAAAGCGTGGTTGGTATCTTACAGGAGAACACACAACAACTCAAATCAACTATACTCGAGAAAAGTTTCAATCCTTTGGTGCATTGGGAAATAAAGGTGTGTTTTTCTGCAAGTTCTATGACAAATCAAACACCGATTCATTTCTTGATTTTATAAAATCACTGCAGAAACAATAATGGTAAAAAACTATTGTTGTTTGCAGAGGATGCATCGTACCACAAAAGCAAGCCCATAAAAAATCATATCAAAGCATCAAAAATATAATCAAATATTTTCCACCGTATACGTCAGAACTCAATGCAGATACCGGAAAGAGAAGAAAATGACAATGTATTCTTTGTAAATAAATTTGAGATGGAAAAACACATGCAAAAGAGATTGGATAATGGTGATGTTAAAGTTGTTAAAATATTCAAATATTTAATGCCTTAACTATACATGCAAACCAAAACAATATTCAAAACGGAGAATTGGTTGTTGCAGGAGAATTTAAAAAAAGTAAAGTACCAAAACCCCTACTTACAAGATTCCTTATTCTATATCTAATGGAGCAATCATGGATATTTTGGCAAAACCTAATGATGGAATATACATAACAGTGAATGGAACAAATGTTTTACTTGAAATCGGTATTCCGAAGAACTATCCTGTCACAAATATTCCACTTGAGTCAAGAGGTGGATTTTATGTATTTGTTAATGATAATGAAATTATATCTGATTGGAAACTTGGCAATTGTTTCTATCATTTTTCAATACCTGTACCTATCAATGATGATTTAACTAAAGTAAAAATACTATTTTCTTCACGCCCTTCGCTTGATCCTTATTATGCATTAGATGTTTCTAGCAGATGTTTGCCTCAGACTATTGAAAATTATGAAATTAAGTATGAAATTAAGTATGAAATATGGACTAATCTACGTGGAGAGTCTGTACTCATTTTTTCTTCATTCGTTGAAAAACTATTAGAATATGGATACATTAATGCAAATAATGAAAAAACTTGATTGTTTTTACAATTTTACACTATTACTATCAAAACAAAATCTTTGAAAAATGGATTTGTGAATAGACCCATTGAAAGATATCATAGCAAAATTAGAGAAAGACCCAAAACTAGACGTGGATTAGGTAATGAGTCAGCACAAACGTTCTCAAAATTATTGAAGATTAATCATAACTTTGTGAAACCTCATGAGGGATTAGATGGTAAAACACCAGCTCAATCAGCAGGAATTAATTTGGATCTTTGGAATAACAAGTATCTTGATTTGATAAAATTGTCAGGAACTAAAGTGAATTTTGTAAACAATCTCGGAAAAAGAATTAAGATGTATTAATAATTAACGAAAGGTGATTCTATCAAAGTTTCGTCTAAAGGTTGGATTGACAGATATATTTGGAGGGAAATTAACGACATTCTAAGACTGCACAAGTTTAGCTGGTTATTCCATGGTAGAAATAATTGTTGGATAAAACCAACAGTTTAATTTTCAATTTCAATATGGCTGATGAAATAATGTCTGGTTACTTGAAGAAAAAGTAAAGATTAGGCGTAAAAAATATGTACTTTTAATAATATTTTGAAACCATGTGGCAGTTGAAATGTTTTTGACTTTGCATGAATTTGTAAAACTTTGTGAGTTGATTCCTTTATAGAAAAATCAAAGTTAAGAAATTACATGGAAATTCAAAAATTTATTGAAGAACATGAATTATCTGGATTTCCAATCGGTCTGGGTGGGTGTAGAATTTCTGATCTATTTTTTGATTCATGTGATTATGATCTTTTCATCTTTGATGGAAAATCAGAACCTACAAAAATAGTCCAATGTGGGGACGAATTTGTAAGCATTCATCGTGCATCTTTATCTGAAACAAATTCTGAAAAACTTCTTCAGTATCATCAATTAGAAATCTTTGAAGACGAATCTTGGGATCTTCGAATGATGCTTTCTAAGATTGAAGAAAAATATGTTTCGTTATTTTCTGATTTTGCAAAAAACTGTTTAATTGAATCTCAATTTTGTTGTCAAAAAACAATTGAGGCAATTCAAACATCTGATATATTTGCTCCTTGTTGGCAAAAATGTGCAACATACTATCTAGCGAAATCCATTTCATCAATTAATTATCTACCTGCTAGTCCTTCTCACATGCTTGATTCACTTCGAAAATTAAAGAAAAGCTCAATCAATGAGCATATCTCTGTTGTAACTCATACAGTTGGGATTGAACGAGCTACTCCAACATTACTTGAAAGAATGTTGAAATCAACAATTGGATTCTCTGATCTAATAGAAAAAAATAACCATTCTCAGATAATTCAACAAAAACATGATTTCTTTGTAAAAAATTCTATGCTTTCTGATTGCTATTTTTATTTGGGATATGTGAATAAAGAAAATTTTATAAAAATTAAAGATACCTTAAATCGAGAGCAGGATTTGATACATATTCTAAAGGTCGCATTTGATATTGAGGTTGATTCTAATCTACTTGAACAGCAATCAACTCTTGTTCAAAAATCCTGCAATGACATCCTTGAGATTATTTCACGTGCGTAATGTTCTCTATACATGTACTAACCTTTTAAAATAAGTAAAATTACTGACTTACTATGGTAGATCAAGCATGTGGATGCGAAGCTGATAGCGGCGATCCAGATTACTCCTGCGACTGTGCAATGCAAGGTCATTGTATATGCAGTGCAGATTGCAAATGTTCAACTGACGTTTGTAAAGAAGCTGTTGGACAAATGTCCTAAAATAGCAAATTACAGTTTTATTTTTTATTTTTTAATTAATTAGTCATCTTCATCCTCAAAGCCCCATGATTTTACTAGTTCTTTTTGGAACTTGTCAGATTGTTTTTCATCTAGTGCAAACCCGCAGTTCTTATGAGTGGGTACTACGGTCATACCATCTAGTTTGAATTCGACTTCAAACAAATGGACTTTAGAACATTCGCACATTTCTGGAATTTCTGTGCTTATTCCTCTATATTTGCTTATTTGAATGAGATTTTACTACCTGTTTTTCTCATTTTTTGCATATTTGAAAAACATTTAATTATCAGTTTTGACAATTTTTTTAGATTTGAAACAAACTTTTCTATTTTCAATTATTATTTTGGTATTTTTAGCATTATTAATGCCTACAACTGCATTTGCACAAATTGAAGCAGGTGGTGTTGACAAAGAGGGTTCATGGTATGCTGGTGAAGGTCTCAAAAAAGGAGACTTTTTTTCATATTCAGTATGTCATGTAAATTACAAAGAATGTACTGAATTTGAAATGGATATTTGGGTAAAAGGTGACAAACAAGTTGGAACCGAAACTAAGTGGTTAACTGAGGTCGTTGTATATGATGGTAAAAAAATCATCAAAGGTGAAATGGAGTTAGGAAAAATTGCCCCTGAGCCATCAGGTGGTAGTGAATATTTAGGTCTCTATAGAGGAGCTTTCCATTCTTCAATTTCTTGGTTATCTGCATTTGCAACATCTGGTGACAGCTCAAGTGGAAAAGGACCAAAAGAATTTTCAGCAGTGTCTTGGGGAAAAATTGCCAACATTGGTGGTCAACAAGTAACTACACGAGCAATTGAAACCGTTACAGTTAAAGCTGGTACTTGGGAAACTGTTCAAGTTGGATGGAAATCTGGTGGTGCTACAAGTAAAATTTGGATAGTTGATGATTTCCCATTTCCAATAAAGGCACACACATTTACACACGTCTCTGAAGGTATACCTCCACCAGAGTACATATTTTCATTATTAGATTATAAAGAGAATGTATTACAAAGTCCATTTGATGATATTCCTTGGTATGAAGAAATAATTGTTGAAGGATGTAATGCAGATATAGAAAAAGAGGTTAGCATAAAAAAACCTACAACCCACTTTGGTTATCAACTCCACATATTCTATGGACCTGAAGATCCTGTACAAGGATGTGAAATACAATTTTTAATTAAATTTATCAACAAATATGATGATACTGAAATTTTGAATCAAGTTCAGTATGATTTTTTGGTTGTAGATGATGATTTGACTCCTTTACGTTCAATTGCACAAGAAGAAGGTCGAACTTTCCTTTATTCCCCATCAGGTCAAGCTTTACTTGATTTTACTGTTGAAGCAGAACCTGGAATTGTAAACTATGCTGTTTGGATTTATGGTTTATCTCCTGAAGGTTATGTACCATCATCCGCTTCAGATTATTTAAAATTCTCAATTCCAATATTTGCAAAAGATGGCACTCCGCCCGTAGCAGTTCAAGAAATTCCTTCTTGGATAAAGAACAATGCTGGATGGTGGGCAGATGGACAAATAGATGATGATTCATTTGTTCAAGGAATACAATTTTTAATCAAAGAAAAAATAATGAAGATTCCTCCAACTATTCAAGGATTAACTACTACTCAAGAAATTCCTTCTTGGATAAAGAACAATGCTGGATGGTGGGCAGATGGACAAATAGATGATGATTCATTTGTTCAAGGATTACAATTTTTAATTAAAGAAGGAATCTTGAAGGTTACAACTACGAGTTCTTCTCAAACCTCTAGCGGATCTGAACCTCCAGCTTGGTATGAGTAATTCTAGTTCTACATTCAAATTATTGTAAATTGATAAAAATTTGATTAAGAAATGGCTGGTCTTTTCAAACACCCCAAACGTCGTATCAAAAAATTACTTAGAGATGGTGAATATGATGAGGCTATCGCATATGGAAAAAATTTAGAATCACAATATTCTGATGATCATGATTTTATGTTTATTTTGGGTAGTGCTTTCTTTATTGTGGATGATGCAAAAAGAGCATTACCATATTTTGAAAAAGCATTCAAATTAGATAATGAAGATGTGGAGACTTTGTGTCTTAAAACTAATGTACATTTAGCATTGGAACAAAAAGATGAAGCTATTGCTTGTTGTAAATATATAGTAAAACTTCAACCAAAAAATATGGAAGCTCAGGATTTATTAGAAAAACTTGAGAGCGTTTAATTTAAAAAATCATTCTTTTTTTTTATTTCATAAGCATTTTCCATTAACCAATTACAAAATGCTGTAACTTTATCATCAAAATCAGTCCAAATGTGAACTGAATGAGGCAAAATATCTATTTTCCAATCATCTGTAAATACTCTTACTCCTTCTTTATTTTCATACATGTATGCATCTTCAGTTTTAACATCTCCTAATATCTCAATTGCTTTTAGTTTGATGATTTCTCTATCAATTGGAAATCTTTTCTTATCATAATCTATGATTAAACTCAAATCTCTTTTACCATACTTTTCAAACTCATCAATTTTACCTTGCTTTGGAAAATTTACAATTAATTTGATGTTGTATTTTTTACCCACTTTTTTTCCAATTTCCACAATCCGTGTGTATGCCATTGCTGGATTTTTCTTTAATAGAAATCTAATTTGTGCTATGTCTTTTTTTAATTCAGATTGTAAATCTGTGACTACTTCTGAAAATATCATACTTGTTATCTGAAAAATTCCTATTATAACCATTAATTTCTCTCAAGATTAGTTTTTTTAGAACTTCGATTAGTTCAGAATATGGCAATGCCTATGGATTTTGATGGGATGAGAACAGATGATGCTTCACTAAGAACCGATAATGTTGATGACTACAGAAGAACTTGTATTGATTTTATCGAGGATATTTCACATGATTATGAGGCATGGGTTGATTATTACAAATTGCCTGAAAATGAAGATAAACGAAGACGTGCAGGAATTTGTGCTACAATTACACGAACTAATGATTGGATAGCAAAGGTAGCACAGTCAATCAAGGCAGTTGATGTTGTTATGAATGATGGGATACAAAAAATGGCAGAAGCTACTGCAGGAAAACCTCTTGAAATAGGAGTTTTTGTAAATCATAAATCTGGTTATACTGAAACAAATCCTGGAATTATAGATGTTAATGTAAAGGGTGTAGGAAGAGAAGGAAGAAAGATGAAACTTGGATTTCATTTTAAAAATGATAGATTTAGAATTGAATCAACATGTAATGCATATTTGGATGATGCAAATTTACCTAATCAAGAATTTGATAATTTAGATATCCATATTAAACTTCATGCAGAGAATGCAAAACCCCGTGATGTTATTTCATTTACTGTAACTCTAAGTGAAATTCAAAATGATGTTGAATTTGATAGACGTGGTGTTTCAACTATTATTCATTTGGTATAACTTCACGAATAACTTCTTCATCAATATAATCAATAAATTTTCCAGTGTTTTCAAATTTTATTGAATTTATTTTTTCTAAATTGTTCAATAAATTCATTTTCAAATACTCTTCAGAGGTTGTATACAAGACTTCATCAATATAGAAAGTTCTTGCATTACTCATTCCATAATATATTGAATCTTCTGCAGAATGTGTTACTGTTCCTTTAAGATTGAATCCCTCTGAACTGTTCAAATTAAATACATAGAATCCACTCCAACGGTTGTAATCTAGTGCAAACTTTTTGGAACTTGAAATTTCACTAAGACTTTCAGCATCTCCACTAATTGGTATTGATAAGACTCCACTTTTTTTATCAAAGAAGAATGACTTGTATTCGTATAGTGCTTCTGAATGAGTTGAACTATCGCCAACTATGATGTCATCAGCGACTCTGGGGTTTTGCACGTCTGCCACGTTAAACAATGCAATTTTAATGCCTAATTGTTGAACTCTACCATTATCTACTTCCTTTGTATCTCGTCCAATTCCAATAACATGCTCTTCATCATATGGGTGCAAATAGTTTGAAAATCCTGGAATTTTCAATTCTCCAAGAATTTTAGGTGTATCTGTTGATAAATCAATTACAAAGAAGGGGTCAATTTGTTGGAATGTTACCAAGTATAGTCTATCCCCCATGAATCTTGCTGAGAAAATACTCTCATCTGGAGCAATTTTATCTAATTCACCTACAATGTTTAGTTGTTCATCTAAAACATAGACTGCATTTGCACGAACAGTACCTTGATGTTGAATGTAATACTCTGTAGTTGTTGCAACTCTAAATCTATCTCCATTTTCATCCATGGAAAATTGATTTAGTAATCTGCCAGGAACTGATCCTTTAGCAACATACTCGATTTTATCCTCATCAATTGAAATTTTATGAATTATTGTTTTTCTAGTCTCTTCTTGGATTTTAGCATCGTATTCATTAAGGGCTTCTTTGATTTTTTTAAATAATTTTTCTTTGTCATTTTTATCCATCTGGTTGTAAGATTTTTGCATTAGTTCTGAAATTTTTACCCATTGTATTGATAAGTTGATTGATGAATCATTTTGTATTGTTTTGATTTGTTCTTGAATGTTATTTGGTAATAATGGTACAACTACTTCAAAGAATCTATCACGTGATGAATTCTCATAGAATCCAAATGGCATATTTTGTTGATATGTTAAATAGAAATTATCTTCAGAAACATAAAATGTCCCAGTATATCCCATTAGGAATGACTTTGAATTTATTTTATCATCAAAAATATTAATTGCTGTTAATGTGTTAAAGTTTGAAAACTGTTCTACATTATCAAAGTAAAATACATCTGGTGTCATTATTCTAATTGAATCCTCCATTATTACTGGGAGTCTTGGATATTGATAATCCACGTTACTGTTTGTAACAAAGTAAGCATAATTTCCAATCATTCGTGCATCCATGAAATGTCCATCTATGGAATAATCTTTTAGGATTGTTGGGTGTTCTTTGTCTGATACATCTACAATTAATGCATGTGTAACTGAACTGTATGAGCGTCTTGGAATAAAGTTGTACTGTGGAATAATTTCATCATCACTTTGACCATTGTAGAAAATTACAAGTCTATCGTCATTTAGGAACATGTTTTGAATGTATTGTGATTCAATATCTAACGCAATTTTTAAAACCAATTTTGCAGATTCTGCAGGATATGCATCAATGATTGTAAGTGTATTATGTGATACAATGTATACATACTTTGAATCATTTTTGAGATAGTCTGGCTCATCTACATTTTGTACTTGAACATTTGTTGTTGAATACTCTGATCCGCCTGATTCTATTTTAGATAATCCAACCGAAGGCATAGGTGCAACTGATGGTGTCGGAGCTCCTGTAGTCGGAGCACTATCAAACATTATAGATTCTTCTACTGCTAGTCCAACACTAAATGATCTTATCATTCTATCACCATAGAAATTCCCTCCAAGTACTGATGAGGTTTCAAGAATATCTTTTAGCTCTTCCTGAGATGATATTTTTTTAACATTGTTTGTTCCTTTAAAAAATTCTGAAGCTGTTTTATCTACATAGATTATTTCAGTTTGAGGTGTCTGTGTAATTTGTGGTTGATTATCATATACTATTGAAAACATTATTCCTGCTGTAGCTATTACCGAAATGGCGATTACTATTGGTATTATTATTTTTGAATTCATTTTCTCCTCCTCACTTTATCAATCATTCGTTTTTTTGATATCTGACATTTAGTGATTACTATTATTTCGTAGTTTGGGGTAAAAGGTTTAGTGAAATTTAAATTTTACCAAACAATTTACATATACTAGAATTAGATAATCAACTCTAATATCAACTGATGAATTGTCAAATGATGAATTAACTGAAAATATCAAAATTCTTGCTATTGACGATGAAAAGATAAAATCTTTTGGTGAGATATTTACAAATGATTCTAGTCGTGAAATCCTTCAATTGTTGTTTAATGATGAATTAACTGCATCTCAGATTGCACAAAAAAATGGCGTGTCTCTTCAACTTGTAAAGTACCATCTCAATAAACTATAAGATCTTGGAGTAGCAAAAGTCTCCAAGTTTGAAAAAAATTCAAAATCACAAGACATGAAAATTTACACTGCAACAAAATTTAGTATTGTCATTGTTCCACCTAAGTTGTCTGAAAAAACCAAAGAAAGTAAATTACTAGTTCGCTCATTTAGACATATCTACAAAGTTGCAGGACTTGGAATTGCAACTGGTCTTTCTGGGTTATTTTCATTATCACAATTTCAAAACAAAACTATTCGTGTAGATGATTTTACAATAGATGGTGGTATTTCTTCTATTGAAGAATCTGCTAAAAGTATACCATCTTTCCAAAGTGATGAATCAATGGAGTCAATTTCTGCATCTTCCCCAATAATTGCAGAATCTGAATCACTAGATATTGCAGAACGTAGTATGGATGTTGTAGATACTGCAGTAAATTCTGAGATGACTGTAAACTCTGATTTCTTTTTACCCTTTATTGTAATTACAATTATTCTGGGTGGACTACAGTATGCTATTTATGTAAATCCAGAAAATCTAATTTAACGTAACTTCGATTGCAACTCTTTCTTCTTTAACTCTTTCTTCTCCAGGATATTTTAGAAAAGAAATTTTTTCATTTAGTGTTCCATCTGTAACTAATTTTGCATTTCCAATGAATACATTATCCTTGTATTGTATTTTGACAAGTGGATTTACTAAGGCATTTTGAAACCAATCTCCATCTGGTTTGTGCCTTGAAAAGTAAATTTTTTCATTATGATTAACTGCCAGAAGCATAACTTTGTGTTCTCTACCTGTTTTCCTTCCCTTTGTGATTAGGATTGGTCGAAATAAATCTTCTTTTATTTCCATGCGTGATTTCCTTCTGTCAAGTAATTTAACCCCATTGATAGAAATTTCTGATATTCGGTGTGATAAGTAAATCTGTAGATTTGCTGATATGTCAGTAAAACTTGAAGGAATGCCTACAAATTTGGCAACAGCCGATACATTTACTGGAAAAAAAGTCATAGATAGAGAAGGAATCGAATATGGCAAAGTCAAACATATTCACATCAACCGAGACACACTTACTGTAAATGGTGTGACTATACATCAAGGATTTAGAAAAGATTACTTTCTATCTGAAGATTATATTGACAAGTTTTCTGAAGAGACATTGCTTCTTAGCAGACCTCCTATGAGAACTGGAATTCCTGTAACTGATATTGATAGACACAAAATTGGTAAAGTAAAGCGATTGCATAAAAATTCAGAAACAAACGAATTGGAAACAATTGAGGTTACTGATGGTTTAACGCATTCTAAAATCCTATCCAAATCTGAAATTTGGGGTGTAGGAGAAAAAGTCATTTTAAGAATGACTAAAAAAGAATTCAAGAAACTTGAATAATTTCTTTTTTTCAAATTAACATCTTTTGTTTAATCTGATTTTTTAGTACAGACGTCACAAACAGGAATCCCTTCTTGAACTGTAACTTCAACATTTGATGAGTGACATTTTTGACATAATCCTTTCATGTCTTGAATTCATTATTTGGTCTTTAAATTTTTTATGAGGATCGGCTAAATCAATACTTAGCAATTTATAATTGATAACTGCGATCAATGTGATGTATTCCATAGAGACAAAATCTCTTACCAAATCATTTGGTGATACCATTGCAGTAAACGATATTTCATTTTCAGTTGAAAAGGGAGAAATCTTTGGATTCCTTGGGCCAAATGGTGCTGGTAAAAGTACTATCATGATGATTCTGACCACTTTACTCAAACCAACGTCTGGAGGGGCAT
Source organism: Candidatus Nitrosopumilus sp. (assembly GCA_965262905.1). GTDB lineage: Archaea > Thermoproteota > Nitrososphaeria > Nitrososphaerales > Nitrosopumilaceae > Nitrosopumilus. The sequence goes on from OZ253567.1 coordinate 1,867,277, forward strand.
TAATTTCAGGATTTGATGTAACTGCAAATCCCAAACAAGTTAGAGAAAATATTGGCTATGTTCAACAAGAATCAACTGTAGATGAATACCTAACAGGACGAGAAAATCTTATATTGCAAGCAAAATTAAATCATATCCCAAGAAATGAAATCAACAAACGAATTGATGATGTTTTAGAATTAATCGAACTTGTTGACAAACAAGATCAGGCTGTTGTAACTTATTCTGGTGGGATGAGAAAAAGATTAGACATTGCAGGAGTATTACTGCATAGACCAAAAGTATTGTTTCTAGATGAACCTACAGTTGGATTAGACATTCAAACTCGTAGAAAAATTTGGGAATATATCAAGAAAATTCACATTGAATTTGATATGACTATTTTTGTTTCTACTCACTACATGGAGGAGGCTGATCAATTATGTGACAGAGTGGGAATCATTGATGGTGGTAAAATTCAGGTAATAGATTCTCCAGAAAATATGAAAAATTCAATGGGCAATGAAGTGATTTCTATTGTAATTAATGAAGGAGACAATTATGAAACTTTCTTATCTGAAATTAGAAAAATCGAATTTGTAAAGAAAATTAATGAAGATGGTTCTAAACTTATTCTTTTTGCATCAAACGGTACTGAAGTAATTCCTAAAATTTTCCAAATCTCTTCAAAACTTGAAATTAAAATAAAATCAATATCTCTAACACAACCAACACTCGATGATGTTTTCATTTCATATACTGGACATGAAATCAAAGGCGATGATTCAGGATTTAATAGAAAACGTGAACATGCAAAAATGAAGAGGTTACATGCATGAATAATTTACTTTATGATACATATACAATTTTTTGGAGAGAATTAAAGAGATACAAAAAATCCCGCAGCGGTGTTTTAATTCGTTTAATCCAACCTGCAATTTGGATTATAGTAATTGGAAATACCTTTTCTGGAACACAACCATTAATTGAATCAGTTGGATTTGAAGGTGAATATATTGAATTTATGGCCCCTGGTGTCATAATTCTCACTGCAATTTTTACAAGTATTTTTGGTGGTGTCAATACTTTATGGGATAGACGATATGGTTTTATGAACAAGGCTCTCTCTTCTCCGATTTCTCGTTCTTCAATTGCATTGGGAAAAATGTCTGCAATCTCTTTGATTGCTGCATTGCAAGCTAGTTTGATTATAGGAATTGCTTTAGCTATTGGTGTTAATTTCCCTAATCCAATAATGATTGCCCCGATAATGGTGATAGTTATTTTATTTTCTTTAGGATTTTCAGGAATATCTGTAATGATTGCAGCTACTGCAAAGTCCCAGGAAACCTTTTGGGGTATGATTAATTTTCTTGGAATGCCATTATTCATGCTCAGCCCTGCATTGTTTCCCTTAGAATTACTTCCTGATTGGCTTGCAGTAATTGCAAAGCTAAATCCTGTAACATATACAGTTTTACTGGTAAGAGAGTTGATGACGGGAGTCTCTGAAGGTGGTATTCCAATAATTTTGAGCCTAGGAGTTTTGATAGCATTTGTTCTTGCAATGGTGGCACTTGCAAGCTATGTGTTTACGCGTGAAGTAAACAAACCATTCTGATAAAAAATTGACAATAATTACAACATAAGTTAACTCTGGTTATGTTTCTTGTATTTTGTCATGATTGATTGTTGAAATTATTTCTTACCTTGATGATTCTTTTTGCAGTATTACTAACTAGTTCATTTACACAAACATCTTTTGCATCTGGAGATTATGATTTATTATACAAATGGGGAAAATATGGACCTACAGAACCTAGTAATTTTGCTTTTCCTCAATTCATTGCAGTAGGTGAAGATGGTAATATCTATGTTAGTGATTTTGGTAACAAACGTATTCAAAAATTTTCTAGTAGTGGGGAATATGTAACTCATTGGGGTATCAACGGAAAACCATTAGAAGATTTTTACAATCCTACTGGAATTGCTGTAAGTGATGATTCAGTTTTTGTTGTAGATCGTGATCTAAATAGAATTCAAAAATTTTCTTTGGATGGTGAATTTATTACAACGTGGGGTAAAAAAGGAACTGCTGATGGACAATTCTTTTATCCTAATGGAATAACTCTAAGCAATGGACTTTTGTATGTAGTTGATACGGGAAATCATAGAATTCAAGTATTTTCTACTGATGGTGAATTCATCTCATTATTTGGTTCTAGTGGTTTAGGTCCTGGACAATTCCTTAATGTTTCTGGAATCGATGCAGATGAATATGGAAATATTTTTGTCACTGATAAAGGAAATGGAAAAATTGAGAAATTTTCTACTGATGGTGAATTACTACAATCATTTCCATTTTATTCCTCAAATTATGTTTTCTCACCTGAAGCAATAGCAATTGATCCTAATGGAGACATGTTTGTTGTAAATTCTCACGATGACAAAATTTTACATTTATCTCAAGATTCTGAGTTACTACTTAGTTTGTCTGATCAAAATGGTCCTTATCTTAATTCTTTTAAAGAAATCACTGACATGGCAATTGGAATCAATGGTGAATTACTAGTTGTAGATTCTCCAACCCACTCAATAAAATCATTCAAAACAACCTTTTTTGAAAGTTCTACAGAATCTTATTTTGTTGTACCTACTGAAGTAAGACCTCCATCTAGAGATCAAATAAAGCCTGTAATCATTGCCCCTGATTCAATTGTTGTAGAGGCTGAAGATATGCTAACTGATGTATTTATTGGAAATGCAAACGCCACTGATGCAAGTGGAATTAAAATTATTATAAACAATGCTCCTGATGCATTCAGACTAGGCATCACAAATCTAATTTGGATTGCTTTTGATAACGCTGGACATAGTTCAACTGATACTCAAAAAATCACTGTAAACACATGTGGGCACAATTATTCTGATTATAATCTTATAGAAGGAACTTCTGGAGATGATGTTATTTTTGGAACTGATGGGGATGATCTTATCTTTGGATTGGCAGGCAATGATCTAATTACTGGAGGGCTAGGAAATGATTGTATTTTTGGTGGTTTTGGAGATGATATTATTTCTGGTGATGAAGGTAACGATACAATCAAAGGAAATTCTGGAAATGATATCTTAAAGGGTCAATCCGGTAGTGATTTAATTTATGCTAATTCTGGTTCAGATATAATTGATGGTGGTTCTTATTTTGATAGATGTTATGTTGATTCAAGCAAAGATCTATTGATCAATTGCGAAGAATAAAAATTATTTCTATACCCGATCAAAATAAAATATATAATTTGATCATATCACTATATAGAACAATATACTGTATGTTGGCTAGCTTTATGTTACAAAAAATATTCAATGAATTATGGTACAATGGTTATCCTGGTTAAAATCTAATGAAAAAGAACTCTTAAAGATTTTAGACAATTTAGCAAAAAAAGCAGTTGAAACTTCTGAAGCTGTAGTGATTTTATTTGAAGATCTTAGTAATGTTGAACAAGCAAAAAAGATTCATCAACTTGAAACCGAAGCAGATGTTTTAACACGCGATATCTTTTCTGAACTAAACAAGACCTTCATCACTCCTCTAGATCGTGAGGATATGCAGAGAATTGCATCGAAAATTGATGATGTAATTGATTTCATGGATGGAATCGCAGCAAGGGTTTACAGTTACAAAATCACCACTCCACCACCATACACTGTAGAGATGGCTAAGGAATTAGTCAATGCAACTAAAGAAGTACAGTATATGATTTCAAAGTTACAGCATATCAAAAATTCAAAAGATATGATTCAACATTGTAGAAATACTGGTGATATAGAGCACACTGTTGATGATTTGTATCGAGAAGCCATCAAAGATCTCTTTGAATCCAATGATGCAATCAAAATCATCAAACTAAAAGATATCTATGAAACAATGGAGACTGCATCTGATAGATGTGTTGATGTTGCAGACGTCATTGAAGATATCGTTTTAAAATATACATGAGATGATTAAATGTTAGAAATAGCAATAGGTGCAATCATTGTAGCATTAATCTTTGATTTTGTAAATGGATTTAATGATTCTGCAAATTCTGTTGCTACTGTTATTGGAACCCGTGTTCTAAAACCAATTCATGCTGTAGGTTTATCTGCTGCAATGAATTTCATTGGACCTTTTGTTTTTGGTGTTGCAGTAGCAACCACTATTGCAAAAGGAATTGTTAGTCCTGATGACATTACTGTTTACATGATAATTGGTGGGTTGGCCGGTGCTATTGGATGGAGTACATTATGTACATACTTTGGATTGCCTATTTCAAACAGTCATTCCTTAGTTGGAGGAATTATGGGTGCAGGTATTGCAGGATTAGGATTTGAGAAATTAGTTTATGGTGGTTTAACCAAAGTCTTTGCAGGAATTATAATTGCACCAATTGGTGGAATAATGATTGGTCTTTTGGTAACTACTTTGATAATCACCCTGTTTGCAAGTAAAAGGCCTGGACCTGTAAACAAAACTTTTGGAAAATTACAAATTATTTCATCTGCATGGTTTGCATTAACCCATGGAGCAAACGATGGACAAAAAACAATGGGTATTATTGTTTTAATTCTATTTTCAGCAGGAATGATTCCTGAACTTGAGATGCCCTTATGGGTAATATTTGCAGCAGCATCTGCAATGGGGTTGGGCACTTTTTTTGGAGGATACAAAGTTATCAAAACCCTTGGAGTCAAAATTACAAGACTCAAGCCGTATCAAGGATTTGCAGCAGAAACTAGTGGTGGAATGATGCTTGCAGTATTTGCAATATTTGGTATTCCTGCTAGTACCACACATGCAATTACTGGAACTATAATGGGTGCAGGTTCAGCTCGAAGAAAACGTGCAGTACGATGGAAAGTTAGTAGACAAATTGTATTTTCATGGATTATCACTATTCCAGGTGCAGCTGCCATGGGAATTGGATTTACATATTTGATTCACCTGTTTGTTTGATTTTCAATAATACCTTGGTTTTTATTTCAGCAATTTTTTTTTGAAATATCCAAATGGACATTTTACAATTAATTCAGTCAAATCTACTTACTCCGATAATTCTATTCTTCTTGTTTGGAATTATTGCAGCTAGAATAAAATCTGATTTAAAAATTCCTGAAGCAATCTCTGAATTTTTGCCAATCTATCTTCTTGCGGCAATTGGACTTCATGGTGGAATTGAGATGAGAAATACTGGATTTGAAAATATGTTGATTCCTATGTTAGTTGCAATTGGGTTGTCTTTGTTGTTTACGTTAAATCATTATCAGATTTTAAGAAGATTAGGTAAGTTCAATATTTTTGATTCATATGCATTAGCATCGACATATGGTGCAGTAGGTGCAGTTACATTTTCAGTTGGTTTGTCATTCTTAAAAAATCAAGGTGTAACTTCTGAAGGATATCTTGCAGCAGTTTTAGCCATTTTAGAACCGGTTGCATTCATTATGGCAATATTTTTGACAAACATGGCAGTATCAAAACAAATTCGTCAGAAAAAAGAATCTGTTTCTCAAGGTGATACGTCAGATTTTGATATGGGTATTCAAGAAACAAAAACAAAACTTTCTCAGGTATTACATGATTCAATTACTGGTAAAGCAATTGTAATTCTCTTAGGAAGTATAGTTATTGGTTATATTATTGGCGAAGAAGGATTTAGCTCAATTAGAATTGTCTTTGATGAAATGTTTACTGGTGCTATTGTAATTTTTATGATTGAAATGGGAATAATTGCTGGTCAAAGGTTAGATGATATCAAAAAAGTTGGAATCTTCCTTACTGCATTTGCAATAATCATGCCAACATTCAATGGAATAGTTGGTGTATTGGTGGCAACTGTTATGGGATTGAGCCTAGGTGGATCTGTAATGTTTGGATTACTGTTAGCAAGTGCCTCATTTATTGCAGCACCAGCAGTGTTACGTCATTCAATTCCTCAGGCAAACCCCAGTCTTTACATCACATCTGCTTTAGGAATTACATTTCCCTATAATATCATAGTCTTACTTCCTATCATGTTTGCCATCTCAACAATTGTTCATAATGGTGAGGGATCGATAGACTTATTCAATTATCTTACAAAGAATTGGATATGAAACTTTACCCCATAAAATTACTAACCATTACTTGTGAGATTCTTGCACAAAAAAATATTATTGAAATTTTAGTCAAACATGATATTACTGGATATACAACTTATGAAGTAGATGGAAATGGTGCACGTGGAATTCGTGGACAAGGATTAAAAATTGAAAAAAATGTTAAAGTTGAAGTAATTATGCGTGAAGACAAATTACACGATGTTGTAGAAGAGATTTCAAGAACATTATTTGCAAACTTTGCAATTGTTCTTTATGTCAGTGATGTTGGCGTAGTGAGAACTGAAAATTTTTAACAACACTTATCATCTGAACATAAAACTGGAATCTTTTTGCTTGTCTTAGTAATAATTAAAATTAATTCAGATAGTTGACTGTTTGATATTGTATACATTGCTTTTTTACCTTCATCCCTAGATTTTACAATTCCACATTTTTTCAATGTTTTTAGATGATGGGACACTAGTGGTTGATCCTTTTGTAATTTCTTCACAAAATCATTTACACATAGTTCTTTGTTTTTTTGTAAAATCTCTAGTATTTCAAAACGGGTCTCATCACAAATACATTTTAAGAGACTGACACCATTCATATCAATTCAAATTTATATAAACTAATATTTATGTGATAGTAAAGATATGCCTGAAAATATCCTCTTTGTGTGCGTAGAAAATGCTGGTAGAAGCCAAATGGCTGAGGCTTTTTTTAGAAAATTTGCTCCAAATCGTTTCAACGTTTCTAGTGCGGGTACTATACCGTCCTCCAAACTCAATTCAATTGTAATTCAGGTGATGGATGAAGTTGATATTGATATGAAAAATCAACAACCAAAACTATTATCTGATTCAATGATTGATAATTCTTTCAAAACTGTAAACATGGGATGTATGGATAAAGAATCGTGTCCTTCTTTGTTTGTTAAGGATGTAATTGATTGGAATATTTCTGATCCAAAAGAAAAATCCCTTGATGATGTGAGAACTATTCGTGATGCAATAAAATCTCAAGTGATGAATCTTATCAAAGCTCTTGAGGAAAATGATTAATGGCATATTCTAATTTACAGATTTTTACAGTTGAACTAGTTGGAACATTTATTCTTGTAGTTTTTGCGACTGGCTCAATAGTTTATGATGCTGAAGTCTTTGATGGTAAATTAGGAATTCCATTTGCAGCTGTGGCACCATTTATTGCATTATTAATTGGCGTTTACTCTTTTGGAAAAATATCTTTAGCACATTTTAATCCTGCTGTAACCTTGGGCTATTACATTACAGGGCATATTTCAAAAATTCAAGTTGTATATTATTTTACAGCAGAAATTATTGGTGCTTTGTTGGGTTCTTTTTTTGTTTTAATCTTTATTGGAAAAAATGTAAACCTTGGAGCAAATGCTCCTAACTATGATTTTTCAATATTTTTAATTTTTTCAGTTGAAGTTGTGGCTTCTGCCATGTTAATGGGTGTCATATTTTATGTTGTATATACAAAAGGTTTGAGAGGATTTAGTGGAATTGCTATTGGTGGAATTGTTGGATTGAATATCCTATTTCTGGCATTTATTTCAGGTGCGTCAATGAATCCTGCTCGTGCACTGGCCCCTGCTTTATTATCTGGTACTTTTGAGAATCTTTGGCTATATTGGACAGCTCCATATGTTGGAACCGCCATTGCGGCATTTTTATTTCATAATAAATTTAAATCTCAAAGATCATTAAATTATGAACAAGATTAAAATGAAATACGAGTATTATAGGCACAAATTTTAACTATAAACTGCATAAAATACATGATCTGTATATTATTCTAAAGATGAAACTCGTATTTTTTGTCTGGATTCGATATAATGATGTCTACGTTGATGCCTGAATATTAAAATCATAAAAATAATCAATGTAAAATTAAAAAATTATAAAAGTTTACACATCAGTAAATTTGTAATGTTTTGAAAAGACAGCGAGGATTATTTTCCAAATTCGGGATATTTCCAATCACCTTTTATTGTAAAAAACTGGTTAAATTATATACAGTAAAATAATATTTTCTATTTTGGTAGGAGTTCTCGTTATTGGAATTACACAATTTTCATTTGCAGAAGATTCTAAAACTACATCTCACATTACTGTAGATATGGGGATGTTGGAGCAGCCTACATCAAAATATGATTCTCAAAAAATTACAATTACCGGAAGTATGGGAGATTACATTAGAGGCAAAAATATTACAATAGTAATAGTAAATTCGTATGAAGAGGAAACAGAAATCAACTCATTATCTTCAAAGAAAGGTAAGATACACGCATTTTTTGAAATTACAGAAAATTCACATGTAGGGGGCATCAAATAATTCTCAAATTTAGAGGTGAAGAAGTTGCAACAACAACATTTGAGATTTTAAAGAATCAATGAATTTAATCAGTAAATTATTCTAAAGTTCTAAGCAATAACTATGAGTAACTAACGCCAATTCAACTCTTGTAATGTTTCTGTTCTATGATCAATTCCATTGTCATCTAATGCACTTACAATGAATCCTTTATCTGAATTTTGAATCTTTGACGAATCAAATATCTTAGTTGCAGATTTGATTATCCATCAATATGTCAAAGTGTGAATGATTCCTTTTCTGGACTAGCCATATTTTGGTGTTGAAACTTTTTCAACATCAGTTACTAATCTGAAATCATTTCCTACAAGTTCAAATATTCTTCCATTTTCTGCAATCCAAAAACTACTATATTTCTCAATCTGTATAATATCTATCAATCCTTCACCTTTTACAGTTCCTAGAATAGTCTTGGTTGGTAATGGATTCATCATTTCATCTACTACGTTTACACCATCATTGAAAAAATGTGGCATCATTGAACGTTTGGACATATAGAATGCTTTGATTGCATACACTTTGTCTTTCAATGGTTCATTGAAAATCATTGATACTAGACCTCTTGCATAATTAGAGTGATTTTTTACCAAGTTTTGTATTTTAATAAAATTTATACCTAAAAATCTAAATTTCGAAATTAATTTGGAAAACCATACTTTAAAATTTATGCCTAGAAATAATTACGCAAGACATCTACTGATGTTTGATAACACATTGCCAAATCATCATCACAAGTTAGAAAGTAAAACCATATCAGTTATTATCTGATGAATATTTCTTTATTACGAATAATAATGACCTAGAAAATGGCTGAATGTTGTCTGAATCAAAAAAATTATTCAATATTGCAAAAACAGTAATCCCCTCAGGTGTTAATAGTCCTGTTAGGTATTTTGAGCCATATCCATTCTTTACCAAAAAAGCAAATGGGGCATATATCTGGGATGCTGATAACAATCGCTACATTGATTTTTGTAATGGATATGGGGCTTTGCTCTTAGGACACCGACGAAAAGAAATTCTCAAATCAGTATCTGCTCAACTCTCAAAGGGAACGCTCTATTGCACTCCAACTGAATCTGAAATTGAACTCTCAAAATTAATCATTGGAAATTTTCCATCTATTGACAAAGTAAGATTGATGAATACTGGTGGTGAATCTACAATGACTGCAATTAGATTAGCACGTGGATTCACAAAAAAGAAAAAAATAATAAAATTTGAAGGATGCTATCATGGTGCACATGATTCTGTTTTGGTTAAAGCTGGTTCTGGTGCTGCACATACTGGAATTTCTGTTTCTGATGGAGGATTAGATGATGTTTCAAAAAATACTCTAGTTGTAGAGTATAACAATATTGAAGATTTACAAAAAACAATTAGAAAAAATAAAGACATTGCGGGGGTTATTGTAGAACCAATCCTTGCAAACATGGGTTTAATTTTACCTGAAAAGAATTTTCTCTCTGATTTACGAAAAATTACTAAAGAAAATAACATTCCGTTAATTTTTGATGAAATTGTAACTGGTTTTAGAGTAGCACCAGGTGGAGCACAAGAACATTTTGGAATTAAACCTGACATTACCACGCTGGCCAAAGCACTAAGCAATGGATTTACAATCTCTGCAGTTGGAGGCAAAAAAGAAATTATGGATTTACTTTCTCCCGGTGGTAAGGTCTACCAGGCAAGTACATTTGCAGGCAATCCTATTTCAGTAAATGCTGCAATCAGTTCAATTAAGACGATAAACAAAATCAAAAACAAACTATATTCAAAACTTGAGAGATTCAATCTATTATTTTCTACGGCATTAGATGACATGGCTACTGACATGAAAATCCCACATCAAATCAATTTTACAGCCTCAATGTTTCAGATTTTCTTTACTAACAAGCCTGTTGTAGACTATCAAACATCAAAGAATGCAAATGCCAAGAAATTCAAAAAATTATTCCAGACTTTGTTGAAAAATGGAATTTTTATTGCACCATCCCAATTTGAAGTGGTTTTTATCTCTGATGCTCACACTCAAACTGATCTTAACAAAACACTTGATGCATATCATTTGGCATTAAAATCGGTGAAAAATTGAAGTATACTGTTGGAGCCAGAGGGAGCCAGTTATCTATTGCACAGACAAACTGGGTAATTTCTGAATTAAAAAAAGTAAATTTTGATTGCAATTATGAAATCAAACCCATCACTACAAAAGGTGATACTGATATAAGACCATTATTTACAATAGATCAAAAAGGGATTTTTGAAAAAGAGATTGATAGGGCTGTTGCTCAAAAGGAGGTGGATTTTGCAGTACACAGTTTGAAGGATGTTCCATCAGAACTTGATGAGAATCTAACACTGGCATCCATTCCAAAACGTGAAGTAGTAAATGATGTGTTTATTTCTTTAGATGGTTCAACATTAGATAATATCAAAGAGGGCTCCGTAATTGGAACTAGCTCTTTACGACGTGCAGTTCAAGTTTCAAGAAAAAGACCTGACGTAATTGTAAAACCAATCCGTGGAAACATTGAAACTAGAATTAAAAAAGTATCTGATGAAAACTATGATGCGATAGTTCTTGCTCAAGCTGGGATCTCAAGACTGGGAATTGATGTAAAGTATACTCCATTATCAATTGAAGATTTTTCTCCATCTCCAGGTCAAGGTGCTATAGCTATAGTTGCAAGAGCCGATGATATTGAGACAATTTCGATGCTGAAAAAAATTGAAGATGCTGATTCTCGTTTAGAAATAGAGGCTGAGCGCTCCCTTTCTGATTATGTTGACTCTGGATGCAGGTTCCCCCTAGGGGCATATGCAAAATCAACTGATTTGGAAATGTCTTTGAGTGTATCTGCATTTTCAGTAGATGGAAAACAATTCATTCAGGCTGTTAAAATTGGAAAGAAAGATGATCCTAAATCTTTGGGAAAGAGTGTTGGTGAAGAACTGCGCGCTAAAGGAGTAAATGATCTTGCATTAAATTGGAGGGAAAAAGTAGAGGAATGGAATAAGTCATGACTGGAAAAGTGTATCTTGTTGGAGCAGGGCCTGGAGATAGTAAATTAATCACATTACGTGCTGTTGAATTGCTTGAAAAAGCAGATGTAGTTTTGTATGATAGATTAGTTAGCAAAAAAATAATTTCTATGATTCCAAAAAAAGCTGAAAAAGTCTATGTCGGACGCGCAGTAGGTGATGATACAACACATCAAAACACAACTAATGATTTAATGATCCAATATACAAAATCTAAAAAAACCATAGTCAGACTAAAGGGTGGTGACCCGATTATTTTTGGACGTGGTGGTGAAGAAGCAGAGTTTCTCAAAGAAAATAAAGTAAAATATGAAATTGTTCCAGGAATTACTTCTGGAATTGGTTCTGCAACATATGCTGGTATTCCGTTAACTCACAGAAAACATTCATCATCAGTAGTCTTTGTTACTGGGCATGAAGATCCAGAAAAGAAAAAAGAGACTGTCAAATGGAAAAATCTTGCAAAATCAGTTGACACTATAGTAATTATGATGGGGTTATCTAGAATTGATGTAATTTGTAAGCAACTAATTGCAGGTGGAATGGATAAAAAAACACCTGTAGCTGTAATTCAAAATGGTACTACTTCTAAACAAAAAATGATCAAAGGAACTGTAACTAATATCGCAAAAAAAGTTAAAGAAAATAAAATTACTCCTCCTACAAATATTATAATTGGCAATGTTGTTGATTTGTCAGATACTATAGGTTGGAAATAATGCTTGATGGAAAAACCATAGCCATTACTCGCTCAAAAGATGACGCATCAGAATTTATTTCATTTGCTGAAGAAAACAAAGCAAACCCAATTTCATTACCTACAATAGAACTAGTAAGTAAAGGTGAAAAAATTGTTGATGAATTTTTAAACCTAGTGGAAACTGAACATCCTGATTACTCTGTTTTTCTTAGCTCAAAAGCTGTAAAGATATTATTTGATACTGCAAAAAATATTGAAAACTTTGAAAAATTACAATTGGCAGTTGCAAATACCATAGTAATGTCTGTAGGACCTAAAACTACGGCAACCTTGAATACATATGGTATCAAAGTAAACCACGAACCAAAAAACAATTCTTCGGTTGGGGTTGGTGAAGAATTTTCTCAAATCCATGCAGTTGGGAAAAAAGTAATTATTCCTCGTAGTGGTGCTTCAAACTCTTTTCTTAAAGAATTATTAAATAAGATTGGAATTAATGTTGTAGAGATTCATCTGTATGATGTATGTGCATTTAGAGACACCACTCAATGGAATGGATTTCGAGAATTATTTTCTCAAAATAAGGTTGATGGTGTTATCTTTACTAGTGCTTCATCTGTTCGTGGATTTTTTGAGATTATGCAAAAAGACTATGAAAAATCTGATTTGATTGATCATCTCTCACAATTATCTCTAGTTTGCATTGGATCTTTTACGTCTGAGGAACTAAAGAAATTTGATGTTTCTCATGTTGTATCTGAAATACATACTGTTGCAGGTGCATTTGATGCAATGAAAATTAGTCTTAGTTAGGCAAACTCTGAGATTTAGCTGAAGCTATTTAGCTGTGCCTATTTTTCCTCATGTATTTATAATATAACGGAGTTATGACGTGTATGACTGCTGAAAATCTAGATATGGATTATTCAAAATATGACTTTAAGGATTCTACAGAATTGTATGTCCACCTTAGCAAGAAAGGCCTGTCTAAGGATACTGTGATAGAGATCAGTAAAATGAAAAAAGAACCACAATGGATGCTTGATTTTAGATTACGTTCTTATGAAATTTTTATGCAAAAACCAATGCCAACTTGGGGTGGAAATCTTAGTGTAATTGATTTCCAAAATATTTACTATTATGCAAAAGCATCTGACAAAGTAGAAAAGAACTGGGATGATGTTCCAGAAAATGTCAAAGCTACATTTGACAAACTTGGAATTCCAGAAGCTGAAAAGAAATTCTTAGCCGGTGTTGGTGCACAATATGAGTCTGAAGTTGTATATCACAGTCTAAGGGAAGATTTAGCAAAACAAGGTGTTCTCTTTTTAGATACTGATGCAGCTCTTATTGAACATCCAGAGCTATTCAGGAAATACTTTGGTAAAATTATTCCTCCAGAGGATAACAAATTTGCAGCACTTAACAGTGCAGTATGGAGTGGTGGTTCATTCATCTATGTTCCACCGGGTGTTCATATTGACATGCCTTTACAAGCATACTTTAGAATTAACGCAGAAAACATTGGTCAATTTGAAAGAACATTGATTATTGTTGATGAAGGTGCAGAAGTACATTACATTGAAGGTTGCACTGCCCCTGTCTATTCTTCAGAATCTCTACACTCTGCAGTTGTAGAGTTAGTTGCACTCAAAGATGCAAAACTAAGATACACTACAATCCAAAATTGGAGTGCAGATGTTTACAATCTTGTAACAAAACGTGCTTATGCACATGAAGGTGCATTAGTAGAATGGATTGATGGAAACATTGGTAGTAAATTAACAATGAAGTATCCTGGAATCTATCTTATGGGTGAGAAAGCACATGGTGAAACGCTATCTATTGCTTTTGCTGGTAAAGGACAACACCAAGATACAGGTGCTAAAATGGTTCATCTTGCACCAAATACTACTTCTAAAGTCACATCAAAGTCAGTAAGCCGACTTGATGGCCGTTCCACTTACAGAGGAATGTTACATGTAGCAAAAGGTGCTACTGGTGTAAAATCTACTGTAAGGTGTGATGCATTACTCTTAGATGATACATCTAAAACTGATACCTATCCATACATGGAAATTAATCAAGAAGATGCAACAATTACCCACGAGGCAACTGTTGGAAAAATTGGTGATGAACAAATTTTCTATCTTATGAGTAGAGGATTTAATGAAGAAGAAGCACTATCTCTAATTGTAAATGGTTTCATGGAGCCATTCACAAAAGAATTACCGATGGAATATGCTGTTGAATTAAATAGACTCATCAAACTAGAGATGGATGACTCTGTGGGATAATCTCCACAAAATATAATTTTGATGAATCATGTCTCAAGCACTTCTTTCAAAACTCAATACGGCTCACATAGATGAGATTTCTTCATCAAGAAATGAACCTGATTGGTTAAAAGATTACAGAAAAAGTTCTCTATCTATCTATGATGGTTTGGCAATTGAGTTGTCTCCACTTTACAACAAATACACTGATGCAAAAAAAATGGATCCGGAAAAAGTATCTCTTTCAACATCTACAACTTCCACTGTTCCAGATTTTCTTAAAAAAAGATTAAGTGAACTAGAAAAAGAAATTTGTATTGTTCAAATTGGAACCAATATTCATAAAATAAATCTCCCTGACGATTTAAAATCTAAAGGATTAGTAATTTCTTCTATATCTGACGCAATTAAAAACAATCCTGAATTAGTAAGAAAAGCACTAGAGGCTTCTACATCTGAAGAAGATAAATTTACAGCACTAAATAATGCTGCTTTTAATTCTGGAATATTCATTCACATTCCACGTAATTTAGTACTAGACAAACCTGTTTACTTTTTGACATGTCTATCTGATGATGATCATTCTGTAATTTCTAGAAATGTAATATTTGCCGATGAGAGTAGCAAAGCTGCAATTGTTCAAGAGTTGTATTCACCAAAAACTAAAGCACAACAAGCATATCTTGAATTACTAAACACCAATCTTGCAGCAAATGCACAACTGGATATTACCACTTTACAAATGATGGATCAACATGCTGTAACTTTTACGACAAGACGAACTGATTTAGCACAAGATTCCAAAGTAAATTGGTATTCTGGATTGTTTGGTTCAATGTTGTCTAGATACAAAATTGAATATTTCCTTAATGGTATTGGTGCATCTTCAAATGATTCTGAAGTAATTTTTGGAAACAATGAACAATCCTTTGATATTCAAACTAACGTAAATCATGAAAGCCCATCTACCGAAGCAAGAGTAGTTGAAAAATCAATTCTGAGAAATAAATCAAAATCTCTTTTCAAGGGGATGATTAGAATTAAAGAAAATGCTGCAAAATCAAATTCATTTTTGTCTGGTCGTTCTATTCTTTTAGATAAAGATGCAAAATCTGACGCAATTCCTGGATTGGAAATTTTCACTAATGATGTAAAGGCTACTCACTCTGCATCAGTTGCACAAATTGATGAAGAACAAATATTCTATTTGAAAACTAGATGTCTTACTCACGCAGAAGCTGAGAGAATAATTATTGAAGGATTTTTGGAACCTCTTTCAAGAAAAATGTCAATTCAAGTCAGAGCATGGATTGCTTATCTTATTGAATCTAAATGGGAAAATAGAGAACTTACAATTAACACTGATGAAGAACTAGCAAAGTTTGTTGAAATTGAGGAAACTCGTTACAATGAAGACTCTGAAATAGAACAACACTACAAGTATCGGTGATATTTTGTCTGAATGGATTAAAGCTTGCACTTTGGAGCAGGTAAAAGAAGGCCAACTTTTTGGATTTGTACATGAAGGCAAAAAACTCCTTATCGCAAATTTAAAGGGCAAAATTCATGCTACTGATTTAACATGCACTCATGCAGATGCAGACCTTTCCACTGGATTTCTTAATGATGAAGGAGTTCGATGTCCATTACATCTTTCTGTTTTTAATTTAGTTAATGGTGAACCACAAAATCTTCCTGCTGAAACCTCCCTTTCAATATACAATGTTAAAATAGACGCCGATGAAATTTACGTGGAGATTTAAGATATGCAAAGCACAGAATCATTATTTAAAAATATACGAAATGATTTCCCAATTCTAAAAAGAACTGTTAGGGATAACAAGCAACTTGTTTATCTTGATAATGCATCCACTACACAAAAACCAAATCAAGTAATTGATGCTATCACAGACTATTACCAAAATCACAATGCAAATATTCACAGAGCAGTATATGCTCTTGCTGAAGAAGCAACTGAATCTTATGAAGCCTCAAGAGATAAAGTAGCAAATTTTATTAACATAAAAAATCGCCAAGAAATTATTTTTGTTCGTGGCACAACTGAGGCAATTAATTTAGTTGCATATGCATGGGGCAGACCTCACATCAATGAAGGTGATATTATTGTTACAACTGAATATGAACATCACAGTAACATTGTTCCATGGCAACTTCTCACTCAAGAGAAACATGCAAAATTAGAATATATTGGAATGGATGATGACGGGGAATTAATTTTAGATGATCTTGACAAATATCTTGCAACAGGTAAAGTCAAACTTGTAACTTTTAGTTTAATGTCAAATGTTCTTGGAACAATTACTAATGCTGAAAAGATTATTGAAAAATGTAAAGCCGCAGGTGTACTTACTCTGATTGATGGAGCACAGGCAGTTCCACACATGAAAGTTGATCTTGAAAAATTAGGGTGTGATTTCTTTGCATTCTCTGGGCATAAAATGCTCGGCCCTACAGGAATTGGTGTCTTGTGGGTTAAAAAGTCTATTTTAGAAACTATGGTTCCATTTCATGGTGGTGGTGACATGATTAGAGAAGTTCACAAGTATGAAACCACTTGGAATGATTTACCTTACAAATTTGAAGCAGGTACTCCAAATATTGCCGATGTTGTAGGTTTGGGTGCTGCAATAGACTATCTTACTAAAATTGGAATGGATAATGTACGAGAACATGAAATTGAATTAACAAAATATGCTATTGAAAAATTATCTGCAGTTAAAGGACTTCAAATCTATGGTACAAAAGATATTTCAAAACGTGGTGGAGTTATATCCTTTAATTTTGCAGATGTTCATCCTCACGATGTTGCTCAAATTGTAGATGGAGAGGGAATTGCAGTTAGATCTGGTCATCATTGTGCACAAGTATTGATGGAAAGACTAAATGTTGCAGCCACATCTCGTGCAAGCTTTTACATTTACAATACTAAACAAGACATTGATATTCTGGTAAATTCATTAAATATTGTGGCAAAGGTGTTCAAATTATGAGTGGTAATGCAGATATTTACCATGAAATGATAGTTGATTATTCAAGAAATCCAATAAACTATGGCAAAATTGAAAACAATGATGTCACTTTCCATGATTCTAATCCGTTATGTGGCGATAGCATTGACATTGATATAAAAATTGACGAGAACAAAATTACTGATATTAAATTTCATGGAAAAGGCTGTGCAATTTGTATGGCATGTTCTTCTGTTTTAACTGAAATTACAAAAGGAAAAAGCATTGATGAGGCAAGAGCAATTGAAAAAAATGATGTTTTGAGCGAATTAGGTCTTGAACATCTACAAGCTGTTAGAATCAAATGTGCTCTACTCTCTCTCAAAGTACTCAAATCTGCTCTTTATACCTACATTGGAAAGAATCTAAGTGATACTCAAGATATGGATAAATTAAAAGAAGAGGCAAATAGCCTGTACTAGTATGAGTGATTTTACCCCTACGGTTCCAATTGCATTTCAAATTAGAAAAATAATCTTTGAAAAATTCAACAATATTGATACTAAATTCACAAATGATGATATTTTTGAAATTATAAAATCCAACGGTGATCTGGATCCTTCTTGGATAATCGATGACACTGAATCTTTTTTTACAGATATTTGTGATTCTGGTCTTGCAAGAAACATTGCTCAGAATCTTACTACAGTATATCTAAAATTATTTGATCTTATTGAAAAATTCCATTGTGATGCTTGTAACAATGATGTATATCTGGGTGCATCAGAAGAAAGATTATGTCCAAATCCTTCTTGCAAATCTGCTATTTAGATTTGTATTTTATTGCAGCATCTTCTAGAGCTTTAATCATTGGTAATTTTTCTCCAGTGAGATAAAGTACTAGTGCGCCACCTGCTGTACTGATATGATTAATTTTATCTGCTAACCCTTGTTGTTTTAATGCAGTAGTGAGATGCCCTCCGCTTACAATAGTTGTTGCCATTGAATTTGCAACTGAATTAAGTAATGCTTTTGTTCCATAACTGAAATTTTCTTTTTCAAAAAATCCTGCTGGTCCACTAATAAATACAGTTCCAGCTCCTGCAATTAATTTTGAATAATACTCTACTGTTTTTGGACCTAAATCAAATATTTTGTCTCCTTTACCAATTTCTCTTACATTCATTTCTACTCTTTCCCCGTCTTTGTCAATTGCAATATCTACTGGTGTTGCAAAAACATCTGGATATTCTCCAATTAATGCATGTGCCTTTGCAACGACTTCTTCCTCTCGTTTTATTCCAAGTGGGGATTTTATTCTAGCTTGAGCCCGCATGAACACATTGCCAATTAACCCTGTTAACAAAACATAATCTGCACGACCGTTCTGAATCAATAATTTAATTGCCTCTAACCTATCTGGAATTTTAGAGCCACCCAAGACAATCACGTGAGGTGCTTTGGCAACTGTCATTATTTCATCTAGGTTTCTAACTTCTCTCTCGACAATCCTTCCTGCACATGCAGGTAATACCTGTGGAAATCCAACTATTGATGGATGCAATCTGTGTGCACTTGGGAATGAATCTAACACACATAGATCAAATAATTTTGATAAACGAGAAACCATAATTGTTTTAGCTGCATTTCCTGGAGTAAATTCATAATTTTCTTCTGCACACAATCGAAGATTATCTAAGAGTAAAATTTCACCATCTTCTAGATTTTTGATTGCATTCTGTGCAGCTTCTCCAATTGTATCTTCTACATATTTTATTTTTCTATCCATTAATTTTTCAAGAACTTTGGCATGCTTGTCCATACCCGTATACTCATTATTTCCAACTCTTCCTTGGTGGGAACCTATGACAACCTTTGTCTCTTTTAATGACTGTAAAGTTTCAATTATCTCCTCAATCCTTTTTGTTCCTAAAATCTCCGATGTTTCAGGATCTATGGGACAATTCATGTCCACTCTCAAAAAAACGGTTTTACCTTTTAGGTCAAAATCATCTAGCGTGAGTACATTCACAACTTGTCTATTGTCCCCTTGGTTAAATTCTTTGAGTCGATCTGAGATATCCCATTATTTTATTTCTGAATTATAGTTAAATTTCAAAACTTATCTATTGACAAAAATTAAAAGACACGTGTTTGAGGTTTCGTTAATTGCAAAATTGGATTTTTGATATTCGGTCTCGTTCATTTGTTCTTCTTACAATTTTATTTCTAATTCTCACCGCTTTGGTTTATTCTGGAGTTACAGAAAATTTTGATCAAAGTATTATATTGTTTTTTTCTGAAAATGTTGGAAATCCATCCCTTGATCTCATAATGCAATCTCTTACTGAAAGTGGGGATGCTTTGTGGATGTTGGGATTTGCAATTTTAATATTGATAATTCCAAGAACCCGGAGAGTCGGAGTAACTTTGATGATTTTGATTGTAATTTCTACATTGCTAACGGGTTATGTAAAATGCGGTGTGGACCGAGATAGGCCTGATTTTGAATATGAATCAGTACCATTCCCAGTCCCAGTAAGCAAAGATATCTTTGCCTTATTTTGTGAGGGTGGTTATGATGCCTCATATCCTTCTGGCCATGCAGCCAGGTCAATGATATTTGCAATTATTTTGGGATATGTTCTATCTGAAAGGTTCCCCCGTGGAGCATATCTAATGTTCTTGTATCCTATTTTGATTTCATTAAGCAGACTTTATGTCTTGGAGCATTACCCAATGGATGTAATCGGCGGCACTGTAATTGGAGCTATGTTGGCTGGAGTTATGGCAAAGAGAACTAAACTTTACAAACTTTTTGATAAATCAAAAACCTAATCCTGTTAAAACATCTCTATGAATCAAAACTAATGCGTAATGTTCATCATCATGATGATATGTCCAATATTTGATATCTCTATCTTCTTTCTTTTGTCTTAATCCTGTAGTTATTCCCGTAGTAACCGTATATCCTATTCTTTTTGCAAGTTTTGATTCTTTTGGCATTAAGACTTTGTATCCTTCTTTTTTTCCCTTAAATCCAAGATTCACCATGTCTTCAACTGCACTAATTGCTTCTTTTTCACTTTTCAGATCATATGTTTTTGCTATTGACAAATCTTTTGGATGAAATTCCATGTTGATGGTATTTTCTTTTGACTAATATTTTTTAAAAAATCCGTTTTAGCGATTAAATGATGTTAATTTTCTTTACATGAAAGTCAAATCATGGGTCATATCTACCACTTGATCGACTCTTTTGTCCTCATTAATTTATTGGTCTCATTAGAAAAACTAGTAATTCAATTACTACAAAAGAAACAGGAAGAATCAAAACTTTGTCAAAAAGATAAAAATCAAGTTAAAGAATTTCGTACAGCAGAAAAACACTCTTCATCCGGTTTACACACAATTGATAAAAAAATTGAAATTAGACGGAAAGAATCTGGTGATGTTTCAACAGTTCTTCTAAGAAAAAATGCTCAATTGGAAAGTGTTGGAAGATTAATAGAAACAGCAGAAGATCGTCTCACTAAAGAAAAAGAAATGATAGAGCAAGACAGAACAAGAAATTGAATTTGCTGATAGTCCTCTAGAAAAGGAAAACGCTGAGGCCAGATTACGCTCATTAAATGATCATATGGGTGAATTAGTTGAAGAAATTAAAAGTAGAGAAAAGACTGCAAAGAAGATTTCAGGTGATATTACAAATTTCTCTGATATTAAATCAAAAATTATTTCAAAAATCCAAAAACAAACCAAATCAAAACCATCTTTACGTGAAACTAAAATTTCAAGTCACAAGGCTGCACAAAAATTCTTTAAGGAATTAGAAAGAAGAACAAAATCTGAAGAATCTGCTCAAAAATCTTTGGAAAATGCATATTCAAAATTAAAAGAATTGACGGCAAAGAAAAAGACTGCATCTAAAAAGAAATCTAGACGTTAGTCTTTAGGATATTTTAAATTATTTTCTATAACATAATAGTGGGATTATTTTATTATTTTTAAAATGAAAAAACGTGGCTTGATAATTATAATTATTGGTTTAGTTCTAGTGGGAGTTTCACTCATCATTGTATTTTCTGCATTCCTTCCTTACGTAACTGGACCCAATGGTCTTTCTATGGTTGCTGTGTTTGATGGACTGTTTGATGAGGTTACTGATGAATTACAAATTGTGCCTGGTGAGACTGCCTATGCCTCATACGATACATCATCCAATGTCTCTACTTTGTTTTGGGGAATTCAAATTACTGAATATGATTTTGGTGATACGTTGTCTGTGACAATCTCAAATATTTTTGGAGATAGTTACGGTGAATATATTCAGTCTGAAAAAAATTCGTTTGAAATGATTGACAATGTTGAATCTGATACGTTAAATTTTGAAATTAAAAACATTGGTCAAATACTGTACATGTCATTGTAGTGTTTTCAGAAGATCTAGAAAACTCTGATGCTTTATCGAATCCAAACTCTCCACTCACGAATATAATTCTCACACATCTCATTTTTGAATTCTTACTTATTTTGGGAATTATAATTTCAATAATTGGTACAATTATCATTTTAATAGATTTGAAAAATAATTTAGATAATAAAAGAAATTATTGAGGATTGATATCCATCTTACCAAATTTACCTTTGGTTAAGGATACTTCACCTTTGAACTCGTTAGTATATCCATTTGAAATGACAACTTTATCTCCAACATTTACTTCTTTGATATCGTCACCCCATAATGTGAGCTTCATCTTGTTTTCTTCAGATTTATCTTCGTTAGCAATTTCTGCATCACAGACATCAACTGTTCCTCCACTTTTGAGATTAACAGTTCTGGGATCTCCTTTGCTTACAACTTCTGCTTCCACATTAACTCCACTTCGCATTTTTTTTGCGTCGGAAATTGGTATGAATTCTGACATATTTTTGAGTCATTTACATGCGATTATAAGCTTTGTGAAAAAATTGTCTAAATTACAGATCAAATTTTTAATTTATCCAAATAGTAATCGAAAAATATTAGTCAATACACAATCTCATTGCAGAGGTATCGAAGCCCGGTCAACCGAGAGGGACTCAAGATCCTCAAAATAGGAAATCCCTTCTCTTAGGAGTTCGTGGGTTCGAATCCCACCCTCTGCACTAAATTTTAATTAAAATTGGTATATTTTGTAAAAATTTGCAATTATGCCACAATAGTCTTTACTTTAGTGACTGAATGTGCTGAAATTTCTTTATGTATTTCTGCTATTTGGTAATCTTTGAAAGAAAGATTGCATCTAAAACACTTCCAAATCGTACCTGACATACACACGATATGTATAAATTACTTATAAAGATATTGCATCATTGATCCAATTTCTTACAATACCTTATCATTGTCTTGAAAAACTTGTAATTTTTATAATTTTTTAGTTCATAATGAAATTTTCTTATGACTAAATGTAAATCCAAGGGTTTAGAAATAAAAAAAATACTATATTTTTTGAAAGATCATGGATATTTTAGAAATTTTTGGAGAATTTTCATATTTTGGAATTTTTCTTGTACTAATTGGAGTAAATGCAGTTCCAATCTTAATGCCTCCAAGCTGGATTATTCTAACATCATTTTATCTTCTTGATCCAACATTGAACGTAGTTATTCTTGCCATGGTTGGAGCTACAGGAGCTACTATTGGTAGATTTGCTCTTAAACGGATTAGCGTGGTCTTTAGAAGATTTGTTGCAGAAGAACAAAAATCTAATCTTGATGTGATTGGCAATTATTTGAATAATAAAAAATATGGTTATGTTATTGCATCTTTTTTGTTTGGTGCGACTCCGCTTCCTAGTAACATGTTGTTCATTGCTTATGGGTTAATGCGTGCAAAAAGTATGGGAATTTATGGTGGATTTTGGTTTGGTAGAGTTATTTCATATATTGCTATGATTTATTTTGGAAATGCCGTTTTAACTCCATTCTTGGAATTGTTTGAAGATAGATTAACTGCTATTTTGTTAATTGATGGTGCTGGTATTGGACTAATTGTTCTTTTTGCATCTATAAATTGGACTCTTTTAATTACCAAAAGAAAAATTAAATTTGTCAAACCAAAAATCTGGAGAATCTAATGAGTATTATTGATTCTATAAAAAATGAAGTTAAAGAAATCATGGATAATGATTCTGCACATGATTTTGATCATGTTATGAGAGTATACAGAAATGCTCAAAAAATATGTAAAAAAGAAAAAGCCAATGAAAAATTGGTTCTTTGTGCTGCATTATTACATGATATAATTTCTTATCCTAAATCTGACAAGCGTTCAAAAATATCTTCAACTGAAAGTGCAAAAAAATCAAAAATAATTCTTAAACGATATAATTTTACACATGATGAAATTCTAATTATCTCCGATGCAATACGTGATCACAGTTTTTCTCAAAATAAAACTTCTGAAAGTATCGTGGGGAAAATTCTTCAGGATGCTGATAGATTAGATGCAATAGGTGCTATAGGCATTGCAAGAGTTTTTACTACTGGGGGTTCACTAAAACGACCATTTTACAATACAGATGATCCATTTTGTAAAACAAGAAAACCTGATGATAAAACTTGGACTGTAGATCATTTTTATCAAAAATTACTTAAATTGGAATCTTTGATGAATACAAAATCAGGTAAGATGGAAGCCAAAAAGAGGACAAAGGTGCTCAAAGAATTTCTTAATCAGCTAAAACAGGAAGTTTAACCATAATCTACATATCTGTCGTATCGAATTTCAATCTCATTATTCTCACCTGATTTTATTTTGATATATTCCTCATTTTTTCTAGATTTGATATACTTGACAATTCCTGCAAATTCTTCGTTATTTGGATATGATTCAAAAACAGGCTCAACTAGTCGTAAGTATTCTAAAGTTTTTTCTCTAAATTCTTCCCTGGTTGGTTTTTTGATTCCTTTCATTCTAAACCAGACCACAGTCCAGCTAGCGCCAACTACATGTGGCAACAAGTCAAATGCTCTTTGAATTTCAAAACGCTCGTCGTTTCTCATGATTCTTGAAGAAATTTAGAAGCTGATTTTGCAAAATATGTTACTATCATATCTGCACCTGCTCTTTTAATTGAATATAGAATTTCCAATGTAATGTCTTTCTCATTTACATATCTTAACTGTGATGCTGCTTTTACCAATGCGTATTCTCCAGAAACACTGTATGCTGAAACCGGAACATTGTATTTTCTTCTAGTCTCTGCAATTAAATCCAAATATGCTAAAGCTGGTTTAATCATTACAATATCTACTCCTTCTTCAATGTCTGTTTCTATTTCCATCATTGCTTCTCTTGCATTTGTATATGGAACTTGGTATGTTTTCCTGTCTCCAAATTTCGGAGCACATTCTGCTGCATCTCTAAATGGAGCATAAAAATTTGAACGATGTTTTGCAGAGTGTGACATTATTGAAACATCTGTAAACCCTGCAACATCTAATGCTTTTCGTATGGCTGCTACTTGTCCATCCATCATTGCTGATGGTGATACTGTATCTACTCCTGCTTTAGCTTGACTGATTGCAATTTTTGCAAGAGTTTCTAGACTTGAATCATTATCAATTTTATCTCCTTGAATAATCCCACAATGACCTGTAGATGTAAATTGACACAGACAAACATCTGCCATGATTACTATTTTATCTCCAAATTCCTCTCTAATTTGAGAAATTGCCTTTTGAACTATTCCATTATCATCAAATGCTGAACTTCCTGCCTCATCTTTTTGAGATGGAATTCCAAATAACATAATTGCAGGAATTCCTAATTCTATTATTGATGCAATTTCTCCATTAACACCCTTTAATGGTAATCTTTCAATTTCTGACATTGATTCAACCTTAATCCTTTTATCTAAACCTTCTTGAACAAATACTGGACAAATGAAATCTTTTGGAGATAGTGTTGTTTCTTGAACTAGTTCTCTCATCTTCTCAGATGTTCTCAGTCGACGTAGACGTCTAGTTGGAAATGACATGATGAAATTCTCTTTAGGTAAAATATAATCCTAGTCTACTTGATTCTGTTTTTTATAGTCAAAAAGCTTGCTTGCCAATTCTACCACATCAGGATTGCCTTGCTCTGATGCTTTTCTGATGTTATTCATTGGAGTAGATACAATACTTTCTACTACTGCTTTTGTTAGTTCCTCGATAATCTTGATTTTTTTCTCATCTTTCTCATTTAGCATTTGAAGTGCTTTTTGTAATTCTTTTTCTCTAAGATTTTCAATATTCTTGAATACATCTGTTACAAGTGGTTCTGCATCTAATCTTTTCATTGAGGCTTCTAATACAGAGACCTCCTCGTTAATTATATTTTCCACGGTTTTTACCTTGTTTAATCTGGCATTCATGTTCTTTTCTACCATTTCTGCAATTTGATCTAAATTCATGAGTTTTACACCGCCAATAGTTGCAACTTTTTCATCCACGGTTCTAGGGTTTGATAAATCCAAAATCATCATTCCTTTGGTTTTGTTTTTCATTGCTTCTGTAATTCTTTCATTTGTAACAAGAAAATACGGTGCAGTTGTTGCTACAAAAATTACATCATAATTATCAAATCCTAAAAGAACTGTTTCAAACTTGATTGGATTTCCACCCATTGTTTCACAAAATGTTTCTGATCTTCCAATTGTTCTACTTGTAACATCAAATGCATAGCCACGCCTTTGTAATGATTTTGCAACAAGAGTTGATACTTCTCCTGTTCCAATTAGTAATACTTTTTTTGTTTTTAATTCATCAATATTCTCTTCTGCAAGCTTTACTGCCATGGAACCTACTGAAATTCCGCCTGCACCAATTCCACTTGAATTTCTTATCTTGGTTCCCATTTTAATTGCTTTATTAAACAATGTATTGAGATGTTGACCTGATGCTTTTACTTCTCTAGCAGATGTAATTGAGTTTTTTATTTGTCCTAGAATCTGCTCCTCTCCTAATACCATGGAATCCAACCCCGATGTTAGTTTCAACAAATGATGTAATGCATCATGGTTTTCTACAAATTCAATATTGTCATTAAATATCTCTTCTTCAAGCCCAGTAATTGCTGCCCAAGTTTTCTTAATTTTATTTGAATCATATGATTTAGATTTTCCAAATAATTCGATCCTGTTACATGTTTGAATAATCACGCATTCATCCAATCCCGAATCGTTTTTGAATTGCTCATACGCGTTTTTCATGTCCTTTATCGTAAATTGTTCTAGAATGTGAATTGGAGAGTTACGAAAAGTAACACGTGCATTGATGATATTTTGTTTCATTTCCAATCCCTCAATATTGTAATAGCTCGCTTTTCAGCTTTTTTCACCTGACCGTCTTTTATTAACTGATCAATCTCATTATCCCTCATGATACTATGTAGGAATTCTCTTCTTTGCTCTTGAGTAGAAATAACTTCTTTAGCTAATTTTCTTGCCATTTTTTGAATTTTAATTTGTGAAATGTCTTCTTTTGTAATTATTTTTTTGAGTACTTTCTCTAATTTTTCTTTGATCTTCTTTGACATTACTGGGCTTCTTCCTCCAGTAAAAATTGCAATCTGTATCATATTTTCAAAATCAATAATTGCAGGATTGGAAAAATCACTATCTTCAGGATTATCTGAACTGTATACTATGATGCCTTTCTTTTTTGCAGCATTGATAATTTTCTGATTTAACATTCTATCATTTGTAGTTGTAATGATCAAATTGGGGTTTAATTTTGAAATAAATTTTGTATCTGCAATTTTTTGTTTTATGATTTTGATTTTTTTAGTTTTGGCTAGTTTATTTATCTGCGAATTTACAGAATCTGCTATTATGATAATGGTGCATTCTTGTTTGAGTAATGAATTGATTCTTTTTTTCGCTTCATTCCCTCCTCCTACAATGATGATTTTTTTGCTTTGGAGATTTAGATCAACTATCATCGATCAAAGGCACTCCAGTTTCTATTTATGTATTAAAATTCAGAGCGTAAAATCCAAGCTACATTTTTAATTGTATGGTCAAGTTACTGACTTATTGACTTCTATAGATGAATCTGATAAAGAACTTCTAAATGAAATTCAATGGACTTTTCCTCTAGTAACAAGACCTTTTGATACAATTGCTAAAAAATTCAATTCTACTCCTGAAGATATTAAATCTCGTCTAAATGAATTAAAAGAAATAGGTGTTCTAAGACAATTAAGTGCAATTTTTGATACAAGAAAACTAGGTTATACTAGTTCTCTAGTGGCTATGGAGATTGAATCTGATAAATTAGATTATGTTGCAAGCAAAATTAACCTTCATCCAGGTGTGAGTCATAACTATGAGCGAGATCATCAATTCAATCTTTGGTTTACTTTAGCTGTCTCTCCAGGTGCTGATTTGAAAGCTGAACTTGAAAAATTCAATGTTCTAAAAGGAATTAAAAAAGTTAGAATGCTTCCAACCTTACAATTATTCAAAATTGGTGTCAAACTTGACATGGTAGATGACAAGAAACATGATATTGCACCTAGTGAAGAGAAAAAAGAAATTAAAAATATCGAGTTCACTCCGACTGAAGATGATAAAGACTTTATTCGTGAATTGCAAAAAGATATGGATATTATTGATGAACCTTTTATCCTTGCAGCAAAAAATCTTGGAATAACTGAAAATGAATTGTTTGAAAAAATGAAACATTATGAAGATATTGGTGTCATGCGAAGATTTGCTGCTATCTTAAGACATCGACAAGTAGGATTTACTGCAAATGGTATGATTGTATGGAAAGTCCCTGAAGATAGAATTAAACAAGTTGGAGAAACATTAGGCTCATTCCCACAGGTAAGTCATTGCTATGAGCGACCTACATATGCTGATTGGCCTTACAATGTTTTTTCAATGATTCATTGTAAAACTCAAGATGAGGCACATGATGTGGCAAAAACAATCCAAGAACAAATCAATGTAGATGAATATAATATTCTTTTCAGCTCTCGTGAATTCAAAAAAACGCGTGTTGAATATTTTGTAGAAAATTCATTTAGTTTGGAAGAAACACTTTCAGCATCTTAAATTTCATTTTTATCGTGTCCAACAACATGTATTGTACAAAAGTATTGATCATTCATGTTGCAATAGTATGTGGAATCATCCCCACATTCTTTACATGGTAGTTTTTCATCCAGTTCTGATAATTTAGTGTGGTAGATCTTACTTCTAGGAGTGACGTTTGAATTTTTGTAGATTCTCGTTAAATTTGAATAATATTCTAATTCTTCAGGATTTAGTTCCTGGTCCTTTTTGATCTTTTTAATCATGGACTCCCATTTTTTATATTTGCCAATTTTGGCTAGTTTCATTCTTTCAATAACTTCTAACGTTTTTTCTACGTCTATTGGATTATCCATTTACAAATTAACTTGCTTGTGGTGTTGCTTTTAATTCGTATGAGGGCCAAGAATTGTACAACTCCTCAACTTCTTTCATGTCTGAATCTGAAATATATTTTCCATCTGACATTTGAGCATAATTTACAACCTCTTCTTCACTGATCATTGTTGGAAGTACTGTTGCAAATCCTTTCTTTGTCATCATAAATTTCATTGCAAATTCTGTAATGTTTAAACCGTTTCTGTCTGCAATTGGTTTGAATTGTTCAACTTTTTCTAATGATGCTTTGAGCCATTCTCTTTTTCTAACTGATCTATGATCATTATCATCAAATTTTGTGTCTGCATTAACTTTCCCAGTTAGAATTCCTGATGCTTCTGGAACTCTAACTAATATCCCTACATCTTTTTCTTCAGCTTTTTTCATTAATTCATTTCCTGGTGTTTGTTCTAGAATATTGTAAACTGTTTGAACTGCACTAAGATTTGGCTTGTCCATTGCTTCCAAACCTTCTTGTGTCCATCCTATTGCTGGGCCTAACGCAATTTGATATGTTTTGATTGAACCATCTTTGATAAAACTATCGAGTAAATTGAATATTGAATCATTTCTTACATCTTTGAGCTTTGGATTGTGCACTCCATACATATCAAGATGATCTGTTTGTAATCTTTCTAAACTGTTTCTTAATGCCATTCTAGTATAATTTTCATCAAACATTTGTGGAAGTTCTTTGTGTCCTATTTGCTCAACATTTCTAAAATCATAACCATATTTTGTTGAAATAACAACCTCGTCTCTCATATCTTTGAAGACTTCGCCAATTAGTTTCTCACTTAATCCTTTACCATACAAATCGCCTGTTTCAAAGAAATTAATTCCTACATCATATGCTTTTTTGAGCATTCTTTTTGCTTCATCCTCTTCAATTTTTTTACCCCACCAATCAAGGGCAATTGCCCATGCCCCAAATCCAACTTCTGATATTTTGATATCTGTTTTACCTAGTTCATTGTACTTCAAAACTATGTTTTGAATTGAAATTTCATCATTTATGTTTATCCAAGATTTACACCTATGAAATTTGATTTTTTAAATTACCTAGAGGTTTTATCCTAAACTGGAAATCAATGGAACTAAGTCTTTTTTAACGCACACAATCATTGGAATGTCATTTTTTACATATGTGGATACTTGAGTTTCTCGCAAATCCATAATTAGATCTTGGAAATCTCTGATATCGTCTACCTCAAATGCTAACATGAAATCTTCATCATGTATTCCAAAGGAGTATGTGGTGTTGAGAACAACCTGTGGGTATTTTTTACTTACTTCAATGTGCTCATCCATAATTTCCTGACGTTTTTCTTTAGGAAGTAAATACCATTCTCGTGTTTTCGTAAATGGATAAACTATGACGTATTTTTTAGGATCATTTCCTGTAAGAAATCCGTGTACCTTTTGTTCTTGTATGTAAAGAGAAGGTCTTGTACATGACAAATATGTCATTGATGGAATTATGTATTTCCCAAAAACTGTTTTGTATAATTTTTCAATGACTATTTGAATTTCTTCAACTGTTTTGGCTGCAAACCAAAATAGAAAATCAGCATCATCTCTTAATCCTAAATTTGAATATGTTCTATACATAATCCCTGAATTATTCATTACATTTTCAACTTCTTTTGCAGATTCTTCTTTAGCTAGGTCTGCCATCCATCTCCATTTGGGATCAACTTTGAAAAATGAGAAATTGAAATAATATTGATTATTTTCTTCTGACATATCCATCTCAATTTTGAAACCTTATTTAAACAAAAACTGGATTTTCTATTGTAGAATCTCGATAATCTTTTCTGATGATTTATGTCCTGACTTTATTTGTACAAGTGAAGTAGATATTTTGAAATGTTTTGCAATTTTTTTAATGATTTCTTTGTTTGCCTCTCCCTTAATCGGTTTTGATTTTATTCCTATTGTAATTTCATAATTAATTATTTCTAAAACTTCTTTAGAAAATTCAACATGAACTTTGTAAATCAATAGTTTCTTTGAATATTTTTTGGTTAAAATTGATTAGGCTTATTGTTCTAAAACCCATTCATATCCTTCTGTTTCAAGTTTGTCTGCAAGTGATGCATCACCTGTTTTCAATACTTGGCCTCTGGCAAATACATGAACAAAGTCTAATTTGTCTAAGAATTTTAAAATTCTGGCATAGTGAGTGATAATGATAATTGTTGCATCTTTATCTGCAACTTTGCTGATTGCTTTTGCTACTGCTTGCACTGCATCAATATCTAATCCTGAATCTGGTTCATCTAAAATTGAAATTTTTGGTTTTAAGACTGCCATTTGTAATACTTCAGCACGTTTCTTTTCTCCACCAGAAAACCCTTCATTGAGATATCTCGAGAGAAATTCTTCACTTAATCCTACTTTTTCTAAATTTTCTTTAAGATATTTTTGAAATTCCCTAACTGTGATGAATACTTCTCTATTGTCCCCTTCAAGTGCTTTACTTAGAGAGTTATATGCTGTTCTTAGAAAGTGAGAAAACCCTACACCTGAAACTTCAGTTGGATATTGAAATCCTAGGAATAATCCTCTCTTTGCTCTTTCATCTGGTGATAAATCTAAAATGCTTTCACCATTTAACAAAATATCTCCTTTAGTGACTTCGTATTTTGGATGTGCAAGTAATGTGTATGCTAGTGTACTTTTTCCTGAACCGTTTGGCCCCATAATGGCATGTACCTCTCCTGGTCCTGTTTTCAAATTTACTCCTTTTAGAATCTCTTTACCTTCTCTAGACACGTGAAGATCTTTAATTTCTAGTACTGCCATGTTTAGATTTGTTTTGATTCTCTATATAATGCCGACGAAATTTAGCTAATCCTAATACTGAATAATAAAATAAAAAAGGGGGTGTAATTAGTTGGCCAGAGATGGTCTCAAAATAATTTTGAGCTTATAGCATGTTAGAATGTCTTTACATCTATTTCTGATAGTGACTTCTGTAACTCCTGCAATACTTGAAACGTCTCTTTGTAGGACATTTTGACCAAGTAGAACTGATGCTACATACAGATATGCTGCGGCTATACCGTTTGGTGCCTTTCCGTCAACAATACTGCTGTCTTTAGTTTTCTCTGCAATTTCTAAGGCTAGTCTTTCAACTCTCACCTCAGTATGTGTCATGTTTGCTATCTTTGAGATATATTTGTCCATGGTTACAACTGGGGCATGTACTTGCCCCATTTCCATTACCATGGTTCTATAGTATCTAGCTGCAAGTTTTGTTTTTGATTTAACATCTTTTGCAGGACAAATTCCTCGGCAGATCTCTTCTAATGATCTTACTACTTCACATTGTTTGCATGCCATGTAAATTGTAGCTGCTGTAATGCTTACTACTGATTTTCCCTTTACATCCACATGTCCATCCAAGTTTCTGTATATCATAGATGCAGTTTCCAAAACATTCTTTGAAAGATTTAGACCATCACATGTTTCACCCATTTTTGTTAAAACATTTGCTAATCTTCTTTCTCTTGGTGAGGAAACTCGTACTCTTTGTTGCCACTTTCTGAGATTGTTCATTTGATTTGCGACATCGCGATTAATTATTTTTCCACTATAGTCTTTTGAACTGATTGATATCTCAGTAGTTATTCCCAAATCATGTTGGGAATAAGTTGTTTGTCCTGTTGCTCTTGCTAGCTTCATCTTATCTTCAAAGTTTGAGCTTATTGTTTCTGGACCAAAATCTGCAATCTGATCATCGACTACAACGCCGCAACCAGAACAGATAATTTCACCATTCTGCATGTCATCTACTAATGTAGATTTACATTCAGGACAGTTTTGTTTTTCTAGTATGTTCATTATTTTTTTCTCCTAAATTTTTTTGGTTTATTAGCAGGAGATTCTTCAATGGCGTAAATTTTTTTACCAATGTATTTTTGAACATTGTTTGTTAATGGCGTTGCTGATGCAAACGGTCTACTTGTTGGACCTATCAGTTCATTTACTTTTGCAACTCTAGTTCCCGTTTTGTCACAGAGTATCTGTCCTTCAACTAATTCTGTTGATAGTTGAATGATTACTCTGCCACTACCAGCTAGGTGCATTATTTCGCCTATCTCCTGCAATTATAATTACTAATAATTATATTCTTATCATATACTTCTGTCAACATTATTTTAGCTAAGAGCTAGAATTCATTTTATTTTGATTGTTTTGATCTTTTTGCCACTAACTTTTCAGAAATTTTATTAAGAATTTTTGTCTTGGATGATCCTTTTGGTACAATGACATACCCTGACCTTACAAATGGTCTTTTAGGAAATCTTACCTTGTCATCTGACTCTGTAATTTCAAACCCTCCGGCAGTTACTGCATCCGTCAATTCCTTTAATGAAGGATCAAAAACACATTTTTCTAATCCTATTCTTCTACCTTTAGATTTTTTTAAATTTTTATTAAAATAGTCCAACCAAATTACGACATGCTCGTAATCTTTCATTTTATTCCTTTAGTAAAATTGCGTTAACGATTCCGATTTGTCCTGGTTTTGAAATAACTCTACATTTGCCTTCTGCTGTTTCAAGAATTGCACCTTTTGTAATGATACCACGTCTTTTGTAATCATTGTTTGTAGCGTTTTCTAATACTTTGATGATCTTTGTTTTCTTTACTTTAGCTTCGCTGGTTGCTAAATTAACAAAATCAATTGATTTCAAAGCTGTTTTTTGATTATTACCTCGAATTCTTCTAGTTACTGTAACTTGAGCTCCGTTGATTGGTTCATTTGGATATCTATCAGTTTCGTATTTCCTTCTAATTCTAAGTGGAACTCTTCTTCCACCAGTAATTTTACTAGTTGCTAAATTCTCTACGGATTTTCTCACGAATGCTGTCTAAATCACTCTAATTTATACAAAACGCAAAAAATTAGCCTTGAGTTAAAAAATCTTAGTTTACTTTTGATGTAACAGGTAGTGTTGGAGTTGATTGTCTACTGGCAGTTTTTCTTACTTTGGAGAATAATCTTTGTTTTAGATCTTCTACGTCTCCTTGAATTCCAAAGTATTTTTGGAATTTGTCAGTTGTTGTAAAAATTTTCATTCGTCCTACGTTTTGACTAGTAATGTAATCTAATTGTCGTAATTCTTTGAGATGGGCATATACTCCAGATCCTCTTGTCTCAACAAGTTGTTTTGATGAGATGGGTTGCATGTATGCAATATATGATAATGTTTTGAGTGTTGCATTTGGTAAAACTGGTTTTGATGCATATCTTTTGACAGTTGAACTGTATTCTGGTTTTAATTGCATCACATAAGATCCATCTGGAAGTATGACAATTTCTAATCCTTTGAAAGCTGACTTTGTCTTTTTCATAATACTCTCAAGTAATGTCAGTGTTTTTGTTCTTGATTCTGTGCCTGAAGCTCGTATAATGTCTTCAATTCTAAGTGGTCTGCCTGCAGAATATAGTGCTGCTTCTATTCTTGCTGTAGCCTCATCTAAATTTTCAATCTTTACCATTTTTTTACCCCGATGATCAATTTGTCAATTCATCTTTCATGATGATAATTTTGATGTCATCTTCTGCTTGTTCAAGGTCTACTTTTTGATCTCTTGCCAAAAATAATGCTGCAAAGAAACATCTTATTGAGTCTACTTGATCAAGGTCTACAATGATATCTTGTAATAATCCAAATCCCGCGGCACCTATCTTTTTCATAATGAGGTCTTCATATTTACCAATAATACTTTCAAGAGATATGAAAAATTCTTGAAAGTCAGGTGCTTCGATTGGGTCTATCTCTAATTGTTTATTTCGTCTGGATTGTGGATTTGCAATTGTACCTATGAGGTTTTGTAATAATCCAAGTAAATCGTCCAATGAAACTGGATATGTGGATTCATGTCTATACGGAATATCTATTAATTCAATATCCACATCAGTTCTTTGATGCATTGATTTTTTCTCCATTGCTGCTTTTTGTAATGCAAAAATACTTTCAACTTTCATTCTATAAATTAATGATGATGATAATGCAGCCATTCCTGCCACTTTGAGATCTTTCTTTCCTGTTTTATTGAGAATTTTTATTAATAAATCCAAAATTTGAATTAGATCAATTTCCCAAACGTCTTTTTTAACAACTGATGATGGACTAAATAGAATGTTTACTGGTTCCTGAGAAATACTATTGGGAGTTTGCGGTTCGCTCACATAGTTTCTCTTTGTCTATTCAATAATATCTAAGGGCTCTACTTTTTCCTCATATCCAGTCAACTCTTATATTGTTAATGTAAAAATTCCTACTATGAAATCTGCCCGAATTCCAGGCCCAAACGAACCTCTTACTATATCTGAATCTGAAAATCCAAAACCTCAGGGAACTCAGGTTCTGCTGAAAGTAAAGTCCGAAGGCGTCTGTCACAGTGATCTACACTTGTGGGAGGGTGGATATGATCTTGGAGATGGTCAATTCTTGAAAGTCACCGATAGAGGGGTAAAATATCCTGTCACTCCTGGCCATGAAATTGTTGGAACTATTGAAGAAATTGGAGAAAATGTTTCTAATGTTTCAGTAGGTGATGATGTTCTAGTCTTCCCTTGGATGGGTTGTGGAGAATGTCCTGCATGTAAAGTAGGAAATGAAAATTTATGTGATGTGCCAAAATCTATGGGCCTTTTTCAAGATGGTGGTTATGCTGATTATACTTTAATTCCTGATTCTAAATATTTGGCAAAACTTGATGGTGTAGATCCTGATGCTGCTACATCCCTTGCATGTTCTGGACTTACTGCATATAATGCTGTAAAAAAGGCAAATGTAAATTCACCCGAATTTTTGATGATAATTGGAGCTGGCGGTCTAGGATTAATGGCAATTCAAATTGCTAAAGCAATAACGAAAGCTAAAATTATTTGCATTGATAATGACGATAAAAAATTTGACACTGCAAAAAAGATGGGAGCTGATTTTGTTGTAAATACTAGTATCGTTGGTTCTCTATCTAGTGGAACTGGGTCTCCTGTTGAGAAAATCATCTCAATTTCTAATGGTAAAGGAGTTGATAGTGTTATTGACTTTGTAAATGCACCTCCAACTGTCAAAACAGCATTGGGTGTAATACGAAAAAGAGGAAATATCATACTTGTTGGATTATTTGGAGGATCCCTGGAAATGTCTCTTGTAACAATTCCTCTAAAATCAATTACCATTCAAGGTGCTTACACTGGAAATTATAATGACATGGTAGAACTTCTTGATCTTGCACGAAAGGGAACAATTAATCCAGTTATTTCTAAAAGATATTCTCTTGAAGATGCAAATACTGCTCTTGAAGATCTTAAAGCCCGAAAAATTATTGGCCGTGCTGTGATAAACCCTTAGTTCAATATTCTACTGGAGTAAAATTACACATAACTCACATCAGAAAGATAATGCACCAGTATGGAATGTCTGCAAAAACTGCACAGAAATACCATATCAATCGTGCAAGCATATCTGCTGTTCGCAGCTGGCAACAACGCATTAAAAAGAGAATTTCACGCCTAAAAAAGGATGGATTTGTCATTGCAATGACAGATGAGAACTTTGTGAGAGATGTAAAAAAAGGAAAAAAATACTGGACAAAAGTTTCAAAGAGAATATTTCTTCCATACGCAGGGAATCATGAAAGCCTGGCAGTATATGATACCATCACAGAAAATGGCAGTCAGTTGTTTAGAGTTTATGATAGATTCAATGGCATAACATTTGTAGAATATCTAAAAGAGTTACACTGGAAATACGGTAAGATTGCAATAATGCTGGACCGAGCATCAGTTCACAAATCAATAACAGTCAGGGAATATCTTGCAAAGAATCCTGATGTCAAACTAATATGGCTTTCAAAGGGATCACCGTATCTAAACATGATTGAGCAATGCCAGAAGATTGGCAAGCATGCATTGTTGGTATCTATACATTATGCAATGTTTACAGAGATGAACAAGGCAGTCTCTAAATATTTTAGGGTAACAAAGTTCAAGCTTGATATTGTAAATTATATTTTCAGAAACCCTGCAAAAGTGTTCACGAACTTTTGATCTTCGCTATACAAGCATCCAAGAAGAAGTGTTAAAACTGTATTGAGGACTTATCCTCTTACCTTCTGTGTTAGGTGGAAATTTTAAGACATTTGTTACAGGTAATGGTGATCCACAAAATTTTCTTAACAATATTTTAAATCAAAATGTAAAATCCAAATTGGCAGAAAAATTAAACATTAACCCTGGGATTATATCTGTAGTAGTTGCAAACACCGATGTAACTGAAGTTGATATGCAAATTCGTATGGGGCCTTTAGCTAGTAATCCTAAAGAATCACTCTACATGGAATTTGTTTTTAGAACCATCAAATATGATGCATTTAATGAATTCATAGGAAAATTTGGAGCTGATTTTATAAAAGAGGTTGTGCAAACAGTGAGTGAGGCAAATGGTACAACTTCTTAAAAGAGAACCAATCGAATACAAAGAAATTGTACGTTTATCAAGACTAACTGACTTACAATTATCAAAAACCGCCAATGATAATTACCAAAGCCTGATAGAATTACGCATAAATTCACTTGCAGATTATGATGGTCTATCTGACGAAGAAATTAAAGATATTCAAGAATACGGAATAGATTCAAAAGATACAAAACAATTTAGTAATGCTGAAGATCTGATTGCGGACTTGAATGGTTAATTTGTGGTCATTTGATAGAACAACCAAGTTCAAAAAATAATTTAAAAAAATTAAAAATAATGATCAAATTTTTTAAAAAAATAGAAAATACACTCAAAGATCTAGCATCAAGTGATGATCCTAGAAAACTGGGCAGTTTCAAAAAATCTACGAATGTATATGCATATGAATTAGATAAAAGTAATAGATTACTTTACGATGTAGATTTTCCCAAAAATGGAATTGTATTGATTAGAGTAGGAGA
The DNA here is from genome assembly GCA_965262905.1 of Candidatus Nitrosopumilus sp. GTDB lineage: Archaea > Thermoproteota > Nitrososphaeria > Nitrososphaerales > Nitrosopumilaceae > Nitrosopumilus. Next base: position 1,905,184 of record OZ253567.1, read on the forward strand.
TCATAAAGCGTCATATGGTTCAAATTAATCAATAATGAGGGTCAAATAATATTATAGAGCAATATTGTGTCTATTCATATAGTAGGATTCAATATTTTGAAATTTATCAGAATTCTCAATCATATCTAGAAGAAGATTTCTAAGGTTAAATTGTAAAGTATTAATTTCCTCGTTGTAGATTTTTATATTTTCATCATGGATTATGTCATTTCTTTTTTCATAGTATGTTTCATAAGATTTAGTGTATTTTCGATTTCCACTAAATAGAATTGCAGCATGTTCTCCAAATTTTTTCGTTTTTTTTGTTCTTTCTTTTTTAGGAGTAATTTTTCCAAACCAATTAGATAGTAAAGAAATTTTTTGGTATTAGAATCACGCAAAGTATCAATAGAACCATACCAGTACATCGAAGCAAGAATAGATTTTTGAAACATGGTTAAACATTCAGAATATAGGAATGATGTGAGTTTTTTCCATTTAATTTCTAAATTTTTATAAAAATCGCTACTAGGGTTGACTCTAACAGGTATGTAATGATTATGACCAGAAGATTGAAGTGTTTTAGTAGATTTGTTATATGTTAAAATTGAATCATTGATTTGTTCATAGCTATTTTTTCTTGTAGAAACAAAAGAACCGGGATCAAATAATTTGATAGAAAAAATAAACTTGTCAAGTAATTCTACTGCTAATTCTTTTGCTGCATCATAATCATGTGCTTTAACATCAATTATGGCATGAGTTTTAGTATGATTATTTTTTATCAAATGTTCAGACTAATAATCTCTTGCGTAATTAAAAACAAAACTTCATCATTTACAGTAGATAGAAAAGTGTTTTGAAATTTCATGATTTTCGTGATAATTTGACTGATTGTTGAATCATTTTAATTTGCAAAATTTAGTCTGAATTCTCTTAAAGTCAAATTTCCTGTTTTATAGTCCTAAATTTAGTATTTTTAGATAATTTTTTGAGAATATTTAGTTCACGAACTTTGTCTCTTCGCTATACATACTCTTTTTGATGATATAGTGATACGCATAAGTTCATGAATTGATTTTGAGGTATTTTGATTTGGTTATTCATATTGCCTAGGTGAAATAATTTAATCGTAGTTTTCTGGTGATTTTTAGGTACCCAAAATGATGTACATGCAATTTAATAGCATTATTTTTAAACTACGAATTTTGGTATTGGTTTATTGAATAGATATTTTTATTTTACAATAATTACACTTGTGATGCTTGGAGGCATTACAATGACTTCAAGTTATGCACAAGATTCCAACATACCAAATTGGATAAAGAATACGGCTGGATGGTGGGCTAATGGCGAAGTAGAAGATGCAGAATTTTTCTCATTAATTGAGTTTTTGGTCGATAAGGAAATTATTACAATCCCAAATAATCGAGATGACTCTCAACGAGTTCAGGAATTGGAAAATGAATTGTCTAATCTAAAAAGTCAAACTATTATTGACATTCAAAATGCTTATGAGGATGGTTTTAAAGATGGATATGCAGATAAACCAGTAGAACAATCGATTGTAATAGAAAATGAACAGGTAACAAATGAGGTAATTCAAGATAGTGGTATTTTTATTTTGATAAATGATTCAGACAGTCAACAGACATTTAAAAAAGGTGATTCTATTAACTTGCAATTTTTTGTTAGTAATGTTAATGTAGTTGATGATGCAAGTCCTACCTTAATTATAACATCAGTTTTAGATGGTAACATAATTAGAATTGATGAAAGATATTTGTCGACTTATGAAGAGGGTCAATATAGAGATGGTTGGGGTGGTTTACCAAATGGTTTAGATTCATGTCTAGATTTATGTCAAATGTGGATATCTGAGATAGGATTAGGTACTATTGGAATTGGTTCGGTCTCTTGGACTTTGAATTCGGATTCATTCATCAACACTACTATGTGGGAAGTTAAAGCATATTATGGGGAATCTAGTGAAAGTATTAGATTTTTAGTTGAAGAAAATTAAATCAATTCTTGATTGATGTTCTATACCTCATAGCAAAAGTCTTTTGAACATTACAAAAACAAATAGTAATGTTTTTTGATCAGTAGTTAGGAATAATTTCATGAACATCACAAATAACGAGTTACTCTAGGCCTGCAAAAAAGAAAAGTACGACAAGAAAAAGAAAAGATTACACGCAATGTGTATAATTAAGATCAACAAATCTACAATTGCTGAAACTGTAAGACAAATGTTTTGTACATACAATTCTGTAAATTGATTCATTTGAAAAATATGGATTGGATGATCTCCCCCTCGTTCTGGCCGTCCGCCATTAATCTCACACAAAAAATTACAAAAGATAGAGCATACATTTAAGAAAATTTTAGGCGGCATGACTCCAAAAAAACTAATACAATTCATATTTTACAGAACACATATCATATTACTCACGTGTGTCATTTGATGCACAAATGGAATCTAGAACCAAAGGTTCCACAAAAACTACATGTGCGAGCAGCATCCAAGAATGTATGCTATAGTTTAGGCAAATAAATTTTGAACAAATTATAAATTATTTCAACCCCAAAGATCTAAGATCATATCTTACACTTACAAAATCATCTCAAATCAAAACATTAATGGTATCTTCAGGTAGCCATTTCATGAAAGGAACAAGCATCGATTTTTTAAGAAAAGTATGCAAAAAAAAGCCAAAATAAGACCAAGACTGCAATATAAAGAAAGTAAAATATTTCATATTCTGAGATATGTTTGGATGTTATACCATCAACTCTGAACTACTGGCTAAATCGTATGGGTAAAGAAGAACATCACACCGTAAGAAATACACGGCCTCTTGTTGTTTTTTGAGTGAAAAACAGTTACTATCATTAAGGAATGATCTAATTTCAGGTCCAGAAAAATTTGAATTTAATCAATTCATGTGGAGTGTAAAATGGTAATTACACATGTGGATAAAAAATACAACACTTTATACTCTGCAAGTACATTGCGTGAATTACTCCACAGAACTGGGTTTTCATCTAAAAACCACACATCACAAATCAGCCTCAAAAGAGGAGCAGAACCGTTTTAAAAAACGCAAAAAGAACAGTTAAAAAATTTTCCAAATTGGAATTACCCCACACTATGTCTGGATGAGTCAACAAACAAAATAGCACCAAACATAAAGCGTGAATGGGTACATTAAAGGAGAACATACAACAACTCAAATCAATTATACTCGAGAAAAGTTTCAATCCTTTGGCGCATTGGGAAATAAAGGCGTGTTTTCCTGCAGATTCTATGACAAATCAAACACAGATTCATTCTTTGATTTTTTTAAAATCACTGCAGAAACAATAATGGTAAAAAACTATTGTTATTTGCAGAGGATGCATCGTATCACAAAAGCAATCCCATAGAGAAATATATCAAAGCATCAAAAATATAATTAAATATTTTCCACCGTATACGCCAGAACTCAATCCAATGCAGATACAGTGGAGAGAAGAAAATGGCAATGCATTCTTTGCAAATAAATCTGAGATGAAAAACACATGCAGAAAAGATTGGATAATGGTGATGTAAAAATTGTTAAAATGTTCAAATATTTGACGCCTTAACTATAATTCCTATGTTTGGGATATTCACTTTTCTAAAATCCAGCCTGATTTTAATCTCTTTTGATCCTCTATCTCTCCAACATTTGTTGCATATCTCCAAATGACTTGTAAATCTGGAATCATTTTTTCTTTAATTTTTAAAAGCGCTTCAGTTTCAGCATTTAGATTCTCGTTAGCATTTCCATACTCTTTACAGAATTTACATTTTTGATCAAGTGTGATTGGTTCTGATTCGATCAAAGGATATGCCGTACATGCAAGAGGTCTTTCATTGTATATCTTACATGGGAATCCACCATGTGGTGATTTATCTCCACTATCTATATCTAAAAATGGACATGTGTTCCCATTTTTTTCAACACCCATTAGTTGGTATGCTAAAATTTTTGTGGGGAATATTTTTTCATTTTTAGAAATCCCTATTCTTGGTAAAATCTTAATTTCTAAATTATTTTTAATTGCAAGATTTTCAATTTTTTCTTTCTCTTCTGGAAGAATCAACACTCCTATTTTGCCAAATTTTTTACTTGGATAATATTCTCTTTCAATACAACATTGAGAGCATTCATCAATGCATCTAAATTCCATGTATTTTTTTATCATGCTTGATAAAAATCTCTTATGTTTAATTTTTCTCTTCCAATAACCCTACCAGTTATATGCTGACTATGGAAATAATTGACATGGGTAAGCGCCAAGTAAAAAATGAGAGTGCACTAAAAGAAATTCGATTACCTGAAGAGGGTGAACTTTTTGGTCGTGTCTTGAAAATGATGGGAGGAGAAAATGTAATGATAAAATGCGATGATAATATTACACGTCGTGGAAGAATTAGAGGTAAATTAAAGAGAAGAGTTTGGATTAGAGATAATGATATTGTAATTATTGCTCCTTGGGATTTTAAAGAAAAGGAGCGTGGAGATATTGTTTGGAGATTTACCCTTCCTCAAGTTGAATGGCTTAAAGATCAAAACCATATTCCAAAAGATTTCTAATCTTCACTTCTGAGTTAATTTCATTTTGATGCTTTAGTTAATATAGTGAATATATTATTCCAAATTAATGTCAGAACAAGGCACCGTAAAATGGTTCAACCGAACAAAAGGCTTTGGTTTTATTGAAAGAGAAGGTGGAGACGATCTGTTTGTTCACAAATCAGATGTTGACGGATTCATCAATGAAGGCGATAAAGTCGAGTTTGTAGTAGGCGAAGGTCAAAAAGGCCCAGCAGCACAACAAGTCAAAAAATCAGCATAGGCAACAATTTTTTTAATTTAAGATTTCATCTTAAACTAGTCTATCTTTTTATTATTTTTAAAATCATTTTCAAAAATCTGTGGTCCCGCGGGACGGAATTGAACCATCGACAACCCGGTTTCTGTATGCCTGATGGGCTGTTATTCGTTTAGCCATCTAAAGCCAACAACTACAGCCAGGAGCTCTACCAGGCTGAGCTACCACGGGACAAAAAAATGAAGATTTCTACTATTAAAAAACTATCGTAGATGAAATTCAAATTTAATCATCATGATCTATATACGCATAAATACCCTGAAAAGATTTTCAATTCGTTATGTCTAAACTAAAACTCTCTTATTCTGGATACGTATGTGCTCCATATTTACACAATCATGATTCTATTGAACTAAAAGAGATTTGGACAAAATCAAAAAATATTGAAAAGATGTACTTTGTTACAGGAACATTTTCTAGTGAAAGTAAACCATACTTTTCTGATTCTACAAACCATTACATTTTAGCTAAATTCAAAGATAGTGAACAAATTTTAAAAGATCTTGCAGTTAATAACCAAGAAAAAACATCTTTTGTCTTTAAGATCCGAGATGATCTCTTTCAACGAGAAGTTAAAGGTAATACAAATTTTGTCTCTGTATATTATTTAGAATATGGTGATGATGGAGATGATTTACAAGAAATTGCAAATCTTTTGCTAAAAAGAGATAAAATTGAGATAGCTGGTCTGGGAAACATGAACACATTTTGTTTAAACACTTCAAAATTTACATTTCCTTATTCTGAAAATATTGTTGTAATTGAAGTTGCAAGTGAAAAAAGTCATCAGAGTGTAAAGAAATATTGTGATCAAACTAGACGAGAAATTAATCGAAAAGGAATGACAATGACTAATTTGATGAGTCTTTCAATTCTTGACAAACTAAAGTAAAAAAGTTAAATATTCGACCAAAAACTATTTTTTATGAGTAAACCTTCTGATCTTGGTTCTTTGAAAATTGGATCATACATTCTATTGCCTCACTCAGATCAACCTAGCGGTGAGCCATGTAGAATTGTAGAATATGATACTTCAAAACCCGGTAAACACGGCGCAGCAAAAGCAAGAATTGTTGGTCAAGGAATTTTTGATGGTCAAAAAAGACCTCATGTAGGACCTGTCAGTATGCAAATTCACATTCCAATGATTAACAAAAAAGTTGGTCAAATTATCTCAATTAATGGTGATACCATTCAAGTTATGGATTCTGAATCATTTGAGACTATTGACATTTCTTTGATTGATGATGAAGTCAAAGGTAAATTAGAAAATGGTCAAAATGTTGAATATTGGGTTGTAATGGATAGAACTAAAATAATGCGTGTTAAAAGCGATTGAGGATGCTGATGATTATCGGAAAAGCCGTCTGATTTTGTGATGACGATTATGAGTATTGAAGCATCTTTTTTCAATAAACATGAAAAATTTATTGAATTAAATATTTTTTAGATAATGAAATTAGCTTCTCTTTTTTCGGGAGGAAAAGATAGCGCATATGCAATTTATGTTGCTAAAAAACAAGGGCATGAAGTAAAATGTCTCTTGAGTATTTTTCCAAAATCTGATGAAAGCCATCTGCTACATTATCCAAACATGAAATGGACAAAGTTACAATCACAATCAATGAATATCCCACAATTGACTATTGCTTCAACTTCTGATGAAACTGATAATGAATTAATACTTGTTGAAAATTTGTTACAAAATGCAAAAGAACAATTCCAAATCGAAGGACTAGTTCACGGTGGAATACAAAGTAAATTTCAAAAAGATAAGTTTGAAAATATTTGTTCAAAATTAAATTTAAAAGTTATTACACCTTTATGGAATACAGATCCAGAACATTACATGAATGAATTAGTTGATTCAAAATTTGATTTTATTATGACTACTGTATCATCTGATGGATTGGATGATTTCTGGTTGGGAAAAACTATTTCAAAATCTGACATAGTTTCATTGAAACATTTATCTGAAAAATTTGGTTTTAATTTAAATTTTGAAGGAGGTGAGGCTGAAACATTTGTAATTAATTGTCCTCTCTTTACAAATTCGATAAAAATTAACCAGTCTGAAAAAAAATGGGATGGCTATAGAGGAAGGTTTGAAATAGTGGATGCGAGGTTGAATTTCAATGCTTGATGGTCTTAAGACTAGTTTAGGAGATGCAATTAAAAAAATTGTAAAATCCTCTGGTATAGATGAGGAACTAATCAAAGAATTATCTAAGGATGTTCAAAGAGCCTTATTGCAATCTGATGTTAATGTACGCCTAGTTCTTGAAATTACAAAGCATCTTGAGGAACGCGCTCTAAATGAGACTCCTCCTCCCGGACTTTCTAGAAAGGATCATATTGTAAAGATCCTATATAATGAACTCTCGAAATTATTGGGTGATGAATCTGAGTTTGATTTTAAACCTGGAAAACAAAATAAGATTATTCTACTTGGAATTCAAGGCAGCGGTAAAACTACTGTGACATCAAAACTTGCTAAATTTCTAACAGGTCAAGGATACCAAGTTGGTGTTGTGGGTGCTGATACATACAGGCCAGGAGCCCTAGTTCAATTGAAAACTATGTGTGAAAAGTCAAATGTTGAAGTGTATGGCGAAGAAAATAACAAAGACTCTCCAAATATTGTTAAAAATGGACTAAAACATTTTGCAGGACAAACATTAGATGTAATTCTAATTGATACAGCTGGTCGTCATAAAGAAGAACATGATCTTTTAGAAGAAATGGATAGAATAAACAAAGTAGCAGATCCTGATTTAGCTTTACTAGTAATTGATGGTACGATTGGACAACAATGTTTCAATCAAGCTGAAGCATTCCATAAGACAATTCCAGTTGGTGGTGTCATAATTACTAAATTGGATAGTTCTGCAAAAGGTGGTGGTGCTCTTGCAGCATCTGCAGCTACTGGTGCACAAATAATGTACATAGGAACTGGTGAACGAATTGATGATTTAGAAAAATTCTCTCCTACACGATTTGTTGGAAGACTACTTGGCATGGGTGATATTCAAGCCATATTGGATTTGGCTAAACGATTAGAAAATGATGGTGATGATGTGAGAATGAAAAGAATCTCTAGTGGAAAAATGAACATGGAGGACTTTCTTTCTCAGTTAGAAGACGTCAGTAACATGGGTTCATTACAAGGAATTATTGATAGTATGCCTGGACTTTCTGGAATGGTAAAAGGAGATCAAGTAGGTCAAATGGAAGGCAAGGTTACGAAATGGCGATTTATAATTCAAAGTATGACCAAAGCAGAAAAAGCAGATCCTGGAGGATTACTTAACTCTTCTAGAATCAAAAGAATTTCTCGTGGTTCAGGATGGCCTGAAGGCGAAGTTAAAGAATTAATTAAAAATTATAAAAATTCTAAGAACATGATGAAAGCATCAAAGGGTAGGCAGATGCAAGGTACTCTTAGAAAAATGGGATTAGGATAATAAATAATACAAATCCAAATCAACCATGTCTAATTATCAACAAATTATCCCTATGGCAAATAAAATTATTAAAAAATATAATTTATGTAATCATTGTTTAGGTCGATTATTTTCAAAACAATTACACCTTTCATCAAATAAACTTCTTGGTAAAAAACTAAATCAAAACTCTACAGAAAAATGTTATGTGTGTAAAAATCTATTTGATAATCTAAATTATTTTTTAAAACTCATGATTGACAAATCAATTGATTACTCTTTTAAAACATTCAATATTGGAGTTATGATAAAACCTTCCATTATTGATAGGGACGATTTTATTCGATCTCAATATCAACTAAAAGGAATTGATAGCATCAAAACTGACATTACAAAAGAAATAGGGAAATTATATTCTAAAAAGACAAAAAAAATAATTGATCATCTTGATCCTGACATAACTTTTACTTTAAATTTTAAAGAAGAATTATGCGAATTACGTTCTAAATCCATCACTCTTTCTGGAAGATATGTCAAGTCTAAAAGGGGTTTTTCTCAAAAACAAAAATCATGCGATAATTGCTCTGGAAAAGGATGCAGAGTTTGTGATTTCCATGGTATTGTAGAATTTGATAGTGTGGAAGGTGCAATCTCTAAACTAGTTTTTCAAAAATTTGGAGGTACAACTGCAAAATTCACATGGATTGGTGGTGAGGATGCATCTAGTTTGGTTTTGGGATCTGGTAGGCCATTTTTTGTAAAAATACAAAATCCTCACAAACGAAATGTAAAATTATCTAATGTCTCTATTGATTCTATCAAAATCAATCATTTAAAGTCCGTTTATGGATCTCCAAAAAAACCTCTTAAATTCAATTCTGTCATCTGTGTAAAAATTTCTACTGAATCTCAAATTGATTCTAAAAGTCTTAAAAAATTAAAAGATCTTACAATTAGTCCTGTGATAGTCTATGAAAAGTCTGGGAAACGTTCAGAGAAGAAAATTTTTGATGTGAAATCTAAAAAAAACTCAAAGAATCTGTTTACTCTAATTATCAAGGCTGAAGGAGGCCTTCCAATCAAACGATTTGTTATTGGTGATGATATTACTCCTGGAATTTCAACTATCCTTGATACTTCCTGTGAATGTAGGGAATTTGATTTTCTTGAGATTGAAATACAATGATAACAATTAACTAGCACTAAATATCGTAAATTACCATGCCAATGAGAAAAAAAAATAAACACATGAGACATGCTGATCAAAGGGCTGATACACGCAAAAAAAAGAAAGCCGGCAAACCACGTTCCTGATCTAATCAACCTATTTACATTCAAAACTGTCGAGGGATAATGTTGGATCCACTAGTACGTTTCAAAGATGCACATTCTAAGGGAATTATTCCTGACGATATTTTTGATTTAACAATGAAGCGATTTCCACTTGTTATTGAAGGAATTAATCGAATTGAAAAAGCATCTGGAATTCGATATCCTATAGCATACGTTGAGCCTTCTCTAGTTATTTCATCACCAAATTCATATGAATTTGGAATCTTATTTGCAAGAACGATTCCTGTAATGTTTGAAGAAAAATTTCAAGTTGTTATTCAGATTTCTGCACCATTAATTGCATATGGTCTAAAGGGAACAATTCATGCAATTTTGGCTCATGAGTTTTTACATTTTTTGGATTTGATGAGAAAAATCTCAAAAATGGAATTGTTATCTGATGAAGTTTCTGGAAATCTATTTGAAAATATTTACAGTGATGAGACTAGGCTGTTTGAACCCAGGGTTGTCTTTAAAGATCGTACTTTACTAAATCATATTACAAAAAAATTCCCTGCTGGATTTCGTGACTTTAAGCTTGAAGATAAGGTGATGAAGTTCTGGGCTGAGAAAAATCTTCCAAAGACCAACATTTCTTTAGATGCTAATACAGTCAAACTATCTGCTGAATCTCTTTCAAAAATAAAACTTGATCCTGCATTTATTTCAAAAATGGAATTATTGGAAGAAAAAAGCTCTAAAATTCACAAAAAACAACTTTATTAAAATATTTTACAAGTAATTTCAAAATAATTGTTATTGATTAAATTCTGTTAAACCACATTTACCACATGTGTTTCTATCTTTGTGTTGAGCCATGAAAGTTCCTTTACCACATCTAGAACATACTTTTTTAGTTCTTGATGTTTTGTCGCCTTCAACTTTGTAATAAGATGCAATGCTAGGACTGGAACCTTTATTACCTTTTTTCTCTACAGGCATTATTCAGATTTCTCCTCTTTTTTAGCTTCTTCAGCTGGTACATCTGCTTTTACTTCCTCAGCTGGTACATCTGCTTTTACTTCCTCAGCTGGTACATCTGCTACTTTGGCTTCCTTTGCAGCTGCGTCAGCTTCTGCAATTTTTGCTTTGGCTTTTTCTATTCTTGAAAATATTGTGGGATTGATGTGTTTTTTAGCCAATCCTTCATCTTCATAAATATAGAATGTTCCTGTTATGAGAGATTTACCGACTTGAGTTCTTAATCTCCTTGTGATGACAACTTTATCATCTAGTTTGAACTTTTTTATAATCATATCTGTAGCTTCTAGACTTTTGAGTTTGCCTCCCAAGCCTACAAAATTACAAGTTAACTCTCTTCTAGATAGAAAGGAGTTAGTAACGTCTGTAATTGTCTCAATAATGGACATGTATCAAAAATTTCTGGATATTTCATATAAACCTTGATTGAAATATAAGAAGAAATTTAAGAAATTCCCTCAGAACTATATCGTGGAACGTTATTTACTACATTTTAAAAATGAGAAATATTTACCTGAGAATTGTAGAGAACTAGCATACAAGGCTCGAGATCTTGTATCTGACATGAACGTTTCAGTTAGACTTGCTAGGGTTGCCTCTAAATTTATTGAATTTGATGTTGCTTCAGAAAAAGTAGATCTAGATCCCCTTGTAGAAAGATTATCCCCAATTGGAGAAATTGATAATGTAAGACATGTTGTTGAAGAACACATAGACAAAGATAAAGGAATCAAAGATGGAATATTTTACTATAACGATGAACGATTCTGGGAATGCCATGAAGCCTTTGAAGGAGTTTGGAATCAATGCTATGGGAGAGAAAAAGAACTTGTTCAGGGGATTATTCTAGTTGCAGTTGCATTTGCACATGAACAAGAAAATGAAGAAAGCATAGGTATTGGAATGTTGAAACGAGCCTTGGAGAAACTAGGCACTTCCCCCTCCATGTATTATTCAATAGATGTTGATAGAATCAGAAAAAAAACTGTTAAAATGCAGCAAGCAAAGAAACTGACTAGATTTGAGATTTAATTAACTCTAAAGCTTTTGAAACCACTTCTGCTCCTTGAATCAATCCGATGTTTCCTTTTTTGGCTTGTTCCTCTGTCATTCTAGTTGTTCCATCGTTTTTGATAAAATCACCTGAAACAAGAATTGGAACTGGATCATCACTATGTCCTTTGTTAATACATGGAGTTGAGTGATCTGCAGAGATTATTATTGCAACTTTGCTAGAGTCAATATTCTCTACAAGTGTTTTAAAGAATCTTTGATCAATCTCTTCGATATTTTTCATTTTTCCAATTGCGTCTCCGTCGTGACCAAATTCATCTGGTCCTTTAAGGTGCACATAAATTGAATTTTGAGTTTCCATTGCCTTTGCCGCGACTCTTGCTTTTTCTTCATAATCTGTTAATCCTCCAGCTTCAAATGCTTTCATTTTTAGAACTTCTGAAATTCCAAGTTCTACTGGCATATCTACTATACATGAAAAATTCATTCCATATTTTTCATTAATTGGAATAACATCTGGATATTTGTTTCCTGCATCTCTTAACAAAATACAACTAAGTTGTTTCTTATTTTCCTCTTGTCTTTTTTTGTTAATTTGGCTATTCTTCATAATTTCAGTTGATTTTTCTGAAAATTCATTTACTAAATTTGCAGTAAATTTTGAATCTTCAGTATCTTCTAATGGCAAACATTTTTCAATTTTAAGAAAATCTCCTACCGCTTTTGCAACCCCCATGCCTCCAATATTACTATAGGCTGGATCTGTGTTAGTGATTCTTGAAGATAATTTTTGAGATTCTTTTCTAATTCTTACTGTTACTCTATGTCCTATTGTTGGGGCTACTACTATTGAAATGTCTGGAGATGTTAATTTAATTTTTTCTTCAATTTCTTTTGCAATTCCATCTGCATCTTCTTTTTCAATATGTCTTCCTGCTCTTCTATCAATAATTATTTCTTCATCATTTAATGTAGAATAATTTCCTCTAAGAGCCAAGTCACCATCTTTAAAATCTATACCTATCCCTATTGCCTCAATTACTCCTCTACCTGTATAATCTACATGTTTGAATTTGTATCCTAACATGTTGAAAACTGCAATATCTGATTCCGGGGCAATTCCTTTTCCAACTGAAATAACTTCTCCAATAGTACCATTACTGGCAATTTTATCTAATGTTGGAGTATTTGCAGCCTCCAATGGTGTTTTTCCATCTAAATCAGGATGTGGAAGATCTCCTACTCCGTCTAAAAGAACATAGATCATATGAACATCAGAATTATTCAAAATAGTCCCTGTTTATTTAAAATCCGATGCTCTGTTTTAAATCTTGCAACAAATTTTGCGATCAAAATAAAATAACTGTTCATGAAATTTTTAACTAAACTTTTTCATTAGATTTTTTGATGAAAATGAAATTTCCTTAATTTTTTAAAATAAAATTGAAAAATTATTTTTAAAATTAATTTGTATAGATCTTAGTAAACGTTTTAACATACATTTTACTTCAATTAACCATTATGGGGGACATGCGCAAAGATTATGTTTCTGAGCGTTTTATGATTGTCTCAAAAAAAGACGACAAAGTTATTGATCCTAAAAAATCTCCTTTTGCACTTGGCAACGAATCTATGACAAATCCTTCTGTTTTGTCTCTTGTTGCAAAAGATGGACTGTTACAACGTCTTCAAGATAATGATGATGATTATGTTAAAAATTGGGTTATACGAGTTTTTGAAAGTAAAAATCCCATTGTCTCAATCGAAACAGAAAATTCTTACAGTGACAAACCGTTTTACAGTGAACCTGCATATGGTTATCACTACATTGTAGTTGCATCTCCAAATGAAAAAGATTCATTTGCAACAATAGATCCTGAACAATGGTCCAATGTACTAGTTGTTATTCAAGATAGATTACGATGGCTTTACACGCAAAAAGGCGTAACTTATGTTTCAATTTATGGTGATCATGGTGATTTAGCAGGTAATACAAACCCTCATCCTCACCTTAACCTTCTGACCTTCTCAACTATTCCTCCTGTGATTGAGTTTGAAGCAGAAGCATCTCATAAAATATTAAATGAAAAAGGTGTTTGCCCAATGTGTCAGACCATAAATGAAGAAATCGGTGGTCCTAGGCAGGTTATTCAAACTGAAGGGTTTATTGCATATTGCCCATGGGCTCCTTCATATCCTTATGAATTTTGGATTTCTCCAAAAAAACATAATACCAGTTTCTCAAAAATAACTCAAAAAGACATTAATGATTTATCATTAATTTTAAGATCCACTCTTGGGGGGTTGACAAAAACTGTAAAGAACGTATCATACAATTTGGTTTTTCATCTTTCTCCTGAAAAGAAAAATAGTCGACAAATTCATTGGCATATTGAAATTTATCCAATTACCAAATCTTGGTCTGGATTAGAACGTGGGTATGGCATTTTCTTAAATGATGTATCTCCTGAACAAGCTGCAGAAAAACTTGGGGCAGCTTGCAGAAAAGAATTAGCTAACTTAGTTGGCATTATATAATTTTCTGAATGGTTTATTTATCAACTAGAATCTGTTAAAATTATGGCAATAGAAAAATGGCTTGCAGTAACAAGTCTTGGATTATTTGCAATGTTTGCTGGTGAAATGATTTCTGTTTATTATTTTATGACTAATGTTCCTGAAGCTATAGAGTTTTCAATAACATTTGATGCTGATCCAAAAATATTTCAATTCATTTCAATTGGTGTTGCACCAGCTGGAATACTAGCTGCAATTCCTTATATTATGACAAGACACTATGGCTCTAAACCTATAGGTGGATTGATTGCTGCTGGTGGGGTGATTATGTTAATAGGAATGTTTGTCTCTTATTCTCTAATTGATAAAATTGATGATGTCTATATTACAGATATTGTAAAATATTCTCCTATACTGTTTATGATATTGTCAATTCCTGTGATTGCTGTTGGTGCATATCTAACAAAAGAAAAAAAGCGACGCCCAAAAAGAGAATTTTTCTAAATATTATCTAATCTTAATTTATTAGCTACTTGTTTAAAACCTAATTTTTCATAAAACGGTTTCACATCATCTGTACAATCTAAAATTGTCTTGTAACAGCCACGATTTTTCGCAATTTCGATAAGATAATTCATTATTTTCTCGCCAATTTTTTGACCTTGATATTCTTTATTTACTACTACATCCTCAATATGACCAACCAAGCCTCCGTCATGAATGAATTTAGATTCTATGATGAGTGTAGTGGCTCCTACAATTTTCCCATCTAATTCTGCAACTGCTATGATGTGATCTGGATTGGCATTAATTTTTTCAAAAACCTCTTTTGCTTTAGATTTTTCAATATTACTTGCTTGTTTTAATGAATCAAGTGATTTTAGGAAACCATTCCAAAGGTCTGCTTCTTTTAATTCTCTAATGATTACATCGCTCATTCCTTTCCTCGTTTTTGAGTATGTTCATTAGATGCTTTTTCATAGGATGCTTTGTTTCCTATATCTGTAAATCCTTTCTTTGTAATGAAACTGCTGACTAATTTCTTATTGGTCATGGCCTTTTTAATCATGTCATCCATTCCATATGCTTTATTTTTTGGAATTAGATTGAACACTTTTGACCCCATTACATAGCAACCCATGTTTACATTTGTTTTTATCTCTGGTTTTTCTTTCCAACTTAACACCTTACCTGTTTTTGACACATCTATTACTCCGTATTCTAAATTAGTTTTGTATTCGTTCAGACTCATAGTAACAAATGCTCTTTTTGCTTTGTGTTGTTTTATCATGTTTCTTAGACTAAAATCAAATATTGAATCTCCATACATGCAAACAAAAGTATCATCAATGAATTCTTCTGCAGTTTTTAGTTGACCTGCTGTAGCAAGTGGTTTATTTGAAATCGCATATTCTATGTTTACTCCAAAATTTTCTCCATCCCCAAAATAATTCTCAATTGTTTTTCGAAGATGACTTACACACAAAACAATTGATTTTACTCCGTTTTTTTTATTCCAATCAATGAGATGCTCTAAAATTGGTTTTTTACCTAATGGTAACATTGGTTTTGGAGTTTTCTTTGTCAATGGAAGTAATCTGGTACCGAGTCCGCCTGCTAAAATTACTGTCTTCACAAATGCTATTTGAGATATGGCTATTTATGTTCGAGGATGTTTTTAGACTAGAACTTTATCCTACAATTTTTGATAATTTTTTTAAAACATTTTTTGGTTTATCTCCAAAAATTATTATCATAGGCTCTTTTCCAAAATCTCCCTTGTGAAAAATTATGTCTGGAGGCAATTTTAAATTTTTTATTGCATTACTAATTCCCCACACTACTGATGATCCTTTAATTTTAACATCGTTGGGTTCTTTGACTCTGTCATAACTAGATGCTAAAAGTTTTGATTTTTTAATTTTAGAAATTATTGATTTTTCATATTTTAAATTTATTGCAGATTGAATATCTGGGAATTTTTTATTTACAACAAGTAATGCTGTGGCAACATGTTTTGATCCTCCATACGTTAGATTGCCTGCAACTATGACTTCATTCCCTGCTTTCACGATTCTTCCTGATAATCCTATGATGTCTTTTGTAGATTTGGGTTTTGGTTTTGAATATACAAAATTTGTTTGGCATTCAGGAATGTTTTTGTATATATTCTTGATTTTTACAAATTCGTTAATTGATTGAGATAATTCTAAATTTATCGTGTCTTTTTTCTGAATATTTGTTATCTTGATTCCGTTTCCAACTTTTATTGAATTTTTAATTGAGTCTTGAGAAAATTCTTTTGCAAATTTTACTGATTCATGGATTGTTTTCTTGTTTGAAATTGCAAAGATCATTGCGGCTGAATAATTACATCCACTTCCATGATTTGTGTTGCTAATTTTGTCTCCTGAAATTAGATATTTTCTACTTTTTTCTAGAACAAAATCTACGATCTTATTATTTTTTCCTTCAATTCCTGTAATCACCACATTTTTTGCTCCCATCTTTTGGATATTTTTTGCAATTTTTTCTATTGTGTTTTTAGAGTTAACTTTTGATTTTGATAATATTTCAGCCTCAAATTTGTTTGGAGTGATAACTGTTGCAAGTGGAATTATGTATTTTTGAAAATCTTTTATTGCCTTATTTTCTATCAGTGCCCCGCCTGTTGTTGATTTAATAATTGGGTCTACGACAATTGGGATTTTTAATTTTTTTAATTGTTGATACAGGGTTTTAATTATTTCAGAATTAAATACCATTCCTATTTTTATTCCATCAATTTTAAAATCGGTAAATATTGATTCA
Organism: Candidatus Nitrosopumilus sp.; assembly: GCA_965262905.1. Lineage (GTDB taxonomy): Archaea > Thermoproteota > Nitrososphaeria > Nitrososphaerales > Nitrosopumilaceae > Nitrosopumilus. The sequence goes on from OZ253567.1 coordinate 1,922,184, forward strand.
AGCTGATTCTTCAGTATTTTTTTTGATACTGCTTCAATCATTCCAAAATTCGAAGTGTTTTGTCCTGTGATTGCGGTGATAACTGTTAACCCATATGCGCCAAATTCTGAAAATGACTTTACATCACTTTGAATTCCAGCACCTGATGATGGATCAGAACCTCCGATTGAAAGTAGATTCATTATATTTTCTTATTTCATAGCACTAATTTGCATTTCCATTTAGGTATGTTTTTTCTAACATCTGTTTTATACTTGAATCCCTATCTTTTTTTGATGACAAAAATTCCAATGGCAGATGATGTTATTCCTGATACTTTACAGTGTACAACTTGTTTGTTGCCAATGCAATATCAAAAAATTAAGGATGATAAATTTCTCTGGCAATGTTTCAAATGTGGAAAGCAGTATCTTATTTCAAAAAATATGGATGATGCCATGGAGGAGAGTTGGAGTCCACCGCGATAATGAATACCTCTGAATCAAATTCTTTAAAGTTTGAAAATCAAAAACTAAGAAATTATATTTCACCAGTTAATGCTGAAATTGAATTATCTCAACGTCTCTATGAAATAAAACAAAATTTTGCAAATTCTCCTGATTCTGAGCATATTATTGTGCCTATTTTAGATAGAATTTTTAAAATAAAGCCTGAAAAAATGTTTTAGAAAATGAACTACAACTAATGAGATAGTTATGATGATGTTTGAGTTACACAATCATTAGAACAGAATTCATCTTTCATACTATAAAATTCTCTACCACAATGTCTGCATTCTCTAATTGTTCTCACGTGATCTAATGGCACTTCTACCATAAAAGATCGATCATCTTTCTTAATATAGTGCCAAAGAATTTTCTTGCGATCAGAACTTTTTATGATTTTCACGATTGTTTAAATCAGGTAAAACATAGAATACGATATGGCAACTCAAATGACTTCTGCAAGACGTGGAGTGGCAACTGATGAAATGAAACAAGTTGCAAAAGATGAGGATGTTTCACTTGAATGGTTAATTCCTAAAATTGCAAAAGGTTCTATAATTATCCCAAGTAATAATGTAAGACAGCAAAAAATTCACCATGTTGGAATTGGTAAGGGTCTGAAAACTAAAGTTAATGTTAACATTGGAACTTCTACACTAAATGTCAACATTGAGGAAGAAGTAGAAAAAGCTAAAGTTGCAATAAAATATCATGCAGACACTATAATGGACCTTAGTGATGGTGGCGATGTTAAAAAAATACGTCAAACACTAATGGATGCTGCACCAATAACTTTTGGAACTGTTCCAATTTATGAAGCTTACAACTATGGTGTTGAAGTCCACAAGAATCCTTTGAATTTAACTGAAGATGATTACATCAAAGCATTTGAAAATAATGCAAAAGATGGGGTTGACTATACCACTGTTCACTGTGGAATTACAAAAGATATTGCAAAAAGAATTCTCAAAGTTCAACGATATGGTGGTGTTGTGAGTAAAGGTGGTACAATCACTGCTGCATGGATGTTAAAACATGATAAAGAAAATCCATACATCACTCATTATGATTACATGATGGAAATTGCCAAAAAATATGATGTCACATTTAGCCTCGGAGATGCATTAAGACCGGGCTCAATTTTAGATTCTCATGATGAACTACAGGTTCAAGAGATGATCAACATATCCAGATTAACAAAACGTGCACATGAACATGATATCCAAGTGATGGTTGAAGGTCCAGGACATGTTCCATTAAATGAAGTTGCTGCAAATGTAAGATTGGCAAAATCTCTCATTGGCGATGTTCCATATTATGTTCTTGGTCCGTTGGTCACTGATGTTGCATCTGGACATGATCATATTGCCAGTGCTATTGGTGCAGCAGTTTCTGCCAGTGAAGGTGTAGATCTTTTATGTTATCTTACACCTTCTGAACATTTAGCATTACCCAATGCAGATGAAGTAAAGGCTGGATTAATTGCATATAGAATTGCAGCCCATGCAGGAGATCTTGTAAAAATTCGTGATAAAGTGATAAAATGGGATATGGAAATGACTGAAGCTCGACGTACATTGGATTGGGAGAAGCAACTAGCATTGTCTATTGATCCTGAAGAGGCTGCAAAAATTCATAGTAGAACAGGACAACATCCTGGCAATAACGTTCCTTGTACTATGTGTGGTGGGGCTTGTGTTTACATGATGTTACCACAACAGAAAAAATATGAAAAAGAAAATGAAAATTTACAACAAGCTGAATAATACTTTTTGAAGACTTGGTACTGTTTCATTATTTTCTAATTCTTCTATGCTAATCCATTTAAAATCCGAATTCTCCCAGTTTAGTTTGATTGCGGGTTTACTTGATTCAAACAAAAATGGGAATATTTCCCATTCGTGATTTTTGTACTGTGGTGAATGAATTTTCATTTCTTCACTTGCTTTAATTAATGTGATTTTGTCTTCTGAAATTCCAACTTCTTCAAATATTTCAATTTTTGCTCTAGAAAGAGGTTCTTCTTTGTTTTCAATAATTCCACTAATTCCTGCCCATAATCCCTTCATGGATTTTACTTTATCACTCCGTTTGAGAATTAGTAATTTTTCATTATCTCTAATGAATGATGTAACGATCTTTGTAGAACGCATGTCGACTATTTTTCGACTGCTTTTACCATTTTTGCCATTCTTTTGTAGGATTCAGTAACATCTGTGTGTTTGGCAAGCCTCTCTTGGCATTCTTTGATGTAATTTACCACTTCTTCTGTTTTTGATTCTTGAACATCTGTTAGTAGTCTACCTATATCTTTCCAAAGTTCTTCTGCCACTCTTCGAATCTCTGGGTTTGCAATAATAGTTTCAATTAGTTCTGGAGATTCTGTCATGATACTTTCTGCCAATGTTTTTTGAACTCTGAAAGTTGTACCTGACATTTTTTCTGTGAGATTTATCTTTTCATCTTTTGAAATAATGTTTGCAAAAACTAAATTCATTAAATGTGTTAATCCTAAAATCACTGCTATCTTTTTGTCATGCTCTGCTGCATCTATTGTGACAAAGTTAGCTCCATCAAATAATGCTTTTGTAACTGTTAGTTCTTTTTTGGCATCTTTGATTGGAACAGAAATAATATTTTGGCCTTTGATTGTTTTTGTTCCTGGACCAAACATTGGATGAATGCAAATAGGATTAATTTTTGCTGGCATTTTTGATAATGATGATACTACTTTGGATTTTTCAGATGATATTTCAATAAGATATGTGTCTCGTTTCATCTCTTTGGCAATTAGTCTGATAATTTCAGGTGTTCTCCTTGTAGGTGTACACAGAACAACATAATCTGCTTTTAAAATTCCGCCTACTAATGATTCTGATATTTTGACGTCTTTTCCAGATACTTTGTTTTCAGAGTCATATCCAGTTACTTCGAATCCTTTACTTACAAAATATTTTGTAAACCATTGCCCCATTTGACCTCCTGCTCCAATTACTGTGATCTTTTTCATTGGTTCTCCCTCATGATGTTACTTAGTATGCTCATTCCTTCCACTAATGTTTCTTCGTTTTGGCATGCAGATAATCTGATAAAGTTTTTGTAATCTCCAAATCCTTCTCCTGGTGCTACTGCCAAACCTTTCTCTAGGGCACTATTGGCAAATTCAACTCCATCAAAACCCTCTTGATTAATTCTTGCAAAAAGGTACATTGCACCATCAGGGATTACAAAATCTAATCCCATAGCGCTTGCTTTTTCTGCCAACACATCTAATCTGGTTTGTACTGTATTAGTATTGTTGGATATATCTGCTTCAAGGGCTTTCATGGCTACATATTGGATTGATTCTGAGACATTTGTAAGACATAAAGCTTCTAGTTTTGCCATTTTTTCAATTATTTTTGAATCTGCTATGCCATATCCTACTCTAAACCCAGTCATTGCATGTGATTTTGAAAATGATTGCGTGATGATACTTTTATCATAATTATAACTTAAAATGCTTTTCCAACTAGTCTTTGCATATTGTGAATAAATTTCATCACTGAGTACGTAGAGATTATTTTCCTTTGCTAAATGGATAATCTCATCTTGTAATTTCTCATCTAGAATTTTCCCTGTAGGATTATTTGGATAATTCAGAACAATCATTTTTGTATTTGAATTAATCGTATTTTTGATCTGCACTAAGGATGGTTCCCACTTGTTTTCAAAAGTGGTATTGATGGTTCTAACTTTAATTCCAGAATTTAATGCACAATCTTTGTAGGCAGGCCATGCAGGTTCAATTACTATCATTTCATCCCCTGGATTCAAAAGAGTTGTAATTGCTGTAAAAATTGAAAACCTTGCACCTGGACTTACAATAATATTGTCTTGTTGAATATTTACATTGAACTTTTTTGATACAAATTTTGCAAGAGCTTCTCTAAATACTGGCATTCCTTTTGCTTGACCATATTTTAGAAATCCTTTATCAAATACTTCTTCTAATGCCTCTTTGACTATTTTTGGTGGCAGAAAGTCTGGTTCTCCTACTTCCATGTGGATTATTTTTTCCCCTTGTGCTTCAAGTGATTTTGCTTTTAAGAAAATTGAAAGATGTGTTTGTTTATTTGTAGATTGAACTTTGATTGATTCATTTAAAAGAAAATTTAGAAACTTTGTGGCCATTGTTTCGTCTAATCCAATATTGTTACATAGTGAAATTACTTTTCCACGTAAATTATCTTCTCTTACTTCATCTGTTACTCCTTTCCCAATATTTTTTTTGACTTCTCCAATTCCTCTTGCAATATCTGTTCTAGTTTTTAGTAACTCTATCATTTTTAGAGTAACCTCATCCATTTTGTTTCGAAGATTGTTGATGTCTGACATTTTCTTATAGAACTGGTTTGATTGCTCCTGATAGAAGTGCATGGTCTGCTATTGTTAATGCTACAAGTGAATCTACTACTGGTGGGGCCCTTGGTACGACACATGGGTCGTGTCTTCCTTTGACTTGTAGAATAGTTTCTTTTTTTGTTTTAATATCTACAGTTTTTTGTTTTTGAGCAATAGATGATGCTGGTTTGAAAGCAATTCTCATTGTAATTGGCATTCCATTTGAAATTCCTCCCAGAATTCCCCCTGATCTGTTTGTTTCGGTAACGATTTTCCCTCTCTTTACTGTAAACAAGTCATTATTCTCTGAGCCATAAAGTTCTGAACCTTGAAATCCTGAACCAAATTCAATTCCTTTTACTGATGGAATAGAAAAAATTGCTTTGCTTAAATCTGATTCCAATGAACTAAAAATTGGTTCTCCTAATCCTACTGGAACATTTGTTGTAACTGATTCAATTATTCCACCCAATGAGTCTCCTTTCTTTCTTGCATCTAGAATGTTATCTCTCATAGTTTTTGCCATTTTAGTTTCAGGACATCTTACTTCATTTTTATAAATTGAATTGATCATCTTATCATTGAATTTCTTTTCCATCTTTATTTTCCCAATCTGTGATGTGAATGAGTTTGTTTCAACACCTAATACCACTTTAAGTAATTTTCTTGCAATGGCTCCTCCCATAACATGAGTTGCTGTTAGTCTTCCGGAAAATCTTCCTCCTCCTCTGTGATCATTATAGTGATTATATTTTGTCATGGCCGGATAATCAGAATGACCTGGTCTTAGCTTTGTTTTTAAATTTTCATAATCATTTGATTTTTGATCACTGTTCCAAATTACCATTGTAATTGGTGCTCCTGTTGTATGACCTCTAAAAACTCCTGAAATTATTTCGACAACATCTCCTTCCTTTCTTTGAGTTGAAATTAAATTTTGACCTGGCTTTCTAAGATCTAACATTTTTTGAATATCTTTCTCATCAATCTCTAATCCTGCAGGACATCCATCTAAAACTGCCCCAATTGATTTCCCATGACTTTCCCCAAAACTTGTTAAAACAAGACGCTGACCAATAGAATTTCCCGGCAATGTACTATCAAAGTTAACCGATGTTTATAATTCCTCATTCTGAAATTTACAGAAAATTTTATCTTGTATTTGGTCATTTTATGGTAATGTATTATACCTGTTAAAAATTATATTATTATTGGATAAAATATGAAATAATTATAATATATTCTTAAATATTATAATAACATACATGATATATGCAAAATCGTGTAAATTATAAAGAATAATTTGCGCGGCCCTGCGAAAAATACATGTTATCTACGCAAAAGCGTTGTTGGGTGAGGAGAATGCTTTTCACTCTATACGGGGTCGCGCCATTTATCTCCATGAATTACTTTGTTGAACAAATCTGAAATTCTGCAAATTATTATTAAATTCGTCTGGATTGAACAAAAATTAAATATCATTCACGCACAACATGATCTTATCAATCTGAAAGATTTTGAACTTGTTGAATTGTTCGACAAAGTACCATGAATAATTTTTTTGAAAAATAATTTTAATCAATTAATATTTTTGCGCCCATCCGTTTCATTTCTTTAACAAAATTTGGATATGAAACTTTGACTGATTCTGGATCTGTGACGGTGCAATTCCCAACATACATTCCTGCAATACAAAATGACATGAATAGTCTGTGGTCTTCTTCTGATATTAAATCGGCGCCAGAAATATTCCCTGATGACTCTAAAATCATGCCGTCTTCTTTTTCTTGAATATTAATTCCAAGTTTTACTAATTCTCTTGAAATAATTGCAATTCTATCTGTCTCTTTTAATCTTGCATGTTTTACATTGAATATTTCAATTGGGGCTGATGAACATAATGCCAAAATTGCAAGTGGTGGAAGAAGATCTGGTGAATTACTCAAATCGAATTTTCCACCGTTTAATTTTTCAGGAGATTTAATTTTAATTTGTTCGTCATCCATAATAATCTCAACTCCTAATTGTTCTAAAATATCAATAAATACTTCATCTCCTTGAGGCAAATTTCCAATGTTTCCTTTTATTGTAATGTCTTCTCCATTTAGAACAGTTGCAGAAAGAAGAAGTGCGAGACTTGAAAAATCTATTGGAACAGTAAATGTAGTTCCTTTATAAATTTGTGGGGATATGTTGTATCTTTTGTATGGAATTATTGTTTGCACTGTTACACCAAACTTTCGCATTGTAGAAATTGTGGCATCAAGATATGGTTTTGAAACTAAATTTCCCTCAATGATTATATTGATTCCTTTCTCAGTTAGTGGTGCACAAATTAATAATGCAGAAATAAATTGACTGGAAAAATTTCCTGGAATTTTTACTTCCCCCCCTACAATCTTTCCTTTAATTTTGATTGGTGGTTTTCCATCAGTTGAACTACACTGTGCTCCTATGCTTGATAATGCATCTAAGAGAGGCTGCATTGGTCTTTTCTGTAAACTTGAATCTCCAGTTAGAATTATTTGATCAGGATACAAACTAGCAATTCCTGATGCGATTCTAATTGTAGTGCCCGAGTTTTCAGTGTTGATTTCAGGCACTTTTGTGCCTATTTTTATTGGATTTTTAACGATTATTAATGAATCTATGATTTCAATCTCTGCTCCAAATTTCTTACAAGCTTCAATTGTTGCTTTTGTATCTGCTGAAAATAAAATATTCTCAACTTTACTATTGTTTCCAGCAAGAGATGCAAGAAAAATTGCTCTATGTGTATAACTCTTGTTTGGAGGACAAATTATTTGCCCTGAAATTTTTGATTTTTCAATTTTACACTTCATGTACTTCTGCCTTTTTGTTGCTAATTTTTGAAACTATGATATTCCCTTCTAATCTTGAAAATACTTTTTTGATTGCTGCTTCATTTTCTTTTTTTGTAATTGCTGCAATTGATGGACCATTACCGGAAACTGATGCACCTAGTGCACCTTTTTCAATTAATTCTGTAATAATTTTAGGTTCTGAATTTAATATTGATGCAGTAGCTAATCCGTTAATTATCATTGCATCCCAATAATTTGCTTTTCTAGATAATTCCCATGCATTTTCAAAAATTGATGATAGAACCTTGAGTTTTTTTAGATTCCCTCTTTTTCTATTTTTTGGAATAAATATTACTGCAATTAAATTGGCTGGTCCTTTTTCAAATTGAATTCTTTTCTTTTTTGTATTATCTGTAACGTTGAATCCACCATAGTAGCAAGAACATGCATCATCATATGCTCCGGTAATGCTAACTTTGGATTCAATTGATGCATCTACTCCAGCAAGTAGAATTTGTTGATCAGTAAATTTTGGTTTGAAGATTTTTGCACATGCTAGGGCAATAGCTGAAGAAATAGCACTTGAACTTTTTAATCCATAACCTGTTGGGATTTCTGAATCTAATGTAACTGTAATCTTGTTTTGTTCCAAGTCTTTTTTTGAAACAATTTTTTCTATTGTTTTGTTAATTAAGCGAGAACTTAGGCTCTTATTTTTAGACTGTATTGAAATTCCTTTTCCTGGACTGGTTTCAACTGTTGCCTCTACTTTTAATTCAATTCCTATGGTGGCTCCTTTTTTGTTGGCAATTGCATTTACTAATGAAACTGCTCCGTGGACTGTAGCCTCTACTTTTGCCATCAAAATCCTCCTAACAGTGCTTTTTTCATGGCATTATAAGGTGCTTCTATACCGTGCCAAATCTCAAAAGCTCTAACTGCTTGACCTAGAAGCATTTCATAACCATAAATTATAATTGCTTTTTCTGCTTTTGCTTTTTTAATAAAATCTGTATTCATTGGCATGTATACAATATCATACACGATTGTTTTTTCATTAATTCCGTTTAATTCAATTACACTGGATTCATTTTTGAGACCTATTGATGTGGCATTAACAATAATGTCATAATCTTTTACTGTATCTTTAATGTCTTCAATTTTTACAGTATTTGCATCTAGTCCGATTGTTTTTGCAAATTCTGAAAGACTGATTGCTTTTTCTAATGTTTTATTTATAATCGTGACACTCTTTGCTTTTTCTTTTGCAAATCCTACAACTATTGCTCTTGCAGCCCCACCAGCTCCAATTAAAAGAACTTTGGTTCCATTGATGTTTAATTCTTTTTTCTTAAATGGTTCCAAGAATCCATCCATGTCTGTGTTGTATCCCTTTAGAATTCCATCTTTGTTTGATACTGTATTGACTGCACCAATCAAACTACACGATTCATCAATTTTATCTAAATATTTCATCATCTCTATTTTATGTGGAATTGTAATGTTAAAACCATCAATCTTTATTTTTTTCAATCCTTCAATACCTCCCTCTAATTCTCCTTTTGGAATTCTATATGCGATGTATGATGAATCTAAATCTAATTCTCTAAATGCTGCACTGTGAATATTTGGTGATAATGAATGATCAATAGGATCTCCAATTACTGCAAATGATTTGCCCATCTTATTTTCTTGAGTACTATGATTGATTTAAACTCTCAACTGTAATGCTGCTATTTTTTTAAATTGGTAATTTTTTTTACTTCATCCACACTGAATTGCCCTGGAGCTATTGCTTTTCCAAGTGAGACATAAGTGTATGGACTACCTAAATACAGGCACAAAATCCTTGAAATCCTGCCATGATCTCCCATGGCAAAAGAAATTAGATTATTTTTCCCTTTTTTACTATACAGTTCCAACATTCTAGTTGAATCATCTGTTGATTTTGCAGTGCTTACTATTTTTACATTTGATGAAAATTTACTCATTTGAGTAATCTTTTTTTTTAATTCTGCAGAACTTGGGGTCTTTTTAAAATCATGCCATGAAACAAGTAATTTTGTTTTTGTTGATTTCAAATACTTTGTTAATGTTGAATTTTTCTTCAATGTGTTAAATTCTATATCTAGTAAGAATGGATTGTATTCTGCAATTAATTTTATAATGGCGATTCTTTCTCTTTCATTTCCTGAAAATTTTCCACCTTCATTTTTTGGTCTTAACGTACATACTATTCTGTTGAGGTCTTTCTTTATCATTTCTAATGTTTCTGGAATTTGCTCTCCTTTTAGAAAATCAAACCTCACTTCTACAAAATCTGATTTTGCAAGAGCAATTTTTAATATTTTTTTAGTTTTTGCCGGTGTTTGTTCTGCAATAGAAACACATGTTTTGTATTTCATTTTTCTAAAATATATTCATCAGAAACTTCCATTCCAAAGTGTCTGCCTGATGCAGGTTTTGAATGAACCATTACCGTGTCCCCTTTTTTTAGGTGTGTAACTGAAACTAGTTGCCCATTTGATTTTACAAAGCGAATTGTTTCTGCATCTTGTGCAATAATTCCACCTGTTTCTCCTCCTACTGTAGCTTTTATCATCAACATTGGTCTACGTTCAATCTTTGATCTTCCAACAGTAGCTCTTCTTGCTTTGCCTTTTGAATTAAGGATTAACACTTCAGAACCTGTTTCTACCTCTGAGAGATAATTTGTTGTTCCATCTGGAGATAATGTATAGCAATGAACTGCACCTGCGTTTACTCTAAATGGTCTTGGTGATGTAAATGATGATCCTACTGATTCATTATGAACTAGAAACAAAAAGTTTGATCTACTACCAATTAACATGCCTTCCCCTTTGTGAAGCATAGATGCAGTATCTACACAAACTCGTTCTCCATCTCCTACCTCTTTAATTTCTGTAATCTTTGCTGGCTTTATATCGAAACTCTTTGTTCCCAAGTATACCATGACTTCACGAACTTCATTAATCGATGAAGTGCTGAATATTACCCCATCTACCCCTACTTCTAAAATTGAAAACATCTTTCTGACTTCTTTTGGAGTTCTAGCTATGGCGAAGATTTTGGTGTGAATTTTATGTAATTTTGCAATGATATTTTCTAGTGGAATAATTTTCCAGTCTTTTACTTCAATTATTACAAAGGCTAATCCTTTTTTGGCAATATTGAGAACATTTTCAATATCTGAGTTTGATAAAATTTGGAATTTTCTTCCAATTTTCTTACCCTTTGGTTTTGGGCCATCTTTTTCTAATATGACATAATTTGCTGTATTTGAAGGAAACACTGTTTGAAGTTTAGTTTTTTTCTTACCTAATTTTTTTGGGTCAAGATATACCATTTTAATTCCTTCATCTTCCAATTGAGGGAGAAATTTAGCTAATTGCGCTTGTGACACTTTGGGTGAAATTATTAATTCTCTTGGTTTACTCAATTCTTTTCATTGCTTCCTTTGTTGTTCCTTTTCTGAAAATTATTTCGGCTAATGCTGCTACCATTTTTTCAGGTGTTTTATGTGCAAAGATGTTTCTACCATATGTGACTCCTTTAGCTCCTGCAGTCATTGCATCTTCAGTCATTTGAAGAATATCTAAATCCGTTTTAGCTTTTGGTCCGCCAGCAATTACAATTGGAACTGGAGTACTTTTTACAATTTTTGCAAATGAATCCACATCACCGGTGTATAGTGTTTTTACAATATCTGCACCACACTCTGCTCCAATTCTTGCAACATGTCCAACAATTTCTGGGTCGTGTGGATTTTTGATATTCTCACCTCTTGGATACATCATTGCTAAAAGTGGCATTCCCCATTTGTGACATTGATCTGCTGTCATTCCGAGCTGCTCTAACATCTCTGGTTCTTCTTTACCCCCAATGTTGATGTGCAATGAAACTCCATCAGCTCCCATAGCTGCTGCTTCTTTTACTGTTCCAGTTAACATTTTACGATTTGGTGCTAATGATAATGATGTACTACTTGAAAAATGAACTAAAATTCCTATTTTTGTTGGTTTTGGTAATGCTTTGAGAATACCTTTGTTGATAATTACACTTGTGAGTCCGTGTCCTTCACATTTGTAAATTGTTGATACTGGATCTTCAAGGCCTTCAATAGGTCCATTAGAAATGCCATGATCCATTGGAATACAAAGCATTCTTCCTTTTCTAAGGATTCGATTAAGTCTAATTTGATTTCCTGATACCATGATTTGATCTGATTTTTGTACCCTACTTAAAAATAACGTGAATCTTTGAACTCATATTTCTCAAAAATTGAGCACAAATCACTCATTTTGTTTATTTCTTTTTTTGTTTATCATTTCTACCAAAGATTAAATAGAAATTCCAAAGGATTATGATTACTTGAGTCAGACAACTGAGCAGATACAAAAAAGCGATATCAAAGATATTTTAGAAAATTCTCTTAATGGAAAGAGACCTAGTTCTGAAGATGTTTTGAGATTATTAGAATCAGATGATATCCATTTAATGGGTCTTACTGCTGGTCATATAACAAGAAAACAATTTGGCAAGAAAGCATCTTTTGTAAATAATATTATTTTGAATTACACCAATGTCTGCATTACTGATTGCAAGTTTTGTGCATTTTATAGATCTCCTGGTGCTGAGGATTCTTACACCTTAACTCTTGATGAAATTGAAACCAGAGTCAAAACTTCTTGTGACATGTTTAAGATCCGACAAGTTTTGATTCAAGGTGGCCATAATCCTAATTTGAAAATTGAATACTATGAAGATGCATTTAGAATGATTAGAGAAAAATTTCCAACAGTTGGAGTTCATGGATTATCTACATCTGAGATTGATATGATTGTAAGAGTTGAAAAATCTTCCACCAAAGAAGTCTTATCTAGATTAAAAGATGCTGGATTACAATCAATTCCTGGGGCTGGTGCTGAAATCTTAACTGATTCAGTTAAAGAAATTATCAGTCCTAAAAAAATATCTAGTGCTGATTGGATTAGAATTATGGATGAGGCACATTCTCTTGGTATTCCAAGTTCTGCAACGATGATGTATGGTAGTGTAGAAAACAATAATGATATTGTTGAGCACTTTTCTAAAATTGTAAAACTACAAGAAAAGACTAAAGGTTTCATGGCATTTATTCCATGGAATTTTGAACCAAACAATACCTTGATGCAAGAAGAAGGCATTGTAGACTATGGAACTGGTGGAACTCAGCTATTGAAAATGATTGCAATATCTAGACTAGTCCTTGATGGATTAATCCCTCATATTCAATCATCGTGGCTAACTAATGGCGTAGGAATGGCTCAACTAGCTTTACAATACGGCGCTGATGACTTTGGTGGCACACTCATTGGAGAAGAAGTAGTTTCATGTACTGGTGCACGTTCAACTGAACTAACTGATAAAATAATTATTGACGCCATCCATCAAATTGGTTATCAGGTAGAAGAGCGAGATAATTTCTATAATCCTATTTCTGTATCATAATCCATAACTGGACCATTTAGAATCCACTAGATCTTTTGTCTTATCATCAACTTTGACTAGTTGTTGGATTTCTCTTTCATATCCTTCTTCTTTGGTTTTTTGAGTTGCATCAATTCCCATCTTAGATCCCAAGTTTACTAGTGGCGATGCTGGATCTAGTGTATCTGTTGGGGTGTTGTTGATTATCGTAGTATCTCTTGATGCGTCTGCTCTTGTAGTGATTGCCCAAATCACATCATTGATATCATGAATATTGATATCCTCATCTACTACAACGAAGATTTTTGTGAGTGATAACTGCCCCATTCCCCAAAGACCCATCATAACTTTTTTAGCTTGGCCTGGATATCTTTTCTTAATTGATATTATTGCAAATCCTTGGAACCATCCTGCTGCTGGCATGCTAAAATCTACAACTTCTGGATGGAACATTTGAATCAATGGTAAAAATGCACGTTCAATTACTTTGCCAATGAATGCATCTTCTAAAATTGGTTTTCCAACAACTGTTGTAACGTAAATTGGATCTTTCCTTCGCATAATTCCTGTTAGTGTAAATGTTGGATACGGTTCAACTGGTGTATAGTATCCTGTATGATCCCCAAATGGTCCTTCATCTCTAATGTCTGCAGGATCTACGTATCCTTCTAATACAATCTCTGCATTTGCTGGAACATCTAAATCGATTGTTTTACACTTTACAGTTTTGATTCCTTCTTTTCTTGTAATTCCTGCAAAGAGATACTTGTCTAGTCCTTCTGGAACTGGAGCAATTGATGAAAATATTGTAGCAGGCTCTCCACCAATGATAATTGCTGTAGGGATTTTTTCTCCTCTTTCCTTTGAAATATCACTGTGATGTGCACCTCTCTTGTGTTTTTGCCAGTGCATCAATGCATGAGTTTTATCTACAATTTGCATTCTGTAAACTCCGAGATTTCTTACTCCTGTTTCTGGATGTTTTGTTGCAACTAGTCCTAAAGTGATGAAACGTCCTGCATCATCAGGCCATGATTTTAGAATTGGTAAATCATCAAATGATGCATCACTTGATGTAATCTCAGTTACTGGCCCACTTGTTTCTGATTTAGGAAATGATGCAGTCATTTTGGTAAGTTCTGGAAGTTTTTTAATTTTATTTAGTAACCCTGATGGCATATCCGTCCTTGTCATATCTGCAATACGTTGACCAATTTCTGTAAAGTCTGTCATTTCTAATCCTATTTCCAATCTTTTCATAGATCCAAATGCATTTCCTAAAACTGGCATATCATAGCCCTTTACATTTTCAAAAAGTATTGCTGGACCATTAGAATACATTTCACGTCTCATGACTTCAGCGATTTCTAAATCTGAATCAACTTCGGTCTTAACTCTCTTTAGTTCTCCCTGTTTTTCAAGCTCTGAAATGAAATCTCTAATATCTTTTATTCCCACATTGAATTTCTAGTCAGATCAAGTATAAGCTTAACTGGTTTTACATTGGAGGAAGTTCAGTTTTTCTATCATGCCCACCAGAACCGAATTTACAGTAAAAACATAATTCTGATTCCATGTACTTTAACTGCTCAACTTGAATTGCTCCAAGTTTTAGTGCAATTTTTGTTAGGATTTTATATTTTAATGGCATTGCAGGAATTACTTCATCCATGTATACTCTGTAATGATCTGGACAAAACTTTAGAGTGATTTTTGATGGCTCTTTGCCTTTTTCATTAACTTGTTTGGTAAAATTGATCTGTTCTCTAATGTATTCATGCTTTGGACATGGACAGTTCTTACCTCCAGGATGTTTATAAGCTGGGATATTCTTCCAATCAAAATCTGGAAATTCTTTTTCAAAATCATCCATATTATCAAATATTCAAATTAGCATATAAAACTTGATTAAAATTAGTTGGCGTAATCAACCCAAATGTACATAAACCCCAGATTGGTCATCAAAATTATGGTAGCTGCTAAAAAGCAAACAAAACAAGATCTTGAAAGCAAGATTGCCGAATTAGAAGCAAAGATAAACAAACTTTCTACTCAGCTAAAATCAAAACCAGCTGAAGTAAAGCCTGCAGAAACTAAACCTGCTGAGGTAAAACCAACTGAGACCAAACCAAAAGGTACACTACCTAAAGGAATGGATACAAAACCAGCTGAAGTAAAGCCTGCAGAAACTAAACCTGCTGAGGTAAAACCAACTGAGACCAAACCAAAAGGTACACTACCTAAAGGAATGGATACAAAACCAGCTGAAGTAAAGCCTGCAGAAACTAAACCTGCTGAAGTAAAACCAACTGAGACCAAACCAAAAGGTACACTACCTAAAGGAATGGATACAAAACCAGCAGAAGCTCCAAAACCCGCAGAAACTACATCACAACCTCCAGCAACTGTACAAGATGCATTAGAGAATGCATACATGACTGCGCCTATGACATCATTCCATGATTATAGGGCAAAAGTCACCGGTTATTCTCCAGCTCCTAACAGATACTTTGTCAGACTAACTGCTCCTGTAGGTAAAGTCCCAACCAAAAATTGGAATGATCAAAAAGCAGTAGTAACAGGTTACACTGCAGCATCAAATCAATACTTTGCAACAAGAGCAAGAATGGCATACCATCCTGCTGATAAAACATTTGGAAGTTTTGGTGGAACCAATATGAGCGTTGAAGGCGTTGATGCACCAGCACAACAAACTCCAACTCCCGAACCACCAAAGCCTGCAAAAGGTACACTACCAAAAGGTTTCTAATTCAATTACACTCTTTATTTTATATTTTTAAAAGTAATATTCATCTCTGATCATATTCTATATCATACATGACTCCAAAAATCAAATGTCCTAACTGTCAGCAAAATGAATGGTTTGAAAATAATGAATTAAGCTATCTCCCAACCGTTATGAAAATGGATGATGGAACTTATGCTGCAGATCCTAACAATGGAATTCACGTTAGATTATGGCGTTGTAACAATTGTATGTATGTGCTGCAATTTTGGGAACCTGATTAATGAAAAACTTGTGTAATTTTTACAAAATATTGTTTGATTTTGCTAATTAATTTGAACAAAAATTTTGGATGATCAAAATGTAAATAAACAATGTAATATTTATTGTAAGGATGGCAGCAAAAAGCAAAGCAAGTACAAAAAAGGATCTAGAATCCAAAATTGCTAAACTAGAGGCAAAATTAACAAAATTAGCTACACAAATTGAAGCTAAACCAGCTGAAGTAAAGCCTGCTGAAACTAAACCAACAGAAATTAAACCTGCTGAGGTAAAACCAACTGAGGCCAAACCAAAAGGTACACTACCTAAAGGAATGGATACAAAACCAGCAGAAGCTCCAAAACCAGCAGAAGCTCCAAAACCAGCAGAAGCTCCAAAACCAGCAGAAGCTCCAAAACCAGCAGAAGCTCCAAAACCAGCAGAAGCTCCAAAACCAGCAGAAGCTCCAAAACCAGCAGAAGCTCCAAAACCAGCAGAAGCTCCAAAACCAGCAGAAGCTCCAAAACCAGCAGAAGCTCCAAAACCAACTGAGACCAAACCAAAAGGTACACTACCTAAAGGAATGGATACAAAACCAGCAGAAGCTCCAAAACCCGCAGAAACTACATCACAACCTCCAGCAACTGTACAAGATGCATTAGAGAATGCATACATGACTGCGCCTATGACATCATTCCATGATTATAGGGCAAAAGTCACCGGTTATTCTCCAGCTCCTAACAGATACTTTGTCAGACTAACTGCTCCTGTAGGTAAAGTCCCAACCAAAAATTGGAATGATCAAAAAGCAGTAGTAACAGGTTACACTGCAGCATCAAATCAATACTTTGCAACAAGAGCAAGAATGGCATACCATCCTGCTGATAAAACATTTGGAAGTTTTGGTGGAACCAATATGAGCGTTGAAGGCGTTGATGCACCAGCACAACAAACTCCAACTCCCGAACCACCAAAGCCTGCAAAAGGTATGGAACAAACACCGCCACAACAGTCGACAAATGTTGCTGATGGTGGACAGTCTAGAGGAGAAAAACTTGCAGACTATGAAGCAGAGTACTTGCAAAGAATAGAACAACAAAGATTAGATAATGAAAAAGCCTTTGATGAATTACTAGAAGCAGAATCTAAAGCACGTTCTACATCTAGTAGAGGTACTTTACCAAAAGGGTTTGAACCAAAACCAGAACCTGAAGCACCAAAAGCATCTAGAGGTACACTACCAAAAGGTTTCTAATCTATCCATAATCTTTTCTTTTACTTTTTATTTTAAATTTAGAAAATCCTCTAGAACTTCTTTAGAATGTCCTGCAGGTTTTACCTTGGGGTATATTTTAAAAATTTTCCCCTTTTCATTTACAAGAAATGTACTTCTCATCACTCCCATATATTCACGTCCCATGAATTTCTTCTTGCCCCAAACACCAAACAAGTTTGAGATTTCTTTATCCACATCTGCTAATAATGCATATTTGATTCCCATTTTATCGCAGAATTTTTTGTGAGAGTCTACATCATCTGGACTGACTCCAATAATCTCTATTCCTTCTTTTTGGAATTTTTTATAATCTTTAGAAAATTCATCAGCCTCTGTAGTGCATCCTGGAGTGAAATCTTTTGGGTAGAAATAGATGGCGTGTTTTTTGCCCTTAAAGTCACTTGATTTTACTTTGTTTCCATTTGCATCATTTACTCCAAATTTTGGAACAGAATCGCCTTCAGAAACCATATGTATTCAAATGGATTAACCCGTAATTAATTACTTTTTGAGATCAACAGATCCAAAATTGAGGTCGAATCTTTTATATGGATATGCCCGAGGCTTTAGCTTGATGGTTAACCCACGAGCATATCTTGCAGAAACAATTGCAACTTTTGGTTTAGTATTCTTTGGCCCTCTTTCAGTAATTCTAGCAGTTTCTGCATTTGGAGAAGAATTAACAACACAATCAGTATTATTCATTTCTCTTGGACACGGTGGTGCCATTGCTTTGATGGTTTATGCGTTCGGACATGTTTCTGGTGCGCACATCAATCCAGCAGTTACAATTCCTATGATAATTACAAAAAAGATTGGAATTGTAGATGGAATTGGATATATTATTTCACAATTAATTGGTGCAGTAGCAGCAGCTGCAACACTTGCAGCAATATTACCTGAACTTGGAGCTAAAGTTAACTTTGGAACTCAAGGTGGTCCAAGTGACTTGATCAACAACAGTATTGGTTCTGGATTTGCAGTAGAGGCAATCATGACATTCTTCTTAGTTACTGTAATCTTTATGGTCGCAGTTCACAAAAAAGCAACTCCTGGAATTCAAGGGCTTGCAATTGGTGGAATGGTTTTCCTAATTCACTTAGTTGCTGTACCATTAACAGGTGCATCAGTAAACCCAGCAAGAACATTTGGCCCTGCTTTAATTTCTGGATTCTGGGAATTCCATTGGTTATACTGGGCAGCACCAATCTTAGGTGGAATTATTGCAGGTTTGATAATGAATTATGTCTACATTAAACCAGCAGAAAAAGAAGCATAATCCTAACGTTTTTAAAAATTTGAACTTTTAATTTTCTATATGACATCTTCTGATGCAATTTCTCAAATGTTTGATTCTGAATCTCAAAAGCTCGAAAATTTCATTGACACTGCAAATTCAAAAACCGATATGACTATTCCTGAAATTGTAGAGGGCTACTATCAAGTCATGAATGTCTCATCGATGGCTACCGTGCTTAAACAACAGGTTGACTCTGAGCCTAATCTTTTGTTGTCAAAAATACGAGAAACTGAAAAAATGATTTCTGAAAAATTTGATTCTATAATTCATCCAAAAATTTTGGCAAAAATATCTTTATCAATTCAAGAAATGACAAAAAATTTACAATCTGGAAATTCTGGAGAAAAATCAAAAGAACAGATTGAGTCTGATGCTAAATTGTTTGAAGAATTACGCCAAACAATGAGTACCAAAGAATTTGTTGAGCAATATGAGAAAGGAGTTTCTCATGATTAGTAATATTGCAAAAAATTTAGTTGAATTAAAACAAGAATTTGTTAAAGTCTATGGTGGGAATAGCCAAATTCAAGAATTAATTCCAAAGTCTACATCTGAATTATTACCAATTGAAGAATCGCATTTAGATTTATTACATGAATTTGCAACAAAAAATCCCATCTACTATAATTCCTTTGAGAAAAAAATTGGTTCTATAGATTGTATTGTGTACGAGGGGGATATTAACAAATATTGGTTAAACAGTATTCAACACGGTTCAAGCAAAGCTCCTTTTTCTCCTACTTGGATAATGTCCGGTTACATTGGATCGTTGCTTGCAAAAGAATTGGGTTATTTGCAAGTAATTGATATTGGTTCAGGTGATGGTAGAATTGCATATTGTGCAAAAATTCTTGATTTGGAATCATACAGTATTGAAATTGATGATATGTTAGTTGATTTACAAAATCTTCTAACATTCACACTAAACTTTCATCCTTACTGTGCAGATGCTATTGCTTTTGATTATTCTTCTCTGAATCTTTCACACCCTATCTTTTTCATTGGAGGATTAGCACAAATGGGCGGAACTTTTCTTGCAACTGGTGTGTTAGATAAAGTCAATTCGATATCTAATTTGAAACAGAATTCTGGATGGGTGTTTGCAGGAACTCTATCTCAAAAATATACGCCTGATCCTAAAAACGAGGCTGGATGGGGAACATTAATTGAAAAAAATAATCTAAAATCAATTCAAAATATTTCATTACCAGCTGCTTGGACCATTCATGAATCCGATGATGTACAATACATTTTTGCAGAATCTAACTAATAGCAATCCAAATTAAGCGTAAATTTCCAAAACTTTTTGGACTCGTTGCATAGCTTGGATAGTGCGATTGCTTGCGGAGCAATAGGTCGTCGGTTCGAATCCGATCGGGTCCGTTTATTCTCTTGTTTTGATTAAAGTTTCAATTGTAGGCTTGCTTTGGCTGTAATATCTTGTAACAGGCATTGATCTTAAGTTGAATTTTGTTCTTAAGAATACATGATGATAGGTATCACAAAATTACGAACACCTCAACAAGTATCAAAAAAGATGATAGATGAAGAGAGAACTATTGTAGATTTAGAGCTGGCAATTAAAAAAGAACAGTTCAGAAATACCTTGATAGAGAAATATGATTTTGATGAAAGATATGCAAAAGTTAGACACGGCATCACACGAACTTGATATGTCTGCTGGTGTACAGAACAATCTTGATAATTTCAAATTAATTAAAACTTTATTCTACTAGTCGGGTCAATAAATTTTATGATCAAAGAAAATCCAAAAGACCTTGTTCCGATGTTTTTTAATGATACTTTTAATTCGTATGATAAAATTGTAAATTATACTACTTTTGGAAAAGATGGTTTTTGGAAACGTAAAATTCTAGAACAGTTATCTACTGAAAAAACTGTGTTGGATCTTGCTTGTGGTACTGGTATTCTTACAAAACAAATTGCAGAAAAACTTCCTCATGCAGAAATTATAGGTGTGGATGTTACCAAAAGCTATCTTGAAAAAGCAAAAGAAAAATTAATTTCATTTCAAAAAATTTCTTTTGTAAATCAAGATGCTGAAAAGATTAATCTGGGAAAAAAATTTGACTGTATTACTGCATCATATTTGCCAAAATATTGTATATCTGATGTTCTAGTCAAAAATTGCATAAAGCATCTTAATGATGGTGGGAAAATAGTTTTACATGATTTTACATACCCAAAAAATAAATTAATTCAAAAACTATGGAATTTTTATTTTAAAGTGCTTAATTTCGTAGGATTCTTTATTCCTGATTGGAAACAAGTTTTCCTTGATTTACCTGATCTAATAAGAACCACAAATTGGGTGGAAGATTACAAAGAGACTATGAAAAACTATGGCCTAAAAATACATACGCAAGATTTGACATGGGGGTCTTCAACTATTATTGTTGGAACCAAGATTAACTAATCTTATTTCTTCTATTATGGTAAACCAAATTATCCCATTATTAATAATCTCATATTCTCTTATTACTTTGTTCTCATCCTGATTGCGATTCAAGGAAATTATCTTTCTAGTGGCGTTGATCTTATTTGCATTAAGAATATCGCCAACACCTTGTTTTTTCTTTAAAAGATCAGCCAGAATTAATTCTGGTAAGACAGTAGAATCAAATTTCACGTTAGCTTTTATCACTGGAAATCCTTGTGCAGTAATTGAGACCTTTCTCACAAATTGATTGGGAGTTACAGCATTCTGTTCAATTACTTCAAGTTTAATATCGTCATCGAGATTATCATTAAGAACAGTAATTACCTTACCTACTGGAGCATCTAATATTTTATTTAACAAATCCTCAGAAAATTTATTCATACTATTTTATCTTGTTTTAATGAATTAAAGGTACCTTAACATAAAAAAGAAAATTGTGCCAAATATTACAACAAAACTTATGATTTTTAGAATTAGTTCATTTTTGTAATATGTTTTCTGATTTTCTTTTTTTAGTTGTTTATATTTTCTAGATGTAACTATCAAAATATAACTTGCAAAACCAGCAATTGTAGAAAAAATAATGGTTTCACCCGTTATGGAATTAGATTGAATTACAGCTCCTGCAAAAACAGGTAAAATTCCCCAAGAAATTACAAATGATAAATTATTGTGAAATTTACCACGAAATAATTCAAGATTATATGCAAAAAGAAAAAACCCTTCTGCTATTCCTATTGGAATTAGTAACCAAGAGTCTAAAAATGCGTAATACAGTCCGATAGAAAAAGATATGATTAAAAAAATTATTGCTGTTGACCATAGCTTTGAATGTGATATGTCTCCCCAAGGCTTTTTCTTACTTCCTACTGCATCAAGACAATGTGCTGATATACCAATTGCAAAAAAATAGAGTAAACCAATGGATACTAATCTATCCGGACTAAATCCTACTGAAAGAGAACCCCATATGGCAAATGATATCACCATTCCAGTATATGGTAGAAATAAAATTCCTATTGATAATCTAAAATTTCGTGAACCAAATTTTGGGACAAACCATTCAGATAATCTGTCTTCTGGCATTACTTTTTAATAATAATCTTACATTAAATAATTTGAATCCCAAAATACTTTGAGCCTTTATGATTTAATTAAAAGTCCACTATGGTATCAATTAATTATTATTTTTCCATGATCCCTATTAAAAAATCATTCATACACTCTTTGAAGACTATTGGATATTGAAACACAAATCAAAACATTAGACTCCAAAATGGAGTTTCTTTTCAAAGATACTAATGATATTTTGATAAAAATTAAACAGCACACTATAGGATTGTCAAAATAAATCCCCCAATCAAATCAATTTGTTTGATGGGCTAGAACCCTTGAAATTCAGACCACTGTTTTCCTAACTTGTAGATAATTTTCCAACCCAGTCTGTCTATGTTGACATGTGGTTCGGCAATTACTAGTATGATGTATCGTCCGATGGGGAAACTCATCATAACTACTTTCTCTCTTCTTGAAGAAGAATACTTTACTCTACCCAAATTGGCATCAAACCCTTCTCTATTAGCTACTCTGTGTGCTAATTCTTGAAACATTTGTTTTCTTTTAGCATCAGTTTCAAAAGGAATTACTCCTTCTCTCATCTCTCCTACAATTAATTCTCCTGTGCTATCAATTAAACCACAGAATCTTATTTCTGGTTCAGACAAAATATTTTTTATTTTATTTTTAAAATCTTCCAATGGAAATTCACTATTTGGCATGATTTACATGTCTATTCATAATATTTAATAGACATTTTCTGTTAAACTCTAATAATTCATAATATAACAAATATCATTGGATTATGAAAAATTCTGCTTCCAAATTTTAGATGTAGATCCTAAGATTCGTTTTGCTACAGTATTTGATGAATGGTCAGTCAAAGTAGGCGGTGGAATGAGGGATGATGTGGAGAGTTTACTCTCTGAGCGTGCCTCAAAAACTTGTCAATCTTGCAACTTTTGATTGTGAATCTAGAAAAGATATGGCTAAAATGCTAGGAAAAACTAAATACACTTTAGCTGAATATGAAACAATTAAGCGTTTTTCATTTTATCTTGGTGATGATTATTTACTTCTTGTAAGTGTTGAAAAAGATTGTGATACTAATCTTGTAGTTGATCAAGTAATCAAACTTTATTACAAAAATTAAGAATGATACTTTGAAAACCAACTTGAATCTTTTTATGAGTAACCAATGAACTAGTAATATGGAGTTAAAATCAGAAAAATCCATCAAGGCCTATCTGAAAAAATTACCTGATGACACTATAATCAAATATTATCTTGATGTGGAGTTTAGTCCATTTCCAATACTAGTCATTGAAGAATACACTAGACGATTCAAACGAAAAACTAAAAATGAAATTATTAAAGATCTTAAATTACAATCACGTCTTGCCAAAAAGAAAACTAAGGAGATAGGTTCTATGGCTAAAAAGCACAAGCTAGTTGATGACGTTACAAGAAAAAAATCTGAAGAAATAATCAAACAAGCAAAGAAGAAAGGCTACAAAATAAGTGAAAAACTATCTTCAAAGGGAAGTATTTTGGGTTTTAAATTAAAAAAGAAAACAAAATCTACGATAAAATCTGGAAGGAATCTAAAATCTTCATCCAGTACAGATCTTGATTTATTGAAAAAGCTTGGAGATTTACAAAAGGCTGGAATAATTACCAAGAAAGAGTTTGAAGAAAAGAAGAAAAAGATCCTTTCTAAAATTTAGAAATTTTACCTGATGAATTTTCTATTCTGAAAATAATAGCAATTTCCAATTTGTATGTCTATTGGTTTTACATCAAGGGCTTTCACTCCTTCCATTAGCATCATTTGATGGCCTTCTTTGGTAACCTTCTTTGGTAACCTTCTTTGGTAACCTTCTTTGGTAACCTTCTTTGGTAACCTTCTTTGGTAACCTTCTTTGGTAACCTTCTTTGGTAACCTTCTTTGGTAACCTTCTTTGGTAACCTTCTTTGGTAACCTTCTTTGGTAACCTTCTTTGGTAACCTTCTTTGGTAACCTTCTTTGGTAACCTTCTTTGGTAACCTTCTTTGGTAACCTTCTTTGGTAACCTTCTTTGGTAACCTTCTTTGGTAACTTTATCAAATTCTTCAAAAAACTGTGTCTCATATCCCTTTTTCTTCCATAATGCTACGATTGCTTTAGTTTTTAGTTGAATAACTTTACTGCGCCAAAGATTTTTGATCCTTTTTGCATGCCCTAAAACTTGTTTCTTGTCTTCTTCATATTATATATGGCATTCTTTTTTCACTGTATCTGTAGTTGATTTATCTGGTTTACTTTTCTTTGAAATTTTTTCCTTTATTCCCACAATCCGAATAATTTTTTCTTGTTTTAATATTTACAGCATATTTTAATCCCCAGTCATACATGTTATTATACCAATTTCATATTTTTAAAAGAAAAGTTACTCGGATATGAAGATCTTAAATATTATAATTTCTTAAACAAGTGATGAGTCGTGAAGATTTCAATTACTCTTCTGTCCTAATTCAAGATATTATGACTAAGGCATTAATCACTGTTAATCGTTCTACCACTGCATTACAAGTAGCGAAAATGATGGAACAAAGCGGAATAGGTGCAGTATTTGTACAAGATAATGGTAATCCTGTGGGAATTGTAACTGACAGAGATTATGCAACAAGAATTGCTGCAAATGATCTTCCTCTTGCCACTGCTGTAGAAAACATAATGTCTACTCCTTTGATCACAATTAATCACAATGAACCAATCTCTGCTGCCGCAAAAAGAATGACCACTAAAAAAATTAGAAAACTGGCTGTTACTGAAAATGGTAGAATCGTTGGCGTAATTACATCCAGTGATTTAGTAACTCAATTAGCAAAATAATTAGAACGTTCTTGTCTTTCTAAGAAAACTGTAACTGGTGCCATGTAGCATCCTGTTGCAATAACTTTTGAAATTAGTGATGCCAAGTATGGTTCAATTCCAATTTCTAAAAAGTAATACAGAGTGGGTCATCTTATTCCAAGATAAATTATCTCACTTACTCCAAATGATGAAATCAACACTAACAGTTATTTTTTAATTAAATTTGATTTCATAGACTTGTAACGATTTTTATTATCGAAATAAAACAAGATTGAAAAAATTCCAAAGTAAATGATATAACCATTAATTATTGTAATTGTTGTGTTTAGATAATTTTCTTGATCTCTAAGTAACTGTGCAGATACTGCAGACAATGATGCTGAAATAATAAAACAAATGAGAAAATCTCTGTTAATTTGCAATAGTTGTGGATTTAATTTCATGATGTGTCTTTGGTAACTGTTATTTTGAATCATTTCATAGACCAAACTATGAAAAAGAGATGTCAATGGGCAAAGGATGAACCTAATACAACATACCATGATGAAGAATGGGGAACTGCCCAACATAATGATCAAAAATTATTTGAATTTCTAATATTGGAAGGGGCTCAGGCTGGCCTTTCATGGGTGACTATACTCAAGAAACGAGAAGGGTATGGGGAGGCATTTTCAAATTTTGACCCTAAAAAAGTGGCAAAATACTCTCAAAAGCATGTTGAAAAGCTGCTTTTAGATGAATCAATTATTAGAAATCGACTCAAGGTAAATTCTGCAATTAACAATGCAAAACAATTCTTAAAAATCCAATCAGAATTTGGCACTTTTGATAGTTATTTGTGGGGATTTGTAAACCATAAACAAATTAAAAATAAATTTAAAAAAACATCTGATTTACCTGCAACTAGTGAGATTTCTGAAAAATTAAGCAAAGATCTTAAAAAACGTGGTTTTAATTTTGTAGGTTCTACAATTTGCTATGCTTTAATGCAAGCAATTGGTATGGTAAATGATCATACTTCTGATTGTTATTTGTACAAAAAATGATTTTTATGATGGAGTATTTTTTAATTAATAATGGTTGAAGGCAAATTTGCAACATCTGTATCTTGTATGGATGGACGAATTCAGATTCCATTAAACAAGTGGATTAAAGAAAATTTTTCAGCAGATTATATAGATACAATAACAGAACCTGGAGTGGATAAGACCATTACAGATGTGGTTGAATCAATTAAAACCAAAATTGGACTTTCTATCAATGCTCACAAATCTGAACTAGTTGTTGTATCAGGTCACTATGATTGTGCTGCAAATCCTGTATCTGATGAAGAGCATATTACTCAAATTAAAAAAGCAGTTGAAATAATTTCTTCTTGGAATTTTAATGCCAAAGTTATTGGTGTCTGGGTTGATGATTCTTGGAATATAGTCCCTGTCTGATGTAATGAATCAAAAATTATCTAGATTTTTCAAAACTGCAGGACCTGGTATTTTGTTTGCTAGTACTGCTATTGGTGTTTCACATCTAATTCAGTCTACAAGAGCTGGTGCTGACTTTGGTTTGTTGATTATGGGTTTTGTAATTTTAGCCATAATATTGAAATACCCTTTCTTTGAATATGGTTCTCGTTATGCTAATTCTACACAAACGAGTATTATTGATGGTTACAAAAAACTAGGCAAACCTGCATTATGGTTGTATTTCATTTTAATAATCACTTCAATGTTTTTTGTTACAGGTGCAGTAGGATTTGTTACTGCAGGATTTTTTGAAAATCTTTTTGGAATTGATTTTTTAGGTGAGTGGACTATAGTTATTCTATTTGCTATATGTGTTGTAATATTGGCAATTGGAAAATATAATGCTCTTGATAGTTTGATCAAAATTGTTGCAATAGTGATGTTGGTATCTACTGTAACTGCTTTCCTTCTTGTTTTATACAATGGACCGACAGAATCTGTTGAAGGATTTACACCAGAAGATTTGCTAACGGTATCTGGTATTTTCTTTTTGTTGGCATTGATGGGGTGGATGCCTGCACCTTTAGAAATATCTAGTTGGAATAGTTTGTGGACATTAGAACGAATTAAACAATCAAACTACATACCCAGATTAAAAGAAACCATATTTGAATTTAAATTCGCATATTTTCTTACAGGCGTTCTTGCAATAATGTTTGTAACTTTAGGTTCTTACATTTTTTTTGGGTCTGGAGAAGAACTTCCAAATAACAATGCTCAATTTGCACATGAAGTAGTTACGTTATATACTCAAACCATTGGGGATTGGAGCCACGTCATAATTTCGGCTTCAGCTTTTGCAATAATGTTTGGGACTATTATTGCAGTATTTGATGGGTATTCTAGATCTCTGAAAAGAACCATTGAGCTCCTTTTTACTCAAAATGAAAATATCACAGGCATAAAATCTAGAATTTTGTATGTTGTCCTTCTCTTGATAATCGCTATTGGCTCACTAGTTGTAATATTTCAGTTTGGTAATAATCTCAAAGCCCTAGTGGATTTTGCTACTGTTTTGTCTTTTGTTGTTGCACCCATAATTGCTATTTTCAATTTTAGATTAGTTACTGGAAAATACCTTTCAAAATTAGACCATCCATCTATAATTATGAAAATTACTAGTGTTGCAGGAATTATATTTTTAATTGGATTTGCATTATTATTTTTAGTAATCAAGTTTTCTTCTTAATCCTTTAAATTTAATATAAAATCTTTGAGCAAAGTAATTCAACACTACAAAAAATCTTTGATGGCCTTTACATTCCTTTTTCATTTCATCTAGAATATCTTTATGAGCAATTAGATGAGGAATCTGACTTGGCAGCTACAAATTCGTATTCTGAAATTCTAGCAATTGATAATTCAATCACGAATAAAGATCTTGAATATATTCCAAGTCTATTTGACATCTTACTACCTGCATATCCAAACATTGCAGAGGAACTTAAAAGAGGAAAATCTATGAATGGAACAACATATACCTCGAAGCAAAAGTCTTTGCAATTTTTCAAAACAAATAGTAATGTTTTTTGATCAGTAGTTAGAAATAATTTCATGAACATCACAAATGACGAGTTACTCCCGGCCTACAAAAAAGAAAAAAACAGTAAGAAAAAAAACTACATACAATGTGTATAATTAAGATCAACAACTATACTATTGCTGAAACTACAAGACAAATGTTTTGTACATACAATTCTGTAGATGGATTCATTTGAAAAATATGAATTGGAGGGTCTGGAGGATCCCCACTAGTTCTGGTCGTCTGCCATTAATCTCACATAAAAAATTACAAAAGATAGAGCATACATTTAAGAGAATAACAGATCACATGACTCCAAAAAAACTAAAACAATTCATATTTTACAGAACACACATCATATCAGTCATATGTGTCGTTTGATGCACAAATGGAATTAAAATCCAATGGTTTCACAAAAGGTACATGTACGTGCTGTATCTAAGAATGTATGCTACAAGTGGAATAAACGCATCATTTTACGCATAAAAAAGGCAAAAAAGAAAGGTTTTACCGTATTTATTCAGGACGAGTCTGTATTTGTAGATGATGTACGTCTTGGTAAAAAATATCAGACAGATGTACACCAAAGAATGATTGTACGGTGGAGAGGATTACACCAAAGATTTTTGGTTTATGAGATGATGACAATCAAAGTTTTTTTAGATCGTATGAAAAATTTAATGCAATTGCATTTAGGGATTATTTAGAAGCAGCTCGTAAAAAATTTGGAAAAATATTTGTTATCGCTGATAGAGCACCACAACACAAAGCAAATGTTGTAAAAAAATATCTGCGTAAAAACAAAGATACCAAACTGGCATATCTTCCAAGATCCCCGCATTTGAGTATGACAGAATAGATTTGGAGACAATGTAAACATGTTAATGTTGAATCAGAATTTTATGAATCAATACATGAGATGAGATATGTGGTTATGGAATATTTTAGAACACACAAATTTAATTTGAATATGTATTTGGTATTTTGCAAAAACAATAAATTGAAAAGACTTTTGATCTGAGGTATACAAATCAAAGCATTTGACACTATCTGAAGAGTTGTTGCAATTTTATGATCTCAGATATTTGGGAATTTAAAAAGACTTTGAAAATCAAATCAACATTTTACCGTACAAGAAAAAGAAAGGAAAACTATCAACCATACATCAAAAAGAATGGAATAAGATACAGTCAAAAATTAGAATAAAGGTGGAACGCGTCATTGCTCAAATCAAGAAATTCAGAATTAGTAGCGATACGTTTATGGAATAAATTATGCCGATATGATGGTATTAATGAGATTGTTTATGGGATTATTAATTTCAAGATACGGTGGAAGCAAGAGTTTGTTGTGATACCATAAATTGAGAAATTGAATCAGTTAGAAGATTAGATTTTGTTTCTAATTACGCAAGATGTCTAATGCATTCTGACGAAGAGCATACACAATCATTTAGAGTTACAATTTCAAATATTATACAATCAATCCCTGTTCATTTCTTTGAAAAATTTGAATTTGACATGCTCAGTAATGTAAATGAGATACTATCTGAAGATCGTGGACGAATCTATGAATTTAGACAGGATAATCCAAAATTTACTTTAGAATCTCTTCCTAGCGTTGATAAAAAATTATTTTATGGTTTTGTTTCCACATGGATGGATAGGGGAGATTTACTAAATGAATTTGATGTAGACGTTGCTGTTCTTGATGGGACAGGAAAGTAATCCAAACATGGGCATTCACAAACTGTGGGGTTGCTGGTTATGGAACATATCTCCAGGATGCCATATTCATTTATTCATATTCTGGCGTACCAGACTCAGAAATTAGAGGTAGAACCAACTTCTCATGTGTAGGTGCTGATCTTGAAACTCTTTAATTTTAGCAAGTTTTTTTAATACATACAAATCATTAATTGTTGAAATCATGAAACTTTCTCTTAAAATGAAAAAAGCACTAAATGATCAAGTAACACTTGAAGCCTCTGCTGCAAACAGCTACTTGGCAATGGCATCTTGGTGTGAAGTGACAGGGTATCAAGGAGCAGCAGACTATTTCTATATGCAATCTGATGAGGAGCGAACTCATATGCTAAAAATTGTACATTATCTTAACTCACTTGGTACAATTGCAACAATTCCTGCAACAAAATCTCTATCTGGTTCTTACAAATCCCTTGAAGTGTTAATTAACACTGCACTAAAAAATGAACAAGCTGTAACTAAAGCAATTCATAACATGGTGGAGATTGCACAAAAAGAAAAGGATCACTCATCATATGTTTTCCTAGAATGGTTTGTGAATGAACAAGTACAAGAAGAAACAAAGTTTGAAACAATATTACAAAAGTTTGATCTTCTTGGTAGAGATAAACTAGGAATAAATGAGATTGACAAATTTCTTGCTACAGAGGCTACTGCACCTGCAGATCCTGCCGTATAAATTTTCTAAAATAATTAATACCTCGTTATTTTCAATCATTTCATGACAGTTATTGTAACTAGAAAGCCCGGTGGTATGACCCAACTATTCAATACTGAAACTGGTAGAGTTACCTACAAGTGCAGAGCAGAATCAGCATTCATGTTAATTGAAGCATTTGGAGGAATTGTAAAATTCAATCAAAAAGGGGCTATTGCAACTGTCATTGGACACATTACTAAAATTGAATCGTGTGATGTAATTAAGAAAGGGCATTCAGAATACAAAGAAGCATTGATTTCTATTATCACATCACACAAAGAATTTACACAAAGTGTTTCTGATTCATATCAAAAAGAAATTCAAGAACTTGAAAATAAATTATCTGCTCTTTAATCTTAGTACATAAAAAATTCTACAAAATTACTTTAACCATAAATCATACAGTGTTCGCATTCACAAACTTTTTGTTCTTTTGATTTCTTTAGGCATTTTTTATGTTGACCTGCTTGGCATTGTACACAAACTTCTTCAATGTTATCAACACTTGTGTATTTTTTAGACTGATCAAATCCAAATCCGCCATCTTGTGGTCCAACCATGTATCTACTAAATTGAGGCTCTATTTCTACTTCACTAATTGATTGCTAATTTTATTGCTTCTTGCAATTTTATTTTGTGGGTTTCAATTATTCCTCGTATTTCAAAAGTATCTACGTATCCTCCAGCTGATGCTCTAGTTGCTTTGAGGAGATAATGCAGAGATCCTTCTTCAATTTTTCCTACATAGTACCCGTAGAGAAAATCTGCTTCGTCTTTACATTTCCAAATTTGTTTGATTGCTGGGAATGTTTGTTTAATTTCAGTGGGAATTTCTAGAATTCTTCTTTGAATGTATTGATCTAATGATTTTCTAATTGTTGAATCTTGTAACAACTCAAAATCTTATTGTCGACCTTGCATTTTAGTCCTTTTTCTTTTTTTTATTGTCATCTGGATTATCCCACATGTGCATCGTACCTCGAACCATGAAAGAACCTACAATTATAGCGATTAATCCTGTAAATATGAATAAAAAGAATTTCCCAATATCTTTGATGCTTGCCATGTTATATTTAGTTAATCTGTCTAATTATAATTGTCTAAGATGTGGCAATTAGATTCAATAATGAGTCTGAAAAATTCTTTTCAAATGTCTAAAATTAAACAGATTGCAGCCTGGGTTGCAATTATTGGTGGTGTAATTGGATTTTTCTTCTTCTCAATTGAGATGGCTGAATTTATGCGATAGTGTGAAAATTAAATACATTCAATTTTGAAATATTATTTGTGATAACTAGAGAAATTAAGGATCTTCTAAATTTACAGAAACTTGGATATATTGCAACTGTCTCCTCTGATGGAAAACCCAACATCTCTCCAAAGGGTACTATTATTGGATGCTCCTCTGAAACACTTGCTTTTGCAGACATTCGTTCACTTGACACTGAAAAATCTTATTGACAATCCAAATGTGGAAATCAACGTGATTGATCTTCTTCTTCGTAAAGGATATTTGTTTCAAGGAACGACTACTTGATGATGGTACTTTGTACCCTGAAATTCTGAATCATTATAGGCAAAATGGAAGAGCCCGATAAACTCAATCATACTAGTAGATGTTTCCTACGTATCTGATGTGATTTCTTCCTTGCATGATCTTGGAATTTCTGAAGATGAAATAAAATCAAAATAGCAAAAGCATTTTTCCACTCTATGATTCGTCAGGTGATTGTGTAGTTTGTTTAAGATTCTCTAAATCTTTTTTTGTTTTTTCATGTTCTGCCCTTTCTTTTTCTAATAATGATTGAACTGTCTCTAATTCTTTCAGTGTCGTGTTGAATTTTGATTTTAGTGAGCCTACAACTACACTTGCAGCTTCGATAATCCCTGCTGAACTTTTTTGACTTTCATTATCGACTCCAATGAATTCTTTTTCAGATGCTGTGAGAATACTAGTATCCTCAAAAATATCTTTTTTATCTAATTCGTTTTTTGCATTGTATAATCTAGAGTTTGCCTCCTCTAATTCTTTTTTAACTTCTACTTGTTGTTTTTTAATATTGCGTAATATTGCTTGTTCTTTTTCAAGTTGAATTTTAATTTCATCATGTTTTTTTGTAAATTCATCTAATTCTTCTTTTATTTTTGAATGATTTCCTTCTGTCTTGTTAAATTTTTCTACTGATTTTGGATCTTTAATTAATTCCGCTTTTTTTGCCTTCTCTCTTGTTTCTCTGTATTCTCGCTGAATGATGTCTAGTTCCATCTTTTTTTGATTAAGTTCTTTTTTTACTAGCATCAAGCTACCAACAGTTGAATCATATTCTTCTTTGACAATGGTAATTCTTTGAGTTATTTCATCTAGCTCTGTTTGTTTTTCACTGAATTCTTTTTGTAATTTTCCAACTTCCTCTTCAAGTTCTGTTTTTAGGGCTGTCTCTTCACTGTTATCTGGTATGTCTTCTTTCTTTTTACCAAAAAATCCCATATCTGCATTCTCCTTTTTCCAAAAGATGAACCTTTCTTATCCTTGTTTTACTCTCCATCTGAAAAATTTCAGATAGAATCCAATACTGCCAATTGCAATGCCTGCAATCCATGCAATGGGGCCTAATCCCATCTTATTAGTGCTCTCTTGAGGGGCAAGAAATAGCAATAATGCTCCTAGTATGATTAATGCAAATCCTCCACTGTTCTTTGATCTGTTATGTTCTCCGTGAACCATGATTAAACATACTCTGAAAGTGTCTTTGCCACTTGTTTTCGTCCAATGTCTGAAATGAATGGTCCTATTTTTGGCCCTCTTGAGGTCCCAAGTATGATTTGATATAATACTTTAAAGAAATCTTTTGGTTGAACATCATTTGCTTTTGCAATTTGGTAAATTGTATTTTGAATATCTTCTAGTTCTTCATCTCCGTTTAATGCTTCTACGAGTAATTTCAATGCTTTTTTTGCAATGTCATCTAAATCAACTTGAATTTTTTCTTGTTCATCAAATCCATTTGAATAGTTCCCTGCAAGTTCAATGAGTTTTTCTATTTCTGGTTCTGGGTTTTTAATTACGCCATAATCCAACAATTTTTTCATCACTCGCTCATTTCTATTCTCTTTGAATATTTTTGCTAATTCTATTAACAGTCTATAGTTGACATGTGTACTTGATTGTTTTGGTGGGTTTAGGAGATTTACATATTCATACAGTCCTTTATTTTTTATCAACTTTGCTTGGTTGTCTACTTTGATTCGTCCAAAGTAGATATCTTCCAATTCATTGTATTCATTCATCAATCCTGGAATGTCATCAAATCCTAGTTCTCTTGCACCTGTAATTCTCTTGTAAAGTAACAATAGAATTGATCTTGGACTGCCAAACTCTAACCATTTCTGCGCAGTGATTACATTTCCTAATGATTTTGAAATCTTTTTTCCACCTTTATCTAAAAACATCTCATACTTTACATGATGAGGATGTGGGCATCCTAAAATTTCATCTGCAACCCAATCATTCACTTTGACTGAATCCATGATGTCTTTTCCATATGCTTCAAATCTAATGTCAAATGCTGTCCATCTTGCTGCAAATTCTACTTTCCAAGCTAATTTTCCAAGGTCTTTACCAATATCTGCCTCGTCCACATGACCACATCCTTTGACCATTTTTGAACCAATTTCGGTATCGTGACAAGTGTACTTTACTTTCTTTTCATCAGTAATGTATTCTGATGCTTCTGCTGTGTAGAGACGATTACAGTTAGCACAAACTGGAAAATACGGTAGATATTTTTGATATTTTTCTTGTCCTACCAATTCTGAAATTTTATTTCCAATTTTTGCACTGTTTTGTAGAATTGTGTGGATTTGATCTTTTAGTAACCCTTGTTTGTAAGTGTCAACTGCTCTTCTAAATTCATATTTTATTCCTACTTTGTCTAACCCATCTAACAGAATACTACTCATATGCATTCCATAGGAATCATGACATCCATAAGGATCCGGAATTAGCGATACTGGTTTTGCAATATGTTCTTCTAAACTAAACTCTTGCATTCCTTCAGGAATTTTTCTTAATCCGTCAAGATCATCTGAATATGCAATTAGTTCTGATTTGTATCCCAAATTTTCTAATGCAAGTTTAACCCCATATGCTCTTACTGCATCTCCCAAACTTCCAATGTGTGGGATTCCAGAAGCTCCTAATCCACTTTCAACTCTAAGTAGATCTGTATTTCTTCCTAGGTCTTTTTCTCGTTCAAGTAACTCAGAAGCTAATTTATCAATCCAGGTCCCTTTTCCGATAATTTCTTGTTCTGTCATTTCTTTTCACTAATTCAATGTCTTGGACATGTATGGCCCATATAACGAATACCCTAGTTTCTGATAATATTCTCTTGTACCTACTGCACTAATTACTAGAATTTTTTTAGCATCAAACTCTTCTTTAGATATTTTTTCAGCTTCTTTCATCAAATTCTTTCCCAATCCTGAATGTTGTATTTCATTTTCTTCTTTCTCTCCGAGTTTCAAAGATTTCCCATACACGTGGATTTCTCTTACTATGCATGTATCTTGATTAATTTCATCTCTGTGTGCAAGACCACTTGGTTTTCTCAATCTCAAAAATCCGTAAATTGATTCATTTTTATCTTCATATGACAAGAATACTTCTTTTCCACCAGATGAATCATAATTAATTCTGTTTAATTTTACCTCACCACCATCTGCTTTTTTATTTGAAAGCCCTGCCTCTCTACATCTGATACATTTGCAAGATAATCCCTGTTTTGCAAGATTCTGATGCACGATTTGCCTTAAATTTCCTGATTTTGGGCCTGCAATGATTTCTTTTGGAGAAATCTCTCTCTGAATCCTCATAATTCTTACCCATTTTGGAACGTTTCTTTTAGCTTCTGTTAGAACTTTGATCATATCCTCATCTGAATATGGTGTGTATTTCCCTTGTTTGTATTCTTCATACAGTGGAGTGTTTTCAATTACTAAGGATGGATAAATTTTCAACATGTCTGGACGTAACTGTGGATCTGAAAACAATTTTTTAAAATCTTCAATGTCTCCTTCTGGTGTCATTGTAGGTAGCCCTGGCATCATATGTGCAACTAGTTTGTAACCTGCATCTTTTGAAATCTGAAATGATTCTACTACATCATTGTAATCGTGCCCTCTGTTGACTAGTTTGTAAACTCGCTCTTGTAATGATTGAACTCCTATCTCCACTCTTGTAATTCCATAACTTAACATCAAATCTACATGTTCTTGTTTACAATAATCTGGTTTTGTTTCAATTGTAAAGCCTACATTTCTAATTGCAGCATGTTCATTGTTTGATTTTGCCTCCTCTAAATCTTTTGAATTTGTTCCGTTTAATGCATCATAACATGATTTTATGAAATCCTTTTGATAGTCTTTTGGCATGAACAAAAATGTTCCCCCCACAATTACAATTTCCATTTTAGATGGGTCATGTCCAAATGCAATTAGTTTTTTAATTTTTGATGTAATTTGCAATTTAGGATCAAATTTATTTTCAATTGCATTTAGTGATGATGGTTCTTTACCTGTATAGCTATTTGGCGAATTAAATTCAATTCCTCCTGGACAATATGTACATCTTCCATGTGGACATGCATATGGTTTTGGCATTAATGCAACTACTGATACTCCTGATGCTGTTTTAGCTGGTTTTCTGATTAACACTTTTTTTAATTTATCAAAATCTGCTTCTTTTGCCATGGATAAGATTTCATAATTTCTTGGAATTCTTTCTAATGCATATTTTGTACAAATTTTTATAATTTCTTCTTTTACCTGTTTTTTGCTTGGCTCTGATATTGTTAGTAGATTTTGAGTTATCTCATCACATGCTTTGGATATGGCCGGATCAAGCTTATTCATGAATGATCATTTTGATTTGGACATAAATTCGTTAAACAATTTGGTATATTTGATATCTATTTACGCCTAGTTGTCTTACTTTTGACCGCCTTTCTAGATGGTTTTCTCTTTACTACCTTTTTCTTTGCTGTATTCTTTCTAGATGGTTTTCTCTTTACTACCTTTTTCTTTGCTGTATTCTTTCTAGATGGTTTTCTCTTTACTACCTTTTTCTTTGCTGTATTCTTTCTAGATGGTTTTCTCTTTACTACCTTTTTCTTTGCTGTATTCTTTCTAGATGGTTTCTTTATGATATTTTTCTTAATCTCTTTTAATTTGTTTAACTCTGTTTGAATTCTTTTAATTTCAGCAATCATTTCTAATTTGAATGAATCGTTGTTTATTTCTGACATGAGTTGACATGAAGGATTTTTTATGTAATTTAAAACTTATTGATGATTTATGCTGGTTTTTGATCTATGATTTTTCCTGATGCAACGTCACCATTGCCTTTTTTCTGTTCTTTCCGGTATTCCATCTTTAGCCATATTGGGGTGATGATTGTAGTCACTGCAACCATGATTACAATTGTCGAATATACTTCAGATGTGAGAATTCCTGCTGTAATCCCTACTCCTGCAACAATCAATCCTACTTCTCCCCTTGAAATCATTCCAATTCCAACTCTCATTCCTTGTCGTTTATTTTTTAAAAAGAATATTGCTGGTAATCCACAACCAAAGAACTTTGTTGCAACTGCAACTACAATTATCACAGCACTTAACATTAAAATTTCAAAATTAACTGCTCTAAAATCTACCTGTGCACCGATGATCGCAAAGAATAATGGTGCAAAAATCAATCCTATCTTTCCGATATAATTTTCTATTTTATCAAATACTTTGCTTGTTGACAATGCCATTCCTACTGCAAATGCTCCTACAATCGGGGATAGCCCTATAGAGCCTGCAAGCGCTGCTGCGCCAAAGAACGACGCAGTTGCAATTCCCTCAACACTTCCCTTTGCTTTCCATAGTCTTGGTGTAATTATTTTTGGAATGATCACCACTGCTACGATTAACATTATTGCAAAGAATCCTAATACTTTCAAAATTGTAATTGTAACTTCTGTAATGTCGATGTTGTCTACTCCTCCATCTGAACCTGCAATTGATGAAACAACTGATAATACTGCAATTGCTAAAATGTCATCTACTACTGCTGCACCTATGATTAGTCTAGCTTCAGGAGTTTTGATTTTACCAAATTCGCTTAATACTTGAATTGAAATTGCAATACTCGTTGCAGTAAGTGCTGTTGCGATTAACATTGATTGCAACGCATCAAACCCAAACATTTGGAATACTGCAAGACCTGCAAAGAATGGAACTACAACACCTAATGTTCCAACTGTAAATGATGCTTTTCCTCCTTTGAGAAATTCTTTTGGTGTCATCTCTAAACCTGCCATAAACAAAATTACAATTGCTCCCATCTCTCCTAGTATTCTGATTTCACTGTTGATGTGGAGTAGTTGTTTTCCATCCACTACAAAAAATGCTCCTAATGCAAATGGTCCTACGATCATTCCAGCTAATAATTCGCCTAAAACAATTGGAAGTTTTAATCTGAGGAAAAGTTCTGCCATTAATTTGGCTGCAAATAAAAGTATTCCTACCCCAATTATTGTTTCAATGAATTGAGCTTCAGCAGCCATCTCTCTATTGGACTAGAAAAATCTGTCATATAAGGTGATATTTGTTGAAAATTATTTTGCTTATTGATAAAAAACCCTTTTTCGATATGATTTTTCTTTTGAAGAATTATTTTCTCTCTTTAAGCAAAGTCTCAATTATTTCTGTATTGGTACTAATCCAAGTTTTCAGATACGCTATAAATAAATTTCCTAATTCTTCCATTGCTAACTCTGCAAATCTAGGATCTGCTTGAAGATCTATGAATTGCTCATAAAGTTGTTCTAATGTTGCTTTCTGTTCTTTGTTCAATGCTTCTAATTTTTCTATTACTGCCAATTTTTTTTCTAGACTTTCTTAAAACTATTGGTTGGTCCTTGAATCTTCTAAATTCAACTTAGGCAATTTTTGTAGAATTTACAAAAACACCTTTCTTTGAAATGATCTGCCCTATTTCCTGACTTGAAATTTTATATTTTTTGAATATTGATTTTATTCTTGTTGCTTGATCTTTTGGTGCAACTACACAGAATCCTACTCCCATATTGAATGTCTTGTACATTTCTTCGGGTTTCACTCCCTGCTCTTCTACCAGTCCCATTATTGGTGGTATTTTTGGTAGTGAATCTATTTCATAACCGATATTTTTGAGACGTAATAGTTTGGTAAATGCCCCTCCTGTTATGTGTGCAAATCCATTGATTTTGCATTTTTTGTTTATCTCAAGAACTGGATTTGTATAAATTTCAGTTGGTTTTAGTAAGGCATCTCCAATTACTCCAACTCCTTTTACTTTGTCTTTAACTGAATATTTTGTTAACAATGCTTTTCTTGCAAGTGAGTATCCGTTTGAATGAATCCCTGAACTATTTACACCAATAATTATATCTCCTACTTTGATTTTGTTTCCAAGTACCATCTCTTTTTTCTCCAATAATCCTACTACCATTCCTGCTAAATCAAATGCAAATCCTTTACCCTCAATTACATCTGGCATGATTGCAGTCTCTCCTCCAACTATTGGCATTGCCGATTTTTTAGCACCTGTTACTAGCCCTTCTACGATTTTTTTAAATATTGTTACATCGTTTTTGTTTGCAGCGATATAATCTACAAATGAAATTGGTGTTGCACCGATACAAATTATATCATTAACGTTCATTGCGACACAATCAATTCCTATAGTATTGTATTTTTTCATCATGTTTGCAATTACAACTTTGGTTCCAACACCATCCGTATGTGTCGCTAATAGTTTTCCTCCTGGAATTTCTACAATTCCTGCATAATGGCCAAACCCATGTGTCATCTTTGCTTTTTTCTGGAGTTTATGAGTTGATGAAATTAATTTTCCAATTGCTTTTTGACTTTGTTTAATTTTAGAAATATCTACACCTGCTTTTTTGTAAGTTAGTGCCATAGTTTGTTGCGCTTTTATTATGAATAAAAGAATTTGCCCATTGTTTAGTTCACATATACATTCCAGATATCTCTTCTCTATGTATTGCATATTTTTGAGATAATTCGCTAAATTCTGATTGTATTCTTTCTTTCTCTTTATGAAGTTCTGTGGTGTCAATTTTCATATCATAGAATCTATTTAATGCCTCAATCAGAGTTGCAGCTGCTGCTGAATCTGGTGATTCTTTGTTTGCCTTGACCAATAGGGTTAATCCTTGAATCTCTCTAACTAAGCACTCATTTAGTATGCCTCCTGGAATTCCTGTGATGAATCCTTGAGGAATCATACTGATGTCTTTGTCAGCCATAGTTCTAACTAGATCCTCTTCTGCTGCACAGTATGCTTTGTCATCGTGTTCTGTACTTGCAACTCCATCTAAAATTACAATTTCTTTGGAACCTTTCTCTGCTGCCCAATCTAAAATTGAAGATACGAGAGTGTACAATCCCTCCATTTTTAGAGTGATTTCACAAATTATTGCACAAACAGTTCCTTCATTATTTGCATAAAATCGAAATGGATGTCTTAATCTACCTCTCATGAAAACAGTTGATGGTGGTAGATATTTTGATCTCATCACTGCAATTTCCTTCATTTCTAATTCTGAAATGATATGATTGATTGCAACTGGTCCTACTAGACCTGCACCAACAAACCCTGCAAAAATTATTGGACTCTTTAATTCCATTTTCTTTATTTCAAATACTTCAGCTTCTGGAAATTCTTTTTGCACTGCTTACGTCGATTTGTTCTGATTAATTACTTTTGTTCATAAGTAGATTGTATATGAAAATAAAAGAAAAAGGGATTAAGCTACGTAGTTGTTCTTTTGTATAAAGAGATTCAACATAATTCGTCCCTTATCTGTAATTGTATAGATCACATTTGCTCCGACTGCTTTTTTGCTGATGAATTTATAATCTACACATAGGTGCAAATAATTCAGAAATGATTTTTTCATCCTAATCTTTGATTTTGAATACAAGTCAGTGAATGTCATGGGGTTTCCTTTTAACTGGTATAGCAATTTCAATAGAGATAGTGTACTGTAATCTCGGGTTCTTGCTTTTACTGCATCTAGAACTTGTTCATCTCTATGTATGATAAAATCTTCGAATTGGTCTGCCACTTCTAGTGGCACGTATGTTAGTCTTGCTCGCATCATACCGTATAGTACGGTACATTACCTTATTAGTGTTTGACATGATATTTGTTGATCTTTCCAGCTGATTTTTTTACACCTGATCGTGACTAGATCGGCTGTTTTTACAATTAGCTTGAATTATTTGAATTGTGAAATTATAGGATATCACCTGATTTAAACAAGCAAAATTCAAAATCAATTTGTGGAAATTGCAATAAGTGCCATACTCACTATCGCTGGATTAGTTATGCTATGCTTTGGTGGTAACTGGTTAGTTAGTGGCGGTGTTGCAATTGCAAGAAAGTTTCGTATCAGTAATTTAGTAATTGGAATGACTATAGTGGCATATGGTACTTCAACTCCTGAACTTGCAGCAAGTGTTAGAGCAGCTGGAGAACATAGTGTAATAATTTTAGGAAATATCATTGGAAGTAACATTGCAAATGTCGGTATGGTAATTGGTATTGCTGCAATTATAGTTCCACTTGCAGTAAGCAAGTCTACCTTACGAAAAGAAATTCCAATTATGTTTGGTGTTTCGTTTTTACTAGTTTTATTATCTATTGATGGGGAGATTTCTCAATATGATGGTGTTTTGTTACTTGCTGGTTTGGGTGTATTTGCATATTATACATTCAAAAATGCAATGAAACAGAGAGCCGAAAACAAAGAAGAAATTAAACCTGAAAAAAAGAATATTTATTTAAAATCTGCAGGACTAATTGGAATTGGTATTGTTTTGTTGCATGTGGGTGCAATATTGACAGTTGATAATGCTGTAATTTTAGCTAAAGAATTTGGTTTATCTGAAAAGATAATTGGGTTAACAGTAATTGCAATTGGTACTTCTCTTCCAGAATTAATCACGTCAGTCATTGCAATCAGAAAAGGACATACAGACATTGGTATTGGAAATATCATCGGAAGTAACATCTACAATATTTTGATGATTATGGGGGTGGGGGCAGTACTTGGAGGTGTAATGGTTGGTGCTGATGTTTATGTTGATTACGCGATAATGATTATCTTTAGTTTATCTTTACTCATTGCTTTGAAAACTAGAATAATTGGTAGAACGATGGGTATTGCTTTGACTATTGGCTATGTTGCATATCTAATAGTCACATTTTTCAGATAATTTATGCTTAAATTTGTGCCTAAATGGCATTAACTGCAATATTTTCAGCCCTTAATGAGGGAGTAATTGATGGAAGAGATGCCCACTGGATAACCCTTCTTTGATTATTTCCAATAGCTGAAATATTTTTCAACATGTTTGGAAGGTTGTGAATTATTCTGACTGATTTCCCTGGACCTATAATTTCTCCATTCTCAATAATTCTAATTCCACTTCTTGCAGTACATGAAAAATCTCCTCTAATTGGATTTACTGCATATGTATACCATAATCTTCCTACAAGTAAGCCATGTTTTGTTTCTTTTATCATCTCTTCTTGGGAATAATCTCCTGAAATTATTTTCAGATTGTGAGGTGATGAAATCGGAATTGGTTCAGAACTCCTTCCCATTGGGGAACCTGGACGTGATGCATTACCTGTTGATTTATTCTCTTCTTTGTAACTATCAAATAGGTTTGAAAATGTATTTTTGAAAATACCTTTTTTGATTAGATTTTGTTTTTTTGTCTTGATTCCTTCATCGTCTACTGATTTTGTTCCAATCCCTTCTGGCATGTGAGGATCATCAACTAAATCAAGTTCTTTAACTGCAATTTCTTTTTCATAACTATTTGAAAAACAGCTTTTCTTTTCTCTAAATGTTTTAAAATTAAAGTTGGATGCAATAACAAAAGCCAATAACTCTCCCACTGAGTATGGCTCAAAAATTATGGAATACACATCTGAATCAATTTTCTGTGGATTTATTGATTCTATACACATTGTCTTTGCGTCTTTGCCTATTTGTTCTGGAGACAAATTTGAAAATGTCCTTCCACATGCATGTCCAATTCCTGATACTGGTATTTGGCCCATCTCTGATTCAGCATTAATAATTCCTGAGATGTATGTGGCTTTATCAGAAAAATCAAGTCCATTAGAATTCATCAATTCAAATTTTTCAGATACTATGTGGAGAGATCCTGTAATTGTATTCACCTTATCATTATTTGCTGAATTAATCATATTTTGTGCAATATCCATGCATTCCGAGCCTGAAATCTGCTCTAGTTTCTCATCAAATGTTCCTTCTAATTGTGTATGGTCTATTTTGTATGGTAGTCCTCCCCAAAATTCTCTTGATTTAAGATTCGATGACGCACTCAAAGCTTTTAACATTGTCTGCTCTATTTCTTCTTCATTTGTTGTCTGCAGTGATACAATTTTTTTATCATTAATTAGTCTAATTCCAAAATTTTGCTCAAAATTCTGTTTAATCTCAACAATTTCTGAATCTGTGATTCTAACTGTGATGATTTTTTTCTTTACTAAAGTAACATCACATTCATCAATTTTTAATTTTTTTGCATTGTTCAGTGCCTTTTCTAAGGCGGACAAATTATTGCTTCCTAGGATTTTTGTAATTGAATTTATTAATTTTAATTAATTCCACATATGATCCAAATTGTTTATCTGTAACAGTATCTAACTTGTCTTCTACCTCTTCATCACCATCAAATTTTTTCAGAATTTCATAGTGAGTGTTTCTTTCAGCAGGAATTCTTCCGATTTCTTTTATCATTCTTCTAATTTCTTTAGGTTTTAACAATTGACCATATTCTGAACCTGCAGATGTTGAAATACTTTCATTGATTAGAGTTCCACCAAAATCATTTGCACCCCACATGAGTAACAATTGAGACATTTTTTGTCCTTCTTTTACCCATGACATTTGTAAATTATCAATTGAATTATTCAACATGATCCTTGAAACTGCATGTGTAAGCAAAACATCATTTCCGCTACCTCCTTGTCTTATCCCTTCATGTAATCCATGAATGTACATTGGTGCCTCAGTATGAATAAAGTTCAATGGTACAAATTCTGTAAATCCGCCTGTTTCTTTTTGAATCTCTCTTAATTTTACAATGTGCTTTACTCTGTCTTCAAGTGTTTCTACATGTCCAAACATCATAGTTGAGGTTGTGTTGATTCCAATCTTATGTGCACTTTTGATGACTGTCTCCCAGTCCTCCACACTAATTCTGCCTGGAGAAATCTTGTCCCTTAGTTTTTGATCCAAAATTTCAGCTGATGTTCCTGGAAGTGTGTTCACTCCTGCTTCTTTCATTCTTTTCAAAAATTCTTCAATTGATACATTTGAACGAGTCGCACCATAAAGAATCTCTTCAGGGGAAAATCCGTGAATATGGATATCTGGAATCTCTTTTTTGATGTCTCTGCAAATCTTTTCATACAGATCTCCTTCCATATCTGGTGGTAGTCCTGCTTGAATGCAAACTTCTGTTGCTCCTAACTGATGTGCCTCTTTTGCTCTTCGTACAATCTCTTCGTTTGGAAGGAAATACCCTTCCTCTTCTCTAAAATCCCTACTAAATGCACAAAAACCACATTGCTTGATACAGACATTTGTGAAATTGATATTCCTATTTACAACATATGATACTATATCTCCAACTCGTCTTTTTCTTAATTCATTTGCAACGAGACCTACTAGATGAAATCCAATTCCTTGTGCCTTGAATAATTCTAATCCATCCTCTGCGGAAATTTCTTTTTCAGATAATGCATTGTTTAGAATTTTTGCTAGTATAGGATCGGCATTTCTAAAAAGTGAATCTATGTTGGTAATCATCTCCAATACTCCTCCTTCACAAATCCTTCCTCATCTTCAATGACTGATATCTTATCTCTTAACTCTTTACTAACAAAAGAAAAGTATTCTGGGTATATTGGGAATCTGCATTTCAAATCAAATCCGGCTTTCTTTGAATATTCGTCTACTTTGCTAATTTCCGGCCAAGAAAATTCAGGATTTACAAAATCTGGTGTAAGTGGAGATATTCCTCCCCAATCATTTATTCCAACTGATAAG
This sequence comes from Candidatus Nitrosopumilus sp., assembly GCA_965262905.1. Classification (GTDB taxonomy): domain Archaea; phylum Thermoproteota; class Nitrososphaeria; order Nitrososphaerales; family Nitrosopumilaceae; genus Nitrosopumilus. The sequence goes on from OZ253567.1 coordinate 1,967,041, forward strand.
AAACTTTGATATGATTTTGGAGATAAGTTTGGAGGAATCTGTATATTCATTTGCGGCATGATGATTCTTGATAGTGCTACAACTAGTTTGAAGTATTTTTCATCAACTGATGGTTCATCTTTCATTCTAGTATCTGGTTTTGGTTGAAAGTTTTGTAAAATCACTTCTTGAATATTTCCATGTTTGTCGTTTAGTTGTTTTATTGCAAACAATGAATCAATAATTTCCTCTATGGTCTCACCAATACCTACTAGAATACCGGTAGTCATTGGGATGCCTAGCTTTCCAGAATTTTCTAAAATTTCTAATCTTGCTTTTGGTCTTTTACTTGCCGCTATTCTTTCATCTCTTCATAATTTAAATTTCCAGCATTTGTGTGTGGGAACAATCCCATTTCTAATGCAATCTCTGAAGAATGAATCAAATATTCAACGGTAGATTTGAAATTATTTTCTTTTAACCAGTCTCGAGCTTCTTGATACCTTTGTTCTGGTTGTTCGCCTGTAACAAAAAGTGCTTCTACACATTTGTATTTTTTTGCAAGTGTTAACAATTCAGTAATTTGTTGTTTTGACATCAATGAAAGTTTTGTTTCTCCAGGTTCTGATTTGTAAGTACAGTATGAACAAGTATCTTTACATAGATTTACAATGTTAAAAAATACTTTTTTGGAAAATGTCACAGAATCCTTTTTGTATTTTTTTCTTAAATTTTGTGAGACTTGAAATAAATCATTTGGATTTTTTGTTGCTTTTTGATATATATCAATAATGTCTTGACGAGAAACTGATTTGTTCTCTAAAATGCTGTTTAAACTTTCTGAATCAAAGACAAGATTGTTCAACAGAAGAATTTCTTGTTAGGCGGTATTTATGCTTGTATTGACTTAATTTCCACTTGGTCTTACATCTAGTGTAATTATGACATTTGTTGTCCTCCCATCTCTAAGAATTTCTAAAACCATTTCATCGCCTACTGATTTTGCTCTTTGTAAATGAACCAAGATATCATCAATTTTTCTAACCTCTTTTCCATCTACTGCTAAAATAACATCTCCTCCTACTGGATAATTTACTCCATCAACTTCAATAGTTTTTTCTGAACCAATTAATCCTGCCTGGAATGCTGGACTATCCTCCACTACTGTAATCACTAGAAATCCAACGGCATCTTTTAGATTCAGAACATTTGCCATATCTGGATCAATATCTCTACCTGCAATTCCAATCCATGGATGTTTGTATTCTCCATTTTTAATTAATGTTGGAACAATTTTTGCAATTGTTTGTGATGGGATTGAAAATCCAACTCCTGTAAATTCCCCTGTAGTTGATTGTATTGCTGTATTTATCCCAACTATTTCTCCGCGCATGTTTAGTAGTGGACCTCCAGAATTTCCTGGATTGATTGCAGCATCTGTTTGAATTACATCTGGAATTTGATAATTTGAGCTTGTTGGGAGCAATCTACCTAATTGACTAATAATTCCTGAAGTCATAGAACCTGATAATCCAAATGGATTTCCAATCGCTGCTATCTCTTCTCCTACTTTGAGATTAGATGAATCTCCAATGGGTAGTGGATATAAAAGGGATAAATCTGCATTGACTTTGATTACCGCAATATCTGTATATTCATCAATTCCAATAATGTCTGCATTGTATGATTTACCGTCAAGAAATGTAATCACTACTTTGTTTGCATCTTTTACAACATGGGCATTTGATATGATGTGGCCTTTCTTATCAAAAACAAAACCTGAACCTATTCCTCCTGTAACATCTTCTGTTCCTCCTCTTTGAACATTAACTTTAACTACTCCTGCTTCTGATTTTTCAAAAATTTCAATTAATGATAAACTCTTAGAAGATAACGGTGTCGCTTCAGCAACTCTATTCTCATTGTCATTACTGATATTTGGTTTCAATGATTCTGGTGGTGGTATAAACAGTACTGCTACAATAGCTAATGCCATTGCTATTCCAATTGCCCCACCTACAAACACACTTGATTTGTCCATGAGATTTTTTATTCTCTATTTTCTATCTAAAAGGCTTACTATATGCTGATTGAACTTTGAGAATGATCTTTCATAGAATAACTTCTTCCTCTCCATGTTACTGATGATGTTCTTTTAGCCTGTAGTAACCCACTCAAAAATCCTAACACAACTACTAAACTTCCAAGTGGTGCAAATATCGCATATGCTAATTTTAGCTTTAAACCTATTTTCACTTCTATTGTAGCTCCGATGTAAATCAGAACTGAGGCAATTGCAGATGTTATACAAAGTATTTTTGCAGATGTTGATTCTATGGGAAAAGAAGTTGAAATTGCAAATATTGGAAATGGGGCAAATAACAAAAATACTATGGCAAAAAATACCCCTATTGCAATTTTTCCACTTTGAAGATAGAGTGGCACCATTAGTCTCTTTAGAGCATTCCATAGCGTACCCTTGTCTCGTGCCCAAATTGCTTCAATTAGATGTTCACCACGAACCATCTTCATTTTGTATCCTGCTTCTTTTACTTTTTTCCCTAAAGCTCCATCCTCGATAATCTCTTGTTTAACTCCTTCATGTGTACCAACTTCTTGATATGTTGTTTTTTTCAGAATAAAGAAACTCCCGAAAAAATAACCTGTCTTTTTTGCTGGGTTGTTTACATTCAATGCTGAAAATCTTGTATGCAAAAATGTTGAAATCATTGGAAGCGTAATGTTTGTCCAAAAATCAAATGTTAGCATTTTTGGTATTGCTGATAATGCATCCAAACTAAATGAATTCAAATGAGATACTGCAAGTGTTATGACATTTTCAGCATGTTTTGTATCTGCATCTGTGAATAGTAGTAATTCCCCTGTTGCTTTACCGTATCCTTCCATACATGCCCAGTTTTTCCCCATCCATCCATCTGGTTTTGGTCTTGCAGAAACTGGAATTATTTTCGGATATTTTTTTGCATATTCTGAAATTATTTCTCCAGTTTTATCTTCTGATGAATCATCAATTACAATGATCTCATAATTTTCATAGTCTTGTTTTATTAACGAATCTAAACATTTCCCAATGAATTCTTCTTCATTTCTTGCTGGTAAAATTATTGAAACTTTGGGATTTGTTTTAGATGTATTTTCAAATTTATCTAAATACGGTGTTAATCTAAATGAATCAAGCATTGATTTGAGAAGAAAAATCCATGCTACACAAACTCCGATTAGAATTGCAGTTAATGTGTAATTGAAAATATCTAAAATTAAATCCATGAAACCTATCCCTCGATTTCTTCTTTGATACTTTGCATGGCTTGCTCTGTTCCGCTTTTGATGTGTTTTTTAATCATACCTGTAAACATACCCATCATTCCTGTTAGTTTGATATCCCAATATGTTGAAAGCATCGTTTTTTCATCTTTGAGAGTTAATGATACTATTTTCTTACCATAAATTATTCCTTTGGTGAACTGTGCTTCAATTTTCTCTTTAGGGTGAATTATTACTTTTTGTAAACATTTTTGATCTCTAAATGCAATTGTAACTTCTCTGTTGATGGTATTTCCCTCTTTTGAAATATTTCTAACTTCTTTGGTGCCCTTCCAAAACTTTGGCTCATTATCTATGTCTGAAACAATATCCCAGACTTTGTCTATTGGTGCGTTGATTTCCACTTCAACCTGGATTGTAGCCATGCGATAAAATCAACTCTTCCGCATTAAATATATTGGATTCCTACAACGTTTCAAATAGACTGTGATCGGTAACATGCCTAAAATCCGGAACATTAACTCCAGTTCCAATGGCGTTTGCCATTCTTCGGTCACAGTCCCTTAAAATTTGAAAAAAAATGAAACCCACAAAATACATGCCAAAAATTGAAACTTTAGACGGTGCAGGTTTTTGGAAAAATGCATACGCTCATCAACGAGGAAAATTACTGAAAAAAGTCAATGTTCCTGAAGATCAAATTATTGAATTAGTTAATAAAAAATACATGGAAATTCCTGCAGCATTAAGATATGAAATTGAAACAAGTGGGATTAATAAAAAAGATTTACAATGAAATTAGAAAATTATTTTAACAGGAGCAATTAAGTTTTAGCATGTCTACGATAACTTATGATGATTTTGCAAAGTTGGACATTCGAGTTGCCAAAATTATTGCGACTGAACCAATTGAGGGAAAGTCAAGAATTATCAAAGGTAGAATTGATTTAGGCAATGATGATCAACGTGATGTAATAATTGGAGGTGCCCAATATTATCAACTTGATGATATTGTTGGAAAAACTGTAATTGTTATTGCAAATCTTGAACCTAAAAAAATGGCAGGAGTTGAATCAAATGCAATGTTGTTAGCAGCTGATGTAGATGATAAACCATTCTGGTTAACTGTAACAGAAGATGTTCCTTTAGGAAGCCCAATCAAATAATCTAGATTAGAAATTATTTTTTAATTTTAAATTAACGAAAATTAGTTTTTACTTGTAAATTAATCATAAATCATTAATTTTTTTTCTTCGAGTAATGCGTGTAAATTGTTCACAGAACGATACACATCTTCTTCATGTTTAGCTCCTGTACAGACAAGTTTTCCTGATGAGAATAACAGAATTACTGTCTTTGGGTCTAACATTCTATGAATGAGTCCTGGGAATTGTTCGGGTTCATACATACTTCGTGGTAATGTTCTTGCAGCTTGCTCCAAATGGATTTTTCCACCTAAATTGATGGTTGCGACAATATTTTGAATTGTGACCACTGCATTTTTTTTAACCTTAATTCCACCTTTTCGAAGATTTTGTACTACTGTTTTTACTGCTTTTTTGGCCAATTCTTCAGATTTTGAACCAGTACACACCATTTTACCTGAAGTGAAAATTAATGTTGCTGTTTTTGGAGTTTTTAATCTGAATACTAGCCCTGGAAATGAGTCCGGATGATATTCTACATCTGAAAATTTCCTAGTAATATCATTCAAGTCCATTTTTTGCATTACGTCTGCAGAAGCTACAACGTTTTCTACACTCACAATAGGTTTTGTTTGCGGCATATTCGGCTATTTTGTATTTGAACTACAATAAAAGCACTCGCCATTATTCAGCCTAAAAAACACATTTTTCATTTTTAGATGTGTAGTGCTATTTGAAATTAGGACGAATGCTTTAATTTGGTTCTGAGAAATATAGATTCTAGTGAATTTTACAAATTTTGATTTAGATCAGTTGTTTTCGATGGGTGATGATTCAAATCCCTTGATGATGATTGTCTGGATTCTTCCGATAATTCTTTTCGTATTTTATGGGCAACAAATACAACTTTTTGTCACCTCTAGAGAAATTAAAAAAGGGCTTAAAAAATTAGAGAGTTTTAGAGAAGAATCTAGAATTGAATTAATTAATTATGTTAAAAATAATTTAAATATAAAAAATGATTCTGTAAAAAAAATTGATAAATTTTTAGATTATTTTACAATCATGCCAGTTGATATGGATCCTAATGGAATTGTTAACAAAGTCCATCACACAGTTAGGTCTAGAGAAGATTACACTAGAGCCCATGTAAAATCACTCTCCACTGAAATGAATGACATTGAATTAAGTAAAATCCAAACTTTACTTGAAATTGCATCATCACTACAAATGATTTACAAAATAGTTAATCACATGTTCTTAACTGCCAAAAAACAAAATAATTATCCTCTAATTTTACCACTACAAATGCTTCTACCCTTTATAATGGAGCAAGCTGAGGCTATGAAAGAAGCAATTCCTGCATTCAAATCTGGTCAGCCTATTGGTGATGGAATTGGTCCAATGGTTGTTGGAAAAATGATGTTAAATGAAGAAAAAGAGACAGTTGCATTCCAAACCTCTCTTGTAAAAATTAATTTTGAAGATAGGAAATTATTTCTTTTAAAAGCTGATGGCCCTGGTTCAACAGTAGGACGACCAGCAGATGGATTAGAAAAAATCGTATCTGAGAATAAAATTGATGCAATAATTATGATTGATGCAGCATTGAAAATGGAAGGTGAGGATTCTGCATCCATTGCTCAGGGTTTTGGTGCAGCTATTGGAGGAATTGGAACAGAAAGATTCCAAATTGAGGCAGTTGCAACAACAAACAGTATTCCGATATTTTCTATTATAGTCAAACAATCTGTTAAAGAAGCCATAACTTTGATGACTAAAAATATTGCTGATACAGCAGAAATTGTACGATTACAAGTAAATGAAATGATAATTGAAAATACTAAATCTGGTCAGTCTGTTGTGATAATTGGTGTTGGTAATACATCTGGAGTTCCACAATGATTTTTTCCAAGAAAAAAATTACAACTGAATACACTGTAGAACAATGCATCAAATGTGGTACTTTGACTAAAAGAACATTCAATAATGGTGATATCTTGTTTGCAGAACTTTCAAAATGTACCTCATGTGATGGGCTCATCCGAATTGAGAAAATTTTTGGTGAAACAATAGAACAATAATTTTTAGATTATTCTGTTTTATATTTCACATTACAAGAAGGACAAAACCATGTTGCTGCCTCTCCTTGTTCTTTAAACATAAATCCGCCACATTTTGGGCAAGGTCTGACTTCACTCATATTTTCATGATTTATTTATTCGGCCTTTGTAGTTACTGTCACTCCACTCTCATTAGGAATGAATGTATGTTCTGCTTGTGCCACTCTTTGTTCATTGATTTCAATTAGTATGGGGTATGCTTGAACAGCTTTTTTCTTTACTAGAAAATCTAATAGTTCACGTGCTTGCTTTTCTTCCCATTCTTTTGTTATCCACCTTAAGGCAAATGGTAACATGTTACAATTCTCCCAAATGAAATCAAGTAGTCTGTCTGCTTCTTCATTTTTTGTTTTCTTTCTTGAATTTAATGCAAAAATATTTTTTATTTGTCCATTCCTAACGAATCCTCCTCCTTGTTCTGTTGTTACAAATGGTTCACATGCATAAGATGTATTTTCTGAAAGTGAAAATCCTCCAATTGACCAAATGTTTGGAATTGATTTACCTGCATGTATAGTATATTGATCTAATGAATGACCACTAAGATTTGCAATTGGTTTGAAACCCCTTTTTTTAATTGTTGTTTCAATGGTTCGTCCAATGTCACTTGCTTTTACACCTGTTTTTATCATTGACATTGCATTCCCTAATGCTTCTTCTGCTGTTTGAACTAATCCGTCAAATTGTGCATCATAACAAACAGTTACTGCTGTATCGGCAATGTATCCGTCAATTTGTGCACCAAGATCAATTTTCACTAAATCTGTATCTTTTATTGTAATTGGATCATTTGGTTCTGCTGTATAGTGAGCTGCAATTTCATTAATACTGGCATTTACTGGAAATGCGCATTTGGCACCTCTTTTTTTAATTTCATTTTCTACTTCTTCACAAATCTCAAAAACTGTTTTACCTATCCAGTCTTTGACCCGTACCATTTCTCTTACTTCAGCTGCAATTTTACCTGCTTTGATGTATTGCTCTATTTGCACAGTTTCGATCCTAAATTTGCCTTTAAAATGATTATCTGTGAAGCTTAAATTGGGCTATTTTCTGGTTTTACTGGGATCGTGGTCTAGCTTGGTATGATTCTGCGTTTGGGACGCAGAGGTCGCGAATTCAAATTTCGCCGATCCCACTCTTTTATCATCATCTTATTATCAAATACTATCCCTATCAAATTGCCGAGTAATGAGGAAGAGTTAGAGTATTGAATTTAAAATGAAATAAACTAATCGAGTCTGAGCTCCGGCACGTTTTTATCAATTCTTGGGTTTTTTGTTTTAATGAACTTTGAGAGGCGTGATATAGTTTTGATTGTCGGGATTTTCTTTATTGTCCTTGGAATTACTCAATACATTTCATTTCACTATTCTGTATTGATAGGAGTTGGATTTTACTTTGCAATCAAAATGTATGTAGTTCAAAAACGAAAATCTATTGAAAATAGTATTGGGGGTGGAATTTGTATGGACTGTGGCTCTAAAATTGTTCAGGCAAAATGCCCAAAATGTGACTATTTTCAAGAATAACTTCTTCGTATACCTTAAAACCTAAAAATCAAGTTAGTTTTTGATGGTTTTAAGATATCTGACTTTAACAATTAGCTCAACTTTTCCTCAATCCCCTTCTAAAATGGTAATTTTAGGCAACCAAATTAGGAATTAACAATGAATCAAAATATACCGCTAGTATTTTTTATACTTTTTTTTGCAGGAATTCTTGTTCCTGCATATGCTCAAACTTCTGAAAATGTTGTAATTAATGAAGTCGACATTAATCCTCCTGGAGATGATTCTGTAACTGTTTCTGAATGGGTTGAACTTTACAATCCTACTGATTCTGATATTGATATTGGGGGATGGAAAATTGCATCCACAACTGTTCTGAAAAAAACAATGACCATTCCATCTAATACTGTGATTGAACCTGGACACTTTTTGACATATTCTTTCCAAACTGTTTGGTTCACTGATGCAAATGAATCAGTTGAACTTCGAGATGAAAATAATATCATAATTGACAAGACTCATACTATCGTTGATATACAAAATGATTTTACTTCGTGGCAGAGACTCTATGATGGATATGACTCTGATAGTTCTGATGATTGGAAATTTGTAGTTTCTACTGCAGGTTCTTCTAATGGTAAATTAATTCAAACACAAGAAACAGATGATATCACAGTATCTGTTTCTTCAGAAAAACCTTCTTACATATTTGGTGATGTTGCAGTAATTTCAGGTGCTGTTTCTAAAGAAATCCTTATTGAAAAACCTTTTTTCCAACCTGAACAAATTATGATTTCTATCACTGGACCTAATTTTAATAAAATAATTACCCTGTATCCTGATTTAGATCTTCAATATGAAACAACATTAAATTTACATCAAGTTCTAGGAATAAACGAAGGATCCTATAATGTTGTTGTAAATTATGGTAGTTCACTTGACAATACTAGTTTTTCTGTTGGTACTGAAATTATAGAACAAGAAATCAAAAAAGAATCTGATGTTGAAATTTTTACTGATAAATCTCAGTATCTTCCAGGAGATCATGTTGATATTACTGGATTTACATCTGAAATTATTTCATTTCAGGGGATGGTGTTTACTGTAACTGACGGTGGCAGTAAAGTTATCGCAACTGGAAACCTCTTCCCTACAAATGGGGAATTTTTAACTTCTGTGTATCTTACTACTGTAAATCCTAGTTATGGAACATATAACATCGAGGCTGAATATTCTGACAAATCTACATCTACTTCTTTTGAGGTAGTTGAGGATATCAAAGAAGATGTTCCAATATCTCTTTGGACTGATAAAGTGGCATATGGTTTGGGTGATAAAGTAACAATGAATGGCAGACTAAATGATGTTTGGATTGGAAACGTGGATTTAGAAATTGTACAAACAAAACAATCTTCATCCACTACAAGTGATGCCGGATTTAAAATTTTAGATAGTTTAAAAATAATGGGTGATGGTTCGTTCACTTATTCTTTTACAATTCCAGATAATACCGTTAGACTAGGTGATTACAAAATTACAGTGTCAAAAGAAATTGGATCTGCAACAATTATTGCCCATGTTGTAGATGACCCAGAAAATTTTGTTCCTTTCACTGACCCATTAACTGTGGAAACTGATGCAGGTATCTATGAATTTGCTGATACTGTTATTATTAGTGGTTTTGTTAAAGATCCATTTAGTAATTCAAGACATGGTGCTGGTGCCGTTATAAAAATTTCAATATCTCATGAAGATGGCACTCCTTTAGAAATTATTGATTTACAAGAATCAAAGAGATTGGATGGTAGTGGTGTTATTGGTTATGATTTTACAGCAATCCCTGAAACATCTGGAAGATATTCTATTGAGGTTGATGTTGTTAAAAATATATTCACTGTTGGAAATTATATTGTAAAAGCTAAATATCTGTCAGATGTAATGACTTCAACATTCACTGTTACTGATTCTCTAGATTTAGAAGATGGTGCAATAATATCTATTGATAAGGATGTTTATGGTCTGGGCGAAACTGTTTATCTTACAGGAATAATGCCTCCTACTGCTGACAAATTTATTACTATTTCAATTACCAGACCTGATGGCACTAGAACCGATTATGGTGCCCCAGTGGTGGATCAACGATTTACTTGGACTTGGGCTGTACCTGTATATGAAAAAACACAATTATTGAAAGAAGATGATGGTCGAGATGTTCGACTATCTAATTATGGTATTTACAAAATTAAAATTGCAACAACATCTGAAAGCACAGAACTTTTATTCAAAGTTTCTAAAGATCCCGCTAATGATTCATTGTCTACTACTCCTCTTTTTGTAGAAACTGAAAAATCATTATACAAAGTTGGTGAAGATTTGCTAGTATCTGGTAATGTTATTTTGCGTGAACAAGGCGATGAAGGACTAGTTGTTCCAGAACGTGTACAATTGAGAATAATTGATGGCACATTCCCATTTCATCTAATCCATGAAGCACATGTTTATCCGAATCAAGGTGGCGAATTTTCAAGTCTATTTGAATTACCTGCAACAATATTTCCAGAAGGTGAATATATTGTACGAGCAAATTATGTCAAAACTCAAACTGAATCTGTTTTTAGTGTGGCAAATGATTTTGTATTTGGAATAGATGATGATTTAGCTTTATTGCTTGCTACTGATAAATCTGAATATTATCTTGGCGACACAGTAACAATCTCTGGAAAACCAAATAAATTAATTTATTTAGAAAAATTTGACGTAACTATAATTCAAAAATCTGAATCTGAAATAACTTGTGGCTCCTTTATTTGTGGAACAAATATTGGTCCTGTCACAACTATTCGTCCAGGTCCATCTGGTTCATTTATTCATGAATTTGTAATTCCTGATGATGCATCTTCAATTGGTTCGTATGAAGTAAATGTCGATGCCGATTTTGATACTGGTTCTGTAACTTTTAATGTTCTTGAAAAACAATATGCTTCAAAACTTAGCACTGTAATTGAAAAAGAAAATAGAATTGCAGAAAAAACAATTCAAATATTCACTGAAGAGAAAAATACTGCTGATGGAAATCTAGCACCTAGAGTGATTTCTGGCTCATTAATTACTCCAACTAGAGGTGATGAATCTAATGTTAATCTCAAAGTCTCAACTGTGACTGGAATTTGTATTATTGGACCTGATACTGACTGTCTAGTACGTGAATCTACTAGAAAACAAGGACAAATTTATGATGTTGTTGCAGTTGATGGAATTAGTCTAAATGTGAGATATAGTGGTCCTGATGTACGTTTGGAGAAATTTAGCATATCGCCTGAATCTTCTATAGAATTTCTGCCTGATGCAAATTGGAATGTTGAAGTTATCAAAGATGAACAAGTTTCAAGATTTTACTATAAAGTCACTTACAAAACATTAGAGTAAATTCAAAATACTCTCAATCTTATTTCTTATTGAAATGAAACTACAAGTATTGATGTTTTATCAAGATGATCCAAAAAAATGCACAGCTGCTAAAATGGTTAAATTTGGTCTTGCACAAAAGATTAAAAAAATTGGTGCTAAAGGATTAGTATTAGATCCATTTTCTGAAAAAATTTTACTTCCTAAAGATAAATCGATTATTAATACAATAATTGGTATAGATTGCTCTTGGAATCTGGTAGATCAGGCATTCTCGAAAAAATTTTCTGGTATCAAAAGAAAATTGCCTCCATTACTTGCTGGTAACCCTGTAAATTATTCAAAATTAAATAAATTAACTACTGTTGAGGCCTTGGCTGCATCTTTGTTCATTTTAGGTTCAAAAGACCAGGCTTTAGAATTACTTGACAAATTCAAATGGGGTCATACTTTCTATGAACTAAATCAAAATCTTTTGGAAGAATATTCTAATCTTGAAAATGAATTGCAAGTAGATTTAATTTTAAAAGATTATGGTTTAATCTAATTTCTTTTTTTAAAATATATTGATATTGTGATAATTATTATGATAATTATTATGATTGGTATTGCCCAAAACCAATATTCTGTTTCATTTTCAGTAAATTCTATTTCTCCTACATTTGATATTGGTAAACTATTTTTATTATCAGTCACAATAAAACTAGATTCATAAAAATCTGGTTTCAACACAAAATCTGATGTTGCAAATATTTTGATATTATTTGCTCCTATGCCTAATTGATTAGATTCATCGGGAGATATTTTGATGGTGGTGTTATCATCATTAACAACATATGTGTTTGAACTAACATTTTCTCCAATACTATTTGATAAAAAATATAAAATTAAATCTGAATTTTTTGTTTTTACACTTATACTAATTTCATCTCCTCTCTTAACTGATTTTTCAATTTTTATTTTTTCAATTGATGGCACTTCTGCTTTTTCAAATATTGACCACTCTCCCTTTTTGAATGGATATGAATCATCATCAAATGCAGTTACTTTGATAGTTCTTGATTCAGGTGAATATGATTCTAAATAAAATGGACCATTGCTTATCACTGCGTGCTGTTTATTTTGAATCCAGTCTATTGAAGAGTTATACCTGGATTGATAATACTCTGAACTTTCATTGTTTTCACTAAATGATTGTGGGATGTGGTTTGTTTCTTTGAATTCTTTCAAATACTCTTTTATAGTATTTGCATCATTTGGAATGATCAATGATAACCAGTTTACATTCTTACTTGTAGCGCCTGATCTAGAAAATGATACTTTTCCATCCATTACTGCTTTCTCCATTGCAGCAGTAATTTCCCAAGGGATTGTATTCCATAATGCTGCCCATTCAGCAATTTCTCCTTCATCAAAGTGCCAATAATCTACATACACCTCGATGGTGTCCTCGTCAATTTGATTTATTCCTTTAATGGTTTGGATACTTTGTGCAGCTCTTGGTGTGAATTCTGTATCAAATGTTTTATCGTTTTCATCTGTTTGAGTTCCCCATTCTACTGTGAAATACAAAGAATGTAGAATATCATTCATATCCATTTTTTCACCATTGTGCCAATTACTGAATTTAAAATCAAATATTACCTTGCTTGTAGACTGAGAATTTGCTTCAACATTTTCCCATTTTTGAATAATCGGATTCCACATCATTGCCTCTTGAGGGATGTTGATTTTATTATTAGGCCCTTCATTTTCCACTTTCCATGTTGCTCTAATGGGAAATGTTTCCCCTGTGAATGGATGTTTGAATGTTGCAGGATCTGAAATAATTCCCCAAATATATCTACTATAACTATCTCCAAATCCCATCACTGGATTCCATGCTCCTTGATAGATTTGCTTGACTCCTATTACTAATTCATCATTATTGTTTTTTGCATTAATTGGTGTAAATCTACTTGGAACTCCAGCTCCAAAATCATTTACAATTCCACTGGTTTTTTCATTTACAACATACTGATCTATTTTACTTGCTAAAAAAACACGTACTGATTCATTAATTCCTTCTACTACTGCATCTTGAATTAATTTGGTTCTTTGCTCTGAGGTTTCAAAATCCCCTGTGTATATTTTCTGAGTTAATGAATCTAATTTTTTATTTTCATAATTCCAGTATGAAGGATCATTAAATCCTGGCATATTTGAAAACCATGGGGAATACATTTGCCCCAATCCTACTGAATCATATCTTACAAATGCTGAACGTCCCCATCCTTCTGTGTATAAATTCCATTTTACATCTGAAGGATTAGAACCATACACCACGACAAATGCTTTATTCAAATCTCCGAATTCTTTCTTTACTGTAAATCCAATTCTTTTTAATTCAACTGATAATATTTCACCAATTGATTTTCTTACTGGGTCATCACTTCTGATAAAAATTGTAATCTCAATTGGATTTCCATTAATTTGCCATTTTTCATCAATTTTAACTGCTCCTTTTTCTTTTAGATTTTTTGAGATGATTTCATTTGCAAGTGTTGGATTATATCTAAAATTGAACGTTTCTAACTGTTTAATTACTGTAAGATATTCTGGATCTGATGGACTATAGTATGAAATAATTGGCGAACCATAGCCTCCCATCAATTCATTTACAATTAATTTTCTATCCACTAAATAATTCAAAGCAAATCTGATGTCTTTGCTTGAAAATGGATTGAATTTTTGAGATTCTGCAGGGTTTATCAGAATACTATATGATCCTCCTGTTGAATCAAATACTTGTAATCCATTTCTATTTTGATCACTTTTTAATCTGTCAGGTGATACCGTGAAATAATATATGTCCAGATTCCCATTTTTTACTTCTTCCAGTGCTGTGTTTTCATCTAGATATTGAATAAATTTCACCGAATCAAAAAATGTATTTTTTTCTGCAAATGATTCATTGTGTATTATTGATACTACTGAAAGAGCTAGCATGATAACTAGCATAATTTTCATGTTGATACTTTCAAAACCATGTACTAAAACATATATCATAATACCCTGATATTATTAGCTGCTAAAACCTATATTTCTATAATGAATCAAAAACTACAATTGAAAATTCATCCTAAAATGAAAATTGGATTGCAAGGAATAATTCCGGGAGGTATGTCTGTACAAGATTTTTCTGCTGTCACAAAAATGGATTCTTCTGATTCTAAAATAATTTTAGATGAATTTGTTAAAAATGATATTGGAACAAAACAAGATAATTCGTATTATTTTGAAGATGGCGATAAATTAAAAATTGCAGTAGCATTATTAGAAAAAGGTTTTCCAATTGATGAGATTTCTGTTGCTTTGGATTGGAGAAATTTTGAAGGGCTAACTGCTGAAATATTATCCGAAAAGAATTTTGCAGTAATAAAAAACATGATGCTAACAAAACCTCGAATGGAAATTGATGTGGTAGGTATTAGACTTGGTATTGCAATTTTGATTGATTGTAAACATTGGAAACGTAGCAGCACATCTGCCTTATCTACTGTGGTGAAAAAACAAATTGCTAGGACAAAACACTATGTTGAAAAAACTCCTGGAGCATTGGCTGTACCTGTAATTGTCACATTATACCAAGATAAAATTGATTTTATTGAGAATGTACCTATAGTCCCAATTTTTCAGTTTGCTTCATTTATTGATGAATTTTATGGAAATATTGATCAAATGAAGACTATAGGAACAAACTAGTTACAAACAATATTACACATCCAATTACAAATCCCTTGGTAATTTTTAATGAATTGTCTAATGCTTTGGAATAATCTTCGTAAATTCCCTGTCCCATTACTTTAACATTTGATTCATTTTCTAAAATTTCAAATTTTGCTGATGCAATATTGTTTTCTGCACTTTTTGCAATTTCAAAAAACCATTTCGCTAGTTTATTTGCACTTGTAATTAATCCTAATTGGTAGTATCCATTTCGGTTCCTAGGTTTAACTGGCGCATAATGTGTATCTGATGTACAAATTTCAAGTAGTTGATAATCTCTTTTTGCAAAAATATCAATAATTTTCTCTCTGACTCCATTTTCCATGTTGTTGGAATCTGCCCATCCTAGGAAATATTTTTTCTCATTAATTTTAAGACAAATAATTCCTAATCCTCCCATTCCCAAGTCTTCTGTCCATACATCCATTTCATCAGTATTTGCATAGCCGAATTTTATTGGAAAACTTTCTTTTGTAATTAGAGTGTCCAAACATGATTTGGCAGCTTTTAACATATCTTCTCCATCCTCTTTTGAAATTTCCTTACCCATTGCATTATGAGTATCCACAATCAGTGTTCTTGAATAATTTCTGTTATTTGCATACTGGACTATTTCTGTTTTCATGTAACTGGGAAGATCTTCCATACCCTGTGGTGATAATGATAAAAACAATAGTGGATTATTTCCAAAAAGTAAACCTGTTACTCTAGCTTTGTTTATTTGAACTGTTACTGGTTCTGTACATTGCATACCTTCTTCTTTGACTTTACTGTCCTCTAAATCTTCCAAAAATTTTTCAACTTCATTTCTTGATGGAAGATTCAATGCATGATCTGAAATACTGTGCATGATCATTGCTGATGATGACAAATTTTTGTAAATTAGGTAAGGGATGTTGCTTCCTCCTACGGGGTGATATGGCCCTGGATGTATTCCTGGTAACACCATTCTGAATTCCTTTTGGCCATTCTGTGTTGAAAATTTTATTTGTGATGTGTCTATTTTGGTTTCAGTTGAGCGTTCCTCCATGAGTATTTCAGCATCTTCAAAATCATTCCCTTGTGATGCAAGATATGCTTGAATTGTTTTATGTGTACTCTCCATTCCTGGTCTTCCCGCTCTATCTGTTACAAATGACCATGCACTTGCAACTATGATAAAAGATACCCCGTACCCCAATCCAACTGGTTCACTAAGTATTGAAATCCATAAATCTTGTGGAATTAATACCAAAAACATTGCTAATGGCTGAATAAGACAAATAGCCCAAGCTTTTTTTAGACTAGCACCCAGAGTTGTAGTGTAAATCCCTATTCTAAAACCTGCAAAAAGTATTAATCCAAAAGTAATGAAGAACAGTTCTAGATCTTTTGACAAAACTACACTTGAAAGTATTCCCATCAAAAGTGTGACAGTCCATAACATATTTCCAAAAAGGGATGAATGTAGAGATTTTGAATATTCTTTCTTTTTTGCAAATCGTGAATCTAATAAT
The DNA here is from genome assembly GCA_965262905.1 of Candidatus Nitrosopumilus sp. Classification (GTDB taxonomy): domain Archaea; phylum Thermoproteota; class Nitrososphaeria; order Nitrososphaerales; family Nitrosopumilaceae; genus Nitrosopumilus. The sequence goes on from OZ253567.1 coordinate 1,983,753, forward strand.
TGTGTTAAAGCTAATACTCCTAAAACAATTGGTAACCGATACCAATTTTCTTCAAACCCTAAATTGTTCAAATATCCAAAATATACTGCAAGAACAGTAACTGTTGCTACTACCATTGAAACAACTAGTGAAAAATATTTTGATGATGGATTAACTAGAGTGAGGGAAAATCTATTGTGTATATTTGAAACATCATCTATTTCTTGTTCCATTGTTCCTTCACGGAGCTAGAAATAAATCGGCTATCCATGAAACAACAATTAAACTAATTGGGATTGTTACTATAATTTTTGGATCTAATTTGAATCCCTTTGTCTCATCTTCAAAGAATCTCATGAGACCTCCACTTGATGCTGGGAGTGGTGCTGATTTCTTATCTGCCATTACAATTCGTCATCACAGATTTTAACATAAAAACTTTATTATTTTCCTTTCATTTTCTCGATTGTTTCTAATAATGTATTGATCGTTTTTAGGATATTTTGTTGTTTTTCATGATCTTTTTCCTGTTCCAACTCCTTTGAGAGATTCTCTAATTTCTTCTCAAATGTTTTTTCTATTGATGATGCCTCATTTGGTTGATTTTCAACTGGTATCTCTTTTTTTTCTGGTTGTTTACCACAACTAATGCATAATGCTTGTCCTTCTTTCATAACTCTGACACCTGTACAGTATGGGCAAGGTTCACTGAGTAATGTGGCTCCTTGAAGAAGCATTTCAGCTGCTTTTTTTGTAAGTTCTTCTGTCACTGATTATCTTTAATTTCCTATCTAAAAAATCCGTTTATTTTTTTATAATGTCCAAAAAAGGCTTAATAGTGTGAATAATTGAATTCATTTCGAACGAATGGCAGTAATTTGTAATACTTGTGGTCTTCCAGAAGATTTGTGTGCATGTGGTGAACTTGCCAAAGATAGTACTAAAATCATTATTAGATTAGAAACTAGGCGTTTTAAGAAAAAAGGTACGATGATTGAAGGATTGGATCCTAAGATAAATAATCTAGAAACTGTGGCAAAAGATCTCAAAAATAAATATGCATGTGGTGGAACTGCAAAAGAAGGTTACATATTCTTACAAGGAGATCATCGAGATACAATCAAAGAGACTTTGATTCATTTAGGATTTGCAGAAGATACAATAGAATTACATTAGAGTGCAATTGCAAAATTCAAATAAAATACTTCAGTCAATTGGAATTCCATTTACCGCATTACTTTCAGTAGTTTTTGGTTTACTTTTAGTTTCATTCCCAATTGGAATTTTTGTAGTTTTTGAAACTAATGTTGGCGAGGATATTAATTTTGAATATCCTTTAACTCACTTGGACATTTTTGATGGTACTGATTTTTACAAATCTCCACTTGATGTTAGTATAGGTGATGCTTTTGTTGTATTGTGGACTTTTTACCTTGTTCTTTTTGTAATTGCTATTCTCGGACCTCGTCATGATTTTTTTAAAACTCTTTCACCCATTATTTCATTTGGGAAATATAATACACGCGTAAATTATATGATTGGAATAACTAAATGGTTTTCAATTTTAATTTTAATCTCAACTCTGATAAACTATGTTCAAGAAGGAATAGGCCTCGAAATCATTCCTCCTCTGGTTGAAAATGATTTAATTCAATTTTTTTATATAAGTTTAGCTCCTTTAATTGAAGAGCTTGGATTTCGTCTAATTTTAATTGGCATTCCGTTATTTGCTCTCTATTCTGTAAAACCCTCTTTGAAATACTTTGTTAAATGTTTGTGGAGTCCTACTAATTTGGATATCTATGACGCAAAAAAAGCATTTCTTTTAGTAATTTTTGTAGGTGTTCTTTTTGGATTTGCACATATCGCATTTGGTGATTCTTGGAGTGATGGAAAGTTTGCCCAAGCTACAGCAAGTGGAATAATTTTAGGTTGGGTGTATCTTCGATATGGTTTTATTGTTTCTCTTTTGATTCATTGGGCTGCAAATTATTTTGTTTTTTCATACGCTAATTTTATTTCTCAGATAAATGTAATCTCTATTGAAGATGCATTTTCACATTCTTTAATGTCTACTTTAGAAATTCTATTGATTGTTACAGGTGTTTTCTCAATTGGTATTTTATTTGTAAATAGATTTTATTCTAAAAAAGAGTCAACCTTAGAGGTTTAGTGCTGCTTTCAACCCTTTGTATCTATCTCTAATTGTTACTTTTGTAACTCCTGCATCATCTCTTTGAGTTTTATTTCCGCCATTTGTAACACATGCTATCTAAACCTCGGAGCACAAGTCTTTACAATTTTTCAAAACAAATCGTGGTATCCCAAAATCAGTTCGGCCTCTTACTCCAGATCGTATTCTTTTCCTGTTTGCTCATCAATAACTCTTGTTCCTTTCTCTGGCATCTTTCGTGCATATGCTTTTGCAAGAGTTTCCAGATTGTCCCAGTCAAGTGACATGTGTGGCTCGATATAATTATACCGGTGGATCAGCTTATTGATGGTACCAAACTATTTCTGCTTTCTTTGAATCTCACCATGGAATCATTCCATTAGTTTGCAGATGATTTACTCTTGCCATGATGTGTTTTATCTCTAGTCTGACTAGTTCCTACTCAAAGCGTGATGCACCTTTTTCCTTGTATTCTGCTTGATTTGCATAAAATTGGGAAACGGTGATCAGTTAGAATTGATGTGGGTCTGCCATGCTTTGCAATTGCTTTTTTGAGAACCAGAATAGCGTTATCTATTGTAGCTTTTGCAAACACACCATGATTAATGATGAATCGTGATGTGTCATCCTGATAACACAAGAACCACCTTCCATCATCTAACTGCTTCTAGTCAGTATGCCTGGCATGGAATTAGAATATGTTCTCTCAAATTATCCACTTTCGTCCCTTTCTTTTCTTTGGTTGTTCTTCTGCCAATCCTACACTTTTCAGTATTTGGTAAACATCTGCATTTTTCATCCCATATTCCTTTTACTCTGATTATCCATGATACTTTGATTGGATCTAATTTCTGCATAATTCTTAGCCTCTATTCCATACGTATCGTGATTTTAGTCTAGAAATGGTGAGGTGAACTAATTTCAGGATAATAGATTTCTTTTTCTTGTATGGTAGAATGCTAATTTGATTTGGAAAATCTTTTTGAATCCCCAAATATCCGAGATCATAAAATTGCAACAACTGTTCTGATAATACTGGATGCTTTGATTTGTATATGGAATAATCGTGATGGCTTCCAGTTGAATGCTTTGATTTGTGGATTATTATCCACTCAAGATTTATGGTGTTTTGATTTTGTGTTGTATGTTTTCTTTCCTGAATAATGTGTCTTTCTTTTGCGTTTATCTTTTGGTCTAGGGATTGACTGTTCAGTACCATGAATCATTGCAATTAATTCCGGAAAGAATTCTTGCAATTACTACATGCTGTTAATCTTTTTTGAATCTGCATAGAGTTTGGATGGAATTGGGATGTCTCACCGCTGGCTCTAAATATTTGATATTTCTCATTATGTTTGATTTGTCCAAATCAAAAATTATTCCTAGCATATCGTATGCTGTGTACATTCTGTAGTACATGAAAAACATTAGAATTCTGTCTTTGATGGAATGATCAAACTTGTGTTCTGCACCAATGTCCCTTTGCCTATTTTTGGATAATCTCTTTTGTTCTGTAGTTTTGTAATTTTTCTTTATCTCCTTGTACAGGGAATCAAATTGTGGAACAGTTAATCCTGTTATGGATGAGGGACTGTTTTGGTCTTTTTACTAGTTTTGTGTAATTAAACATGAATTGAAAATAATTCAATCTTAGCTTTGGATCTTATGATTAGAAAATGTTAAGATTATACTCAAATTGGACTAATTACGCAACTCATCTACTATTCCTTTTTTGTTAATCTCAACTACTATGGCATTTGTTGTAACATATAGAGTTCCTTTACCATAAACTGAGTTGATTTCTAACTGGTTTTCGATTTTTTCATCATTTCTTAATACTAGTGTCATACTCTAAATGCCTCCTTTTTTGATAAAAACCTCATTTTCATTTGACTTTGATGATACCACTATTATTAAACTATTACCAAGTGTTTCAAGTAATATTTAAGAAATATTAAATGTTACACTGGGTAATATATTACATGGTTTCAATAATTAGTAGAAAAAAAGGAAATGAGAATTATTATTATTTGATACATAATTCAGGGAAAAAACAACATGAAAGATATCTTGGAAAAATAATTCCGCAAAACATAGATTCGATAAAAATAAAATTGGAAGATGAAATTTTCAAAAAAGAAAACATTCCTTCATTAGAGAAAATTCATGATAATTATTCAAAACATATCATCAAAGCAGATCCAAAAATCATACAATCAGAAAACCATGAATTTAAAATACATCACATCTACAGCACTCAAAGAATAGAGGGCAGTACAATGACTTTTGGTCAGACAAAAAAACTATTAGAATATAATTTATCTCCAAAAGATACTGCAACAGAGCATATCGTAGAAGCTGAACAAATGGAAAAAATATTTAATGATTTACTTGTAACAAAATTAAATATTTCTAAAAAATTAATTATTGATTGGCATGAAAAACTATTTGAAAAAACTGATACAAACAATGCAGGGAGTTTTAGACGAGATGATATTGCTCCATATGGAGGGAAAACAGAATATGTGTTATGGGCAGATGTGATTCCAGATATGGGAGTTCTTTTGAAATGGTATTCTGAAAATAAAAATAAATTAAACCCCGTTATATTATCTGCAATATTTCACAAAAGATTTGAGATGATACACCCATTCATAGATGGAAATGGTAGAATTGGTAGATTGATAATGTTGTTAATTCTACATAAGAACAAATACCCTTTGATGAATATTTTACCAAAAGAAAAACTTACCTACATTAAAAAATTAGAAGCATCACAAACTCAAAATAACAATATGATTTTTCTAAAGTGGTTTGTGTCAAAATACTTTAGAGATCATAAAAAATACTTGTAATTTTCAGGTTCTGGTGCATTCTAGTGATCTGATGGAAGAATTATGAAATATAGATCTTCTCCTAATTCAATTATTACAAATCATTCAAGTATACATCGTAAAATTTGGCAGAATTTTAATTTGAAGAAGATCTGTATTTCCTGTTGTACAGTACTGATCATTGGAATGCACCAGAACCGTAACAGTACTATATCAGACTGTGATCCTTTTGTTGGTGGAATCTCAATTGGAAGGGCAGATTCACCCAACGATCAATTCAGGCATCATAGGATTCCGAGCTAAGGATAGCCGTAATAATAAAGGATTTGTGACTGCAGGTAACGTGGTTCAATACTGTGTTGCACAACTAACCATCTGATCCAAATTATTAAACCAATTCAGCTTTAGATCATAACAATTTTCATTTCTTATGAACAGAAACTGGAAAACAATCAATCATTCCCTCGTAACTAGAGGTGAATTAATCATGGGATGTTATTGACTCATGGCAAGAAGCACTAGATGAAATGAACAAGGGTAAAGAAGGGAAAAAGTTTGTGTATCCTGAATCATTCATGAATGCTCTGAGTTATGCCTGAGTGTATTTTGGATTGCCATTTAGACAAACTCAAGGAATGGTAAAATCATATGCAACGCACAATACCGGACATTCCAGATTACTCTACAATACAAAAGATGAGTTACGCAATTACAAACAAAATCCAACCTTACATTCTTTCCAATTTCTGATTTTATGGAATTGTGATGAATTCTTGCATCCGCCGTATCTTGAAACTAACAATCCTACAAACAATTTCACTAATACCATCATATCGGCATAATTTGTTCCTAAACGTGTCACTAATTCTAAATCTCTTGATTTGAGCAAACGTGTTCCACCTTTATTTTAATTTTTGACTGTAATTTGTTCCATTCCTTTTGAGGAACAGTTAATGTTTTTCCTTTCTTTTTCTTGTACGGTGGAATGTTGATTTGATTTTCAAAGTCTTTTTGAATTCCCAAATATCTGAGATCATAAAATCGCAACAACTCTTCAGATAGTGTCAAATGCTTTGATTTGTATGTGGAATAATGGTCCTATCTTTGATGGAATGATCAAATTTGTGTCCTGCACTAATCTCTCTGTCTCTTTTCTTTGTTGATAGACGCTTTTGTTCTGTAGTTTTTCTTTATTTCTTTGGATAAAAAATCAAACTGTGAAACAGTTAACCCTGTTATGGATGGGGGACTGTTTTAGTTTTTTTACTAATTTGGTATGATTGAACATAAAATAATGTGTGGTTCTATCTTAGCTTTGGATCTTGTTATGTGGAAATGTTGGGATTGCTATCAAATGGAATCAATTGCGCAACTCATCTATTCAATTACACAAAAATACCGCTAAACGAAATGATGCCTGTAAAAGATATTCTGAGATGGTGTGCAGCATGTGTTATTGGTTGTTAAAAGAATGTAAAAATCAGAAAATTAAGATTACTTTTGGCTACAAACTATCAAAAATGATTGAGAAGGAAAGATTTGTGATACAATACCCAAAACCAATCGATACGTTACAAGATAAAGAACTCGCCTTTGACGTTACAGAATGCTATGATTCTGTTAACCTAAAATGACAATTTTTTTTATATTTTGAGCATTTTTTTATTTTAAATCTATAATTTTTCTAATTTTTTCTGATATCTCTGGTTTTTCATTTTGTTCTAGTAAGAATTTAAGGTCCTCCATGTTGTCTACATCCCACATTATTCTTTTCACAAATACCATTGCAACATTGAGCGTGTGCTCTTTTGCAGTATTCATGTGGATTTTGTAACTGTCTTCATCGTAATGAGTTTCCATCAAGTCTATTGGCATTCTTGCCAATGCATTGGTCCCATCAAATCTTCTGGATGGAACAATTATTGCAAAATTGGGGTGCATCTTATAGTTTAACATGAAATCAATATCTTGAGTTTTAATAAATGGAATGTCTTGAGGAAACACAATTGATACATCAAAGTTGTTTTCTAAAAGATATTTGTCAGCTAATGCCACTGCACTGTTTACACTTTCTTCTTTTTCATCGATTATTGTAACTATATTGAATTTTTTTCCAATCTCAATTGCTTTTGGTTCTTTAGTTACCATTATTGTTTTTTCAATTTGAGGTGAAATTGACAAAATATGTAAAATTTCTTCTAACATTATTTTGCATAATTCTTCTACTTGTTGATGAGATAAATCTAAACGTGTTTTAGCATTTAAGAAAGTCTTTACAGGAATAATTGCAGCTATTTTCAAATTACACGTGTACTTGTTTTAAAATGAAATTTGCTAATGCGTCTTCAGCAATTTTATTTTTCATAGTTATCTTTGTTTCAAAAACTTTCATGTCTAAACTCTGAATTTTCTTTACTAACATTCTATCCTTTGGATCTACAATAATATTTGCACATACATCTGAATACATTTTTGCTAATCCATACGCGTTAGATTCAATTCCTGCAGCCTGCATGTATTTTGCTGCTGGTCCACTAATTGCATTATCGCCAATCAATGGACTAACTGCAACTACCTTTTTCTTCATTTTTGATAATTCTTTTCTAATTCCTTTGATTTGAAGCATTGGCCCAATTGATGTTAGTGGATTTCCTGGTGCTAAAATTACCATTTCTGCATCATGAATTGCATTTATTGCTTCAGGATTTGGACGAGCTTTATCTGCTCCAATATATTGAATTCCTTCAATTGGATCATTACCTCTATGTTTGACATGATATTCTTGTAAATGTAATTCTCCTTTATCTGTGGTAATTCTTGTTTCAATACTGTTATCTGTAACTGGTATAATGTTTGCAGTTACTGCAAATTTCTCACACATCCATTTTGTAATGTCACTTAGATTCTTTCCGTTTTTCAACATGTTAGTTCTGATTAAATGAGTGGCTGCATCTCTGTCTCCTACTCTAAACCATGTCTCTTCACCAAAAACTTCCATTTGACGTAAAAAGTTGAATGTGTCCTTCTTTATTCCCCATCCTCTTTCTTGATCAAGTAAATCTGCTAATCCGTAGACTATGGTATCAATATCTGGACAAACGTATTGACCGTATAACCAATAATTATCCCCAACATTACTAATTACGTTAACTTTGGATTCTTGGGCAACTAGACCTCGAACTAGCTTGACTGAACCTGTTCCACCTGCTAAGACTGTTATCATATCATATTCCTCTAAAACCATATTTGCAAAGTTTGTTACTACATATTACTTTTTCAGAAATCACCGATCTGGATATTTAGGATAAGTTTATTAGCGTAATTTCTGGATTTTACTTGTGTCTCGGGCTGTATTGTTGTCTGTTTTGCTAGCAACTCTTATCGTTGTTGGTACTAGTACCCCAGTTTGGGCAGCACAATTAGATGCAAGAATTAATCCTAATACTGAAACTTCTCCGTTCAAAATAACTTATCTCAAAACTATCTTCATTGAATATCCAAATGGTGGAGATCTTTTTGATGAATTAAAAGGAAAAGAATGGACTGTAAACGGTACTGCTGATTCTTCAAATCCTGGAGTTCAAACACTTTTGGCAGAATTAAATCGTGGTATAGCCAATGATGGTAGCCAAGCACAAATTAGTGACTTGAATGTATTTTATGATTTCAATCTTAAATCTAGACAAGAAAACACTTCAGTTGATTACCGTATAATTTTAGAAGGATCTTTGAGTGATTATGTAATTATTCGTGATGGTCAAAGAACTTTGATTGATTTGGGTTGGAGAGGAATGTCCACCGATAAAGAAATTGTAATTGATGGCGTTGAAATTAATATTCCAATTAATATTTTAAGAGATAACGAACCCGAAGTTTACACATACTTTGTTGGAACTGATGCTGAAGAAGTTTTAGGAAAACATCTCATTAATGCTGACTTTATCTTAGAACAACCATTAACAAATTGGCACTTTTTATTTGATCCAACTGGAATTAATGTGGATGCTGGAACCTTTGGACTAGATGATGAAATCTCTGGATTTGTTATATCATCATGGACTATGGGTGAAAGTAGTATTAGAGAAGGTAGACAAGTTGAAAGTGTCTTTGAAGCTGAGATAATGGCAGACAATACATACTTTGTTAGAAGTATTCAATCATCTGATACTGCAAACTTATCCACTATTGGATTTGGTGCTATAGATAATTTGGATGGTGTTGAAATTATAGGTGTAACTTCAACTCCTTCTGATGATTATATGACTACTTCAACTGGTGATTTCCCAGTGATGATAATTTATGGCATGGCTGCAATGGCCGCAATTGGAGGTATAGGATTTTTCATTTTCAGTAATCGTTCACTCAAAAATGAAAAATCAGAACAAACAGGAATTGATCCTAGTAGATTACAAGGCTATGAGACCAGTGCATCTTCTGGTGGTTATCAAACCAATAGAGGTGAGGCTCAACTAAAAGATGATACTGATTATCAACAAACACGTAGTCATTATGATGAGCCTTCTCAACAAAGTCCTCCACCACAAACAACTCCTTCTTCTCAGGATGAGGCAGCATGTGGATGTGCAGCATCTACTGAAATGAGTTCAGAATGTGATTGTGCAATGCAAAGTGCATGTCTTTGTGATGGATCATGTAAATGTGGTGCAGATATATGTAAAGAACATGTTAACTCTATGAGTTAATACTAATCCTAATTTTCTATCCTTAATATTTCCACAAATGGGAATATTCACGGCGTTTAATGTTTTTGTTAAAAAATCATTTTCTCATTATTCAAAATACTAGTAAATATCATAATTAGTAATGTCTGAGAGACTTACTATTATGCTTAACAGTGATATTGCAAAGAAACTTCGATCCTTACAAGCAAAGAAAATCAAAGAGACATCATCAACTGTGAGTTTTTCTAGAATTGTAAACGAAGTATTGGAAAAAGGCTTAAAATAATTTTCCTTTTTTATGAATTGTCCTTACAGGAGAGGGACACTTAGACTGGCACATAAGATGCTTTTTACAATGGGGCATTGAATTCTTTTCACTATTTCTTATATTCCTATTTTTTATGAATTTCATATATCAATTAAACTAAAATTAAAAATATGTGTGCTGGGAGTAACCCTCCTTCTGTTTTCACGATATTTCGCTTTGCAGCCTACCTGAACTTAGTACAGGAACTATTAGTTCTGTTTGGCTTTGCTCCATGTGGGTCGTCTTTTTCATTCCTTTTATGGAAACCTCAGGTTTTGCCATCATAGTGCGCCATATTGGATTATTTTCTGCTCCGTTGCCAACCATCTCTGATTATCTATCTCCAGATCACATTTCCTGTTTGGAGGGAGGAGTTTCCTCTGCCGTAGCAGCGTGTCGTGCTCCAGCTCACATGAATATTGTATTTTGTTATGGGATTTGAGTATTACTTTTCAGGTTTTGTGCCTATGATGAACAATGTACCATATTCTCTTTTCCATTTCTTTTTGTTTTTCAAATCTTTAATATTTTTGGTTTTTACATTAAATCCTGTATTTTTAAAAAATTCCTTCCACTCTTTTTTTGAATGTAAATGCATCTGAATTTTCATCATTCCTGCCCATCTTGCAGTTGCTTTGTTATCTGTGTAAAAATCAGTTCCACAGAAAAATTGCCCTCCTGGTTTTAACAATTTGTATATTTTTTCAAGTGCAATTTCGATAGAGTCTACATAGTAGAGTGACTCCATTGAAAAAATAAAATTAAACTTTCCTCTACACTTTATTGATTCTATATCTGTGTGGATAAATTCTTCTTTACTTTCTGTCTTTTTTTTAGCTTGGATGATCATTTTTTTACTTTTATCAATACCGATGGCTTTTTTACAATTTTTTTCTTTTACAATTTTTCTTATCACCCATCCATTCCCGCAACCTACATCCAAAAATGTAAATGGTTTATCAAATGATATAGATCCCAAAAATTTTAAAACATTTTTTCCATGTTCTTCTTCCATGAGTTCTGCCTTTCCGTTTTGAGCCCATTTATCAAATGTTTCCCTGACTCTATCCATACCTGTTGAATATTTTGTTTCAATTATAATCTTTGTCTCACTGAGCTATGTAATGAACAAATTCTTCGTGTTTCTTATATTTAATTCTCAATTATTTATTTTGAATACAATTGCCTGATGAATCTTGTCGAAATTGTGGTGGAAAGTTACATGAGAATACAAAATGTTCTCAATGTTTCAAATCTAACAGTATGATCTGTAATGAATGTTTGACAATTACTCCAGTGCAATTCCATTCAATTTGTATGTCTTATCAGACTGACCAAACCAACACTGTGCCCCAAATCCCATCTGGCAACTATCCCATGGCAGTTATTTTGGCTTGATTTACCAATGTTCGTAATTCTCCGCATCATAGCTGCTTAAGTTTTAAGTAGTATGAGCCTCGATTTGGATCCTTATGAGTAGAATTCCTGTAGTTTTGAGCCTATTTGTTCTACTTTTGATGCCTGTTTATGCATCTGCTCAGACTCCTGTTTATACATCTGCTCAGACTCCTGATAGAATAAGCATACTTGAAAATTTTGGTAATTATGAGAACGGTGAACCTTTGTTTGTCTATGGACAAATTGCAAATCTTTTAGATGGTTCTTTTTTGATCATGCAAATCATTAATCCTCAAGGTGATTTGTGTCAAATTCAACAATTAACGCCATTACCAAATGGCGCTTTCATCACCGATGTTATTCCGTTAAAAGGTAGAATCTGTGGTATTTCTGGAGAATATGAAATAAAGTTATTCTATGGTGATTATTCAAAATCCACCACGTTTACTGTTTTATCTGATTCTTTTTCAGAACCTAGTAGAGATCAAATTATTTTGTCAGCTCAAAACTTGATAATCTCTCACAGTGACGTGATTGGTGGATTATTTGATGTCCCTCCTCCTTTCTCTGAAATTACTTCAAATGATTTATCTCAATTAGAATCTGATTATGTTGGTTTGTGGAGTGAGTTCTTTGTAGATGATTTGATAATTGAAATTGATCCTATGATTAGACCTGCTGTCTCTTCATCATTAGATTCAGTTCAAAAATTATTAGAGGCGCATGAAATTTCATTTGAAATCGCAAAATCCATAGATGAAACAATTTTTACATCTATTTTTTATTATCAAATTGGAGATAAAACTAAAGCTATTGATTTGTTAACTGATGTATTTGTAGATGTAAAAAATGTAAACCCTGAAAAAATTACAAATCAAAGAGAACTTACTTTTGATGAATTAGAGGAAGCTCTTTTGAATTTAATGAAAAAATTAGACACTGTTATGAGCAAATCTGTAAAAACTGAAGTAGGGTTTATTTTTGCTAGGGGAACTGCTCCTCTATTCTCAGATGAGATTGGTGAACTTGTTGATATTCTTTCAAAATCTAGATATCTTGATATTGTTTCTAGAAAACAAAATGATCTTTATCGTCTAGTCCAAAGTGATTGGGAATCCATGAAATCATCTCTGATGGCAAAAAAGTCCATAGATGAATTAACTTCCTCATTAATACAAGTCACAGAATTACATCAGGCAGCCATTCTTTTACGAGAATTGGACCATATTGATAGATTCATCTCTTCTGATTCTGAAGAAAACAGTGAACTTGCAAATCTAATCCAGCCTGATTGGAATGCTTTGAAGAGTGATTTGGCATTGGCTAGTACAGTTGAGGATATTCTAGAATCTGAATCAAAAATCCACCAAATGGTTCAAGTCATAGATATTTCGTCTAGAATTAGTAAAATTGTGATTATTTCTCAGACTGCCAGCGTAGATTCTGCTCTAGTTGATGATTGGAGATTACTTTTAGAGAGAGTTGAAAATGCTGATTCTGTAGATGTTATTTTAGAAATTATTTCCGAGTTTGATCAATCAATAACTGAATTAAGAGAGAAGAGAAATCCTTTGACTATCTTAAAATTTCAATACGAATCTATGAAACAAAAGGCAGAACTTCAAGCTGATTATGAAAATCTGTTCTTAATTGACAATGCATTAAGGATTTTGAATACTGCCAAACAAATGGACTCTGGAAATCCCTCAATAACTAGAATTGATAGAATTGAAGTGTTATTGAGCTGGGTTAGTGAGATATCTCCAAACATTCAAAATGATTTAGATTCTTACAATAAAGATGCTTACAAAATTCGTGCAAGCGATATTTTACAACGTGCAAAATCTTTGGAAAACTTGGTTGAATTGAGTTTAACTAAAAATAGATTCCTTCCAAATTATATAGAATTTACTGAAACATTTAATAAAAAAATTGACAACGTTCGAGATCTTGTAATTAAAAATGATCTTGATCAGGCTAACCAATTAGTTCGTGATTTATTTGATGAATGGAATTTGATATCACAAGCATATACTAATGACCCTTTGGGTTCAAATGTTGGTTATACAGTTGATGAAATTAAACGAATTGAATTCCGTAAAAAATTAGATAATTTTTCAAACATGGTTTCTACTTTCCACAATGCCGGATTTCTTGAATATGTTGATAAATATGATGTCATGATGGCAAACGCTGATCATATGATTGAATTGGCGAATTTCATTGATGCTGAATCCAAGATTTTGGAAATTGGTGACTATCTGAGTGAACATTTGGTTCTTCATAATGATAGTATTATCTATGATATTTCATTTGATGCTGAAAAAAATATCTGGGTGATTAAGGGTGCTGTTGAAAAATCTGTTTCTGACAGACGTGAAAATCTTTATGTCACTGTGTATAATATGGATGGAACTACACATAGCAGTCTAGAATTTACTGATACAAAACAGGGTAATTTCTTCACTCAGTGGATAGCCCCTACTGATTCTGGACTATACGTTGTAATGTTACAATACAAAGATTCCAAAGCATCTCAAATTGTTCATGTTGAAGAGGACTTTGAATATGAATACAATGATGTTGATTTGAGTATGGTTGATTTGGCACGTGAATTTAAAGAATTAGAATCATTTGCCATAAAATTTGGTGGTGAGAGTTATTCTGAAAATCCTAGATTTGCATCAGTAATTAATGAAATTGAATTTGCATTCAAAGACAAAGATGCCGGAGATGTTGATTCCAATCTAAAAGAATTAAAAACTATCATTGAACGATATCTCCCAGTAAGATCTCGTGTTGCTGTGGTTGAAGCCATTTATGATGATGACAAATTGATTGTATCTGGCGCAGTTCAAAAAAGTCTTGCATTTAGCGAAGACTTGTTTGTAGATGTGTATGATCAAAGAGGAAACCTAGTTGAAGAAATTTCGTTAAAGGATGACTCATCTGGATTATTTACCGAAGTTATTTCACGTGGATTTGATTCTGGGGTATATGTGACCCAATTACAATATCATGATGTAATGGTAACTGATTTTTTTAATGTAAAATAATTATTTTTTACCCTTTACTAAATTGAAGAGTTGTCTGACTGCTAGTTTTGGATGATGAGTTGCCAGTTTGATCATGTTTGATAAACCAAAATCTGCTTTGATAAAGTCGATGAATTCTTCAGGTCTTAATTCTTTGATGATATCTAGTTCTTTATCCCACTCTTCATCAGTAAGACCAATCCATCTGTCTTGAACTTTACCTGCAGAATTAATTTTTGATTCAATGGCTTTTCTCCAGTTGTCTTCATAGGGGTAAAGTGATCCTTTGTCTGTATTTCCTGATTTTATTGCATCTGAGGCTACTTTTCCTGCAACTCTTCCAAACTTTATGGCGTACCTTATGCCTTCTAACACTAACGGGTTTGCTTGTCCTGCTGAATCTCCTACTAGAATCAAATTATTGAAAACTGTTTTTCTAGATAATCCATCATTTGGAATTAATCCATAATGAAATTCAATTTCAGTTAATTTGCCTAATTTTTTTATTGGCCCTAACTTTTTCTCTATGATTTCTTTTAGTCTTTGAGTGGGGTCTACACTTGATTCAGGTTTTCCAATACCTACGCCAATCCTAACCATATCATTCCCTAATGGAAATATCCATGCATATCCTGCAGGAGAGTATTCTTGTCCTACCATTAACCACCATGTTTCAGGGTCTACGTTTTCTGCTTTCATTTCATATTCAGCTCCTGCGCCAAACCTTTCCCATTGTGGGGCAAATCCCATTGCCTTGCAAATTGTTGATTGAAAACCACTGGCATCAATTACTATTTTGGCATGAAATGTAGTTTCTCCGTTGGGCCCTATACCGCTAACTCCTGCGATGTCTCCTTTTTCATTTTTAATTACACTTTTGATATTCATCTCTACAAAAATATCTGCACCGACATCTTTTGCTTCATTTGCCAACCATCGATATGTTTTTCTTACATCTAATACTACAGCTCTGGGAACTGTATCGCTAATGGTGACTTTGTTATTGGGGGAGCAAAATGAAAAATTCTTAATTGGATTAAAACAATCATTTGGAATTCCAAATTCTTTGATATTTTGAATCCATGTTACGCCACTAGTTCTCACCGTTTCTGCAATGGTGCTTTCTTTTTCAAGTAAGGCTACCTTGATTCCATTCTTTGCAGCAGCGTATGCGGCTGAGGAGCCAGCAGGCCCTCCACCTACAATTACTAAATCATAATGATATTCTTCTGACAATTACTTTGAATGATAAGTATCTAGGATATAATTTTGAGGAATGGGTTTTGTTATTTTTTTAATACTGGGGTACCTGTAGTGTCATTTTCTCTTTCTGAATCAAAAGTTTCCATATGTGCATGATCTCTATGCATGAAACTATGAGTTTCTCCTTTTGTTTTTCTACAAAATTTTGAATGAACTGTCTCTTCAATTTTTAACGTAGTTTCATTTTCATGAAATAGGCGTTTTCCACAGTCTGGACATGTAAATTCAGGCATAAATTCCGTCTGCATTAAATCTATTTAGATGTTTCATACTTTTGACGAATAATTCCTTCTCAACCCAAACTTTAGATGTTTATTCATTTGTTGTAAAACATGGATGAATCTGAATTTGGATCTTTTTTCATATGGTCTATTATCACTGGAATTATTATGCTAGTTACTGGATTTAGCTATAGCGTGTATTCTAAAAAGAACAAAATCAACACTTGAGATTATTTTAAATTTAGTGTTATCCTTCTGAAGCAGTTTTACCGCCATCTACATTCAAGATGGTTCCTGTAACCCAATTTGCTTCATCAGATGCTAAATAAAGAACTGCATTTGCAACATCTACTGGCTCTCCAACTCTTGCAAGAGGTAGTCTTCCTTCTAACACTTTTCTTGCTTGAGGATCGTCAAGATATGGTTTTATCATTCCTGAATTAATAATTCCTGGATTAACACAATTACATCTAATATTTTGTCTTGCATATTCTACTGCAATTGATTTTGTAAACATGGATATTGCAGCTTTGGTAGATGAATATACTGCCAAGTGAACTCTAGGTATTGCTCTTTCACTTGAAATTGAACCAATATTTATTATTGCTCCACTTTTAACATCTGACATCTTTGACAACGTATGTTTTGTCATATGAAATACTCCTAACAAATTAATATCAATTAATTTTTTAATTTCAGAATCCTGCATTTGATGAAAATGTATTGGGTCGTTAATTGCCCCTGCATTATTTACCAAAATGTCTATCTTACCATATGTGTCCATAATCTGATTTACTGCTTGTAATACTTGGGATTCGTCAGTCAAATCGCATGATATTGAGGAGGTTAATTCTTCATTTCCTATCTCTTTTCTGGTTACCTCTAATTGTTCTAAATTTCTCGCAACTAGTATTATTTTGGCTCCTTCTTCTACAAATCTTTTGACAATGCCTTTCCCAATGTCACTTGATGCTCCTGTGACGATTGCAACTTTTTCATTTAATCGCATAATATGATACTGTAATCATAGTTTATAGAATTTTTGTTGAATTTTAGTCGTGATTTTGTTTATTTTTATACATTAATTTTTTTAAGATATTCTATAATCCCAGTATAATCTATGTCTCCAAATCCTTCTTTAATTGCATTTTCATAAACCTCTTCTGCCTTGCTGATCATAGGAAGTTCTACTCCCAGTGATTTTGCAGCATTTGTCATGGTGGTAATATCTTTTTTAAGATTTGAAAGTGTGAATGTCGTATCGTATTTACCCTCTATCATTTTGTATGCTTTTTTTTCACTCATTCCTGTTTTAAAATAAGTAGAGTTTAAAATTTCTAGAAATATTTTAGGGTCGACATTTGATTTTTTTACAAGCATGATACCTTCAGATAATGCCATAGCTAACATCGTGATTTGAAGATTCATGGCCAATTTTATCGAATTAGCAACACCACTTTCTCCCAAGAAAAATATTTTGTTTGCTATGGTATCAAACACTTCTTTACAATTTTCAAAACTTTGTTTATTTCCTGATGCCATCAAAACTAAATCCCCTGTTATTGCTACATTTGGTCCTCCCATTACTGGGATGTCTAGTTTTATTATTCCTGAATCGATAAATTGTTTTGAAATGTTTTTTGATTCTGATGGATCAATTGTACTCATATCTGCAACAATTAATTTTTCATGATTCCCATTTACAATTCCATTATTCTCAAATGAAACCTGTTTCACCGCATCTGAATCTTTTACTATTATAATTACCAATTCTGAATTTTCTGCTACTTCTTTTGGAGATTCAACAATTGTTGCACCATTTTTTTCTAATTCTTCTGATTTCCCTTTTGTTCTATTGTATGCTGTCACTTCATAACCTGAATCAACTAAATGCAGTGCCACTGCATTACCTAACATCCCCAATCCTATGATGCCTATTTTTTTCATTTGTCTTCTCCTGGCATTATTCTACTAATGTCTCTCTTCATTTTGAATCTCCCAATGCTTATTTCCAAATCTTGAGGCTACAAATTCTAATTGGCCTATCGTTTTGTCTCCTTTTTTGACTTTGGCAAAATCAAATTTTTTCATTTTAATTATTTTCTCTTTTGGTTTGTAACCTCCTTCGATAACTTTCACTTTGAATCTTTTACTTGCTTTAATGATCATCTTTCTTGCATTTTGAACATTCCCAATCCATGAGAACATTTCAAATTCTCCAAAATTTTCTGTGGTCACATTATACCCGTATAATCTTGCTTCAAGTTTGATGGATTGTGATTTGGCTTGATTATTTAACCATGAAATAACTTCTTCTCCATACCCTTTTTCTACGCCAAATGTCTCAGAATCTGCCATGTTATTACCCTCACAATATTAAACCATAATAATCATTTTCAAATCCTTGTTACACTAAAATACTGATTTAATTATGATCTTTTATGCTCACAATTGACTGCAAGGATGTTGAATCAGTTAAGAATGATTTGCTTGTGTATGTGGCAGATCAAGTAGCTGCAATTCCAACCTTGAAGCATCATCAGTTTATGTTGTCATCTTTTGATGATGATGAAGTTATTGATATTACTATAGTAATTTCTGCGATAAAGGACTTTTTAGATTCTATAGATGAGGGAAAAAATTTTGCTGTAATTTCAAATAATGATATTATAAACATTACATCTATCTCTGGAAAAGTAATTGAAAACACTACGCCTAAATCTGAACATGAAATGTTTTCATGTACTCATTGTGGATATGTAACACAATATCAAGTTGAATTAAATGTTCATATGAGAATTCATTATATCTAATTATTCTTTCTAGTATCCAACTTCTTTAACGTCTGGAATTTCTATAACCGTTGAAAAATTATAGTGTGAAAATATATCTTGATATTCTAAAAT
Source organism: Candidatus Nitrosopumilus sp. (assembly GCA_965262905.1). GTDB lineage: Archaea > Thermoproteota > Nitrososphaeria > Nitrososphaerales > Nitrosopumilaceae > Nitrosopumilus. Next base: position 2,002,551 of record OZ253567.1, read on the forward strand.
GTAATTATAGTTTAGGAGAATAGATTTTGAACAAATTGTCAATTATCTCAATTCAAAAGATCTAGATCTTAATTTACACTTACAAAATCATGTCAAATCAAAACATCAAGGGTATCTTCTGGTAACTCATTTCATGAAAGGTACAAGCATCGATTTTTAAGTAAAGTATGCAAAAAAACAAAGTCAAAATAAAACTAGAGATTGCAATATAAAGAAAGCAAGATCTTTCATATTCTGAGATGTGTGCTAGTTTGGATGTTATACCATCTACTCTGTAAGAGGATTAGGTTCTCAGTACAATTTCAGCACCTCTTCTTGAATGTTTGTTCCTGAATTTTTAAAATCATTTCTGTAATGATTGTTTGTGATTTTTTCATATCCTCTATTGTTTATCTTTTATTGATTAGAAATTTGAGCAAATGCCTTTGCATCTCGCAATGTATAATCTCAGGGTGTTGCCCATAAGAGATAATCCGAGAATTTAGATCCGTACGATCTAAAATGCTTGATTACGTGGCTAACATATCCTCTTACTACATTACCAATGTTTCGTTTATAAGGGGGGGGGGGTAGTTGTGTAGATTCATAAATGAAGATACAATTTGCATTATTATCAATTATTTTACTTTCTGCTTTTGCAGTTATCATTCCAAGTAATGCCAATGCACAAACAAATGATATTACTTTGACTAGTGTGCTTGGTGCAAATATCTGCGAGGATAATTCTGATTGTATTAAACAATTAAACTCTGTACACTTTGCAGATGATAAGATCGGCTGGGTCGTAGGAAACAGCGGAGTCATACTGTACACTACTGATGGCGGTACCACTTGGACTGAACAAACCAGTAGTGTCACCACTGCTTTAAACTCTGTACACTTTGCAGATGATAAGATCGGCTGGGTCGTAGGAAACAGCGGAGTCATACTGTACACTACTGATGGCGGTACCACTTGGACTGAACAAACCAATAGTGTCACCACTGCTTTAAACTCTGTACACTTTGCAGATAATACGTTCGGCTGGGTCGTAGGAGAAGGCGGAGTCATACTGCACACTACTGATGGCGGTACTACTTGGATTGGGCAAACCAGTGATGTCACTAGTACTTTACAATCTGTACACTTTGCAGATAATACGTTCGGCTGGGTCGTAGGAGAAGGCGGAGTCATACTGCACACTGTTAATAGTGGTCAGGCTTGGACTAAACAAATCACTAATGACACTGACTTTTTAAACTCTGTACATTTTGTTGATCATAACTATGGTTGGGCCATAAGTAGCGGCAATAATGCATCCGTATTTTTTACCGCTAATGGCGGTACCACTTGGACTGAACAAACTATTCCTATTGGTGATAGCCTAGAAGTTTTATCAAATTCTGTGCACTTTACTAACAGTAACAACGGCTTGATTGTAGGTAGTTACGTTGATTCTGCTGATGAGCATGGTGTTGGTTTCATACTGTACACCACTAATGGTGGTGTCACTTGGACTGAACAAACCAGCAATGTCCCTAGTAATTTACGATCCGTACAGTTTACTGACAGTAACAAAGCCTTGGTCGTAGGTGGCAATGGAAATGATCAAGTCATACTTCATCTCACTATGCCTCTAGGTGATACTATTACTTTGACTCCAATGAACTCGATAAATATCTGTGGTGATAATGCTGATTGTGAACAAAATTTATCAGATACACATCTTCAATCTGTACACTTTACTGACCGTAACAACGGCTGGATCGTAGGTGGTAGTAATGCCATACTACAAACTACTGATGGTGGTAATACTTGGACTGGACAAACCAGTACTAACGGTAATAATTTAAACTCTGTACACTTTGCAAATAACAACGGCTGGGCAGTAGGTCGTACTAATTCCGGTCAGGGAGTCATACAACACACTGATGAGATTGTCCCTGCTTGGACTGGACAAAATATTCCTGATACAGTTATGGGAGTAACTTTTTTAAAATCTGTACACTTTGCAGATGATAAGATCGGCTGGGCAGTAGGTATTAATCATGCTTCCCCACGTGGAGTTATACTGCACACTGTTAATGGTGGTGACACTTGGATTGAACAAACCAGTAGTGTCACTACTGAATTACGATCTGTACACTTTGTAAATGATAAGATCGGCTGGGTCGTAGGAAACAGCGGAGTCATACTGTACACTACTGATGGCGGTACCGCTTGGACTGGACAAACCAGTACTGTCACTAGTACTTTACATTCTGTACACTTTGTAAATGATAAGATCGGCTGGGTCGTAGGTGTTAATGGAGTCATACTACATACCACTGATGGCGGTACCGCTTGGACTAAACATGTCGTTATTGGCCCCAATACTTTAAACTCTGTACACTTTACTGACAGTAACAACGGTTGGATCGTAGGTACTAACCAACTCATACTATACACAGTTAATGGCGGCAGCACTTGGGTTGACCAAACTCCTAGTATCAGTAGCGATATTTTAAACTCTGTACACTTTACTGACCGTAACAACGGCTGGGCCGTAGGTGACAAAGCCAAAATAATTCATATTACTGTTATAGCACCTGACACACCAATAATCACATCACAAACAACTAGAACAAATGTGGTTGCCCATATAATTACTGGAACCGCAGTTGAAGGTTCCACTGTAACACTGACCCAAAATAATGGTGTTAGTACCTCGACATCTACTGCCACTACCAGTTTTGATGGCGCTTGGTCTGTTAGCGTAAATTTGCAAGAGGGTGCCAACATCTTTACTGCAACTGCATCTGAACAAGCAGGTAATACCTCTGATGTTTCTAATTCTGTTACTGTAACCCTGGATACCACAGCACCTGTCGCACCAATAATCACTCCACCTGTAACTTTGACAAATGAAAATACCATAACAATTACCGGAACCGCAGAAAATGGTTCCACTGTAACACTGACCCAAAATGATATTGCTTTGACACCTACTATCATTACCAGTTCTACTGGCACTTGGTCTATTGATGTAACTTTGATACAAGATGCCAACACCTTTACTGCAACTGCAACTGATCAAGCAGGTAATGCCTCTGATGCTTCTACTCCTGTTACTGTAACCCGGGATACCGCACCACCTGCCGCACCAGTAATCAAATCACCAGCATCACCAGAAACTAGTACAAATGAGTATACCCATAAAATTACAGGAACCGCAGAAAATGATTCCACTATAACACTGACCCAAAATATCACTGTCTTGGAATCTGTTACCGTTGGTTCTAATGGCATTTGGTCTATTGATGTAACTTTGGGATATGGTACCAACATCTTTACTGCAACTGCATCTGATCAAGCAGGCAATACCTCTAAAGATTCCACTTCTATTATGGTAATTTTCGATGACACACCACCTGCCGCACCAGTAATCAAATCACCAACACCTAGTACAACTGATACTGCCCATACAATTGACGGAACCGCAGTTGTCGGTTTCCCATATGTCGATTCCACTATAACACTGACCAAAAATGGTGCTCCCTTGAAATCTGTTCCCATTGGTTCTGATGGCACTTGGTCTGTTAGCGTAACTTTGCGAGAGGGTGAAAACACCTTTACTGCAACTGCATCTGATCAAGCAGGCAATATCTCTGATGTTTCTAATTCTGTTACTGTAACCCTGGATAATACAGCACCTGATGCACCAACACCTGATACCACACCACCTGCCGCACCAGTAATCACTCCACCTACAACTCTGACAAATGAAAATACCATAACAATTACCGGAACCACAGTTGAAGGTTCCACTGTAACACTGATCCAAAATAATATTGCTTTGACACCTACTACCATTACCAGTTCTGATGGCATTTGGTCCGTTGATGTAACTTTGATACAAGGTGACAACACCTTTACTGCAACTGCAACTGATCAAGCAGGCAATATCTCTGATGTTTCTAATTCTGTTACTGTAACCTTGGATAATGCAGCACCAATCATCACATTGACTGGAGCCAACCCACAAACTATTGAGTTGGGTGTAGATTACACAGAACTCGGAGCAACAACTGATGACGGCTCTGAGGTATCCATTGATTCATCTGCATATAGAAATGTCGTAGGAACATACATCATTACATACACTGCAACTGATGGCACAAACCAAGCAACAGCAACTCGAACTGTAAACGTAGTTGACACCACAGCACCAATCATCACATTGACTGGAGCCAACCCACAAACTATTGAGTTGGGTGTAGATTACACAGAACTCGGAGCAACAACTGATGACGGCTCTGTGGTATCCGTTGATTCATCTGCATATAGAAATGTCGTAGGAACATACATCATTACATACACTGCAACTGATGGCACAAACCAAGCAACAGCAACTCGAACTGTAAACGTAGTTGACACCACAGCACCTGCCGCACCAGTAATCACTTCACCAACACCTAGTACAAATGCTGATACCCATACAATTGCCGGAACCGCAGAAAATGGTTCCACTGTAACACTGACCCGAAATAGCGTTGCCTTGGTACCTACTGCCACTACCAATTCTAATGGTGCTTGGTCTATTGAGGTAACTTTGCAAGAGGGTGCCAACATCTTTACTGCAACTGCATCTGATCAAGCAGGTAATACCTCTGATGTTTCTAATTCTGTTACTGTAACTCTGGATAATATAGCACCTGACACACCAACGCCTGATACCACAGCACCTACCGCACCAGTAATCACATCAGAAGCAACTAGTACCAATAAGAAACCCCATACAATTACCGGAACCGCAGAAAATGGTTCCACTGTAACACTGAGACAAAATGTCACTGTCTTGGAATCTGTTACCGTTGGTTCTAATGGCGCTTGGTCTGTTAGCGTAACTTTGGGAGCTGGTACCAACACCTTTACTGCAACTGCATCTGATCAAGCAGGCAATACCTCTAAAGATTCCGCTCCTATTATGGTAATTTTCGATAACTTACCACCTGCCGCACCAATAATCACATCAGAAGCAACTAGTACAACTGAGACTGCCCATACAATTACCGGAACCGTAAATGTCGGTTACCCAGATGTCGATTCCACTGTAACACTGACCCAAAATAGCGTTGCCTTGAAATCTGTTCCCATTGGTTCTAATGGCGCTTGGTCTGTTAGCGTAACTTTGGGAGCTGGTACCAACACCTTTACTGCAACTGCATCTGATCAAGCAGGCAATATCTCTAATGTTTCTGATTCTGTTACTATAACCTTGGATACCACAGCACCTGTTACTTCAGCTGACGGTCTTGCTCACAATCAGGCACAATCACCACCTCAAAATCTACAAACCACATCCGCATCCATCATCAAAGTGCATGATGGCACAAAATTTGTAGAATTTAGTGATGGTATGACAATCAACTCTGGAACACCAAAATTCAGGGGAACATCAACAGGTATTTCATCTATTCAAATTTTACTAGGTGATAGTCAAGTCGGAGGGAATGGTGTACGAAGTGATGGTACATTTAGCAAAGGTTGGGACAATGATCCTCTAGCTGATGGTACATACACAATAACAGTTACTGATAAAATTGGTGATGAACGTAAAAGAATTTTAGAATCATATAGTATCATAATTGACAAAGATGGTGATGGTAATCCGAATGCTGCAATTACCAAAGTGCGTGTTGGCACAGAATATATGCCCTTTGAACATGGTATGACAATCAACTCTGGAACACCAAAATTCAAGGGAACATCAACAGGTATTTCATCTATTCAAATTTTACTAGGTGATAGTCAAGTCGGAGGGAATAAAATATCCTCAGATGGTTCATTTATCAAGGGTTGGAAAGGTGTTAATCCTCTAGCTGATGGTACATACTCATTAACCGTTAGTGACAACAACGATCCTGAAACTATCTTATTTACAAGTTACATCATAATTGACGCAAATAATGATAAGAATCCTAAAAATGCTCAAATTACCAAAGTGCGTGCTGGCTCAGGATATATGCCCTTTGAACATGGTATGACAATCAACCCTGAAACGTTAAAATTCAGGGGAACATCTGCTGGTATTGACTCTGTTAAAGTTATGATAGGTGATAGTCAAGTCGGTGGAAATAACATACGAGATAATGGTATATTTGCAAAGGGTTGGAAAGGTGATCCTCTAACTGATGGTAAATACTCATTAACCGTTAGTGACAACGGCAATCCTGAAACTATCTTATTTACAAGTTACATCATAATACAAAATCCTACAAGTTAATTCACAAATTGATTTTCATGCAGGATTGGAAATTGGATTTTCAGCCACATATGGTGAAGAGATACAGTTTGTAAATTGCATATTCTAGAAAATACTTGTTTTTGCTAAAAATTTACAATCATTTTCACAAAGAAATATTTTAGAATTACAATTGATACGATTGGTTTGTAATTTGGTACATTAGGACACTAGTTAAAACGTAAGAGGACATGTCCACAATACAACTCTGTATCTCTTTTAGGATATCTGTTTTCTTTTTCTGCCCTAATTAATTTCCTTGATATCTCCTGAATCTTCAAAACCATTTCTGTATCTATAACTTTGTTTCCTAATTATTCGATCTAGGCTCAAATTACAACCGAAAAATATATGGATCTCAATTTTCACAACAATTTCGTGCCACAGACTGCCAAGTATGATGATCAAAAATATACATCACATGGGAAATTCTATACTCTACACCTGAATTCAGAAATAATGAATGACGGTGTTAAAGAACTAAATGATAATAAAGTTGGAGTACCGTTTGTCTATTCAGATTACATGTTTTATGATAACTGTATTGTTTAGAAACACTGTTGGTGTTGCATATAGGCCACTTCTTTTGAAGATAATGTGTGGTTTTTTAGATGAGAACCCCATTCTGTAGAGTAATTCACGCATTGCACTTGCAGAGTATAAAGTGTTGTACTTTTTATCCACATGATTAATTACCATTTTACACTCCACATGAATTGATTAAATCCAAATTTTTCTGGACCTGAAATTAGATCATTCCTTAATGCATTTTTTGCAAATAAATCTGAGATGAAAAACACATACAGAGAAGATTGGATAATGGTGATGTTAAAGTTGTGAATGTATTTAAATATTTGATGCCCTAACTGTATTTGCAACTTTGGGGGTCTAAAATTTACCCTAATCTAATCCATATTGATTTGATTTTCAAGAAAATCATACAATACAATTTTGTATTGATTATGTTTTACAAAGCATCTTGTAGAATGTCACAAAATTCCAAGTGTTATGACAAAAAATCCTGTAATAATTTTATCAATTATTTTTGTCATATGTTGATTTTCAACAGGATCTTTATAAGCACTAATCACTCAAAATGTTTGTGAAAAAACCTTTGAAGAATAATGTATCCAAAATTTACTGTGAAAAATGTGATCTAATTTTAGAATCTCGTAAATTTTTTGATAAACATCTTGAAAGTCATTCTTCTGGCATTGTATGTGAGGTATGCCCAATTGATACTGTTATTGCAAAATTTGTGAATCTATTCAAAAGAAAGTCTTCACGTAATTTGGAATAAGTTTTTTTAACCAATAACCTCTGTTTTGAAATATGAATAAAATAGGCGTAATTATGGGCGTTATAGTTATTGCAATTATTGCTGGTGTTGCTGCATCATTATCTACATTCCCTTCTGAAACTGTTAATTTGGATATGGTTAGAACCCATGGAACGATTTCTACTGCGATGGGCTCTCCAATATTGGGTGACCCTTCAGCTCCAATTACTATTGTTGAATTCGGTGATTATCAATGTCATCAGTGTTATAATTGGTTTCACAATACAAAACCTGCAATAGTTGAAGATTATATTGAAACTGGAAAAGCAAATCTGGTGTTTGTAGATTTGGCATTTTTAGGACGTGATTCTCCAATAGCAGCTCAAGCATCTTATTGTGCAGAAGACCAAGAAATGTATTGGGAATATCATAACACTCTTTACAATTTCCAAGATTCTAAAATTGATGGAGGTTGGGCAAACTCTGAAAGACTAAAAGCATTTGCGTCTAGCTTGGGACTTGATATGGATTTGTTTAACAGTTGTCTTGATTCTGGAAAATATTCTAAACGTGTACAATACAACATTCAACAAGCAAGAGATCATGGTGTAAGAGGAACTCCTGGATTCTTTATTGTTGGTCCTGATGGACAAGAACAACTTGGTGGGGCACAACCGTTCTCTGTGTTCAAACAAGTATTGGACAAAATGGTCTAGATGATATCTGCAATCAGTCTGGTATTTTCAAATTCAAAATATTTTGTCTTATCCATTGTAATTTTTTTAACAATGTTAGTTGGGTTGTTGATTCTATCTGAGTATATTTTCTTAGAACCTTATGTTGTTAGCCACATTCCATCTGGAACTGAGTTTGGATTTGTTCTAATTGTTACAATATCTACATTATCTGCTCTGGTATTACCTATGAACATATTTCGTATCAATATACTAAAAAAATCAAAACAAAAAATGGGTGGGGGTGTTTTTGGTTCAATTATTGGGGCTGCTGCTGGTGCATGTAGTTGCGGTCCTATAGGATTTACTGTGATCTCAACATTTGGTTCTGTGGGGGCTACGGCAACTGCATTTCTGACAAATTATGAAGTCCCAATCAGAATAATTGCTATTGGGATACTGGCAATCACTTACTTTACAACTGTGAGATCTTTGAAAATTGAATGTAAATTTGATCCAAATTCGTAATGCATTAGAAATCACCAATTAGGCAAATTTTTGCAACCTTGGAATGTATTTTGCAGTTTATTCAAGTATTTTTGTGACAATCATGTATATTCCGATTAGACCTGGTCGGAGAGATCCCGAAGCTGATGAAATAGAAGATGCTGAAGACTAGTATCTGCTACAAATTTCTATAATGATCTGACAAATTTCATAAATTTACAAAGTCGAGATATTTATTTGCCTTTTTAAGATTAAACATGATGCAAAATTGGAATTTAATTTTTGGAATTTTTATAATTTCTAGTCCAATTCTATTTGCAATGATTGCATTTCCTGACTCTATAGCTTGGAGCTGGAATGAGGGGAGGGGTGGTTATTTCTTTGCTTTGATCTTTATTGTTGCTGAATTAATTGGATTAAGGATAGTAATTTCAAAGAAAAAACTACTTGCTGTAATTCCTTTGGCTTTAGCAACAATTGTTTATCTTGTTTCATTAGAATATGGTTTAAGAGATTACATTATAGAATCTGCAGAATATTTTGATGTACAGTTAATCTATTCTTGGACTTGGATGTGGGACTTTGTGGTGATGGCGATCTTCATTGTTGTCGCATTGTGTATTTTCTTTGGAAAGCGTTGGATTAGAATTGCTCCTGCTGGTCCAATATTTCTTATAGGCACTGCAATAATTCTTTCACTTGATGCCTTTTTCCCATATGACACACTTGGTCCATTACAATATGTTGTTCCATACTTTGTACAAGCAAACGTTTGGTTAATCACTGTACTTGATCTTGGAACTGCTGTTGCTAAAGACAATGTAATGTTTTTACGTGGTGATCATGGCTCAATGGCTCTTCAAGTCTTTTGGCCATCAGCTGGTGTTCATAGCATCATAATTTTTTCATTAGTAATTGGGGCATTCATGCTAAAACTAAACATTCTGAGAACTCGCAAAGCAATTTACTTTGTTTTGGGAATTATTGGAACCATCATCGTCAATTTAATTCGAATCTTTTCATTATCTTGGTATGCTCTTAAAGTCACAACTGATCCTGTTGCTTGGGAAGAATACCACAAAATAGCAGGTGAGATAATGTTCTTACCGTGGCTATTTGCGTTTATTTTGGTAGTAATTCTCATTGAATCAAGACGTCTTAAAAAATTAGAAAATAACGATATTTCTAAAAATACGATGTAATGTCACTTTGTCCTTGAATTTCTGAAAGTTCTGAAACTTTAACTCCTAGTCTTCTAATGGTGATGGTCTGATTTTCTAGTGCTTCTTTTAATAATTGGTCAGATATTTTTTCCAACTCTTCAATGTTTGTAGTAGGACTTCTCAGCATTCTTGATTTTGATTTATTTGATAAATCTGATTGTACAAAATGTATGCCAACTGATTTGAACATTTGATTATTTTTTTTAACTACATCATGTACCTCTTTACAAAGTTTTTTAATATTTTCAAATAAGAATTGATAATCTTTTGAGTCTTGTTTTAATGTTGTAATTTTACTATATTGTATTCGTGCTTCACGTTTTTTTACTGGTTCGTTATCTATCCCTCTCACTGCATTATAGATATATGTTCCCGTCTTTCTGCCAAATTCTTTATTTAATGTGAAAATATCTATTTTTTTTAAATCTTGAATTGTTTCTAAATTCATTTCTAAAAACCTCTCTTCTGTTTTTTTACCGATACCCGGTATAGTTCTAATTTTTAATTGTTCTAAAAATATTTCAACTTTTTCTGGTGATACTGTGGTTAACCCGTCAGGTTTTTGAAAGTCTGATGCTATTTTTGAAATTAATTTATTTGGTGAAATTCCTATTGAACAACTAAGCTTTATTTTATCTCTAATGGAATTTTTTATTTGTTGTGCAAGGTGCTCTGCTTTTTCAAAATCCCCTTCAACTCTCTCTGTCACATCTAGATAAGCTTCATCTCTGCCGACATATTCAAAAATATCTGCATAGTCTTTCATAATTTCCATTGCTTTTTCTGAAATTTCAGTATAGAAATCAAAGTCAACTGGTATGAAAACTGCATCTTTTCTTGCTTCAAGTCTTTTTTTTGCAAATGCAATTGGAATTCCTGATTTAACACCATACTTTCTAGCTGTATAATTTGCTGTAGCAATTGCACCGCTATCTCCCCCTCTATCTGAAAAAACACAAACACACACTGGCTTTGATTTTAGTTCTGGAGATCTAGTTTCTTCACATTGGGCATAAAAATAATCAAAATCTATGTGGAAAACTATTCTTGTTTCCAATAATTCTATGAATCGTTTTGATTATTACTATATTGTGTATTCATCTAAGTAACACCCGATAAACGACATTATTAGATAAGTTGCGTAATTACAGACAAAATCTGACCTTTTACTTGATTTGATTTCTAATCGTTCCATGATGTCACGGAATGCTAATGAATTCTTCTTTCCATTTTATCTTGAAATTAACAATTCCACAAACAATCTCACTAATACCATCATATCGGCATAATTTGTTCCTAAACGTATTACTACTAATTCTGAATTTTTTGATTTGAGCAATGACGTGTTCTACTTTTATTCTGATTTTTCACTGTATCTTATTCCGTTCCTTTTGAGATTTAGTCAATTCCTTTCCTTTTTTTTCTTGTATGGTAGAATGCTGATTTGGTTTGAAAAGTTTTTTTGAATTCCCAAATATATGAGGCCATAAAATTGTGACAACTGTTCTGATAATACTGGATGTTTTGATTTGTATATGAAATAATCATGATGACTGCCCAGATGAATGTGTAGATTATTATCCCATCAAGATTTATGGTGATTTGATTTTTGATTGTATGTTTTTTTCCTGAATAGTGAGTTTTTCTTTTGCGTTTATCTTTTGGTCTTGGGATTGACTGTTCAGTACCGTGAATCATTGCAATTAGTTCCGGAAAGAATTGCTGCATGCTGTTAATCTTTTTTGAATCTGCATAGAGTTTGGATGGAATTGATTGTTTCACTGCAGGCTCTAAATATTTAATATTTCTACTCACGTTGCTCTGGTCTAATCCAAACAGATGACCAGTTAAATCATAGGTCAGATACATTTGATAATACACTAGCAGCATTACCAACCTGTCTTTTACATTCAAATCAAATGGGCATCTGGCACCAATGTCTTGTTGTCTTTTGTTTTGGAATAGTTTTTTTCAGTAACATGGAAATTCTTTCTGACATTTTTTAGAATCACATCAAATTGATATCTTGTTACCCCTATGTATGAAAGAAATGCTTTTGGTTTCTTTTGATAATTGTCTATGTGAGAGGCATGAAAGTAGTTTGATCTTTGCTTTGGATCTTGTTGTGAAAGAATTTGTGTAATGTTGTAAAATTAGTCTAATTATGCAAGATGTCTATAGAAATCGAATCTCAAATATAGAAACTCTACTAGCAATATCTTATCTTTCATGTACTAATAATATTTCAGACTGTGCAGGATATGGAGAATCTAAATCCTTTACTCACACTGATCATGATTCAACAGTCTATTTGGCAGAGGGAACTATTGGTTTTACTCAAGTTGGAGATGATACAATGACCACACCAATAAAGGATATCATAATTTATGTTCCTGCTGGTGTGAGCGAAATTAAGTTTTGTTTGACTCATTCAGATAATTTCAACAAAGCTGTGATTCCAACACTTGAAACATATTTTAAAGTAAAGACTAAGAAATTGGGCAATACTTCATTGATCCCTCCTGAAAATCAAGAAGAATTAACCAGTAAAACTAACGTTCAAATTCTAACATACAAGTTTGATTCTAAAAGCATGGAATCAATGTGGACATTTTCTATACGACCTCGAGTCACGCACACTATCCTCACTGAAGATAAAAGAAGTATATCTGCACGCTTTGGTTGTGCAATTTTACTTACAGGAAAGTCAGATAGAAAATCGTCAAAGCCTTTAACTCAAGAAATAATTGAAAATCGGGAGAAATTCTCAGCATGATGGAACGAAGTATCTTAAGATCAAGCAAAAGAATAGGCAAGTATGAAGCCCCAATTATAAAAAAATTAGAACCATTTTTTCAAAATCAAGGTTTTCAAGTTGTTCCTCATGCCAGACTGAATATTTCGTGGGGAAATATTATTTCAGACATTGATTTGTTATTGATTAAAGAAAAGAAAGTTGGAATTGTTGAAGTAAAATCATCTCATGATAATTTGAAAAGAGCAAAAAAACAAATTTCAAACATTAAAGATTATGTTGATTTTGCATATATTGCAACTGATTTTAAACCAAGAAAATTACCTACTCCAATAGCTGGTTGGATTTTTGTTAAAGATGAAGTTACAATAATGAAACAACCTCGAACTTTCCATAATGAGCCTTCTCATTATTCTGTCAATTCTTTACCAAAAAAATGTCTTGAACGATATTTGAATCAGAAAAATATCTCATCAAAAGGAATGTCAAAATATGAAATCACACATAACATAATGTCTCTTTCAACAAAAAATCTCAAAGAAGAAGTAAAATCAATGGCTACATGCGGTCAAGAATGTGAAACTAACTGTCCAATATCAGAATTTGAGAAACTTTTGATCCCTAAATTATTAGCTAGATAGACTTCAATGTTCTGAAAAAACTGTTGGATTTTGTAATTGTCTAGAGTTTTAAAGTAACATTACTGATATATTCTAAAGAATAATCATGAAAGTTTAATCCTCGTAACCTGCCTGATTGCTCGCTCTGTTGTGTTGTTGTGTGAATCAGTTTTAGTAATTAGAAACGTAAAAAGCATTTTTTGCCCTCGTCTCAGTTTTTTTACAAACCTGATACAGTTTTTTTCCGTGTATTTTTTTTTGATATGATGTATGATATTCTCCTTTCAAGATTCTTTTTTGTATGAATTCTTTTTAATTCGGATTTATCTTTGCCATATCATGTGAGTGGTAAATTATTTTTTTGAGCCGTCTTGCAAATGGTTCAAACTCTGGTCCAGGATTCTTGTGATTGATAGTATCACCAATTTCCCGAATGTAATGAATGTGACATTTCTGATGAGTGGTTCCAACATAATTCCATGCAGGATACGAATCACCTGTATGTCTCAGATCATAAGTCTTTTCAATTTATTGTTCTTGCAAAATACCAAATACATATCAAGATTAAATTTATGTGTTCTAAAATATTCCATAACTGTATATCTCATGTATTGATTCATAAAATTCTGATTCAACATTAACATGTTTGCACTGTCTCCAAATCTCTTCAATCATACTCAAATGTGGAGATCTCAGAAGATATGCCAGTTTGACATCTTTGTTTTTACGCAGATATTTTTTTACAACATTTGCTTTGTGTTGTGATGCTCTATCAGCGATAACAAATATTTTTCCAAATTTTTTACGAGCTGCTTCCAAATAATCCCTAAATGCAATTGCATTAAATTTTTCATACGATCTAAAAATTGATTGTCATCATCTCATAAACCAAAAATCTTTGGTGTGATCCTCTCCACCGTACAATCATTCTTTGGTATACATCTGTCCAATATTTTTTACCAAGACGTACATCATCTACAAATACAGACTCGTCCTGAATAAATACGGTAAAATCTTTCTTTTTTGCCTTTTTTATGCGTAAAATGATGTGTTTATTCCACTTGCGGCACGTATCCTTGGATGCTGCTCGCACATGTAGTTTTTGTGGAATCTTTGGATTTGGATTCCATTTGTGCAACAAATGACACACGTGAGTAATATGATATGTGTTCTGTAAAATATGAACTGCATCAGTTTCTTTGGAGTCATTCCATCTGAAATTCTCTTAAATTCCTGCCCTATCTTTTGTAATGTTTTGTGTGAGATTAATGGCGGACGGTCAGAACGAGGGGGATCATCTTAGTCCATATTTTTCAAATGAATCCATTTACAGAATTGTATGCACAAAATATTTGTCTTGCAGTTTCAGCAATTGTAGATTTGTTGATCTTAATTATACACATTGTGTGTAATCTTTCCTTTTTCTTGTCGTACTTTTCTTTTTTGTAGGCTTGGAGTAACTCGTCATTTGTGATGTTCATGAAATTATTTCTAACTACTGATCAAAAAACATTGCTATTTGTTTTTGTAATGTTCAAAAGACTTTTGCTATGAGGTATATGCTCCGAGGTCTACCTGGAGAATCTATAGGTAGAGATGGACCGACGTTATTTTTTGATCCATCTCAAATATGTAATGGATTTCTAACTCCTGCAGGGATGGTAAGGGGTTCTTTACCTCCATTAAAACAATTACAAACAGGGATTACTTCTAGAGACATTAATTGTAAAAATGATAATCAATTAATGTTTAGAAAATACAATTCTATTGTATGTGTAAAACAATCAAGTGTTTTGACAATGTTGGATAAAGGATGGATGTATGTTGATAATTAAGAATATTTAGAATTCAAATCTACTATACCTACAATTTGGCTTGATGCACCAAGACAATTGACGATTCTGCTATTCTTGAGTTTGTAATTGAAATAATAGATTTTGTTGAAAATAACCATAGACCAATAATTACAATTACCGATGAAAATCAAAATATAATCTAGACTGGACAACATAATGTTCCATTTGATGCAGGATGGTTGCCCTTTACGGGTTCTGGTTATAGGGTTCAGTATGTAATGGATGATTATCCTGAAAACATAATATTGAATGTAGGAACCTACATGCCAAGTATTTCTTTGGATAATCAAAAAATCATAAAAAAATTAACTGTGATAAATTCATCTTAAATTATGTCTACCTGTGTTCATTTTTAACTAATCTTTGTTTTTTATAGCACTTTATGGGGTTAAATTTCAAATTAATAGCGAAAAAATACTTACGAATAATTGATCTGATTCATCTAAATATTAATGAAAGAATAGTATTTTCATGGAATATCCTGTATCTGTAGATGAAAATGGTGTCAAGTTTAAACCTGAAAAAATGGAAAAGGAAAAACTCTACCATTGTATTTTTAAAAACAAAGCAATGTTGATATTTAAAGATTCTCAAGATGTGATGAATTGCTATGAAATTGAAGAAGTAGATCTAGTCGAACAAATTAAGAAATGTGACAATGATGACGATCTTGAAAAATTATTTGAAGACTATTTGAAAGGAAATACCTGAAAAATTAAATAAAAGCCAGAGAGAAATTCGGTATAGCAGGAATTTAAAATTGAGCAACAACAAAAAATTAAAAGACGCAGAAGATATCTTATCCGAATTTGGATCTAGAGTAAAATCAGAACCAACACCAGAACCAACACCAGAACCAACACCAGAACCAACACCAGAACCAACACCAGAACCAACACCAGAACCAACACCAGAACCAACACCAGAACCAACACCAGAACCAACACCAGAACCAACACCAGAACCAACACCAGAACCAACACCAGAACCAACACCAGAACCAACACCAGAACCAACACCAGAACCAACACCAGAACCAACACCAGAACCAACACCAGAACCAACACCAGAACCAACACCAGAACCAACACCAAGTCCTATTGAAACTACAGATTCTCCTAAAGTTCACGAAGAACGTGATATAATTTTTATTGGTACAAAACCAATTATGACTTATGTTTCTGCAACACTAACTCAACTTTCAACTAGACATGTTGTTACTATCAAAGCAAGAGGTAAACGAATTACACAAGCTGTTGATGTTTCTCAAATGATTGTAAAACGAATGGATTCAGTTGGTTATGTGATTAGTGACGTTAGGATTTCATCTGATTCTTTAACTTCTCAAGATGGAAAACAACGTAATGTTTCCACAATGGAAATTGATATTTCAAAAAACTAGAATAAAAAATTTAACCTTAATTCTATTTGCGGTGTTATTTATGATACTAGTGGTTGGATTTATGGATGATTCTTGTAATGTAGATAATTTTGTGATTACAAATGAAATTTCTTCATATGAAAAATCTTTGGATCCTGAACTATGCGAAAATATTCTTGAACAAATTGATTCCTATAATGACATGTGCACATCACAAATAGAAATTTTAGATTGTGGTTAAGATAAAATATCTAGTAAAAACGTAATTCCAAAATATACTAACAATGAACTCAATCCAATCATTATGACTTTGTAGTTTCTATTTGATAACATTCGTGAGCTTTTTGATGCAAGAAATGAAATTCCTCCTAACCACGCAAAATCCATCCATATGTGTAGGAAAAATACAATTAGTATACCTGAAAATGCCCAAATTAGCATTGCATCTGAAATTAATTTGAATCCGATAGTTAACCACCAAATAATAAAAAATGGATTTAATGCACTAAGTGCAATCCCCGTAATTAATGGACCGTGTTTTGGAATTGATGTAATATCTTTGTTATTTTGTAATACGTTTTTAATTTGAACAAATGCAAAAACAAAAAGTGTAATTGCTCCAACAATAGAAATTATTGTTCTAAATTCTGGAAATGATTCTAAAGAAAAAACGCCGATCCCTAACAAAATAACTAAAGGAAATTCTACAATTGTATGGCCTATTGCCATTTTGACACCTGATTTGGTTCCTTCTCGTAATCCATATGATACATTTGCAGCAAATAATGGTCCTGGAGCCATGACTCCTGATGCTGAAATTACAATTACAATAATTACAAATTCAAAAATCTGAGTCATTTCTTTTTCAATTATTTATTTCTGAAATAAACTTGATGTGATTTTTTATCTATACATAGAGTCTTTAAGATGTTTTGACTCTTCTTGTGCTTCTTTAATGACAATTTCTGCTTTTTCTGCTTCTTTTTGTAGTGATGGTATGTCACAAGATGCACCTGGAATTAATTTTGACATTGCCATGCATAAATTTGCACTTGATTTGAAATCTGGCCCTTCTCCTTTTGTATGGAAAATTATCACAATGATATCTTGATTTGACACACTTCCTTCATTTAGTAACATACCTGGAATGCCTGGAATTGTTCCATGATCTAAAACTTTGAGACCTGCTTCCTTTACTTTGTTTATTGCAGAATCTGTACTTCCAATACCCATCATTTCTTCATCACCGTTTGGTGATTTGATTGCAACACTGCTGACAATTAATTTTATTTTATGTTTTTTTGCCCATGATAGCATTGCTTTTGCTGTGATTCTGTGTAACGACTGATCTAGAGTTAGATATGATAAAAATATCCCTACTTTCAATTCTTCATTTACAAAAATATTTGTTGGAAAATTTGGTTTTCCATTTTTAACTACACTAATTGGAAGAAATGCTTCTGAATCAATTACTCCTCCAAGTTTGAATTTTGATGTATGAATCATCGATTCAGTTGCAATGGCATTGGTAAATCCTACTGAGGGAAATCCATCTATCAAATATCCTTCTTCTAAATTTAGTTTTTTAATTTCTCTAATTCTAATTTTAGGAATCAATGAATATTTTATGTATTGATCAAATAATAGCTTTTATCAAATTTATTTTTTCAATTTTGAAAGTAATGCAGCATAAATGAATGGTAAAATTGTTGTCACTTCTGCATGAAGTGTTGATTGTTTTGCTATCGATGTAACTTTTCCCCATGAAATTGCTTCTCGTACAAGTGCACCGCTAAGACTCCCATCAAACTCTTGTGCTGTAGTGATGTAAAATGCATAGTCTAATCCTTCTCTGTATTGATTCCACCACAATGTGTGGTGTTTTGAAATACCTCCACCAATCATGAATGCTCCTGATTTCTTTGCTTTGAAAATTAACCCTGATAACAAATTTGCATCTCCAACTATGTTTAATTTGAAATCTGTATGTTTTTGTGTAAATAACCAAATTTGACTTCCTACTGCTCCATCCATAATTCCTGGAACTATTACGTCGATGTCATTTTTGTATGCCCAATATAGAAATGAATCCTCACCAAGATGTTTTCCAATCATTTTACAAATTTCTGCTGTGCTCATCTCTTTGTTTCCATTCTGATATTCTTCTTCTAGAAATGCTTGCATCTTCTCTTCAATTAGCGGTCCGTAACTATCCATTGGTACTAGAACATTCCCTAATCTGTGGATGTTTTGATTTGCTAGTTCCATATCGTCCATTGTAAAGGAACCTTCTTTGTAATGTGAAAAGTGTTTGGCGATATCATGATCTAATGCACCACATGTTGTAATTGCAACATCAAACCATTTGTTTTTGATCATATCTTTGATTATTCCTCTTAATCCTGTAGATAGCACTGCGCCGACAAATGAAACAAATCTTAAACATTGTTTATCTGAAATCATTTCTGTTAAGATTTCAAATCCGCTTGATAGGTTTACTGATTCAAATCCTCCTGATTGAGACAACTCTTCAAAAATTTTTTCTATTGTCATGTTTGAATCAATTTGAATATCTTTTACTGGACGGCCAGGATTTATCATGATTATACTGTATGTTTGTGACGAATATAAAATCCTGCCTTTGATTATGGGTTTTTTTAATTGCCTAAGGAAACTTTAAACCTCCCAGTAAATAATGAATTTTAAATGACTGATAGGATTAAAGTTGGTTTAGTAGGTATTGGTAATTGTTTTTCAGGTTTAATTCAAGGAATTGAATATTATAGAAAAAATCCTTCCCAAGAAGTTACAGGTATTATTCACGATAAACTGGCTGGATATGGAATTCATGACATTGACTTTGTTTGTGGGTTTGATGTTGGTGAAAATAAAGTTGGCAAACTATTGCATGAGGCAATTTATGAATATCCAAACATGGTTGATTGGATTGCAAAAGATGATTTACCAAAAAATGAGGCTCTAGTCTATGAAAGTCCTATTTTGGATGGAGTGGGTGTTTGGGTTGAAAATCGAATTAAGCCTATTGTAAGCACAAAAACAACTGAACAAATTGCTGAAGAGGTAAAAAAAATAATTAAAGAAAAAGGAGTTGAAATCATTGTTTCCTATTTGCCCGTCGGCTCTGACAAAGTAACTGAATTCTGGGCTCAAATTTGTTTAGATACAAAGACTGCATTTGTAAATTGCATTCCATCTTTTATTGCATCCGATGAAAAATGGGCAAAAAAGTTTGAGGATGCAAATGTTCCTTGTATTGGTGATGACATTAAAGGACAAGTGGGTGCTACTATTGTACATAGAACTTTGGCTAAACTTTGTAGTGATAGAGGAACAAAAATTGAAAAAACATATCAAATCAATGTTGGAGGTAATACTGATTTCTTAAACATGAAGGAACAAGACAGATTAGCATCTAAGAGAATTTCTAAGACTGAGAGTGTTCAAAGTCAACTTAAAGAAAGATTAGATGATGATCAAATCTATGTTGGACCTTCAGACTTTATTCCATTTCTAGGTAATACTAAACTAATGTTTATGAGAATTGAAGGTAAACAATGGGCAAACATTCCATATAACATGGAGGTTCGTTTAGAAGTTGATGACAAAGCAAATTCTGCTGGTATTGTAATTGATGCAATACGATTAGCAAGAATTGCTCTTGATAGAGGAGTTGGTGGCCCAATCAAACCTGCAAGTGCATACTTGATGAAACATCCTATAGAGCAAACCTCTGATGTTAAAGCAAAAGATGCATGTGAAAAATTTGTTGCAGGCGACTAATTGAAAATTATTAGAATCTGAAAATCTTATTTTTCTACTCTTTTCATATTTATTCAAATCAAACTCTACTGATTCCACATTTAATTTCATGACTTTGGTTGTGACTATGTTATTTTCATTCAAATCTATGATGAGGCTGCATGTAGTTCATCACATCTTCCAACAAATCCTCCTTCTTCAAGTTCTTTGGTTATAACAACTGTCCATGTCTTTTTTTGTAGAGTTGTACTCATACTAGTACTGATCTCAAAAATATTAAAAACATTGCCAATCTTGCACGTGTGTTTACTAGCAAAAACAAATTACATCAATTCCAGAAAAAAATCGATGCTTGTCCTTTCATGAATGAGTTACCTGAGGATACCCATTGATGATCTGATTGAACATGATTTTGTAAGTGTAAACTATGATCTTAGTTCTTTTGAGTTGAAATAATTTATAATTTGTTCAAAATTTATTTGCCTAACTATACTGCTTTTCATGTGTTGTTAATGTACCTATTACCGTATTAATTGCAGAAATTTCTGCTACAAACTTGTCATCAGAGGATGCAATAATTACAATATCTTCATTTTTGGGTTCTAGTGATTCTATCAAATTATCTCGAATTTCCAATTCATCTTCAAAACATCTAATCTGATCACCTGAAAAAACAAATTCCCCCTCTTTGAAAATTAAAGTTAGAGAATCACTGGCACCATAAAGTATAGCAAAATCTCTTTGTTGCATTCCATTTCCAATATAATCAATATGTTTATTTTTTAATAAAATTGCACAGTTATGTTTCCCATTTGTTAGACAACATTTTTTTAAAAAAGTCTGAGATGGCATTACCGCACAAATTTTTTCGGCAAATCTTTTTCCTTTACTTGTAAGAAATGTTCCAGATTTAATCGAATCAACTAATTCTAATTCCTTTAGATGTGTAATTAATGTTCTAACTGCACCTTCTCCAATGTGAAGTTCTTTACAAAAGCTTGCACGACTGACATACTTTTGATTTGACAAAACTAAAATTGATTTTAGAACATGGGGCATACTAAAAGTTAGTGCTGTACTGTTTCTCTTTCTTGAAACAACTTTTTGTAATGTCTTGATCTGTTGATGCATTGTTTTTATTTTATGCCTAGAGCATATAAATTGGATGCCCAATCCAATGATTTAAATAAATTAAACAAATCTAAACTCCCATTGTCCCAATCAAACGGAATTACAATAACCGAATCTAAAATTCCAATCTTTGCGATTGTTCTTTTAGCCATAGTTTTTGTATTTGGATTATTTCTTGTAGGTTATGATCAAGGACATATCTTCAGTGTTTTGTTGGAGGAGCAAGCATATGAAGATATTTACATTCATGAATTAACACACGACATGCCGCAGGATTTCCTTGCCATTAGGTGATATGATGTGAAAACTATTCTCTTTATAGCAATTGTTTTGGTTTCAGGTGCATTAGCAGGAACTATTCATGGTGTGGCAAATCTTGCAATTGTGGAACCATATTTGGATAAAGCAATAGGAATTGAAAACAAAAATCTATTTGCATCAGGTGAAGAAAAAGACACTCCTGCATTTTGGGTAGAGTATGACACTTATCGTGATTGGCAAAAGGGTGGACAAGTTTTAGCTGGTACTATATTGGGTACTTCAATGGGTAGCTTGTTTGGTATTGTCTATGTGTTATCTAGAAATACCTTACCTCAAGGAAGTGACTTGAAAAAATCATTTATACTTGCAGCAGTAATGTGGCTTACGATTTACATAATACCCTTTTTGAAATATCCTGCAAATCCTCCAACTGTAGGGGATGGTGAAACTGTGATGTTAAGAGCAATATTATATCTATCATTTATCGCAATCTCCGGTTTTGGTGTAGTAGGATTTTATCAATTATACAAGAGATTACAATCAAAGACAAAGATTGCAGCATTTGTAGGTTATGGTGTTTTCATAGCAATAGTATTTGCACTAATGCCTCCAAATCCTGATGAGGTTACAGCACCAATGGACTTGGTAAATGGGTTCAGAGCAATGTCTGTAGTTGCAGTGAGTATATTTTGGGTCTCAATAGCTATAATCTTTGGTGGATTATGGCACAAATTAAGACCAGATGCTGAAAATTCAATACGTGTTTAGGTCGTGCCTGGAATTTCAATCAATAGACATCTTGCGTAATTAGAAACAAAATTTAACCTTCTAACTGATTTAATTTCTGATTTTATGGCATCACAACAAACTCTTACTTCCACCGTATTTTGAAATTAACAATTCCACATACAATCTCACTAATCACATCATAACGACACAATCTATTCCTAAATGTATCTGAATTAATTCTGAATTTCTTTATCTTGCTGATTGTATGCCTCTACTTTGATTCAGATGGAACATTGTAGTTTATTCCACCCTTTCTGAGGTATGGTCAACTCTTTTCCCTTTTGTACGGCAAAACACTGATTTGATCTGGAAAGTCTTTCTCCACACCCCAATATCTGAGCAGCATTTACCAACCTGTTCTTTACATCCAAATCAAATGAATATCCAGCACCAATGTCTCGTTGTCTTTTGCCTTGGGATATTTCAGTAATACGGTGATTCTTTCTGACATTCTTTAGAATCACATCAAACTAATATCTTGTTACCCCCTGTGTATGAAAGAAATGCCTTTGGTTTTTTTGATAGTTGTTAACATGAAAGGAAATGGTTTGAGCTTAGCTTTGGATCTTGTTGTGAAAGAATTTGTGTAATGTTGTAAAATCAGTCTAATTACGCAAGATTCTATTTAACTCTAACACGCTAAGAATGAAAGAAAAGGTAGTTTAGAGGAATTAAAAAAGATCATTCTGCAATAATGTCGTATATGTAGATTCATCACAATTTCATAAGACCACATCAAGGACTAAATGGTGATACGCCAGCAGATAGATCAGGGAATGAGATTGAAGGTGATAATAAGTGGAAAACTATCATACAAAATGCAAGTAAAAATTAAGAATCTAATTTATTGATTCTTGCAGTATGTTTAGCAATATCATTACCATCATCTTCTAACAACGTGAATATTTGAGGAATAATTTCAGTGTGACCGTGTATTATCTTCAATCTGGATTCAATCGTTTCTAATCTTTTTTCAATATCATCAAAACGTTTTCCAGTATGTTCAGAATTTTTGTTGAGTAGTTTTATTAAATTATCGTTAAGTTGTTTAACTAAATTTTGATTAAATATATCGGCAGTTTTCATCATAAAATTCTTAGTTTCTTGATCAAGTACCATAATTCTAATACATAAAATTTCTAAATAAATAATTTTGGATCTTAGCCTTGTAAGAGGATAGGTTAGCCGCAAAATCAAATATTGTAAATCATACGGAACTAAATTCTAGGATTCTCTCTTATGGGCAACCCTGAGATTATACATTGCGAGATGAACTGGCAAAGGCATTTGCTCAAATTTCTAATCTACAAAAGATAAACAATCATCTGACAGAAGATATGAAAAAATCAGGAAAGCAGGCATTCTATGAAAATCCACATTCACCGTTCCATCTGTAAACAACATTCCAACACGTCAAAAAAAGGCAAGCGTACAAAAGAGAATTCATCTTCAAAGAAGGCAGGTGTAAAGATTGGTCATGTCGGTAAATCACACAAAGATGAACAAACCAAAAAAATGTGCAAAATGTGGTAGCAAATATTATAGTTACAAAAACTATAACAAAGATGATAATTGATATTATCAATATTCTAGAGACTGAATATACAAACAACATTATACATCACTGCAAGTGCGAATACACCACAGGTCGGAATAGACGGAACATCAATTGGTAAGAACCTTATGACAGTAATTTTATCGTTACAAAAACAAAACAACAGTCTAAATTCAATCAAAGAGATAGTAAACCTGACTGATGTATCATTGTGTAAAAAAACGATACAAAATATAGTTTGCAGTCGGTAAAACATTGGAATATGATGTAGAATCCTGGATGAAAAATATTAACAAATCAAAATATCTGAAATTTAATGAGACAACGTATACAATATACAACAAGCTGGGATATGTCTGGACATGCATCAGCGATGATGCGGTATTTTATCATGCAGACAAAAGCAGAGCAGCAGCCGTATTGGATTTGTACTTTCCATACTGGGATATTCCCATTACCGTTGATGATTATACGGCATACAACCATTTCAAAACAATTCAACGGTGTCCGGTCCCACATACTGCGAGATGCCGAGTTTGTATCCGATGATAAATCAAAAACCATGCTGTATGAGAAATTGTGTCTACTATATCACAATGCAAAACAAATCTCAGGGTATCTGTTGCACATGTACATTATGATTCATCTGTGATTTCTGGTATGGTAATTGCAAATGTATGCCAGAATTTGAATTGCAAGTTTGGAGACTGATTTACACGAGCAAACACCAAACCTGTTTACATTTCTAAAATATCTGGGAATGGAGCCCACAAATAACGAGTCAGAAAGGATGTTGCGCAAGGTCGTAATCTCACGAAAAATTAGACAACGTCTTGTAACTGAGATGGGTATGAAAATATGATACCATACAGATTGAGCTGTTTTATGACATGGCAGAAAAGAGAAAACAAGCGTTCCAAGAAGAAGTGTTAAAACTGTAAGGATCTATCCTCTTACAGATTCAGACGAGTCATTGTTATTAAAACAAGTAATTACAAATTAAATAAAACTCATCATGATGAGTGTTTCTTTAATATTAGAACTAATTTTTGTAATTTGCGAACGGCAAACTCTATACATTCAAATAATTATTCAATTTTTAGAATGAACAGTTACAAAAAATGATGAATGAAAAAATAATAGGATTTATTGCAGTTGGAGTTATTTTTACTGTTTTTTTTGGAATGTTGATACATGCAGAATTAATCACAGATGAAAAAAGATTTCTCATTACAGAGTTAGGCAACATACACCAAACGACAATTGGGCAATCATTTGAATATCCTTCTAATCCTCCAAACATTGATGTTCATTTTATTGAGATCTTACCTGGTGCAGAAAGTGGTTGGCATACTCATGACACGCCCTTGGTTGTAACTGTTCTACATGGTGAGATTACAGTTCATTATTGTAACGAAGAAATAGAAAATTCTGCAGATAAAGAACAATGTAATGATAAAGGGATTGTCAGAAATTTTCAAACAGGGGATTCATTTGTTGAGGCAATCAATATAGAACATAATGGAGTAAATGATGGAGTGATTCCTGTAAAACTACATGTAATTACGTTGAATCCCGATGAAAACTGGAAAGATATCTATTCTCCAGATGATTAATAGATGAGTTGCATAATTAGTCCAATTTGAGTATAATCTCAACATTTTCTAATCATAAGATCCAAAGCTAAGATTGAATTATTTTCAATTCATGTTTAATTACACAAAACTAGTAAAAAGACCAAAACAATCCCTGTCAATAACAGGATTAACTGTTTCACAGTTTGATACCCTGTACAATGAGATAAAGAAAAATTACAAAACTATAGAACAAAAGAGATTATCCAAAAATAGACAAAGAGACATTGATGCAGGACACAAATTTGATCATTCCATCAAAGATGGGATTCTGATGATGTATTATCAAATGTACACAACATATGACATGCTAGGAATGATTTTTGATTTGGACAAATCAAATGTAATAAGAAATATCAAATATTTAGAGCCTACAGTGAGACGTCCCAATTCCATCCAAACTCTATGCAGATTCAAAAAAGATTAACAGCATGCAACAATTCTTTCCGGAACTAATTGCAATGATTCATGGCACTGAACAGTCAATCCCAAGACCAAAAGATAAACGCAAAAGAAAAACTCACTATTCAGGAAAAAATAAAAAACATACAATCAAAAATCAAATCACAATAAATCTTGATGGGATAATAATCTATAAATCTACACACTCACCTGGGCAGTCATCATGATTATTTCATATACAAATCAAAGCATCCAACATTCTCTGAAAAATTAATGGTATTTCATGACCTCGGATATTTGTGGATTCAAAAAGATTTTCCAAACCAAATCAGCATTCCACCATACAAGAAAAAAAGAGGAAAGGAATTGACTAAATCTCAAAAGGAACGGAATAAGATACAGTCAAAAATCAGAATAAAGGTAGAACACGTCATTGCTCAAATCAAGAAATTCAGAATTAGTAGTAATACGTTTGGGAACAAATTATGCCGATATGATGGTATTAGTGAGATTGTTTGTGGAATTGTTAATTTCAAGATAAAACGGAAAGAAGAATTCATTAGCATTCCATGACATCATGGAACGATTAGAAATCAAATCAAGTGAAAGGTCAGATTTTGTCTGTAATTACACAACTCATCTTATACAATAGTTGAATCACTTGCCAAGACTAGTTGGAAATATTCTATGTGATCCTACATATGATGGTGAATCACCGGTACCATTTTAGCAACGAGAAAAATCTGAGATTAATCACTCCAATAAAGCCATATCTACGCACACCGCCAGATAGAATCAATCTTGTTGAATTTTATAATTCTGTGATGAGTCAAGAGTTGTATGAAGGTAGAAAAATTTCAATTGAACCACTATTTCAAATAATCAAAGATGCGTTTGGAATCAAAACAGTTCCTGTAAAAGGATTGTACAATGTGAAATCATTTGTATTGATTTGTGTGTTGGTGTATCAATTGGCAGTGTACTATAACTGGCATAACTGGCAATAAAAATCCCAGAATAATCCAGAAAATGCTTTGTTGTTAAGGGATGATTCTAGTTTTATTTTTGTGAATCTTTATGCCCAGGTCTCATGTATGTGTCAATTGTTTTTCTGAATGCATGACGCAATTTTCTTTGAACCAATGGCTTTGGTGCATTGCCATCATACAACATTCTTTTGGCACATGATTTTCTAAACAGATGAGTCCATATGCCAATAATCTGACGATTTTCTTGCTCTTCAAATATATTTAATCTTGCCAACTTTCCTGCATTTTTTGCAAAACTCAATGCAGTGGATCTAGTTGTTGGAAATATTTTTTTGTCTTGGAAATAAAATTTTATAAAAAACTTTTCTAGTCTAGGAATGCCACTTGATAGAATTGTTGTTTTCTGAGTTTTTCCTTTTCCTATTTCTAATTTTGATTATTTTGCGTTGTAAATCAATGTCACTTTTTTCCAAATTCAACCCTTCAGATATTCTCAAACCACATCCATATAGTAACCTAAACAACATTACAAACTGATCTGCAGACATTGACTCTCGTTTATTTTGATTACAATGAAATGGTTATATGCGAATTAGCCAGTAAAGAAATTTTTCAAACATTTGTGGGTTTAGATAGTTTGTCTGCTGTTGGGAATATAATTGAGATTTTTCTTGTGTCATTTTTTGCATTGTCATCATTTCGAGATTTATTGCTTGAATGGGATTTCATTCATTTTTTTCTATTCATAGGATGGAAAGAAATTCAAAAAGTGATAATTTGAGATGTAATTTTTTTCTAGAATTATACTCAATATGCTAATTTCTAGAATATACGCTATTTGCATTTTCAATATTTGATATATCTGCAAATATCAAATACTCTATAATTTTATAATGTAACGCAAAAGAATGTCAAAAATATATCTACTGTAATTTCTTTGCAGAAAATTACATATCATCCATCAGGCAACATTTTTATTAATTTCAAAGAACATTACTTTGATTGTGAGCAAAAATAAATTTCTCATTGTTGGAAGTGGAGGGCGTGAAAGTGCATTTGCACTACGACTAAAAGAAGACACAGAATTATACGCAGTGATTAATCACAAAAATCCATTCATCATAGATTGTATCAAAGAATCAGGGGGCAAATATCTTGTTGATGATGCAAATGATCCACAAACAGTCTTAAATTTTGCAAAAGAGCACGTTATTGATTATGTTTTTGTAAGTGCTGACCAACCGTTAGCTAATGGTGTTATTGACATTTTGTTGGAAAATAATTTCAAGGCTATTGGCGGAACACAAGAGGCGACACGAATCGAATGGGATAAAATCTATTCAATTCAAATGATGCAAAAAGTATGTCCTGAATTTACGCCTTTTTACAAAGTTATTTCAAAATCAGATGAATTACATGATGCACTATCTGAATTTAATGTAAAGGGACTTGACGTAGTGGTAAAACCCCAAGGACTTACAGGGGGTAAAGGTGTGAAGGTAATGCCTGAGCATTTATCTACATATCAAGATTGTTCTGATTATGCTTCTTTTCTTCTCAAAGAAAACCCTGATGAAAAAGTGTTATTGGTTGAAAAATTAAAAGGCATAGAGTTTACGATTATGGGAATTACTGATGGTGAGAATCTTGTAGTGTCCCCTGCAACTTATGATTATCCATTTCGACACGAAGATGATTTGGGTGCTGGAACTGGTGGCATGGGCTGCTTTACTAATTCCGAGAAAAAACTCCCATTTATGGATGAGCAAGACTTGGAGGATTGCAAATACATCATGCAGAAGATCATCGACGAAATGAAGTCTAAAAATCTCTTTTTTAACGGTATTCTAAACGGTGGATTTTTCAAGACACAAAAAGGCATACGATTCATGGAATTTAATGGTCGTTTTGGTGATCCTGAAGGGCTGAATATTATCTGTATCCTTGATGGATCTTTCTCTGAATTATTGATACACATTTGGAATAATACACTATCTGATGATGTTGTCTCTTTTGTTAAAAAAGCAAGTGTCACAAAATATCTG
Organism: Candidatus Nitrosopumilus sp.; assembly: GCA_965262905.1. Lineage (GTDB taxonomy): Archaea > Thermoproteota > Nitrososphaeria > Nitrososphaerales > Nitrosopumilaceae > Nitrosopumilus. The sequence continues at coordinate 2,031,694 of OZ253567.1, forward strand.
GTTGCAAAAGAGTATCCTGATACAAGTGATGATGTAATTTCTTTTACTGTTGATGAACAACCTATCACTGATCTTGGCATAAAAATATTTTTTGCTTCCTGCATTAAAACAGGAAAACATCAATATGAGACACTGAAAAAATCCAGAGTTGTAGCATTTAGTGTTGTCTCCGATACTATTGAGAACGCTTCCTCTTTGATTAACAAGGCAATTGATGCACATGTTACAGGAGAATTGGAATATAGACGAGATATTGGCTCACGCCAAAGTTTGGAAAAACTAAAGAGAATACTAGATGAGTTGCGCAATTGATTCCACTTGATAACAATCCCAACATTTCCACACAACAAGATCCAAAACTAAGATAGAGCCACATCATTTTATGTTCAATCATACCAAATTAGTAAAAAAACTAAAACAGTCCCTCATTCATAACAAGATTAACTGTTTCACCGTTTGATTTTTTATTCAAAGAAATAAAGAAAAACTACAAAACCCCAGAACAAAAGCGTCTATAGTTTAGGAAAATAAATTTTGAACAAATTATAAATTATTTCAACCCTAAAGATCTAAGATCATAGATTACACTTGCAAAATCATGTCAAAACATTAATGGTATCTTCTGGTGACTCATTCATGAAAGGAACAAGCATCGATTTTTTAAGAATGCAAAAAAAGCCAAAATAAGACCAAGACTGCAATATACAGAAAGCAAGATCTTTCATATTCTGAGATATGTTTGGATGTCATACCATCTATCTGAGATACTGGCTAAATCGTATGGATAAAGAGGGAATAACTGCATACACCGTAAGAAATACACGGCCTCTTGTTGTTTTTTGAGTGAAAAACAGTTACTATCATTAAGGAATGATCTAATTTCAGGTTCAGAAAAATTTGGATTTTATCAATTCATGTAGAGTGTAAAATGGTAATTACACATGTGGATAAAAAGTACAATACTTTATACTCTGCAAGTGCAATGCGTGAATTACTCTACAGAATTGAGTTCTCATCTAAAAAACCACACATCATCTTCAAAAGAGGAGCAGAACCGTTTTAAAAAAACGCAAAAAGGACAATTAAAAAATACAGCAACCTTGGATGTACCATTACTATGTCTGGATGAATCAACAAATAAAATAGCACCAAACATAAAGCGTGGATGGTATCTTACAGAAAATAACGTCACCACACCAATCAATTACACATGAGAAAAGTTTCAATCCTTTGGTGCGTTGGAAAACAATGGCATATTTTTCTGCAAGTTCTTTGACAAATCAAACACAGATAGTTTTCTTGATTTTTTAAAATCACAGCAGAAACAATAATGGTAAAAAACTATTGTTATTTGTAGAGGATGCATCGTACCACAAAAGCAATCTCATAAAGAATCATATCAAAGCATCAAAAATATATTCAAATATTTTCCACCGTATACGTCAGAGCTCAATGCAGATACAGTGGGGAGAAGAAAATGGCAATGCATTCTTTGCAAATAAATCTGAGATGGAAAAACATATGCAGAGGAGATTGGATAATGGTGATGTTAAAGTTGTGAATGTATTCAAATATTTGATGCCTTAACTATATATGTGAATATAAAAAGAAGGAAATTAGATAGCATAAAATAATTTACATAGAGTATATGCTATTTGTGTGTCTTTAAATATAAACAAAATAAAAATAACAAAAATGCTTATTCATTTAAGATTTTTTCAAGAGCTTGACTTGCATTAAGCATACCATTTCTCTTGGCAAATTCTTCGATCATTTTGAATTGTTTTTCAGTAAAACATACTGGTATTGAACGATTTTCCATACCTATAGTTCATATTTTTACCTAATATCTTTTTCTCTTAGTAAAATATTTCAACACTGTGAAAATGTGGTTTGAATGCGTTTTCTCAAGCGTGACAAATTTGAATATTTATTGGAAAATTGTAATTCTAGTCGTAAATTTGTTTATTGAATAATGATACTATGTTCATAATTTGTGGTTTGAAATTTTTTTCTAACTTGATATTTCAGTATGGCATTACAATTCAAATTATAAATTCTAACAAAATGCGATATTGACTGTTTAAAATTAAATTGGTCTGGCAATGAATAACAATATTGTCTGATTGAAAAATAGATATTATTTTTGCAACTTGTTTGTGAGTTGATCTATGAAATGATGGGGTGGCTTTTTAACCAATTCTATGCGTTCTTCATAATTTTCATCATGTCCTTATTTCATTGATTTCACAATATTTGTCATCCACGCTCTTTAGGATATTTCCATTCAGGATGAGCCTCTTGATATACATCCATTCCACTTTTGTGACTTTTATAACATGATCCACACAATTCTTTTCTTATCCCATACAATGTCACCATTGCTGGAAATTTCTGAATAGCCTCTTCAAGATCGTTTTGCTGTGATGTTTCTTTTTTGTATTCTTTCATTAAATCTATCCCGCAGATATAACATGTAATCTCTATTTTGTTAAAATCATCGTTCTGTATTTTCCAATAATCTGTTATCACCATTAATTATTTATAATTTATATTTAATCAATCTTTTTGTTACTCACAATTTTCAATAAATATGATCAATTTGTGTTATGCTTTTAATAATTGAGATTTTTTTTGTTTAATTTTAGATTTAGAAAATTTAGCAAATTCTTCAGGATCGTACTTGATTTCTTTTAAAATATTTTCAACATTTTGAATCACCGGATATTGATTATATGTTTCCCCATCAAGTTCTCTACCTCCTGATTTAGGTCTAAATCCACCCCATTGTTTGAAAAAAACTGCAACTTTTTGTTTTTTGCATTGTTTGACTATATCCACTATCCATTCTTTCTTTACTGGTCTAAACTTAGCACCACTTTCACCACCTATTATGACCCAATCAATTTTAGATAAATCTAATTTTCCCATAGAACCTAAAAGAGGTTCTATACTTAGAAATCTGGTATGACATTTCACTTCTCTTAATGCATCAATTCTCCATCTAAAATCTTCATTTTCAATACTTGTCCCCATCCAAATATGAGGTGGTATGATATCTGCATAATAATTTTTAAAAAATTTAGAAAAGTCAGACATGATGTCCGGACGTTTAGTTAAAACTTGATACACATGATGATTGCCTATCAACATTGTATAAAAACAACTTCCTATAAACTCCATTCTAGAATTTTCATGAAATAAATCGGACATACTATTAACAAAGATTTTTTTTGGTTTTTTCCAAGTTAACGGAAGTTTCAAATCTTGAGGCTGTTCAGTAAATTTAAAAACATTTTTGTATTTTTTAACACCCATTGCATTCAAACGCTTTGAAAGTTTTTCAGCATAACAATTCTTACATCCTGGAGAGATCTTAGAACATCCAGTTGTAGGGTTCCACGTAGCCTCAGTCCACTCTATTGAAGAGTTGGTAGCCATATCTTATTCTTGATTCATCTATTAAAATCATTGACAGAGTAATTTTGTTTAGCAGATGCGTAACAATAATCGAAATATGTTTTTAATAGATCATTAAAAATAATGATCTAAATGTCTTCAAAAATTGATCCTTATGATTGGACAAAAAAGAGAATTAGTTATTTAATAAACAAAATAGAACTTGTCAAAAAAGATGGAGAACATATTTCTCCAGGTCAAATTTGGTCAATAAAAAAACTATTGGCTTTAGATTCTTACATTGCATCAACACATAATATTTTTAAAAAGAATTTTGACAATTGGTATTTTGTAGATACACATTGTGGTTCAGGATTAATTGGTTTTGAGAATGAAAAGTATTAAAAAATGAAAAATTCCCAGGCTCCCCACTAATAGCCACATTGAGAAACAACGACAATCCATTTACAGATTATTTACTTTAGATATTTCTCAAGAATCTATAGATGTGTTAGAAAACAGATTAACAAAATTGAAAGAATATGTTGGAGGAAGAAAATATAATCCACAGGTACAAAGTTTTTCAGAAACAACTTAGTATTATAAAAGAAATGGCTTCAGGAAGATGAATTAGTAGAATTGTATAAAAATCAAATTAGAACAAAAAAAGAGTTCGTAGAAGAAATCCCCATATTTAGAACAGGAGAAAACAAACTATACAGTATGATTTTTGCATCTAGTAATACTACTGGAGCGGGAAATGTTATGAAATACATGAAAGGGATTATTGATAATGTGACTATAGAGTTAATCGAGGATGCATTAAAAGTTGCCACAAACAACAAAACTGATTTGGATAAATGGCTTTAACATATTCTATGTGGGGAACAACATACTCAAGAAACAATTCAATCCATATTTCCTAAATTCAGTAAGATATTTCAAACCATTTATCAAATGTTGTTTGTGGTAAGAAAACGACAAATTTTGGTAATTGGAAATAATACAAATGGTTGTACTCCAAAACATGAAAAAATTGCTTATGATGTGGGATTTGAAATTGCAAAATCTGATTCTGTTTTGATTAATGGTGGCTTGGGTGGGGTGATGGAGGCTGCATCCCATGGTGCACAAGATGCAAATGGATTGACAGTTGGAATAATACCTCAAGATGATGCTTCTATGGCCAATGAATTTTGTGATGTTGTAATTCCTACTGGTATGGGTCTTACACGTGATTATCTTAATGCTCTAAGTGCCGATGGTGTCATTATTGTTGGCGGTGGGTCTGGAACTTTATCTGAAGCATGTGCATCATATATGTACAAAAAACCAATGGTTGCAATCAAAAATCTTGGAAGTTCAGTTGATCCATACATTGATGGGTATATTGATCATAGAAAAAATATCAAAATAATTGGTGTTGATACTGCACAAGAAGCAGTACGGAAAATTTTGGAATTAATTACTGCATAGAAATTAACAGTGGATCTGGTCTGTAAAACTCACCATGTTCGTCTGCCAATTTGTTTAGTTCGTCAACTATTTTCTTAATTCCAATTTCTTTTGCAGTTTCAAACAATGGTTTTTTGAGACCTAGTCCTAACTGTGCTGCTTTTTCAATCTCTTCGATATCACTTGCTCCGTTTGAGATGAGCCATGCGGCATTGTTTAAAATATTTGCAACAATCTGAATTGGATCACATTTCTCAGCTAACTCTTCTGAAAGTGCAACACGTTCGTATTTGTCATCAGAATATTTGTAATACCCTTCCCCTGATTTTTGTCCAAGTTTTTTATCATCAAACATTTTTTCAACAAGCGGGTGCGGATTGATTACTTTTTTGTCACGTAAATGCATCTCTACTGTAGCTTTATGAATTACATCCATTCCTGTAAAATCTGCTAATTCAAATATGCCCATTGGAAATCCAAGTTTAAATTTTACAGCAGAATCGATTTCTTCAAGCGTTGCACCTGTTCTATCTTTTACAAAACATGCTTCGTGAACCATTGGGATGAATAATCTATTAATTATGAAACCTGGAACATCTTTTCTACATAGTACGGCTATTTTGTTAACTGATTTTACATACTCTTGAGTTAAATCAGTAATTGCTTGTGCTGTTTTCTCACCTGGAATGATTTCAACTAATTTCATTAGTTGGGGGGGATTGAAAAAATGAATCCCGATAAATTTTTCAGGGCGTGATGTTGTATTTGCAATTTCTGTAATTGGCAGTGTACTTGTATTTGATGCAAAAATTACTTTAGGTCCTGCAACTTTGTCTAGTTCAGCATAAACTGATTTTTTTAACTCCATAATTTCAGGAACTACTTCGATTACCAGTTCTGCTCTTTTTATCGCATCACTCAAATTTACAATTGGTGTAATCCTTGAAAATATCGCATCTCCTTCTTTTTTAGATATTTTTTCTTTTGATACTAGCTTGTCTAGACTCCATTTTATTTTCTCCATTGCTTTATCTAGAAATTCTTGCTTGATATCTCGTAAAACTACATTATATCCTGCAGTTGCTGAAACTTGAGCAATCCCGTGCCCCATTACTCCAGAACCTAAAACTGTGATATTTTTTACTGTCACAATTTATCAAAAATCGAGTATCCTTTATAATGTATTTCACAATTTTATGAATTAATGGGATTATTCAAACGCAAGAAGGACAATGAAAATAAAACCAAATGTGATGTTTGTGGAACAGAACTACATGATCCTGAACGATTGAAAAGACATATGAAAAAAGCTCATGGAAATGTACCTGCTAAAAAATTAGATCCAAATGCAGGAGATGGCGGTACTTGGTAATTGGAACTCAGTTCCAGTCAGAAAACTAGCCTTGTATTTGTAGGTGTTTTTCTTACTGTTGGGATTGTATTATCTACATTGGTTTTTCCATTTTGGAATTTGATTCGTGAAGATGTTTTTGAAGAGGTGACAATCTTGACTAATGATAATGGTGTTTGTTATGTTGAGACTATTGATACAATTCCTAAAATTATTGAGAATTGTAAATTGAAATCCGGTGATGTTGCGACTGTTAAATTTGGAGAGGGACTTGCATGGGCAACAATTGTTGAACCTTAATCGATGATTTAATATTTTAAAACCTTTGTAAAATATTATGGATTGTATTTTTTGTAAGATTGTATCTGGTGAAATAAAATCAAAATTCCTAAAAGAAACAAAATATTCAGTTTCATTCTTAGATGCATTTCCTCTTGCAACGGGACATGTTTTGATTATTCCAAAAAATCATCATCAAAAAATTCAGGACATGAGTATTGAAGAAAACACTGACCTCTTTTCACTGGTTCACCAAATGATTTCAAATGTAGATAAAATTACTGGATCAACTTTGGTTGCAATTCATAATGGAAAAGATGCAGGACAGGAAATTCCACATGTTCACATACATCTAGTTCCTAGAAGTAAGGATGATTCTGCTGGTGCAATTCATAGCATGTTTAGTTCTACTGTAACTATATCTGAATCTGAGCTGGATATATTATATGAAAAACTGAAAATTTAATACGGGTACAACTGTTCTTTGGTTTCTGCATTATCTACCCTGATTGCTTTAGTAGGACAAGTTTCTGCTGCATTCATAATTTTGTTAACTCCTGCACCTTTCTGATTTATCACTGATGATTTGGGGTTTGATCTACTTTTTTTGTCAATTGAAAATACCTCTGGTGCAATGATCTCACAACTACAACATCCTATGCACAAACTTTTGTCTACATCTACAAAAAGATCTGGTTGTTTTTTTGGTTCCTGTGCTTTTTCAAACTCTCCATTACTTCCATCTGCACGTATTCGAGCATTGTAATCTTCCCAGAATTTTCGTTCATATTCTTTCCAAAAATCAGGGTCTCCCTCTTCAAATTCACGAGTATATTTGCCCCAATCTTGTTCCGGTATGCTTCCGTCATCTGGTGCTCCCCACTGTCTTTTAAAATCATTTTTTGATTTGTTCTTTGCCGCTTGATAACTAGAATTAGTTCTTTGATTGTGATTACTCTTTAGATGATTGTATGCCTCTGTAATTTTCTTAAATTCTTCACCTTCTAATTTCCCATTATTCTTATCTGGATGCAATTCCAATGCCATCTTTCTGTATGCTGCTTTGATCTCAGTTTGTGATGAACTAGAATCCACATTCAATACTCTGAGTGCTTGAAATGTATTCACTAGAAATATAGATTTGTCATATGTTAAAAATAATTGCTTATCATTTACAGTTAATTTGTTTATTCTAACAAAACTTCATCATCTGCCTTCCATGCAGGTTCTACGATACACAAAAATTTCAAATCATTAGTTCCTACATTCTCGATAAACTGTTTGGAGTTTGATGGAACATATGCTGAATCATCTTTTTCTAAATTATGAGGTTCATCATTGACATATAAAATCCCCGAACCTTCTAAAACATAGTATATTTCAGATGAACTTATTTTATGAAGTTTTGATTTTTTTCCTGATCCTAGTGTGAATTGGGCTAAACTGTAATTGATTCCATTTAGAGTGTTGTGTGGGTGGAAATATTGTTTGATTTTAGTCCCTTCATTTCCTTGAATTGAATCTATTTCTAAATTTTTACGCAATGACATTTCATTTAGATAGTTTTTGAAACTTTGGTTTTAAAATCTGATTCATACCATTCTGTTTTGTATATTGCATTTTTCTTTGGAGGGATGTTTATGGCTATATGTGAAAATTCTTTTTTCTTCTCAATTGAACCATGCGTGTGAAGTGTTTTTGCTGGAATGTGAACAATGTCTCCTTCATTGAGACTAATTCTCTCAATTTTTTTTATCTTAAAATTAGATTTACTAGAACCAAACTTTCTAAAGATTTCAAGACTGCCTTTCCCTTTAACTCCAATTAATACCTGATTCCCATTATGTTGATGAAGTTTCGTTCTTGAGCCCTTTTCAAAATGTACGTGATAGATATCTTGATCTTTTGCTTTAATTTTTTCTGAAAGAACTTTCATCCATGTTTTATTTGTAAACCAATCTGGATTTACTTTTCTTTTATCTCCAGTACCTGAAATATTTGATTTGTTCATTTTATATTCTGTCCAAAATCTTTTTCTTTTTAGCCTGAAACTCTTTTTCTGTGATTACTTCTGTTTTTCTTAACTTGCCTAGTTTTTTCAATATTTCCAAATCATCCTGAGTGCTTCCTGTAATTTTTTTTGCATTGACTATGCCTCTGTTGATTTTTGCAATTCCTTTTTTCTGCAGTGTATCGCTTTCTTTTTTTGCCTGGTTATGCAATGCTTTGCTTGTTTTTGCTGCTTGTTTTGCAGTCATTGACCCAAATTCAACGGCTTCCTCCAAGACTTGATCTGCTTTTCTGACTCCCTCTTGGATTGCATTGTCTGCTTTTTTGAGAAATTTATCAATATATCCACCTTTTTTCTCTGACATGCCTTGATGATGATTTCAAATGTTTTATCTCTTTCTTATCTGAATTGATTTAATAGATAGAATCACATACTCTGAATAGTTTTGGCTAAATCTTGTGATGTAAAGACTGTAGTTTTGAGAAAAAACATTGATGAGGCAGAATCTATGGATTTAGTTAATTCAAAGAAAACCATTCCTTTCAAGTCCCTACTTTCTAGACCTGACCCAAATGACGTACATATCCATTCTTTGAAATTATACTATGAATGCATTTTGATGGTTTCAGGAAAATACGTTGCTGACTATTTTAGAAATGCGAGCCACTCTATTTCTGTGGATTCAAACGTTCATGCAGTTTCTTTGGGTGGTGGTCTGTTTCCAATCCGTTCAAAATCTGGAATTACAAAGGCATTTGTTGGCAAACGTGGTAAAAATAAAATTGATTTAAAATTAGAAGAGCATGTTTTTGTTGAGGAGGAAGATGAACTGATTTTTGATCATCACGGCCAAGAAATAAAGTTTCTATATAAAATTGATTCAAAAACTGTCGAAAACTATCCTCAAAGATTACTGGATCAAAATTCTCTCAATACCAAAAAACCTGAAATCACACATGATGTGGCAATTAAAAAACTTCAATTGGAATTAAAAAAACCTCTGGAAGATGATGTTCGAAATCTCAATGAAGAATTTTCATTACGTGAAATTACGGAGGTTTACATTCCTATCTTTGAGGCTAGATTGATTGGACCGAAAAAGAAAGTTGGAATTATTAGAATTGATGCAGTAAGGAAAAAAGTTCTCTAGTCTCTTATTTGATTTTTAATAATTGTTGATTTGCAGTACAGTTTACGTCTAAAGAAATTCCTGAGTTTGGGATTTAATAAAATAAGATATTGACACAAATTATGAATAATATGTTGGAATAAAATATGATTTTAAATTTGTGAACCCTCTTTGCACGGTTAACTGTATACAGATGATGATCAAGATGTTGTAGATATATTTTCAGAATTATTACATGTGATTGGTGTAGAAATACTTGCAACTGGTAAAGATGCAGTGGAGTTGTATAAAAAACACCAGGGGTCTGATTTAGTTTTGTCTGATTTGCAAATGCCTAGATATGGTGGATACTATATTGTTGAAAATATTGAGGGTATAGATTCAAATGCGAAATTTATTATAATTATTATAGAACTAAATGCATGTAATTTTCCCCTCCTTAACTTGTTGAACATTCCTATAATTCACAAGCCATTTGACGTTTCATCAAATCAAACCCTCACTGATATTTTCTTACAAGAAAATGAATTGCCTAGATCTTTTGAAATTCAATACAGATTCAAAGAAGATGTTAATTATTACACCTGCACAGTAAACTATCAACAATATAGAAATTTCAAATTACTGCCAGTAATAGAGGAATGTGAAATTCTTTTACTCAAAAAAAATACAAAATTATTATCTGATGAAATGCAAAACGCCTTTAATTTAGCAATTGAAAATGATGTCAGCCATATTCGTAATTTATCGGAGATCGACTCCAATGACTAAAAATCATTCCTCATGCCTAATGAAAATTAATATGAAAGTATTAAGTAATGAAAATAATGACTGAGATTGACACTTTTTTTGCAGCATCACTTGAAAAGATGATTCGTGACAATCTTGGCGAAACTACTTTTCATAGTATACAAAATCGTCTATTTGAAAAATATGGCATTTCGATTACTGAATCAATAAAAGAATTCCAAAAATTAGATTCTGTTTTACGGGAATTTTTTGGTGCAAAAGCATCTGGTCTAGAAAAGAAATTCTTGGATGGTGTTTGTTATATGAAATCAAAACAAGACAAAGCTGAAAAGAGATTTACAATCTCTGATTCTAAAATTAGTCAATCTATACTAAAAGCATTCAGTGATGATGAAATGTCCAAAATTCTAAATTCTTCAATTGATGAACCTTGGACTATATCTGAAATTTTAGAGAAATTGGATATTCCTACAACATCTGGATACAGAAAAATTAATTCTTTAATTGACGATGGATTGTTGATTAAAGTAGGTTCTGATTTCACATCTAATAACAGGGTGGTTGAAAAATACAAATCACTATTTGATAATGTGAATATTGATTTTAGCAATAAGGTGACAGTTCATGTTCAATTTACACCTGAAGTTATTGTAAATAGTACTGTACTCAATACCGTTTACGGTGAATGATGCTTTTTTTTGAGTTCAAAAGATTCTAGAATTTACATCAGTTTTTTTTCTGTGTTTGTATGACATTCTGATCTTTGGAGTTATTGAATTAATAATCAAACATATCACATGACTGATTGTGAACATTATTGGCCTTCCAATGGTTTCTTATTTTTGCATTCATTATGGAACTGATATTCTAAAAAACTAACTTTATGAAGTTGAATTTGTCGTGTTATAGTTTAACCAATTTTTTAAATTGTTCATTGGAATGTAACTTGTTAAAAACAGGTTCTTCTTTTGCCCAATTTCTAATGGTTTTTGGATTTTTAGAAATTGATTGTTTTAATAATTCTAATGCTTGGGGATATTCTCCTAACGCCGCTTTACTTCTTGACTTTGCATAGATGATATTTACATTGTCTTTATGTTTTGATAAAATTTTATCAAAAATTTCAATTGCCTTTACATGCTTGTCTAATTCTGCAAGTTCGATACCCTTATGAAAAAATGCATCCATATGACTTGGATTATTTTTGTGCACTGAATTAAAACAATTCAATGCTTCTTCGTGTTTTTTCATTTTGCCTAGGATGATCCCTTTGTAAAACAATGCATTTGGTTTCCTTGGTTCTATTGTAATTGCTTTATCTAAAACTTGTAATGCTTCTTCTCGTTCTTGTAATTTGTCTAATAGTACACCTTTGTTAAAATATGCCGATGCGTTTTTTGGGTCTGCATCCATTGCTTTGTCATAGCATTCAGCGGATGCTTGGACATTTCCGTTTTCAGCCATTGCAATACCTTTGTTATTCCATGCCTGAGAATCTTTGGGATTAATTTCTATCAAAAAATCAAAGCATGTTATTGCATCACTGTATTTTTTTATCTGGTTTAATGCTAGGCCTTTGTTAAATAATGCCGATGCGTTTTTTGATTCTTGTTTTAGTATTTTATTGAATAGTGGGATGGCCCCCTTTGGCTGATTTTTTTCCATTAGGGACATTGCATTATACAATAAATCTTCAATATTGTCTTTAGAGCCAAATAATCCCATATTTTTATAACAATGCTATTGGTAATGAAAGTTTGGCATGTCATATAGAGAAGAGACAAAATTCGTGAACTATTTTCAAGGTATTTGAGACATGGGCATAACTATACCTCGGAGCAAAAGTCTTTTCAATTTATTGTTCTTGCAAAATGTTGATACATATCAAGATTAAATCTATATGTTCTAAAATATTTGTGGTATTCCAAAATCAGTTCGTCACTTACTCCACATCGTATTATTCTCCTGTTTGCTCATCAATAACTCTTGTTCCTTTCTCTAGCATCTTTCGTGCATATGCTTTTGCAAGAGTTTCCAGATTGTCCCAGTCAAGTGACATGTGTGGCTGGATATAATTATACCAGTGGACCAGTTCATTGATGGTACCAAACCATTTCTGCATTCATTGAATCTCACCGTGGAATCATTCCATTAGTTTGCAGATGATTTACTCGTGCCATGATGTGTTTTATCTCTAGTCTGACTAGTTCTTACTCAAAGCGTGATGCACCTTTTTTCTTTTATTCTGTTTGATTTGCATAAAATTGAGAAACTGTGATCAGTTAGAATTGATGTGAGTCGGCTATGCTTTGTAATTGATTCTTTAAGAACCAGAATAGCGTTATCTGTTGTAGATTTTGCAAACACACCATGATTAATGATGAATCGTGATGTGTCATCCGGATAACACAAGAACCACCTTCCATCATCTAACTGTTTCCAGTCAATATGCTTGGCATGGAATTAGAATATGTTCTCTCAAATTATCCACTTTCGTCTCTTTCTTTTCTTTGGTTGTTCTTCTGCCAATCCCACACTTTTCAGTATTTGGTGTGTTGTGAGGTATGTGGATTCCATTTACATCAATTTCCAAGAAATACTGCAGAGCATCTAAACTTTTCAAATGCTGACTGTACAGTTTGTACCATCTGCTCTATGATGATTCTTTTTGGCCTAACCTGGTTTTTTCAATATTGGGACTGTTCCTGTGCTGCGATATTATGAGTACAATTTCGGCACCCAACGTGTTGATATCTTCATGGATGAGGCAATATCTGTATTTTTCATCCTATCATCCTTTTGCTCTGATTATCCATGATACTTTGATTGGATCTAATTTCTACATGATTCGATGATTCTTGGCCTCTGTTCCATACGTATCGTGATTTTAGTCTAGAAATGGTGAGGCGAACCAATTTCAGGATAATAGAGTCGTAATTTGAGCCTAGATCGAATAATTAGGAAACAAAGTCGAACACTCTCGTTATAGTATATATAATAATATGTATGTGATAATGTGAAGTTTAAATTTCTATTATAATAAAGATTGAAACATCTATTATCTGAGTTTGATTGTCCAATTCATTTTGAAGTTCTAAAATAATAAGGATATTCTTTAATCTACTATTTCAGAATGAACCGATAATCTAATAAAAGACGAATAAATATTATAGATATGCTTTTAGAAGATCGTGTATGGACAGATAGGGATACTGCAATATGCGAACAAGGAAAATCAAGTGGTTTATCTGTTTCACTTAAAACTGAAAAACCCCTCACTTTGCAAGAATTACAGTCTCTTGCTACGGAATTTGATACAGTTAGAAAATTTACTGACATAGATAAATTTTTAAATGTTAAAATTAAATCGACACCATTTAACTTTTAATAAATATCAATTTTCTGTAAATTTTTCAAAACAATATTTATCAACTTGATATAATCGCCTTCATTTAATTGATAAATGCATTCACACTTTAGAAAATGGTACTGCAAAAATTATAAAACACAATAATGATTATTCCTATATGGAATTGAACAAATGTCGTATTTACTTTGTCAACAATAATCTTCTTTCATTAGAATTTATAACTTCTTAAATTTTCTTTAATGATTGAATATTGATAATTGAAATATCCACCCATGGCTCTAGCATTCGTAGGAGGCGAGAGAGATTTGTTATACGTATTCCAAACTCCAAAGATTGTGAGATACTAGCTGAGAAAGTAGATGCTATACTAATTAATGCAAATGCACTTGTAAGTACATCTACAATGAAGCTCTGTATTGAAAGACAGATACAGCTTGTTTTAATGTCCTATAACCGACCTATTGGAAGGATATGGTCCAGCAGTTTTGGTAGACAGACACAGATACGAAGGCAGCAGTATCTTAACACACAATCAAAGTTTGCATATGATATTTCAAAAAAGTTACTTGTAGAGAAAATAACCAAACAAAGGGCTTTTCTCTCTGATCTACGTCATAATAAAAAAAGTGTTAATTTAACATTGAAATTATTTCATGCGATATCCTTTATGAATAGCACCATCTCCAAAATCAAAGATTCATTATTTGAAAAGGATTATGAGAAAAGATTTTTGGGCTTTGAAGGAATCTGTGCAAGCATATACTTTAAAATGATATCGCAATGCCTTCCAACAAAATGGCAATTCGAAAAAAGAACACAAAATCCAGGATTGGATGGATTTAACATATCTTTGAACTACCTATAGCAAAGAGATAAAGTTCGTGAACTAAATTATTCCAAAACAAAAGATTTTTTGATCAGTTTACACAATGAAATACATGAACAAGTTAGAATCACTTGAAACAGCATACAGAAAAGAACACGCAGATGTTGCAATGAGAATGATTGCAGTATTAATGATTCTAAAAAATGGTAAAGACGTACAAACTGTCGCAAAAAATTTATGTTATTGCACAAACTGGGTGCGTAAATGGGTTGGTCGTTTTGAGGAGCATGGTATTGATGGCCTCTACAATCTACCAAGAAGCGGTAGACCAAGATTAATCTCAAAGAAAAGAATGGATAGTATCATGTCAAAAGCAATGTCAACTTTGTTTACGCCTATCATGTTGCAGCAAACAATAGATTATTCTACTGGAGTAAAATTACACATAACCCACATCAGAAAGATAATGCACCAGTATGGAATGTCTGCAAAAACTGCACAAAGATACCATATCAATCATGCAAGCATATCTGCTGTTCGCAGCTGGCAACAACGCATTAAAAAGAGAATTTCACGCCTAAAAGAGGATGGATTTGTCATTGCAATGGCAGATGAGGCATTCTTTGTGAGAGATGTAAAAAAAGGAAAAAAATACTGGACAAAAGTTTCAAAGAGAATATTTCTTCCATACACAGGACGACATGAAAGCCTGGCAGTATATGGCATCATCACAGAAAATGGCAGTCAGTTGTTTAGAGTTTATGATCGATTCAATGGTACAACATTTGTAGAATATCTAAAAGAGTTACACTGGAAATACGGTAAGATTGCAATAATGCTGGACCGAGCATCAGTTCACAAATCAATAACAGTCAAGGAATATCTTGCAAAGAATCCTGATGTCAAACTAATATGGCTTCCAAAGGGATCACCGTATCTAAACATGATTGAGCAATGCTGGAAGATTGGCAAGCATGCACTGTTGGCATCTATACATTATGCAATGTTTACAGAGATGAACAAGGCAGTCTCTAAATATTTTAGGGTAACAAAGTTCAATCTTGATATTGCAAATTATATTTTCAGAAACCCTGCAAAAATGTTCACGAACTTTTGATCTTCGCTATACAAGAGGTCTAGTACACAACACTTTTGTCTTGCAGATGTTTTATAATCAAGAAAATTCCACGCCGTAATCAAACGAATATTTGAGATCGGCCACTCTTATTTTGTATTGCTGATCAATTGTATCCATTTGTAAATTATTGTTATGCCGTATGGATGCTGTTTTATTTTTTATTTTCATTAATGCTATTTTTCTTTCCAATTTGCTTCCCTGATGGAGATTTTTTATGCTTTGTTCAATATTTGATTTGTATTCATCATATACAGATTTTGGTATGACGGATATGTTTGGCACGTCTCTGAATAGTTTTTGAGCATCAGCCTTGCTTTCTGCGGTAAAGTTTAGTTCCTCAAGCATACGAATTGATTTGTAAAAGGAATTAAGATAATCTGTATCCTTCAATGCGTTATTTGAGAATATCTCATTGAACATCTCAAATGCATCACTGTCCGATAGTTTCTTTCCTTCCTGACAAATTAAAACATTAAGCGTCTTCTCTACCATGATCTTGTCATATATTTTCCCACCATCTGAAGGATGCTTTAGAATGTAGATGTTTGGTACATTTTCTGTATATGGCATATCATTTCGATTTCTCCAAATCCTTCCCCATCTCTGTATCTGTGAATCCATAGTAGATATTTCAGTAATTAGAACATCAAAATCTATATCAACTGATGCCTCTACTACCTGTGTAGTTATCCATATGCCTTTTTTTGCAGATAATATCCCATCTTTCTCTTTTTTCATACGATCCTCATAGATGAATCTGGAATGTAAAAGATCTGACTCGATATTTATTTCATCCAACGATCTTTTTAATTCTATTGAAGTTTTTACCGTGTTGACAATTATCAGTATTTTTTTACCTTTGTCTTTGGCACAGTATTTTATTGTCTCAATTGCCTGAACATCGTCAATTTTACCGTCAATTAATTTTATTGAATGTCTAGGAAGTTTTTTGTACTGTTTGGGTGGTTTTACCAGTTTCCCTATTTTTTCATCAAGATACTTGATGCAAAATTCTGGAAGGGTGGCAGTAATGATGCAGAACTTGACACCATATCTTGAGAGAGCAACCAACCCATGTAGTATAACTGCGATGATCTCTGGATTATATGCTTGAAGCTCATCTATTATTATTTTAGAATACGCCATTGTAGAATAAATTCGCTCATAGCCTGGATAGTGAAATACTGATGAGAATATCTGATCAGCAGTTGACACGGAAATTTGCATTGACATTTGCCGCATCATATCAATAGTGGATAACATCTGATTCATACCGTCTTCATCAGGATTACTTTCTGTCGGACTCAACAGGTATTCTGTCGCATTGCTGTGCAGTAGACCCACTTGTTCTGCATCTAATCCAAATGAAGTCTTTATTCTTTCATATATTGCGTTGACAGAAGTTCTAATCGGTAATGTGTAAAATGTCTTTTTTCCAGCAGCCCAATACAGTGCAAACTCTGTCTTACCCATACCTGTTCCAGCAAGCATTATGATATTCTCATCAAGATTATTTTGTAATACATCCAGTTGCCAGGGGTTTGAAAAATTTGATATGTATTTTTTTATATTTACCTTGGTATAGTTTGGCGCATTCTCCAATACGGCTACGCCTGCTGACGCACAATAGTCTGCTCTGTGCAAAAATCCTTTCAGCATGACATAAAATTCATCATCTGAAATTCTAGATGACAGTCGATTTTTGTATTTATTTCCAATCACAAGTCCATTTGGGAAGTAATTTTCAAGTTCATCTAGTTGTTTTGCAGATGGTTTCAGATCATCATTTATTGCTTGTTTGACCATAGGCCATGATGTATCATTCACAAAATTTTTTCCACGGTTGTGATGATATGCAATTGCTTGACATATACAATTCTGTATATTGTCGGGAAATTTCTTCATTTCTCCCAATACGAACGCAGGTGATAAAATATTGTGTGGTATCTCGGGAATTTTTTGTGCCCTGATTTTCAACAGATTCATATCACACGACAGTAATTTTATATCGTTTTTCTTACACTGCTTGTTTATTGCATTGCATATTTTATATTGAAAGGGAGTACTAATTTTTCCCAGATCATGTGTTTTACACACAAGATCCAGCGCATTCCAAAAATACTGTTCATTACTGCCCAAAAATTCAAGCGATGGATAGTTATTTCTTAGTTCTTTTGCATTTTGAACCACGTCTTCTGTATGTTCCCATAATGTTTGTGGAGAATTTATTGGATTGGATTTTGCAAAGACCACCAAAGATATCTTTCCCCATCATGGTATAATTTAATATCATTAGCATTAGTTTCAATGGATGTATTTATTTCAAAATAATTGTATAAAACCCAGTCAAAATTACGCAACAACTTTGTGACTTGTTTTGAATCATTTCCGACGGTAATGATATCTGGATGTAGAAAAGTGGCGAGAAAGTATGGAACTCCTCTGTTTTCTATTTCTTTTAGATCATGTTTTGCAATGTATGTGGATTCTACAAGTTCAAATGAATCTATTTCTGATGGCTTTTTTAATGTCACATCCACCAAGTCTGCAGATTCTACTTTTAATAGATCCTCACCTCGTCCCAAATATAAAAACCCATGTGGTTGCTCAAATGCTTCTTTGATCTTAGATAGTAGTTCACTATCATCATATGTTGTAATATGTATTGTCATCTTTACACCATACAACATGTGCACCAAGATTGGATATGGTTTTGTAGTTGAATGTTTTTTGTACCATTGATAATCACGTACTAGTGAATCAAATGTTCCTGCAATACTTAAATTGATATTACCTGCGTTCAATGGTTTTTTTATTAAAGTTGAAATTAGACCCAACACTGTAGATGGTGGAGGAAGTGGATATGTCTCTATGACTTCACTACTTATGGGATTACGATATACTGCCTGCGTTTGATATAAACATAGTTTTAGGGCTTGCATCGCTAACTGTAATATTTTGATACCCTATCTTTAAGATGAGTAAAAACAGATTCAGGAGAGCCCACATTACCACGCATTGTACTTTCAAACATGTCTGTAAATTCAGAGTTATTATTTGCAAACATTCCATCGCGTATGCCGACAAATGTATCTTTTGCTACTTTGGAATTGCTTGCAACAATTTGTTGCTTTAGTGTATCTACATTTATGAATGGTTTACCATCCTGCCATTTTATAAATACTGTATTTTCGAAGAAAGGATTCAAAGTATCATAAATTCCACCAATCACAAACAGTGGTTTCAAGTCCTCTCGTCTTCCCCTGATATCTCTGTAAAGGGCAGATATCACATCCAAAAGCTGACAGATTCGCTCAGATTTTGTCTTGTTGCCAATATCATTTGTTCTTATTTCACTGATATAATCATCAAATTTTTCTTTATTTTTATCATAATTTTTTTGAGGCATAATTTTATTTGTAATACTATCCAATTCTGAACCAATTCTGTGCAAGTCTACACATATTGTATATCGGTATAATGACCTATGAGTTTCGATGTTTACTATGTTGGGATGTTGTTTTATTTTATCTGATTGGTATTTGTTTGTAAGGAACTCAATATCGGAGTCATATGGTTCTAAGGATATTGCAGGAGTTAATTTTACAGGTGACACTCTAGTTCTGGTGCATTCTAGTTTCGTACCCGGCAATTCCACATCAGTTCTCATGAATCCAAATAGATCTGACTCTACACTATCAGATATATCTGAAGTTAATTGTACTACCGTCGAATCACCATTGCCAGAACTTACAACATCTGACGGGGTCCAATCAAATTCTGCTTTACCTTGTGTAAATATAGAGTAACGAAGGGATTGTCTTGATGAATATGTGTATGTATTGCCATCCCCACGATGGATTTTTTTGAGTACTGATAGATTACCGTAGCCCTCCTCATAATTTAGGGACTGTCCTTCAAAGAGAATTGTCAATGTAAGTCCCTTTGGTCTATTCATCAGAAACCACCTTTACATTTGAACAAAACCCCGACATAAATGCATATGATTTTTCTGACACTGTCATTATGTCTTTTCTGTTTAATATTGAGATCATTGTATCTGGTATTGGCATATTGTTAGTTATGTAAAGTTTTGTAAGAACATCAAAAAATTTATTCATATTGTTGTTTCTTATTGCCCCAAGTAATACATAGGAAAAAGATTTTGATTTATTAGAATTTCCCTTATCACTATCAAGTTTTGTAGCAAGCGAATAGCCATCATTTTGTAATCCTTTTAAAATACCATAAACCTGTTTCGAGCCAAGTTCATTACTCTGATTCATTGGATGTCTCCGAAATTTTTCATTAATTACACTCCTTATTACTGATATCAGACATATATTAAAAAGTTGTTTTGAGAGATTGTGTGAATTGGTAATATGGTCTTTACATACCATATAACATATATCAGTTAATGGTTGTGATGACAATATTTTGTCTATTATCGCATTTGATAGGCTGATTTTTATTTTTTTATTGATTATTAGAGAAGATTTGTTAAGATTCTCAAATGCAGACAGTACACTTGAATTGGCAAACAACTCTGCAATGTTTTTACCGATATGAAAGTATCTAAAATCAGGTTTATCCGTATCTTTTCGTGTTGTCGTTTTTAATTCTACAAAAAAACAACTGTTTAAAATCCAGGCACTTTTCAATTTTTGTTGCTGCAGTAAGATGTTTTTGAATACTGTTTTGTATATCGTTTCTTTAAAGGAATAATCATTTCTTTGGTTATGGTTCTTTATTTCATCATTTTGCTTTAATGTAGTATCCAAATCTGACGTGTTTACAAATATCTGATTTGTTTTGATTATGTCATCTCTTGCTTTGAGCGGTATGGAATTAAAGCCTGCCCATGTACATAAAAGCAAGAGTTCACATACATTACAAATAAACAAATCCGATTGACAGTTGTAAAAAAAATTCTTAAATGTGTTATGAGATACCATTGTAGATGAAAACATTTCCTCTGATATGAGCCCAGTATTAAAAGATGTTAATGTTATTTTGTTTTGTTTGCACAACTTACAGGTAACATGTCCTTCAGACTTGTCGTATTCAAGCAGCGATAATGCTGGCTTTACAAAGGATTCATCAAACGCATCTAATCTTGATGATTTTTTTGAAAGACTGTAATTTCCAACAATTTTCTTGTTTTTGTAGAATGATTGGAGGAAGTTTGGGATAAATTTATAATCTTTCTCACCTATATCATGAATCTTTTTTTCAATACTTTCATTGCTTTTTTTTAATACAGATGTGATGGTTACTTTATTTATTTTAAATTCATTTTCCACATCATTGAGGAATTTTTTAAGATCTTTTTGATATTCCTTTAAGATACCAACTTGGATATTGGATGATTTTATAAATGGATGAGGCATTGGTTCGACTGGTTTGATGCATTTTTTAGAAAATTCACCTAGTTTTGTTGCAAATATTTTTTTTTGCTTCTCATCCAAGTTTTTAATTATACTGTCTCTATTCCCTTTATTGAGCACAAAAGAGTTTTGCATGTATTGTTCTAAAACAGCATTAAAATATCTATCAGCAAACAACACTAAATCTTCTTTTGTTATATCAACATGACCGTCTTTGATTGTGGGATTGATTCCTCCTGATCTCTGAATTCTAATGTAACCTACCAATGCGGCATTTGTAAGCCAATCACCACCATACATATTCATCATTTATCCACCTCGATGAATCCAAAACCATTGCTTCGCCTGTATCCAATTCCTGCCTTGTAGAAAAACTCCAAAACATCCGAATCAGCTTCCAGTGTAAAGAGACCTGTAAAACCAAGCACTAGTCCACCATAATGTGTCATTGCAACTTTTTTGTATTTTATAATGTTGAGTGTGAATCTACCAATGTCGCCATCCCTATACATTGCCCACTGTTCAGTCAATGCGTTGGCAAATGAATCCATAAATTCAATATCCGTTGGGGTGACATATTTTGTCTTGTCTTTGTGATTGCGTATTACTATCGGAGAAAACGTATAAAACATCTTTACCTGTCTCTGGTAAAACTTGTATTCGTTCAAGTAGACAAATCTTGGTTTGCTTATTGCACAGTCAAAGATTGTGTATTCTTTGACTTTCAGCAGGCCGTTGTAGATGTTTGTTGCAAGCACGTGGTCAGGAGATGAGATGTATACCTTTAGTGTGTTTCCAATTTTTATCATACTGTTTGTAATTTCAGGCCTTTTGTCAAATCTTATGGCAAGACAAAGCGGTGTTTTTTGAAACATGCCGATTTCATGCCCTATGGTTGAATCAAGGGATGTCTTAACTAGATGCATAAACGTAGAGCGATAATCCAGTGGCAGTTTCTTTTCTCCCAGTATGTCATATTGCACAAAAAATCTGGTCAATAAACCATGATAAAATGTCATTATAATTAAATCTGATGATGCAAACCATGGAGAAATTAAAACTCAAATGATATTACATATATCATTCTTGTCAATTCCAATGACTGTCTTCTCTATCCATCTTGGATTATTCACGGTAAAGATAAGCACTGAATCTTCAGACACATCAATCAGTTCGGATATTTTAGATTTTAATTCGGCAAGACCCGACATGGTTATCTCTCCTTCAAATACAGAGTTTTGAATCCAGTTGAGATACTGTTTTGTGGTGACTCGCACTGCATTGATGCGATCTATGGATATATCATACATCAGTATAGCATGCATTACTTTTGCCTGAACCCCTCATACCGTATATCCTCTACGATGTGCTTTACTATCTTGTGGCATTCCAATCTTATCAATCTCCTGTAACTTACATTTCTCTTGAGCGAGGATACGTAGATTGTACTTTCCATCCTTTCATTGTAGTCTGATACAAATGCCTTTCTTCCAGATTCTGCCAAATAACAGCCGTTCAGAGAGTCATCGAAATCTTTTTCATTTATCATTTTACCGTTTATCATTTTAAAGATGGTCTTATCCACAATTACCGGTTTGAATACTTCAGCAATATCCAAAGAGAGGGAATGACGTCTGTGTCCTGGTTCGTGCAGATAGCTTACAGTAGTGTTTAATTGTGACTGGTAAATTTCAGTGAGGACATCGCTGTACATCATACCGTTACCAAATGATATCAGTGAATTCAACATGTTTTTGGGGGGCATTCTTGATCTTTTTTCAAGCTCAAAGCCATCCCTTAGAAAATTATCAAACGAATCATAGTATATATTTCGACAGTTTCCCTCGATTCCCATCAATTCGTCAATTCTTTTGCATTGATGTATTTGTTGCTGCAGGGTCTGAATTTTATCCATATGCTCCATTACGTCCTTTTTCTTTGACTTGTAGTAGCGTAGGTTTGCAAGCATGTTATATGTTGCAGTTCTGATGAACTCCGATGCAAGGTATAGCCTTTTTTGTTCATCAAGGTAGTGTTGCACTTGCTTTACTGTGACAAGCCCTGAGAGAAGCTTCTCACGCGGATAATAGCTTCCGGCATAGTTCCCATAATAATTGTAAAAGTGAATTGCAATTCCCTTTGTGTTTAGGAATGATATCAGTGCAGAGTTAAAGTCGCACTGACTAAAAATGTGCAGTGCCCTGACATCCATCACGGGGATTGATTTTTTTGTATCGTCTTTTGATAGTATTTGGATAGTATTCTGTGACCGTGAAACCCTGCCTCCACTAAATATGTAATAGTCTTTCATGACCAACAGTATTCTGCATATGCACATTTGTCACATATTGGTTTATACTCTGCAGCAGCAGGTTTTTTCGCAGAGATAATCTCTAACGCGCGGTTTATCACTTCATGTATGAAATCCTGTTTTTGTTCTGTAAGTGTTACCTTTACTGTCTTTTTGAGTTTGGGATAGTCAATTACTCCGGTCGTATCAATGCCGAGCTTTTTCAGATAGTGAATATAGTACAATAATTGATATATGTGCGCATCATGCATCCTGTCAGATTTTTTTATCTCGTGTATCTCTCCCTTCTCGATATAGTCAACAGATATGCTGCCTATACGTATCTCTTTTTTCTTCCTCTTGTAAGAGTCCTTGTGTATGAGGCTTCCAAGTTTTACAATCTCTGAGCTTGACTCAAATGAGATGTTGCGGGAATGGAGCCACAATTTTCTTTTACACACAAAGTAATAGTTTAACTGGGTTCCAGTAAGTTCTGCTACATCATTCAACGGATTCACTTAAACATAATAGTTTTTATCTTATGCTATTCAATTAAAAAGGAATGTAGTGATGTCTTTGCCGATCTTATAAGGGATTGACACGATCATAGATAGATAAAAATACAAACATTTGATATCGTGATTTAGGCATGAATCTGGCGGGTTTGAATCGAACTATTATAGGATTGAAAGTCAAAAAGTAGTAAAAGTATTTCATGATTTCAAAGTGTTTGAATCGAACTATTATAGGATTGAAAGGTTATAGAGTTCAATATACAAGGGATGGAAAAACAAGTTTGAATCGAACTATTATAGGATTGAAAGAGCCCACAAATATAATTAATGAATTTGACAAAGTCGTTTGAATCGAACTATTATAGGATTGAAAGTGATAGACAACGAGCTAACGGTTACAGACTTGTTGATTGTTTGAATCGAACTATTATAGGATTGAAAGACAAACAGATTAGTTCAAACGCTAAAGTATTCACGTGTTTGAATCGAACTATTATAGGATTGAAAGAAGATAGAGTTTTTTAATTCCAGGACCCAAAAATGATTGTTTGAATCGAACTATTATAGGATTGAAAGAGAATCAATAGTTTTTTCATGTGTCATCTCATGGACGTTTGAATCGAACTATTATAGGATTGAAAGAAATAGGACACCATTCGCTTCGGAACAGCACAATTGTTTGAATCGAACTATTATAGGATTGAAAGTAACCATCCATTGTCTTTTATGTTCTCACTGATTGAGTTTGAATCGAACTATTATAGGATTGAAAGTGTAAGTAAGATATGGACTGGAACCGTGCAGGCAGGTTTGAATCGAACTATTATAGGATTGAAAGGATAGAGACGTTCCACGTGTTAGCATTCGTATGTTGTTTGAATCGAACTATTATAGGATTGAAAGATTTCGCCTTGGAGTCCTCTTTGTCCTTGGGTGCCTGTTTGAATCGAACTATTATAGGATTGAAAGTTCATCCGTGACTAACAAACAAAAACGTCTAAGATGTTTGAATCGAACTATTATAGGATTGAAAGGACTGGCGGAAATTGCACCGATTTCAGATTCTACGAGTTTGAATCGAACTATTATAGGATTGAAAGAACATTGACTTCAGATAATACTGATATCATCACAAAGCGTTTGAATCGAACTATTATAGGATTGAAAGAAGATAATAGAAACTCCTGAACTTGCAGGTAATCGAGTTTGAATCGAACTATTATAGGATTGAAAGTCAATTAATTCAGGAGTAGAAAGTGACGTCCAAAAGTTTGAATCGAACTATTATAGGATTGAAAGACGAGGGCTCCAATCTGTGGGTTGGAAGTCTATGGTGTTTGAATCGAACTATTATAGGATTGAAAGTAGTGATCTGCTCTATGTCATGACTAAGCGTTTTCTCGTTTGAATCGAACTATTATAGGATTGAAAGTGGCTTGTTCCTCCACCTCATCCCTGCTGAATTCATGTTTGAATCGAACTATTATAGGATTGAAAGCTTTTGGGGTGACATATAGCGATTCATCACAACGAGTTTGAATCGAACTATTATAGGATTGAAAGCTTCCATCCTGAATGCCCACATGTCGCCTAATACCAGTTTGAATCGAACTATTATAGGATTGAAAGTTCTAATTCTTGTTTGACGGCTAATATTTCGGGGCTGTTTGAATCGAACTATTATAGGATTGAAAGATTCCAAATACATCAGTGATCAAGGCAAAAAAGAGGCGTTTGAATCGAACTATTATAGGATTGAAAGGTTAGTAATTGTCAATTATTCCAAAGTGCACATGGTGTTTGAATCGAACTATTATAGGATTGAAAGTTAGTTGCTCTTTCGTCATATATTTTGCTCAACAAAGTTTGAATCGAACTATTATAGGATTGAAAGAATGGACAAAAAATGGAGCAAAGGTAGCATTTATGAAGTTTGAATCGAACTATTATAGGATTGAAAGTTTGAAAGTTTCTTCTTAGCCATTTTTCGCACCTTGGGTTTGAATCGAACTATTATAGGATTGAAAGGTAAAGCAATACTACTTTTAGCAGTCATTGCAATAGCAGTTTGAATCGAACTATTATAGGATTGAAAGTAGACATAATACGACTGCTTCCCGGGTGTTGAAGGTGTTTGAATCGAACTATTATAGGATTGAAAGGAAATACTCAGCGTAAAACATGAACTGGAATGGTTAGTTTGAATCGAACTATTATAGGATTGAAAGTCAAACCATACACCTTCTTTTTTGGTGCTTGGATCGTGTTTGAATCGAACTATTATAGGATTGAAAGTTAACCAGTTCATGCTTGAATATCGCCATGTGAATAGTTTGAATCGAACTATTATAGGATTGAAAGTACTTGAGAGACACTATAGGCTACTCAAACAAACAAGTTTGAATCGAACTATTATAGGATTGAAAGTTACTCACTTACGCAGCTGAGTTAATGTTGAATGAGTTTGAATCGAACTATTATAGGATTGAAAGTGCTCAAGAATCTATCATATTGAAAAAAATAGAGAAGTTTGAATCGAACTATTATAGGATTGAAAGAGGAGAATATCCGATTGGGAATTGTTTATTGTTTAAGTTTGAATCGAACTATTATAGGATTGAAAGCCATCCAAAACTGGCTTCAATTTACAAATTACAATGTTTGAATCGAACTATTATAGGATTGAAAGGACCTAGGCGAATATCTAAACTATTCTGATATTTGTGTTTGAATCGAACTATTATAGGATTGAAAGCAGATAGACCGTTTCCGCAAGGACAAACTATTTTCTCATGTTTGAATCGAACTATTATAGGATTGAAAGAATGTAGATAATCCTATGGTGAGTACAGACAGCGGTGTTTGAATCGAACTATTATAGGATTGAAAGGTCGTACGTCCAAGTCTCAGCCTCTGGAGCCTCCCAAAGTTTGAATCGAACTATTATAGGATTGAAAGCCAATGGACCCAGAAGCAGCTTTTCGAGTAAGCCAAGTTTGAATCGAACTATTATAGGATTGAAAGTTCCCTGGAACTAAGTTTTGTAATTCCTGGATGTATGTTTGAATCGAACTATTATAGGATTGAAAGTCGCCTGTATCTCCACCTTTGACACAAAACCTCAATGGTTTGAATCGAACTATTATAGGATTGAAAGTAGAGAACTTCCATCTCCTGCAAGTAGGCTTTTTGAGTTTGAATCGAACTATTATAGGATTGAAAGTCCTTCCC
This sequence comes from Candidatus Nitrosopumilus sp., assembly GCA_965262905.1. Classification (GTDB taxonomy): domain Archaea; phylum Thermoproteota; class Nitrososphaeria; order Nitrososphaerales; family Nitrosopumilaceae; genus Nitrosopumilus. The sequence goes on from OZ253567.1 coordinate 2,058,825, forward strand.
ATGTGTCAAAGTTCCACGCTTTTTTATCAGTTTGAATCGAACTATTATAGGATTGAAAGATGTTATTTCTTCCTAAAGCATTTCATATATGCCTTGTTTGAATCGAACTATTATAGGATTGAAAGTTGTAACTTTTCCTGACCTTATAGAATATTTCTTGCGTTTGAATCGAACTATTATAGGATTGAAAGTATGATCAGATCTGCCCATGCGATAGGAGTGCAGTGGTTTGAATCGAACTATTATAGGATTGAAAGCAGTCCCGGGTTAATCTGATCATCGAAGAATTTTATCGTTTGAATCGAACTATTATAGGATTGAAAGTTAAGACCGTCACCTTTTAGAGGTTTAGAATTAAATGTTTGAATCGAACTATTATAGGATTGAAAGGACTGCGGTATAGTGCTAAAAGATCATTTTGAAAGTGTTTGAATCGAACTATTATAGGATTGAAAGCATCACAACACGCCACATAAAACTAAACATATTAGAAGTTTGAATCGAACTATTATAGGATTGAAAGCAGATAGACCGTTTCCGCAAGGATAAACTATTTTCTCATGTTTGAATCGAACTATTATAGGATTGAAAGAATGTAGATAATCCTATGGTGAGTACAGACAGCGGTGTTTGAATCGAACTATTATAGGATTGAAAGGTCGTACGTCCAAGTCTCAGCCTCTGGAGCCTCCCAAAGTTTGAATCGAACTATTATAGGATTGAAAGCCAATGGACCCAGAAGCAGCTTTTCGAGTAAGCCAAGTTTGAATCGAACTATTATAGGATTGAAAGTTCCCTGGAACTAAGTTTTGTAATTCCTGGATGTATGTTTGAATCGAACTATTATAGGATTGAAAGTCGCCTGTATCTCCACCTTTGACACAAAACCTCAATGGTTTGAATCGAACTATTATAGGATTGAAAGTAGAGAACTTCCATCTCCTGCAAGTAGGCTTTTTGAGTTTGAATCGAACTATTATAGGATTGAAAGTCCTTCCCATGTGTCAAAGTTCCACGCTTTTTTATCAGTTTGAATCGAACTATTATAGGATTGAAAGATGTTATTTCTTCCTAAAGCATTTCATATATGCCTTGTTTGAATCGAACTATTATAGGATTGAAAGTTGTAACTTTTCCTGACCTTATAGAATATTTCTTGCGTTTGAATCGAACTATTATAGGATTGAAAGTATGATCAGATCTGCCCATGCGATAGGAGTGCAGTGGTTTGAATCGAACTATTATAGGATTGAAAGCAGTCCCGGGTTAATCTGATCATCGAAGAATTTTATCGTTTGAATCGAACTATTATAGGATTGAAAGTTAAGACCGTCACCTTTTAGAGGTTTAGAATTAAATGTTTGAATCGAACTATTATAGGATTGAAAGGACTGCGGTATAGTGCTAAAAGATCATTTTGAAAGTGTTTGAATCGAACTATTATAGGATTGAAAGCATCACAACACGCCACATAAAACTAAACATATTAGAAGTTTGAATCGAACTATTATAGGATTGAAAGCAGATAGACCGTTTCCGCAAGGATAAACTATTTTCTCATGTTTGAATCGAACTATTATAGGATTGAAAGAATGTAGATAATCCTATGGTGAGTACAGACAGCGGTGTTTGAATCGAACTATTATAGGATTGAAAGGTCGTACGTCCAAGTCTCAGCCTCTGGAGCCTCCCAAAGTTTAAATCGAACTATTATAGGATTGAAAGCCAATGGACCCAGAAGCAGCTTTTCGAGTAAGCCAAGTTTGAATCGAACTATTATAGGATTGAAAGTGTTATCACGGAATTGCCAATATGCTTGAAGTTCAAGTTTGAATCGAACTATTATAGGATTGAAAGCTTCATGAAAAATTTCAGTCCAATTTAACGTCATGATGTTTGAATCGAACTATTATAGGATTGAAAGGGATAATATCGAAATCGATAGTGAGATTGAGTGTAAGTTTGAATCGAACTATTATAGGATTGAAAGAGCTTGAAGACGAAGAAATATCCTTTTTTTGTACGAGTTTGAATCGAACTATTATAGGATTGAAAGTGTACCAAATATTTTCATTCCCGCAAATATCTATAAGTTTGAATCGAACTATTATAGGATTGAAAGCTTTCCCTCCGGGTGATATCACACAGAGAGATCTGGGTTTGAATCGAACTATTATAGGATTGAAAGAACTGGCGGAAATTGTACCGATTTCAGATTTTATGAGTTTGAATCGAACTATTATAGGATTGAAAGGTTTTTCATATGGGAATATTGCGTTAATGTTTCTTGGTTTGAATCGAACTATTATAGGATTGAAAGTTCGGGATAATGCTTTGTTGATACTCGTTTTAGTGAGTTTGAATCGAACTATTATAGGATTGAAAGCCATCGAGCCTGCAATGTGGAAAAATTAGAAGTGACGTTTGAATCGAACTATTATAGGATTGAAAGCTATTATGAGGTTTACCCTGGATTCTACTGTTTCATGTTTGAATCGAACTATTATAGGATTGAAAGATGAAAGTTCGGCTGCTGGATGGTATGCTAAGATGGGTTTGAATCGAACTATTATAGGATTGAAAGTTATATCCTCTTGCATGGTGTCTGACGATAGTCAGAGTTTGAATCGAACTATTATAGGATTGAAAGAGTTATCGGGTGCAATATACCCGAGATGGTAAAACAGTTTGAATCGAACTATTATAGGATTGAAAGTGTTTTGCGGTAATGTAAGTCATTAACATTCACAAGTTTGAATCGAACTATTATAGGATTGAAAGTACTATCATTATATGACGTTCACGCCTGCAAATTGTCGTTTGAATCGAACTATTATAGGATTGAAAGTTCAGTATCCCGGCTTATGTCAATACAACCGTAACGTTTGAATCGAACTATTATAGGATTGAAAGACACAACAACGATACCGACACTGAACATTTACGAGAGTTTGAATCGAACTATTATAGGATTGAAAGCAGATTGGATTGAAGAGCTAGTGAAAGCCCTAGAGTCGTTTGAATCGAACTATTATAGGATTGAAAGTAATACTTCTTTTTCATTTCTTGCTCGTATATTGCAGTTTGAATCGAACTATTATAGGATTGAAAGGAGGGGATGCAATTACGGGGGCAGGAGTCTGTCACGTTTGAATCGAACTATTATAGGATTGAAAGTATTATGTATTTGACCGTGTCAACGCCCACCATAGAGGTTTGAATCGAACTATTATAGGATTGAAAGATCTGTCTTCCAATTTCATCAAAAACATCTTCACTTGTTTGAATCGAACTATTATAGGATTGAAAGTCGAGCAGTACAACGAGGATCGGGATTGAGCATGAACGTTTGAATCGAACTATTATAGGATTGAAAGCGTTCTCCTTGTTCTCCTCTTTGTCCGGGTAAACCAGTTTGAATCGAACTATTATAGGATTGAAAGAACACCAAGGACAAACCACATTATGAGCGGGTTAATGTTTGAATCGAACTATTATAGGATTGAAAGATAACAACGAGTGCTACCAATGGCACCCCTATTATGAGTTTGAATCGAACTATTATAGGATTGAAAGGAGCAAGGAGCTCTAAAATTTCAAAGAGAATGGTTAGCGTTTGAATCGAACTATTATAGGATTGAAAGAAGATGATTATTTGGCGTAAAGTCATCTTGTCAGATCGTTTGAATCGAACTATTATAGGATTGAAAGTATCTGTGTCATCTCCTCCGATAGATTCCCATTCACGTTTGAATCGAACTATTATAGGATTGAAAGATTTTACCAAAGCAACTCATAATAATTAATCAGCGAGTTTGAATCGAACTATTATAGGATTGAAAGAACTCATGCGAAGAGCTGACGAGGCAAATATGAGATGTTTGAATCGAACTATTATAGGATTGAAAGTGGGAACAGCACCATTATTGAGTGACGTAAAAGTTTGAATCGAACTATTATAGGATTGAAAGACTATTTTACTCAAGTCATCTTCGCTCAAAAATGCGGTTTGAATCGAACTATTATAGGATTGAAAGCTATCTCAATATTTCCCACGCCTGAGATAAGATCAATGTTTGAATCGAACTATTATAGGATTGAAAGTGAATTGCAGAAATCTATTAAATGGCTTGTCTTGCAGTTTGAATCGAACTATTATAGGATTGAAAGACGTATTTCATTTTCTGATCATCACCATCATAACCGTTTGAATCGAACTATTATAGGATTGAAAGGATTCACCTACTCAATCTATCAGGGTTAGACGACTTGTTTGAATCGAACTATTATAGGATTGAAAGCTGATGCCGTGGAATTTTCAGCAAACTTTGACAGTGTTTGAATTGAACTATTATAGGATTGAAAGGACAAAAACGAAGAAGTAAAAAACATTCAGAAAATGGTTTGAATCGAACTATTATAGGATTGAAAGTGCACTGTATCGTGGTACACGCACGATTCTAAGTTGTTTGAATCGAACTATTATAGGATTGAAAGGTTGCAGATGCACGTTTGAAATTATTTGATAGTTGAGTTTGAATCGAACTATTATAGGATTGAAAGACGTATTTCATTTTCTGATCATCACCATCATAACCGTTTGAATCGAACTATTATAGGATTGAAAGGATTCACCTACTCAATCTATCAGGGTTAGACGACTTGTTTGAATCGAACTATTATAGGATTGAAAGCTGATGCCGTGGAATTTTCAGCAAACTTTGACAGTGTTTGAATTGAACTATTATAGGATTGAAAGGACAAAAACGAAGAAGTAAAAAACATTCAGAAAATGGTTTGAATCGAACTATTATAGGATTGAAAGTGCACTGTATCGTGGTACACGCACGATTCTAAGTTGTTTGAATCGAACTATTATAGGATTGAAAGGTTGCAGATGCACGTTTGAAATTATTTGATAGTTGAGTTTGAATCGAACTATTATAGGATTGAAAGATATACCCGTGACGGCAAAACTATGGAATATTTCGAGTTTGAATCGAACTATTATAGGATTGAAAGCCTAGAATTAGTTTATCAACCGTTAGTATAATGGCTAGTTTGAATCGAACTATTATAGGATTGAAAGAGCCTTTAGTTCCTTTTCGGTGAGATCGGGGATAATGTTTGAATCGAACTATTATAGGATTGAAAGCTGATACAGAATGCAATTGAAGCACTTCAAAGAGCGTTTGAATCGAACTATTATAGGATTGAAAGACCTATTATGAACGAACAGTGGATAAATGGGTATCAGTTTGAATCGAACTATTATAGGATTGAAAGTGGTAGGAATCATATTCTAATTGAAGAGAATTCAAAGTTTGAATCGAACTATTATAGGATTGAAAGGTGGATAGCTTGATCTCCTTTTTGAAGATCAGGTAACCGTTTGAATCGAACTATTATAGGATTGAAAGTGGCTAAGCGGTATACAATAGGTGACAGTAAATTACGTTTGAATCGAACTATTATAGGATTGAAAGTTCAACAGTAACGAAGCCGTCAAGGAATGGATGGACGAGTTTGAATCGAACTATTATAGGATTGAAAGTACATCCCTGATGTACAAAACATACATCCCTGATGGTTTGAATCGAACTATTATAGGATTGAAAGTAACATAGATACTCACTGTAGCCACTGGAAAAATCAAGTTTGAATCGAACTATTATAGGATTGAAAGTAATTCCTTTATGGACGTCCAGCCAATTAATAGCCGTTTGAATCGAACTATTATAGGATTGAAAGTGGCTAAGCGGTATACAATAGGTGACAGTAAATTACGTTTGAATCGAACTATTATAGGATTGAAAGATTATGTATTTGACCAAATAGTGAATTACTATAGAGTTTGAATCGAACTATTATAGGATTGAAAGTGGTGTATCGTATAGTGATAGGTGACAGTAAATTAGTTTGAATCGAACTATTATAGGATTGAAAGATCATGAGCAGATCAGCCAGGAAAACTTGGAAAAAAGTTTGAATCGAACTATTATAGGATTGAAAGGTTTCATATTTGGAAATTCCAGAGTCAAAAGTTCCCGTTTGAATCGAACTATTATAGGATTGAAAGTTGAACCAAATCAATCTATCAGGCGAATATTTTTTGGTTTGAATCGAACTATTATAGGATTGAAAGCTTCATAATATCTGAAGTCACCGAAATTCTCACCATTGTTTGAATCGAACTATTATAGGATTGAAAGGAAGCCGACTCAGGGAAGCATGTTGCAATATACCTGGTTTGAATCGAACTATTATAGGATTGAAAGTTGAACCAAATCAATCTATCAGGCGAATATTTTTTGGTTTGAATCGAACTATTATAGGATTGAAAGCTTCATAATATCTGAAGTCACCGAAATTCTCACCATTGTTTGAATCGAACTATTATAGGATTGAAAGGAAGCCGACTCAGGGAAGCATGTTGCAATATACCTGGTTTGAATCGAACTATTATAGGATTGAAAGTTATCCACTTAATTACATCCTTGCCGTAATCGTGAGGGTTTGAATCGAACTATTATAGGATTGAAAGAATAACAATTCTCAGCAATCCAGTCAAACCTACGAGGTTTGAATCGAACTATTATAGGATTGAAAGTCATCAGTTGGCCCATCAAAAGATTGAGTCTGTGGTGTTTGAATCGAACTATTATAGGATTGAAAGTAGATGCCGGGCTGATGAATGAAACGGCCGTACAAGGTTTGAATCGAACTATTATAGGATTGAAAGTTTTTCGGATTTCAATTTCCATTCTGTCCCGAAATTGTTTGAATCGAACTATTATAGGATTGAAAGAGCCCAAACTAATAATAACCGAATTTGACAAAGTCGTTTGAATCGAACTATTATAGGATTGAAAGCCTGCATTGCTTGACGTTGACCTTGGGTAATTGAGAGTTTGAATCGAACTATTATAGGATTGAAAGACACGACACTATGATCATAAAAGATAAGGTGTATGTGTTTGAATCGAACTATTATGGGATTGAAAGTATCTTCAGGAAAGATTACTTGCCGTAAGTTATGAACGTTTGAATCGAACTATTATAGGATTGAAAGGACAATGCCGATCTGATTGTGAAATTGACCGAATTGGTTTGAATCGAACTATTATAGGATTGAAAGGACTTAGGCCAATTCCGACCTTTTGATATGATCTGGTTTGAATCGAACTATTATAGGATTGAAAGTAGAAAAGTAACAGTCCAAAATAAAGAGGTTGAATATGTTTGAATCGAACTATTATAGGATTGAAAGATTGTGTTCCAATGTGCAGCCCAGTAATTTGCGGCTTCGTTTGAATCGAACTATTATAGGATTGAAAGTAACGAAAAAGTTATGGCCCCATTGAAGCTTACCAAATTTGAATCGAACTATTATAGGATTGAAAGATATACCGTTTTACCGTGTCCTTGTGCTGATTAACCGTTTGAATCGAACTATTATAGGATTGAAAGATTTCAGAATCTCCAATTTCGTTTGAATCGAACTATTATAAATTAAAATATTACTATGACGAAAAGGTAAGAGGATAGGTTAACCACAAAATTAAATATTTTAGATCATACGGATCTAAATTCTAGGATTCTCTCTTATGGGCAACCCTGAGATTATACATTGCGAGATGAACTGGCAAAGGCATTTGCTCAAAATCATAATCAACAAAAGATAATCAACCCTATGACAGAGGATATAAAAAAATCACAAGCAATCAATACAGAAATGATTTTAAAAAACCAGGAACTGGCAGGAAAGCAGGCATTTTATGAAAATCCACATTCACCGTTCCATCTGTAAACAACATTCCAACACGTCAAAAAAAGGCAGGCCGTACAAATGAGAATTCATCTCCAAAGAAGGCAGGTGCAAAGATTGGTCATGTCGGTAAATCACACAAAGATGCACAAACCAAAAAGATGTGCAAAATGTGGTAGCAAATATTATAGTTACAAAAACTATAACAAAGATAATAATTGATATTATCAATATTCCAGAGACTGAATATACAAACAACATTATAAATCACTGCACCTGCAAGTGCGGATACACCACAGGTCGGAATAGACGGAACATCAATTGGTAAAAATCTCATGACAGTAATCATGTCACTGCAAAAACAAAACTGCAGTCTAAATTCAATCAAAGAGATAGTAAACCTGACTGATACATCATTGTGTAAAAAAACAATACAAAATGTTTAGTTTGCAGTCGGTAAAACATTGGAATCTGATGAAAAATTATGGATGAAAAATTATGGATGAAAAATATTTACAAATCAAAATACTTTGATGAGACAACGTATACAATATACAACAAGCTGGGGATATGTCTGGACATGTATCATCGATGATGCGGTATTTTATCATGCAGACAAAAGCAGGGCGGCAGCCGTATTGGATTTGTACTTTCCATACTGGGATATTCCCATTACCGTTGATGGTTATGCTGCATACAACCGTTTCAAAACAATTCAACGGTGCCCGGTCCCACATACTGCGAGATGCCGAGTTTGAATCAGTTGATGAATCAAAAACCATGCTGTATGAGAAATTGCGTCTACTATATCACAATGCAAAACAAATCTCATGGTCATCTGTTGCACATGTACATTATGATTCATCTGTGATTTCTTGTATGGCAATTGCAGATGTATACAAGAATTTGAATTGCAAGTTTGGAGACTGACTTGCACGAGCAACACCAAACCTGTTTACATTTCTAAAATATCCAGGAATGGAGCCCACAAATAACGAGTCAGAAAGGATGTTGCACAAGGTCGTAATCTCACGAAAAATTAGACAACGTCTTGTAACTGAGATGGGTATGAAAATATGATACCATACAGATTGAGCCGTTTTATGACATGGCAGAAAAGAGGAACAAGCGTTCCAAGAAGAAGTGTTAAAACTGTACTGAGGACATGTCCTCTTACCATATTTGCCTAAGCAAAAAAATCTGATTATTATTTTTTGGTGATTTTTAATTCACTGACTTTTGATCGTCGCTATACACATAACAAAATATGAGGTTGCCTTACAACATACGATACAATCTGACTGTCAAGTAATATTTGCTTTATCAAAAATAATCTTTCTTTTATCTTGACCTTTTTTCATCTTTACAATCTTGGATTAATCTTTATCAGTTCATGTTTTGAAAGAAATTCAGAACTTACATTGCTGGTTGAATTCCTCTGATGCTGCAATGATTTTTTTGATATCTGCCTTGGAGTGCACATTTGATATTGCACCGAGCTTTCCTGGAAGAAAGAATATTCCATCATGTGCAATCATTTTAAAATGATAGTCATATAGTGCGTTAACATCACACATCGATGCTTGAGTAGCATTAATAATTTCTGAAACTTTCTCTTTTACAAAATGGGTCATAAATAACGACCCCTTACCTGTTATGGTTACTCTTCCATCAAATATTTTTTCCAACTCTTTTCTGGCAAATTCACCAAGTGAATTTATCTTTGAATATATCGAGGCATTTGATTTTAACAGATTAAGCGTTGCATACCCTGATACCATTGATGCTGGGTTTGCAGAAAATGTACCTCCTCCAACATAACTTCGCTCTGATTTTTTCTTACCTATAGTATCTGCTTGTTCCATGATTTCTTTTTTACCACACATTACACCAATTGTCATTCCGCCTCCTACAATTTTACCCAATGTTACAATGTCTGGATCTAATTTCATTGTAGGGTATAGACATCCATATCTGAATCTAAACCCTGTGACAATTTCATCTAGGATGAATAATGATTTATTTTTATGAATAAACTCTTGAATCCCTTTTAGATATTCTTGAGTAGCTGGAATACATCCTGCACCTCCTAGTACTGGTTCTATAATTACACCTGCTAAATCTTTTGCATATTTTTTTAATATTTTCAAAGAACCTTCTAAATCATTGTATGGGATTGAAACAATTTTCTCCTCATTTACAATTCCACTGCTTTCTGATTCTGTAAAAGGCCAGTTTACACTTTTCAATAAATCTGAAGTGTATCCGTGCCATCCACCATCAATTTTTGCAATAATTTTTTTCCCAGTAATTGACCGCGCTAATCTAACTGCATACATTGTAGCTTCAGTCCCTGATGTGGCATAACGAATTTTTTCAGCCACTGGAACTGCTTTTGAAATTAATTCTGAAAGTTTTACTGTCTGTTCATTTACAGTTCCATACATCCAACTTTTTTCAATTTGTTTTCTCAAAGAATTCTTGACATCTTTGTTACCGTGACCTAAAATTAAACTCCAATGGCCCATCCAATAATCTGTATACTTGTTGTTATCCACATCAACTAAATTTTTTCCAGATGATGATTTTACCACAAATGGATATGGTTCATAATATCGTATATTGTGAGAAACACCATTTACATGAAGTTTTAAAGATTTTGCAAATATTTTTGCAGAATTTTTTGTCTTTTTTTTATATTCTGTAATGTAACTCAAAAGCAACTTTCAAAATGAGATCTGACATTTTAACTATTAATAATCTTTGAATTGGCCCATTTTATCTTGATAATCCCCCCCACTCCCTATGGGGTGATCTGAAAAATAAAATGTGTAATTTTTACAATTTTTTGGCCCGATCAGGCATAATTTCACGTATGATTTATATGGATTCTGACTTTGTTGGCTTCTGCATACGTAACGCAATAGGCGGCGCTCGTGATGAAGTATGGCAAGATGCCACTTTATGATTCATGGGCCTCCAGTTACGCATACAAGTATGAGGATTTGATTGAAAGATCAATATCTGAAATGTGAAGATTATGTGCATCCGTCAATTCCAAATTAAAGTACTAGTGTACTTCTATAATCAAAAAATATAATTCAGAATCCGGTTGATCCTGCCGGACCTGACTGCTATCGGATTGATACTAAGCCATGCGAGTCATTGTAGCAATACAAGGCATACGGCTCAGTAACGCGTAGTCAACCTAACCTATGGACGGGAATAACCTCGGGAAACTGAGAATAATGCCCGATAGAACACTATACCTGGAATGGTTTGTGTTCCAAATGATTTATCGCCGTAGGATGGGACTGCGGCCTATCAGTTTGTTGGTGAGGTAATGGCCCACCAAGACTATTACAGGTACGGGCTCTGAGAGGAGTAGCCCGGAGATGGGTACTGAGACACGGACCCAGGCCCTATGGGGCGCAGCAGGCGAGAAAACTTTGCAATGTGCGAAAGCACGACAAGGTTAATCCGAGTGATTTGTGCTAAACGAATCTTTTGTTAGTTCTAGAAATACTAACGAATAAGGGGTGGGCAAGTTCTGGTGTCAGCCGCCGCGGTAAAACCAGCACCTCAAGTGGTCAGGATGATTATTGGGCCTAAAGCATCCGTAGCCGGCTCTGTAAGTTTTCGGTTAAATCTGTACGCTTAACGTACAGGCTGCCGGGAATACTGCAGAGCTAGGGAGTGGGAGAGGTAGACGGTACTCGGTAGGAAGGGGTAAAATCCTTTGATCTATTGATGACCACCTGTGGCGAAGGCGGTCTACCAGAACACGTCCGACGGTGAGGGATGAAAGCTGGGGGAGCAAACCGGATTAGATACCCGGGTAGTCCCAGCTGTAAACTATGCAAACTCAGTGATGCATTGACTTGTGGTCAATGCAGTGCTGCAGGGAAGCCGTTAAGTTTGCCGCCTGGGAAGTACGTACGCAAGTATGAAACTTAAAGGAATTGGCGGGGGAGCACCACAAGGGGTGAAGCCTGCGGTTCAATTGGAGTCAACGCCAGAAATCTTACCCGGAGAGACAGCAGAATGAAGGTCAAGCTGAAGACTTTACCAGACAAGCTGAGAGGTGGTGCATGGCCGTCGCCAGCTCGTGCCGTGAGATGTCCTGTTAAGTCAGGTAACGAGCGAGATCCCTGCCTCTAGTTGCCACCATTACTCTCAGGAGTAGTGGGGCGAATTAGCGGGACCGCCGCAGTTAATGCGGAGGAAGGAAGGGGCCACGGCAGGTCAGTATGCCCCGAAACTCTGGGGCCACACGCGGGCTGCAATGGTAACGACAATGGGTTTCAAATCCGAAAGGATGAGGTAATCCTCAAACGTTACCACAGTTATGACTGAGGGCTGCAACTCGCCCTCACGAATATGGAATCCCTAGTAACTGCGTGTCATTATCGCGCGGTGAATACGTCCCTGCTCCTTGCACACACCGCCCGTCGTTTCATTGAAGTGAGCTCTTAGCGAGGTGACGTCTGATTGGCGTTATCGAACTTGGGGTTCGTGACAAGGGAAAAGTCGTAACAAGGTGACCGTAGGGGAACCTGCGGTCGGATCACCTCCTTAGACAAGGAAAGTGTACGGGTGTACATAATCTTCACATTGAAATCATCGATGCAATGCATCACGAAAGTGATGTATGAAGGATGTAGTGGGTCACTTACCGGTGGCTTGCAATGATCGTCGTGCATAGTCGTGTAATATGTGGCTGAATATACCGGTGTAAAGACGGTAATAGGTGGATTGCTAGGCTTGAGGAGAGATGAAGGACGTGGCAAGCTGCGATAAGCTCGGGGTAGGCGCACGCATCCTATGATCCCGAGATGTCCGAATGAGAATCTTGTGCTTATGCACATTCCAGTACATTAGTATTGGAAGTCGAACCGTGGGAATTGAAGCATCTTAGTACCACGTGGAAAAGAAATCAATTGAGATTTCCCAAGTAGTGGCGAACGAAAAGGAATGAGCCCAAACTGAATCCTTCGGGAGATGTGGTGTTTTGGTATGATAATATGGAATCTTGGAACACAGCTGAAATGATCTGAAAAGTTCTGGCGAAGAGGGTGATACCCCCTTAGGCGAAATGGGAAGAGTCCTATTCATACCCGAGTAGTTGTCCTTGGTAGTGGGCAATGAATATGGGTGAAAGTAGCATCCGAGGCTAAATATTTCTCAAGACCGATAGTGGACTAGTACCGTGAGGGAAAGCTGAAAAGTACCCCGGAAGGGGGGCGAAAAGTGCATGAAACCTATTACTTACAGACGTGCGTGGCATGAAAGGTGATTTTTTCAGATTAGAGATTCTAGCAATAGAGTTGAAGATTTGATATTCAAATCATCAGTGTCACGCGTTCCGTCTCGAAACACGGACCAAGGAGCTAACTGTCATGGCAAGCTTAAACCTGTAAAGGTGTAGGCGAAGGGAAACCGAGTTCTCGCAGATTCGCAAGAATTCAGGAGAAGCGTGTGAAAGTGCGTTGAGTCATGGCGGCTAGGCTAGAAGCCAGTCGATCTATTCCTGAGCTAGATGAAGGCGGGCGAAAGCCCGCTGGAGGTCTTAAGACGTTCTGACGTGCAAATCGTTGTTGTGACTTGGGAATAGGGGTCAAAAACCAATCTAGACTGGCGCTCGCTAGTTCCAACCGAAGCGTCTCGCAGGGCGTGGTTTGTGGAGATAGCATTTCCGGTAGAGCACTGATAGAAGGGCGCGGGGGAGAAATCCCTCACCCTCCATTCAAACTCCGAACGGATATGCATCGTAGAAGCAAGCACACGGGCTCGTGTGGCGTAAGGCTCACGGCCGAAAGGGGTTTAACCCAGACTGAAGTTAAGGTCCCCAAATTTTTGCTAAGTGTCAAGCTAAAGAGCGTGTTCTCGCCAAGACAGCAGGGAGGTAAGCTCAGAAGCAGCTATCCTTTAAAAAGTGTGTAACAACTTACCTGCCGAGGGGGGATGCCTCAAAAACGGACGGGGCTAAAGCAAAATACCGATACTTTAGATAATCATTAATTTATGATTCGTGGTAGGTTGGCGTAGTGATTGGGTCGAAGCAGGGCGATGACGTCCTGTGGACCGATTTCTATTGCAGATCTTGGTGGTAGTAACAGCATAGTATTGTGAGAACCAATACCACCGTAAGCGCAAGGGTTTCCAGGCAATGCGTTATCAGCCTGGAGGTAGTCGATCCTAAGATGTACCTCAACAGAGTACATCGAATGGGAAACTAGTTAATATTCTAGTACCTTGTATCAAGCGTTTGATCTATATGGTTCGCTTCCGGATAGGGGTTGTACAACCATCGTTGTATCTAACTATTCGAGGGTGGAGGAGTGTCGTAATGACGAGAACTCACCCGAGGTAGGAATGGCTTCGCGTTAGCGGAGTTTTCTCGAATCCAGGAGACCATGAAAGACTGTGTAGTTAGTAAGATACAAGTTCGTACCCAGAACCGACACAGGTGCGCTGGCTTAGAAAGCTAAGGTGCTACGGGTATACCGTATGGCGAGGGAATTCGGCAAATTAGTCCTGTAGCTTAGGTATAAGGGATGCCTGCGGTTTTCATGAGGAATGGGAATCGCAGGTTGCAATGACAAGGGGGTTTCGACTGTTTAATAAAAACACAGGCGACTGCTAGTCCGAAAGGATTTGTATAGTCGCTGAATCCTGGCCGGTGCCGGTACCTAAAACTTGGGTTCAACCGAGCTAAGGGCCGGTTAACGCCGGGAGTAACTCTGACTCTCTTAAGGTAGCCAAATGCCTTGTCGGGTAAGTTCCGACGCGCATGAATGGAACAACGAGAGCCCCACTGTCCCCGCCTACAACCCGGTGAAGCCACATAAGGTGGACGAACAGTCCATCAACTTCCATCGGGGAGAGAAGACCCCGTGGAGTTTTACTGCAGCTTGTGCTTGTGGTATAGTAAGAATTGCACAGGGTATCTGGGAGCTATGCCTAACATTCCCCGGGATGTTAGTGAAGCAACGATGTAACACCAGACTCTTTTTGCAGTACCACTTATCCAGTGAAGACCGGAGACACGTGCAGGTGGGCAGTTCGGCTGGGGCGGCACCCCTTTGAAAAGATATCAAAGGGGCCCAAAGTTGAGTTCAAACGGGGCAGAAATCCGTTGAAGAGGGCAAAGCCAAAAACTCGACTGAATGGATTTCCAAACGCACGGAATTCATAGACGAAAGTCTGGCTTAGCGATCCTTCGTGTGCCCACTATTGGGGCCCGGAGGTGACAGAAAAATTACCCCAGGGATAACAGGCTCGTCGCGGGCGAGAGCTCCTATCGACCCCGCGGTTTGGTACCTCGATGTCGGCTTTTCCTATCCTGGTCCTGCAGCAGGGGCCAAGGGTGAGGCTGCTCGCCTATTAAAAGGGAACATGAGCTGGGTTTAGACCGTCGTGAGACAGGTCGGTCTCTGCCTGATGGAAGCGCGAATAACTGAGGGGAAGTTGCTCCGAGTACGAGAGGAACAGAGCAGCGTGGCCACTGGTTTACCGGTTGTCTGATAAGGCAGGCCGGGCAGCTAAGCCGTTTAGGCTAAGTGCTGAAAGCATCTAAGCACGAATCCTATCCCGAGACAAGTTATTCTTTCGTAAGATGAAGGTCGGCAGCAAAATACTGCGTTGATAGGAAGGTGGTGTAGATCACAAGCTTCGGCGAGTGGTGAGCCAGCCTTTACTAATAGACCAACACATCGGTTCAGCCACTTACATAGAGACTATGCACGATGATCATATATCATCTAGTGGATTACATAATACACGACTTGTACGATGATTTCATTTAAAATCATACATAGCGCAAGCTATGCATTTTTAATTTGATAATTATTCTCCCTAGCGTAAGCTATAAGGTTTAATCATTTGAAATCCACCTTGGTAAAAACCACACACGACTATTTGCTCAGTTATTGAAAATAACATTTGGCTGGGCCTATATTGTACAAACAAGAGGTTCCCATGTGAACATGGGGTTTTTTAAAAAAACCATATCTTGACATTCAAAATCCTGCTAAACATCAATATTCAGAAGATGAAACTAGTTGGAGAATGTTGTAGAATTTTAAAATCCGACGTGCATTCTGATAAATTTTTACAACCGTTGAGATTCCATATCTTTTGAAAAGATTTGAGAATCGATGAAATTAAAAATCATACAAAAGACGGTTTGTTTTGTTGACTAAAATTCTCCACTGTCCATACCTTTGATTCTGATCAAAAAACATTACTATTTGTTTTTGTAATGTTCAAAAGACTTTTGCTATGAGGTGTGCAATCCTTCATTTTGTGAGAATCATAAATTAGAATGTATTACTAGACAGAGAGAATAATGATGAAAAATATTAAAGGAATCACTTAACTCTAGATAATTACGATAATCATAGAATTTGGATCCGTATGTTCTAAATTTGATTTTGCGGCTAACTTGTCCTCTTACCATATTACGTAAGAGGATAGGTCCTCAATACAGTTTTAACACTTCTTCTGGGATGCTTGTTCCTCTTTTCTGCCATGTCATAAAACAACTCATCAGTATGCCAAATATTTTCATACCCATCTCAGTTACAAGACGTTGTCTAATTTTTCGTGAGATTACGACCTTGCGCAACATCCTTTCTGACTCGTTATTTGTGGGCTCCATTCCTGGATATTTTAGAAATGTAAACAGGTTTGGTGTTGCTCGTGCAAGCTTGTCTCCAAACTTGCAATTCAAATTCTTATATACATCTGCAATTGCCATACACGAGATCACAGACGAATCATAATGTACATGTGCATCAGGTTGCAATGAGATTTGTTTTGCATTGTGATACAGCAGACGCAATTTCTCATACAGCATGGTTTTTGATTCATCAACTGATTCAAACTCGGCATCTCGCAGTATGTGGGACCAACACCGTTGAATTGTTTTGAAACGGTTGTATGCAGCATAACCATCAACGGTAATTGGAATATCCCAGTATGGAAAGTGCAAATCCAATACGGCTGCTGCCCTGCTTTTGTCTGCATGATAAAATACCTCATTATCGCTGATGCATGTCCAGACATATCCCTGCTTGTTGTACATCGTATACGTTGTCTCATCAAATTTCAGATATTTTGATTTGTTAATATTTTTCATCCATAATTCTACATCAGATTCCAATGTTTTACCGACTGCAAACAACGCATTTTGTATTGTTTTTTTACACAATGATGCATCAGTCAGGTTTACTATCTCTTTGATTGAATTTAGACTGTTGTTTTGTTTTTGTAACGATAAAATTACTGTCATAAGATTTTTACCAATTGATGTTCCGTCTATTCCGACCTGCGGTGTTGTGATGTATCCACACTTGCAGATGCATTGATGTATAATGTTGTTTATGTATTTAGTTTTTGGAATATGTGGAATATCAATTGTCCTCTTTGTTAAAATTTTTGTATCTGTAATGTCTTTGCTACCACATTTTGCACATTTTTTTGGTTTGTGTATCTTTGTGTAATCAGATTTTCTCGTGTTGGATACACCGACATGACCAATCTTTGCACCTGCCTTCTTTGAAGGAGAGGATGAATTCTTTTTTGTACGGTTTGCCTTTTTTTGACGTGTTGGAATGTTGTTTACAGATGACGGTGAATGTGGATTTTCATAGAATGCCAGTTTTCCTGCCTGTTCCTGATTTTTTAAAATCATTTCTGTAATGATTGTTTGTGATTTTTTCATATCCTCTGTCAGCTGGTTGATTATCTTTTGTTGATTAGAAATTTGAGCAAATGCCTTTGCCAGTTCATCTCGCAATATCTTGATCTCAGGGTTGCCCATAAGAGAGAATCTGAGATAATTAAATTTAGATCCGTATGATCTAAAATATTTGATTTCGTGGCTAACCTATACTCTTACCATATTACGAGGATTAAATTTTTATGATGGTTCTTTGAAATAACATTGGTAATTTCACTTTGAAACTCTAGATAATTATGTTCTATTGATGTTTTTCAATAAACGCTAAAATTGGAATTTTACACTATTGAAGCAATTCTAGGAATTTTACTTGTAAAAGTATTCATTAAATACAATATACTACAAAATATTTTGTGGGACCTGAAGATATTGCACGCCAAAAAATAGACAAAATGTTAACTAATTCAGGTTGGATAATTCAAGACTATGAGACTAGAAATCTTAACGAGTCATTAGGTGTCGCTGTAAGAGAATACCCCCTAAGTAAAGATAGTGTTGATTATGCTCTTTTTATTGATTTACAGCCAGTAGGTGTGGTTGAAGCAAAAAAACATGGTCATACATTAAGTGGAGTTGTAGAGCAATCTGAAAAGTATCTGGACGGTCTACATGAAAAATTTATCCATTCTCCAATGCGACCTCCGTTCTCATATGAAACTACAGGAATTGAGACAAAATTTGCAGATAGACGTGATCCTAATTTCCGCTCTCGTTATATCTTTACATTTCATAGACCTGAATTATTACAATTATGGCTCAAAGAAGAAAAAACATTACGTGAAAGATTAAACAACATCCCGGAATTAGATCATAGTAAACTTTGGGAATGTCAAACTGAAGCAATCACAAATTTAGAAAAATCACTTTCTCAAAATAAACCACGTGCCTTAATTCAAATGGCAACTGGTTCTGGTAAGACATTCACTGCTGTAACTGCAATTTACAGATTGATTAAATTTGCAAAGGCAAAAAAGATTTTATTTTTAGTTGATAGATCTAATCTGGGCAGACAGGCATTGCGTGAGTTTCAACAGTATGAGACGCCAGGTGATGGACGAAAATTCACTGATTTGTACAACGTACAACTATTACAATCTCACACAATTGATCCTGTCCCAAAAGTAGTAATATCTACAATTCAAAGAATGTTTTCAGTTCTAAAAGATGATAAAGACTATGAGGGTGAAAATGATGAATTTTCATCGTTTGAAGATTCACAAAATGAGACTCCAGTTGAAGTACACTATAATGCAAATATTCCGATTGGAGAATTTGATTTTATTGTTATTGACGAATGTCATCGTTCTATTTACAACAAATGGAAACAAGTACTTGATTACTTTGATTCATTTTTAATCGGATTGACTGCAACTCCGTCAAATGACACTGTAGGATTTTTCAACAACAATCAGGTAATGAGGTATACTCATGAGCGAGCAGTTGTAGATGGAGTTAATGTTGGATATCATATCTATAAAATTAAGACCAAGATAACTGATCAAGGAAGTACAGTTGATGCAGGTCAGTTTATTGAAAAACGTGATAGATTAACACGTAAACGAGAAGCAGAACAGCTTGATGATGACCTGATTTATGCTAAAAACGAACTTGACAGATCAATCGTATCAAAAGATAGAATCAGACTGATAATTAAGACATTCAAGGAACGATTACCTGAAATTTTTCCAAACAGAACTAGTGTTCCAAAGACTTTGATATTTGCAAAAGATGACTCTCATGCAGAAGACATTACAGAGATCGTACGAGAAGAGTTTGGATTGGGAAATGAATTTTGCAAAAAAATCACATATAGAACCAAAGAAAAACCCGAAGATCTCATATCTGATTTTAGGAATTCATCAATGCCCCGAATTGCAGTAACAGTTGACATGATAGCAACAGGAACTGACATCAAGCCCTTGGAATGCATTATCTTTATGCGAGATGTCAGAACTAGAAATTATTTTGATCAAATGAAAGGCCGTGGAACTAGAACAATAAAAAAAGATGATTTGGTTGCAGTGACTCCTGATGCCGAGAATAAAACACATTTTGTAATTGTTGATGCAGTTGGTTTGAGAGAAGATTCAATGAGTGATACACATTCTCTATTACAAAAACCCAATGTTTCCTTTAAGAAACTGATAGACAAGGCAACTGACAAAAATGCAGACACCGGAGACATTGAAAGTTTAATTTATCGCTTATCTAGATTGGATAGAAAATTAAATCAAGACGATAAAGATGAAATCACCAATAATGGAAAATCACTTGTAGACATAGGAAGAATATTACTTGATGGAATTGATGCAGATAAAAGACTAGAGAAAGCAAAAGAACAGTTTAACACTAAAAAACCAACTGATGAACAGATTAGAATCGTATCAAAACAAATGATTGATGAATCTTGTAAAATTTTTGATTCAGTAAAATTGCGTAAAACCATACTTGATATCAAATCTAAAAATGAACAAATCATTGATGATGTGTCTATTGATGAATTAATAGAGGCAGGATTTATAGAACAAGTCAACTCTATTGACAAAAAAACAATAGAGAGATGGTCTGAATTTGTAGAAAAAAACAAAGATCAGATTACAGCACTTGACATTATCTATTCCAAACCTTACAGAATGCGAGAAATTACATTTTCTGACATTAAAGATTTGACAAACTCTATACAGAACGCACCATACAATCTCACATCCGAAATGGTTTGGGCTGCTTATTCTAGGTTGGACAAATCAAAAGTAAAGACAAGTCCTGGTAAAATGCTAACTAATTTGATATCACTAATTAGATATTCAACAGGAAAAGAAGAATCGTTATTGCCATTCTCAGATATTGTTGATTCAAAGTTTGAAAAATGGCTTGTACAACAAGAGTCATCAGGGAGATTATTTACACCAGAACAAAAGGAATGGTTATTTGAAATTAAAAAAGGAATAACAAGCTCTGTTTCTATTGGAATTGGTGATTTGGATGAAGTCCCATTCAATCAGAAGGGTGGCAGAATAAAATTTTATGAATTATTTGGGAATGACTATGAGAAGATTTTAGAAGAATTGCATGAGGTTTTGATTAATTCATGAGTGAATTAATTTTGGAAAAAAATAATGAATTGCCTGATGGATGGGAAACTTCTTCGATAGAAGTAATAACGAAAAATCATGATGGAAAAAGAATTCCTGTAAGTGCAGAACTAAGAAAAGGAATGAAAGGAAAATATCCTTACTATGGTGCTTCTGGAATCATTGATTATGTAGAAAAACCTATCTTTGATGGAAAATTTCTTTTGATTGGTGAAGATGGTGCTAACCTCGTGTCACGAAAAACACCTATTGCTTTTATCGCAAAAGGAAAATTCTGGGTAAATAATCACGCACATGTTTTAACTACATTATGCAATATTCCATTAGAATTTTTATCATATTATATTAACAATATTAATTTAACACCTTGGATTTCTGGAACAGCTCAACCAAAACTTAATCAAACAAATATGAATAAAATCTCTGTATTACTTCCACCATTAAACGAACAAAAAAGAATTGTACAAAAAATTGAATCAATCTTCTCACAGATTGATGCAGGAAAGGAAAATCTGGAGGTTCTGGCATCACATGTCAAGTCATCCTCTGGCAGCTTGAATGTCTTGAAGGCCAGCGTGTTAAAGCAGGCTTTTGAAGGAAGGTTGGTACCTCAGGATCACAATATGGATTCAGAATTTATTTGGTCAGAAAATATAAATCTCTTAGACGAGCAAATTGATGATTTTGAAAAACGTAATCCTAGAGATGAACCATATAAAGAATTCAAATATATTGAAATTAGTAGCATAACTAATAATAAAATTATTAATTTTAAAAAAATATTAGGAAAAAATACTCCGAGTAGAGCTAGAAATGTTGTGAGAAAAAATGATGTCATATACGGTACAACGAGACCATACTATAGAAATGTCATATTAATTTCTGAAGATTTTGATAATGAGGTTTGTTCTACTGGTTTTTGTGTACTGAGAAGTAATAATTGTAAATTAGAACCAACATATCTTTTTCATTATATGCTATCAGATGTAGCAAATAATCAAATTCTCCCAGCAATGAGAGGAGGTAATTATCCTGCCGTATCAAATAAAGATGTGATTTCCATTGATATTCCACTCCCCCCTCTTTCCGAACAACACCGCATCGTCTCAAAGATTGAATCAATCTTTGATAAAATTGATGCAATTGAAAAACATGTTGATGATTCACTAATTAAACTTGAATCACTTAAAAAAAGTGTCCTCAAAAAAGCCTTTGAAGGAAATCTTGTCCCACAAGACCCAAATGATGAACCAGCATCAGTTCTTTTAGAAAGAATCAAACAAGAAAAATTACTCATCCGGAAAAAATAAAATCATAATTTTTACAATTATATCACAATGCCTTCAAAAATCCTTCCAGTGTAAACCCTGATTGTTTTACCATACAACGCAATGTTCCTCTTGCTATTTCTTTATGATTTGACACGTTATTCTTCTGTGTGGATAAGATTTGTTTCTCAATATTATGTGACTGCCTGTTTGATGATCATCATATCCCAGTTTATGGATTATTTTGAGTAAATCTCTTGCAGAAATAACAGGCAGTTTAGACATGTATCTCTACAATCTCTTCATCAATTGAAAAAGGGGTTGGTTCATTATGTTTTTTTAGACTTTTAATATATTCTGAAATAGCATCCTTGATGTTAGTTATTGCATCTTCTCTTGTGTTTCCTTGAGATATACATCCTGGAAGTTCTGGAACCTCGGATACAAACACACCATCTTCATCTTGTTTTATGAATATTCGAAACTTCATTATTTTTTTAGACGTGTTTGATATAAAAATATGATTCATGGTTTAAATCTCTAGTTTGTGTATAATTTTCTTAAATTCTGCAAACAATTCATCTAGTGTGGGAGTAAAATAAACACCGTCAAGACCATTTTTGTGACCCATTAGTTTTTCAGCAATGTTATAGTTTACTGAATTATCTAGTTTTAGAATAGTATTGAATCTTTTTCTAAACCCATGATCTATTTGTACATCATAACGATGATTTTGTTTCTGCCTGTTAATCTTACTTTTTGATATTGATCTATACATTATGGAACGAACTCCGTTCCATCCAAGCTGCCTTTGAATTATTTTACCAATTCCAAATATTGGGGTATCATCTCGAAATATTTCTCCTTTTTGTTTTCGTAAATTATGATATTTATCAAGAATTTTGGATGCTTGTGGTGTCAAAAATGACCAATACTCTTCCACATCTCCAGCATAAAGTAATACTGCATAACTATCACAAGGCATCTTCTTTATGTGTCTAATTGACAAATTATGATCAAATATTCCTATTCTTGCACCAGTGGACGCAAGAAAATGAATCAACGCTTTGTTTCTAATATTTTTTTCAACATGTAATATATCATGAATTTCATTTGTAGTATATGATCTCAAGCTTTGGGTTTTTTGTTTTGCTGGAAACATTTTGTATATTTTATTCCAATTAAGATCAATTTCATTCACAATACAAAAATGTTTGATTCCTTGAAACTTTGATGGTACAGAATTGGGATTTGCAGTTTGTTTTAATTCAATGAGGTAATTTTCCAATTCACATTGTAATTCGGATATTGAATACAGCAACAACATTGTATCAATAGAATTTATTTTCATGAATTTCATAAATTGTTTTAAATGTGAATTGTAATTTTTTGTAGTATATTTTGATTTTATTGATTCCTCAAATAATAACTTGCTTCTCTGATTTAACAATATGTGATATTCTTGTAAAGTTTATATTTTTACACAAATGTTTCATAAAACAGTTTATTTCATTTTTATTTGAAATGTTACTAAAGAACCATATTTTTTATTTTCACTGCAAATTATTTCACAATGCCATCATTGTAATCTTTTTTAAATTCATTTCTATCAATACTTACATCTGTAAGAATTTGTAATTGCAAACCAATTTTTAAAATTTTATTTCCAGCTGGAACTGTTGTAAAAAAATTATTCTGTCTTAACGTAACATGACTTCCTTTTCTACTAATTATTAAAAATTTTTTTTTGATCAAATATTTTATCATGGTATTGCCAGAAATTCTTGGAATTTTATTCATCATATTTTTGAATAATCAATAAATTAAAATCATCAGTATTTTCAATTTCTTCTGATGCAAGTTCTACAACTTCTTTCATGTTTTCCATTATTTCTCCGTATGTTTCGCCCTGTGAATTAGCATGTAATTCATCACATCTTCCAACAAATCCTCCATCAATTTTATCTGGAGTTATGATGACTGTGTATGTTTTTTTCTGTATTGCCGAACTCATGATGTAATATCATTATAAAAAGTATAAAAAGTATTGTAAATTTTATTCGAAAAATAATCTGCACAGTTAAGATTACACCATTTTCAATTGCATCAATTTTATCAAAGATTGATTCAATTTTTGAGACGATGCGGCGTTGTTCTGGTAATGGTGGTATTGGTATCAAAATATTTTTAATTTTTTCTTGACTAATGTTCTTTTGAGCACCCCCAAAACCAATTCCTATTAAATCATTCCGAATTGACTTTAAGAATAAGAACAAATACATATCTATTAGGATTTTTTCATTATGCGATAATGCACATATTGCTTGATTGGTTGACGCACTAAAACCCAGAATGGCCAATTTACCTATGGTTGCTCCATACATTGCCATTAAAATTGTATTTTTAGGATAAAGCGAAGCATTGGATTGTTCTAATCCTAGTTTGGTGATTGATTCTTCACATGAAGTAATAATAGAATCATTTAATTCTCCTGACTTTATCCAAGGTATGGTTCCTCCAAAATATTCTGAATTTTTTCTTGATGGTGTTCCACCACTCTTGGTAATACAAACCTTATTGATATTTGTAATAACCCATCCCTTTAGAAGATTTTCTCCCTTAAATTCTATCTTTGAATCACCATGAATTTTTTTCAACAAAATCTCAGCTGATTCATCATTGTGATCCTGAGGTACCAACCTTCCTTCAAAAGCCTGCTTTAACACGCTGGCCTTCAAGACATTCAAGCTGCCAGAGGATGACTTGACATGTGATGCCAGAACCTCCAGATTTTCCTTTCCTGCATCAATCTGTGAGAAGATTGATTCAATTTTTTGTACAATTCTTTTTTGTTCGTTTAATGGAGGTAAGGAAATTTGAAATTGTGACATGACATCAAATTTTATTCGGGGATGTTGAACTCCTGTAGAATTTAGGTTTGCAAATTTTACAAATTTAGATTGTAATAAAAAATAGGCAATATATTTACTAGATCTATAACGATTTTTAGAAAATACAAGAATGTCCGTAGAGCAAACTCCATCAAAAATAGGCACACATACTTTGTTAAGATATGGTCTTAATTTTCCATATAATATATCGCCTTTATTGAAAACTGTTTTTGTACTTTTGGTATTAATAGAATTTCCTTTTCCTAAAATTTTTCCACTGTTAGCCTTTATGTGTTCCAATCCTAAAAATATTCTATTTTCAGAATTTTGTGGTTCAAATTTTTCTTTTGAAGGTTCAATAATTTTATCAAGTATTACTTTTATCCATCCCTTTGGAAGATTTTCTTCCTCAAAATTTAATTCTCTATTGACAAATGATTCATTCATCATTTTTCTATATTTTCACTCTTGTTTCAAATTTGAATTTGTTCACGATATATTCTATCACTATGTACCGTTGATAGGATATGTGCATAAAATCTTTTTCTTTCAGAACTAAACGTTTTTGCAGACAATGGAGCCTCACATTCTTTATCATAAGGTATCTTCACAGTCACAAATACGATCATTGATTTTTCTTCATACATTATATGTGTCCCCATAACATTTACAAATAAATTTTTAATTCATAAAGAAAAACAGTAATTAAAACGCCAAACATAGAAAAAATAATGTCAAATGAAGCACCAGTTGTAGTTCAAAAATTATGGAATTTTTGTAATGTACTCAGGGATGACGGTGTATCTTATGGTGATTATGTTCAGCAGTTAACCAATTTACTATTTCTAAAGATGGCAGATGAGCAAACAAAGCCACCATTTAAAAAAAAATCAATGATTCCAAAAAAATATGACTGGCAAACTTTAACTGACAAAACTGGAGATGATCTGGAAACTCATTACAGACATGTTCTGGAAAATCTATCCAAAGAAAAAGAACTACTTGGCGTAATATTTAGAAAGTCTCAAAACAAGATACAGGATCCTGCAAAATTGGAAAGACTAATCAAGTTAATTGACGGGGATTCAAAAGATAAGATTCTATGGAGTGGAATGAACCTTGATGTCAAAGGTGAAATCTATGAGGGATTGTTGGAAAAAAATGCAGAAGATGTGAAAAGTGGTGCTGGACAGTACTTTACGCCACGTGCATTAATTGATGCAATGGTTGATGTGATACAACCAAAACCAAAAGAAACAATTGGTGATCCTGCATGTGGGACAGGAGGGTTTTTTCTATCTGCACACAAGTACATTACAGATAATTTTAATTTGGATCCTGATCAGAAAAAATTCTTAAAAACTAAGACCTTCAAGGGATGGGATATTGTAACTGAGGTTGTAAGACTATGTGCAATGAGCATGTATCTGCATGGGATTGGGGAGAAGGCTAGTCAAATTGTTTCAGGTGATTCATTAATTTCTGATCCTAGTGACAGATTTGATGTGATAATGACCAATCCGCCGTTTGGAAAAAAATCAAGTACAATAATATTTTCTGAATCAGGCAAGGCAGAACGTGAAACACTATCATATGAACGAGACGATTTTTGGGCAAGCACATCAAACAAACAGCTAAATTTCCTACAACATGTAAAGACGATTCTCAAAATAAATGGCAGATGTGCTATTGTACTTCCAGACAATGTTCTTTTTGAGGGCGGAGCTGGTGAGATAGTGAGAAAGAAAATGCTAGAGAATTTAAACTGTCATACACTGCTAAGACTTCCAACTGGAATATTTTATGCAGGTGGTGTAAAGGCGAATGTATTATTCTTTGATAAAAAGCCTGCAAGAACAGATGGTAAAGCATGGACTGAGAAACTATGGATTTATGATTTTAGGACAAACCAACACTTTACACTAAAAGAAAACCAACTATCTAGAAATAATCTAGATGACTTTGTGAAATGTTACAACGCAAAAAATATTCTAAAAAGAAAAAAGACAGAACAGTTCAAATCTTTTTCTTATGATGAACTCATAAAAAGAGACAAGGTTTCTCTAGATATTTTTTGGCTGAAAGATAATTCAATTGAAGATATTGATAATTTACCCTCCCCTGAAGAAATATCCAAAAAAATCAAAGATAATCTGACATCTGCTCTTAATTCCATAGATGATTTGATTGTAAATCTTGGAAGAAATTAGCAAATACTATAATTTTTAAAAATCATTTTTTGCATAATTCAGAAACTCAATCCAATACAGATACTGTGGAGAGAAGAAAATGGCAATACGTT
The DNA here is from genome assembly GCA_965262905.1 of Candidatus Nitrosopumilus sp. Lineage (GTDB taxonomy): Archaea > Thermoproteota > Nitrososphaeria > Nitrososphaerales > Nitrosopumilaceae > Nitrosopumilus. Next base: position 2,085,891 of record OZ253567.1, read on the forward strand.
TTTTGCAAATGGATCTGAGATGAAAAACACATGCAGAAGAGATTGGATAATGGTGATGTTAAAGTTGTTAAAATATTCAAATATTTGATGCCTTAACTATAAATTTTTGCTATATCTCAAAGAGATGGAATGGATGTATAACAATAGGAATTCTGATCTACTTGAATTATTGTTGAAATATGTGTTAGGGGTAAAATATATCTCATCACCAATAAATAAATAAATGCAATGGGTATCCATGGGTACCTATGGTAGAAAGTACAATGTCTGTATCAAAAGAAGCAAAAGAAAGATGGGCTACCTACAAGAATCACCCAAAAGAGTCCATGGAATCTTTGATTGACCGTGTTTTCAAACTAGCTTATGATGATGAAGAAGGATTGAGTGATCAAGACCTGGAAAATATTGCAGCATCATTGAATGATTTTAAAAATAATAAATTTAAAACAAACAAGGAATTGTTAGCAGAATTATAGATGACATGGACTGCAAAGTGGTCTAATACTGCCATTAAACAATTAAAGAAATTTCCAATAAAGGATAGAAAACGAATTTTATTAAAAACTATCGAAGTGGAGGAAGACCCATTTTCATACATTTCAAGATTAGAAGGCAGTCCACTTTTTAGATATAGGGTGGGAGGATACAGAGTAATTCTAAGTGTTGTAAATGATCAGCTTCTTTTGCAAATTGTAAAGGTCGCAAAACATTCAAGAGTTTATGACTGAATCTTTAATGGCCATATAGTTGGCATGTTCTTTGACATGGCGATTGGTAATGCGATTGGTAATATGATTGGTAATGTGATTGGAGGATATGTTGGAAATATGGCTATCCTGGAAACATCCAAAGTTTTTGATTAATGTGAAAAAATCCTGATCAGTTTTGGAAAGAGTATTGATATAGTGATGATCAAGTTTGTAAACTAAACCATCAAAAAACATAATCAGATTTTTTTATCCAAAACAAATACAAACAAATCGAGACATCTTGAAAATATATTGTCTGACAAATATTCAGAGTCATGAATCTTGTAAATTCTACTATTCCTGAAATTCATACGCATATCTACAACATGTGTGAATTCATCTCAAACTATGGTGATGAATTTATGTTATAGAGTATATCATCAAAATTTGATTACGTGGCTGACCTGAATCCCCTTTCAACAACTATCTCTTCAACAACTATCTCTTCAACAACTATCTCTTCAACAACTATCTCTTCAACAACTATCTCTTCAACAACTATCTCTTCAACAACTATCTCTTCAACAACTATCTCTTCAACAACTATCTCTTCAACAACTATCTCTTCAACAACTATCTCTTCAACAACTATCTCTTCAACAACTATCTCTTCAACAACTATCTCTTCAACAACTATCTCTTCAACAACTATCTCTTCAACGACTGTCCGTTGGCACTATTATATTTCTAATCTTCTGGGAACTGTTGCATGGTGAGTTCTTCAAATTCTATATCTTTTTGAAGTTCATCTGGTAATCCTAACTCCAATTGTTTACTATCTTCAGACATAATTTCTAAAATATTCGATCTGATTAATAGATCTCTTGGTAAAATCTTCAAAGTAATTTTTAACAAAATATGACAAAATCTAGTCTTTGACGTAATCTAATTCTGAATTATCTGCATGATTTTTAATTTTTACAACTAGTGTATCTCCTAATTTGTTAAACACTCTTTGGCGTTTTTTATTTGTTAGAATCCACCCTAAGATAACATCTATGGGTAGCAAAAATGATTTTCCAAAACCGCTGATTAAAATTCCTTTCAAATTCACTTTGTCTCCTGAAATGTTGATGATTTTCAAATTTAGGATTTTTTTACCAATTGTTTGACCTGTTTTGTATTCTAAAATGGTCCAATATACAAAGAAAATAATGCTTGTGGGTATGTATTGTGTACTTTCTCCCCAAAACCCTTCATCTTCAAATTCATAATATATTGTTCCATAGGATGCAGAAATAATTAATGTTGAAATTACTGAAATTACTATAAAATCAATTAACCATGCAACAAATCTATCTGTCCATTTGGCTAGAACTATTTTAGATGATTCATTTGATTTTGGATCAGACATGTTATGATCCATCATTTCAAATTACTAAAATGTATTCGTCTTTGGTTAATACTGAACGCATGATGGATGATTTATCCCTCTGAACTATTTTACATATATGAAAGCAAAATTTGGTACATCTTGTGGTGATAAAATTCAACTGAGATAAGAGATTTCAAAAAATCAAGATGATCCGTGGGGGCACAAACACGGTACTGAAGATTCTAGAGGTTTACCTTAGGAATTAATAGTCTATAGATGACATAAAATTTGAAAATATTTTTGACTTTTATTAACCCTCTTGATCTTTTCTTATGGACTTTTCGCAGAAATGAAAAAGATGTTGTAAATCTGTACAATGCTTTATCTCCTATTATGCAACTTGCGACTGGTGGAAATATGTTAAATTTTGGATATTGGGATGCTGAAAATAACAACCCTATTTCTGCACAAGAAAATCTATGTACTGTTTTTGCAAAAATGGCAGAATTAAATTCTTGTAAAAATATTGTGGATGTTGGTAGTGGTTTATCTGCACCTGCAATTTTTTGGAGAAATAATTTTGAAAATTTGTCTATATTTTGCATCAATATTAATTATGATCAACTTTGTTATTCGAGCCCCCAACAAAAAATTGCTTTTTTAAATTCTTCATCTACAAAATTACCCTTTACTGATAACTCTGTAGATCGTGTTCTGGCTTTGGAATCTTCACAACATTTTAATCCATTTTCTGATTTCATTTTAGAATCTAAGAGAATTTTATCTGATTCTGGATTGTTAATTTTAGCAATCCCGATTACTCTTGCATCTTCATCCATTTCAAAACTAGGAATTTTGAAATTTACTTGGTCATCAGAACATTATAGTTTAGATGAGGTAAGAAAAATTATTGTTTCTAAAGGATTTGTAATTTCTGAAGAAAAAATGATTGGTTCATCTGTTTACGATCCTTTGGCTGATTATTATGTTGAAAATAGAGATGAATTAAAAAGATCTATTTTGAAACAATATTCTCCATTTGTTGAAAAAATATTGTTCAGATCTATTCAAAAAATGAAAAAAGCGTCACAAGAGGGGGTGATTGATTATGTATTACTAAAGTGTCATTTGTAGTTAAATTTTGGAAAATCATGGGCTAGGTTTTTATTTTTGATATTTTATTTGAAAAATATGTCTGATAGTCTATATGCTAAAAAATGTGCTAAATTATTAGAAGAATCTGAAATTCGTTTTGCTGGAATTGTTGATAAAGATGGGAAATTAGTTTTTGGTGGTTTTAAGGAAGGACTTGTTCCTTATGAGGGGGATGAGACAAAGTTGCAGTCTTTTTTTGATTTTGTTTCAAAAGCCTCTATACGAAAAGAGTTTGATGAAAGCCTAGGACCGATAAATTACCTTGCTGCAAGACGTGATAAAGCAGTTTTAGTAAGTTTTCCATTTCCTATTACTCAAATCTTACTGTTAATTTCTGCAGAACCTTCTGTCAATATTGAAATCTTGGCAAAAAAAGTAGTAGAGATCTTTACTGATGTTAAATAAGTTTAATTGTACGTTCTAGCGAATTCTTTATCTATGAACTTTGTTTCCTAATTCAACTATACATAATCTCCCAAAATAGAACATCTGGTCTAATTTTGTTTAATCTCCTACTGTATTGTATAATCAATCATCAAATTATACATCCTCATGCGAGAATTTTATTTCCCTTACAACGTTACACCAAACTCTGACAGATATATCCTCACCTGAAATTTTCTTAAATGTTGAAAATGTAATTTCTACCATCCAACGTCTGCCATAACTGATATCTTTCTTTCATTGTTTTTGATTTCCCTTCTGTTAAATCATCAAAGATTTTGATGTTTTGTGAATTCATTTTACAATTACCAAGTTGCAACAGTCCCTGTTCTTTTCTTACATTGTTATCTTTGGTTTTTAGTGAAAAATTCTTTCTTATGGGAATCACTGAAATTACATTTTTTTACATTGCTCAAAATTGTCATTAGAATCATATGGTATCATCAGCACTAACCAATAATTGATCTGCAGGTACAACAACATTGATGGAATTCTCAATATTGTGCAATGTCTCTGAGAGTAATTTCTTAAACTCTGATGCATCACCTGATTTCTCATCCGTAATTGATACTGCATAAATTTTCCTAGTTTTTGAATCAACCATATCTTGATAAATCCACGCTTTACGTTCCATTTTTTACCCATCCAATCACCTCGACTAGTTGGCTTGAGACCTGTGCTGTCACCTGACAAAAACACTATCTCAGTCTTTGTTTTGCCATCTGAACTCTCTTTTACCGTTATTATCTTCTAGGTTTATCTTGTTAATTCTTTTGTAAATTGCAGAATATTTTGGAGATTTTTCTTTTCCTAACACGTCTTTAATTATTCCTTGCAGCTGCCGATATGCAACACCCACAGTGTTTCTAAACAATGCAGTTATCATAAAACATGTAATCTGAATAGACAAACGGTGCTCCAACTTTATCATTTAATTCTTTAATATCGTTCTTGATTATTTCTGAATCAATATGTAGAGTATAGAATTTTTCACGTGATGTATATTTTTGATCATCATACTTGGCAGTCTGTGGCACGAAATTGTTGTAAAAATTGAGATCCATATATTTTTCAGTTGTAATTTGAGCCTAGATCGAATAATTAGGAAACAAAGTTTATCTATGCAAAAAACTAATTTTCAGAAAATGGCCATTTTTCACATTCTTTTAATAATTCTGTTAATTCCGATTATTGCTGTACCTGCATTTGCTTCTGTTGATGATTTTACAACTGACAAATTTTTGTATCATCCAGGTGATCAATTAACAATTTCTGGAACTGTTTCATATGATTCTGAAATCCCTCTTGTAACCATTCAAATATTCACTCCTGGAAAATCTACTTTTGCAGATTTTGATACAATTCCTGCAAATTCTGACGGTAGTTTTTCTGCTACCTTTAATGTCGGCGGCCCTACCTGGCCATCTGACGGAACTTATCCAATCAAAGTAACTTATGGTGGAAATTTAGAAAAATCTATTGAATATGTAGAGTTTTCAGAGTCTACACAACCTGAACCAGCACCTGAACCAGCACCTGAACCAGCACCTGAACCAGCACCTGAACCAGCACCTGAACCAGCACCTGAACCAGCATCCAAATCTCAGGCAAATATTCAAGAAAATCAAGAACCCACTTCTGCTTTTAATACGCTGAAACTCACTATTCCAAATTTCCCTGCACTTGACAAATCTCCACAACACTATATTGACAGATACAATAATGAGTCAAGTTACAAATCTTGGTTTGATTCTCAGTTTCCAAATAATTCCATTACTGATGTTGTGGGATACAAATCTACACATGTAGATAATTTCCCTGCACTTGACAAATCTCCACAATACTATATTGACAGATACAATAATGAGTCAAGTTACAAATTTTGGTTTGATTCTCAGTTTTCAAATTCTTCCATTTACAATATTTTAGGATATGAAGATCCTGTATCTGTACCTGAATGGGTTAGAGATTATGCTGAATGGTGGGCAATTGGAACTGTTGATGATTCTCAATTTGTGGTTGGACTTGAATTCATGTTGGAGAATAACATCATTATGGTTTCGGGAGTTTCTTCTTCTGGTAATTCTTCTATTGGTAGTCCTTCTACTGAAGAAATCCCTAATTGGGTTCGTAATAATGCTCACTGGTGGTCACAAGATTTAATTTCCGAAGATGATTTTATCAATGCTTTAGAATATCTTATCAGCGAGGGGATTATTACAATTAATTAGATATTATTTTTAACAAATGGTTTTAATTTAGTATGTTTTATTAGAAATTAAATTGAAAGCTACATTTGGTGCGGGGTGCTTTTGGCATGTTGAGGATTTATTAAATAAAACAAAAGGTGTCAACTCTACATCTGTAGGTTACATTGGTGGAGAACTTCCAAATCCCACATATGAAGAAGTTTGCACTGATAAAACTGGACATGCAGAAGCAGTACAAGTTGATTATGATCCTGATGAGATATCATTTGAAGAGTTATTGGATGTTTTTTGGTCAAATCACAATCCTACAACATTAAATCGTCAAGGGCCTGATGTCGGAATTCAATATCGCTCATCTATATTTTATCACGATGAAAAACAAAAAGAAATTGCAGAAATATCTAAACAAGAATTAGAAAAATCTGGCAAATTTGATATTCCAGTTGTTACTGAAATAGTTCCTGCTTCTATATTTTACAAAGCAGAAGAATATCACCAAAAATATTTCAAAAAACACGGATTTTCTTAGATTATTTTACAACGACTACGGGAATCTTTGATGTATGAATTACATAGTTTGATACACTGCCAAAGAACATTTCTTTGGTAGAACTCCGTCCTCGTGAACCCATCACAATCATATCAAAATTACCTTTTACATGTGCAAGATTTACTATATTGTATCCAATTTCTCCTCTGGTTATTTTTTTATTAAATACAATGCCGTTTTTAGCAGCCAAAACTTTTGCCTCCTCCATGAATTTTTTAACTTGTACATTTAGTGATTTTTCTACTGAACCTACTCCTCTAAATTCTGAATGAGATGGGGCATAAATTGAATATATTCCTGTAATTGTGGCTCCACAATTTCTAGCTAATGTAATTGCTGTTTCTAGACCTCTTATGGAATTTTTAGATCCATCTAATGGAACTAAAATTTTTGAAATTTTCTTTTTAATCACACTTTTTGACTATTTTTGATACTAAAAAACATACTTCCCATTTCCTATATTGTGAAAGTGTATTTTGATCTATGTTTGATTGATCGCACAATTCACTAAAACTTATCTAGTGATGGTAATTGTAGCTAAAATATTGGAACAAAAATTCCTTGAAATTGACGGACATAGAATTAGATATTTGGAATCAGGCAGTTCAAAAAATACCCTTGTACTAATTCATGGTTTGGGAGCATCGGCAGAAAGATGGAATCAAGTTATCCCTCTCTTTGAAGATAATTTTCGTGTAATAGCTCCTGATTTAATTGGTTTTGGATATAGTGACAAACCTACTGTAGATTATACTCTTGATTTTTTTTCAGACTTTCTTGAAAAATTTTTTTCTGCTGCTAAAATTACTCGACCTAATGTCATAGGTTCTTCATTGGGTGGTCAAATTTCTGCAGAATATGCTGCATCTCATTCTGAGGATCTTGAAAAACTTATTCTTGTATCTCCTGCGGGATCGATGAAAAAATCTACTCCTGCACTTGATGCATATATTATGGCTGCATTATACCCTAATGAAACAAGTGCAAAAAATGCTTTTGAAATGATGGAAGGTTCTGGTATTGATGTTCATCCTGAAATTATTGATGGATTTGTAGAAAGAATGCAATTGCCAAATGCTAAACTTGCATTCATGTCTACTGTATTGGGATTAAAAAATTCTGAATCTTTAACTTCCAAACTTCAATCTATCTTGACTCCAACCTTGATTATTTGGGGTGGAAATGATCCTATAATTCCAATTAATTATGCTGATGATTTTGTTTCAGCAATTCAAGATTGTCAATTTTTTAGAATGGATGGATGCGGGCATACCCCATACGTTCAAAACCCTTATCTCTTTACTTCAAAAGTATTAGAATTCTTATATGGCGCTTAGATCCCTTTAAATACTAATTATTCCAACTATTACCTATGAGTGGTAATCAAAACCTATACGATCCTTCTGAGATGTTTAAATCTTGGATTCAAAAAAGCGGACGTGCTCAAGCAGAATTTATGAAAAATTTTGGTTCTTTGATGACAAATCAAACTAGTCAAACATTCAATCCTTTACAAACTCTAAAAGGAGTTTCTGACACTGCACGACAAACTCGATCTAATGTGATGGATAACGTGTCTGCCATGCAAAGTAAAAGTATGGATGCTATGTTTTCTATCGGCCAAATGCTTCCTTCTTTCATGAATTGGGGTGCTTACAAAACTACTATCAGTAGTAATGGAAGAATCTCTATCCCTGAAGCTGAACGTAATGCACTTGGTTTAGGAGATGGTGATTTAGTTCAAGTCATTATCTTACCAATAGCAAAAAAATCAAAAAATAAGGAGGTGAAAAAATGAGTAAGAACGAAACAACACAAACAAAATCTAAAGATATATTTTCTATATGTCAAGAAAACGTTGACAAAATCTTCAACGGTATTAAACAATCAGTACCGCAATATCATCAATCAATCACTAATGTACAACAGGAATACCTACAAGCATATGAGAACGTAGTAGATTCAACTATCACAATACAAAAAGAATATGTACAAAAAGCAGGTATTGCAGCAAACATTCCTGAAGCAACATTAAGAGTAATTCATGATACAACTGAAGAATTTGTAAAGGCAACTTCAATACAAAATCAAGTAACACTTGCAACTATCGATGCAACACAACAGAATATTAAAACATTCAACGATAATACAAAATCATTTGCTGACCTAAACAGAAACATTCTACAATCTTGGATTTCTGCCTTTACTACAAAAACAAACTAGTGGAAAATTAATTTTTTCCTTTTTTATGATCTTTCAGCTAACCATTTTCCTAATTCGGGTAGAACCTTTTTCTGGGATAATGAACTAGCTATCATACCAACGTGACCTGTGGGGTACATTCGCAAAGTTTTGTCTTCACTTCCTATGGCATAATGTAATGGCATACTGCACTCTGGAGATACTAGATGGTCTCCTACGGCAATCTGAGTAAATGTGGGCATATCTATTTTCTTCAAATCTATGTGCTCTCCTCCCACGTACATCTTATTTTGAATAAGTAAATTGTCTTGGTAGATATCTTTAATCCATTGTTTGAATAACTCCCCTGGAATTGGTGGGGTATCCCCTAACCATTTTTCTACTCTGAGGAAATTATCTACAAATTTCTTATTATCTATATTTTTGAAAAATTTCACATATTTTTCAATTCCCTGCTCAAATGGCTTTAAAACTGAAAAACAATAGTACATGAATTCTGGAGGCATATTACCAATAGTATCTACCATTTTGTCCACATCCATATGTTTGGCAAGATTGCTGATCACTGTAGTGTCTCGCCACCCATCAATAACTGGAGCTGTTGCAACATAGTTCTTTACACTTTCTGGATGTAATGCTGCATATGCTGTAGCAATAGTACCTCCGGTACAATACCCTTGAAGTGAAATTTTTTCTGTGGATGATTCATTTTTGATATGCTCTACTGCAGAATCTAAATATCCATTTACATAATCATCAAAATCTAAATATTTATCCATACTGGTTGGTGTTCCCCAATCCAACATGTATACATCAAATCCCTGTTCAAGTAGATTCCTTACCCAACTTTTTTCTGGTTGAATATCTAATATGTGATATCTATTGATTAATGCATATGAAATTAGCAATGGTGTTTTATGTTGTTTCTTAGTAAGTGGCCTATAACGCAATAGTCTAGTTTTATCTAATTCGTGAACTGTATCGTGCGGTGTTACTTCTAAACTAATTTCATCCGGGGCTGATACTAATTTTGGAGCATCAATAACGTTTTTGCTAAATTTTAAAATCTCTTCAATTATTTTTGGATCTATTCCTGATTCACTATTCATTTTTTTGCCATCTCTTTTTCTTTAATTCTAATTCTAGTTTCCCAACTCTTTTTTTGAGCGAGTGAAGTTCCTTGTATACTTCATCGATCTCTTCTTTACTTGGAAGATTGACAGATTGTAATACTATATTTGTAATGTTATTCCAGTGTTTAGTTAATTCCAGTTCTTTTGAAACGAGTTTTCCATAATTCTCTCCAAATTTTTTAGAATCAAATAATTCTGTAAAATCATTATCAAAAATATCTATCCAAATTCGTTTGAAAGCTTCAATTTGTTCTACATCTTGAGGTACTTCAGGTGCCTTGAGATTAACTTTCTTTTGAGCAACTTCCCAAGCCCTTGACAATTGTTTGTAATATTCTGTAAGGTATTGATTAAATCCCATCAAATCTTCATTAATTTCAATTAATTCTGTAGTTACTTTCTTTGAATTAGCTGCAAATGCTCTCATAGGCCCTGTGGATGTTAATGCCTGCGGTTTACTTGACATCAAATGCATAATGTCAGTCCAAAATAACGACAAATGCTTGTAGTAATCAGTGATATTTTTTGAGGAATCTTCTTGCACAGATATCTATTATTACAGATCGCAATAAATAGTTCTATTACTAAATTAGACTAATGGATAATGTTGAAGAGCTTGAAAAAATGTGTCAAAAAATTATTGCTTTAGACCCAAAAATGCGTTCAGCCAGGCTCATCAATAGTAGAGGACACCTTACAGCTGGTGGGATGAAGGATGGTTTACTTTCACTTGAGGCCCAAAAGCAAGACGAAATGATGTTCATGGAACTTGCATTACGTGTTAGAATGAGACATGAATTTGATGGCGAATTTGGCAAAGTACATTTTTCAATGTCATATCGAGATAAAGTCATTGTAATGAGTTTTCCTCTCAGTAATGATGATGTACTGCTATTATCTTGTGAAAAAGAAATTGATTTTAGAAAATTACCTTTCAATGTTCTTGAAATTATCGAATCTTTAAAAAAATCTCCAATGAAAACTTTCTAATCATAACTTTCTAATCATAACTTTCTAATCATAACTTTCTAATCATAACTTTCTAATCATAACTTTCTAATCATAACAACTTAATTCACCCTTTCCATATTCTAATCGTGGATAAGGAACAACATGTTAGCTGGTCTGAAATCGATTCATTGATTGAAAAACTTTCTAGTCTTATTTTGAAATCAAAGAATAAGTTTTCTAGTATTACCACCCTAAGTAGAGGTGGGTTGGTGCCTTCTAGATTATTGGCAGATCATTTGGGAATTGAAAAAATACGTGTTGATGAAAAAACTATTCCTTCTAACTCCTTAGTTGTTGATGATATTTTTGATTCTGGTAAGACCTTTGATGGGGTAATTTTAAAATCTGAGGATTCTTCAAAATTACTTTATGCTACTTTATTTGCAAGGCATGGAAAAAAATTCCCTTCACAATTAATTTACGGTAAAGAAACTGATAATGATGGTTATGTTGTATTCCCTTGGGATAAAATAGAGTTTCAAACGTCTACAAAATAATCTTTTTTTATTTATCTTTTAGCATTTGTCTTAATCCTGCGCATCTATTTCTAATTGTTACCTCTGTAACTCCTGATGCAATAGAGATGTCTTTTTGAGATTTTACCTCACCTGCACTGATACATGCAAGATAAAGTGCAGCTGCCGCAATCCCCATTGGATCCTTTCCTGCTACTATTCCTAGTTCTTTTGCTTGATTTAAAATTGCAATTGCTTTTCGTTTGCTTTTCTCGCTAAGCTCAGCAATACTTGCAATTCTAGAAACTCCTTTTACGGGGTCTACAACTGGCATTTTTAGTTCAAGTTCTCTGAAAATCAATCTATAACATCTAGCAACATCTTTTCTTCTAATGTTGATTCCTTTTGCAATATCATCTAATGTTCTAGGTGTTTCTGTATTTCTACATGATGCATAAAGACATGCTGCTACTAATCCTTGAATAGAACGACCTCTTACAAGTTTTTTCTCCATTGCCTTTCTGTAGATGTAAGCTGCTTTCTCAATTACTGCATCAGTTAAAGCGAGTTTATCTTTTAATTTGTCCATTTCATTAAGTGCTTGCCTCAAATTTCTATCTGCTGATGAATGTGCTTGACTTCTACTATCCCAAGTTCTTAATCTTTCAATTGAACTTTTAACACTTGCAGATAGTGGTTTGCCTGTTACATCTTTGTTTGCAGCCCCGATCACCGTTGATAATCCCATATCGTGCATTGTTAATGATGTACCTGCACCGGTCCTAGCTTTGTTCCCTTCATCATTTGAAAACGAACGCCATTCTGCACCTGTATCTGTAATTTTATCTGTAACAACTAATCCACAATTACTACAGAACAACTCCCCTGTATTTTGATCTGTGATCATTTTTTTATCTCCACACGATGGACATTTTGGATTATTGATAATTGTATTTTTAAGCATAATACACATAATTGCAAAAATAGCTTATTATCAATTTTACGAAATATCTGCAGGTTAATTGTGTGTAGGTTGAGCTAATCCTTATTCTAAATTTATAGAACATGATCTAGTTTTTTAAATTTAATTCAGCAAACAGTATGCGTATGATGGTGTAAATGACGGATACATTATGTTGCTTTTTTCACTAACATGTTTCAATCCAATTGAATGACCTAATTCGTGAGTCATGATTGTTTCAACACTATTTACATCGTATAACTGAAAACTACCGTCACAATTGTAATCTCCTAATGTGACTTCTACTACTCCCTTTCCAATATGTGCATGTCCTAATACGCCGTCTCCAATATCTCGCACAACCCATGTTACCCAAACATTTGCTTCGTGTTTGAGATTAGTTACAGTAAATTTTATTTTTGCATTTTGATTATCCGTTGTCAATTCTTGTTTTTCCCAAAAACTAAAAGAATTTCCTAATGTACTTACATGGTTTAATGGAAGGCCGCTGGGTTGATCATTTATGAATACTTTGTAATTGATAATGTATGCTCCATCGTCAATTTGATAAGTAGGATCTGGGAATTTCGATGATGCTTTTTTTACCTCTTCTTCAAAATTCCATTTAATATAATCTCTAAGGAATTTTTTTATGACATCTTGACTTGGGTTGGGAAATTCAATGTATCTTTTTTCTTTAGATATGTTATTTGAAATATTTCTGAGATATTTTTCAAACAAGTAAAACTCAAGATCTAGTTCTTTTTGAGATTTTTCTAGTTGATTTTCTATTTTTATTTCGATGATGCCTTTTTCAATTAAATATTGAATGCCTAATACAAATTCTGTATCTTCTAATTGTTTATCTGCCCACCATCCTGCATTAATTTTTATCCACTCTGGAATTTCTCCATTTGATTGGCTGATTGTATTAACTGGTGGAATTTGAATTATTTTATTTTCTATTAAATATATTAAAGCTGAATTAAATTCTGAATCTTCTATGTCTCCTTCTGACCACCATTTTGCTATTGGTCTTATCCATTCTGGGATGGATATTATTTGCACTGATTCTGTTTGTTCGGGCTTTTCAGTTGGTGTATATGGATATTTTGAAATAACATTATTGATAAAATCTTTATAATTATTTATCACTATGCTGTCTGGTTTTTCAATTGACGCTTTTTCAAAATATGCAATTGATTCTTGATATTCCCCCAAATTTCCAAAACCGACTCCCATACCTGTTAAAGAAATAGTGTCATTTGGTTTATGCTGTAATATTTTGAAAAATTGTTTTAATGAACTAGAATGCTCATCAAGATTACTTTGAACAATACCTTTCATTTTTAAAGTTGAAATATTGTTTGGGGATATCTCTAGTATCTCATCATAAATTGTAATTGCTTGTTTGTATTCTCCATTTACAAAGTGCTCTTTAGCTAGTTTGAACATTACTTCAGGATTCTTTTCTATTTGAGCAAATGCTGATTCACTAGTAATTCCTACACTGATCAAAATTACCAATAAAAAACAAAAAATCCTCATCATGGGTTTATGTATTTTTATTTTGTTTATAATTTATTCCCAAATTATACTTCATTTAGGCTCTTTTTTGCATGAAAATTTTTTATTATTTGTACCCTTTGGAAATCTTTAATTCATTAATGATCACGTGATTTTATATTGACAAATATTGGTGCTGGAGAAATTATCTATGATTTACGGAAGAAAATTCAAGAAATACAATTTGATTTAGAACAACTGGGGGAACCGGCAAAGAATATTCCTGAAATGATTGAATCTGCAAATTTGTTACGTTCAAATGAATATCTTTCAAAATCTGATGAAAAGAAAACTGAATTGATAGATGCGTATGGTAAATATTCTAAAGTCCTAGAAGAATTACTCTCAACTGTTTTTGATATACAAAAAGATCTTAAGGAAATTCTAAAAGAACAATCTGCTTTAATTCCAAATTCCTCAAAAAAACCAATAAAATCAAAATCAAAGAAAAAATGATGTTATTTTGATAAATGAATTATGTCCCCTGCAATCACTTTGTGAATTTTATTGTGCTCTGAGACGATAAGAGCACCATCATCGTCAATTTTTATCGCTTTTCCCTTAATTTTGGAATCTACTGTGTCCAATTCCACGTTTTTTCCTATTGTTGATGATCTTGATGTCCATTCTGAAATTATTTTTTTAATTTGTCTTTCATTGAGTGCCTTGTAGATTTTTTCTAATTCTAACAAAAACGTCTGCACTAATTGAATTGGTTTAATGTTTTGTTTTTGATCACTGAGGGATGCTACGCCGTAAAAATTAGGTGTTCCCTTTAGTGATTTTTCAATTTGTTTTACATTTACATCAAAATTTATTCCAACACCTAAAACTAAATTTTCAATTCTATTTGATTCTAGTGATACGTCCACTAACATCCCTGCCACTTTTTTACCATTTATTGTCAAGTCATTAGGCCATTTTAATTCTGGTTTAATTGAAAATATTTTTTCAATTGCTAATGATAATGAAAGTGATGATGCAATTGGAAATAATGTTGTAATTGAAATATCAAATTTTGGATGTAATATTATTGAAATCCATATCCCACCTTTTGGTGACATCCATTTTCTCCCATCTCTCCCTTTTCCTCCGGTCTGTTCTGATGCAACTATTACTGTCCCGTCATTTGCAACATCCTGAGCCATTTTTAATGCCTGCTTTTGAGTTGAATCAATTGAATCAAAATAATATGCCTGTTTTCCTATGATTTTTGTTTTTAAATTTGAAGTAATTTCCCAAGGAAGTAATAATTCTGAATTTGAAATTAATTTGTACCCCAACTTTTGTTTTGATTCTACATTATATCCTAACTCTTGAATTTTTTTAATGTGTTTCCAAACTGCCACTCTACTAATTCTTAATACATCACTCAAATCTTGACCTGATAGATATTCTGTATTATGAGTTTGCAAAAATGTCAGTACTTTGACTAATCCTGGATTATCAAATGAATTGTAAATCAACTATGTGTTATTTTTATATCGAGTATAAAACACACTAGAATCCGATGTCAAAATCAAAGCCATCATCACCCATATCTCCATCATCCATGCTGTCTCCTGTATCTGGTATGTTTTCTGGAGCCACATAATCTGTCATCGCCATTCCAATCATACTAAACATCATTGAAAATATCACCATATCCATAATTCCAAAGAACATCATTGAGGGGATGATTGATTTGTTATTTTTCATTTCTTGTTTTAACTTGTCTTTGTCTCCTGTTTTATATAATAATGACATTTGATTCCATTTTGTTTGTAACTCATGAATTCTTTCATCTGCTTCATTAGATCCTTTGTCTGTAACTGTGATTTTCACTTTCATCCCAAACCATCCTTTTTCTTCTTCAACATGAATAAATTCACGTTTTTCTAATTCTTCTAAAATTAAATTTAATTCATTTGATTCAATTTTTGTCATTTTTTGAATTTTATCAAAATCCTTCACTCTGTGTTTTATTGCACCTAATACAATGAGATCTTTTGGTTCTTCATCCATGTTGTTTCTATTCATTGACTTCTAAAAAATCCTTTGCCTTTTTTAGGATTCAAAAATTATATTCATCCTGAAATCATCTTAATCGTGGAACGAGATTCTTTCTCCGATCAACAAATTCGTGAGATCCTTTCATTAACTAAAGTAACTATAATTGGCATGTCTAAAAATTCTTCAAAAGCGGCACATCATATACCGAAATATCTATTTGATAATGGATATGATATCACTCCTGTAAACCCCACAACTGATGAAATCTTGGGGAAAAAATGTTATAGTTCAATTTCTAAAGTTAATGAAGAAATTGACATCATTGATATTTTTAGACCGTCTGACAAAGTCTTGCCAGTTATTCAAGAAGCTATAAAGAAAAAATCTAAAGTAATTTGGCTTCAAGAAGAAATTCATAATCCTGAATCTGAAGAATTGGCAACGCAAGCTGGAATCAAAGTGATTTTTAATCGCTGTATGTTGGCAGAACATCAGAGATTGTCACAATGACTGATTTTGAAAATTTTTATCATGATTTGTTAGAATTTGTTAAAAAATATGAAAATCAAAACATTCCGTTAAAAATTGAAAAAGATCTCAATAATGATATTGTGAAAATATTTGGAGAAAAAATTACCTCTTTAGCTAGAGCACAAAATGGTCTTAATGATGTGACTGAATTAGCATACACTACTGCTGAACACCATCCATACTGGAATTTGATTTACAATTGTTCTGAAATTACAAATAGTGTTTTAGAAAAGTGGAAAGAATCTCTTTCTGAAGAAGACTTTTCAGATATTGAATGGGCGATAAAAGAACTTGATCAAACTTTAGAAAAAATAAAAAATAAAAAATCTTACAATTCCTAGGCAGAGATAAATATTCTTAATTGTTCATTATTACATGCCAATCAAGATAGGGTTAATTGGAAAAACTAATACTGGAAAGACCACCTTTTTCAATTCCGCCACACTATCTTCTGAAGAAATTTCATCATACCCTTTCACCACTAAATTGCATGTGTCTGGAGTCACACATGCAATTACTCTATGCGTACATCCTGAATTTAAAATTCAAGATAATCCAAATAATTCCAAATGTCTTGATGGTTGGAGATATATCCCAATTGAGTTAATCGATTTACCTGGCCTCATTAAAGATGCTTGGAAAGGTAAGGGTCTTGGGAATCAGTTTTTGTCAATAGCCGCACAATCTGATGTATTACTACATGTAGTTGATGCGTCTGGAGGAATTGATTCTACTGGAAAAATTACTAAAGTTGGAACTGGGGATCCAATATCTGATTTTGCAGATATAGAGGAAGAATTAATCATGTGGTATCATAAAATCCTAGAAGGTAATCGGGATAAAATTTCCAAATTAATTAAAACTAACACTGATATCTCAGATGCTATCACTGATCTTTATCGTGGAATCGGTGTTACTAAAATTCATGTTAAAGAAACATTTCGTGCAACTAATCTTGAAGAAAAAGATTTTGATGACTTTGATATGGTTGATAGTAAAAAATTTGCATCACATCTACGTAAAATCTCAAAACCTACGTTGATTGTTGCAAATAAAGTTGATGTTGAAGGTGCTGACAAAAATTTTGCACGATTAAGAGAGCGATACAATGATTCTATAGTAATCCCAGTTAGTGGTGATAGTGAATTTGTTTTAAGACGTGCAGAACAAAAAGGATTAATCAAATATTCTCCTGGGTCTGAAACATTTGAAATAATAAAATCTGATGACCTCAATGAAAAACAAATTAACGCATTGAATTTTATTAAAAAAGGAATTATGGGAGGATACATGCGAACTGGTGTGCAATTTGCAATCAATGTGGCTGTTTTCAAACTACTCAAAATGAATTCTATTTATCCCGTAGCTGATGAAAAAAATCTTGCTGACAAAAAAGGAAGGGTGTTACCTGATTTGATCTTGTTAAAAGATGGTGCGACTATTAATGATCTTGCAAAAGAGATTCATTCTGATTTAACAAAAGGTCTTCTTTATGGAAAAGATTTGAGATATAATTTGAGATTACCTACTGATTATCAATTAAGAGATAGAGATGTTGTATCCCTTGTTAGTGCTGCTAAAAAATAATTAATTTATCTGATTTCTTTTCTTTGTTTAATCAAAACATTGTTTGTCATTTTTAATAAATCCTCTATTTTTGGGTCTCCAGCAAATGTTCTTGTCATGTAATACTGATTCCCAAAACTGGACATAATCACTAGTATGTTATACTATGTGACAGTCACTTAGTTGAGCCCAAGCCTAATTATTTTCAATATGTGAAAATGAGCTATTTGAAACCCTGAGATTTTTGAATTTGTCTGGCTGTATGATTTTTGCCATGATTTCGATACCTTCTATGGTACGTATACTGGGCTTACTGAAAAATGAATTTGCATCTACTGCAAAAATTTGATTCTTTTTGACTGCATCAAGATTTTTCCACTGTTCTTTATTTTTTAGAAATTTTTCATACTCTTTGATAGTTCTCTGTGTGTCAAAACCACAAGGCATCAAGACGATGATATCTGGATTTACCTTGAGAATTTCATCCATATCTAATCTTCTAGAGTGTTCCCCTGTTTTACTGATCATGTTAACTCCTCCTGCAATTTCTATCATTTCTGGAACCCAATGACCAGCAGTAAAAAATGGCTCAATCCATTCTATTGCAAGAACTTTGATCTTTTTGCTGTTATGATTTTTTCTAATATTTTCAATTCTTTTTGATAGCGAATCTACAATTTCTTTAGATTTTTCTTTTTTATCAATTATTTTACCCAATTCTATAACTGAATTCATAATCTCATCCATGTTGTGAGGATCCATTGAAAATAACATTGGTTTCTTTTGCAGAATTTGGACTGCTTTGTTAATTTGATTAGTATGTGCTGCACATACTTTACATGTTTCTTGTGATATGATCAGATCAGGGTTTGCGTTTTTTAGATTCTCTTCGTTTAATACAAAAATATCTTTTTCATCCTTTAGTAATTGAAAAGTCATTGTATCGATTTCTTTACAGGACAATTCATCTGAATTTATTATCGAATTAATTATGATTGGCTTTAATGTTGCATTTTTTGGATGTTTACATTCATGAGTTACACCGTATAGATCGTCTTGCACACCAAATTCATATAATAACTCAGTAGCACTTGGCAAAAATGAGACAATTCTCTTGACTGTCATATTTTTTGATGAGAAATAATCCCTTAAACATTATCCGTTGACAAACCATCAATTTTAGTAATTAGGCAAGTTAATAGCATATTTTAGGCATGATTATACATGTCTTCTGATTCTCAGGAAATTAGACGTTTGATTTTAGCAAAATGGCATGAGACTCTTTCAAAACATGGAAATCTATTCTCATCTGACTTTGTTAGTGGTAGTAGCCCACCATCCGTTTTTGTTGGATCTCATAATTATCCAAAAGTCTTTGTGGGTCCAATGGTTCCTCCAGTCCATGGCGACACTACCTTACTTGATAGTCCCGAACAATGGAAAGGAAAATCATTAGAGGACATTGTAAATTTTAGATTAAACTTGGTTAGAGGAATTCAAAAAGTTGGAATTGATCAAACAGATGAACGTTATATTGAAAGCCTTCAGGAATTAACAATGTCCTCTAAACCCATTGATTCTGACTTGATGTTTAAAAAATCTACAACATCCAATATTTCTTTAGATGGTGAAAGTGCTCCATTTGGACCTATAGGTGAAATAAAATCTGCAAAATTTTCCGGGACAACCTCTGTGAAATCCATTGAAAAAACATATTATGATAAAGATTTGAAAGCACAAGATGCAGTTTTAAATTTGTACAATTCCGGAATTGAAATTTCAAAAATTCAAAAATGTTTTAGCATTGGAATGTTGGGACAAAAAAGAAAGTTAGTTCCTACAAAATGGAGTATTACTGCAACTGATGATATTATTTGTAAATCATTAACTGATAAAGTTTTAGATTTTAGTTTAATTGATTCGTGTAAAGTTTTCTCACATGAACATTTGGGGAATATTTTCACTATAGTTCTTTTTCCACATAGGTGGATTTATGAAATGATTGAAGCATGGTATTCTAATGGGGTAATGGGATTTGGTTCTGATTATGAAGATGCACGTGGAATTGATCATCCTCCTGCAATAGCTGGGGCATATTTTGCAGCAAAATTGGGAGTTTTAGAATATTTGGTTCAAATGAAAATTCAGGCGGGCATAGTCATTTTACGAGAGATTAGACCAGAATATGCAATTCCTGTAGGCGTATGGCAAGTTCGTGAAGGAATTCGTGAGGCTATGAAAAAAATGCCTATAGTTGCTGATGATTTCGGCCATGCTTTGTCATTAGCATCTCAAAAAATGAGTATTAGTAAATCTGAATGGCTTGCACATGGTAATGTTCTAGGATTGATCAGGCAAAAAGTCCTATCTGATTTTTTCTAATTTTACTGATCTCTGCAAATGAGAGAGCATAAATCCCTGATTTTCAATTAAAAATTGAAAAGATGAGCGATGAGAAAGACCAATCCAGTTTTTCAAAATATGGATTATACACTGTAAATGAAAATCTTGAATTAACTTTGCCTGATACTGTAATAAAATTTGAAAAAATTGATGAAAATGCATTTTCATATTTTAGACAAGATTCTGAAGGCAAAATAATTGAAAAAATAATTCCTGTAAAATCCAATGTACTTGAAATTGAATTGGCACCCATAAGACCTTTAAATCATCCTGCAAGACGAACTGAGTATGTTTTTTTAGAATTTGATAAAGAAATCTATTTGAGTCAAAATTCTACAGCTAGTATTTTTGTTCACTGCCCAATAGAGATTGGAATTTTTTTGATTCATGACTCTAAACAAGAATCTCTTGATTGGATTACATGCAATCCTCTAAATTCTAGATTTGGTTTGTATGGTTCTCCTGATACTGGAACTTTGTGTAAATATGCTGAGGTCTCACTTGCAACTGATTTTTCTGACTCTGTTCCTTATGTGGAAGGTGTAATGAAAATTGTAATTGAAAATAATCTGGAATCTGGACAAACTGTTAGCAAAGTGATTTTTCCAATTACTGATAATGCTCTTTATTATGAAAATTCAAAATCCATTTTAGATGGAATTAAAGTTACATTAAAAAAACGTGCAGTTGTAAGTATCGCCGATGTTCAAACTGATGTAATCTCTACTGATTGGATAAAATCCCCAACTTGGGATGCTAGTACATCAAATACTGCAATGGAGATGGGATTAGAATGACTTCTATAGAATTTTTACAAGGTTTATCTGAAATGGACATCATTGGAGGATTAACTGTCCTTTCATTGTTCGTTGGTGGAATAATTATGGCTGCTGGTATTATTACTGCAAAAATTGTAAAAATGGTTTTCTTCAAATATTATGCACTCACTCTTCCTCAAGACACCGCAAAGAATTTTGGAAAAATAATTTATTTTGGAATTATTGCTATTACCTTTTTTATTTTTACATCTACTCAGGGGATTGATTTCTCAGGTTTACTTGTAGCTGGTGGAATTTTTGCTATAGTAATTGGATTTGCAACCCAATCAGTAGTTTCTAATTTAATTTCAGGCATATTTTTGATGATAGAAAAACCCGCAAAACATGGTGATACGATTCAAATTCCTGACATGGGCATATCTGGAACTTTATTGGACATTGCCACATTTTCAAGTAGGATTAGAAAATTTGATGGAACAGTAATTAGAATACCTAATGAAAAATTTTTCACTTCAAATATTCGCTCATTAACTAATTCAACAGTAAGAAGAGCAGAAGCGATGGTTGGAATTGCTTACAAAGATGATATTGAAAATGCAATTTCTGTAATTAAAAATGAAATTCAACTTTCAATGCCTTTTGTGTTGAGAATTCCAGAACCTGAATTCCGAGTTGAGGAATTAGGTGATTCTAGTGTAAATATTCAGGTACTAGTATGGCATCCGCGAGATGATTGGAGTCAAACACAACCTATCTTGCTTACTATCATTAAGCGTGCATTAGACAAGTCAGGCATTGAAATTCCATTCCCACAAAGAGTAGTTTGGGAAGCAAAAGACTAGGCTATTTTTTGAACCTGCTTTTTTCCTTGTCTTTTCTTTTTAATTAAACTAAACATTATCATTCCAACATTGATGATTGAAATAATTTCAATTAGATCAACTCCATACAAGAACCAATCGATTACTGGATGAACTCTTGATACAATTCCAGCTTCTAACATAATATCTGCATTCCATATCATATGTGGAATTTGGATGAATTGTATGATTGCAATTAAAATCACACTTCCTAATATTTTATTTTCATACCATTGCCAAAATTTATTCCACGCATTCATGTATTGTATTATTTTTTAATTCTATTAAACACCTCGAAAATTAGATTGTCCTAATTAGACTCTCCTAATTTTTTTTAGGCGTAAATAATGTTAGTGTAAACTAATCAGTATACATTAATTTTATTTTTCTACTCTAATGTTTTCTTTACGCATCCAAATTGTTTTTTCTTTATGATCAATTAATTCAATATTCATTTCGTTTAGTTTATCTCTGATTTTATCTGCTGTTTCAAATTGTTTTTCATTCCTTGCTTTCTCTCTATCTGTAATTAATTTATCAATCTCTTCTTTCTGATTGTCTGTTATTTCTGGAATTTTTAATCCTAGTATTTCTAACATTCTTTTTAGTTCTATTTTTATTATGTTTGAATTATTTTTACCTAGTTTTTCTTCTGCTGCTAATCTGTTTGTTTCTTTAACTAATTGAAAAAATGCAGATAATGCCAAGTGTGTGTTAAAGTCATTATTCAATGCAGTATCAAATCCTACGCCTATTTTAGTAACTAATTCATTAATTTTCTCACTCATTTCATTATTGGCATGAATTAATTCATAATGACAAGTTTCTACTTGTCTCCATTTTGTAAGATTTTCTTTTAGTAGTTTTTCAGAGTAATCTATTGGTTTAGAATAATGTCCTGATAAGCAGAATAATCTGATGATATTTGGTCCCCAGTTTTCTAACACATGTTTAATTGATTTCACATTTCCAATTGATTTTGACATTTTCTCACCATCTATGGTGACCATTCCAACATGCATCCAAATTTTTGCAAATTGAACTCCTGTACATGACTCAGATTGAGCAATTTCATTTTCATGATGTGGAAAAATTAGATCTCGTCCACCACCATGAATATCAAAATTTTCTCCTAGGTACTTTACGCTCATGGCTGAACATTCAATATGCCATCCAGGTCTACCTTTACCCCATGGACTAGCCCAATTAGGTTCTACATTTGACAGTTTCCATACTGCAAAATCTAAAGGATCTCTTTTTTGTTCATCAATTTCAATTCTAGCTCCTGATTGAAGTTCGTCTATTTTCTTTTTAGATAATTTTCCATATTCTGAAAATTTTGAGACCGAAAAATAGACTCCATTTTTTGAAGCATATGCGACATCTTTTACAATTAATTTTTCAATGAATTTGATAATATCTTCAATGTGTTCTGTTGCTTTTGGATAATTAGTTGCACGTTTTACATTTAATCCATCAAAATCCTTAAAATAATTTTCAATGTACTTTGTACTTATTTCTTCAGCCGTTTTATTTTCAGTATTTGCACGATTAATTATTTTATCATCTATATCTGTAAAATTTTGAATAAACTCAATTTCGATTCCTTTATTTTCAAGATATTTCCTTAGTACATCAAAAACTATGATTGTTCTTGCATGGCCTATGTGAGATTCATCATACACTGTTACTCCACAAAGGTATATTTTGACTTTTTTTGAGATATCTACTTCTTGCTCTACTTTGGATAATGTATCTAATATTTTCATTTTATTCTCAATTTGGTTTCTGCGGTGACAATCTTTTATGTTCACTGTTTATGTATAATCGTTGAATTTTTTCTATAGTAATTCGTGGTATCTGGGTGTTTTCCTCTATTTCATCAACTGAAAATTTTTTCTCTAACATACAATACAAAATAGAATCAATTTCTTCATATTGTATCCCTAATTCCTCTTCTGCCTCGTGATCTTTCCAAAGGTGTGGGCTGCTTTTTTTAGAAATGATACTATCCAGAACTCCTAGATGTTTGGCAATTTCTCTCACTTGTAGTTTGTAAAGAGAAACTATTGGTGTGATATCTGATGCGCCATCTCCAAATTTTGTAAAATATCCTATGTTGAATTCACTTTTATCACTTGATCCTAAAACAAGATAGTTTTTTACATTTGCATAATAGTATAACATATTTGTTCTAACTCTTGCTCTAAGATTTCCTCTGGCTTTTTCATTTGGTTCTAAATACATTGAATATTCGTTTATGATTGGTTTGATATCAATTAACTTGTATTCAATTCCTGTCAATGAAATCATTTTGAGAGCATCTTCTGTTTCTGATTTTGGTGTAATTGATGTATCTGGCATAATTAATGCAAGTGTTTTGTCTTTTAGTTTTCTCTTACAAATGTAAGCTATAACTGCTGAGTCTATTCCTCCACTTAATCCTAAAATGACTCCTTTTGATTGATTTTTTTCTATTTGTTCTGATAGAAAATTTTCGATCTTCTCAGTTATTGTTAGATAATCTTGTTCTTTAATCTCATTTATGATATCTTGATTCAACTATCGTTTTTCTGAATATGTGAGAATAAAACTTATGCCTCTATTGAATATCTATTAGTTCATTTTGAACACACATTATCCCATATACTAATTTGGTATAGTACAATCACAGAATAATCTGTGCCCAACATAACTCATACCTAGCATGAGGGGCATTTGTCCCTTTTCCATTGCATTTAATTCTCTAAAATCCCAAATGATGTTGTAACTTTTTTAAATTTAAGAATTATTTGACGAGCTAATGTGTAAATTCCCTGTAATTAGATGTCGATGTAAATACCATCATCTCTGGATTGCACTGGATATGTTTCAAGTTTTACGTCTTTGAGATAATCTGTCAATTCTCCTGTTTTGATATTATAATGCCAAAAATGTAATGGACATTCTACAATATCTCCGTCTAATTTTCCTGGTGCAATAGATCCATCTTGATGTACACAAAGATCATCCATTGCATGATATCCATCTTGATTAAAAACTGCAATTTGCTTACCATCAACTTTGAAAGCTTTACCTTTACCTACTGCTACTGTACCTTTATCAGCAATTTTCTTCCAAGTCAATAAATCTCTGATATCTTTGTCATTTATTTATATTCGCATGATACCATTTTATAACCAACAAGTCCAGATGAATTTATTGAGTAAAGTAAAATCTAGTCTAAAATTGATCAAAGAAGGCAAGCTATCTTATGAATGGGCTAGATCTCATATGCAAATTCTTGATAATACTATTAATCGATATAAAAAATCAAAACCTCTCAAAGGAATTACCCTTGGATTCTGTCTTCACATTACTAAAGAAACATCTGTTTTATTGATGGGTGCCAAAGAGTTAGGAGCTAAAGTTGCATGTTGTGGTGGAAACCCTCTAACAACACAAGATAACATTGCAGCATTTTTGGCCTCTCAAGGAATCAATGTATATTCATGGCATGGACAATCTGTCAAAGATTATGATTGGTGTATAGACCAAGTTCTAAAACACAAACCGACAATTCTCACTGACGATGGTGCTGATATGAATATCAAAGCTCATTTTGATAAACGATTTAAAGACATGGAAATACTTGGTGCGACTGAAGAAACGACTGCAGGTGTTACTAGAATAAGAGCTGTAGAAAATCAAGGAAAATTACGTTATCCTGTCATCTTAGTTAATGAAGCATACACAAAACACATGTTTGATAATCGATATGGAACTGGTCAGAGTACGATAGATGGATATCTTCGTGCAATGAATCTCCTCATGGCATCAAAACGTGTTGTGGTTGTTGGTTATGGATGGGTGGGACGCGGTGTTGCGTCTAGATTTAATGGAATGGGTTCTAAAGTTATTGTAACTGAAGTTGATCCTATCAAAGCTCTTGAAGCTCATATGGATGGATTTGAAGTAATGCCAATGAGTGAGGCTGCAAAGATTGGTGATATGTTTGTCACATGTACTGGAATGACTAGTGTAATTAGAAAAGAACACGTTCTGAAAATGAAATCGGGTGCAATAATGGGCAATGTTGGTCATTTTGATGTTGAAATTGATAGTAAATTCTTGTTAAAATCTTCAAAATCTGTTAAAGAAGTGCGACCAAATCTTGATGAATGTACTTTGAGTAATGGAAAAATAGTATATCTTATTGGACAAGGCCGTCTTGCAAACTTGGTTGCAGCAGAAGGACATCCTCCTGAAGTTATGGCACAATCATTTTCAAATCAAATCTTATCTGTATTGTATATTCTTAAAAATCACAAAAAAATGGAAAATAAAATTATTGATGTTCCTAAAGAAATTGATCAACAAATTGCAGTTGATGCACTAAAGGCAATGGATGTTAAAATTGATAAATTAACTCCCGAACAAGTAAAGTATGCAAGTAACTGGTAAACTTCTTAACCTCAATTACGCCACTAGCTAATATTACATGAACAAAAAAGCTATCATCACAAGTGCATTGCCCTATGCCAATGGTGAAATACATTTAGGACATGTTGCATCTACATACCTTCCAGCTGATATAACAAACAGATTCTTGAAAATGAATGGTGTTGAGTCCTACTATGTTTGTGCGTCTGATGATTTTGGAACGCCAATTTTAATTCAATCTGAAAAAGAAGGGAAAACTCCTGCTGAATATGTGGCACATTGGAATAAGCGAGACTATGATGATTTTTCAGCATTCAATATTGATTTTGATTATTTTTACAAAACAAGTTCTTCTGAAAATGTTGCTTTTGTTCAAGATGTTTTTAAAAAATTAAATGATTCTGGGCATATTTACGAAAAAGAAATCATCCAATTTTATTGTAATAATGATAAAAAATTCCTGCCTGACAGATACGTGAAAGGAATATGTCCTTCTTGTAAGGCCGAGGATCAGTATTCTGATCTTTGTGAAAGTTGTGGTCGTGTACCTGAAGAAATCACGGATCCTAAATGCTCTTTATGTGGGGCAACACCAACTAAAGAAAAAACTAAACATTATTTTTTCAAACTCAAAAACTTTGCTGATTCATTAACAAAATGGCTAGATCAAGCCTCCCATTTACAAAAAGATGTAAAAAAATATGTTCAAAATTGGATTAAATCTGGATTAATTGATTGGGATATTACAAGAGATATTCCTTGGGGTGTTCCAGTACCACTTGATGGTGCAGAAGGTAAAGTCTTCTATGGTTGGTTTGATAATCACTTGGCATACATTTCAACTGCTTTAAAATTTCTTAACGATAAAGGAATTAATGGAAAAGAATTTTGGAATTCTGCTGATATTTATCATTTTATTGGAAAAGATATCGTATACCATCATTATCTTTTCTTACCTGCAATGAGATTAGGGATTGATTCTGAATACAAACTTCCAGATTATATTCCGACTAGGGGACATCTAACTTTACAATCAAAGAAAATTTCAAAAAGTAGGAATTGGTATATTGGACTAAAACAATTTTTAGAATATTATCCTGCAGACTATCTTAGATTCTATCTTGTATCTATCAACCCGTATTCTCAAGATGATCTAAATTTTGATTGGGATGATTTCACAACAAGAATTAATTCTGAATTAATTGGGAATCTCGGAAATTTTGTAAATAGGGCACTTGGTTTTACGAAAAAAGCATTTGATGGCAAAGTTCCAGAATCTGATTCATTTGATGAAAAAGATTCAGAAGCTGAACAAAAAATTAAAAATCTTGCCACCGATGTAGGTGCTTACATGGAACAAAATCATCTTGATAGGGCTTTGAAGAAAATTATGGAATTTTCATCATTTTTTAACCAATATTTTCAACACAAAGAACCTTGGAAAAAACGACCAGGTACTGCAAACTGTGTGTATCTTTCAGTAAATGCTGCACGTGCATTATCTATTGCACTTTTCCCATTCTTGCCTGAATCTTCTCAAAAAATTTGGGAGCAATTGGGATTGGATGGCGAAATAAACAAATCTATGTGGAGTGATATGTCCTTACTTGGAATCTCATCAAACCATCTACTGGGTGATGCATCTCCAATATTTGCAAAAGTTGAAGAATCTGATATTGAAAAACACAAAAGTCAATTGGGACCTTCTGAATAACTATGAAACTCATTCCACGAATTTCTACAAGGGGTTACTATGATCTTTCAAGTGGTGTGACTTTGAAAAATAATTCATATTATACATATCCAAAAAATGATTTTAGAAAATTAATCAATTCACAAGAAATCACTATTGTGATTCATGGGTTAAGAAACGATAATGCCGGAGCTGTTGCTAAAGTTGTTTTAGCTCAAAAACAATTACGTAAGTTAGGATATGTTCACCCTGTAATTGGTTATAGTTATGATTCAAACACAACTGGTGCACATTTAATTAAACATGCAAAACGGTCACTTGCAGTTGGTCAAAAAATTGCAATAAAAAATGGAAAAAATCTTGGAAAATTCATTAAAGATTTCAAAACTATCAGTCCTAAAACAAAGATAAGACTAATGGGGCATTCTTTAGGTTCACAAGTAATTTTGAGTACTTTGGAATATCTTGCAAAAAAGAAACAAAATGTTGGAATTGTAGAAGGTGTATATTTTTTTGGTGCATCAATAACTGAAGATGTACCTTCATCAAAAAAGTATGGGAAAATTATTCAAACTATAGTTAACTCGAAAATAGTAAACCACTATGCTCCCCAAGACGAAGTTCTTCTTTGGGCAAACAAGGAAAAATTTGTTAAAGGTCCACTTGGTCTAAACGGTGCAATTGGTAAACCTGTAAAAAAATATCGACAAAAATTGGTAAAACCAAAAAATCATCGTTTCGCAAGTTATGCACAAGTTTTGAATTCTTACCCTTAATTTTACATATGCCCAGGTCTATACCTCGGAGCAAAAGTCTTTGCAATTTTTCAAAACAAATAGCAATGTTTTTTGATCAATAGTTGGAAATAACTTTACACACATTACAAATAACGAGTTACTCTAGGCCTACAAAAAAGAAAAATTACATGCAATGTGTATAATTAAGATCAACAATCACACCATTACTAAAACTGCAAGACAGATATTTTGTACATACAATTCTGTAAATTGATTCATTTGAAAAATATTGATTGGAGGATCCCCTCGTTTTGGCCGTCTGCCATTAATCTCACACAAAAAATTACAAAAGATAGAGCGTACATTTAAGAAAATTTCAGATGGAATGACTTCAAAGAAACGGATGCAGTTTATATTTTACAGAACACATATCATATTACTCACGTGCGTTATTTATTGCACAAATGGAATCAAAAGGTTCCACAAAAGGCACATGTGCTGCATCCAAGGATACGTACCGCAAGTGGAATAAACGCATCATTTTACGCATAGAACAAGAAAGGTTTTGCCGTATTTATTCGGGACGAGTCTGTATTTGTAGATGATGTACGTCTTGGTAAAAAATATCAGACAGATGTACACCAAAGAATGATTGTACGTTGGAGCAGAACACACCGAAGATTTTTGGAAATGATGACAATCAATTTTTAGATCGTATGAAAAATTCAACGCAATTGCATTTATGGATTATTTAAAAGCAGCTCATAAAAAATTTGGAAAAATATCAGTCATCGTTGATAGGGCGCCACAAAGCAAATGTTGTAAAAAAATATCTGCACAAAAACAAAAATGTTAAACTGGCATATCTTTTGAGATCTCCGCATTTGAGTATGACAGAATAGATGTGGAGACAGTGCAAACATGTTAATGTTGAATCAGAATTTTATGAATCAGTACATGAGATATATGGTTATGGAATATTTTAAAACGCACAAATTTAATTTGAATATGTATTTGGTAAGAACAATAAATTGAAAAGACTTTTGATCTGGGGTGTAGTATGATTCATACGTTAATTTTTTATATAAAAAATAAAATTTATACGTTATTATGAAAACCAGTGTGGTCTCATCACATAACAAATCCATTCTATATCATCTTCATATTTTGGACGAACAGTATGATGCGCCTACAGATCTTTCTGAATATCCTTGTTAATGCCTAGAATGGTTTTTAGATTAGAATTTCTCAAAAATATCTGTGAATGGAACTGTTTGTGACAATTGTTTCACTGGATATAGGCTGGGATAATTAATTCCATATGATCAATGTGGCTCAGAATTCTGTGATAGTTGTATTAAAAATCACAAACATTGATCTAATTTTAGAATCTTCAAAACTTCATAAAGTCTATTTCTTGCAAACCATTATGGTAAAATCCATCAACTTTGTGATTTTAGGAAAACAGGATATTGCGTCAGAATTTGGAAAGAAAGGAACTGAAACTGATCTTACTCTTTATGATCGAAAAGAGTCTGATATTATCAAAACTTGGGTTGTTCCAAATGGATTTCCAGAAAAAATTCAACCGTTATTTCAGGCAATTAATCTTGCAGAATATGTTATTTTACATGTTAACAAATTAGATAAATTCACAGGTGAGCAAATCATTGCACTTGATTCATTAAAAAAAGAAAAGGGAATTTTATCTCATACTTTTGATGTTGATGAATCAAAATTAGATATGATGATCAAAGGAACTGTCGTTGAAAATTATGCAAAGGTTGATCAGGATAAAATTAAAGAAGAGATGAATAAATTAAAACCTATTACAAATGATGAACCTGCTGAATTAGTAATTGATCATTGCTTTGATGTAAAGGGTGTTGGAACAGTAATTTTAGGCAAGGTGAAAAATGGTACAGTAAAACAATATGATAATTTAAAATTATATCCTGCAGGGATTGATGTTTTGATTAAATCTATTCAGATGCATGATGATCCAGTAAGTGAGTCTATTTGTCCTGCAAGAGTTGGACTGGCAGTTAAAGGTGTAAAACCTGATGAAGTTAGTCGTGGTGATGTAATTTCTGCAGAAGGTGCAGTTGATGTTAAAACTGAGATTGAACTTGATTTTCAAAAAAGTCCTTTTTATAAAAATGATATTGCAGAAAATCAAGGATGTCTAGTTAGTATTGGCTTACAAATCAAGGCTGCCAAATTCTCATCTATATCCCCATTGAAATTAACTTTTGAGAAATCCATTGTTTGTAAAAAGGGACAAATTGCAGTTATTTTAAAACCCGAATCAACTACAATTCGAATCCTCGGTAGTGGTACTATCCAATAGGCTGATTTAATTAAATCAAAAACCATGATTGAATTATTATGGAACCTGCACGTTCTTGCCCCATTTGCCCAAAATGTGGGTCAAAACGATTCATTAGACTTTCAGGTGAGAAGGTCACTGTAAAATGTCGTTCATGTGATAAAATAATTGAAATCTAAATCATAGTTAATATTTGCAATATTCCTGCTAGAATCATGGCAAAAACATGGAAAGATGCCGATATCAGTCTTGATCCAATTAAAGATCAAAGAATTGCTGTAATTGGTTATGGAATTCAAGGTGATGCACAAGCTAACAACATGAAAGACTCTGGTCTTAATGTGATAATTGGTCTTAAAGAAGGTGGTAGCAGCTGGAAAAAGGCAGAAGCTGATGGTCACAAAGTAATGTCTGTTGCAGATGCAACAAAACAAGCAGACATTGTACACATATTGATTCCTGATATGATTCAAGGTCAAGTATACAAAGATGAAATCGGACCAAATCTTTCAGATGGAAAAGCATTGTCATTTTCTCATGCAGCTGCAATCTATTGGAAATGGATTGAAGCACCAAGCAACGTTGATTTAATCATGGTTGCACCAAAGGGACCTGGTTCTAAAGTCCGAGAAACATATCTTGAAAATTTTGGAACTCCTGCAATTGTTGCAGTTGAACAAGATTTTACAGGAAAAGCTTGGGATAGAACATTAGGCATTGCAAAAGCAATTGGTAGTGCAAGAGCCGGATTAATCAAAACTACATTCAAAGAAGAAGTAGAAACTGATTGGTTTGGTGAACAAGCTGACCTTTGTGGTGGAGCAGCTTCTATGGTTACAAATGCATTTGAAACTCTTGTTGAAGCAGGATATCAGCCAGAAATTGCATACTTTGAAGTTTTACATGAACTTAAACTCATTGTAGATATGATTCAGAGATATGGAATTAATGGAATGTGGAGACGTGTAAGTGAAACTGCCAGATATGGCGGACTAACACGTGGACCAATGGTTATGGATAAATCAAACAAAGAGAACATGAAAAAAGTTCTCACCATGATTCAAGATGGTACATTCAACAGCGAGTGGATTTCTGAATATCAGAAAAATGGTAAAGATGCATTTGATAAACACATGAAAGTATATGACGAACACCAAATTGAAAAAGTTGGTAAAGAAATGCGTAAAATGATGTGGCCTGATTCCACAGAATAATCTTTTTTCTTATATTTTTCTTAATTTTGATACGCCTGTTGTAATGTGATCGATGATTGTTGGCAATGGTGTACCTGGCCCAAATACATGATCAATTCCTGCTTTTACAAGATCATCATGATCAATTTCTGGAATTACTCCTCCTCCAACTATCAACACATCTTTGATTCCTTTCTTTTTTAGTGTCTTGACTACTCTTGGGAAAAGTGTTCCATGTGCTCCATTTAACAAACTCATTGCAACTGCATCTACGTCTTCATCTTCTGCAATTTGTGCAATCCTGTCTGGTGTAGCAAAAAGACCTGAATAGATTACCTCCATTCCTGCATCTCTGAATGCTCTGCATAATACTAGAGCTCCTCGGTCATGACCATCTAATCCTAATTTAGCCACTAAAATTTTGATACTTCGTGATGCTGCTTTTTGCTTCATGATTATAGTTGAATTTGGGATATTTTAAAAGGTTTATTTGATTTACAACTGTTTACCTCTTCAAATATATTGATTCAACTCTCAATACTGACGATAAGGTATGACTGAAGATGTTTGTGATTTTTGTAAAGGTGTAGGTTCATCATCTACGAACATTTGTGTATATTGTAATGGTACTGGGGAATGGAATCAAGCAGCCCAAGCATATATGAAAAATCATATCTGCCAATGTATTGTACTTGATAGAAAATTTTGCCCTGTCTGTAACAAGGCATGTCATCATGATACATCTTTAAACCCTAAACAAACTATAGATCCTGGTTATGGTGGTATGTCTGCACCTGAAATTACTGCAGTTGTATAATTTGTAAATCCCTTATTCTTACCTGATAAAAATACTCACCCTTCTTATAGATGAGAATTATTTCTAAATCATGTTTAAGTATATTGCTACATCAATTGTCTCAATTATAGATTTCCAAAAAGCCAAGGTGGGTTTCTAAATGGATACTCCATCTTGTGCACGTTGTGGAAAAAATTCTATTCTCTCTGACGAAGTTACAGGTGAACAGTTTTGTGGAAAATGTGGATATGTAATTGATGGCAAATCTCAAGAATCTGGTCCTGAATGGAGATCATTTCAAAAAGATGGCGGTGCCGATCCTGCAAGAACCGGCGCTCCTTCATCTCTCATGATACATGATATGGGATTGTCTACTGTAATCAATCCTCTAAACAAAGATGCATCTGGTAAACCACTTTCAACATCTATGAAGAGCACCATTGAGAGATTACGAACTTGGGATAGTAGAAGTCAAGTCCATGCACCTGTTGATAGAAATTTGAGACAAGCCCTTAGTGATCTAAATAAATTAAAAGACAAAGTTTCAATCCCTGCAAATGTTTTGGAGAAAGCTGCGTACATTTACAGAAAAGCATTGGAGAAAAAATTAGTTCGTGGAAGATCTATCTCTGCAATGATTGCTGCATCACTATACGCTGCATGTAGAGATACTGAAACCCCTAGAACACTAAAAGATGTTGCAGATGCCGCAAATGTTAAACGAAAAGATATTGCACGATGTTATAGATTACTGCACCATGAATTAGAACTAAAAATGCCTGTTGTGGATTCTATTCAATGTATTGCTAGAATATCTAGTAAACTTAAGATATCTGAAAAAACTAAACGATATGCAGTTAAAGTACTCAAAGAGGCACAAGAGCGTAAAGAATCTGCAGGAAAAGATCCTATGGGTCTTGCAGCAACTGCACTTTATCTTTCATGTGTAAAGAACGGCGTATCCATCACACAACGTGATCTTGCAGAAGCAGCAGGTGTAACTGAAGTAACAATAAGAAATCGTTACAAGGGACT
This sequence comes from Candidatus Nitrosopumilus sp., assembly GCA_965262905.1. GTDB lineage: Archaea > Thermoproteota > Nitrososphaeria > Nitrososphaerales > Nitrosopumilaceae > Nitrosopumilus. The sequence goes on from OZ253567.1 coordinate 2,119,978, forward strand.
AAAACAAGATCAATCAGTAAAATAATATTATTCTAGTGCAATGCATGTGTCTTACTAATTATATCATAATTTTACCTAGTAATATTATGCAAGTAATTAATCAACTAAAAATTGAAGAAGCAAAAAGAAAAGAATTTTTCCTTGAAATTCTTTCTGATAAATATTGTAGATAAATATTGGAAGCAATAATGGATGCAATAATGGAAGCAATAATGAATACCCCAAAATCTTCAATCAAGGTATCTTGAGAAAAAATGATTCCTTTAAGCAACTGTCTGTCGGTGAATTCAACAATTACATGATTCAAAAATGATTAGAACTTTAGGAGTAATTACTGATGAAGGGAAGAGATTGTTTTTGTACAAGAGTAAAATCAAGGCAGTCAATACTAGTTTTCATGATGGAATAATTGACGTAGATATAGTTTTTAACAAAAACTAATCTTGTTATTTTTAATATTCATGCTCACTAAAATCTCCGCCTAATGCAATTGTTGCAATGACTGTTGATTCTGTAGTTTGACACTTTATTTCTGAGTCTGGTAAAAATTCTTTGAATATTTCTTGGAGTAATTGTTTTGTAAATATTGATCAGTTACTTTCTAATTCATGTTGAATAATAAAATGATGCAATTCCCCTTCAATCCTATGATCTGATTTCATTCCTGATGCACGCATGTAATCTTCTAATGTTTCAATGCATCTTTTTAAATTATATTTGCCTTTAATGAAAAGTACAGTATCTTTAATCTCTGGCTTGATCACGTTGATGATTTCATTGATTTCTTCTGGTCTCATTTCAATTCCTAGTGAGTCTAGTACTTTTTTAGGCACTGGAATAATGCTTATTTTACTAGCAAATCTACCACATTGAACAGGTTTTTCTAAAATTTATCTAGTCATTACATTATGGGAAATATTGTGATTCATAGCTTTTGTTTCTTCAACTAACTTTACAGGAAGACGATAAGTTACACTATGCGTTTTTTTTGGAGGATGTTATTGATTGAAAAAAACAGTGGAAACATCAAAATGATTATAGGTTACACTATGCGTTTTTTTTGGAGGATGTTATTGACGTTTTATTGTGGGTGGCAGTATCAACTATCCAAAATAGATTGAATATACAGTTGATACTGGGATGATTGGAAACCTGTTCTCAAACATGATAATCGTATTTAATTTTAAACAAATAATGAATTAGGTTATTTAAGATATGGGTCAATACTGTGAAAAATGTGAAAAATATATGAAAAATTCAGAGATGACTCATTGCTCTGATGAGTGTCTGCTTGCTTTTGTTAAAAATAGTAACATTTTAACTGAAAATGGTATTAGCACAATTACTTGGGATGAAAGATCTGATCCTTGGATTTAGTTGAAAATAGAAAATCTACTTAAAGTCTAACCTGAATACCAGAATTGTGGATATAAATCCGATTAATTACCAATTAACTTTTGAACCTGATCTAAAAAAATTCACATTTAATGGAATTGGATCTATTACTGCTGATTGTAAAAAACCTACAAACCTAATCACAATGCATTGTGCTGAACTAAAGATTGTTTCTTGTCAAATAAAATCAAAAGGAAAAATCATCCAATCATCTCCAAAAACTAATGACAAAAATGAAGAATTATCTATTAAATTATCTGAAAAAATTAAAGGAAAAATTACTATTCATTTAGAATTTCAAGGAATTCTAAATGACAGGTTGTTGGGATTTTATCGAAGTCAATATGTTCAAAATGGAAAAACAAAATATCTTGCTACTACACAATTTGAAGCAGCAGATGCCCGACGTGCTTTCCCATGTTGGGATGAGCCTGAAGCAAAAGCAACATTTGAAATTTCTATAATTGCAGATAACAGATTTACTGCAATTTCAAACATGCCAATTATATCAAAGAAAAAAATTGGTAGTAAAACTTTGTATAATTTTTCAAAAACTCCAATAGTTTCCACATATCTGATTTATCTTGGAGTTGGAGAATTTGAATATCTTACAGGTAAAGTTGGCAAAACACAGATTAGAATAATTACAACAAAGGGTAACAAATCAAAAGGAAAATTCTCTTTAGATTTAGGAAAAAAACTCCTTACATCTTATGAAAAGTATTTTGGAATCAAATACCCTTTACCTAAACTAGACTTGATTGCAGTTCCTGACTTTGCAGCAGGAGCTATGGAGAACTGGGGTGCAATTACCTTCAGAGAGACTATTTTATTATATGATCCTAAAACATCCTCCACTAGAACTAAACAATTCATTGCCGAAGTAATTTCACACGAAATTGCACATCAGTGGTTTGGAAATTTAGTAACTATGAAATGGTGGAATGATTTGTGGTTGAATGAAAGTTTTGCAACTTTTATGGCTACCAAATTTGTGGATAAATTCTATCCTGAATGGGATTTGTGGAATCAATTTGTTGAAGATGCGATGAATGTTGCAATGGGTCTTGATTCTCTTAAAACAACTCATCCGATTGATGTTAAAGTAAATTCTCCTGCAGAAATTCGTGAAATTTTTGATGCTATTTCATATGATAAAGGTGGATGTGTTCTTCGAATGCTTGAATATTATGTTGGTGAACCAAATTTCCAAAAAGGTTTGAAAAAATATTTGTCTGATTTCAAATATCAGAATGCAAAGGGTCAAGATTTGTGGGATGCAATAGGTAGGGCGTCTAAAATGCCTGTATCCTCAATGGTAAATACGTGGCTAAAACAGCCTGGATTCCCTCTGGTTGAAATTAATCAAGATGGAAATAATTTGAAATTAAAACAGAAAAGATATCTTCTTGAACCTAATAAAAAATTCAGTAAAGGCTTGTGGCATATACCGATGTCTATAGGATTAGAATCGGAAATTTCGCAAAAGTTATTCACAACAAAATCAATGTCTGTTAAACTGCCAAAGAATACTTTGGGATTTGTTGCAAATTATGGACGTAAAGGATTCTATCGAGTAAAATATGATGAAGGTATTTTACTTGATTTGAAAATGTTAGTAGATGAAAAACGTATACCTGCAATTGACCGATGGGCTATTCAAAATGATTTATTTTCATTATGTGTTTCAGGTGATGAACAAGTTAGAAATTATCTGGACTTTTCAGATGCTTACTTTGATGAAGATAGTTATCTTGCTTCTGTTAATGTTGCACATAACTTGGCATCATTATATTTCCGTGCATTTGATGAACCCTTTGCAGAAGAAATTCGTGGATATGCTGTAAATTACTTTAGAAAGATTTTATTTAATTTGGGATGGGAGCCACAAAAATCTGATAAACACACTGATGCACTATTACGTGGATTTACAATTTCAGTTTTAGGTAAAATGAATGATGACAAAGTTACTGATGAGGCATTAAAACGATATAATAAATTCTTGAAATCTCATAGTTCAATTTCTCCTGATTTAGTTGAACCTATCCTCTCTGTTGCTGCATGGAATGGAAATTCAAAAACTCATGCAGAACTAACAAAATTATACAAGAATGCTAAAACCATGGAGGAAAAACTTCGATTCCTAGGTGCTTTATGTGGGTTTAAAGATAAAAAATTACTTTTAAAATCACTTGATTTCTCTCAAACTTTTCAAGTTCGTTCTCAAAATATGCAATTGCCAATTATGAGAGTTGCTGCAAATCCATACGGTGATAAAGTTCTGTGGCCCTGGTTAAAGAAAAATTGGAAAGGTATCAACAAAAAAGTTGGACATGGAAACCCTCTTTTCAATAGAATTGTGGCAAGCATCACATCTGTTGCAGATGATTCCATGGAAAAAGAAATTAAAACATTTTTCAAAAAGAATCCTACTCCTGGAACTGAACGGACTCAATCTCAAACTTTGGAAAGAATTAGAATCAACTCAAAATTTCTTAGACATATGAGAAAAGAATTCAAAGATGGCTAAAAAACTAGGACCTCCTATCTTCCTTGGGGTTTTTACTGTATTGGCAATTGTGTTTTTGACTGGTGGTGCATCTGATGACAAGGATGAATTACGTCAAACGTTTCAAGTAGATGCTGTTTACTATGATACTGGTCACGTTGAAGTTTCATTTTTTGATAAATCCAAAAAAACAACTATTGTTGTAATGGAAATTCTTGGCATGGATGAAACATTCCAAAAAACATTTTCTGATACTGAATTTATTGAAATCGTCCCATTTCCTAATGAACCAAAATATGGTTGGGCAATTCATCCTGTAGTTTTAGAAATTGATCATGAAGAATTTGGTCATATTCAATTAAAAACTGAAATTTATCCTTTAGGGGGTTCTATTCCGCCTATAATCTATTCTACTCCCTAAATCTAACACATGATTACAGTATGTATCAACCACGTTTTGATTTGCCAGAATCAGAATCCCTATTTTTCTTTGCATCTATATTTTCTCCATTCAAGGGAATCATTAGATGGTGGAGAATGTGGGTTTTCATAATAGAATATCTTTTTTAGCAAATCTTTGTTTGAGATTTTCTCTATGATTGATTTGTGTGTGAAGCTTGATACATACAGAGATATTGGTTTAAATGATTTTATTCGTAAATCTATTGTTTGTTACATCTTTTTTGATTCAATATTATTATATTAACAATATCTTCATATCATTTATTGACTGCTAATCATCCTAAAATTATTGGAATTAATCTATTCAAAATAATTGAAATACTATACAACAATAAAGAGAATACCATATATCTAAATGAACTCTGTCAAATGTTACGTAGAGAATACCAGGATATCAAAGTCGATGTAATGTATTTGTCTAGTTTAGAGTATACACAATCTGATTTTATTGAAGATACTGTTAATCAGAGAATAGCCTTTCTAACTCCAAAATCTGTGATGATCATGGGTAGAACAACACCTCCAAAAAACTATGATGAATTTATCCAAATGTTTGCAAATCCTGAGAAAGACTTTGGAGATATTGTCATTTCAGACAAGAAAAGTAAATTTAAAAAAGCCTTTAGATTTCTTAAATCCCATTAAATCGATTGATCTAATCCTCGATAAAATAGTGTCAAAAAAATATACTAACGCAAGATTTTATTGCACCTCTAATTCATTTATTGTATCTTGGATTTACTTGTTGATCTAAAAAAAGGAAAACGTGGAGCAATTGCAAAAGCAATAAGTATTGTAGAAAATGATCCAATAAAAGCAAAAAAATTATTAAAAAAAATTTTTAAATCTAGTGGAAATTCCATAATAATTGGAATTACAGGTCCTGCTGGTGCTGGAAAAAGCTCACTGATTAACAAAACTGCAATTGCTCTGAAAAAATTAGGTACAAAACCTGCTGTATTGGCAGTTGACCCTACAAGTCATGTCACTGGTGGCGCCATACTTGGTGATAGAGTTAGAATGAGCGAATCAACTGACTCTGGTACCTATATTCGCAGCATTGCATCAAGAGGTGCAACTGGAGCTGTATCTCGTTCATTACGAAACAGCATTCGAGTTTTAGAATTTGCTGGATTTAATCCGATAATAATTGAGAGTGTGGGAGCTGGACAAACTGAAGTTGAAATTTCAAACATTGCCGATATCACAGTTGTCGTGTTTAATCCAAACACTGGTGATAGTATTCAAACAATCAAAGCTGGTTTAACCGAAATTGGAGATATCTATCTAGTTAATAAAAGTGACCTTAGCGGAACAAATCAACTATTTGATGCTGTCCGTGATTTTATTGGAGATTCTGTTAGACGTCCCGTGATTCTAAAAACATCTGTAAAAAAGAATTCTGGAATCACTGTATTTGCTAAAACTTTGAAAGATATGATGAAATTTAAAAAACAATTCAAAAAAGTTAAGGATAAGGAACGATTAGAGGCAGAACTAAAAGATATTGTTTTAAATAACATCAAAGAAAAGATTGATGAGTTGCTAGTTTCTGATAAGGTATTTTCAAAATATCTTAAAAAATTACAATCAAAAGACATTGATCCTTTCTTAGCTGGGGATAAAATTACAAAATCTTTGGTAAAGTGATAATATGGCTGCAAAAAAATCAACAAAATCAAAAACATCTGAAAAGAAAATATTCACCGATTCAACATATGCCGTAAAGAGAATTTATCAAAAATCTTCAAAAAAGAGACCTGTTGAAGATGCAGGAACATATCCTTTCACTAGAGGTATTCATCCTGGAATGTTCCGTGAAAGATTTTGGACCATGAGACAATATTCTGGATTTGGAGATGCAAAATTAACTAATGAGCGATTTAAATTCATGCTTGACAAAGGTCAAACCGGTCTTAGTATGGCATTTGATCTGCCAACCCAAATTGGATATGATTCAGATTCTCCACAATCTGAAGGTGAAGTTGGAAAAGTTGGTGTATCAATTACATCAATTAAAGACATGATGACTGCCTTTGATGGAATTCCTTTGGGAAAAGTAAGTTCTTCTATGACCATTAATTCAACAGCATCTACACTTTTGGCATATTATATTGCAGTTGGAGAAGCTCAAGGATTCAAAAGTCATGAACTACGTGGAACTACACAAAATGATATTCTCAAAGAATACATTGCAAGAAACACCTACATTTATCCTCCAGAACCATCTATGCGATTAATTGGTGATATGATCGAGTATTGTGCAGAAAAGGTCCCTTCTTGGTACCCTGTATCAATTTCTGGATATCATATGAGAGAAGCTGGTTGTACTGCAACACAAGAAGTTGCATTTACATTGGCTAATGCAATTGCATACATTCAAACTTGTATTGATAAAGGATTGAAAATTGATGACTTTGCTCCTCGTTTATCCTTTTTCTTTTGTTGTACTATAGAATTCTTTGAAGAAGTTGCAAAGTTTAGAGTTGCAAGAAAAGTTTATGCTAAAATATTAAAAGAAAAGTTTCATGCAAAAAATCCTCGCTCGTTACAATTAAAATTCCATACACAAACTAGTGGTGAATCATTAACTGCGCAACAACCTAACAATAACATCATTCGTGTTGCAATTCAGACAATGGCTGCAGTTGCAGGTGGTACTCAATCATTACACACGAATTCTCGTGACGAGGCATTAGCACTTCCAACTCAAGAATCTGCAAAGATTGCTCTTCGAACTCAACAAATTGTAGCCCATGAAAGTGGAATTACAAAGACTGCAGATCCTCTAGCTGGCTCATACTATCTTGAGGAACTATGTGATCAAATCGAGGCTGACGTGTGGAAATATCTTAAAAAAATTGAAAGAATGGGTGGTTCTGTCAAAGCCATAGAGAAAGGATTCTTCCAATCAGAGATTCGTGCAAATGCATATCGTTTGAAAAAAGAGACTGATGATGCTGAAAGAATAATTGTTGGTGTAAACAAATATGCTGAAGACGAAGAGCAACCCGAATTATTGAGAATTGATGGTAGAATTGAAATTCAACAAAAGAAAGCACTCAAAAAATTACGTGTTGATAGAGATTCTAAAAAATTAGAAAAGGCATTATCTGCAATGCAAAGTGCTGCTGATACTGAAGAAAATTTGATGCCATACATTGTAACTACAGCTAAAGCATTTGCTACCACTGGTGAAATTAGTAATACTTTCCGTGAGGTATTTGGTGAATATCGTCCAAAAGAGGTCTTTTAGTTAGACCTTTCATGAATTTATTTTTGAAATTATATTAAACTAATTTTTGGATTTTGCAATATAAAAGTCGGCGTAAAAATTACCGTCGTCTTCATATTTTTTGGTGTTAATTCCCATATCATGTAATATGGAAATAGTTTGTATTTTTTCTTTAGGATCTGAAAAATTTCTTTGACGTATTGGTTTTATGTCACTTTTCACAATAGAATAATTATACATCTCAAAAACTTTTTCAATCTCATTCATATCAAACATTCTAAGAACAGAGAATGCAAAGATTGGAGCAATATACTCTTTTTCAGATTCAATTGAATTAGATTGTCTGTTTTTAATTACTTTTAGTAGATTTGAAAATGCCTTGTATCCAATATAGCCAATACAACCCGTTGCAATCACCAGATCTATTTTTGGAAATGATCCTAACAAATTTAATTTTTCAACTTCAAGATCAACCTTTATGCCTCTTTCACACAAATCCATCTCTTCGGAGAATTTTAGAGCTTCTTCTGAGATATCTATTTGATAGAAATTCATGTTGTCATTACGTGTACATTCCTCGTAGAATTCTTTAGTCTTTTTTCTTGTAGGTTCAGTTTTGTTTAAAAAGAAATCATTCAATTCTGACATTGTTAAATTATATTTCATTAATGATGAGTTGATGCCGTATGAACTTCCCAAGTCTAAAACATTAATTGGTCTAGATAGTATGTTTTCAAGTTGCTCTATGATGGAGTTGTACAACGGTTTTGTAGAATCTGATATGTCATAATCTAATCTATCCATTTCCTTTAGATAACTACGTGGGGAATCTTGCGTGTAAATATCTGTAAAATCCTTTTTTACTTTTAATTCATTCATCAAGGAGTAATGATCTTATTTGGCCATTAATAAAACCAATACACTAATCTAGGCGTGAAATTAAATTTTGATTCTTTTTTTTAAAAATAAATCCATTAATACCGTAAGTTGAGAAAACATTTTAGATGAAAATTGATCACATTGCAATTGCAGTAAATGATGTTGAAGAATCTGCAAAAATTTACCAACAAGCTCTAGGTGTTGATAATGTCGAATTTGAAACAGTAGAGTCTGAGGGTGTTAAAGTTGCTATTTTACATTTGGAAAATGCTCGTGTGGAGTTAATGCAACCAACAAATGATTCTAGTCCAATAAAGAAATTTTTGGATAAAAAAGGTCAAGGATTACACCATTTGGCATTAGACATTGATAACATTGAAGGTGAGGTTGAACGAATGGAGGGATGTGGAATTCAATTTTTAGGTGACATTCGACCTGGTTCTGCTGGAACTAAAGTCACTTTCATTCATCCAAAATCATTACATGGTGTATTGACAGAACTTTGCTCTCATCCTAAAGTATGATGTAAGAAATTTGCTCTATATTTGATCTTATTTTATTCTAAAAACAGTTCATGGGATGGGATTCAAATTTATATAATACTAAAATTCATTATTCATGCAAAAATAATTCTTGTATTATTTTGTTTTTTATGATGTGTACTTGAGAATTTGTCTAAACTGTGAAAAACAATTTGAAAATAGATTTAGTGACTATCATTCATCTAATTGTGTCATAGATAACATGCAAATCTATGAAAATATAGTTGATAAATTATATTCTAATAATTTTGAATGTATTGGTGATTCTGAATCGAAAGTTTTTGAATTTATTTCTAAAATAGAAAACAAAGATCACACTATTTTGTTATTTAAAAATGAACATCTATGAAATACAATTGTTACTGAATTTTTTGACAAATCTAAAAATGATATATTCACAGATTGTTTTGCACATGACAAAATTAAATACAAATGTGATAAGTCAATTACATGCAATGAATTATCTGAAAATCAGATATTCTTGACAAACAAGATATCTGAATTAGTAGATGTGCTTGATAAAGCATATCCTCACTCTTTTCCTAGAGTTGCTTGTGAGGATACGGTATGGTTTTCAGAATCTGGTTTCTTTGAGGAGCATCAAAAGTTTGGAAATGCACTGGATAAAAAAAGTCATTGAAGAATCTGCAATTTTGTGTTGTTATAACACTACTAGATTGGATGATGTAGAGATTGATGTCATATTACAAAGTCGTGATTATGTGATATTGGGAGAACTCCTTTCAGTATTTAGAAGAAAATCACTATGATATCTTAATTCTTTGAACTATGGATGCTATTTTTATTAATTATCGACAAGCTCGTTTTACTTTACTTATCCTAAAGTATAGTCATACCAAGTGTGTCATGACTATCAATACGCTTAAGTAAACAGGAAATTTTGACTTGTATGAATTGCCATAAAATAAGCGAAGCTCATGTTTGGAGATATTCAAAAGCCAACAAAGTTCGTAGATGTGTTAAATGCAAATCAAAAATCAAAATGACTCAAAAAGAGTTCAACCTCAAATGGGGTAAAACTCAAATCATCGCTCAATAGATTATTTTTTGCTTTCTTTTATTTTGTTACACCTGTCACAGAGTTTGTAATTTTTACCAATCCCTCTAGAACTTTTACAAGATGTCCCACATCTTTTACATATGTAATCTATGTGTTAATTGTTTAAAATCACGCATCTTAAGACTATTGGAGATTAGAAAAAACTAAAATGATGTTGAAAATTATCCTTCCATCATTTTCAAAGTATCTGATGCTGTTATGATTCCTACAATTTTTGATTTTTTTGAAACTAGGATGCATTTAGAATATCTTATCAAAGGAACCAGTACATTTGCAGGCGTGTCAAAATCCACAATTGGTGGAACTGAATCCATAGTGTCTGCAAGTTTTGCTTTTTTTAACTCTGTTTCTCCTAAATCTGCCAAATGTTTTACAATTCCGTCTTCAGATACTACTCCTACTATATCTGAATTATTAAAAACAGGAATCTGACTAATGGATAATTCATGCATTTTTTTAATTGCATCGTGAAGAGTATTTGTTGGTTTTAACTTTACAATATCTTTACTACAGAAATCCCCTGCGGTATGAGATGATGATTCTCCTTCTAGTTGAGAAAGACTCTCAAAGATTTTTTTAGCCGTCTCATAACTTGGCTTGCTTCTCCTTGATTCAATTTGATTGATCATCGAAGTACTTACTCCTGTCATAGTTGCAAGTTTTTTTTGAGTAATGCCAATTTTTAGTCTAATTTGTTTAATAGAATCAATTCTAGGTAACAATTCATTTAGAGATGGTTTTGATTGATTTAAAAATTTATTTTCAGAGATCATTCTACCTCAGTCAACATTTTTTAATCTCCATTTCAATTCTCCTAGTTCTCTCACAAATGATTCTGGGGATTCTTTACTGTGGTTATTTTTGATATGAGATATGTATGTGACAAGTGAAGAATAGTTTTCATTACATATTGGATATATTTCACTAAATACCATAATTCATTCTCTCAAATGTAGGATATTGGCAAAGATGTTATTTTCAAGTTTGATATTGTTCTTTTTTTAAAAATTGAAATAAACTTTTTTAGAATTTAGATGTCTTTGATAAGTGACTTGATACTTGAAATGGACTCAATCTAATTCAATTTCTTTATGTTCTTCAATAACATACTGAGTAACTTTTTCCATTAATTTTTCTTCGGTGGATATTGACCATTTGCAATCTTTTCCTGCATCAAAATAGATAATACTTTTTGTCATAATATTGATAATTTGTAGAATCACTTATTTTTTCTTTTTCTTTGTTTTAGATTTTCTTGGTTGTTCAATTGCTGCTTGCGCTGCTGCAACTATTGCAATTGGGATTCTGTGTGGTGATGCACTAACATAACTTAGTCCTACTTCGTGACAGAATTTGATAGAACTTGGATCTCCTCCATGTTCTCCACATATTCCAATTTCCATGTTTGGTCGTAATTCGCGCCCAGCTTTAAGACCAATTTTTATCAAACTACCTACACCATTAACATCAATTGATTGGAATGGATTTCTTTCTAAGAGTTCTTTTTCCATATATTCTGGAAGGAATTTTCCTTCAACATCTTCTCTACTGAAACTAAAAGTTCCTTGAGTTAAATCATTAGTACCAAAACTAAAGAATTCTGCTGTGGTTGCAAGTTCGTTTGCAGTTAGTGCAGCCCTAACAACTTCTATCATCGTTCCAAAGTTAATTTTTAACTTCATTTTGTTTTCAGTTTCAGTTTCTTTCTTAATGGTGTCATAAATTTTCTTTATGTGATTTAATTCTGCAATACTGCTAATTTGTGGAATCATTATTTGTGGATGTGCTTTAACTTTCTTTTTTGTTAATTCCACTAATGCTTCAAATACTGCTTTAATTTGCATTTCATAAATTTCTGGATATGTAATCCCTACTCGGACTCCTCTATGTCCCATCATTGGATTAATTTCTGCTAATTCTCTTGCTCTTTTCAGAACAATTTTTGCTTTATTGATCTCATTTGTGTCTCCACTTGCTTCTAATTTTTGGATCTTTTCTACCAACTCTTCTGGATTGGGTAGGAATTCATGTAGTGGAGGATCTAATAGTCTAATTGTGACTTCATATCCTTCCATTGCCTTTAGTATTTCAATAAAGTCACTTTTTTGTAATTGACCTAATTTATTTAAGATCTTACTTCGCTCTTCAATATTTTCAGCCATGATCATTTCTACAAATAAATTAATTCTATCACTTCCATTGAACATTCTTTCAGTTCTACATAATCCAATTCCTTGCCCTCCAAACTTTCTTGCAAGTATTGCTCCATCTGGTGTATCTGCGTTTGCTCTAATTCCTAATGTTTTTGTTTTTTGTGCCCAGTCTAAAATTTGTTCAAAGTCTTTTGTTACTTTTGGCTCTACTGTTGGAATATCTCCAATGTAAACAGTTCCTACACTTCCATCAATGGTGATTGTTTCTCCTCCTTTGATAGTAATTCCATTTGCAGTACATGTGTTATTATCATAATCCATTTTTAATTCCGGACATCCTACTATGCATGGTTTCCCCATTCCTCTTGAGACAATTGCTGCATGAGATGATTTTCCTCCTAAACTAGTCAAAATTCCTTCTGATGAAAAGAATGCTGGAACATCTTCTGGTTTTGTTTCTTTTCTAACTAGAATTACTTTATTCCCTGCATCTCCTAACTCAATAGCTTTTTTAACATCAAAGACAACAATTCCGCTTGCAGCACCTGGTGATGCTGGAATTCCTTTTGCTAATTGTTTATAATTTTTTATTTTTGATTCATCCATAGTTCTATGAAGTAATGCTTCTAACTGTTGAGCTGGAATTCTTGTAAGTGCTCTATCTTTATTGATTAATTTTTCTTTTACCATATCTACTGATGTTTTTACAAGGGCTGCTGCACTCATCTTGGCAGTTCTTGTTTGTAACAAATAGAATTTTCCCTGTTCAATAGTAAACTCAATATCTTGCGGTTCTCTGAAATGTTTTTCCAATTTTGCACATGCATTACTGAGTTCTTTATGTGATTTTGGCATGTCATTTTTTAATAATTCGATATTCTTTCCTGTTCTTACTCCTGCAACAACATCTTCCCCTTGAGCGTTGATTAGGTATTCACCTTCTAGTTCTTTTTTACCATTTTGACCATTTCTTGTAAATACAACTCCTGTTGCACTATCGTCTCCCATATTTCCAAACACCATTGTAACTACATTGACTGCGGTTCCATTTGCAATATCTTTTGTAATGTTGTTTTTTTCACGATAAACTATTGCTCTTTCTCCCATCCAACTTTTGAAAACAGCTTCTATCGATAATACTAATTGTTCATCTGGTGTATCTGGAAATTTTCTTTTGGTATGTATTTCACATATTTTTTTATATTCTGATACAATTGTTTTTAATGACTCTACGTTTAGTTTGCTATCGTCTGTAACTCTTTGTTTGTTTTTTACAGAATCTAAGACATGATCAAATTTTTCATCATTTACTCCAAATACAACTTTACCAAATAATTGGATAAATCTCCTATACGAGTCCCATGAAAAACGTGGATTTTTTGTTTGTTCTGCAAATCCTTCCACTGTTTTTTCATTTAATCCTAAATTCAAAATTGTATCCATCATTCCTGGCATTGAGATAGCTGCTCCAGAACGAACTGAAACTAATAATGGATTCTTTGTAGAATTCCATTTTTTACCTGTCTTTTTTTCCATCTTTGCAATGTTTTTCATTACTGCTGGCATCACATCTTTTGGAAGTTTTTTGTTGTTATCGTAATACTTGTTACAAACTTCAGTTGTAATCGTAAATCCTGGAGGTACTGGAAGTTTTAATCGAGTCATTTCACTTAACCCTGCACCTTTTCCTCCTAGAAGCATTCTTTTTTTACTGTCTGCTTCTTCAAATGCATAAACTGGTTTGTTTTTTACCATGCAAAAATTTGTAAATTATTTGGCTTTTTAAACTAATGCGTTTAACATATAGTATGATACAATTCAACTTAAAAGACGGCAGAATACATGGGAGATTGGATTATTTTACTGACTTGTTAGGAAAAAATATACTTTATCTCAACAGGATTTGCCTGAGAAAATAAATCTGTATTACGATCAAAACAAAAGATAAATGATGACTAGCTAAAATATAGATTAGATTATCTTAACTACAACATGGAATTAGTAGATTTTCATCAAAATGAATATCATAGTTTTGAATCACCATCAGAGGTTTTAGGATTTATAGCGAACAATCAAATTATTGTTAAAATTATTAATCTAGTTTAACATTATTCAATAATTATAAAATTTTGTACCAATAAAACCATTATTGCGTGATCAATTAAAGTAAAAAATGAATCAGAATGTATATTAAACTAATGCCTTGGCAAATTCAGAAATTACTTTATTCCAATCTTTTGCTTTAATGATTCCACTAGCAACCAAGATTCCTTTTGATCCTAACTCAATTGCTTTTGCCACATCTTCTCCTGACACAATACCTGCACCACAAAGTAATTTTGTTTTATTTTTTGAATTATTTACTATATTTGCAGCTTTTGTAATTAATTCTGGTTTTTCTTTAGAAACTGCTTTCCCTGAACCGATTAATTCTGGAGGTTCAATTGCAATATAATCTGGATTTAATTTCACATATTTTTTTACTTCTGCAATATTTTTTACACATAAAATGGATATCATTTTTAATTCTTTTAATTTTAAAACTAATTTTTCAATTTCTTTACTTGCAATTCTATGTTCACTATGATTGATTAATGATCCTTTCACTTTGGATTTTTTTAACAATTCTGGAATTACAAAACCTGTTGTGCTCCCTACTTTGGAGACATCAATATGTTGAGCAAGAATTGGAATGGAACTATTTGTTACTAAACCAACTAAATGTTGTGGTGGGGAAATAGCTATTTTTACTTTATATTTTTTAGAAATTTTTTCTGCTGTTTTCACAAATTCTATTATTTTATCTCCTGCTATCTCTTCATAATTTTTACAATTAATTACAAACATCTTTCATTGAAATTTTTTATATTGTATTTAATTCTTGATTAAGATTCTTTTATTTTTGATAAATTGTCATATCGTTTTTTCATTATAGATACAATTATCATTAAAGTTAATCCTGCCAAATTTGTGCCTATGATAAATATGTCTGATACTATGATTCCATAAATTAGCCATAGAATTGATCCTGCTGCTATGAAGATCATCAAAAATTTTGAAACATCATTTAGCCTCTTTGTTTTATATCCTTTGTAAATTTGTTCTACCCATCCTGTGAGAATTAACACTCCAGCTGAAATCCCCAACATTGCCAAAAGTGTTCCGTCAACTTCCATGATTCAAATCAACTCCAAAAGAATTCATCTAACCCTGTTTGTTTTGGTTTTCCTAACATTGTATCAAAATCTAAATCCATTGATGATGTGATTTGCTCCAATGTTGATTCCATAAATTCCATGTATTTTTTAGAATCAATTTCTTCTTTCTTTGCTAGTTCTACTGGTTTTACGCCTGGTTTGTTTAGAATTTTAATAAATGAAATTTTATCTCCTTTCTTTATTTCTCTAATTGATTCTAATTGTTTTGCAGCTCTGATATGTTGGGGAATTGTTTTTACATATTCTGAAGGAGCTTTACTCAACATTACATTGAATGTTAAATCTTCTAATGGGATTTCTTTTGCTTCCACCTTTTTTCCACAAATTGAAATTTTTTCTGAAATGTCTTGCTTTGCTTTGACAAAGTCATCCATTGTCTGAACTTTAGATAGTATGTTCACTAATTCATAAAACAAATTTTTGATAAATGCTGGAGTGTGGGATTTTTTACCTGTTAATCCTTTTACATCCACTTTACCAGATTTTGTTACACCGAGATAATTTTTCTTTCTGTTACTTAGTACGCAATATCTGTATGTTTTATCAATCTCTAAATCTACACCGTGATCTTTTTTTGCATGTTCTGTTACTATTTTGATTTGTTCTGGAGTTGGTTTTTTAAGAAATAACGAATCTGTGTCCCCATATAACACCTCAACATCTGTCTCTTCACATTTTTTAATTGTCTCTAAAATCGTATGTCTTCCTATCGCAGTTGTTGCTTCGGCAACTGGTAGGAAATAGAGTGGGAATATTTCAGCCCCCATTACCCCATAACTAGCATTTAGAATTACTTTGAGTGCTTGACTGACAACTGTGTATTGCTGTCTTTGATCATCAGTTAGTGTTTCTTTCTTTGATAAACTCTTGTAGTAATTTACTCTCAAATCTCGCAATGATCCGATAATCATTGATGTTAGACCATTTTTCTTTGTACATGCCCAATGATTTGTTCCTGGAATTGTATTTTTTTTACATTCTTCATGTGGACATCTTACTGTTTCATATGATAAATTTCGAACTTTGATAATACTTGGGTATAGACTTGCAAAATCCATCACAACAACATCAAAATGAATCCCTTCTTTTGGTTCTACAACTAATCCTCCTCTATATTTCTTGTCTTTACTTACTGCATTAGACATGACTCCTTCTGATCTTCTTTGTAATTCTTCACGTTTTGGAATTAGACAATTTCTTCGTCTGTGTTCATAATACAACAAACTTCTAATCCATTGTGATACTCCTAATCTTGCAACATCGTCTATTGGTAACCTTCCTATCCTTGCAATAATTACAAGCAAATCCATCAACAAATCCTTGTTGAAACTGGTAAGTTCGTATGTTAGTAGGGCATCATTATAACAATAATTTGCAGTTTGGTATAGTGTTAATTCATCAAACTCTAATCCATAGTCTATCTTTTCTTTTCCTAAAAGTGCCTTTGAGACACTATTTAGAGAAAAATCTGTGTATGATTGACTGAACGCATAAATCTGAAATGATCTATTTGAAAGAACTTTGTACAAGTCTAAATGAACTCCTTCTTTGAGAGTTGCAGAATCTCTCATCATGTAAAATGGGTTTTGTGAATTTTTTACTCCTAATCTTTCTGCTCTGTTGTAAAGATATGGTAAATCAAATTCATCTCCGTTGTATGTTAGAACAAATGGGAATGTCTTGATTATTTCAAATGCATCCTCTATCATTTTTCTCTCATCAGATAAATCGTAGAATTTTATCTTGATGTTTGGTTCTAGTTCGTTTGTTCCCTCTTCAGTTCCTTCTGTTTTGAGCACAAAAATTTGATCAAATCCGTCTGAACCTTTCAAACCTATGGCTGTAACTTTTTTTTCTGCAATTTTTGGGTCTGGAATTCTTCCAATCACTGCTTCGACTTCAATATCTACACTGAGTCTTTTTATTCTTGGAATTGGTTGATTTAGTAAATCTGCCCATTCTGAAATAAATATTTTAAATTCTTCTGAATCTACCATGCTTTCACTATCTACTTTGTCCCACAACAAACTTTTCAATGCAAGTTTAACTTCATCAGAAATTTCTAAATCATGTGGTTCTATCTTTCCATTTTTTACTTCATAATATCTTCCAACTATCAATTCTCTATCATAGAGATAATTTTCATAATATTTGAGATCTGATTCCCATGTTTCAATTTTATTTTTTATGCTTTCTCCAAAATTCCCTCCTATGGACAGTGGGTTGTCTGCTGTTATTTGTGATAGGTTAATTTCCTCATCTTTTAATAAATCATATTTTTTAATCTGTTTGATTTCAAGTACATCGTTTCTTTCTTGAAGGAAATCTAATTCGTCTGGTGCTAACCTTGAATAACAATATGGCTTGTGATTTGTTTCATCATGCCATAGAATTAGCTTTTTTGATTCTGGTTCATAGAATTTTAAAACAACTGATTTTGAAATATTGTCATATATAGCTGACACTAACATTGAAGGTAACATTGATTCAATTTTTTTAGTTTCAGGCAAATTGACTTGCATTTTCTCACTCTGAATTTTCGTATTTATCGACTAGTGCTTTTGCCCATTTTGTAATTTTATTTTTATCCAAACTAACCACTTCAACCCCTGCTTCTTCCAACAAATCATAATCTGTTTCAGGATAGGAATCAAGACAAACAAATTTTTTAATTCCAATAGTTATCGCCATTTTTGTACATTCTAGGCATGGAACAAATGTTGTGTACATAATTACTCCTTTTGTTCCTGCTTCAATTCCTAAAATTGCACAATGCATGATTGCATTAGCTTCTGCATGGTTGCACAGGCATCTATCAAGTAATGTTCCTGATTCAATTTTTCCCTCCATGCGAAGCTGACATCTCTTACATCCTCCTTCAAAACAATTTTTGATTCCAGGTGGGGTTCCATTGTATCCTGTTGCCAATTGTCTGTGGTTTCTGACTATTACCGCACCTACTTGTCTAGTCATACAGTTGGAACGAAGTTTTGCAAGTTCTGCTTGAAGCATAAAATATTCATCCCAATCTGGTCTCTCAAAAGAATTATTCACATGAACCCTGTCTGTCTGTTCAATATATGGATCACGCTAACTAAAATTGTATTTGCGATCATTATTGTAAGTGATGAATGATATTTCAAAGAAAAGTGTCCCTGACATACTATTTCACTATACTGGAGTTGATCAAAATTAATTGATTAGATTTTTTTAAATTCCCTAAAAATCAAGAGTTTTAGCTATAGTTATTATCGAGATTAGAAAAAAATTCTGATATGGGATTCAAAAGAGGCATTAACAAATGTGTAGAATGTGAGAAGAAAATGAAAGAAAATCCAGATGAAACCGGAATGTGTAGTAAATGTGGTGCAGCAGAAATTCGTATTGAAAAGACAGTATACAAAGAATTAATTGATGAAGGAAGATTCCCATAATCTGGATTTCAGATGTGGATATTTTGCATGAATTCTAAATTTAGGCGTGGATTTTGATTAATTAGAAATGGAAAAGTATGCATTAGCTAATACTTGACTATACGAAAGCATAAAATCAATAAATTACGATATTTCTATATACAATGACTGATTTTGTTGATAAAAAATATGTAAAAAAAAATTCTATAGAGAAACGAGACTATCAAATTAATCTTGCAAATCAAGCTATTGAAGAAAATTGTATTGTTGTTTTACCTACTGGTCTAGGAAAAACTGCTGTTGCGCTACATGTAATTTCTGAATATTTATCAAAAGGCACGGGGGGAATATTATTTTTAGCTCCTACTAGAGTTTTGGTTCATCAACATTATGATTTTTTAAAAAATAATCTCACTCTAGATGATATCTCTTTAGTAACTGGGGAGGATCCGATTCAAAAGAGAACTAAACTTTGGAGTAATAGTATTGTTTGTGCAACTCCTGAAATTGCTAGAAATGATTTAATTCGAGGTATAGTTACTCCAGAGCAATTTAATCTTGTAGTGTTTGATGAAGTGCATAGAACCACTGGTGATTATGCATACTCTGGAATAGCAGAACGATTTGAAAATTCTTCTGCAAGGCTTGTAGGGATGACTGCTACTTTACCTAGCGAAAAAGATAAAGCTACTGAGATTATGACAAAACTTAGAATTTCTAGTGTTGCTGAGCGTACTGAATATAGTCCTGATGTAAAACCTTACACTCAAGAAACCCATACTGAATGGATTAACGTTGAACTTCCTCCTGAATTGAAGGCTATACAAAAATTATTGAAACTAGCATTGGATGAACGATATGATCTTTTGAGAAAAAATGGAATACGTTTGGCAGAACAACAATCTCTATCTGCTCTTCTCCGAATAAGACAATTTGTATTAAACCAGAATAGGCGTTCTGCAAAACCTCTATTCACTGCAATTAGGATTCATTATGCTTTGAATATTTTAGAGGTGCATGGAGTAACACCGTTTCTAAAGTTCTGTGAACGTGCAAAAGCAAAGAAAGGTGTGGGTGTTAAAGAATTATTTGAAATTGATCCAAATTTTACACGAGCAATTTATTTGGCAAATGAAGCACAATCTCGTGGCATTGAACATTCAAAGATACCTAAACTCAAAGAAATCATTGAATCGATCCCTGGTAAAGCCTTGATCTTTACAAGCTATCGTGACTCTGTTGATTTAATTTACAATAAACTCATTGAATTGGGCATTTCTGCAGGCATTTTAATTGGTAAAGCCGGAGATGCTGGATTAAAACAGAAAAAACAGATTGAAACTGTACAAAATTTTCGAGATGGACTTTTTAGAGTACTTGTTGCCACACGAGTTGGAGAAGAAGGACTAGATATTGCAGAAGTTAATCAGGTAATTTTTTATGATAACGTTCCAAGCTCTGTGAGATTCATTCAAAGACGAGGAAGAACAGGTAGAAAAGATACTGGTAAACTTGTAGTGTTAATTGCAAAAAACACTATTGATGAAACATATTATTGGATAGGAAAAAGAAAGATGACTGCTGCAAAATCAATGGGTGAAAAAATGACACAAGTATTAAAGAAAAACCAAGAAATTGAATCTAAAAAATCTGGACTAGATGCATTTCTCTAGTTTTTGTATTGTTTTGTGATCTTTTCAAAAATAATTTGTTTTCTTTGAATGACTTTATTTTTCATACTTGATTCTAAATGGTGTATACTGCTTTTTTTTGCAGCCAATAAATTTTCCAATCTTATGTTGTATTGATTTTGAAGAAAATCTTCTATCCCTTGAAATCCTCCTTCCAATTCAAGATTTTCAAATGCCTCTTTTGCTAAATTATTAATTGATTTTTCTAAATATTCTAAAATTCCCTCCAGAATTCTATCGTCTAGTACCATGTTTTTGTCCCTTTTGTAACTAAAAAAAACGTTGTGTATTTTATTTTGGTTTATTATGTGTTGAAATTGATAATTATTTTCTAAACTATTCTAATCTCCTCTTGAATGTTGTCAATTAGTAACAAATCAAAAGAAATGAGAGATTTAATTCTAAAAGAAAGAAAACTTTACAAGGAAATTAAAGAAGATTTTAAGAAAATTAATGATGACTTTGAAAAAGCCAAACAAACAAAGTCTTCACTCCAAACTATCCTTGTCTTTTGATAATATGATATCCAAATTCTGATTTAATTGGTTCAGAAATTTCTCCAACTTGAAGTTTGAATGCTGCATCTTCAAATGGTTTTACCATCATCCCTTTTGTAAAATAGCCTAGATTTCCTTCTTTTTTTCCACTGCCTGTATCTATTGAAAATTCTTTTGCCAAATTAGCAAATTTTTCACCACTTTTGATCTTTTCTAAAATTGTTAGAGCTTTACTTTGTTTTGCTACTAGTATGTGAGAACATTTTATCTTATTACCCATTTCCTTCTTTGAACTATTTCATCTCTTTATTTGTTAGTATTTATTCAAGAAATTGAGAATTGGATAAAGAATGGTTGAGAGTAAAAAGTGGTAGAAGTAAAGGTTGTAAAGACTGTCTATCTCATAGATGTATTACTGATACTTGCAAATGTGATTGTCACAAATAAAAAATTTAAAGGTAAATGAAAATTATGGACTATTTTCATAAATATTGTAGTTTGTTCAAATGAGCAAACTTGCTCTTATCAATTTCATCCTATTTTATAATATATGAAAATACTTCATATTGATGATGTCTCTGAAATAAGTCAGATTTTTGCAGATATTTTATCCACCAAAAATTATGATTTTGATAGTATATCTAACGGACGAGCTGGTTTGGAATTGACAGTGAACAAAGATTATGATTTAATTTTACTTGAGATGTGCATGCGACATTATAGTGGAGTTGATTTTCTTTTAGTTCTAAAACATAGACAACCTGTCGAATTGTCTAAAGTGATAATTGTTAGTTTTCTTGAAATGAATCTTACACAAGAACAGAAACTGTTGAATTTGGGAATTCGTTCAGTCTTGAGAAAGCCAATCTCTGTTCAAGGACTATTACCTCAAATTGAACAAAAAGTGGTTTTTAGGATAATCCCCAACTAATTTTGTTATTGGGTATAATTTTCAAAAATGGGGCTTCGTTTTCTTTCCATGTGTCTTTTCTTACCCATACAAATTTTTTATAAAAAATGTCATAGAGTTTTTTAAAATCAGGCCCTGTTTCAATTATTTCTGTATCTCCCTGAATGCATATTGCTTTATGTCCTCCGGATTTGTAAATATCAATTACAATTCCTGCCTTTGAATTTATTTTGATGTTGTTGTATGTTCTCGTGTTATAGTCTGTTGCCACAATAATTGAATTATCTACAAATACAAATGATACTGGTTTGACATGTGGAATGTTGTCATGTGATGTAGCTATCCTTGCTTCTTCTAATTTATTTAGAAACTTTTTTTCTTTGTCGTTAAATTTAATCAACTAAAAATTCGTTCTCTTATTTCTGGAATATGCTTGTATACTATATCTCTTATTTTTATTTGATCTTCTTCTGTTGGTGTTTCTTTTTGCGCACTAAGTATTGCGCCTCCCATCCCCAGTGCCATTCCCATTACAATTCCATAGACAAACTCTTGTGGATTTTCAACTTTTAAGACTTCTTTATTTTCTTTAATTTCATTTAGATATGATGGAATTGTAGTTACTGCTCCATTGATTACTTGAATAATTAATGTCTCTAATTGATCTTCACTCATGAATATTCTCAACATTATTTCTTAATAAATCTGCACCTAAGATTTTTAATCTCTATTTTATGAGAAATTACATGTTTTCATTTTTTACTACAAATGAAGCAAATGCGGCATTGCCTGATGTGATAAAGAAATTTAAATATGCTCTAGCAAAAAATACTGAAGTAAAGAAAATAGAACAAGAATTGCAGATTAGTATTTCTACTACAAATTCCTTTGAATCTTATGTTAATCTAAAACAAAAACTAAATTCTGCAATTACTAAATTCTATGAATCTGTAGAAATATTGGAAAATACTGGAGTAGTCGTAAAAAGTATTGAACAAGGATTACTTGATTTTCCTTCAAAACGATTTGATGAAGAAGTCTATCTCTGTTGGAAATATGGCGAGACTGAAATTAAATTTTGGCATGAAAAAGATTCTGGTTTTATGGGTCGTAAACCACTTGAAGTTAGTGATGATTCTCTAGTTTAGTTATTTTAAATCATACAAGTTTCTATTATCATTCCAAGTGTCTACTAGATGTGCACAGAATTCATCTCTACATCCAGTACTAAATCCACATCTACCCATTTAATATGATCACACAATAGGAGTTCTATCTTTCACAGGTAGACAAAATCTCTTACTGCAAAATAATTAATTTTTGCTATATTTTTTGGAGGGGACTTTAATCTGTATTTTTTAATCATAGATGAAATTTTCTTTTTTAATCTTCACGCTGCATCTTTTTTTGATTTAATGTCGTGCAATGAAACTATGAGTTCACTCATCAATAATTTTTTTATTATTTCAAAAGCTTTTTGATCTCGTTCTGAAAGAACCGGTTCAATCACTTGATACCTTAACCCTCCTTTTGCTGTAGAATTTTTAATTATTCCTGCATGAATTTCATTATTATTCCAGTCTAGTTTTGAAAGTGTCATGAACTTTGGTATGTTAAAATTATCTTCTAATTCTTCTGCTACTGTTTTAATGGGGATTTTTTTTTGGTTTAAAATCTAATTTGGTTGTAATTTTTGAAAAACTGACAAACTATCTTTAAAAATTTTAAATTTTAATTTCAGCATTTTATGCGTACAGTATATGTTTTAACGCATATTCGTGCATTTGAACAACCTTTTCCTTTTACTCTCAATGGCATATAAAATACTACTATGGTAAAAGATGTGCTCATATCATATGAGGTGATGATTTAGTGTTTAGAAAAAAAACTGTTAATGATGTGTCTTTAGATACAAAATCTGAGCATAAATTATCTAGTTTTGGCAATATATCATCAATTTTTAAAGATGATTCTAATTCTTCAAATACTAGATGTGTAACAATAGGGATGAAAGATATCTTTAACGATATAGAATTTTTTGTTGTAGATAACGGTGTAGGAATTTCAGATAAAGATCAAATGGATCTATTCAAAAAATTCTATCAAGTAGATACATCATCAAAGAGGAAAACAGGGGGGAGTGGTTTAGGTTTAGTAATTTGTAAAGGGATTATTGAAGGTTTAAGAGACAAAATTTGGGTCAATAGTAAAAAAATATTCAAACAATATTCTTTTTTAAAATTCCAAAAAACTCATCAATGTATCCGTAAATAATAGGTCTACCGAAAAACAAAAAATAGATTAATTTGAAGCAATCATAGAACTTTTTTTAATTTCAAATCATAAAGTGTATCTTTTCTAAGATTTGTAAAGAAATCGGCAATCATATCAATGCCGGCAACAACTTTTGGAGCATTCTTTTTTACAAATTCCATTTTTTCAGAATGAGATTTTGGTTTGTTTTCAAGATATTTTTGATAAACTTTAGCTCCATCATAATCAACATATGCAATTCTAGCGCTAAAATCTGTTCTTTCTAAAACGAGACTATCCCCACCAATAATTGCAGTATGATAAGGATGAATAATCAAGGATTCGGATAATTTTTGAGATGTGGTTATTTTGGCTTTTTGTAAATCAGGTGCAAATGCATTAAAATCAGCCAAGAGATAAAATGTCGCATCAGGTTTTGTTGCTTTGACACCATCTATAGCAGTTAAAGCATGATAAGTATAGTCCCCCATCATTTGATGAATGCTTCGTGTAACATCAAAATACTCGTTCATTTCTTTGCTTATTTCAAATCCTGCAACAGCAGCATGTTGTATTGGCGAAGATACTGCAGTATATTCAGTTGCAAGTATTTTTTTAAATTGTCGTCTTAGATCAATTACATGTTGTGGAAAAATAACATACCCCAACCTATATCCGCCTGCAGCATGAGATTTTGATAATCCATTTGTCACAAATGTTCCTTCAGGATAAATTTTTCCCATACTTACAAATTTTGAAAAATTATATGTGGTAAGAGCATAAATCTCATCAGAAATTACTGCTATATTTTGTTCTCTACACACATCTACTATTTCTTCTAATTCTAATTCATCATATAATAGACCTGTAGGATTATGAGGATTATTTAGTATCAGAATCTTTTGTCGATCTTGTAATCGTAATGCCAATTTTCTCAAATCAATTGGAGAGATTTTTTTGTTTGCACGAGCAGGAAGCATATGGTAATTTTTTTTTAAAAATCTGATTTGTGGCAGATATCCTAACCATGCAGGTGTTGGTAATATTACAGTTCCATGTAAAATTTCCAATAAATTAAAAATCAATTCTTTAGTTCCAGGACCGACATAGATTCTTTCAGGTGCTATATCCATTCCAAAATAATGTTTATTGTATTTCGATATGGCAGATCTTAATTCAGGAATCCCGGGAACAGCAGCATATGTGCCCTTGTCAGCATTTTTGATTAATGTATCTTGGATTAATTTAGGAACTGGAAATGGCGATTGTCCAAATGCAAATCCATAGAATCCAAAACCACATTCAGAATTAGGGCAATCAGAGTGAAATTCCTGTAAAAATGTATTTAATTTGAGATTTTCAGGCATCTCAATGTCCTCAACCTGCTGATCAACTATAAACTTCAATGATGTGTCTAATCATTATTGAATTATAGATAAAACGTGAAATAGAAAATATCAAAGAGCTAGATTTTATCAACCTAATTTTTTAATTTCATCCAAGATATAGGCATTTTCAAGAGAAGATAAATCACCTAATTCATTTCCCAATAGTTTAGATTTTAGTAATCTACGCATAATTTTTCCAGTACTAGTTTTAGGTAAATCAGATAACTGAAAAATAAATTTCGGTCTAGCCACTTTTCCAATTTTATCAGAGACATAATCAGAAATTTCAGAAGAAAGGATATTTTCAGATATTTTATCTGCTACAAAAAACACAACTATGGCCTCACCTGTGATATCATCAGGAATTGCAATAGATGCTGCATCGGATATTTTATTGTGAGAAATTACAGTGTGTTCAATTTCAGCAGTACTCATTCTATGGCCTGAAACATTAATTACATCATCAGTTCTTCCACGCATATACCAAAGATTATCTTTATCAACAAAAACATAATCGCCATGAAACCAAATATTTTCAAATCTACTCCAATAAGTTTCCAAATATCTTTTATCATCATTTAGTAAACCACGTGTCATTGCAGGCCATGGGGATTTTATAACAAGATAACCATTTTTCTCTCGTACAGAGTTTAGATCATCATCAACTACATCTAAATTCATTCCAGGAACCGGTATGCCGACAGTAGAAGGTTTTAATTTCATTCCAGGGAATACAGATAACATCGCACCACCTATTTCAGTACCACCCGACAAATTCATGATAGGTATTTTTTTGTTTCCAACTTTTTCATACAGCCACCACCAAGAATCTTCATCAAGTGGTTCACCTGTAGTGGGGATATTTTTGATTTTATCTAAAGAAAATAATTTCAACGGTTCAACATTATTTTTTTTAAATAATCTTACAGCGGTTGGAGATATTCCAAAAATTGTTACATCATACTGAGATAGCATCTTCCAAATTCGATCAGATGTAGGGAAATCCAATGCCCCATCATAAATTACAGCACTGGCACCCATTATCAAAAGACCATAAACATTCCAGACTAACCCAGTAATCCAACCAATGTCAGCAGGCCAAAACAAGATATCTTGTGCCTGAGTATCAACAAGATATGCTGATTGATGACCAGCAAATACAGAAAAACCACCATGGGTGTGAATTACGCCTTTTGGTTTTCCAGTAGTTCCAGAGGTATACAAAATGAAAAGAGGATCTTCTGAATCTAAAATTTCAGTTTTACAAATTACCTCTTGAGATGACACAAGTTTATCATAAAAAACAATATTTTCAGATTCAACATATTCATCAACACCTTTGTATGGAATTACAATAGTTTTTTCAACCACAGTATCTTTTAATGCAATTTCTATTGATCGTTTTTGTGAAACAATTTTTCCTTTACGATGAAACCCATCAGACACAATTAGTATTTTAGCATTACAATCTTTTAATCTCACATGTAAAGAGTCTGAATTATATCCTGAAAAAACAATAGTTTGCATTGCACCAATTTTTGCAGCTGCAAGAATAGACAATATTGCCTCCTCAATCATAGGCAAGTATATTGCAATTACATCACCTTTTCTTACACCTAATGATTTTAACCCATTTGCAAGTTTTGAAACTTTAGAATCAAGTTCAGAATAAGTAATATGAGATGTTTTTCCATTTTCAGATTCAAAATAATATACAATTTTATCTGGAGTCTTTTTAACAAATTTTTCTACGGATGATTTGTAGATATTTGTTTTACCGTTAACAAACCATTTGGACCATGCAATACCTTTAGAAACATCTAAAATTTTTTCATATGGGGAATCCCAGACTATTCCAATATCTTCATCTACAGATTTCCAAAACCATTCGGAATCATTTTTAGCTTTTAGAGATAATTCATCCAAGGAAGAAAGATCATATTTTTTCATAAATTTGTAGATATTAGATTCTTGAATTTGTTTTTCAGTTGGAATAAATTCAAATTCAGACAATGTCTAATTTTTTTAACGTGGATGGTGTAAAAAGATTTTTTTGTTATGAAATATCAATTCCCAATCGTCTTGCACAGGCAATAGCTGCTTTCCCAGCATCTTCATCAATACCAACATCTTCTAGTTTTTGAGTCCATTTAGTTGCAGTCAACATTGTATTTTCACGGTAATATTCTCTCAAAATTGTGCCTATTTCATCATCTAATTTTTGCATGGTAGCATCATTCATCCCAGATTGTAAAATTGTGGCATCAGATGTTGCTAAAATTTTAATAAATTCAATATTCTCTAAAGATAGTTCAGCCATCAAATACCAATCTGCTTTTTCAATATATCAAGAGTTAGTACAGGATCAGCTTTTCCCTTTGTTTTCTGCATTACTTTACCTACCAAATAGTTGATAGTTAGGGGGTTTGATTTGGCATGCTCAACTGCTTGTGGTTCTTCTGAAATCATATTTGTAATAATTTCAGATAATTCTAATTCATCTGAAACATTTCCAAGATCAAGTTCTAAAATTACAGTAGACAAATCTTTACCCGATTTTAAAATTTCATGTAATGCATTTTTAGACGAGTTTCTTGAAACTTTTCCTGATTGAATTGCATCAGCAAGATCTTTCAGATGAGTTGAAGTGAATTTTGATGCTTTTTGTTTTTCACGAGTATCAACTAGTCCCATTAATTCAGTTGTGATAATATTTGCTACTTCTTTAGCATTTGATTCAGTATGTGCTTCTTCAAATAAATTAGAATAATATTTGTCAGATGACAGTACATCAGATACTTGTGCAGGAATATTATATTTTGAAATGTATCGTTCTTTTTTAGAATTGATACTTTCAGGCATTTCAGTTTGTAATTTCTTTTGAATTTCAGGATCAATTTTGACCCAAGGAATATCTCCTTCTAAGAAATATCTATAGTCAAGATCTTCTTCTTTTGAACGTGATGGAACTGTTATTTTTCGTCTATCATCCCAATGACGAGTCTCTTGAATAATCTCTATATCTCTAGAATGAAGACTTTCTTGTCTTGTAATTTCAAAATGAACTGCTTTTTCTAAATCATGAAAAGAACCAATATTTTTTATTTCTACTTTTTTACCGTCTTTAATTGATACATTTGCATCAGCCCTCATGGCACCATCTAAACTAGGATCAGCAACTCCAAGATTTGCAAGAATATCAGATAAAATATTTAGAAAATCTCTTACTTCCTTAGGAGTCTCAAAATCAGGCTCCGTAACAATTTCAACCAAAGGAGTCCCTGCACGATTATAATCTACCAGAGTTATTTGATTTTTTGATGAACTTCCTTCATAAATTAGTCGTCCAGGGTCCTCTTCAAGCTGAATTCTTGTGATTCTAATTTTTTTATTACCAATAATTACAGAGCCAGTACCACCCACACTAGTATCTCCATAGATGTTCAATTGTGTAATTTGGAAATTTTTAGGAGAATCAGGGTAAAAATAATTTTTTCTAAAAAATGCAATTTTTTCAGGAATAGTGCAATTTAGAGCCATTGCAATTATTGTTGCTTTTTTTACTGCTTTTTGATTTAATCTAGGTAAACTTCCAGGTAATCCCATACACACTGGACAAATATTTTCATTGATTTCAAATTCTCGATAGTTTGCTTTACATGGACAAAATAATTTACTATTCAAGTTTGTTAATTGGCAGTGAATCTCTAATCCAATCATCGTCATATTGGTACCTCCGGCAAACTTACTGTTTGTTCTAATGCGTATGCAGCTTGCAATAATGCTTTGTCATGCATTGAATCAGCCATTAATTGAATTCCAATTGGCAATCCGTTTGAATTTGCAAAGGGAATTGAAATTGCAGGTTTTCCAGTAAGATTTGCAGTTACGGTGTTTATGTCAACTAAGAATAAAGATACAGGATCATCCATCTTTTCACCTAGTTTAAATGGTAAAATTGGCACCGTTGGAGAAATTAGAAAATCAAATTTCTTAAATGCATCATTGACTTGTTTTGTAAGTTTACTTTTCACTTTTAATGCTTTGAGGAAATATTTTCCAGCATGACCGGCAGATGGAACAAATCCACCGATAATCATTCTTCTTGTAACTTCAGGTCCAAATTTCCGTCTAGCCTTTGAAATGTATGAATTAAACTCATAGCCTTCTAATGGGAAATCATAACCATATCTAAGATTATCATATCTTGCCAAGTTACTGCCAGCTTCAGTTGCAGTAATGGTATAGTATGCAGCAACAGAATATTTTACCATATCCAGAGATATTTCCTCACATGTTGCCCCTAATCCTTTTAATTTTGCAATAGCGTCTTTTGTTGCAGATAAAACTGTTGGATCTATTCCTTCACCAATCATTTCTTTGATTATGCCTATTTTTTTGCCTTCAATGCCTGATTCTATACCTGAAAGATAATTCTCACTTTTGTTATCAATTGTCGTGTTATCATTAGGATCAATTCCAGAAATGAGGTTCAACATGAATGCTGTATCTTTTACAGTTCTTGTAAGAGGGCCAATTTGTTCAATACTATTGGCATACGAAATCAAACCATACCTGCTAATCAAACCATATGTTGGTTTGTAACCAACTGTAGAACAAAAACTTGCAGGGTTTCTAACAGAACCACCCGTATCAGAACCAAGAGATGCCACACATTCAAATGCACTAACAGAAACGGCACTGCCTCCAGATGAGCCACCTGGAACACATTTTACATTCCAAGGATTTTTGCTTGGCCCATACGCGCTAAACTCAGTTGTAATGCCCATAGCAAACTCATCCATGTTTACTTTACCCATAATTATTGCATCTTGTTGTTTTAGTTTTGAAATTACAGTTGCATCGTATGGTGCAACAAAATTTTCGAGCATTTTAGAGGCACATGTAGTTTTTGAATCTTTGATACACATGTTATCCTTAACAGATATAGGCATTCCAAAACAATCTCCTACTTTTTGGCCCGATTTTACTTTTTTATCAATTATTCTAGCCTGATTAATTGCATCATCATTTACAGATAAAAATGCATGTAATTTATCATCCACACTTTGAATTCTTTCAATAGTCTTTGCAACAAAATCTTCAGCAGAGATATTTCCAGTTTTTACTTCTTGAATATAATCAAGGGCAGATATTTTTAGATTCATGAAGACATCTTTGGTGCACGAACGTATGTTCCTCTATAGTGATTTAGTTTTTCTATTAATTTATCATCAAATGGGATATGTTCATCTTCTCTTAATTTAGAAATAGAAATTTCAGGCATTGAAATTTCTTCAGATTCAACTCCAGCAGAATCTAAAATATTAAAATAGTCAATCATCATATGCACTTTTTTAACATATTCTTTATGATCATCAATTTCTATGCGCATTAATTTTGAAACTTGTTCTATTTCTTCTTCAGTTACCATTTCATACACCTATGGAGTCAATCTATCCACATCTCGTGGGTAGAATGTAGTATCGCGAATATTTTCAGTACCAGTTAAAACCATGATTAATCTCTCCAAGCCTATTCCACATCCTGCATGAGGAGGAACTCCATAATCAAATGCTCCCAAGTGATATTCGAATGCATCAGTTTTCATGCCCTTATTTTTCATTCTCTCAGCTAATTCATCACGTTTTTCAATTCTTGTACTACCAGAAGATAATTCTAAATCACCATACATCAAATCAAATGATTCAGAAACTTTGGGATTTGATTTGCTATCTTTTACGTAAAATGGTTTTGGTGCAAGAGGCCAATCAGTAATGAAATAAAATCCATCTAATCCAATTTTTTTAAGATTTGATGGATACAAATCATCACCCCATTCTGTTTTTGCACCTGCTTTTTGCATTCTATTAACTAGATCATCATAGGTATAGCGTGGAATTGTGTCGGGGATTGAGATTACAGGGAATTCGGAATTAGGGTTATCTTTCACATAATTGTGAACAGTTTGAATAGAAACTTTGATAATTTCTTCAATTCTATTCATCACATCATTGTAATCAACAAATGCTTCTTCCAAATCAATGGAAATTGCTTCAGATAAATGACGATTTGTTCTTGATGGTTCTGCTCTAAATATAGGTGCAATCTCAAAGACTTTTTCAAAACTCATTGTTAATTGTTCTTTGTATAATTGGGGACTCTGAGCTAAGAATGCTTCTTTGTTGTAATAGAAGATTGGAAATAATGCAGCACCACCTTCTGTAGCTGTTGCAATCATTTTAGGAGTGTTAATTTCAACAAAACTTTGATTTCCAAAATATTCTCGAATTGATTTTAAAACTAAACTTCTTGTTTTGAAAATATGTTGTAAAACATCACGTCTAAGATCAATGGGTCTCACCTCTAATCTAGTATCGATATTTTTTACAGTTTTTACAGTAGGCTCAAATGGAGGTATTTTTTCAACATCTGAGAATACTCTTAATTCCGTTGGGATTATTTCATAGCCACTAGATGCTTTTTCAGATGTCTTGACATTGCCAACAATTGCAATAGAAGAATGTGCTTTTAATGAAGAAATTTTTACACGAATATCATCAGGACAATCTCCTTTTTTTGCAACAATTGAAAGATCACCATTTTTGTCACGTAAGGTAGCAAAACTAATGTTTCCATGTCCTCTAATTGTCAAGACCCAACCCATCACAGTGACCTGAGTTCCATCCATAGAGGGGTTAATTTCATTAGAATAATGAGATCTGCGTAAAGTTCCTAATTCTGTTTCTATCATAATTTACTTTATTCCAGATATCATGGTGTAATTAATTTTTATATAATCAAATTTACTTTATGATTCATTTTAACAAACAATTACACGCCTAGAATTTTAAAAGATGACGAGAAAATCAAAATGATTTTTTCAATAGTACCATACTGTTAGATATGTGCTATAATCTCTACATATCATACAGTAATATAGAGACTCGATCTTCTAATTTACCTTGTCACGCACACAAAATAAAATTCTAATTAACAAACAAGAAGTATATGAACATTTTTCAACTGTTGCCTCACAATACAAAAACATACGAACTCTCGACATAAAACCCATCATACATATTAAAAATCAAATAAATAAAAAATTAAAAATCAATATGGCAGATATCGGTTGTGGTGATGGCAGATACTCTATAGAGTTTTTGAAGCAATTTGAAGACAGATGTTATTTACACTGTGTAGATTACAACGAAAACATGTTAACATCATTGCAGAACTATCTTACAGAACAAAACATTACAAACTTTTGTACCCGACAAGGGGATGCAAATCGACTCCCATTAGAAAATGATTCGATGGATTGTATTGTTACATTTAATGCAATACATCACTTTGATGTTCCAAAATTCCTCTCTGAATCACTAAGATCACTAAAAGATGATGGACATTTATTCATCTATACTAGACTGCGAAATCAAAATTTAAGAAGCATTTGGGGTAAACACTTTCCATTATTTGCAGAGATGGAAGAGCGTTTGTATGAAATAGATGAATTAGAACAGCATATCCAGAATGCAGATATGAATATTCATTCTACCAGAGTATTTGGATATTCTAGAACATCTAGTCTTGATAGACTAGTTCACCAAGCTAAAAATAATCACTATTCTACCTTTGCTCTATACGACAAAGTAACTTTTGATGAATCTCTAGAAAAATTCCAACAAAACATCAAAAATAATTTTGATAATTTAGAGAAAATTAGATGGGTTGATGAGAATATTTTGATAGAAATTAAAAAGTAATTCTAAATCTATTTTTTACAAATTTTGCAATCACAATCAAACATACCTGCTTTTCCCATACACTGATCATGATGTGCTTGATAGCATTTAATGCAAGTTACCATAAATCATATTTAGAAATCCATTTTAAATTTCTTAAATGAGGTTCCTTTGATTTTACGAATGATATTCGATCAAAATCGACTTAAAATAAAGTCTATGATTAATTACAATATAAAATATTGAACCGTTTCCTTAATTTCCATAATGCTTATAGCCAGTTAAAATTCCACAAAAAAACAAGTTGAATATACTGATACTTTTAGTTATTACAATGTTTATCATCGTAGGAGTATACGTAGGATACCATTCATCTCAGCAAGTGGGAGAAGAGGCAGAAGAACATAATGTTACCATAGAACTAGAAATATTAAATGAAAGATCAGGAATGGTTCAGATTTATCAAAATCCAGAATTCAAAAAATCAATCCTTTAACACTAGAGCCGGATTTATATTAAATTATAATAATTATTCATAAAGTCATGACACTTTCAGACAAAGAAAAAATCATAGCAATAATTTCTAATGGAATTGCAGTATTCTCACTACTTCAAGAAAGAGACGAATTACCTAAAAATACGACAATGTATAATTTTGTATTAAAAGTAATTCCTGAAGATATAAAGTCTGAATTGAGTGTGGAATTAATTGATGAAGTATTCCAGTATGTCACAACTACACATAATAGTTCATAAAGTACAATAGTATACTCAAAATATCCGTGACTTCAATTGCAACTTTAGGCTCCCACTGTTCATTACAAGTTCTAAAAGGTGCCAAAGATGAAGGATTAAAAACAATTCTAGTGTGTGAAAAAAAACGTGAAAAATTATACAAAAGATTCCCATTTATCGATGAAATGATAATTGTAGATTCATTCAAAGAAGTATTGGATCAAAAATGTCAAACAATCCTTGAAGAAAATAATGCAGTCCTAATACCTCACGGAACATTAGTTGCACAAATGAGTTCTGAAGAAATTGAATCAATCAAAACTCCGGTCTTTGGTAACAAATGGATTCTAAGATGGGAATCAGACAGAGAAATGAAAGAAAAACTCATGAGAGAAGCAAAATTACCAATGCCCGAGCCAGTTACAGAACCAAGTAAAATTGAAAAACTAGTAATTGTAAAAAGACAAGGAGCAGCAGGTGGAAAAGGTTACTTTATGGCAGCAAACGAAGAAGACTATAATTCAAAAAGGAATCAACTGATTTCGCAAGGAATAATTTTTAAAGATGAAACTCTATACATTCAAGAATATGCGGCAGGAGTTTTAGCTTATTTGACATTTTTCTATTCACCATTAAAAGAAGAATTGGAATTCTTTGGAGTTGATCAACGACATGAATCAGATATTGAAGGATTGGGAAGAATTCCTGCAGATCAGCAAATGAAATCAAATAAAGTTCCATCATTTAATGTGATTGGCAATAGTCCACTAGTTTTACGAGAATCATTGTTAGATGAAGTGTACAAAATGGGGGAAAACTTTGTAGAAGCAGCTAAAAGAATAGTTGCCCCGGGAATGAATGGTCCATTTTGTATTGAAGGGGTATATGATGAAAATGCAAAATTCACATCTTTTGAATTTTCAGCAAGAATAGTTGCAGGGTCAAACATCTACATGGATGGTTCCCCATATTACTCTCTACTATTCAATGAAACTATGAGTATGGGGAAAAGAATTGCAAGAGAGATTAAAACAGCCACAGAATCCAATCAATTAGATAAAATTACAACCTAGAAAATTATTTTGTAGTAACTTCTATTCCGTGTTGAGATTTTACAATATATTTGTCTCTGATTTTCACACTAACCCATTCAATTCCTGAGACTGTAATTAGCACAACAAAGAGGTAAACAGATGCTTTTCAATATTCAAAGAATTTGAGATAGTGAATAATGAAGAAACTAATACCTCCCAGCATCAACAATGCCCAGAATTGTACTCTGACGTACATTATAATCAAACATGCCAGTATTTGTTCGAGGAGATGAGAGGCAGCTTCAGGAATTACAACATGCCGAATTAATTGGAATTTTGAAACACCAATAGAACTAACTGGCATCCATAGGATCAGAATCAACGGTCTCTATTGATTCGAATTGTA
This sequence comes from Candidatus Nitrosopumilus sp., assembly GCA_965262905.1. Classification (GTDB taxonomy): domain Archaea; phylum Thermoproteota; class Nitrososphaeria; order Nitrososphaerales; family Nitrosopumilaceae; genus Nitrosopumilus. The sequence continues at coordinate 2,155,524 of OZ253567.1, forward strand.
ATTTGGTTACAAACCCAACGGTGTATACAATAGACATCTTGTGTAATTAAACTGATTTTACAACATTACACAAATTCTTTCACAACAAGATCCAAAGCTAAGCTCAAACCATTTCCTTTTATGCTAACATACAAACAATTATCAAAAAAACCAAAGGCATTTCTTTCATACACAGGGGCAACAAGATATTAGTTTGATGTGATTCTAAAGAATGTCAGAAAGAATCACAGTATTACTGAAAAACAAAGACTATCCCAAGGCAAAAGACAACGAGACATTGGTGCTGGACATCCATTTGATTTGGATGTAAAGGACAGGTTGGTAAATGCTGCTAGTGTATTATCGAATGTATTTGACCTATGATTTAACAGGTCATCAGTTTGGATTATACCAGAGCAACGTGAGTAGAAATATCAGATATTTAGAGCCTGCAGTGAGACATCCCAATCCCATCCAAACTCTATGCAGATTCAAAAAAGATTAACGACATACAGCAACTGCACGAGTTCTTTCCTGAGCTAATTGTAATGGTCCATGGTACAGAGCAACCAATTCCTAGACCCAAAAATCGTACCAAAAGAAAGACACACTATTCAGGCAAAAACATACAGTACAAAATCAAATCACAATAAATCTAAAAGGTGAAATAATCCAAACCACCATTACTTCCCTGGACGAAGAAATGATTATGCAAATTAAACATCCAGTATTATCTGAAGATTTGATGATATTTTATGACCTTGGATATTTGGGTGTGGAAAAAGACTTTCCAGATCAAATCAGTGTTTTGCCGTACAAAAGGGAAAAGTTGACCATACCTCAGAAAGAGTGGAATAAACTATAATGTTCCATCTGAATCAAAGTAGAGGCATGCAATCAGTAAGATAAAGAAATTCAGAATTAATTCAGATATATTTAGGAATAGATTATGTCGTTATGATGTGATTAGTGACATTGTTTGTGGAATGATTAATTTCAAGATACGGTGGAAGCAAGAGTTTGTTATGATGCCATAAATTGAGAAATTGAATCAGTTAGAAGGTTAGATTTTGTTTCTAATTACGCAAGATGTCTAATAATTATAAGCCCCACAATAATTCCAATTACAAGATTATTTTTTGGGGTCATCAGCATACATCTCCATTATTTCCTCAGTAGTCATATCCCCTGATTGAAAATCAACAATAGTATCACCTTTAACACCCATTTCTAAAATTTTATGACCTTAACTACATGTGATGGTACAGGCTCAATTGTTGTAACTGGACGTAACTTTACTTGATCTTCTAATTCAAGGTATTTTTTGGAGCAATATCTGAACCAAGTACTGCGATATTGTAAGTACAATTTCTGCACCCAACATGTTGATATCTTCATGGATGAGGCAACATCTACATTTTTCATCCCATCTTCCTTTTGCTCTGATTATTCATGATACTTTGACTGGATCTAATTTCTGCATAATTCTATGATTCTTGGCCTCTGTTCCATACGTATCGTGATTTTAGTCTAGAAATGGTGAGGTGAACTAATTTCAGGATAATCGACCGAATATCCATAAAATATACGTTGAAATACCCTACGAATAAACCCCCCATAATGTGACGACTCATTCCTTCTCATTCCTTCTCATTCCTTCTCATTCCTTCTACCAAGAGGAAATGATGTACCCTGATTATTCTAAAATTATTTGAAATAAAACTTTTAAAATATATCTTTGAAATACAATTTTATAATTTAAAAAATATAAGATTAAATTATATTTTAAATGTAAATTACGACAAGTACAAAAAAACCAATATTTTGTATGGATATTTCGATCAAAAAAGTGGGAAATGAAAAATATTGGTACAACATAAACGACAAGTCGATCTTAGAATACAACATATAAAAATTTCTACTGCAATTGTTATTTTTTTGTGTACTGTTTGGATCATACCTGATTCATTTGGGACTGAAATCATCTTAAACCCTATACCAACTACTATCATAACTGATGTTGTGGGAGGATTTGATGAACTTGATGGTGCAATTGACATCACCACAGTAACTATTGGAACCAAAACATACGCCTTGATTGCATCCGTAGATGATGACGGTGTACAAATTATTGACATTACAAATCCTGCAACACCTACTATCACTGCTTCCATAACTGATGGTGTAGATGGATTTGATGAACTTGATGGTGTATCTGCCATCACCACAGTAACTATTGGAACCAAAACATACGCACTAGTTGCATCTCTTGAGGATGACGGTGTACAAATTATTGACATTACAAATCCTGCAACACCTACTGCCACTGCTTCCATAACTGATGATGTGGGAGGATTTGATGAACTTGAGGGTGCATCTGCCATCACCACAGTAACTATTGGAACCAAAACATACGCACTAGTTGCATCTTTTGATGATGACGGTGTACAAATTATTGACATTACAAATCCTGCAACACCTACTGCCACTGCTTCCATAACTGATGATGTGGGAGGATTTGATGAACTTAATGGTGCATCTGCCATCACCACAGTAACTATTGGAACCAAAACATACGCACTAGTTGCATCTTTTGTAGATGACGGTGTACAAATTATTGACATTACAAATCCTGCAACACCTACTGCCACTGCTTCCATAACTGATGGTGTGGGAGAATTTGATGAACTTGATGGTGCATCTGCCATCACCACAGTAACTATTGGAACCAAAACATACGCACTAGTTGCATCTCTTGAGGATGACGGTGTACAAATTATTGACATTACAAATCCTGCAACACCTACTGCCACTGCTTTCATAACTGATGGTGTAGATGGATTTGATGAACTTGATGGTGCATCTGCCATCACCACAGTAACTATTGGAACCAAAACATACGCACTAGTTGCATCCATAGATGATGACGGTGTACAAATTATTGACATTACAAATCCTGCAACACCTACTGCCACTGCTTCCATAACTGATAACATAGGGGGATTTGATGAACTTCTTGGTGCATCTGCCATCACCACAGTAACTATTGGAACCAAAACATACGCACTAGTTGCATCTTTTGATGATGACGGTGTACAAATTATTGACATTACAAATCCTGCAACACCTACTGCCACTGCTTTCATAACTGATGGTGTAGATGGATTTGATGAACTTGATGGTGCATCTGCCATCACCACAGTAACTATTGGAACCAAAACATACGCACTAGTTGCATCCATAGATGATGACGGTGTACAAATTATTGACATTACAAATCCTGCAACACCTACTGCCACTGCTTCCATAACTGATAACATAGGGGGATTTGATGAACTTCTTGGTGCATCTGCCATCACCACAGTAACTATTGGAACCAAAACATACGCACTAGTTGCATCTTTTGATGATGACGGTGTACAAATTATTGACATTACAAATCCTGCAACACCTACTGCCACTGCTTCCATAACTAATGATGTGGGAGGATTTGATGAACTTAAGGGTGCATCTGCCATCACCACAGTAACTATTGGAACCAAAACATACGCACTAGTTGCATCTTTTGTAGATGACGGTGTACAAATTATTGACATTACAAATCCTGCAACACCTACTGCCACTGCTTCCATAACTGATGGTGTGGGAGAATTTGATAAACTTCTTGGTGCAATTGACATCACCACAGTAACTATTGGAACCAAAACATACGCCTTGATTGCATCCTTTCATGAAGACGGTGTACAAATTATTGACATTACAAATCCTGCAACACCTACTGCCACTGCTTTCATAACTGATGGTGTAGATGGATTTGATAACCTTGAGGGTGCAAATGACATCACCACAGTAACTATTGGAACCAAAACATACGCACTAGTTGCATCTTTTGTAGATGACGGTGTACAAATTATTGACATTACAAATCCTGCAACACCTACTGCCACTGCTTCCATAACTGATGGTGTGGGAGAATTTGATGAACTTAATGGTGCATCTGCCATCACCACAGTAACTATTGGAACCAAAACATACGCACTAGTTGCATCTCTTGAGGATGACGGTGTACAAATTATTGACATTACAAATCCTGCAACACCTACTGCCACTGCTTCCATAACTGATAACATAGGGGGATTTGATGAACTTCTTGGTGCATTTGCCATCACCACAGTAACTATTGGAACCAAAACATACGCACTAGTTGCATCCGTAGATGATGACAGTATTCAAATAATGGAACTAAAACTTTCTGCATTAATTACTATCACATTGACTGGAGCCAACCCACAAACTATTGAGTTGGGTGTAGATTACACAGAACTCGGAGCAACAACTGATGACGGCTCTGATGTATCCATTGATTCATCTGCATATAGAAATGTCGTAGGAACATACATCATTACATACACTGCAACTGATGGCACAAACCAAGCAACAGCAACTCGAACTGTAAACGTAGTTGACACCACAGCACCAATCATCACATTGACTGGAGCCAATCCACAAACTATTGAGTCGGGTGCAGATTACACAGAACTCGGAGCAACAACTGATGACGGCTCTGTGGTATCCGTTGATTCATCTGCATATAGAAATGTCGTAGGAACATACATCATTACATACACTGCAACTGATGGCACAAACCAAGCAACAGCAACTCGAACTGTAAACGTAGTTGACACCACAGCACCTGTCGCACCAGTAATCACTTCACCTACAACTCTGACAAATGAAAACACCATAACAATTACCGGAACCACAGTTGAAGGTTCCACTGTAACACTGACCCAAAATGACAATGTCTTGACATCCACTGTCACCATTGATTCTGATGGCATTTGGTCCGTTGATGTAACTTTGATACAAGGTGACAACACCTTTACTGCAACTGCAACTGATCAAGCAGGCAATATCTCTGATGTTTCTAATTCTGTTACTGTAACTCTGGATAATACAGCACCTGATGCACCAGTAATCACTTCACCTACAACTCTGACAAATGAAAACACCATAACAATTACCGGAACCACGGTTGAAGGTTCCACTGTAACACTGACCCAAAATGACAATGTCTTGACACCTACTATCATTACCAGTTCTGATGGCATTTGGTCCGTTGATGTAACTTTGATACAAGGTGCCAACACCTTTACTGCAACTGCAACTGATCAAGCAGGCAATATCTCTGATGTTTCTAATTCTGTTACTGTAACCCTGGATAATACAGCACCTGATGCACCAGTAATCACTTCACCTACAACTCTGACAAATGAAAACACCATAACAATTACCGGAACCACAGTTGAAGGTTCCACTGTAACACTGACCCAAAATGACAATGTCTTGACATCCACTGTCACCATTGATTCTGATGGCATTTGGTCCGTTGATGTAACTTTGATACAAGGTGACAACACCTTTACTGCAACTGCAACTGATCAAGCAGGCAATATCTCTGATGTTTCTAATTCTGTTACTGTAACCCTGGATAATACAGCACCTGATGCACCAGTAATCACTTCACCTACAACTCTGACAAATGAAAATACCATAACAATTACCGGAACCACAGTTGAAGGTTCCACTGTAACACTGACCCAAAATGACAATGTCTTGACACCTACTATCATTACCAGTTCTGATGGCATTTGGTCCGTTGATGTAACTTTGATACAAGGTGCCAACACCTTTACTGCAACTGCAACTGATCAAGCAGGCAATATCTCTGATGTTTCTAATTCTGTTACTGTAACCCTGGATAATACAGCACCTGATGCACCAGTAATCACTTTACAAACAACTCTGACAAATGAAAACACCATAACAATTACCGGAACCACAGTTGAAGGTTCCACTGTAACACTGACCCAAAATGACAATGTCTTGACATCCACTGTCACCATTGATTCTGATGGCATTTGGTCCGTTGATGTAACTTTGATACAAGGTGCCAACACCTTTACTGCAACTGCAACTGATCAAGCAGGCAATATCTCTGATGTTTCTAATTCTGTTACTGTAACCCTGGATAATACAGCACCTGTCGCACCAGTAATCACTCCACCTACAACTCTGACAAATGAAAACACCATAACAATTACCGGAACTACAGTTGAAGGTTCCACTGTAACACTGACCCAAAATAATATTGCTTTGACACCTACTATCATTACCAGTTCTGATGGCACTTGGTCCGTTGATGTAACTTTGATACAAGGTGCCAACACCTTTACTGCAACTACAACTGATCAAGCAGACAATATCTCTGATGTTTCTAATTCTGTTACTGTAACCCTGGATAATACAGCACCAATCATCACATTGACTGGAGCCAACCCACAAACTATTGAGTCGGGTGCAGATTACACAGAACTCGGAGCAACAACTGATGACGGCTCTGTGGTATCCGTTGATTCATCTGCATATAGAAATGTCGTAGGAACATACATCATTACATACACTGCAACTGATGGCACAAACCAAGCAACAGCAACTCGAACTGTAAACGTAGTTGACACCACAGCACCTGTCGCACCAGTAATCACTTTACAAACAACTCTGACAAATGAAAATACCATAACAATTACCGGAACCACAGTTGAAGGTTCCACTGTAACACTGATCCAAAATAATATTGCTTTGACACCTACTATCATTACCAGTTCTGATGGCATTTGGTCCGTTGATGTAACTTTGATACAAGGTGACAACACCTTTACTGCAACTGCAACTGATCAAGCAGGCAATATCTCTGATGTTTCTAATTCTGTTACTGTAACTCTGGATAATACAGCACCTGATGCACCAGTAATCACTTTACAAACAACTCTGACAAATGAAAACACCATAACAATTACCGGAACCACAGTTGAAGGTTCCACTGTAACACTGACCCAAAATGACAATGTCTTGACATCCACTGTCACCATTGATTCTGATGGCATTTGGTCCGTTGATGTAACTTTGATACAAGGTGCCAACACCTTTACTGCAACTGCAACTGATCAAGCAGGCAATATCTCTGATGTTTCTAATTCTGTTACTGTAACCCTGGATAATACAGCACCTGTCGCACCAGTAATCACTCCACCTACAACTCTGACAAATGAAAACACCATAACAATTACCGGAACTACAGTTGAAGGTTCCACTGTAACACTGACCCAAAATAATATTGCTTTGACACCTACTATCATTACCAGTTCTGATGGCACTTGGTCCGTTGATGTAACTTTGATACAAGGTGCCAACACCTTTACTGCAACTACAACTGATCAAGCAGGCAATATCTCTGATGTTTCTAATTCTGTTACTGTAACCCTGGATAATACAGCACCAATCATCACATTGACTGGAGCCAATCCACAAACTATTGAGTCGGGTGCAGATTACACAGAACTCGGAGCAACAACTGATGACGGCTCTGTGGTATCCGTTGATTCATCTGCATATGGAAATGTCGTAGGAACATACATCATTACATACACTGCAACTGATGGCACAAACCAAGCAACAGCAACTCGAACTGTAAACGTAGTTGACACCACAGCACCTGTCGCACCAGTAATCACTTTACAAACAACTCTGACAAATGAAAACACCATAACAATTACCGGAACCACAGTTGAAGGTTCCACTGTAACACTGACCCAAAATGACAATGTCTTGACATCCACTGTCACCATTGATTCTGATGGCATTTGGTCCGTTGATGTAACTTTGATACAAGGTGCCAACACCTTTACTGCAACTGCAACTGATCAAGCAGGCAATATCTCTGATGTTTCTAATTCTGTTACTGTAACTCTGGATAATACAGCACCTGATGCACCAGTAATCACTTTACAAACAACTCTGACAAATGAAAATACCATAACAATTACCGGAACCACAGTTGAAGGTTCCACTGTAACACTGACCCAAAATGACAATGTCTTGACATCCACTGTCACCATTGATTCTGATGGCATTTGGTCCGTTGATGTAACTTTGATACAAGGTGACAACACCTTTACTGCAACTGCAACTGATCAAGCAGGCAATATCTCTGATGTTTCTAATTCTGTTACTGTAACTCTGGATAATACAGCACCAATCATCACATTGACTGGAGCCAACCCACAAACTATTGAGTCGGGTGCAGATTACACAGAACTCGGAGCAACAACTGATGACGGCTCTGTGGTATCCGTTGATTCATCTGCATATAGAAATGTCGTAGGAACATACATCATTACATACACTGCAACTGATGGCACAAACCAAGCAACAGCAACTCGAACTGTAAACGTAGTTGACACCACAGCACCAATCATCACATTGACTGGAGCCAATCCACAAACTATTGAGTCGGGTGCAGATTACACAGAACTCGGAGCAACAACTGATGACGGCTCTGTGGTATCCGTTGATTCATCTGCATATAGAAATGTCGTAGGAACATACATCATTACATACACTGCAACTGATGGCACAAACCAAGCAACAGCAACTCGAACTGTAAACGTAGTTGACACCACAGCACCTGTCGCACCAGTAATCACTTTACAAACAACTCTGACAAATGAAAATACCATAACAATTACCGGAACCACAGTTGAAGGTTCCACTGTAATACTGACCCAAAATGACAATGTCTTGACATCCACTGTCACCATTGATTCTGATGGCATTTGGTCCGTTGATGTAACTTTGATACAAGGTGACAACACCTTTACTGCAACTGCAACTGATCAAGCAGGCAATATCTCTGATGTTTCTAATTCTGTTACTGTAACTCTGGATAATACAGCACCTGATGCACCAGTAATCACTTTACAAACAACTCTGACAAATGAAAATACCATAACAATTACCGGAACCACAGTTGAAGGTTCCACTGTAACACTGACCCAAAATGACAATGTCTTGACATCCACTGTCACCATTGATTCTGATGGCATTTGGTCCGTTGATGTAACTTTGATACAAGGTGACAACACCTTTACTGCAACTGCAACTGATCAAGCAGGCAATATCTCTGATGTTTCTAATTCTGTTACTGTAACTCTGGATAATACAGCACCAATCATCACATTGACTGGAGCCAATCCACAAACTATTGAGTCGGGTGCAGATTACACAGAACTCGGAGCAACAACTGATGACGGCTCTGTGGTATCCATTGATTCATCTGCATATAGAAATGTCGTAGGAACATACATCATTACATACACTGCAACTGATGGCACAAACCAAGCAACAGCAACTCGAACTGTAAACGTAGTTGACACCACAGCACCTGATGCACCAGTAATCACTTTACAAACAACTCTGACAAATGAAAACACCATAACAATTACCGGAACCACAGTTGAAGGTTCCACTGTAACACTGACCCAAAATGACAATGTCTTGACATCCACTGTCACCATTGATTCTGATGGCATTTGGTCCGTTGATGTAACTTTGATACAAGGGGACAACACCTTTACTGCAACTGCAACTGATCAAGCAGGCAATATCTCTGATGTTTCTAATTCTGTTACTGTAACTCTGGATAATACAGCACCTGTCGCACCAGTAATCACTTTACAAACAACTCTGACAAATGAAAATACCATAACAATTACCGGAACCACAGTTGAAGGTTCCACTGTAACACTGACCCAAAATGACAATGTCTTGACATCCACTGTCACCATTGATTCTGATGGCATTTGGTCCGTTGATGTAACTTTGATACAAGGGGACAACACCTTTACTGCAACTGCAACTGATCAAGCAGGCAATATCTCTGATGTTTCTAATTCTGTTACTGTAACTCTGGATAATACAGCACCTGTCGCACCAGTAATCACTTTACAAACAACTCTGACAAATGAAAATACCATAACAATTACCGGAACCACAGTTGAAGGTTCCACTGTAACACTGACCCAAAATGACAATGTCTTGACATCCACTGTCACCATTGATTCTGATGGCATTTGGTCCGTTGATGTAACTTTGATACAAGGTGCCAACACCTTTACTGCAACTGCAACTGATCAAGCAGGCAATATCTCTGATGTTTCTAATTCTGTTACTGTAACTCTGGATAATACAGCACCTGTCGCACCAGTAATCACTTTACAAACAACTCTGACAAATGAAAATACCATAACAATTACCGGAACCACAGTTGAAGGTTCCACTGTAACACTGACCCAAAATGACAATGTCTTGACACCTACTATCATTACCAGTTCTGATGGCATTTGGTCCGTTGATGTAACTTTGATACAAGGTGCCAACACCTTTACTGCAACTGCAACTGATCAAGCAGGCAATATCTCTGATGTTTCTAATTCTGTTACTGTAACTCTGGATAATACAGCACCTGATGCACCAGTAATCACTTTACAAACAACTCTGACAAATGAAAACACCATAACAATTACCGGAACCACAGTTGAAGGTTCCACTGTAACACTGACCCAAAATAATATTGCTTTGACACCTACTATCATTACCAGTTCTGATGGCACTTGGTCCGTTGATGTAACTTTGATACAAGGTGCCAACACCTTTACTGCAACTACAACTGATCAAGCAGGCAATATCTCTGATGTTTCTAATTCTGTTACTGTAACCCTGGATAATACAGCACCTGTCGCACCAGTAATCACTTTACAAACAACTCTGACAAATGAAAACACCATAACAATTACCGGAACCACAGTTGAAGGTTCCACTGTAACACTGACCCAAAATGACAATGTCTTGACACCTACTATCATTACCAGTTCTGATGGCATTTGGTCAGTTGATGTAACTTTGATACAAGGTGACAACACCTTTACTGCAACTGCAACTGATCAAGCAGGCAATATCTCTGATGTTTCTAATTCTGTTACTGTAACCCTGGATAATACAGCACCAATCATCACATTGACTGGAGCCAACCCACAAACTATTGAGTCGGGTGCAGATTACACAGAACTCGGAGCAACAACTGATGACGGCTCTGTGGTATCCGTTGATTCATCTGCATATAGAAATGTCGTAGGAACATACATCATTACATACACTGCAACTGATGGCACAAACCAAGCAACAGCAACTCGAACTGTAAACGTAGTTGACACCACAGCACCTGTCGCACCAGTAATCACTTTACAAACAACTCTGACAAATGAAAACACCATAACAATTACCGGAACCACAGTTGAAGGTTCCACTGTAACACTGACCCAAAATGACAATGTCTTGACATCCACTGTCACCATTGATTCTGATGGCATTTGGTCCGTTGATGTAACTTTGATACAAGGTGACAACACCTTTACTGCAACTGCAACTGATCAAGCAGGCAATATCTCTGATGTTTCTAATTCTGTTACTGTAACTCTGGATAATACAGCACCTGATGCACCAGTAATCACTCCACCTACAACTCTGACAAATGAAAATACCATAACAATTACCGGAACCACAGTTGAAGGTTCCACTGTAACACTGACCCAAAATGACAATGTCTTGACATCCACTGTCACCATTGATTCTGATGGCATTTGGTCCGTTGATGTAACTTTGATACAAGGTGCCAACACCTTTACTGCAACTGCAACTGATCAAGCAGGCAATATCTCTGATGTTTCTAATTCTGTTACTGTAACTCTGGATAATACAGCACCTGTCGCACCAGTAATCACTTTACAAACAACTCTGACAAATGAAAACACCATAACAATTACCGGAACCACAGTTGAAGGTTCCACTGTAACACTGACCCAAAATGACAATGTCTTGACATCCACTGTCACCATTGATTCTGATGGCATTTGGTCTGTTGATGTAACTTTGATACAAGGTGCCAACACCTTTACTGCAACTACAACTGATCAAGCAGGCAATATCT